>CAVVAP010000032.1:0-38690 GCA_963746205.1 uncultured Acidobacteriaceae bacterium | reverse complement strand
TACATAGGAGATAGTGAAGATGATTATGAAGAAAATCGTAGGCCTCTAGAGAGAACAAAGCGAATTACAAATTTGACCCAAACTTTCAGTACCGGCCACAACCGGCAAGCTCACGGTTTATCAGATCAACCGATTCATGAGTTGTCACAGGTAGCCCCAAGATCTGAAATCGTCACCAACCACCCAGCGAGAGTCTCATCGGGCGGGGATAAAGTAAACGGATCCTGGGAGAAAGGTGGTTGGGCGACAAATGGCGCCCAATGTGGGGCCACCAACTTTTGTGACGCTGAAAACGGGTCAAAATTTGAAAGAAATTTTGGGAGGCTTAACAAACCCAGCTTGGATGATGTTCAAAATAAACTCAATGAGTTCGCACACATTATTTCACAACTAAAATCATCCGAAAGCGAAAATTCAGCGAAACTCGCCGCCCGCACCCTCTCGGCAAGGGCACTTCCGTCCGGTCCTCTCTCGCCGCCGAACGCCTGCACCTGCGCGCCATCCGCGCCCTTGCCGACCTGGTCATTGAAACCACCAAATTCAACGTTCACGAGTTGCGCGCCCATCTCACCGACCGCTTCCAGCAGCATTCCGGAAGCCAGCAGTCGATCCTCGTCTCCTGTGTCAGCTTCGGTTACAAACATGGCTTGCCCGACGACGCCGACCTCGTCTTCGATGTGCGCTTCCTTCCCAATCCCCACTTCGTGCCCGAATTCCGCGCCCTTACCGGACGCCATCCCCGCGTCGCCAAGTACATAAAGTCGTTTCCCCAGACCCAGGAATTCATCAACCGCATCTCCGAACTGCTGATCTACCTTCTGCCCCATTACATCCGCGAGGGCAAGAGCTACCTCACCATCAGTTTCGGATGTACCGGCGGCCAGCATCGCTCCGTCATGATCGCCGAAGACGTCAACAAACGCCTCCGCAAAGCCGGCTACAAAGTTAAAGTCGCCCATCGCGACAGCCCAAAGTAAGTTTTATTCAGTGAGCGGTCCAGCGCGGAGGACCTACCGTTCACCATCGCCGCCCCTCCACCCGGCATCGCAGAAATACCCGGCCCGTCTTACCTCCGCAACTCTCCGCCCCATCGCATGTAGAATTGGCAATACCACGCATGGCAACCTCCACACTGGCGGACGCGAAGGCTCAGGCGAATGCCACCACTAATACATCGCTCCCCCAACCCGCTCCTCCCCTGCCCCGACTGTTGCGCTACGTTCTGCCCTACTCGTGGCAGGTGCTGGCCTCGGTCGTGCTGATGGCGTTGGTGGGATTGCTCGACGCCGGCCGCGTCCTCCTCATCGGCCCGATTTTCGATACCGTTCTAAAGCCGGATTCACCCCAAAGAACCATGCCGCTGCTCAAACTGCCGGGCAGCCAGCGCTTTCTCGACCTCCAGCAATTGATTCCTTCCCACTTTCACAATCCCTGGACCATGGTTGCCTTTGCCCTGGTCACCGCCACAGTTTTGAAGGGAATCTTCGATTACATTGGAACCCTGCTCATCAACTACGCCGGCTTCGGCATGATCACCGACCTGCGCGACGATTTATATAACGCCATCCTGCGCAGTTCTGCCGCGTTTTTTACCCGCCACACCACCGGCACCTTGCTCTCCACAATCGTCAACGATATCGAGAAGGT
This sequence comes from uncultured Acidobacteriaceae bacterium, assembly GCA_963746205.1. Lineage (GTDB taxonomy): Bacteria > Acidobacteriota > Terriglobia > Terriglobales > Acidobacteriaceae > Acidiflorens. The sequence continues at coordinate 37,043 of CAVVAP010000032.1, read as the reverse complement.
GCAGTTCGCCATGTCCAGCGTGTTGGCGGAATTCCTGCAACAGTTTTTTACCTTCGTATTCGTGGCCGCCGTCGTGATTCGCCTCGGCGGAAATCTGGCCTGGGTGTTGCTCCTCTTCGTTCCCGTGATTTTGTATTCCTCCAGAAAAATCGGCCGCCAGGTTCGCACCACCACTCGCGGCGGCCAGGATAAACTCGCCGAAATCCAGAACATCCTCCACGAGACCATCACCGGCAACCGCATCGTCAAGGCCTTTGCCATGGAGAACTGGGAGGTCGGCCGCTTCCGCGCCGCCGCCCGCCGCCTCTTCCGCGCCAATCTTCGCTTCGTTGCCGCCTTTGCCATCAGTTCTCCCCTGATGGATATCCTCGGCTCCATCGCCATCGCCCTGCTCGTGCTCATGGGCCGCAACCAGATCAATCACCACCTCTTCACCGCTGGAACTTTTCTCGCCTTCATCGTCGCCGTCTTCAAGCTCTACGATCCCGTCCGCAAGTTCGCCATGTTCAACAACAATTTTCAGCAGGCCGTGGGTGCGTCGTCGGAAATCTTCCGCTTCATGGATATGGAAGATGAAGTCCGCGAGCAGCCGGGCGCAAAACGCATGGCCCGGTTCGCGCGCTCCATCCGCTTCGCCAATGTCTCCTTCTCTTATGAGCGGGTCGAGACTTCGCCCATCGTGCTCCATGACCTCAATCTCGAGGTAAAGGCGGGCGAGGTACTCGCCGTCGTCGGCTCGAGCGGCGCCGGCAAAAGCACCCTCGTCCATCTGATTCCTCGCTTCTTCGATGTCAGCGCCGGCCGCATCCTGATTGACAACACCGACGTCCGTGAGGTTACGCTCGAATCCTTGCGCTCGCAGATAGGAATCGTCACCCAGGAAACCGTATTATTCAACGACACCGTGCGCAACAACATCGCCTACGGTCAGCCCCACGTTTCCCAGAAGCAGGTGGAAGAGGCCGCGCGCGCCGCGCGCGCCTACGAGTTCATTCGCGCCCTCCCGCAAGGCTTCAACACTATGATCGGCGAACGCGGCGTGCGTCTTTCCGGAGGCGAGCGGCAGCGCCTCGCCATCGCCCGCGCCATCCTGAAAAATGCCCCGATTCTGATTCTTGACGAGGCCACTTCCGCCCTCGACAGCGAGTCCGAATCTCTCGTCCAGTCGGCGCTGCAAAATCTCATGACTGGGCGTACTGTGTTTGTAATCGCCCATCGCCTTTCCACGGTAAGACGGGCGGATCGCATCGTCGTCCTCGAAAACGGCGCCATCAGCGACATCGGCGCTCATGAGGAACTGATGCAGAAACTGGGCACCTATCGCCGGCTTTACGAATTGCAATTTGCCGAAATGCCCACGTAGTAGCCGCGGAAAGCGCGCATGGAAACTTTGTACGCGCCACAGTCCCGCTTCACGAGTTACGTTTTATGTTGCTTCGCTCCATGACGGGTTTTGCCCAGGTCAAAGGCCATGTCCATGCCCAGTTGGCCTTCGCCTTCTCCCTGAAAGCGGTGAACCATCGTTTTCTCGACCTTCATTTCCGCTTGCCCTCCGACACCGACGCGCTGGAGATGAAACTCCGCCGCGTCCTGAAAGAGAAACTCGCCCGGGGACATCTCGAAGTCATCCTCAATCTCGAACGCTCCGGAACGAACGGCGTCGCCCTCAATCGACCCCTGATTGCCGACTACGTAAGCGCCTTCCGTGCCGCCGCCGGCGAGTTCGCCCTCTCCGGCGAACCCGATCTCAACGTCGTCCTCCGCATGCCCGGAGCCATGGATGGCGGCCCCGCCAAGTCGGGCGATGAATTGGAATCGGCTGTGCTGAATCTGCTGCCCGAAGCGCTCTCCCGCCTCAATGCCATGCGCGAGCAGGAGGGCGCAACCATCGCCGCCGAGTTGCGCGCCCGCATGGCCAATCTCGAAAAAGCCGTAGCCGCCGTGGAAGCCCATCGCAGCACCATCCTGCGCAGTTATTCCGACCGCCTCCAGTCGCGCATCCTCGAACTCCTCGGCGCCCACGTTGAGAAGGAAAGATTAATGCAAGAGGTAGCCGTGCTCGTCGACCGCAGCGATATCCAGGAAGAACTGGTCCGCCTCAAAGCCCACGTAAACCAGTTTCTCGCCCTGCTCGATCAGGGTGGCGAAGTGGGAAAGAAGATGGACTTCCTCTTGCAAGAGATGAACCGTGAAGCCAATACCCTGCTCTCCAAGACTTCCGGCCTCGCAGGCGACGCTCTGAAAATTACCGAGATGGGTTTGCTGATGAAGTCGGAGATCGAAAAATCCCGCGAACAGGTGCAGAATCTGGAGTGAGACCTTTTTTGCGATGAGTATTGTTTATATCGTTTCCGCCCCTTCGGGCTCGGGCAAATCCACTCTCGTTGCCGAACTGCTCAAAACGGTTCGCGACCTGGATTTCTCGATCTCCTACACCACCCGCCCGCCTCGCGGTCCCGAGCAGAACCGCAAGGAATACTTTTTCGTCTCCCGCGAGGAATTCCAAGCCATGATCGCCGCCGATGAATTCCTCGAATACGCCGACGTCTTCGGAAACTATTACGGTACCGCCCGCCGTTTTCTCCGCGAAGCCCGCGAACGCGGCCACGACCTGCTGCTCGATATCGACGTGCAGGGCGCCAGCCAGATCATGGAACGCGTGCCTGACGCCGTCAGCATTTTTATACTTCCCCCGATTGGGAAACTTTGGAACGACGCCTCAGGAGTCGCGGCCTCGATCCCGAAGCCGTCATCCGTCGCCGGTTGGACACGGCCCGTCGAGAGATTGAGAATTACTCGAAATACGACTATATATTAGTAAACAACCTGCTCAAGCAATCGGCGGACCAACTTCGGGATATTGTGTTGGCCGAAAGGGTACTGCACCGCGGCACGCCGCCTTCCGAAGAGCAAGTCGAGCTCATGGCTTCCGCCAGAGCTTGCCGCTTGGAGCAGGTCCGGGAACGGGTGCAACCCATTGTCGCGTCATTTCATCCGCAGGTCGTAAAACGCAGCTGATTTTTCGGGGGAGGGACTGTATGAAACTGATTGAAGGGTTCGACAGCAACTATCGCTACATTCTTGTTGCCGCGCGACGCGCACGCCAACTCCAGGGCGGCGCGCCGCCCGTCATCGACACCGGTTCGCGGAAGCCGTGCCGCATCGCCCAGGATGAAATCAAGGCCGGCAAGGTCAAATGGCTCATTCCGGAACTTCCGAAATTGCCCCTCGATGGCGGCGGCGAAACCATGATCAAAGTCTTCCCCGAAGACGCGTAGCTCCCTGCGGCGCGTACCCTCCAGGGTTTCGCGTACGCCGAGGCCCTTGAACCCGGGTTAGGTCCTGGACCGTATCGCGCGGACCGCGCCTCCGCGCCACATGTGTATGAAAATTGCCTTGGGAGTCTCCGGCGGAATTGCCGCCTATAAAGCGGCCGAAATTCTCCGCCTCTTGCAGGATCGCGGCATTCGCGTGCAGGTCGTCATGACCCGCGCCGCCCAGGAATTCGTTCGCCCCCTCACCTTCGCCGCCCTTTCCGGAGAAAAAGTTATCACCGACATCTTCGCCCCGGAATCAGCCGGCGCTCCCGCCAACCTCGACTCCGCCATCGAGCACATCGCGGTCGCTCAGTCCATCGACGCTCTGCTGGTCGCCCCTGCTACCGCCGACGTCCTGGCGCGTTTTGCCCAGGGCATCGCAAACGACTTCCTCGGCACTCTCTATCTCGCCACGACCGCTCCCGTCGTGGTCGCTCCCGCCATGAACGTCAACATGTGGAATCATCCCGCCACGCAAGCCAATCTCGAAATTTTGCGCCGGCGCGGGGTTCGCATCGTGGAGCCGGGAGAAGGCTACCTCGCCTGCGGCATGACCGGCTCCGGTCGCCTGGCGGAGAATGAAGCCGTCGTCGCCGCCACCCTGCAAGCGCTCGGCGCTAGCCAGGATCTTGCCGGCGAGACCATTCTTGTCACCGCCGGACCCACCCGCGAAAAAGTTGATCCTGTCCGCTATTTGACGAACCGCTCCAGCGGACGCATGGGTTACGCCATTGCCGAGGCCGCCCTCCGCCGCGGAGCCCGCGTCCTGCTCGTCAGCGGACCAACCTCGATTCCCGCTTCCCCCGCCGCTGAAATTACCCCGGTGGAGACTGCGGAACAAATGCTGCAAGCGGTGTTGCGACTTCTTCCCGAAAGCACCGTGGTCATCAAAACCGCGGCCGTCGCCGACTTCCGCCCCAAGACCGCGCCGCCTCAGAAGATCAAGCGCCAGGGCGAGCTAACCCTGGAGCTCGAGCCCACCGCCGACATTCTCGCCGAAGTGGCCCGCCACAAAACCTCGCAAATCGTTATCGGATTCGCCGCCGAAACCGAAAACATGCTGGAAAACGCCCGCGGGAAGTTGGCCTCGAAGTCGCTCGATGCCATCGTGGTGAACGACGTTTCTCGTGAGGGCATCGGCTTCGATTCCGAACGCAACGCGGTCACCATTCTCACTCAAACCGAGGTTATCGACGTCCCCGAAACCTCCAAGTGGGAAGTAGCCCACCGCGTCCTCGACCAGGTAGCCAAACTGTGTAGAGCGAGCGCGGCCACCACCCGTCCCTGACACGGCGAAACTATCCCAGAATCACTATCCCAGAATCCCCATCCGCTTTCCCACCCGCCCCAGCACCTCCAGCGCGCGTTGCAATTCGTCCTGCGTGTGCGTCGCCGTCATGATGGTCCGTATCCGCGCCTTGCCTTCGGGCACCGTCGGAAAGGCAATGCCCGTCCCCAGGACGCCTTCTTTAAACAGTTCGCGGGAAAAATCCATGGCCAGCCGTCCCTCGCCAATGATGATCGGAGTAATCGGCGTTTCGCTCGCCGGAGTGCTCTGCCCCCCGATGTTGAAGCCCAGCCGCCCCAGTTCTTTTTTCCAGAAGCGTGTGTTCGCCCACAACTGCTCCATCCACTGCGGCTCTTTTTGCAGTACATCGAAAGCCGCGATGCACGTCGCCGCGACCGAGGGGGGATGCGAAGTCGAAAACAAGAACGGCCGCGCTCGATGATAAAGATAGTCGATCAAGTCCCGTGTTCCGCACACGTATCCGCCCAAAGCCCCAATCGCCTTCGACAATGTGCCCACCTGTATATCGACCCGCCCGTGCATGCCAAAATGATCGATCGTGCCCCGCCCTTGCCGCCCCAGCACGCCCGAGGAGTGCGCGTCATCCACCATCATGATCGCGCCATATTTTTCCGCCGCCTCGCATAACCCGGGCAGCGGCCCAATGTCTCCATCCATCGAGAAAACGCCGTCCGTAATCAGCAACTTCTTCCCCGGCTGATTCTTCACGCTCGCCAGTTGTTCTTCCGCGTGCGCCACATCTTTGTGGCGGAAAACCAGAATCTTCGCTCGCGAAAGCCGGCAGCCGTCGATGATCGAGGCATGATTCAGTTCGTCGGAAATAATGAAGTCGTCCTTGCCCAGAAATGCCGACACCGTCCCCGCATTCGCCGTGAATCCCGATTGAAACACGACGCACGCCTCCACGTTCTTGAAGCGCGCGATCTTCTCCTCCAGTTCCAAGTGAATCTTCATCGTGCCCGCGATGGTGCGCACTGCGCCCGATCCCACGCCATGCCTCCGCGTCGCCTCCAGCGCCGCTTCCCGCAGTTTGGGATGCGTCGTAAACCCCAGATAATTATTCGACGCCAGGTTGATCACCCGCTTGCCGTCAAAAGTGCAGACCGCCGCCTGCTCGTCCTCTAGCACCCGCAGGTTGAAGTGCGTGCCTTTGGCCTTCAGTTCCTCAAGTTGTTCCGTCAAGAACGAAAGTGGATTCGTGCGCGTGGCAGTGGGCATGGCTGACCTCAATTGGGCGAAGTTATCTGTTTGCAGGGCGATAAATTCCCTGCATAGTTTACCCCGATTGCATCGTGCGCTGAATAATCCTGGACGGAAGAGGAAAAACGTCGCCTGATACTGGCCTTTGGTTAGCGCAGCGCTTCTGCGCCGCGATGACAAACTCCATATTCGTTTTAATCGGCGACAACTTCCTGCGTCTGTCCGCCGAGACCCGTGATTCCCAATTGAATGCGATTGCCTGGACGCAGATAAACCGGCGGCTTGCAGCCGTGCCCCACCCCCGGCGGCGTGCCCGTGGAAATGATGTCCCCGCTTCGCAAACTCATGAACCGGCTCACATAGCTGATCAGATATGCCACTCCAAAAATCATGGTTCTGGTCGTGCCCTGCTGATAACGATGCCCGTCCACTTCCAGCCACATGTCCAGATTTTGCGGATCCGGCACTTCATCGGGCGTAACCAGCCAGGGCCCTATGGGACCGAAGGTATCCGCGCTCTTGCCCTTCACCCACTGCCCCGTTCCCTCCAACTGGAAGGCGCGTTCTGAAAGGTCGTTGATCACGCAATATCCCGCGACGTGAGAAAGCGCGTCCGCCTCGGCCACGTATTTCCCCGGCTTCCCGATGACCACGCCCAGTTCCACCTCCCAGTCCGACTTTTTCGATCCGCGCGGAATCGCGACCACGTCGTTCGGACCGCTGATCGACGACGTCGCCTTCATGAAAATGATGGGCTCCAGCGGAATCGGCATGCCCGATTCCGCCGCGTGATCCGAGTAGTTCAATCCAATACAGATAAACTTCCCGACCCCCGCCACACAGGGCCCCAGGCGCGGGTGCCCGCCCACCTTCGGCAGGCGCGAAATGTCGGTGTTTTGCAGTCTCGAAATCGCTTCCGGCAGCAAAAACTGCCCCGCCAGATCGGGAACCAACCCCGACAAATCGTGGATATCGCCATTCGCAGACATGACGCCCGGCTTCTCCCTGCCGGATGGACCATAACGCAGCAATTTCATTTCTTCTCCCGGAGTTTTCTCGCCCGCCTCTACAACAGACCACATGTCTAGAGGGTGAAGCCGCCGTCAATAATGTGCGCTTGACCCGTGGTGAAACCCGATTCATCGGAAGCGAGATACACCGCCAGGGCCGCGATTTCTTCCGGCCGTCCCAGGCGGCCCATCGCTTGCCGCGCCACAAACTCGGAGCGTGCCTTCGCGGCATCGCCCTGCGCCGCGATCCGCTGCTCCAGCGATGGCGATTGCACGGTTCCGGGGCAGATGGCGTTGCAGCGTATCCCGCGGCGAATAAAGTCCACGGCGATCGCTTTCGAAAATCCAATCACCGCCGCTTTGGTGCTGGCGTAAACAAAACGGTTGGGTGCGGCTTTAATGCTGGAGGCCGCCGACGCGATATTAATAATGCTCCCCTTGCCCGCCTCTAACATGGCTGGCAGAAAAGCGCGGCAGGTGCGATACATGGATTTCACGTTGAGATCGAAGGAAAAATCCCAGTCCTTTTCCGTGCAGTCTAGAATCGAGCCGTGATGGACATATCCGGCGCAGTTGAACAAAACGTCAAGCGGTCCCACCTCGGCGGCGAACGCCTTCACGTCCTCTCCCGCCAGCACGTCGAGGCGCCGGGTTCGGAGTTTCGGTTGCTGCGTGCTTAATTCCGCCAGCGACGCTTCGTTGATGTCAGTGGCCCAAACCGCCGCTCCCTCATCCGCGAAGGCAAGCGCTGTGGCGCGTCCTATGCCTTGCCCGGCGGCCGTAACCACCGCGATCTTTCCCGCCAGCCTTCCGCTCATAATTTAAGTCCTGAAATTTCCTGACATAAATAGTTCTAAGATGCAAATCTCAAACCAGAATAGCCCTTTAACCGGCGGCCCGTTCTACCCAAAGGTTATCATCGGCTGTGGTAGGCTATTCGAGGCATTTCCATATGTCAACACTATTGTTGACATGAATCTCATCGCCGAGTCGCCGCGCATGGAACTGGACATCGAGGATTTCGCCGCGCTACGTGAATATCTGACCACGCAAGGCCGCGTGCAATCCGGCGAATCCGTGCAATGCAGGAAGCTCTGCGGCGGCGTTTCCAATCGCACCGTCAAGGTCTGCTGGCCGGATGGCCGGGAATGGGTGCTGAAACAGGCGCTCTCCAAACTGCGCGTCCATGTCGACTGGTTCAGCAATCCCGAGAGAATCGGAATCGAGGCGAAGGCTTTGCGCGCCCTCAACCTTCTCGCCCCCCCGGGTGCGACCCCCGCCTTCATCTTCGAAGACAGGCCGAATTATGTCATGGGGATGGCAGCCATTCCCGATCCGCACGAAAACTGGAAATCTTTGCTGCTCGCCGGACGAATTATTACCGCCCACTTCGAGCAATTCGGATTGTTACTCGGTACCATCCATCGCAAGTCGTCGCAATCCGCCACCCAATTTCGCAGCGAGTTTGCCGACACCACATACTTCCAGAATCTCCGCATGGAGCCCTACTATCTTTATACCGCGCAGAGCGTGCCTGCCGCCGCTGCCTTTCTCAACGCGCTCGCCAGGGAGACCCGCGATCGCAAACACAGTCTCGTGCACGGCGACTTTAGCCCCAAGAACACGCTGCTCTATCGCGATAAACTGATTCTGCTCGACTACGAAGTGGTTCACTTCGGCGATCCCGCCTTCGATGTCGGATTTGCCTTAACCCATTTCCTCAGCAAGGCGCATCATCTGCCCGAATATCGCGCCCGCTTAGCCAGCGCCGCCGAATTGTTCTGGCAGGTCTATCTGGAGGAAGTGATGCCGCTCGATTGGTCTGGAGCCTTGGAGCCGCGAGTGGTAAGACATACCATGGCTTGTTTGCTCGCGAGAGTGGCGGGGAAATCCCCCCTCGAGTATCTATCTCCCGAAGAAGTAACTCGGCAACTTGCGGCTGTAACTGCCCTTATTCTCAATCCTCCATCCACCGTGCCCGACCTGATTGCTGAATTTCTCCACAAGATTGAAACTTATGCCAACCATTGAACGACTGTCTGGACGTGAAATTCTCGATAGCCGCGGCCGCCCCACAGTTCTCGCGACTTGTGTTCTGGATGGTGGAATCTCCGCCTCCGCCTCCGTTCCTTCCGGAGCCTCCACCGGGACCGCCGAAGCTTTTGAGCTAAGAGATGGCGACGCCCGCCGCTATCAGGGACTCGGTTGCCGCCGCGCCGCCGCCAACATCGGCGGAGCCCTCAACGACGCGCTCGCCGGACGCATCCTCGTCGACCAGGCTGACCTCGACCGCGCCATGATTGCGCTCGACGGCACCGCCAACAAATCCCGTCTCGGTGCGAACGCCATTCTCGCCGTCTCGGTGGCCTTTGCGCGCGCCAGCGCCCTGGCCAGCGGCCTCCCTCTGTACGCGCACTTCGCGGACATGCTTGGCGAAAGGATGATGAGCAAGGAGATTTCCGGCGCATCCGCGAGCACGCTCCCCCGCCTCACCATCAATCTCTTCAGCGGCGGTAAGCACGCCGGGCAGCAAGTATCTGTGCAGGATGTGCTCATAATTCCGCTGTCCGCACGCACCATCGACGAAGTTCTCGTCACCGCATCTGATATCTATCAGGCGGCGGCCGAACTTATATTACAGAAGTACGGGATGCGCCTTCTTACCGCCGATGAAGGCGGGTTGGCCCCGCCATGCCGCTCTGCCGAAGAGATGCTGGCCCTCGCCGTGGAAGCCATCGAACGCGCAGGCTATGTCTCTGGCAGGGACGTTTTTCTCGGCATCGACGTCGCTTCCACCCATTTTTACCAGGATCACCGCTACCACAAAGACGGCGAGACTCTCGACAGCGCCAGCATGATCAAGACCATAGCCCAATGGCTCGATCACTATCCCATAATAAGCGTCGAAGATGGCCTCGCCGAAGATGACTGGGATCACTGGCCCACACTGCGGCGTGCCATCGCTGGTCGCGCACTTACTCTGGGTGACGACCTCCTATGTACCAATCCCGCTCGCATCCAACGCGCAATCGACCTCGATGCCTGCGATGCCTTGCTGCTCAAGGTAAATCAGATTGGTACGCTTACGGAAGCAATGGAATCCTATCGTCAGGCGCGTGCTGCCGGATGGTCCGTCACGCTCAGCGTACGCAGCGGTGAGACGGAAGATAACTGGGCCGCCGATTTGGCCGTGGGATGGCACGCCGACCAGTTCAAGAACGGATCGATTCGGCAGTCCGAACGCCTCGCCAAATACAACCGCCTGTTGGAGATTGAAGAACAGACCCACTTGCCGCTCGTCGCCTGGCCGCGTCAGGTGGGAAAGCAACCGGCCTAACCAAATAAGATGAGGACTTAGCTTGCACGCCAGTCGAAATCTAACTCGGCTCTTTCTGCTTCTCATTATTGTTACGGCACTCTTGTCAGCGTCCCTCCTCAAGGCGCAGACCAGCGTCCAAAGTCACGACGCCTACGTTCGACGCGATGGCGACGACTGGATACTCGGAACAGCGCTGACGGAGAGAAGAGTTCGTCTTGCCGAGGGACACTTTTCCCTCGTTTCCCTGCGCAACAAAGTCTCCGGACGCGAATACCAGAAAGCCGGCGACGCGCCCGCCGAAATCCGATTCGTAGCCGACGGACGGGATACGTCGGCGCCAGATTGGCGCTGGACGCTGCGCCATGACCACATTGCCACCGAAGCCCAGGGTGAACTTCAGCTCGACATAGAACTCGAAGCCGCCGGCTTGCGAGTCACCCAGCACTATCTTATCTATCCTGGCACGGCAGTGATTCGCCAATGGATAACGATAGCAAACTCCTCCGCTCGTCCGATTCATCTTCGCGACGTAGACTTTCTCCGAGCCGGCAGACTCAACTCCGACACCCACGCCCAGCAATTCAACTATATAACTGGCGGCGGTAATTACAACGGTAGCCAGCTTCTCAAAACCGAGCCCATGCCCCCGGATTATCGGCGCGTTCTCGATTCAAACGGTGGCATTCAGTCCGGTAACTACAGCAGTTTTCTACCCCTGATCTTTCTTCTCGATCCCACAGCCAACGAAGGCCTGGCGATCGGTTGGGATTATCTCGGACACTGGCGATTTACGATTGGTGGCGAACCAGACGCGCAACCCGTCGTAACTCTTGATTTAGCCGGCTTCGAGAAAGACTTGGCGCCGGGCGCGCAGATCGACACACCGCAGGCCTTCACTGCCACGTTTACCGGTGGCCTCGACCAACTCGGCAATCAGTTGCTTGATTGGCAATATGCTTACCTGTGGGACTTCACCAATCCGGACTACTTCGCCCAGACGCGTTGGGCGGTCGATTGGCCAGACCCTTGGGTGGGCGACGGAGGCACTCCCTCTGCCGATGACTGGGGTCGCAGGCTCGCGCTCGACTTGCGCTATGTCGATCTCTTGCGAGAAACGGGCACCGACGTTTTGTGGGACGACGCCGGATGGTACGACAAATGGGGAACATGGAACGCCCCTGATTGGCGGCGCACCAACGACTACTTACAGAAGTATGGCATGAAGTGGGTGTTGTGGTATCCCACCTTTCTGGCGACGGCGCAGTCACAAGTGGCCCAGCGCCACCCCGATTGGTTGATCCCCGGGCAGCAGACTCTCGAGCAGTCGATTCCGGCCACGGTAGACTGGCAAGCCGAACTATTAGATCACAGCGTTCAGTCCTGGGGCGACTATCAGTGGCGCTACGATATTGCACCCGCCGCCAGTGCCAATGATAGCGACGCACTTGCCGCCGATCAAAATTTTCGCAGCCTTCTCCGCCGCTTCAAGAGCGACCATCCTCAGAGCGGAATCGACGCCTGCGATGGTGGCGGACGCTGGATCAGTTACAATATTGCGCGTTTTGCCGATTCCGGTGAGTACACCGATGGCGGGGTCGGACCCTATAGCGCTTATTACACCTCGCTCCTCGTCCCGCCGGATAAACTCCATAACGTGGTTGATTTCGATCACACCTATTACAGCCCTTCCACCGACCGCACCCATTTGAGCATGGACCCTACCTGGTATCGCGATCCGGGCGACGGTGCCGATGTGGAGTCGATTCGCAAGGATTGGGACCTCTATCACTATCTCGCGGCGCAAGGCGTGGTCGGGCGCTGGAGCCACGTCTTTCGCCCGCTGGTGACTCATGACGACCCTATCTGGTATTTCCAAAGAATGAACCGGGATAGTTCAAAGGGCGTCATTATAATCAAGCACGCCAAGCGCGGATCAACTTACTTTGTCACTAGCCGCCTGACCAAACCGTCGACCGAACTTGCGGACCAGTATCGCGGCGGCCCCGGCGATATGAACCTGGTCGCGAGTACCTCGGCCGCGACCGTTGCAACCGGGATTTATGAGGATCCAGCGGACGGAGCATATCGCTATTACGGCGTGCCCGGGCAGGAGTTCGGACCGCTAAATGTGAAATATCAATCCGCCGGCAGCGAACAGTCGCTCGTGACCGAAGTCGTCAAACTGGGCGCGACGCGACGCTCGACGGAGAACTTCTTTGGGATGGCGTTACAGGTGCCAGAGCCAATGACAGTGACTCAGCTGGGTCAAGCCGATCCCGGAAACAACCACGGAACTTATACGCTATCGCTGGTGCGTGCGGATGATAGCGGAGGGAATGAACTTTTGGCGACAGCCGAACTCGACATGAGTCGCACTTATCCCGACGCGATGGGCTTCAAGTACGCCCACCTTTCCCAGCCCGTGACGCTGCAGAGCGATTCCAAGTCAATCGTAGTTTATCCCCGCGGTCTCGTGCGCGCGAAAATTTATCAGGTTCGCGCCGCCTTTTCCCGGCTCAATGTTCGGCGATCAGGCGCCGAACTCATGTCCAACGGAATCACCCTCGATCACATTGAACCGGGCGAGCTGATCTTTCTAAACCTGTCGTCCTATCCCGGATCCGGCACCGATCATATCCCTCCCACAGCACCCTCCGACGTCACCAAGCGCTGGGGAACGAACCTCGGCGTCCAGGGGATCGAGCTGCATTGGTCTCCCAGTCACGATAATAACTGGCTCTCTTACTACGACATTCTTAAGAATGGAGCGCCCGTTGGCCGCTCCGCGAAAGGAACGTTTTTCTTCGATCACTCCCATACCGCGCGCCATGAACTCGACCGGCTCTATGAGGTCGTGGCCGTGGATGGCGACGGCAACCGCAGCCCGGCAGCGACCGCCAAAGAGATTCCCGGCGATCCTCTCACTTTCGAAGCGCTCGGCGATTTCTCGGCGGAGCAGGCTATCCACCACTGGGCCTATGAACAGTCAGCCCGGGATGATACTGACGATGACACTTTCAAAGACTTACTATGGGATAAAAGTGGTTACGAGGGCCGATGGGTAGGCTCTGGATTAGGCCGGATAGGAAGAATCTGGATGCAGCCTTCGGCGCATGGCGATCTGTCGCGCACCTTTATCGTGCCGTCTTCGGGCTGGGTCAGCACTTCTGGCTTGGTCCGCAAAGATCCCAGCGCCGATAATCAGGCGTCTTGCTTTGTAAAAATTCTGCACAACTCGCGACAGGTTTGGCCGGCAGAAAGATGGGCCGAGGTTTCTCCGCACTACGATACGCCGCTGCACTACGACATTACCAACCTTCGCGTTATCGCAGGCGACAAGATTCGTTTCGTGCTGAAGCACAATATGAGCGATCACGACCGCAATGACAATGACAGTAACAACAACGACAACCGCCCCGATCCGATCGTGTGGGATCCCGTGATCATTCTCCGCGACGCGCAGACAGTGTCACCTAGCACCGCACAACCGCTCGTTAATACTCCAGCCTTACGTATGTAACTTTCCGAAAGCATCAAGCGCCGCGCTCAGGCGCTCCAACCCGCCGCGCAACATCTCAGGATCGCCGCACAATCCCATGCGGAAGTGCTGCGGTTGCTCGAAAAAGTCACCTGGAACCACGCTGGTCTCGAACCGCCCGCGCAGCATAGTAACAAATTCCTCGGCGTGACCGGCTTTGAGTCGCGGAAATATCGTCGTCCCAACCTTACTAGGTTCGCAATCGAGTCCGGAATGTGCCGCCAGAAATTCGTTGATCACGCTTCGGTTCGTCTGCAGGATCGCCCGGGCGCGCTCGCGAACCCGCGCCAGATTGTCGAGCGCGATCACCGCTAATAACTCGGCCGGATGCGCCGCCCCGCCATAAGTGAAATCGACAATCTGCCACATACGCTGTACTAACTCAGGTTGAGCCAGTACCCATCCGCAACGGAGTCCACTCAGTCCGTACGCTTTAGTCAGGCTGCTGGTGGCGACAAAGTTCGCTCCCAGGTGAAACGAGGAACGCCACGGCTGCTCGAATAGCGTGTCGAGATACACCTCATCCACCAGCACGCGCGCTCCCACCTGCGCCGCCATTTCCCCTACTTGGCGCATCGTGCTTTCGTCCGCCAGCGCGCTGCTGGGATTGTGCAGATTGCACAGTACCACCAGCCGGGTTCCCTTGGTCAGCCTGCGCTCCAGCTCTCCCAATCCCAGGCGAAATCCCTTCTCCGCGCGCCGTTCAAAGCGCGACACTTTCGCTCCGATATGCTCGAGTATGGTCAGCAGCGGGTCGTAGGTCGGCCGCTCGACTAATACTTCATCGCCCGGCCCCACCAGCGCGGTCAGCGCGAGATAGTTCGCCATCGATGTTCCCTGCGTATAGACCAGGCACTCTTCCGGCACGCCCGCCTTCGCCGCCAGCCTTTCCATCAGGGGCTTGAACCCATACGGACCCGTCCCGCCCAGCTCCAGATCCCCGACGCTCACCGGCAACTCCGCCAGGGGATAATCCATCACTCCGCTCGAAGCCAGATTAAACCGGGCCTGCGAATGCAGTTTGGACCATGCCAGATATTGCGAGACTGCGTCCACCCGCGAACCGTGCATGCATTCCTCTCCCGCCGCAACAAGCGCGAATCGAAATTTACTGAATTCGCCTGCTCCAGAACCAGTACACCGGAACCCCCGCCAGCAGGACGACGAAACCAATCAGACTGTTGTGAGGATAGCGATAAATCGTATTCCCCACCACCCACCAGCAGATGGCCACGAAAAGCGCGGTGGTGACGGGATGTCCGGGCACCCGATATCCCTGCGCGTTCTTCATTGTGCCCAGCGCGGCCCGGCGCCGGAATACAAACAGAGTCGTCGCGCTCAAGCCAAAGAAGAGAAAATCCATGGCGATCACGTAATTCAGTATCTGTTCATAGCGGCCGGAAAGTGCGATCACCATAGTCCAGACGCTCTGCAACCCGATGGCGATAACGGGAACGCGCGTGCGCGGATCGATCCACGCCGCGGCGCGAAAAAACAAACCATCCTCCGCCATGGCGAAATATACGCGCGGCGCGGTCAGTATGGATTGGCTCAAAAAGCCGAGCGTCGAGATGGCGATCGCCGCCGCCATGAAGGTTGCTCCGCGGCGTCCCAACGCCAGACGCATGACGGCAGTGGCGGGCGTACTGGTCGCGGCCAGCGCTTGCGGGCCCAGGGCGCGCAGGCACACCCAGTTCACGGCGAGATATAACACGACCACACCCGCCACGCCCAGCAGCAATCCGCGCGGCAGATTTTTCTTCGGCTCCTTTATTTCCGCCGCCAGGAAGTTTGCCGTCTGCCATCCGCCGTAGGCAAAAAGAACCGGGACCATGGCGGCGCCGAATGCGGGAAGCGACCACTCCCGGCCCCGTGCAGTCAAACCAACTGCACTCGAAGTCCCGCCATGGCGGCCCGCCAACAAGGAGCCTGCTCCCACCAGCGCCGCGATGGCCGCAATCTTCATCACCATAAGCGCGCTCTGGGTTCGCCCGCCGGTTTTTACCCCGAGGCAATTGATCAGCGTCAGGATGGCAAGCGCGGTGGCGGCGACCGCCCAATCAGGCGTTTGCAGACCGGTAAGTTCGAGGAAGTAACGCGCGAAGGTAATGGACACCACCGCCATCCCTCCCGTCTGAATAACGAGCAGTAACACCCATCCATAGAGGAATGCGACGGCCGGGTGATAAGCCTGACGCAGGTAAGCGTATTGTCCCCCAACCTGCGGCAGAGTGGCCGCCAACTCCGCCCAGATAAATGCCCCGCCGATTGCGATGATGCCGCCGAAAATCCAGGCGCCCAGAATCAGCGCCGGCGTGTGCACCTGCTGCGCCACTACGTAGGGATTGATGAATATTCCGGAACCGACAATGCCGCCCATCACCAGCATGGTGGCGTCGAATAGTCCCAGTTGACGTGCCAGCCCCGGCTCGGAAGTCACGACGCGATCCATGCATTACTCTACCGCGCACCCGGCGAAATCACGGTAAGCGTCGAAGCAGCAATATATCCGATCCGTATTGTTGTTGGTCGGCGAATTGCTTGATGGCGCCATCGCCGGCAGCCAGCCATTGGTTGGGCAAGTGCTCTGTGATTCCCTTCATCAGCGCCTCGCCCGTCATCTCGCGATCCCGTCCCGGACGGTCATTCAGGCTGGTAACTCGATATTGCGCCTTGGCATCCAGACCGCGCAATCGAATGATGGTGTCGGCAGCTTTCCGACTTATCGCGAAAAATGTAGACCACGGATTCGGACGAGTCCGCCTTTACGTATTGGATCGAACTCCATCCCTCCGTGCTCAAACTCGGATGGTAGACATCTTCCAGCAATAGGTGCCGGTATTGCTTGAAAAATAGCAGGTTGCGTTCGAAAGCCTCGACAAAGCCGGGAGGCGCGGCCGACAGAAACTGCGACGACATCCCGTTAATGTTGCCGAAGGTCACGCCATGCGTAAAGTGCTTGCGAAAATAATAGTCGAGCGCGGACGCGCTGTACCAGCTTTCCGTCAGGTATTCTCCTCCCGCATCGCCGTGTCCCGCCGACGCCAGCGATCCCCAGACGTTCGGGCTCAGCATGGGGCCGGTGATAAATTCGTTCCTGTATCCTCCCGGCAGAGCTCTGCGGGCCGGGATTGGTTCGCGCAAATTGCAGCGCGGGGTCGCACTCAAAGCCAGATAGATTCGGAAAACGCTCCAGCAGATAGCGCATTATCTCCATGCGCCCGCGAAAGGCGGCGTAAGCGCCATCGCTCTTTCCATGACCATGGTCGGTACGATTGCACTCGTAGCTTACAGTCGAAGAGGGATCCCATTTGATCCAATCCAGATGCCACTTCTCGATGATGTCTCCCAGCTGCTTTTCAATCCACGCCACCACTTTGGGATCGCCCAGACAAAGCTGCTTGGTGGGAGTAAAGAAGGATGCGTCGTGCCAATACGTCTTCCCATCGATCATCGCCAGCCATTCGGTGGAATCTCGCCCGACGTGACGCGCGACGCATCCACGTTCCCGGGATCGACCCATAGCCCAAACTTTAATCCCTTGGCATGGACCGCGTCTGCGAATCCTTCATGAGCCCGTGGGGAAACTTTTCCTTATCCTCCTTATAACTACCCAGGCCAAACGTCCAATCGTTCATTCCCGGAATAAGTGATGCGCCTTCGTACCAAGTGGCATCATGATAAAAAACGTCGAAGCCCACTTCTTCGCCAGGCTCGAGTTCCTTCAGCAGTTGCGTCTTCGCTGTTCTTTTCCGTGAGCCAGATGCAATAAGTCACCAATGGAGAATCGGGTAGCGGCGCCTGAAATACGTACTGTTTCAAATAGCGGAAGGTCTTCATTACCCGCGTCGTCCGTATCTCCCCGGGCCAGCGCGAAGAAAGACAACGGACTTTCCACCGTCGCCCCGGGCGTAAGTTCAAAGGTCGCAGCCGGCCGGACTTCTTATCGTGATTCTGATTCCTATCCTTTTCCTTGATCAGAATTGTGCCCGCGCGGACCACCGTGCCGGCATTCGCGGATTGAACATTCGTGGATCGAATGCTGGCCTTCCACCCGAGCACTCCGAGGCCGGGTTCGCCGCCGATGAGCAGCGATTCTCCCGCCACTTCATTTTCCAGCACCAGCCAGTCGGTAAAATCATGCTGCGCTGCACCCTTGGCCGCCGGATAAAATCCATGCCCGCTTTTGGCCGAAGAATAAACCTTAAGCCCGCCCGCCGGATTCTTCAGCGTGAGAAACAGCGGATCCACGTGGGCATCGAGCAGCAAGCTGTGCGGACCGCGATTTTCGATCTGCATCGCCGTCTGTATCACCGCGCCCGTGGGATACAGTTTCAACTGCAACGAAAGCAGCCCGCCGTCCTCGCACTTGAACCGCAGAGTAAGCTGTTTGCCGCCTCTCTCCACATCGGCGATGGTGTCATCCGCAAACTGGTACGACTTGCCCGCTTTGTCAGGAACCGCAAGCAACGGCGTGCCGGAGACGCCCCACTCCGCGCCCCCTTCGCGACGCAGCGACTTCAACTTTACCGAGTGGCCCGCGCGAACCAGCATCATTTGGATGTGTCCGTTGCTTAGCACCCATCCGGTTGGTGACTTGCCGATGGATACCTGGGCCGAGCTGACGTTGATAGCCGTGCAGATGCAGCTAACGATCAGTACGAATGTTCTCAAGCCGTTAAACCTCGCCGGTGCGTCTTTACGTAAGCTTGCGGGTTCGCAGTCGCGAATCCGCCTGACCTGTTGTTTTTGGATAACCGAGAACCGGAAACCAAACACCGCGCTAGATCCAGCCTGAATATAAAGCGGCCGTAAATCAGACTTGCCTCGGTTTGGGGCCGAGGCAAGTCCGTTTGGATGGCAGAACTTAGCTAGAAGGTGAGATGAGCTCCAATCTGCATTCGCCGCCGGAAGTCAACGATGCCGGAAATTTGACCGGCGATAGCTTTGGTCGACGTTGGTGTTCGGCCCGGCCAAGTTCTCGCGGTTCAGGGCGTTGAACACATCCCACTTAAATTCCAGCTTGGCTCGCTCCGTTATGGTGAAGGACTTGGTCAACGACAGGTCGACTTCCCCGAAGCCCGGTCCCAGTAGACTATTGCGGCCGGAGTCTCCGTAAGTGTAGTGCGCGGGGTCCGTAAAGGCCGCCGGGTTAAACCACTCGTTTCGGTTCGGATGCGACACCGATCCGCCGCCAATCCTGTCCGGCCGCAAATAGATCGGAGAGTTCAAAGACGCGTTATTGGCAATAGGGAGTGAAATACTGCCCGGCCTCGAAATTGAAGATTCCGCTGAGCGCCCAGCCGCCCCGATCACGTCCGCGCCCCGGCTCCAGTTGCTCCCGAAAGCCCTGCCCTGCCGAACGGAAGCTGCCAATTGGCCGCGCTGACAAAACTCCACGGCCGCACGAGTCCGACGGCCGTAGTTCTGCAGAAGTAAAAGATGTTCTCCGGCCCGAATGTTCCCACGTCAAGCGACTTCGCCCAAGTGTAGCTACTCAATCAGATACAATCCCTGGTGAAAGCGCTTTTCAGCGTGCAGTTGCAGGGAGTTGTAGTTACTCCTCATTTCGGGTTCATTGTAAACCGCGTTGTTCCGTTGGTATTCTCCCTACCGCCCAGCCATAGCTGGCGAAGAACGGTTCGCGCGTGGATTGTAGTCGCCCGGTCCCGGCGGCGGCAGGTTGACGTCAACGTTGTCCCACAAGTGCCGCCCGATGTTTCCTACATAGCAACCGAAGCGGTGATTGATGCGGAAACGCATGCTCGAGGTCACATTGTAAGGTGTCGTTGTAGCTGTGCGGATAGGTTCCAACCCCCACAAAGTATTCGCTGACCGCCCGGTGCGCCCTTGAAATGAAATCTTGCCATTCGCCGGATACGGCGGAAGCGCCGGCGGTGCGCCCGGCCCTTGATCGAGCGTGTAACTCAGTGGTGGATAAGGATTGGCCTGCGGCATCGATCTGGCTTTGCTTGATCGGCCAGCCACCTCCCTGCGTTCCGAACCCTGCTCCGTACGGATTCATGTAGTAACTGCGGCCGTATCCGCCCGCGAAGAACCGTGTCGTTGAACAGCGGTAGGACACTCCAAGACGCGGCGAGAATTCCGTCTTGGAGTGGTAACTCCGGCGTATTTGCCGGCCAGGTTGGTCAACAAAAGCTGTGTCGGTCGCGATATCGATGTTGTCCATCGCTCTGTCCGTTCGGGCGTGAAGATTGGGCTCATGTAATCCCAGCGCAGACCGCCGGTCAGGGTCAGCCGCGGCGTAACCTGCCAGGTATCCTGGCCGTAGAAACGCCATCTTCCACAGCTTTTCCTGAGGCTGCACCAGAGTAATGTCTCGGCCAAAGCCGCCGCCATAGCCCAGCAAGGAAACTCAGGCCAGACCGCAATATCCCGACCGACAACTTGGGTCAATAGGGAACATTTAGGCTCGGTTAGACTCTGCGCGATTTTGAAATCTCCGCGGCCGCTTACGTCGGTCCGGATGCCGAAGAACTTCGAAATATCAGCCTCCGCACTTGAAGGAATGACGACCCGCGATCTTGGTCCAGTTGTCGTAGAACTGGAAGTTCGCCTCGCGTCTCAAAGAATGGCAACCCGAAGTCGCCCATGCGTGAAGGAGGTGAGTGGGATCGCTGATGTCGATTTCCGGCAATCCGGACGTGTACACCGTCCCCAGATTGATGTTGGGAATGCCGACATTGGTGGCTGCATTGGTGTCGTAATCCAGTTGCAACTCCGGGATGTAGATCCGCGAGAATGCGAATCGAGCGTCCGTCAGCAAAGTCGGCGAAAAAGTATGCTGATAATCAAACATTACGCTCTTGTCGTGATCGCCGAGAATTCCCGCATTTGCCACCGCCCGCGCCTCCGAGTGGCGGCCCGCCGCCCGCGACGCCGAACCGTTGGGTGATTGAAATTAGCCTTGAAGTAACTGAACTTACCGAACACAATTGTTTTTGAAGTGACATAGTAATCGCCGCGGGTGTCAAACTGGTCCTGGCCGAGGGTGGCGGCCCGCGAAATCGGGTAGTTGTGCGTTCGGCCCGCTCCAGGACATAATTCGGCTCCGGCAGCAAGGCTAGAAGGTTTTTCGCCGCCGGGCTGATTCGGTCCGGGCAGATTACGTTGAGCACGCCATCGCATTGGATCTGGGTTCGTCCCGTTCCGTCGGCATTGCCCGTGGCGGGATCATAGATTGGATCAATTGAGGCGACCGAACTGAAATCTCCGTTCCTGAATGCGTCGATCGGCACCACCTCGTTGCCCGAAGTGTGCAGGTTGTTTCTCATCCCCTGGTAGTCGCCAAAGAAAAAGACTTTGTCCTTGATCACCGGCCCGCCCACGCTGCCACCAAACTGGTTCCAGCGATTGCCGGGAATGCCGCTCGCATGTTCAGTAAACTGGTCCGCGGCGTTGAAGCCCGAGGTGCGATAGTTCTCGAACAGCGATCCGTGAAACGCGTTCGTACCCGACTTCGTCGTGATCTGCCAAAGTCCGCCCGCCACCTTGCCGTATTCCGCGTCGTAATCACTGGTCGCAAGTTTCACTTCCTGCACCGCATCGCTCGGAGCCACAATGATCGAGAGCCCCTGAATCGCCTCCGTGTTCTCAACTCCATCCAGCAGGTGGCCATTGGCGTTTGGCGCCGCTCCGTTGATGTTCAGGTTAAAGTCCGACCCCGCATTTTCCGGGTGCAGGTCGAGCTGCCCCGAAGGCATCGACACTCCGGGAGCCAGAATCGACAGCCGGGTGATGTTATTGCCGAGCGTCGGCAGACTGCTGATTTCCGTGGAGTGAATGGTCTCATTGATCTCGGCGCTATCCGTCTGCAGCAGAGGCGCCTCGCCGCTCACTTCCACCTTCGAGGTGGCCGTGGCCAGCGGCAACTTGGCGTCGATTCGCACGCCGATGCCGGCGTCAATGCGTGTGCCCTCTCGCGTGAACAGCGCAAATCCTTCCTTCTTGATCGTGAGGCTGTAGGTCCCCGGAATCAGGCTGGGGAACCGGTAAGCTCCGTCGTTATTAGTGACCGTGGTGCGCGGCGCAGAATCCAGTACGTTGGTGGCCGTAACCGTGGCTCCCGCAACGCCGGCGCCGGAGGGGTCTGTAACGTTGCCCTCGATGCCTCCCGTAACGGCGGTTTGCCCGTGCAGTGTGCCAATGCTTACCAGGGAAAGAATTGCGATGAGTGTCAGGAAACGAAGAGTCAAAAAGCGAAAGGTGGCGGAGTTCATCGTGGAGTCTCCTTAGGTACGACTGCGCTTGCGATCTCGAATGCGCCCCGGCTCGGGGTATTTGTTTGGCACGGAGTTTGTCGGGCTTGCACGCTAGGCTGCAATCCGCCGACGCGGCTCTGCAAACTCTCATGAACCGTCCGGGAAGTTAACGCATGCGGAGGTCAGTGTCAAGGGAAATATTGTCAACACTAATGTCTACAAAAATGAAATCAGCCGTTTCGCCGGACTGGCGCGCCGATGGATAAGCGCCCTTCAGTCAGCTTGGCCCTACTTTCTCTGGCAATTGGAATTTTCCCGCCCGTTTCGAGGTATTTCGTATGAGATATGGAATAAATCGCGCTTTCCGCCAGGAAGCTAAGTCGTCAACCTGCACATTACTTTTGGGGTGGCGCAGCGTTTACTTTCAGGTTTCGAAGCCTTTGCAGCGCCAGGAAAACTGCAAAAAAACCGAGCCCTTTCCGCTGGGACAACTAACCCCTCATGCGGCCCTTGCCTTTCGCCGCAATCCAGCTTATAAGTGTTGACCACTTGGAATGCGCACTCCGAAGCCCCATTCTGCCAAACCAGAGCGTGGAGTTTCCGCCAGCAAGCGCGTGGAGGCCCATCTGCGCAAGGCCATCCACGCCGGCAAACTCCGCCCCCGCCAGCGCATCATTGAAGAAGATCTGGCGCAGGAACTGAAAGTCAGCCGCGGCCCCGTCCGCGAAGCTTTGCTGCGCCTAGAGCGCGACGGACTCGTCGTCACCACCTCCCGGCGGGGCACTTTCATTCGCGATATTTCGCTCGCCGAAATCCACGTCATCTTCCGCATGCGCGCCAAACTCGAAGGGCTCAGCGTGCGCTATATGCGGGAGAACCTTTCCGTCGATGCTCCCGACCTTCTGAATAAGGCGCTCAAGAAACTCAAGACCGCCGCGGCCCGCAATGACGAAGAGCTTTTCTTCCACGCTGACATGGAACTCCATCGCACCATCTGGAAGGCCGCCAACCAGCCGCTCCTCTACCGCACCTTGAACCTGCTGATGAATCCCTACATCTTCATCATCGCCCGCGCCTATTCCTCGCGCATCCCGCTCGCCAACCGAAGGGAAAACCACGAGCAGTACGTGCGCATGCTGCTCAAAACGCCGCTCGACAAAATCGAGACCGAGGTGGAACGCTACTTCGGTGGCCTTTATACCCGCACCTTTAATCGGAATAATGCCTTCGAAGGTTTTGCCGCCGGCGATTGGACCAGCGGCCTCGAAGACCCTCTCTCCCCGCCCCTCGCCTAGCCCGCGCCGCCGCTCCATGCACGCATGCATCACACCATGTCATCAATTCTGTTGACATACGCCAACCCCGGTGCTCCAATAGCTCGGCTTGATACTCCTCTGCTCGAGGCCGGGACGCGCGAGTTCGCCCATCGCCGGACTCGGAATCCTCCGCGTCACGCAGGCAATTTCATGAACTCGCAAACCGTACAGGCACTGCTGCTGGTGTTGTTCGCGGCGCTGATGAATGCGTCCTACGCGCTCCCCATGAAGCTCAATAAAAAATGGCAGTGGGAGCATACCTGGTTTGCCTTTTCCGTGCTCGGCGTCGCCGTCGTCCCCACCATCATCGCCTGGCTCACCGTTCCAGGACTCTGGTCGACTTACTCCGCGGTTTCCACGGGAACGCTGGCGGAAATGGTGCTCTTCGGCGCCAGTTGGGGCGTATCGTTGGTCTTTTTCGGACTCGCCCTCACCCGCTTGGGACTGGCCATCACCTTCGCCGTCTGCCTCGGCACCTCCGCCGCCGTCGGAGCCCTCACTCCCTTGGTGGCGCAACACTCCGACCAGATCATGACCCGCCAGGGCGGACTGATTATTTTCGGCATCCTCGTAATTATCATTGGCGTCGCCTTGTGCGGACTCGCCGGCAAGCACCGCGAAACCGCTCTCCAGCAGGCCAGCGAAAATGCGCGGCACGGTTTTTGGGGAGGCTATCTGCTCGCCTTCACCTCCGGCATTCTCGGTTCCATGCTGAATTTAGGGCTGGCCTTTGGCGGCAGCATCCAACAAGCCGCCCGGCAGCACGGAGCCAGCGTGGCCATGATGTCAAACGCCGTGTGGCTCCCTTGCCTCTACGCCGGATTCCTGCCCGGCGTCATCTATTGTTTTTTTCTCATGCGCAAGAATCACAATGCCGCCGCCCTGCGCTTGTCGGGGACTTGGTATTACTGGCTGATTGGAGCCCTCATGGGTTTCCTCTGGTATGGCAGCATCGTCCTCTACAGCATTTCCACCGTGAAGCTGGGAGCCCTCGGAACTTCGATCGGCTGGCCTTTATTCCTTGCCGCCATCGTGGTCGCCAGCACCATCTTCGGCGTCCTGACCGGAGAATGGGCGCGCACCGGCACGCGCCCCATCAGAACCATGATCCTCGGCGTCAGTTTTCTAGTACTGGCAATCGCTATTCTGAGCTACGCCGGCCAAGCCTGACCTCCACGCACGGAGAAACCCCGTCATCGAGTCGTACCGCGCCGACGCGATCGGAGCTTCTCCGCAGCCATTCAGGCCGCCCAAGAATTCAACCGGCCCGCTCCTGAACGGTTGCATCGTTCGAAAATTCGCTCGAAACCTCATTTGAAAATTCGCCCGGCAAGCCCCGTTCCAGCCGAAGCCGCCGCAGTTCCGCCTCCGCTTCGGCGCGCACCCGCCCGGCGAATGCCGTCGCGTCTTGCCGGTGCTCCGCGCCGAGTGGCGACAACCGCGCCCGCAGGTAGGGTTCGTCCGCTTCCAGCCGGCGCAACAATCGTTCGGTTTTGGCTATTTTTTCGTCCAGAGTGATCATCGTCCTACAGTGCCACAGCAATTCAATGACGCAAGTCACCATCTCGATACGGGCTGCGTCGTCTGCTGTGGGCTTAGCGGAGAAGAGTTAAACGATGTCCACGTATCCCTGTAATCGCTCGGGAATTTCTTCCTGCAAGCGCTCCCTCAGCCACTTGTCCAGTTGATACTGCGAGGTCTGGGGAACATCCACAAAGCGTATCCCCGCATGCCCGGTGCCGTCCGTCCACGCCACCTGACCTCTCAACTCCAGCGTCACGTTGGCGCCCGGCAGCGAGAATCGAATTCGCGCCTCCGTATCCGCCGCCAACTTGCCGAGGCTGCGTATGGCCATTCCTCCCTCGCTCAGGTTGGTCGAGGTGGCGGTCATTTCCTGGTTGCGCGGAAGTATGATCCGCAAGGGCATCTCCACCGGATGGCGAAAGTAGCGGCAGCGCTCCCGCACCATGAAATTGAGCGCGGCATGGAAGCAGCGCGCCGCATGCAGCGGCGAGAGCGGCTTTTGCAGCACAAAGTTGGCCCCGAATTGGAAAGCTTCCTGCGTCGTCGTCTTCCCATTCACCACCGCAAAAGCTACGGATTTCGCGTTGCTTTCGGTCTTGCGAAGCGATTTCAGAAGGTCGACTCCGTTCCGCAGGTCGTCGCAGTCGATAATCACGGCATCGAACTTTTGCGTCCTCAGCAACGCGCCGCGTGGGTCCGCCCCCTCGCATACGTGTATATCGACCGATATCTTCTCCAGCGTCGGACGCAACACCCCTAGCAAGGTGCTGTCCTGGCTGATAAGAAGCGATTCCAAATTCATAGTGTTTCGATACTAGCCGCGCCCGCGGAGCCGAGGAAGTAACCTAAGTACCGGGCGACGCGACCGCGCCAACACGCCCACTCCTTC
The DNA here is from genome assembly GCA_963746205.1 of uncultured Acidobacteriaceae bacterium. Classification (GTDB taxonomy): domain Bacteria; phylum Acidobacteriota; class Terriglobia; order Terriglobales; family Acidobacteriaceae; genus Acidiflorens. Next base: position 11,399 of record CAVVAP010000032.1, on the reverse strand, counting down.
TTTTTTGGTGGATTCTTGCCTCCTTCGCCCTGAAACTATGCGGATGAGCGCCATCGCTTATCTATCGCTGGGGTCAAATCTGGGTAATCGCGCCGCTCACCTCCGTTCTGCCCTGCTTCAACTGGAAACCGCGGGACGCCCCCTCGCCGTTTCGGCGCTCTATGAGACACAGCCCGTCGATGTCACCCATCAACCCTGGTTCCTCAACTGCATGCTCGCCCTCGAAACCGATCTCACGCCGAGAGAACTCTTCCAGCGAACCCTCCGCATCGAAACCGACATGGGACGCCTGCGCATCGCCGAAAAGGCAGCCCGCATCATCGACATCGACATCGCGCTCTTTGGCGACCTCATACTGCACGAACCCGACCTCACCATTCCCCACCCCGCCATGCATCGGCGCCGTTTTGTTCTCCAACCCCTGGTGGAGATCGCTCCCCAGGCCCTCCACCCCGAACTTCTGAAAACCGCCCGGGAATTATTACAGGCCTTGCCGGAAGGCCAGACCGTTCAAAAATTCACCTCTGCACTGTGAACCGTGCAAAGTTCGCGAAGCCGAAATCAACTCCGTCAATCCATCCCATCGACGATTTCGATTTGTCTGGGAACCTCGGAGGCATTAGCCTATATAATCGTTTTCCGGTCAATCGCACTTCACGTAGCCCATAATCTTTAAGGAGAGGCATGTCAACCGAACTGCGCAATTTCCTGTCGATCCCCTACGACGAACTGGAAGTCATGAATTTGAAGGCGAAGAAGCAGCGCCTCGACCGCACTGCTCCCCACAAAATTCAGGAAGAGCGCCTGAAATACCTCGCCGACGAGTCCCGCATCAAGGCCGTCACCGTCATGTTCAGCGACCTCGAAGGCCGCCTGCACATGCTCGATTACGACAAGAAATTCCTCGTCAAGAGCTACGACAATCTCACCTTTGACGGTTCTTCCATCCGCGGCTTCACCGCGCAACGCGAAAGCGATCTCCGCCTCGGCATCGATTGGTCCGCTTTCTACTGGGGCCCCGCCGACATTTTTGGCCCCGGCAAAGTCATGGTCTTCGGCGAAGTCATCGACAAAGGCGGCGAGCCCTACGCCGCCGACATGCGCGGAGTGCTCAAGAATTTCGCGGAAGGCCTCTACAAAAAACACGATTACACGCTGAACGCCGCCAACGAGATCGAAGGCTTTCTTTTCCAGGGCCCGGACGCCGAGCGCACCTACCACGAGACCGGCAAATTCGAATACGTCAATACCGGCGGCTACTACCATTCCCTGCCCGGCGATCCGCTCCGCAACTTCATCGATACCACTGCGGAAGTGCAGCGCGCCATGGGTTTCCAGAACGAAAAAGACCACCCCGAAGTGGCTCCCTCGCAGTTCGAAATCAACTACAACTATGCCGAAGTGGTCGCCGCGGCCGACCAGATTCAACTCTATAAACTCATCTGCCGTCAGGTGGCGCGCAACATGGGTTTAAGCGCCTCCTTCCTGCCCAAGCCCGTGGTGGGCGTCAACGGCAGCGGCATGCACACCAATGTTTCCATCAGCAAGAGCGGTAAGAATCTTTTCTGGGATCCCAAAGGAGAGGAGAAACTGAGCAAGGCGGGATGGGAGTTCGTCGACCGCATCCTGACCCACGGCAACGATATTTGCCTCTTGCTGAACCCCAGCGTCAACGCCTATCGCCGCCTCGATCCCCACTTCGAAGCCCCCAATCAGATCAAAGCATCGGCCGTCGATCGCGGTTCCATGATCCGCATTCCCATCGGCAATGAGCGCAGCATGCGGGTCGAAGTCCGCTCCGTCGCTCCCGACGCCAATCCCTATCTCGTCATGCTTTCCATCTTTAAGACGGGGTTGGAGGGCAGCACCTCGAAAATCAAGAACCTGCGCCAGGCGGAACGCTACCTGCCCGACAATATCTACAAAGCTCTGGAAGACTTCCGCAAGTCGGACTGGGTTTCGAAGTTAATGGGCGACGACGTCAAAGGCCGTTACGCCGACCTGAAGGAAGCTTCGGCCGACCGCTGCGCCCGGCTGCTCGGTACATTTGTGAAAGCGCCCGAAGTGCAATACCACCACGACGTCTACAATCAGTATCTCTGGAACAAGTTCTAGCGCGTACCTGTAGCCGCGTTTTCACTTGAACTCAACCGTGGCGATCTTCCATTGCCCCAGGTTCGCGTGCTCAAGAACCGGCGCGAAACTGGGGCACACCTCAGCCCCAACGGCACAATCCTTCCCAACCCTTTTGGGGACTATGACGGGCGCGTAATGCTTGCGATAATGAGTGTTTCCGATGGAATCCACTCCCGCTCATCATCATCTTCATCTTAACGACCGCTGGCTCCCGAAATCGGTGCTCTGCCTTCGCGATTACAATGTAAATACATTTCTGCATGACCTGGTTGCCGGGGTAACGGTGGGACTGGTGGCGCTGCCACTGGCGATGGCGTTTTCGATTGCCTCGGGACTCACCCCGCAAGCGGGGATTTACTGCGCGATGGTCACAGGCTTCCTGATCTCGGCACTCGGCGGTTCCACCACCCAGATCGGCGGCCCGACCGGCGCTTTCGTCGTGGTTATCTCCGGCATCGTCGCCGTCCATGGCGTCGATGGCCTGTTCATGTGCACGGTGATGGCGGGAGTGATTCTCGTCGTCATGGGGCTGACGGGCATGGGCACGGCGGTGAAATTCATTCCGCGGCCGATCGTCATTGGCTTCACGAACGGCATCGCCATCCTGATCGCCAGCACGCAGGTGAAAGACTTTTTTGGCCTTCAGACTGGAAAACGTTCCCGGCGTGTTCTGGCAGCGCATGGAGGCGCTGGCACGGAACTTTACACAGCATTTCTTTTGAAGCCACGGCTGTTGGCGGCGGGGACGATTGTCATTATTCTCGCGTGCCGTGCTCTTTCCGGCCGCATTCCGGGAGCGATTGTGGCGCTGGTGGTGGGTACGCTGGCGGTGTGGGTTTTCAAGCTGCCGGTTCGAAACCATCGGCACGCGCTTCCATGGGATTCCCAGCGGACTGCCGCATCTGCATATTCCCACGTTTCGAACCGATCTCATTCACGGACTTCTGGGCCCGGCATTGACGGTTGCGATGCTGGGGGCGATTGAGTCGCTGATGTCGGCGGTGGTTTCCGACCGCATGAGCAATGCGAGACTCGACCGGCACAATCCGAATGTGGAATTGATTGCCCAGGGCATCGCCAATGTGGTTTCGCCGATGTTCGGCGGCCTGCCGGCAACGGGCGCCATCGCGCGCACCGCGACCAACATTCGCGCCGGCGCAAAAACCCCGGTGGCGGGAATGATTCACGCCCTTACCCTGCTGGCCATCCTGCTGTTCGCGTCGAAGCTCGTCAGTTTCGTGCCCATGGCGGTGCTGGCCGGAATCCTGATGGTGGTGAGTTACAACATGGGCGAGTGGCGGGAGATTCCGTCGTTGCTCAAGCTGACGAAAACCGACGTCAGCGTGTGGCTGGTGACGTTCGCGCTGACGGTTTTCGCCGATCTTACGGTGGCCGTGCAAGCCGGGATGATTCTGGCGGCGCTGCTCTTCATCAGCCGAGTGGCCGCGACCACCACCGTGTCGCAGGTCACGGACGACTACGTGGAAGATGGGCGCGTGCACATTCTTCAGGACAAAGATATTCCTTATTACGCGACAATATTTCGCATCCACGGACCGTTCTTGTTTGGCGCGACGGACAAGATCGATGTGGTGACGGAGCACCTTCATGAGCTTCCGCCGGTGGTCATTTTGCGGTTGCGAAATATGACGGCTCTCGATGCGACCGGGCTTTTCGCGCTGGAAGAACTTGCGCGGACCCTGAAAGCGAGCGGCCGCGAGCTCATTCTCTGCGGCGCCAGAGAGCAACCGCTGCAGCTCATGCAAAAGACGGAATTTGAAGAGTTAGTCGGGCCGGAGAATATTTGCGACAACGTGCAGCAAGCACTACAACGCGCTGAAGACGCTTTTGAAAGATTGCAGCCGGCAGGGAGCGCGCCCTGAGCAATTGGGATTGGGACGTTATCCCCGAAGACGCGGCAAAGCGGCTGATCTTTGTTGCCGTGATCGTAATGGTGCTGGGCGGTGCGCGGTGGGCCTTCCGGTGAATATTATGGTTTCCCGCTTCTAGTGCGTCCCCGCCGCGCTGGCCATCGCGGAACTCGGGTAGCGGCTCATCGCCTGCTCCACGATTTCCCCGATCATGTCCGTGTAGCACAACCCGTGGGCTTTCGCGGCCATGGCAAACTCCTGTCCCGTTGCCAGCCAGGGATTCGGATTCGCTTCAATGACGTAGACGTCCCCATTCGCGGCCAGACGTATATCGATCCTTCCATAGTCCCGCAGTTTCAATGCGCGGTAGGCCGCAAGCGCCGTGTCTCGGACCCGCTTGCTGGTGCTTTCGTCCAGATCCTCCGCCACCTCTGACTTGGTCAGCTTGTACGCGTCCGTATTCTTCTCGAACTTCACGTCGTAGCTCGCAATCCTGGGCGTCCCTTCCGGCAGGCGCGAAAGGTCGAGTTCGACTAATGGCAGCACCTGCGCATGCTCATGGTTGCCGATGATGCCGGCATAAATCTCACGTCCTTCTATGTATTCCTCGATCAGCGCCGGCAGATCGAATTCGTCCTGGATATATTCCACCCGTTCCATCAGTTCCTTGATGTTCTTGACCACCGCCCCGGCGTCGATGCCGATCGATCCATCTTCGCAAGACGGTTTCACGATCAACGGGAATGAAATGTCGTGCGCATGCTCGACCCGCCCGCGGTAAGAAGTCGCGAAGAACGGCGTTTTGATGCCATGAAACGCGAATATCTTCTTGGCCGTGGCTTTATCCTGGGACATGAAAATTGCCTGCGGCCCCGCCCCCGTGTAGCGCAGGCCCAGCAGATCGACATACGCCACCACGTTCATCTCCTTGGTGTCGTCGCCGTCAAAGGATTCCGTCAGATTGAAGATCAGGTCGGCGTCGCAGCGCGAAAGCGCGTGCAGCGATTGCGGGCGTCCATCCAACTCCAGAAACGACGGCTCGTGCCCCAATTTTTGCAGCGCGTCGAATATCTCCTCCCGATCCGTCTTCTCTTTCTTCGCCTTCTTTACCTTCTTATGCGGTTTGCGCGGCGGCTCCGCTTCTTCCTTGGCTGCCGCCGCCGCCGGATCTTCATTCCACAAGTCGTACAGCAGCGCGATCTTGAGTTTTGCTCCGATCATTCCGCCTCCATGAACCAGTTGTTAAGTGTCAGGTCTTAGGTGTTAGATGTTAGGTTGTACGGCTAACACCTAACACCTAACTCCTGCCTCACGGCTGTATAAACTTTCCTTTCGCCACATAAGTCATCGCCAGCGCCGTAACATACGCCGTGACTTCCGCCAGATGCTCCGCGCTGCGCATCTTATCCGCGCGTAATTCGAGCTCCCCCGCGCGCTTCTCAATCGAGTCGATCAAAGTCTTAATCAGCGGACGCTGCGCTCCCGTCCACTGCGTCACCTTGTCGATCACCGCCTTGCGATGCTGGCGCAGAAACTCCTGCGCCGGCGCCCCCGACTTCCGGCGCTTCGACACCGGAAAAATGTCCCGCAAATCCGTATCCGGAGCCAGCTCCGTGACCGCAACATCCTCCCGTTCCGACTCCTGCAAGTGGTAAAACTCCGCCACCGTCGTTTCCATTTCTTCCACCGTAAGATCCGCCTGCCCTCGCCGCCGCGGCGGATCGCTCCTCCCCGCCTTCCGCGCCAGCCGGTTCAAATATTGCAGCTTCTCCAGTGCTCCCCACCCGCGATAACGCTTCCGCCAGTTCGAGCGCGGCGTAAGCCACACCGCAAAGGTCTCGGCAAAATCCTCATCCGGATGCTTCTGCGCATACCACCCCGGCAAATGCCGCACATAATCGCGGGAGAACGGAGCCGGCCGGTAGTTGTCGCGATAAGGGCGGCGAAAGGGTCCAAAGATCCGCTTCCACTCCGGCGTCTTATGCAGCTTGTAGGCGTAAGTGAATGCATGACCCGCCTCATGCCGTAGATACATCATGATTTCTCGCGCGTCTTCCAGGTCGTGCGTTTCCTTTTCCAGTTGCGCCAGCGCCGCATGCGCCAGATAAAACGGGATCCCAATAATCGGCTCCCCCGACGGGCATCCCCACTCATCCGTCAAATAACAAGCCGGACGAAACCTGCCCAGCCCCTTGCTCTCCAGCTCACGATAAAGCTGCTCCACAAACCTCTCCACCGGAGACCCCGCCAAAGCAAGCCCCAGTTCCCGAATCGGCCGCCCCAGCAGCTCCTGGTACGCGGGTTCAGGTTTGGCGATTACGGTGGTATGCACAGTGTTTTTCTAAGATCGCTGGCTGACAAATAGATGCACAGGCGGGGAGTGACAGTATCGCTACCATCAACGGTAACGGAAGGTGGGTTGGGGCGGAAGTTACTGGGGTAATCTCGCGATGTGATTGATCAATTCGTCTAGTCTCTGGCCCCGCCCGGGTACAGCCGCAATCCCAGCACCGATCCGTAGCTCTGGAAATCGCGATCGGTAGTGAGAATGGTCCAGCCCCGGCGATGGGCCGCGGCGCAGATTAGGAAATCGATGGCCGACCCGGCAATCCCACGCGCGCGGCAGCGATTGTTCATCCCAGCCGCCTCTTCGTAATCCTTGGCATCGAGGGGGGTCTCGGGAAACGCGCGCAGGTATTCGCGCAATTTCCGAAACTGAACGTCCTCGCGAATGCCGGAGAGCAATTCCTGGCGCACCGGCCCCAGCAGTTCCACCCGTCCTTCGCGAACCAACTCGGCCAGCGTTTCGGTGAGACGCCGCTCCCCAGGGCTGAGTTGCTCGGGCTCCCGCCGCAAGGCCAGCGACCAGACCGGTGTATCCACCAGCACCATCATCGCAGACGACGCAACTTCTTGCCGGCACGGCCGCTCTTCCTCCGCCGTTCGCTCTTGTAGTCGTAGCCGGAATCGATCGAGTTAGCGTCAGCCGGAAAAGTCCCGAAAACCTCCAGGATGCGCATCTGCTGACGCTTGCGCACGTATTCCACAAGGGCGGCGGTAACCGCCTCTTTCTTGGATTTGTGACTGCCGGCGCGACGCGCGTCTTCGATGAGCCGGTCATCCAGCGCGAGATTGGTGGCCATGTGTAAATGGTCACACAACAGCGTGTGTAAGTAAAGCGTGCCAAAAGTAGGTTGGAAAGCTAGCCGAGTTGTTACGTGAGTGAAGCAAACAGCGCGGGCAAGAGTGCCCGCGCCACACAGGCTTACTGAATCAGCGTTCCATTCCCCGTCGGCTCTTCCGGCGGAATCACCACTGCCGCCGCCACCCGGTCGCCCGGCTCCACATGCAGCAAGCGCACGCCTTGCGCCGACCGGCCAGATTCGCGGATGAACTTCGATTCAATGCGGATGATCTTTCCATACTGCGAGATCAGCATCACCTCGGACTTCTCCGTCACCTGCGAGATGCCCACGACCTTGCCGTTGCGCTCCGTCGTCTTGACGTTGATCACGCCCTTGCCGCCGCGATTGGTCAGGCGATACTCATCAGCCGGGAGTGCGTTTGCCATAACCGTTTTCCGTCACCGAAAGAATCAGCGAGCCTTTCTCGGGCACCAGATCCGCGACTTCGGGAGCCACATCTCCTTCTTTAGCCACCGCCTTCGCTTCCGGCTTGATCGTGGTCGCCATGCCCACGATGTAATCCTTCTCCCCGAGATTCATGCCGCGTACTCCCGTGGCATTGCGTCCCATGGAGCGCACGTCGTTCTCGTCAAAGCGAATCGCCTGCCCGTCATGCGACGCAAGAAAGACGATCTGATTGCCGTCAGTCAGCGAAGCCGCAACCAGTTCGTCACCCTCTTCAATGTTGATGGCGATAATGCCGCGCTGCATCACGTGCGAGAAATCTTTTACTTCCGTCTTTTTTACTGTGCCATTGCGCGTCGCAAAAAAGACGTAGCGATTTTCCTCTTCCAGGTCGCGCACCGCCAGCATGGTTCGGACCGTCTCCCCCGCTTGCAGGCCCACCAGATTGCCCACATGCTTGCCCTTGCCCGCTGCGGCGATGTCAGGAATCTCATAGACTTTGAGCCAGTACACCCGCCCCGTGTTGGTGAAAATCAGAATGTAGGCGTGCGTCGACGCGATGAACAGATGCTCGACGAAATCCTCGTCCCGCGTCTTCATCCCGGTGCGTCCTGTGCCGCCACGGCGCTGCATGCGATACGTCGAAATCGGAGTGCGCTTCATGTAGCCGGAATGGCTCACCGTCACTGCCACCTGCTCGTCGGCGATCAGGTCTTCCAGCATTATTTCCGCGGCTTCGTCCTCGATCACCGTGCGGCGCGAGTCGCCGTAAAGCTTCCTCACCTCTTCCAGTTCCTTAACGATGACTTTGCGCAGCTTCGTCTCCGACGCCAAAATCGATTCGTACTCCGCAATCGCCTCGCGCACCGTCTTTAGCTCGTTGGAGATTTCGTCAATCGAAAGCTTGGTCAACCGGTGCAGTTGCAATTCCAGAATGGCGTCCGCCTGTTTCGCGGTGAACGGCTTATCGGCATCCAGTTTAGGAGCGCGTCCTGTGGTGTTGATCTCAATCTTCCTGCCGCCAAAGTAGGCGACCAGATTCTCCCGGGCATCGGCGCGATTGGCGCTGCCGCGGATGATCACGATCACGTTATCTAGATGATCGAGTGCCGTCAGGTAGCCTTCGAGAATGTGCTCGCGGTCCTTGGCCTTGTTCAGCAGGAACGAAGTGCGCCGCCTCACCACATCCACGCGATGATCGATGAAATGCTTGATCGCCTGGATCAGCCCCATTTCCTTCGGCTGGCCATTCACCACCGCCAGCAGAATCATGCTGAAGCCTTCCTGCATGGAGGTGTGTTTGAAGAGCTGGTTGAGCACAATCTGCGGCTCGGCCCCCCGCTTCAGCTCGATCACGATCCGCATCCCGTCGCGGTCGCTTTCGTCGCGCATGTCGGAGATGTCGTCGATGGTCTTATTGTTGACCAGGTCGGCGATGCGCTCGATCAGCCGCGCCTTGTTCACCTGATACGGAATTTCCGTGACGATGATCGCCTGCTTGTCCTTGGAAATATTTTCAATGGCCGCGCGGGCGCGCATCATGAACCGTCCCCGGCCCGTGCGATACGCCTCGAAGATGCCCGCGCGCCCGTGGATAATTCCCGCCGTCGGGAAGTCCGGCCCTTGCACAAACTTCAGAATTTCCGGCAACTGCGCGTTGGGATTATTCACCAGCGTAATCGTCGCATCCACAATCTCCGTCAGATTGTGTGGCGGAATCTTGGTCGCCATGCCGACCGCAATTCCGTCCGAACCATTCACCAGCAGATTGGGGTAACGCGCCGGCAGCACCGCCGGTTGCGTTTCCGTGCCATCGTAATTGGGATAAAAATCGACCGCTTCCTTATCCAGATCCTCGAGCAGCGCGGTGGAAACACGCGTCAGCCGGGCTTCCGTATAACGATCCGCCGCCGGAGGATCGCCATCCACTGACCCAAAATTCCCCTGCCCATCAACCAAGGGCGCACGCATGGCAAAGGGCTGCGCCAGTCGCACCAGCGCGTCATACACCGCTAGATTCCCATGCGGATGGTATTTGCCCATCACCTCTCCCACGATGCGGGCGCATTTGCGCGTCGCGCGTCCGGGAGCCAGTCCCATCTGCTGCATGGTGTAGAGAATCCGCCGGTGCACCGGCTTCAATCCGTCGCGCACATCCGGCAGCGCCCGCCCGATAATCACCGACAGGGAGTAATCGAGATACGACCGCTTCATCTCGTCTTCAATGTTGACGGGCTGCATGTTAAGCGCGCCCGGCCCCGTCGGGGGCTGGCCATCGCCGCCATTCGGAGGAGTTAAAGGAAGCTCGGGATTCTGGGGATCGTCAGGCATGAAATTCGGTTCTTTCTGTATTCAATCCGCATCGCTCCACTGCGCAGCGCGCGGCTGAGGCATCTTCCACCTTGCCAGGCGCCTCGGCGGAAAGTACCGCCAAGACGCTGCATTTACAGGCATTACAGGGGCCGGATAGATAGAAATTATATCACGCCGGGTCGGGGCCGAACCGCATGAGACGTCCGTCACTCGGCTGCCGCAACTTGTCAACACCGCCTAACGGCTGTCTACCAAAGTAGACCTTCTGCCCGACTTACTCCACTCGGCGATTACCACCATCTCAGTGCTAAGGTGAAAGTCTTTGCATGCCGGTAATAGTGGTCGCGCTTTGTTGACTTTCTGAGTTATAATTTGCCCGCTTCACGTAAGTCTTGTCCGTCCGGGCCAGGTAACACACAAACTCAAAACTTAGGAGACTACTATGAGGAAAGTCCGGGAGTTATCGTGTCTACGTTCGCTTGTATTGCTCGTGCCGGCATCGTTTTTTCTGGCGCAAATGGCGTTCGCTTCCACCGTCGCCGTGGGGACCTGTACCACGCTGGTCCATTTCACCACCATTTCTCAGGCGGTAAGTGCGGTCCCATCCGGTAGCGTCATTAAGGTGTGCCCCGGTGTTTACCCGGAGCAGGTCGTGATCGACAAAAAGCTTACGCTCGAAGGCATCACCACCGGCACACAGGACGCGGTTGTGATCACTCCGCCCCCGGGAGGCGTTCTCGTGAAGACGACCGACCAAAGAGGAAATGTCGCCCCCCAGGTCTGGGTCTATAACACCCCAGGCCCAGTCGTGATCACGAACCTGACCGTGGATGGAACAGGGAACCAGTACACCAGCGATGACCTTCGCGGCATCCTGTATCAGGACGCCAGCGGCACCGTGAATCACGTTGCCGTGCGCAACGAGATACCCAACGACGTCCCCACTGGCGACCAATCCGGGCAGGGCATCTTTGTGGAGACGACCAATTCCAGCAGCGCGTCTTTGATTGTCGAGAACAGTTCGGTGCACAACTACAATAAGAATGGGATCGTGGCCCGCTACACTGGCGCCACGCTCACCGCCACCGGGAATTACGTCCAGGGTGCCGGGCCCATTAGCTATATCGCCAGAACGGCATTGAGATCGCCTTTGGGGCCACCGGATCGGTCAAGAACAATACCGTGATCGACAATTTCTACATCCCCACCTCAGACACCGCGTCCGACATCCTTTTGTACGATACAGCCGAAAATACATCCATCGTGGTTTCCGGCAACATCGCGGGCAACAGTAACATCGCGATTGCATTGGAGACGGACACGGCGGCGGTTGGCGATGGCGTTACCGTCAGCGCCAACAGAATCTTCGGCACCTCCACCTTCGACGGCGTCGACGTCTGCACCAACAACAATTCCGTCACCACCAACACCATCTTCAACAGCCAGCAGTCGGCTGTACATCTGGACAATGCTTGCATCAGGCCTATCG
>CAVVAP010000031.1:0-75471 GCA_963746205.1 uncultured Acidobacteriaceae bacterium | reverse complement strand
AATCGCGGGGCGCTTTATCAGTTCGTCGATCAGAACCACGGACACCTTCGGTGCCGTGGTTTCGCCGAATAGGTCAGGAGCCAGATCCTTGAAGCAGGTAGGCACCTTTTTGGCATGACGGCCCTGGAATGCATGCCCGTGAAGTAATTCGACCTTCGCTTCGCTCCCCCCTGCGCGCAGGATCGCTTCACCTAGCGGCTGAAATCTTAGATAAGCCAGTAGCGGACGACCCGCTGCTTCGTCACCGATGCCGTCCGCCCTGCTGCTAGCCTGCGCATCTTGAAAGCGTCCCAGCTCGTCATAGGAGTACAAAAGGTCACGGGACGAAGCGTCAGATTTGACGACAGACTCGAGGGGAGAGCCAAGGTTGAGTTCGGATGCCAATGCGCTGGGGCCTAAGGCTGCGCGGGCGGTTGCGCCGCGTCCGGACGGGTGGCGACGTGCGGAATGTTCGGCATGTGCGTCACCTGGCCTCGCTCCGCATCCGCTATCACGATCCCGGCATGGTCCAGCAATAGCCCGGTGGCCCGATCCAATTCAATTTCCGATTTTTCATAAGCCGCCTTGGCGGAAACCAGCGTGACCTCGGACTGGGTCATCGCCGCCTGGTTCTGCAGGACCAAAGTTGAAGTGGAAGCGCCGAGCTTGTATTTTTTCTGTTCGGCGTCTAGCGACTGGCGCGCGAAATCCACCGCGGCCTGGGCGGAAGCGACGCTGGCCCGATTTTGCTGCACTCCAAACTGGGCGTTGCGAACTTCGATGCGGACCTGATTCTCAATCTGTTGAATGCGCAGCTGCGCCTGCCGGTATTCGAACTCTGAGCGTACTTGCGTCGCTTGCGCGGCGCGGTTGCGGAGCGGGATGTTTAAACTGATACCCAGCCCTTTATCCGGAGCGCTCGAATTGACCAGTTGGTTCAGCGTTGCGCCGTACGACACCGGCGAGGGCGGAACATACGTGGGATTGACCGACGTGGGATCGCAGAAAGCCGGGTCCTGCGCACAGATGTAACCCGGATTCGCAGTGCCGCCCAGACCCGCTCCTCCGTAGTAAGCGAAGAGGTCGACCGTCGGCAACAAGGCGCTGCGGATCGCCTTGTTACTGATTTCGGTGTTCGAAAGATTAATGCGTTGTTCCGCCAGCTCCGGGCGATGGGCGAGCGCGTCGTTCACCAAATCCTGGGTGGGCACGACCGCGTCCTCCGCCGACAGATCCATGGTCGAAGTGGGAATGACTTCGGCGTCCGCCAGGGCCGGATCGACCAGAGTGCGGCTCAAAGCGTTCTTCATCAACAGCTGCTCAAGTTCAAGGTTGGTGAGCGCCAGCGTCAGGGTCTGCTGATTACTGGCCACCGTGCTTTGCGCCCGCACCACTTCGATGGGGGCCAGTGTGCCAATTTCCACCTGCTTCTTGGTGTCGGAGAAAGTCTTCTGAGCGAAGGCCAATTGCTCCTTCTGCACTCTTACGTTTTCATAGGCATACACCAGGTCCCAGTACATGTTCTCTATCTGATCGACGGTGGTTGTGATTTGCAGGCGGAACGCCACGTCGGAAATTTCACGATCGTTTTTCGCGATTTGAATGTAACGATTATTGGCCGCGAATCCAAAGCCCTGCAGCAGGTGCTGGGTTAGCTTAACCTGGAAACTGGAGTTTAGCTCCGGGGTTACCGAGTTGAAGGAGTTATTGGCGGCGAGGCGGCTGTTGTTGAAGCCCACCGTCATGTTGGTGCCCCACTGAAAACCTTGCGTGTAGAGAAAATTACCGGTGGTTTGGGTCTGACTGCTGCTGCAAAACGGACTGCTGCAATTGACTTCCTGGCGATCAAACTGCAACGTCCCGGTAAGCACGGGATCGAAGCTGGTGATCAGCGGACCGCTGCCGAGAGTTGACACCACCAATCCGCCCGAGCCTGCCCCAGCGCCACCCGCCGCGAGCGATGTGCCTCCCTGACCCGAACCCACCTGCGTGCCCAGGCCGCCGACGCCGCCTCCCGGGGTATTTTGCACCACGCCGCTGTTGACTCCAAGAATCGCCGAACCAGCTTTGGCGCGCCACAAATCGGTGTCCGCGATATTGAGGTTGTAGCGCGCGATGGCAATGTCGAGATTGTTCTCCAGCGCCAGCGCAATCGCGTCGTTCATCGAGATATAAATCTTTCCGTCGCGCATGAACTGGTCGATCCGCGGCGTATTCGAGAGGTTCGGCGGCGCCACATGGCGCGGGGTATAGGGACCGACGGGATTCGGGAAATGCGACCGCGGATGCGCGTATTGCTCCACGTGGAACGGCTGCGTCGACGATACCGCTCTTTGCGCCGGCATTTGCGCCGAGGGCGCGGCCGGCACGGGCGCGGCATCCTGCGCCCAGCCCGCGGACGGGATAGCGGGCACGCCGGTGATCAAGGCGGCGACAACAAAGCGGCGGGCGGAACGCTGAAAAGCGGTCAACAGGGCAGAACGTTGCATTCGCATCATCTCCAAAATGTAAGAAGTCAATCTCAAGCCATCATCCTCGAACGGAACCAAGAGGGCGGTTTCCACTGAACACTTGCCGACTCCCAGTTAGTACGGAGCGCAACCAACCGGAGTTCCCTGCAAACTTCGTCGCCGGGCGTTCCTCAGGGCAATGCCCGCAAAGGCATGGTTCGCGTACCACTGCTCCGCAGCTCGAGCGAACTTCCTTTCGATCCGATCTTGCTTTGATCCGATCTCGCCTTAATCTGATCTGAAGTCTGATCTCTAAATTGATCTTTGATTCGATTGCTCGTAAGTGCAATAGTATAGCTGACGCACCGTCGTGATCTCACCCGGCGACGTAGTCGCCCGTGCGCTGCACTCCGTAAAGCATACGATGATGCTCGGGCAGCTTAGGACTCCGAAAGCAACGTGCGTAATCTCCGGCTGATCCTTTCCTATGACGGCTCCGAATATGCCGGTTGGCAGGTGCAGCCCGGCAAAACCACCGTGCAAGGTGTCCTCGCCTCAGCCATTGGACGATTGAGCGGAGAAAATGTACTGCCCCAGGGTTCGGGCCGCACCGACGCGGGAGTGCACGCGCTGGCACAAGTGGCCAGCTTCGCCACCGCATCCGCCATCCCCGTCGCCAACTGGACTGGGGCATTGAACGACATCCTCCCGCCATCGATTAGGGTTCTGGAAGTTTCCGAGGTCGCGCACGAATTCCACGCGCGCAAGTCGGCGCGCTCCAAGACGTACCGCTATCGCATTTATCGCGGAGCGATTTGTCCGCCGTTCTTGGCGCGATATGTCTACCATTACCCCTATCCCCTGGATGAATCCGCGATGGCGGCTGAGGCCAAAGTCGTGCTCGGCGAGCACGATTTCACCTCCTTCGCGGCGGTCGATCCGGAACGCGTGGCGCGGATCGCCGTAAACGTCGCCGCGAACTATGCCCCGCAATCCGGAGCGATCCAGACCGCGAACCGAAGCCAAACCACGAACGTTCGCGTTATCTTCTCGTCTGCCTGGACACGCGACGAAGATGAACTGATCTACACCTTGCGAGGCAGCGGATTCCTTCATCACATGGTGCGGAACCTGGTTGGAACATTCCTGCTGGTCGGCAGGGGCACGTTGAACGCGGAGGATGTCAGCCGCATTCTCGAAGCGCGCAACCGCAGCGCCGCCGGCGCAACCGCACCCGCCAGCGGCTTGTATCTGGTCAATGTGGAGTATTAGGGTTGGACCCTACACAAACGATTCTGTCCGAAGTACACTGCTTCGCAGATGGTTGCCGCTGTCGACTCCGCCGTTTCGCGCATCGCCTCGATAAACCCGGCGACCGGCGAGGTTCTGGGTGAACTGGACGGCGCAGGCGCCGCCGAAGTGCGCGCGGCCTTAGTCCGCGCCCGCGCCGCGCAGTCGGATTGGGATGCCAGCGGCGTTCGCCACCGCGTGCGGGTCTTACGCAAATTCCAGCAAATTCTTCTCGCTCGTACAACCGAAATCGCGCGGCGGATCACACGAGAGGCGGGCAAGCCCACCGTCGAAGCCCTCACCACCGAAGTTCTGGTAGTGCTCGACGCCGTCCAATTCTTGATCGAGAACGCCTTTGCAATTTTGCGCCAGGAAAAGCTCGCGCATGCCAATCCCGTCATGAAGACTAAGGCCGGGAGAATTCTCCGCCAGCCTTGCGGCGTGGTCGGCATCATCTCTCCCTGGAATTATCCTTTCTCGATTCCCGCCACCCAGTCGCTGTCCGCCCTGGTGGCGGGAAACGCCGTGCTGCTCAAGCCTTCCGAATTAACACCTCTGATAGCGCTCGAACTTGAGGCGATGTTGCGCGAGGCCGGAATTCCGGACGGCATTTTCCAGGTCCTGCCCGGAGCTGGCGAAACTGGCGCAGCCCTGGTCGAGGGGGATATTGACAAACTTGTATTCACCGGAAGCGTCTCTACCGGCCGTCGCATCGCGCAGATCGCCGCCGAACGCTTGCTTCCGGTGGTGCTCGAACTCGGCGGCAAGGACCCCATGCTCGTGCTCGAAGACGCCGATATCGATGTGGCGTCGAGCAGCGCGGTCTGGGGAGCATTCATGAACGCGGGGCAGACTTGTCTGTCCGTCGAGCGCTGCTACGTGCATCGAAGCTTATACACCGCATTTCTGGATGCCTGCTGCGAGAAAACGCGCAAACTCCGCGTCGGCAATGGCATGGATCCGGCCACTGAAATCGGACCCATGATTCACGAGCGGCAGGTGCGGGTGGTGGAAACCCATGTCGAAGACGCGCTGCGGCGCGGCGCCCGTGTGCTCGCCGGTGGCACGCGCTTGCGTGAACTCGGGCCCACCTTTTTCGCCCCCACCGTCCTCTCCGGCGTGGATCACACCATGCGCCTGATGCGGGAAGAAACCTTTGGCCCGCTTCTCCCAGTCATGCCCTTTGACGACGATATTGAAGCCATTCGCCTCGCCAATGATTCCAGCTTCGGCCTCTCCGCCAGTGTGTGGACTCGTAATCGTGGCCGCGGCGAACGCATCGCCCGCCAAATCCACGCCGGCACCGTGATGCTGAATGATGCCGTCTCCTGCTTCAGCATCAGCGAGGCTCCCCACGGCGGCGTGAAAACAAGTGGCATGGGGCGCACCCATGGACGCTGGGGATTGGAGGAAATGGTGCGGGTGAAGTATGTCGCCGTCGACCTCGTTCCCCGTATGAAAAAAATCTGGTGGTTCGGCTACGGCAAAGTATTCGGGGGCGAGATGGAGAGTTTCCTCGATTTGCTGTACGCCAGATCGCTGAGAAAACAATTTGGAGCCGCCCTGAAGTCCGTAGGCGCGCTCTGGAGAAGAAGGTTATAGATCATGACCGAATCCCGCGTATTCCTCCGCCATACTCTGGCCACCCTCGCCTATCGTGGAGCGAAAGCCATCCGCGATGTGGATCCGAATTTTCCTGGCTACGGCGCTCCGGAAACTACGCGCACGCCGGCGAAAATCCTGGCCCATATCGGCGATTTGATGGACTGGGCCCTGGCCATGTGCGAGGGCCGCCGCGACTGGTCCGATTCGCTTCCCCTTCCATGGGACAAGGAATGCGAGCGCTTCTTCGCCGCCCTGAAAAAGTTCGACGACTACCTCGCTTCGGAAAAACCACTCCACACATCAGCGGAGAAACTATTTCAGGCTCCCATCGCCGACGCGCTCACCCACGTCGGCCAGATTGCGATGCTGCGGCGCATGGCTGGTGTCCCCATGAAAAGCGAATATTATGTGATGTCTGAAATTGTGGTGGGACGCGTTGGCGCCGACCAGACGCCCGCGCGCAAGGAATTCTAGAATGGCTTCGCGCTGAGCAGTTGTCGTCGTCAGCCCGCCCAGGCGTCCGGCCACAGTGCAATTTCGACGATTTTTAGAAGTCGATGAAAACGATTAGCTCCACTTCATGCGCCGACAATCTCCCTCACCGCGCGATGAGCCTGGTCGATGGCGGTGTTGGTGTAGGCGAGACCGCTGGCGTCGGCATTCGCAATCTTGATTCTCCCGAAAGGCTTGCGACCAATTACACAGGGACGCTCCGACTCCGGCCGGTGCAACGGCTCGAAGAGTTCGTTGTACTCATAGCTATATCCGTGGGGCCAGCGGTTCACCGTGATGGCCTGAATATCGCGTGCGGAATCGAAGCCGCCATCGCCGAGCGCGCGTCCCAACTCGTCCCGCAGATTGCGCTCGAAGGTTTCGAATTTCGTGGTCACCAGTTCGTAGCGTCCGGCTCGGTACTGGTCTTTACAATCAAGCCCCGGCTCGCACGGCGTGCGCAGCAGGTGAAGCAGACACGATTCCTCGGGAGAACTGGGATAGTGGTAGTCGCCCATGGAGACGGGAAAATCCAGAGTGATATTGCTGAAATAGGATCCCGGCGCATATATCGCGCTGATGCCGAGTTTCTGAAATGCCTTCCAGTTGGCGATTTGCACGTTGGTGTAGACGAGTGGCATCTTCACCCCGTACGCAAGCGCGTCTTTCTGCTGCCGCGTCATCTCCGGACACAAATAGGGGATGATCATGTTGTAGCAGGCCAGAATGCAATTCGCGGCTCTCACCCGCCGGGCTTCGCCTCCCCGTACGTACGTCACTTCGACTTCTTTCGCGTTCGCCGGGTCTCCGCTGTGCTTGACCTTCACTGCGGTGCTGTTGAGCCGGATGCGAATCCGGGACGAGGCGTCGTCCAACCGCGCATAGTTCGCCCGCGCCGTGACGATGTCTTCCATGCTGTGCCCCGCGAGCACTCCCGGAACCAGGGTCCGCACCAGCATTCTCGCGATGGAAGCATTGCCGTCGGGAAAATGAAAAATGTAGGGCTCGTCGAGTTCGGCATTCTCTTCATGACTCTTGGGAAGAGTCATGCCCTTGAAGCCGGGAAAGCCCTCGCGCGCGCAATCGTACGCGGAAACCGCATCCACCCCCACGCAATATAAGTCGTGCGTGGAGGTCTGAAACACCTTCACCACTTCGGGATCGACCTTGACATTTTGCAGCAGGAAATCCTTGTAACTGGTCTGAATCAGTTTCGTTTTTTTCTTTTCCGGACTCAGGTCCGGCAGGTAATCCACGCGAGCATGTTGCAGGCGAATCAGATCTTTGCGGGCCGCGTCGCTGATGGGAATCGCGTCGACATTTTCCAGGGTAAAGTCGAGCCCGAAATAATGCAGACCTTTCTGCGGCACCAGGCGGTCGACGCCAAACGTTTCCTTGTCGAAAAATACCGCCTCTGTCAGCTTCATGGAGCTGAACAATTTCTCATCGTAGTACTTGTGGAAGCGCTGCACCTCGATCCCCAACTCCTTCAGCAGACCGCTCGATATCTTGCTGTAGTTGCCCGGCGCCTCGATCGACTGCGTTCCCCCGTAGCCCAGCAGCAATCGCTTCCCCGCTTGAAACTCATTGCGCTTGGCGTGGCCGCCGAAATCATCGTGATTGTCGAGCAACAGAATTCGGGAGTTGGGTCCGGCAAACTTGCGGTAAAAGTAAGCGGCAGAGAGGCCGCTGATTCCGGCGCCGACAACCACCAGATCGTAAGACTCACCGTCCTCGACGGGCGCGGCCCAATTCTTCGTGTCGCCGTCACGCAAAGCATGCGCCACTTCCCAGGAGCCATCATGACTGCCGCGCATTCCCGTTTTCGCGGGCGGGTAATATGCCGAATCTTTCTCCGGAGAAAAACTGGAATCTGGCACGCCCAGGGCATTCAGCCAAGAATTTCCCAGCAGCGACGTTCCGACCGCAATGCTGACTCCATTTAAAAAATCGCGGCGGCTGATTTCGCGTCCCATCCCCAATTCATCGTCCCGGCGCCGGTCGCTCATTCACTCTCCCCTGGTATCCAGATTCGTTCGACACTGCCGCCAGCCATTGTGCCCTCGAACGGGGATGGATGTCGAACCGGACTCTATGGCGTCGGAGCAAACAGGATTCGTATCAGGAATGAAGCACGGGTCAGGAAGGTTGGCGTGGCAGGCTTAATTAGGAGTGAAAAAATGGCAGAATCAGAGCCGTGCGTTTCCACCCGGCCCCAAAGTTATCAATCGAACTAGCGGGAAGGGCGCGGACGCCCGTCCCGCTTCGTCAAAATCTGTCCATACATCAACATAATATGTCGAAATGATCGCAGACTAGCGGTTGCCACCATGCCCGTGATCGTGGTCCTCATGATCCCAATGCCCTTCGTGCAACTGCCAGCCTTGACGATAGTGATCGTAATGAGGATGATTCCAATATGCGCCTTCATATGGCGGGCGGTCCCACCGCCCCGCCACCCAGCGATAGTGACGGCCATTCGGTGCCCAATACCCATCCACCCAAGCATATCCCGGCCCCGGAATCGCCCCGCGTTCTTCGAGGCGCAGCGGAGGCGGCGCCGCCCCAATGTACACTCCAACCTGCGCCCCCGCCGGCACGCTAAGCGTCGCGGCGACCAACAGCATACTGCCAATCCAATTGAGCTTCATCTTTTTATCTCCTGTACAGTTTCAGTTTGAATCTGGGCTGGAATCAGGAAAATCTGGCCGAAACCCCTGTCCGGTCCCGGCCAGCGCTCAAGGTTGTCGCTCAAGCATTCATCACTTTGCTTCGGCAATATGAGCCTGGTGTCCCGCTTCGGACAGCGCGCTCACAAAAGCCATTCCGCTCCTCGGAGTCGGCACCTTGCCGGATAAAATGTTGCGGAACATCATGTGCTTGCCATAAATGGCGCGAGTTGAATCGTTGTCCTGTTCCACCACTGCGCCTTCCAAAGTCAATCCCGCGAACACGCCTTTGGAGCGCGAGTAGGTCAACACTTCGGTGTTCATCAGGATGTCGGTTCCAGCGGAAGTGTGCCGTCCCACCGGGCCCGCTGCCACCGATCCTTCACCGCTCAACTCGATCTTGTTGGAAAGCAGATGCTGCAAGCCGCGATCATTCATTACCAGCATGACCAGGTCGATGTCTTCCACCCCGATCTGCAATCCCCAGCTGCCGCCGCCCACCGAGATGAACGCGGGCGCGCTCCAGCCTTCGGCAGTGCGGCAGGAGGCCACGCCCCGCCCGTGCTTGGCGCCGAAATAAATCCGCCCTTGATCAGGTTCGGAACCACCACCATGCACTTCGCGCCATTCAACACTTCTTCCGGAATCCCCTTGTCCGGAGTTGCCATAATGGATTGCAGGACGTCCACCGATCTTTGCAGGCGCTCCACCGAATCTTCGCGATCCGAGCCCGCCCAGGCCAGCGTTCCAGCCATCACAATCAAACTCATTAGAATGAGCGACATTGATTTCTTCATGAATTGGTCCTTTATCGGTTGAGGAACTAAGAGGGGGAGACTTCAGATGGCCTGACTTAGCTCAGAACACCTGAAGGAGAGAAAAGAACTGTTCATCTCCAGTGCGATCATGGCTTAAGACTCGGCCGGATATCTGTTCTCCATTGCTCACTTTTCGCCGTTTCACTCCCACCCAATTTGTGCGCTTCGGCGCGAGGGAAATATCTCGCTTGGCCGAGAAACATGCGTCTCACCGCTCAATTTTGGGAATTTCGCAACCCATTCCGCAGGGATGAGCAATTCAGCACAGATTCATCCGGCCCCGCATGGCATCGTGAATGGCTTGGGGTCGCCCCGGCTCATACTTCCCCGGCATGTACCTCCAAGAACCTCATACCCCGGCGGGTGGGGACGCGACGGGGGAAAATTCTAGGTGGTGGGCAATTGGGACACGCCCTAAGTCGTCTACGTGAGCATGTTCGCAGACAATTCGCCAAACTCCAGGCCGCCACCGCCGAATTGCTGGCACCTCTGGCTTCGTCAGGCCCAAGCTATGCCGCGCAGAGAATGTGTCCGTTTTGCGGATTGATTACTCCTCGGGCAAAACAATCTTGTCTGGAATGCGGCAAGTCGCTGTCTCCGACAACGCCGAGATAATCGAAGAACGTGGAGACTTAAATTATGCTTCGCACCATCGTAGTCGTGCTTCTTATTCTGTGGCTGCTGGGTTTCAGCCTTTATGTGGCGGGCAGCCTCATTCACCTGTTGCTGGTGGTCGCTCTGGTCGTGTTGGTCATTCACCTAGTCAGCGGCAGGCGAACCGCCTAGCGGATACCGAAAACTCGCGGAATTTTCATTTCCATCCCGGACTCTTAGTCGTGTAGAACCACGCTGAGCAGCGAACTATGCACTTGCAGGCCACCGTCCGTACCACCTGAGTAATCGACGAAACCCATTCTCCGGAACCGGTTCATAAAAAAACTTACTCGCGAACGCGTGGTTCCGACCATTTCTGCCAGGCTCTCCTGGCTGATCTTCGGAACCACGGTCTCGGGAACGCCCTCTTTCCCGAAATGAGCCAGCAGAAGCAGCACCCGCGCCAATCGCTTTTCGCTGGAGTTAAATAGCTGATCGACCAGATCCTCCTCGTAGCGTATGTTGCGAGCCAGCAAATAAGCGACGAAAAGATCGGAAAAGGCGTGCTCGCGATGTAACGCGGCGATCATCGCCTTCCTTTCGATCCGCAGAACCTGACAATCCGTAACCGCTGCAGCCGATCCCATGCGCTGCCCTTGACCGGCCAGCGTGCCTTCCCCGAAAAAATTCCCCGCATCCAGCAACCCAAGAGTCGCTTCCCGCCCCGACTGGGAGAGCACGGTAAGTTTCACTCTTCCCTTTTGAATATAGAAGACCGCGTCCGCAATTTCGCCCTGCGCGAAGATTCTTTGCTTTTTGGCGAAACTCAAGCTCTTCCTGCCCTCGCCAATTGTGGCGAGAAAAGTCGCGGGATCAAAATTGCGTATTTTGGCCTTTGCAGGCACGCCTAAACCTCTGTAAACACGATTCTAAGCCCATAATGCACCGGGTCGGCAAGACTATTCCGCTCCGCGGTTCGCACGGGGGAGTTCGGACATGTTCGAACTCGAGGTTCGAACTCGGTCCTGAGACGCCACGCTTGTGAGCTATCTTGCTCAGACGGGAGTGTCCCCCTGGTGTCATTGTCGTCTCACTGAGCGTGTTACACGCAGGTCCCCGCATGCTGATTCGCGGGTCCTGCGAACGAGGTCGCCGTCGTCTGACCCATTCGGGCTACGCCAGCGACCACATCCCAATTCGGCATTTCTTCGTCCGTGAGTACTGCCGCAGAACCTTTGCGCCACTTCACGAAACGACCCTAAGGCACTTAGAAGAATGGAACTGGGCTAAAACTCCTCGCGAACGGCGCATGGCGCATGGAAATGAGGGGGAATAACCCGGACAAGTTTAAGGATGGTCACAAATCATGCCGTTAATTCAACTCCTCGAAGTTCTCGTCGTGGTCGGTTTTCTGCTCTGGCTGGTGAATCGCTTCATTCCCATGCAGGGAACTATCAAGTCAATTCTGAACGGCGTGGTGGTGATCGCCGTTGTTCTCTGGCTCCTCAACGCTTTTGGCATATTTCACTCGATCTCTCGCATCCACGTGGGCACTTAGAACTCCCCATCCTTCACAACAGCCGATGATTACCATCCCCATCGCCGACAACCTCAGCCCAGCAGAAGATGTAATTCTGCAGAAATAAGGTATTTGTGAACATTAAACTTTGTTTGGTAGCGGGAATTACTTGCAGCATCAGCATGCTCGCTCAAAATGCGCCCAGCGCGGTGGCACTCGCTCCCTCGAGCGCGGCACCGTCATTTCGCGTGACCGTGGTCAGCCGCAACGTGCGGGCAGTAAATTACCGCTATCGCAGCGGTTCGACCAAGGTCGATTTCGCGGGCACCGACCTCATGCCAGCTGCGAACGGTGAAGCCAAGATCAACAGCAAGAGAGGGTCGATTGAGATTGAAGCCGAATTTGGCAACCTGCAGAAGCCAACCATTTTCGGCAATGAATACCTTACGTATGTTTTGTGGGCGATTTCGCCGGAAGGCCGAGCGGTAAACCTTGGCGAAGTGTTAGTCGCGAATGACGAGCGCAGCAAACTTCGCGTGACCACCGATCTCCAGGCCTTCGCATTGATCGTTACGGCGGAGCCTTACTATGCCGTGAGGCAGCCGAGCAACGTGGTCCTGCTGGAGAATGTGGTCCGCGACAACACCAAGGGCACCACCGAGGCGGTGAACGTCAAGTACGAACTCATGGAGCGCGGTGGCTACATACCCACCGGATACAAATTTGATCCTGTCATTATGAGCGTGCATCTGCCCCTCGAGTTCTTCGAAGCGCGTAATGCCTTGCGCATCTCCCAATCCGAGGGAGCTGAACAGTACGCCAGCGACAGCTACCAGCGCGCAGTGAAGTTGATGAACCATGCCGACGAACTTGCGACCAGAAAACACATTGACGATAAGCCCCTGATCGCCATCTCTCGTGACGCGGTGCAAACCGCGGAAGACGCGCGAGAGATTGCCGTCAAGACGCTCGACGAAGTGCGTCTGGCCCGGGAGCGGCAGGATTCGTCCGACGCCCAGGCCAAAGCGCAAGGTCAGGCGGACTCGGCCCTGCTTCAGAAGAACGAGGCCGAACTGGAGACGGCGCGAGCGGAAGCGGCCCGGTCTCAGGCCGACTCGGATGCGGCCCAGGCGCGCGCCCAGAGTGCCGACGCGCAGGCTGCGACCGCGCAGGCCCAATCCGCCATGGCAGCCAACCAGGCGACTTCAGCCAGCGCCCTCTCCGCCGCCCAGGCGGACGCGGACCAATCTCGCATGGCAGCCCAGCAAGCTCTGGCTGGCGCACAACAAGCCGAAACCGACAAAGCCGCGCTCAGAGCAAAATTGTCGGAGCAGTTGAACGCCATCCTTCAGACTCGCGACACGGCGCGCGGCCTCATCATCAGCATGTCCGATGTTTTGTTTGATACCGGAAAATACTCTTTAAAGGCGGGAGCGCGCGAGAAACTAGCCAAAGTTGCCGGCATTCTGCTTGCCTATCCTTCCTTGATCGTGGAAGTCGGCGGCTACACCGACAATGTGGGCAGCGATGGCATGAATCAAACCCTGTCTGAAAACAGAGCCGGGTCGGTGCGCGACTACCTTGTGCAAAACGGGGTGCTGACGAACTCTGTTACCGCCAAGGGCTTCGGTAATACCATGCCGGTAGCGTCCAATGACAGCTCTTCCGGACGCCAGCAGAATCGTCGGGTTGAACTGCTCGTTTCCGGCGATGCCATTGGCGACCCCGCCGCCGTCACCACTGGCGACTTGCGCTAGAACGATAAACCGCTTTTTCCAAGGGAGTCACCGCGAAGGTGGCGACTCCACGTGAAAGCAGCTGATCGGATTGATGCCAATTCAATTGGGTATCGACTCGACGGATGCCAAATGATTTTCGATCAACGGAGGCAACACCCATGAAGCTAGCAGGAATTATCGGCACAGCAGTTCTCTCATTGACTCTCGGAGTCGCTGCTCCGGCGTTTGCGCAGGAACACGAACAGCAGGAAGAACACAAAGCCGAGCCCGCCAAACAGGAAGAACCGAAGGCACAGCCCGCGAAAGCCCCGAGGGAAGAACAGAAGCCGGCGCAGCAGCCGGAGAAAGAAGTCAGGCAGCAGGCAAAACCAACGGCGGATCGTGGCAAGCAGGAGGAAAAAACCACGCAACGCACCGAGCAGTCCAAGCCTGAGCAGAAGGCGGCCGCGAACCATGGTGGAGGGCGCATTCCTGCCGAGCGTTTCAAAGCCAATTTCGGGCGGCAACACACCTTTCATGTAAGCCAGGCCGAATACAGCGGAGGCCGACGCTTTCAATACGGCGGATATTCCTTTGGATTCGTTGACGCATGGCCCAGCAATTGGCTCTACACGCAGGATGTCTACGTAGTCGAGATTAACGGCGTCTACTATCTTTGTAATGCCGAATATCCCGGCGTCAACATCGCCCTCGCTATCACTCTATAGCGCGAAAAATGAAGGATGAAGGATAAGGATGACCGGATTACGTAACGGCGAAGAAAACCGTTTGCGCCGTCTGTGTCAGCGTTTCTTCTCAAATGTTCCTTTGGCTCTATGGAGTAGCACGCCGGGCGGAGAACGCCCGGCGCTCTATTTTCCACGCGCAGCAGGGTATCGTCCACAAAATTGGACATATGACTTTCGTTCCAACCGCTACCGCTTTCAGCAGATATTCTGAATCCTGCCAATGGCAGGCAGCAGAGGAATAAAGCTCGGCATCCAACCCGTTATGGCGAAGAGGACATCGATCTTCGACGAGCGCTACCGCGTAATCGCCATCGAATCTGATCGCCTGGTGATTCGTGGAATCCTCAGTGGCCATGTCCTAACTATCGTCAACCCCGAGCCCGGCTCCCCCCTGCGCCGTGAAGATTATCCCGTCGGAAAGCTGATCGCTCTCACTGATCCCTCGTCAGCAACTCCAAATTAGGCAGAGCCAAACTGGTTCTTGCGCCTGTCGGACCCATAGAACCGTAAAGAAGATTTGTGCATTGCGTCTCCATGACTCGGATTGCCACTTTTTTCTCAGTATGCTGGCCAAGGCAAGCCTCACTAGCAGGACGATCGGGAACTTCGGCGAAGGTGATGGCGACGTCGACGGCCGGGTTCGTACCCGACTTTGAACTCGCGCTCGGTTTCTAATATTTTCTGCGCACTGGCGCCTGGGGCTTTAGCTGTCTCCACCATTTCGGCGGCATATTGCTCGGCGAAGCCGGGCATCATTTTGAAATAGATCAATTCCCGTGCGCCCACATAGCCAGCGCTCGCTATCAGCGTAATCATGATGCTCGCGGCGAATCCTCTGCCAAAGCCCAGCCGTCCGCCGGCGAAGTTCTCCCGCTAGGAGCGCACTCCGAAGAACACCATCAACGCCGGTATCGCGATGATGGTGTAGCCGAGGAGTTCTCCTCTATCCCACGCGTTTTGTCAGAATTAAGTTGAAATTCAGAAGTAAGAATGAGTTGGTTAAATGGACCGCAAAGACAGTTCTGAACGGCGTGTGGCTCGAACGACCAACCCCCGGGCCGAGTATGGGCCATTTCACACCCGCCAGGACTCCGAAATCGAAGCCGGCAAGCTCGGTTCGCCCATGTGGTGCGCTACCAATACCTCTTGGGTGTCGACGAAGAAATCCAGGAAGTACGCTGCCTTTTCATTGAACTAACAAAGGCCGAGAAAACGCGCCGAAAATACAGCCCATGTCCTCTTCGTTCTTCGTGTCGGATGCGCCCCCAAAGGGAGTTGGCGAACCCCAGCGCGAACACGCCGCATGACCGGGTTGCTCCGCCCGACCCAGCGCGATCCCGGCCGCAGCGTGACTTTTCATGCCCGCTGTGCAGTTGCGGCGCCACCGATACTCATCCCACCTCCGGGCTGGCCAAGGTCTGGGCCGACATTCACGAATTCGAGCATAGGCGTCATAAGATGAAGCTTTTTTCGAACATGCCCAGGCCCGCGGTCTTAAAGAAATGGCTGACTGGCGAGGACACGCCGCATCAGGGGGTCGCCCTGCCCCGACCCAGCGCGACGTGGAAGCGGAGACTACAGCAAGAGAAAATCATCCGCCATTGCACTAATCGGCCTGGTTTTCGTCATGCTTGGCGAGCTGCGGTTAACGCACTCACGCCCGCCGAGCCTTAGCGAGGGCTACCCTCGGAGGTCTTCGCATCTACCACCGCAGCGCTGCGCCGGCGATAAATAACACGCAGGCGCGGCAGCCAATTGTCCTCTGCGTGCTAATCGAGCCGGGCGGCGGTCGGAAAGATCGCTCGATCAACCAGACCCAGAAGAATGCTGCGAATGGAACGAACCGGCCAACGGCATTTGCGAGATGCCTTCCAGCCGGATCGTGATATCGCAATCAGGTTCTCGAAGGCTCACCACCGCCGCAGCGAAGTCTGGAATCCTCGCGACCGACTCGAAAACTCCGTCCCCGGCTGCGCTCACCCGCTATCGAAGCGCGATTACGCCCTTCCGCCGGTGGCGGCATTTTCTTTACCTGCCGGCCGGAGGGCATTCACCGTTACCGGGACCGGGACGGAGCCTGCGACTGTGCCTCTGCCCGTGGCTGCCCCCCAGCCAGACCCCGCCGCTAACAAACCGTTTCCCAATTGTGCATGCCAGTTGGCGCCACCATGGCCGGCCACGTACAATGCCAGTTCCAGCCGGGTCCACACTCCCAGCTTGTCGAAGGCGGTGCGCAGGTAGTTCTTCACTACCTGCTCGCTGGTGCGAAGCAACCCGGCAATGTCTCTGTTGGTTAGACCCTGCCACACCAGGGTCGCGACTTGAATTTCCTTGGCCGTCAGCCGATCACGGGGTTGCATGTTTGCACCTGCTCCTTGATAAACATTGCGGTCGCGAGTTTCACCCGCTTCCGGCCTTCTTTGATGCCTGCGCGCAGAAACAAAGTGCGCAGATGCTGTTTCACGGTTCGTGGGCTAATGTTCAAATGGCTCGCAATTTCTTTGTTGCTGCATCCCTGCACCAGCAGACGTAACACCTGCTGGTCGCGGGGAGTGATTTTAATTTCATTGAGATTGATCATTGGCGTTTCGTCGGCTCCTTCAGTTCAGTCCTGCGGGCGTGCCCGCCAATGTCCATAGCAAGCCGTTCGCCATACCTTCGCCAACCTCTGAAGCCTTTCGAACTATCCACTTAGCGGCAAGCCTTCCTTTTTCCTTCGCTTTTCTTAAATTTTTCTCAGCCACCCCTCCCACATTGGAGGCCGGATTCGGGAATCATTCCCCCGAAAAACCTGCGAATTTCTTGGTTTCAGCCCCTCGGAATTGCACTACAATAGGCGTAGTCTGGACTGTTAGTCTCCCCCGCAATACCATGCCTTCGAACCGGCCCAATCTGACTGTCGATGAGCAATTCTTCCAAGACTTGTTGTCCGCCGCCTACACTATTCAGGAGCATAATGACAGCCTGGGCGAAAGCGAAACTCCGCTCCACCGGCTCGCCGTCGAACCTGAAACCCAGCCTCAGCCTGGCAGTGTTCCCGCGGGCGACGAGCTACCTGCCGATCGTCTGTGCCCCGGTTGTGGCGGCTTGAAGTCTCTCGAC
This sequence comes from uncultured Acidobacteriaceae bacterium, assembly GCA_963746205.1. Taxonomy (GTDB): domain Bacteria; phylum Acidobacteriota; class Terriglobia; order Terriglobales; family Acidobacteriaceae; genus Acidiflorens. Next base: position 58,486 of record CAVVAP010000031.1, on the reverse strand, counting down.
GAGCCGCAGTGCGAGCGCTGTCTACTGCACAAATTTCGTACCCGGGGAACGCCTGCAACACAACTGGGCCTCCATGTGGTTGATGAGTCAGGAGCAGGGCTTGTGGCCAGAACGTGCACTGGAAACGGGTACGGGCGCGGCCAACGAACTGCCGGACAATGGCAGCGTTGCCCCACGTCCAAAGTTCGCGGCGCTCAGCGATCTGGCCGCCTCCGGCATCGTCGATAAGCCTGTGCAACACCACTTGGCGAACGGGCCGCTGTCGCACGAAGAGCTAGAAGCCATTCTTTTCCCGGAAGGTCGCCGAGCGCAAGTCGGGGGCAACGGCGGCGGCAAAGGTCCGGCAGATCAGGGCGGTTACGGCCGCCAGAACCATCAGGATCCGGCGAAATATAATCCGTCGAATCGGGCCTATGACTATGATAAAGGCCAAGACCGAGGCATCGACTTCGATTTCGATGAAGACACTGACGACCTCCGCGGTAAGGCGGCATTTGCTAGGTCCGTGCTTGACGAAGCGCGCTCAGGCAGCAACTGGAATTTCGCAGCCAGCGCGGACGAATCCGTCAAAGCGCCTCTGGTCGAGGAGCAAGTAGAAACGCAGAAGGCCGATTCCGGCAGCCCAGCATTCTCCTTGACTTCGCCGATTCCGATTTCGACTTCCACGCCCGCGTCTTGGACCGACGATTCCAAGCTTGATGACCGCTCAAGCGATTTTGTCGCGTCGCATGTGCCAGCCGAGGGCCTGTCGGACATGGCCCTGTCGAACGAAGGTCGGTCGCATGAAAATCTGCCGAGCTCGGATGAAGATCTGCCGAACCAAGATTCGACCTACGAATCTCTAGCGGAGGTGCCCCTTCAGACTTCGGCCGATAGAAGGTTACCGCCGTCCCGGTCTCCCTGGTGCAGCGGTTCGCGGATTTGCGGGTCAAGCTCCGCTTTCACCGTGCCGACCTCTATTTGGGCGCCGCCGTTTTCGTGGCTGCGCTGGCGCTTCTGTGGCCGGTCGCGGGCGCCACGCAACAACCCACCCTCAGCCCCTGGCAGCGGGCGCTGGTGACTCTAGGAATCGCCGAGGCTCCCGCTCCCACCGCTCATCTTCAGGGAGACCCCGCCGTTGAAGTCTGGATCGATCCTCACAGTGCTCTCTACTACTGCCCGGGCGAGGAGCAGTACGGCAAAACTGCCGACGGCCGTTTCGGCAGCCAGCGCGAAGCGGAAATGGAGCGCTTCGAACCCGCCAGTCGCAGCGCCTGCGAATAGCACCCGCCGGAAATCTCAGATTAGCGCTATCCGCAGTGCAGCGGCCCACATCATCTAAAACCGGCGGCTGGCATTCTGATAGCATCAAATCTTCGGCGCATATTCGGGTGCACGCCGCAAATACGCCGCATTCGTACTCATCGTGAACAGGAGAGAAACATGCTCCCCCAGACTTCCTTAGATTTTCCCAGCTCCCATCGTCCTAGCTCAGATCGTGCTAGCTTAGCTCGTCCCAGCCGCCACCCATTTCACATCCGTAACCGCGCTTCCCACACTTTTTCTCGGGCTTTGTGCTTCGTCACCGCTACGTTTCCCATGATCTTTTTCCTGGTCTTTCTCGTCTTCGCTTCGGACGGCCGCATCCTCGCCCAGGGGAATCGTGAGTCGAACGACAGTAAACCCGACAACAAGCCAATGGGTAAGTCAGGTACCGCGGGGGACGTGGCGCACGGAAAATATATCGTGGAGGGAGTGTCCATGTGCGGACAATGCCATACGCCCTCCGACAGCAACGGCAATCTCGATCGCAGCCAGTGGCTCCAGGGATCGCCCGTGAAATACGCGTCCCCGACAGGGGACCCGAACTGGCCGATTATGGCTCCCCGCATCGGTGGCACGCCCCCGGCCAGCGATGAAGACATGATCAAACTGCTGACCACAGGTATCTGGACCACCGGAGCGCGGTTGCGCCTCCCCATGCCGCAGTTCCGCATGGTGCCGGGCGACGCCGCAGCGGTAGTGGCCTACCTGAAATCGCTAAAGCCGGATCGGTAGGACTAGGGATACGAGGCAGACAGTCGACGAAAGCAACGCAGAACAAATAGAAACCATCCACCACCTCCCTGTCATCATGAGGTCAAAGGAAATGGGCCTGGCGCTCGCGCCAGGCCCATTTTGTTAACACTCTAAGTTTTCGGGTTTATGCCGTGTAGAGCTGTTCGTTCTGGCGGGCTTCATACCACAACGCCAACTCGACCCGGTTCCAGAGACCGAGTTTGTCATAGATTAAGCGAAGATAATTTTTTACCACATGTTCGGTTGTGCCGATGGAGTCGGCGATCTCCCGATTCTTGCAGCCTTCGGCTACGCGTTGAATGATGATCCGTTCGCGTTCGCTTGGTCCCTGGCGGTTTGCGTTTTCTCCAAACATAGCTGTCTCCTATAAAGTAAAGTCGCGAGCTTGACCCGCTTGATGCCGCTCTTAATTCCGAAACGCTGGAACAGGCGGTTGAAATCGGCTTTGACGGTCCTCTCGGCAATATTCAGTTGCCGGGAGATTTCCGAGTTGTCGCACCCCTGGAGAAGCAATTCCACGATTTCGCGCTCCCGAGGGCCCATCTGGCTGATCTTTTCTTCCATATATTTGGCGGATTCCGCAGCGATGGGACGCGCCCCAGCCTCTTCTGGTCTGGGGAACCAAAGATCCGGGTACGCGTCCGGGTTCAACACTCTGCGCTTCATTTTGCATTCACCGGGCCAAACCAGCGGAAATACGGAAAAACGAGTGAGAAGTGGCTAGTGGCGCGGGATTTGGCCGAAAAACGAGCCTACTATAGTGAACCGGCAAGCAGATGTACAGGACTATTGCCCGCACTTAGGGGAAACCACCTAGTACATTCTTCCGCTTCTGCGGGCTCCGACCGATCATATTTACACGGAAGTACGCCCTCCGGTTTAGTCCTTCCGGTCCCCTTATAATGAAAATGTGGACTTCAAACTGATCAGCAGCTACAAACCCCAGGGGGACCAGGGGAGGGCCATCGAGGCGCTCACTCGCGGAGTGTTCGACCGGGAGCAACATCAAGTATTGCTTGGAGTTACGGGATCGGGCAAAACTTACACCGCAGCCAAAGTGATCGAGGCGGCGAACCGCCCAGCCTTGGTCATGGCCCACAATAAGACGTTGGCGGCCCAGCTTTATCACGAATTCAAGAATTTCTTCCCCCACAACGCGGTCGAGTACTTCGTTTCCTACTACGACTTTTATCAGCCCGAGGCTTACGTCCCCGCAGCGGACCTTTACATCGAGAAGGAATCCACCATCAACGATGAACTCGACAAACTGCGCCTTTCGGCGACGCGCTCTCTGTTTGAACGGCGCGATTGCCTGATTGTCGCTTCCGTCAGCTGCATTTATGGCTTGGGATCGCCCGAGGCGTATTACGGAATGCTCTTGTTTCTCGAAAAGGGTCAGAAGATCAAACGCTCGGACATCACGCGCAAGCTGGTGGATATTCTGTATGAGCGAACGGAGGGTGACTTCCGCCGCGGCACCTTCCGTGTGCGCGGCGATGTCATCGAAATTTATCCCACTTACGATGACCACGCTTATCGCATCGAGATGTTTGGCGATGAGGTGGAAGCGCTGGCGCAAATCGACCCCCTCTTCGGCACGGTCAAGCAGCGCTACATGCGGCTGCCGATTTATCCCAAGACTCACTATGTGATGAAGGAGGAGACGCGGGTTTCAGCGGTGGCGTCGATCAAGGCGGAACTGGCGTGGTGGGAAGTGGAGTTGGAAAAGCAGGGTCGGCTGGTGGAAGCGCAACGCATTCATCAACGCGTGATGTACGACCTCGAAATGATCAAGGCCATGGGCTACTGCCATGGCATCGAAAATTATTCTCGGCATTTTACCGGACGGATGCCGGGCGAGCCTCCGCCGACGCTCCTCGATTATTTTCCCCGCGATTTTCTGATGTTTATCGACGAGTCGCATCAGACCGTGCCGCAGTTGCACGGCATGTATCACGGCGACCGCTCCCGCAAGCAGACTCTGGTTGAGTATGGATTCCGCATGCCTTCGGCATTGGATAACCGTCCGCTCACCTTTGAGGAGTTTCAGCAGCGCACCAACCAGATCATTTACGTTTCCGCCACCCCGGGCCCGTACGAGCTTACGAAGTCGGCGGGCGTGGTGGTGGAACAGATCATACGGCCCACCGGCTTGATCGATCCCCCGGTCGAGATCCGTCCGGTGAAGGGGCAGATCGACGACCTGTTGCACATGATCCGCGACCGCGTAGCGCGAAACGAGCGGGTACTTGGTGACGACTTTAACCAAGCGCATGTCCGAAGATCTGGCGGAGTACTACAGCGAGGTGGGAGTCAAGTGCCGCTATATGCACTCCGAGATCGAGACCCTGGAGCGGGTGAAGATTCTGCGCGACCTGCGCAAGGGCGAGTTTGACGTCTTGATCGGCATCAATCTTCTGCGCGAAGGCCTGGACCTCCCGGAAGTTTCCCTGGTAGCTATTTTGGACGCGGACAAGGAAGGCTTCCTGCGCTCTGCAGGATCGCTGATTCAGACCATCGGGCGGTGTGCCCGCAACTTGAACGGCCGCGCGATCCTTTACGCCGACCGCATGACCGACTCCATGAAAAAAGCGCTCGACGAGACCAATCGCCGACGTTCGATTCAGGAGGCTTACAACCTCGAAAACGGGATCACGCCGGAGTCGATTATCCGTCCCCTGGATATGACCCTGGTGGCAATTGTGGGCGCGGATTATGCCGACCTGAGCGGTCCCGAGGCGGACGGCCTGCCGGAATTGAAATCGCAAGAGGAATTAGACGCCTACATTAGCAAACTGGAGAGCGATATGCGGGAGGCCGCCAAGCGCTTCGAGTTTGAGAAGGCGGCGAAACTGCGGGACCGGATTAAGGACTTGCGGACAAAAGAGTTTTTGTTTGCCTGAAGTTTCGCCGCGCCGTCGAAGTCCCACCTGGGATTTCAGGATGCAAGAACAAAAGTAAAGGCCATATAGCGGCACCGTTGCTTATGGGAGAAAAACGTAAACGCTTTCCCGGGAACTGGTTTACGGTTTCCTCGCGGACCTTGCGCTCTTGCCTATCCTGCTCGAACCGGTCGCCGCGGCCGTGGTTTTCTTGACAGAGCCCAGCGTCTCAGCAGGGAGCATCGACTGACCGCGTACTACGCCGCCTATCTCGATCTGGCTCTTGATCGGGGCTTGCCCCTGGCTACTCTGGACGTAGCCCTGTCGCACGCGGCGAAGAAGACCGGCGCGCGCCTGCTGTAGCGGCCTCGCGAGTCCACTCGGATCGGCCCTGCGCTGCCCCGATGAAACTGCCGGCCAAGCGGTTTTCCGCTTTTGGCGCAAACCTTCGTACCCTCCCAGAACGAACCTCCAAGAAAACTTCAGTAACACTCTCACCCCGAAACTCATTGTTTCCGCCGAACAGGAAACGCTACGCTTTCCCTAGAAAACCAGAACAGTTCGTGTAAAACCGGCACAAAAACATTTGGAGGAATACGATGACACGGCAAATCGCGGGGCTACGCGGCCTCAATTGCATGAATACGGCTAATCGCAGACGGATCCTGAACCGCAGCACTCATACCAGCGCCCTCGTCTTAATTATTCTCGCAATCATACTTCTGCTGGCATGCGGCGGTGGCTCGCACACGACCGCGCCGACGATCGCCATCACGACCACTAGCGGCAGTGGGCAAAGCGCGGTGATCAACGCCGCTTTCGCCGCACCCCTGGTGGCGACGGTAACCTCGAACGGCGCGCCCAGCAGCGGCGTGCTCGTGACTTTTGCCGCGCCATCCTCGGGCGCGAGCGGCACCTTTGCCGGGGGAGCCAATACCGCCACCACCAATGCGAGCGGGGTTGCGACTTCGGCGGTGTTTACCGCCAACGCGACCGCCGGCGCCTATACGGTCACGGCTTCGACCAGCGGAGCCGCGTCCTCGGCCAGCTTTAGTTTGACCAATACGACCGCGCCGACGATCGTCATCACCACCACCAGCGGCAGTCCGCAAAGCGCAGTGATCAATGCCGCCTTCGCCGCGCCCCTGGTGGCGACCGTGACCTCGAATGGCGCGCCCAGCAGCGGCGTGCTCGTAACTTTTACCGCGCCATCTTCGGGTGCGAGCGGCACCTTCGCGGGCGCGGCCAATACCGCGACCACCAATTCGAGCGGAGTTGCGACCTCGGCTGTATTCACCGCCAACGCGACCGCCGGCGCCTATACGGTCACGGCTTCGACCAGCGGAGCCGCGTCCTCGGCCAGCTTTAGTTTGACCAATACGGCCGGGCCGGCGGCGACCATAACCGCCACCAGCGGATCGGGACAAAGCGCGTCGGCAGACACGGCTTTTGCCGCGCCCCTGGTCGCTACCGTCCTCGATAACGGCTCGAACCCGGTGAGTGGAGTCACGGTCACATTTACCGCGCCTTCGTCGGGCGCCAGCGGCACTTTTGCCGGAGGAGTCCGCACCGCGACCACCAATGCGAGTGGCGTGGCCACTTCTGGGGTATTCACAGCCAACGAGACGGCGGGCGGTCCTTATACGGTGACCGCCACGGTCGGCGGCGTATCCACGCCGGCCGACTTCAGCTTGACCAACACGGCTGCGCTCATCACCGTAACCGCGACCAGCGGCTCCGGGCAAAGCGCCGCCATCAACTCCGCCTTTTCCGCGCCCCTGGTGGCGACGGTGAAGACGGGCGGGATTGCCACCAGCGGCGTGGTGGTCACCTTCACTGCTCCATCCACCGGAGCCAGTGGCAGTTTCGCCGGCGGAGTGAATACGGCGACGACGAATGGGAGTGGTGTGGCCACTTCCGCGGTGTTCACCGCCAACGGCACCCTCGGCACCTATACGGTGACGGCTTCGGCTCCGAGCGCCTCTAACAGCGCCGGCTTCAGTCTGACGAATACAGCCGGTCCTGCCGCCGCCATCACCGCCACGAGCGGGACGCCGCAAAGCGCAACCTTCGGCGCCGCATTCGCTGCGCCGCTGGTGGTCACGGTAGTGGATGCTGGTTCGAATCCCGTGAGCGGCGCGACTGTGACCTTTACCGCTCCCAGCACCGGCGCCAGCGGAACATTCGCCGGCGGCGTGAACACCGCAACCACCAATGCGGAAGGCGTCGCCACCTCGGCGGTCTTTACCGCGAATAGCACCGTAGGCGGGCCTTATACGGTATCCGCCGCGGTAACCGGCGTGGTCGCCACCGCCAGCTTCAGCCTGACCAACACCGGTATTCCCTTCTCGTTCTACATGAGCGGGGCGGAGAATAACAATCCCCAGAACTTTTACTCCCTTGCCGGAGCGATTACGGTGGACGGGAGCGGCAACGTGATTGCGGGCGAGCAAGACTACAACGATGCGGCAACCAACATATCGCCTCAGCCATCCGGCGACTCCATCACCGGCGGAACGCTGACTGTGGATCCCACAACCGGACTGGGCACGTTAACCCTGATCACGAACAACACGCTCCTCGGTCAGAGTGGAACCGAGACCCTCGGAGTGCAGTTCGTGAACTCTAAACATGCGCTCATCGTGGAGTTCGACGGTGCCGCCACCTCCAGTGGCAGCATGGACCAGCAAACCATCGACGGCACGCCCAGCGGATATTATGCCTTTACCTTCTCTGGAGTCGACAGCTCCGAACTCTCGCTGGTGGTCGGTGGAGTGTTTCAAGTCAGCGGCACTTCCGTGGAGAATGGTCTTTCCGACGTCGATGATTTTGGCGCGGGAACGGTCACCGAGGGCAACGCTTTCAGCGGAACCATCGCGGCGCCCGATGCCTACGGTCGCGGCAGTATCACCGGCACCGACCTCGGCACCGGCCAGACGCTGACGCTCAACTATTACGTGGTTGGTCCGGAAGCCTTGCGCTTCATCGATATGGACAATTTCGATTCAGGTATCGGCCTGGCCTTCGGCCAGGGCGCTAACCCCAGTTTCACCAAGGCATCGGTCGGAAGTTCTGTATTTGGGGTGGAGGGCAACTTTGCGGCGCCAACTTACGCTGCCGCCGGAATGTTCACCACGGTTTCGTCCGCTGGCACCTTCTCTGGTGTGGCAGAAGACGATGAGCAGGGCGCGATACTGTCGGATACCGCTATCTCCGGCACCTATACCGTTGCCTCTTCCGGCTACGGGCACCTGAACATTGCCAATAGCGTTTTGGGCAGTGTCAGCTTCCTCGGGATTTATCTGGCCGACCCGAACCTCAATCTGCTCGATCCGAACAATACCACCAGCGGCCTGGGAGGCGCAGTCGTCGCCGACCTCGACATCAACGTCAGCGGCACCGGTTTGCTGATTCCGCAAACCAGTGTTGCCACAGCCAATTTCGCGGGTAAATATGCCTTTGGAGCCCAGTCTTACAACGCGGTCAATGGCGAGGAATTCGACTTTGTCGGTCAGGGCACGGTAACCAGCCTGGCTCTCACTGGAACGGGATTGGTCAGTGATCCCTTCGATTTCTTCGATACTCCCGTCAGCGGAACGGATTCCGGCGCCACTTTCTCCGGCACCGCCGTGGCGGACAGCCTCCACCCCGGGCGTTATGCCATTCCCCTCCAGGTCAGCGCCGGGATTTGCACCAGTCCCACCTTCCAGGTCGTCATTTATCAAGCCAACGGAGGGCAACTGCTCTGGCTGGATGAGGACTCCGGCAGCCTGTTCCTGGGCACTGTGGAGAAACAAGGCACGCTGACCGGCCTGCCCGCTCTGCGGCGACCTGCCACCCGGAAAAAGCCCCTGAAAGTCAGGCCGCAATGCTGACCTAACCCTGATCTTGTGTGGTGACGGGGCCTTGCCCCGTCACCCCCGGATCAGCGCCGTGCAAAACTGACTCCTCACCCCACCGCCCTCCTTGCCTGCCGCTCAACGCCCAACTACAGGTCAGCGCTTTAGCCCGGGGAATGTGTTTCTACAACCGGGCTCCACCTGCGATTCCGTCGGTTTGCCCTTAGGGGCGCCCTTACTCTATATTTAGTCCGTCGGATCGCGGGCGTCCCTGTCTCGATCGAATTCAATCTCAAAGGAGCACTTTCATGTCGAATCCCACACCGGATTTTGTCCTGGGCTATTCCGCCATGATGCTGGATGGCGTTGAACGGGAAGCTGAAATCACAAAACGTGTTTTCGCGGCCGTTCCCGAGAGCAAACGCGACTTCCGCCCCGATCCCCACGCCCGCACCGCATGGGAATTAGCTTGGCACCTCGCCAATACCGATATTCAATTCCTCGACGCGATCGGAGATCTCAAGTTCGATATGGGTGGGGCGCCGCGCCCGGACAAGCCCCAGACGGTCGCTGCTTTGGTGGACTGGTACGACGCCCATATCAAGCGCGGAGTGCAGCGGGTTCGCGGAATGTCCGCGGAAAAGTTGCTGACTCCCGTACCCTTTATGACATTCACCATGCCGGCGGCATTTTATCTCGGTTTCCTGAACAATCATTGCGTTCATCATCGCGGCGAACTGGCGACGTATCTCCGTCCCATGGGTTCGAAAGTGCCTGCCATCTACGGCGGAAGCTACGACGAGCCCTTGTCGGCAGCGGCCTGATCCGACTCATCTTCAACGCTAACCGTCCGCCCCGGGAAGGGCACGAGTACTCGCTCCCCAATTCGCCGAACCGAATTCCCCCTTTCACCTCCGGCGCGCCCGACTTCCCGCATCCAATGGTGCCGTTACCTCCGTCATCTCGTCCCGCCGTGGGGTTCGGGTGATGATAGCGAGGTAGCGAAATCCATCCTCATGAATATCGACGATTTGCTTCGCATCGCCACCGAGAGGCGCGCTTCCGACTTGCATTTAAAAGTGGGGAACTACCCTCACCTGCGCATCGATGGCGATCTGGTTCCGCTGACCGAGCAGACGCGGGTGACGGCGGAAGACATGCTGAACATGGCTTTCAGCATGATGTCGGCGCGGCAAAAACAAAAATTCAAGGAGACTACGGAAATCGACATGGCCTACGGCGTCGCCGGGCTGGGCCGCTTCCGTGTGAACGTGTTTCAGCAGCGCGGCAACGTGGGACTGGTGTTGCGCGTGATTCCCACCAAAATTCGGGCCCTGGATGAACTGTTTCTGCCGAAAGTGGTGGAGCAGATTTGCGATATGCCGCGCGGACTGGTTCTGGTCACCGGCGTAACCGGGTCGGGTAAATCGACGACCCTGGCGGCAATGGTCGATCGCATCAACTCGACGCGGGCCGAGCATATCATCACCATTGAAGATCCCATCGAGTTTCTCCATCGCGACAAAAAGGGCTATGTCAATCAGCGGGAAGTGGAAGTAGATACGCCCACGTTCTCGGCCGCGTTGCGCGCCTCCCTGCGCCAGGATCCGGACGTGATTCTGGTGGGTGAAATGCGCGACCTCGAAACCATTGGCACGGCCCTGCACGCCGCGGAAACCGGGCACATGGTTTTCTCCACGCTGCATACCCTGGATGCGGTCGAAAGCATCAATCGCATCATCGCCATCTTTCCCCCGCCAGAGCAGAAGCAGATTCGCTTGCAACTCGCGGCCGTGTTGCGCGCCATTGTCAGCCAGCGCCTGGTGCGGCGTTCGGACGCCGAAGGCCGCGTGCCCGCGGTCGAAGTGATGGTCACGACCGCCTATATACGGGAATGCATTCTGGTGCCGGAGAAAACGCGAGCCATCCGGGAAGCGATCTCAGCAGGCACATCGCAATACGGCATGCAGACCTTCGACCAGTCGTTGTGGGATTTGTTCCAGGCAGGCCTCGTGAATTATGAGACCGCGCTCGAGAACGCGTCCAACGCGGACGAGTTCAAACTGCGCATGCAGGGCATCGCCTCGACGGCCGACATTTCGCGGGATTCCATGCAATCGGCGGGTTTTGGCCGCTGAAACCAGATAAGACTACGATTAAGGCCGACCTGATAAAAGGCTGTCCCTCTCGCCAGCAAAGAATTTCCCAGCGACGCGGAAAAGCCACTAAGACACAGGCTCAGAAACACAGGTCGAGCCGGGCGTCTTCGCCCGAAATCTCCCCAACAGACTAAGCGAGCACGTTCAGGCTGGGAGTCGCGTAAACCGATTGCAGCAGCGAACTGGTGTTGTCTGACAAACTGAAAGTATTCAGCGGACTGAGCAAATCCGCGACCAATTGCTCCGATTGCGTCACCGCATTCGCCTCAACCGCCAGCGATGGAGAACTTGAAACGCTCTTCAAGTCGTTTTGCACCGTCGTAAACGCGGACTGCGCGCCGGAAAGGTCGGCGGACGAGATCGCGCTGCCCAGCGTCGTCAGATCGCTGGACAACTGGGTGTCGCTCGATGAAGCGCTTCCGCTCGCCGCCGCCAGCGCAGTATTCAACCGCAGCAAAGACTGAAATCCCGATTGTGCGCCCGCTAAGTCGCCTGCGGACAGGCTGTTTTCGAGAGCTTGTAATGCCTGCGTCAACTGGGTGGAGTTCCCCGACGCCAAAACGCCCTCACTGAGGCTGGCGGCGGAAACCGGACTAATGGACATAGTTTCACCCTCCCATATCTGCGCCCCTGGGCGCTTCTCAGTACTATCGGCGCGCGTGGGCGCAAACATGAGTGGATATTCGGCTGCCGAGGCGAGAAAAAGCCGAGACAAAACCAGTTATTCGGCGGGATCGTAATTTAGGTTTTGCCCGAGCCATCGCTCGACTTCGGCCAGGCTCATTCCCTTGCGTTTGCTGTAGTCGCTGGCCTGGTCGCGGTCAATCTTTCCCAGGCTGAAGTAACGCGATTGCGGATGGGCAAAGTAAAGTCCACTAACACTGGATCCGGGCCACATGGCAAACGATTCCGTGATCAGCATCCCCGTATTCTCCTCCACATCTAGCAAACGCCAGAGTTGCCCCTTCTCCGTGTGGTCGGGGCACGCCGGATATCCGGCTGCGGGTCTGATGCCGCGATACTTTTCTTGAATAAGATCGGCGTTGCTCAAGCCCTCTGCACACCCATAGCCCCATTCGTTACGCACGCGTTTATGCAAGCATTCAGCGAACGCCTCGGCCAGTCGATCGGCAAGCGCCTCCGCCATGATCGCGTTGTAGTCATCGTTCTTGGCCCTGTATGAGTCGCAGAGTTCCTTCAATCCGATCCCGCTGGTTACCGCGAACGCGCCGATGTGGTCCCGCAAACCCGTTTCCTGCGGCGCGATAAAGTCGGCGAGACACCGGCACGGCTCACTGCCTTCCCGATTGGACTGCTGCCGGAGAAAATGAAATCGTTCCAGTACTTTTTCGTGCTTTTCATCCTCGTATAACTCGACATCATCGCCCACGGCCGCTGCGGGGTAGAAGCCGTATACACCTCGCGCCGTGAGCAATTTCTCCTCAATGATGGAGTCGAGAAGGGCATTTCCTTCAGCAAAGACCTGGCGAGCTTGCGGACCGTGTTCCGGGTGCTCGAGAATGCGGGGATAAATTCCCTTCAGCCCCCAGGTGTGGAAGAACGGGCTCCAGTCAATAAATTCGCGCAGAGTCGCCAGTGGAAACTCGTTCAGCAGGCGCACGCCGATGAAGGAAGGCGTGGGCAGGTCTTCCGCGCGCCAAACGATCGGCGTCCGCCTTTTTCGCGCCGCTTCCAGCGAGACGACGGCGAGCTTGGGCGCGGAGTGGGCTTTGCGCAACGCCTCGTAGTCGGCGCGATGGCGCTCCACGAATGCGCACTTGCCGTCCTCGCTCAAAAGGCTGGTCGTGACGGGCACGGCTCGGCTGGCGTCGAGGATGTGCACGACCGGCTCGCTATAATGCGGCGCGATTTTGATGGCCGTGTGCGCCCGGCTCGTGGTCGCGCCGCCAATGAGCAGCGGCAACTTGAAGCCTTGACGCTCCATCTCTCGCGCCACGTGTACCATCTCATCTAAAGACGGAGTAATCAGCCCGCTGAGTCCGATCATGTCCGCCTTTTCCGCCCGCGCTCGTTCGAGGATTTTTTCGCACGGGACCATCACCCCCATGTCGATCACCTCGTAGTTATTGCACGCGAGCACGACTCCGACAATGTTCTTGCCGATGTCGTGAACATCGCCCTTGACCGTCGCCAGGACGATTTTCCCCTGCGCCTTGACCACTTCCCCCGCCGCAGCCCTGGCTTCTTTCTCCGCTTCCATGTACGGAGTAAGGTGCGCCACGGCCTTCTTCATTACTCGCGCCGACTTCACCACCTGGGGCAAGAACATCTTGCCCGCCCCGAACAAATCGCCCACCACGCTCATGCCCGCCATGAGCGGCCCTTCGATGACCAGCAGAGGACGACCCAACTTAACCCGCGCCTCCTCGGCGTCGATCTCAATGTAGGCGTCAATACCTTTGACAAGGGCATGAGAAAGGCGCTCCTCGACCGTACCGTTGCGCCATTCTTCCGCTTTCTTTTCACTGACAACAGCGCCCGTTCCTTTTAGCGTTTCTCCGTATTCAACCAGCCGTTCGGTGGCGTCGGGCCGCCGGTTCAGCAGCACGTCCTCAACCAGCACCTTGAGCTCAGGCTCGATCTCCTCATACACCTCCAGCATGCCGGCATTCACAATGCCCATGTCCATGCCCGCCGCAATGGCGTGATACAGAAATGCGGAGTGAATCGCTTCTCGCACCTTGTTATTGCCGCGGAAACTGAAAGATATGTTTGAGACGCCTCCGCTCACTTTCGCGTGTGGCAGGTTGGCCTTGATCCAGCGCGTGGCGTTGATGTAGTCCACCGCGTAGTTGTTATGCTCCTCCATGCCCGTGGCAACGGTCAGAATATTAGGATCGAAGATGATGTCTTCCGGTGGGAACCCGACCTCGTCAACCAGGATGCGGTAGGCGCGTTCGCAGATGCGGATCTTCGCTTCGTAAGTCGCCGCCTGTCCCTGTTCGTCGAAGGCCATCACGACTACGGCGGCGCCGTATTTCAGAACTTTCGCGGCGTTCTGGCGGAACTTTTCTTCGCCTTCTTTTAGCGAAATTGAATTGACGATCCCTTTGCCCTGCAGGCATTTCAGGCCAGCCTCAATCACTTCCCACTTCGAGGAGTCCACCATAAAGGGCACTTTGGTGACTTCGGGCTCGCTCCCCAGCAATTGCAGGAAGCGCGTCATCGCCGTGACCCCGTCGATCATGCCTTCGTCCATGCAGATGTCGAGCACGTTCGCTCCATTCTCGACTTGCTGACGGGCGATGCTTACCGCCTCTTCATATTTACCTTCCTTGATGAGCCTGGCGAACTTCGGCGAACCGGCCACATTGGTCCGCTCACCGATCATGATGTAGACACCTGGCTGTTGGGTGAACGGCTGCGATCCCGAAAGACGGAGCGGCTTTGCCTTCGCGGGCTGGAGCCCGCTTGCGCTGTCCGATTCGCTCACGCCCGACTCTCAATCTCGGTCGGTCCCGCGAATGATTCCTCCGTTGCTCGCGGCCCCAACCTTCGCGCAGGCTGGCCTTCCAGCGCCTGTGCTATGGCCGCGATGTGATCCGGAGTATTTCCGCAACAGCCGCCTGCGATGTTGATCAATCCGCCCCGGGCAAAGTCGCCGAGGTAGCGGGCCATGTCTTGCGGCCCCAGATCGAACCCGGTTTCCGACAGCGGGTTTGGCAAACCGGCATTCGGATAGCAGGAGATCGCAACTTCCGCCTTTTCCGAAAGTTCCTCCAGAAACGGGTACATAAGATCGGGACCGAGCGAGCAGTTAAGTCCGACCGACAACGGTTTGACGTGCCGCACCGCGTTCCAGAACGCTTCCGTGGTCTGCGCGGAGATCATGGTCTCGCCGCCGCGCCCCACCGCCGCCGAGATCATGATTGGCAGTTCCTTGCCGTCCCTGTCGAACACCTCTCGAATGGCCACCAGGGCGGCCTTGGCGTTCAGCGAGTCGAAGATAGTCTCGACCAGGAGCAAGTCCACGCCCCCCGCGATCAGAGCGCGGACCTGCTGGGTGTAAGCCGCTTTCACCTGATCAAAGGTGACGACCCGAAATCCCGGATCGTCGGCATCGGGAGAGTTCGATAGCGAGACGGTCAGAGGCCCAATCGCCCCCGCCACAAACCTCTGACGCGAGGTTGCGGACCCAACGCGATCGGCCCACTCTCGGCATTGCCGCCCCGATTGCTCGTTGATATCCCAAGCCAGGCTCCCGAGGAATGGGTCGTCCACCACTTTTTGGTAGAACGCTGGATCCTTACGACCACCGCGCTCCCGAGGATCGTCGACAAAAAATTCGCTCTGCGTAATGCTGGTTGCGCCAAAAGTATTGGTCTCGATAATGTCCGCCCCAGCTTCCAGAAACCGGCGATGGATGTCGCCAATCATCTGCGGCTGAGTCAGCGAAAACAGGTCACCGTTATTCAGAAGACTCTTGTTCGCGTCCTTGAATCGCTCTCCTCGTATGTCCGCTTCCGTCATGCCGTAGGTGCGAATAGTGGTGCCCATCGCGCCGTCGATGATGGCGATCCGATTCTCCAGAATCTTTTCCAGAGGATGCTGGTGGACTTTCTTCATCTCTTTTTGATGACCTTCAGCAGCCTTCGATTCGGCCTTAACCCGCCCCATTTCGCAGAAGTAAGCCTCATCGATTATAGCCAGTGGCAGAATGTCCAAGCTCTGGGGCGCCTGATCACTGAAGTAATCCCGATCATTAGCGAGAAGTACTTGAAAAGCGCGTTTGTCTCTTGCGGAGGTGCCTAGCGACATCTTTATTGATTTACGCCGCTGGCCAGAAAGCCGCCGTCCACAACGATTACCTGGCCGGTGGTAAACGAGGCTGCCTCGGACGCCAAATAGACTGCGGCGCCAATCAGTTCTTCGGTCTGGCCGAAGCGCCCAAGCGGCGTCCGCATAAGCAACTCCCGGCCTCGAGACGTGTTATCCAGGAAGTCAGTGTTCAGTGCGGTGCGAAACACACCGGGGGCGATGGCATTGACCAGAACTCCCTTTTTCGACCATTCGACGGCCAGGGAGCGGGTGAGCGACAGCACGGCCGCCTTACTCGCGGCATAGGCCGCCACCTCGCTGAGCGCGACAAAAGCGTTCAGGGAAGTGATGTTGATGATGCGACCATATCCGCGCTCCAGCATGTGCCTGCCAAAAACCTGACATGCACGAAACGTTCCCGTAAGGTTCGTGTCGATGATGTCTTGCCAATCTTCCTCGGGCATGTCGAGCGTCGGAATGCGAGTGATTTTGGCAGCGCAATTGACGAGGATGTCAATCTTGCCAAAGCGCTCTAGCGAAGCCGTTGCCAGCCGCTTCAGCGATTCTCGATCGCCGATGTCGCAAGCCTGTCTGAGCGTTCGACGCCCGTGGGATTCAATCTCCGATGCGACCTCGTCGATATTCTCTTTACGACGGCCGCTTGGGACGACATCCGCTCCCGCTGCGGCAAGGCCAAGACTCAGGGCGCGGCCGATACCCGAGGTTCCGCCGATGACGACGGCCACGTTGTCGGACAAGCTTAGACCGGTCGGTTTCATATGGTCCCGCTTTCAAAGCGTCCGCGATAAGCCCAAAGACCGAGACCCGGATTTGAGATAAAGAAAATTTCCTCCCCGTCGACCATGTTTCGACCCGGTTTCAGTTTTGTCGGATCGTAGCGGGAGAGCATAGCCGGCAGATTGCCGTAACCAAACCCGACCCCTTCCACCTCCTGACGCGTCAAATGGCCGGGGCACCAGGTGATGCGAAACCGACCCTCTGACGAGCCATGAATGAGGTGCGCTGCGGCGCCAAGTTCAGCGGCCAGATCGCTGTTTTCCTTCACCGCCGCCAGCGTGGCCGGGGTGTCGCGGTATCCGTATTTACGAATCAGCGCATCAATATGCAGATCCTCACCGAACTGACTTACACCGGGGGCTAGAACAACAAGTTCGGCGCCATCTGCTAGCGCCATGCGGGTCCGGTAAACGGCCTTATTACCCAGCCACGTGCTGTGATATTCCCGCGCATCCAGGTAGACCACCGCTTTGGAGATCGGCCGGTCGAGCATCGCGAAGTTTACCCGCAGGCTGAGATCCGCCGCGCGGCGGAAGCATTCGATATCGTCGCCGATGAACAGACCGCGCAGAACCGATTTGCCATTAGCCGTTACCCCAACCACGGTTAGCACATAAATAATGGGGAGTCCCTTGAGAAAACGTTCGGCAGCATAGTTCAATACATAGCGGACGGGATTGTCGGCGCGCCCCATGATGCGCTCCATTCCAAAAACTGCTCCAAGATAATGGCTGCGATTGATGCTGTTCGGTCCACCCGTTCCGATCAGGATGTTCTTGTTGTAGTTGGCCATCCCGCTCACTTCGTGCGGGACGACCTGTCCCAGCGAAAGTACAAGGTCAAAGCCCCCGTGAGAGATCAGGCGATTCACCTGTGCCGGCCAGGGGTAGCTTAACTTTCCTTCCGATTGCTCAGCAATGATTGCTCGCGGCACTTCTCCAAGCGTCTCCGTATCTGTGCGCCAATCGTGAACCCGGAACAGGCCAAGTGGGATTTCTCCGTACATGGCAGCCAGTTGCTCGCGGGACATTGCGACGTGCGTACCCAGAGCGGGCAGAATAGCTGCAAGCCGGTGGCCGTAGTACTCGTGGGCGTGACGAGTCAACTCGCCTGCACGCGACTCGCGGCGTGTGAAATCAGGCGGAACGGCGAGGACCTTGCACCGCTCACCCAGCTTCCCGAGAGCGTCGTGGAACAGATCTCGTAATTCTTTTCCGCTGATTTCCAGTTCGGGATCGCCTTTTGCGGCGTAAAGGGTCATGATTTCGAACTCTGTACTGAATTAGATAATTCCCACCGCAGCGGTGCGCCGGGTTTGCTTTCACCGCTCAAACGAACTCCTCCCGGGTTGGACCTGAACACTTCCGCCACTCCGTTTACGGTGATTTGTCGTAATCTTGCCCGATCAGGCTCGGAGAGCGCGATATCGATATTCCAGTGTCCCGCCATCTTCGGCGCGTACCAGCCCGAATAGCCACCCGGAGACTTCCTGAATCCCAGCAACGGCGACGCGAATTCATATTGCAGCAAAGGAAGATCTGGGTGGAAGTTGATTCCGTTTTCGTGGAACTCCAGGCCAAGCAGCTTGGCAGCCGAGTACAGCGGCCATGCGTGAGAATGCATGTTCATGACCGGAAATTCCGGTTCGGTATGACCGGGATTCTTCGCCAGCGCAGAATGGTAAGCGTCCGGGCCACTCCAAATTCCGTACCACAGATCGGGATAGACCTGAGCGTGACGCGCGAGAGAGTTCTTTTTCCACTCGTCCCATGCCATGGATCCGTTGACCCGGGCAAGAGCCCAAATCAAGGTTCCACTGATGGCTGCAAAAATTCCTCCATTCGTCCCCACCCCGGCCTCGTTATGCATCGTGGGGTCCGGTTGGCTTAGGAGAGCAGCTCCAATCGGAGTAGGTTTGCGCATCAGTTCGTCGATCGCCGCAACCACGGTGCTTTCCTGCTCGGAAGTGGCGCTGCCGCCAATAACGGCCCAGGGCTGCGGTTCCAGCCACATCTGTTTTTCACCGGACCACCCCAACTCTTCGCCGAGCCAAGCGCGTCGAAACCACCGGCCGGTCCATTGCTGCCTTACCGCCTGTCTTTGGGCCTCAGCTCCGGCGCGCACTTCATCAGCCAGTTCGCGAAGCCCCGCGAACCGCAACATCGTTGCGTAGTAATTCAGCACGTAACCTGCCATGGCTGCGTTGAGAACGCTTTCGCCTTGCTGCATTACTTTCGCGACCTGCGCCGGCGCCAGACGGTTAACCACGATACTGTCGTTCCAGTCTCCATTGAAAAGACGCATCAGGCCATGTTTGCCGACACCAATCGCGCCGGTCACACGCGCATAAGCGCGCGCCAGAAGTTCTCGCACCGTCAGATTATTCGGGTTTGATTCGCGACTGGGATACCTGGGCACGCGCTCCTCGAGAAATTCCGTGTCGCGGGTCGCGAGAACGTATTCACTCGCCAACCAAAGCAGCCACAACTCCAGATCGCTGGGCCGATAACGACACGGCATGGGAACGCCGTTTCCTACGATGCCGTAGGGGAGCGACCCTTCGGGCTGAGTCTCCTTCAGCGTGTAGCGAATTACCTCGCGGACGAGGTTGGCGTCGCTGAAAATTAAGGGCAACGCATGTTGCAGGGGATCGCGGGCCGCGCCTTGAATTCCTGCGATGTACTGCACTCCGGCGCCCTGGGAAACGATGTGTCCCTGGAAGAAGTGGTCGTAGGTGAAACCGCTGCGTAAGTAATAGCTGCTCCAGGCGGTTTCTCTCTCCACCCAGGGTTCGGATTCCGTACGGAATCGAAGGCCGCTTTCTTTCCAGTGAGAACTTGATCGCGCCCATAGTGAAGATATTTCCTTCGCGTATTTTGAAATCAGGCTGTCGAGATCGAACCCCTCCGGAAGGTAGCCGTAGAGGAAATAGATTGTTCGGCTTTCGCCAGCGTTCAATGCCAGTCTCCGCTCCAGAAAAAATGCGCTCCCCGGCCCAGTTGTTGCGAGATCATTGTTCAAAGGCCGGGCGATTCCCAGTGGACGCGCAATGCCGCCCTTGAAGAAGTCGCTCGCGTCGGTGGCAAATCCATCGGCCGGAGCGTCCAGTGAGACGAGAAATGTCGGTGGCGGATGGAGATCTTCCATGCTGGCTCCGGGCGCGAGCGGGGGAACTGGACCGCCATAGAACCCAGTTGGATTCGCTTTCAGAGCAGCCTGGACTTTCTGCCATGACTCTTCCATCTCGAGCGTCGGGCCAAGAAATGATTGGGTTTCGAGCAATCCCCTGGCGCCCTTCACCGGCTGGAATCGATGGGCAAATCGATTGGAAAAATCTCGGCGCAGCCGTGGCGCCTCTGTCGCTTCACCCAATAATGCTGCTTCCATCAAGGACTTATACGAGAATTGATAATTGTGGCAGCCCCAGTACTCCACCCATCGTGGCTTCGTTCGGTGCCTGGAATGGTTCGTAATCGTCACCTGGGAAATCAAGACAGGGTCATCTCCAAAAGGAGCAAAAATCACCTGGTCGATTTCGTACTGGCTTCCGATTACACGCTTCCGCAGATACCCCACGCCCAGAATCCTGTCGAAGGCGTCGGCCGTGCCGGAATAGTACGTACTGAGGAAAATGTTCTCGTCGGCAAGGAAGCCGATGCCACCCCCGTAGCGATCTTGTTGTGGACAATAATCGTTGAGAAATTTAGGGGCGCCTTCATCCTGCCGGACCTGGACATAACCGTAATTGGAAACAGCCGCGACCAGACGATCGTTCCCTACCTGATGGGTGTGGTCGGTGGGCGGGCGCCACGCCTTGTCCACCGGGGAAACGGCTTTGGGATCCGTGATCTGATTGCAGGTGTACTCGTAAGCAGGCAGGCCAAACGAATCGTTTATCCATTTTCCGAAATGGCCCGATCCGTAGGCTCTAGCAGGGATTTCCTGAGATGGACGGCCCGCCATCGGCGCCGTGCCAGCCCCAGTTGCCGAGGTTAGTTTCGGCGACGCGAAACTGCTCCAAAGCCCCAGTCCGGCCCACTCGAGGAATTTGCGCCGTTCCATTTTCTACATCCTCATCGTGTGTCGCTTAGAGATGGTGGCGCATCTTCCGCTCCCGCACCCCACGTCCGATTGGGTTCGGAGCTCAGCTGGAAATGGAGTGCGCCGCCAGCCGCAATCGATTGGAACGAGACCCAGTTCTTCTCGTGCCGTTTACCGTTGAGTTGCACACTTTGGATGTAGGGTGCGTTCGCGGCCGCTCCCTCGGCTGTGATGGAAAAGATTCTCCCCGAGTAAGGTTCCCGCAAATGGATGACGATCTTCGGGAACGTTGGGCCGACAAGTTCGTATGCAAGGCTGGCCGGGTCCACGCTGTAGAGACCCATCATGCTTAGCACTGCCCAGGAAGACATTGCGCCGCAATCGTCGTTTCCGGGAATGCCGTCCGGAGCGTCGAAGTAGTTTTCCTGAAGCACGCGGCGGACGACGCGTTGCGTCTTCCACGGCTGTCCCGAAAAGTTGAACACAAATGGGGCTTGCAAAGCGGTTTCGTTGTAGGGGTTGTAATACTGCGCATACCAGCCCGGCTCGGGATAGTTGAAAAACTCAGTCATGCGGTCATTGAAAACGTCGCGGCCGACCGCGCTTACCAGCCATGCCATGTCCGCCGGGGCGAACGAGAGATAGTGCCAGGCCGTGCCTTCGACAAACCCATGGCCATCTCGCGCCGGGTTGAAGTCCCGCACCCAGGTCCCGTCGGCATTGCGTGGGCGGAAGAATCGGTCTTCGGGATCCAATACGTTGCGGTAATAGAGCGCTCGCTCGTAAAGTATCCTGGCGTCGGCGGTTTTGCCCAGCGCCGCCGCGAGACGATAGAGCGACGCATAGGCGAGGGCGTACTCCTGCGTCATGGCGACGGAGCCGTAATCTACCTTGTCATCTGGGACGTAATGGACCTTATTGATCCAGTCAATCCCCTGCTCGCCCAGGTAAGGACTGCCGGGCAGTGGGGCTTGAGTGGCGTCCTTTAGCATGCCTTCCCAGGCCGCATCCATGTCGAAGCCGTGGAGGCCGTCCAGCCACGTAGTTGCGAGCGCGATCGAGAGTGGACTCCCTATCATGTCGCTGGTGTAGAGATTGATCTGCGGCCAGCGATCGATCCAGCCTCCCTGTTGGTACATGAGCACAATCGATTGCGCCATCTCTTCCATGCGCCGCGGCTCGATCATTGCCAATAGCGGGATTTCGCTGCGGTAAATATCCCAGCCGGAGAAATTTGCATAGATGTGATGCCCGGCGGGGAGTGTGTGAATCTGACCATCGAATCCCAGGTAGCGGCCATCCGAATCGCTGAAGAGACTGGGCATCAGCAGGCTGTGATAAAGCGCGGTGTAAAACACTGTCCGCTGTGTGGGAGTGCCACCCGAAACGTCGATGAAGCTCAACTCCTTGTTCCACGCGCTTTCCGCCTCGCTACGAATGCCGTCGAAATCCTTGCTCTCCGCCTCCGCTTGCAGGTTCTTCTCGGCGCCCGCCACATCCACATACGAGATTCCAATCCAGGCGGTGATCGTCTGCTCGCGCGGCTCGGGTTCCCAACTGGCATAGGCTCCCAACCATTTCTGATGGTCGCCTTGCTCCACGGAACGGTTGCCCGTTGAAATTGTTCCCCGGCTATAGATGTCTGGAGCCCTCCACGTGCCGAACGAAGAAAAAGGCCGGCTAAAGCTCATCGCGAAGTAAACCTTGTAGGTTGGCTTCATATTGCAGAAGGCATGGTTCTCGACGTAACCCTCCATCCGGTGATCGCCCACAATCCGTACCGAGGCCGCTGCGGTGTTGTTGAGCGTGTGACTGATAGGGACGAGAACATTGGCGGGCTTCCCGCCGGGGAACGTAAACCGAGCCACGCCGGCACGATCGGTGGCGCTCAGCTCCGCATTAATTCCCCATTGCAGCAGCTGCACCTCATAGTATCCGGGCTTGGCCGCTTCCTTTTTGTGCGAGTAAGGCGATTGGAAATCCGATATCTGGGTCACGATGGGGCCCGTGGTGGCTGAGAAAAATACGTTCCCTTCGTTGGCGCAGCCTGGACCGCTCATGTGGGTCATGCTGAACCCTTTAATTCTTGTCTGAATGTAGTGATAGCCGAAGCCGTGATCCTCCGTATCCGGGCTGAGTTGCACCATGCCAAAAGGTGTCGTCGCTCCGGGAAAAAGGTTGATGCCGTCGTCTGGATCTGCGCCGGTACCGATGAGCGGATTCACACTCGCCGCCGGATCTTCCGGGGAAGAATTCTGGGCGCGCGCAGCGCACACGGTCCAAATGACAAGCGCAACGAGCGCCATTAAAGGCGCGAGGGCTTCCGTAGAGTGTGCACGATGTCGCATGCGGCGATTCGTAATCGGCTTCAAAACTTTTCCCATGGTATCGATCCCTCCTCCGAGCCAATCGAACACGAGCCGAATATGCCGAACGAAGCCGCTATAACTTGATCTCATCAAGCGACACTAATCTTCTTTCTTGAGCGGATTTAATCGCAGCGAATGCCACACGCGTCGCGAGTACCGAATCATCCACCCCGCATACTTCTGGGCCTTCACCCAGAATCTGGTCGACGAAACGTTCGAGCGCATGCGCGTGCCCCTTGTCGGGTTCGGCTGTGAACTGGAGCAGGGGATCATCGTTCGCAGCGGCCTCCGCGCATGCGGCGCGCTTTTTTGCGAGCCAACCCGAAACGCCGCCTTCGATCCCGATCTGCGGGTGGCGGTCCTGCACCATGGGATAAGTAGTTTTTTCAGAAGCGCCTTCGATTCCCGCCGTCCGGACCTCCAGCATGTGATCGACGGCGAGATACGTGCCCTTGCCCATGAACTCATACAGTTCTTTGCAGTAGCCGAGCGTGCCGTTGCTGCCGATGACGATGGTGGCCAGAGCGCCGTTTCGATATCGGATAATGACCGCCTCGTTCAGCATGCCGGTTTCAACAGCCACAACCTCGATTGGCTCGTCCCCAAGGAACCAGTTGCAGACATCGGTAAAGTGCGTCATCTCGAAGAGCATGGGCCCATGAGGCGCATGAGATTTGTCGAATACCCAACTCTTCCAGCTATACCAATCGTCGTTGATCCGCACGGAAACGGATGGAACGCCATCGTCAGGCAGGGCCGGGACGCCGGCCTCCCGCCGCCAGCGCCACGGACAAGGCGCGGGATTGGTCATGTGCCGGCGGAAGATGCGATGCGCGTCGAGCATGGCAGGGCTGGATCGCCGGTTGTGACCGACGCAGAATGGGAGGTTCGCGGCGTGCACGAGTCGCTGAATCTCGCGCATCTCGTCGAGCGTTCTAGCCAGGGGCTTTTCGACGTACACAGGCTTCTTGACCTTTGCCGCCAATGCGATCACCGGCAAACGAAGCTTCTCGGTTGTGGCGAGGCAGATGACGTCCACCTCCGGATCTTCGATGGCGCCCTGAAAGTCTTTGCGTGTATGCATCGCGCCAAAAACGTCGCGACACTCGGCGAGTACCCCGTCGTCCATATCGACGCAGGTGTGGAGCGTCATCCTCGACGATTTCACGATATTGGGGATGTGTTGCGTGCGCGCGACCGAGCCGCAGCCAATTACAGCAAAGCGGAGAGGCGCGGTTTTATTAAGCAGGCTCACAGGTTCTTTCGCCAACCTACAAGGGGGCTTCCGCTCAAAATGCGCCTAGTCACGGCTGGACCATGCGAAGCAAATAGTCTCTTCGCGATACGAGGCCGAACCGCCGCATGACGTCCTCTACCGAAAGATCCGCCGAACGAGACTCCACCGTAAACAGACAGTTGGGCTGATTAAAGCGGATGCGGACATCTCGACCATAGTGGCGCGCGACGTCGTAGATCTTCTCCTGGTTCTGATCGGCGAACAGGGTCACGGCGTCGAAGTTGACGGTGGCCAGCAGAACCGGCGATCCAAAACCAAGACGCAGCGTCTCCGATCGATAGCCACCGGCGGCCAATTCTGTGCTGTCCCGATCCAGAATGCGACTCCAGGGTGAGTAAGCGAGGACGAAAGGCACACCATAGATCACTGCCCAGGAGTCCAACAGGCAGCCAGCGGGCGTGAAGCTCGGAATCACAAAGAGGTCTGCTCCCGAGTCGATCTGGGGATCGAAGACGACCTGGGGGTAATAGACGTCGACGCAAATAGCTCCGCCGATCCGGAGACCTTCCCAGTGAATCGGTTTGCAGTTACCCGATTGCACTCCAGCGGCCCGCTCGCCAGGAGCGGGAACACGCTTCTGGTAATAGCCCAGCACGGCTCCATCCCGTCCAAGTACGTAAAAGCGATTGGCGAGGACACCGTTATCACGCACCAGGAGCGGCAGGACCAGAGATATTTTCGACCGCGCCGCGGTCTCGCAGAGAAGCGCGGTTGCCTGCCGCCAGTCTTCCAGGGCAAATTCGTCGAGCGGAACGGATGCATTCTTGCGCTGGAGCAGATTGATCGTTTCTGGAAGCACGGCAAGATGCGCCCCCTGCGCAGCCGCCAGTTCGAGCCACCGCGCGGCCTCTCGCAGCGTTTCGTCAAAATTGCCGAAGCCTTCGTCCCGAAGAGCGATGGTTGCGATTGTCTTCTCGTTCAAGGAGCCTCACTTCCGCACCGGACCGTTGGAAGCGGAGCGGCTACGACAGCCATTGGTCCAGGTGCTCGGCCACGAACTCGTCGTCATTCAATAGCGGATAGGAGGAGTGGATGCGCTCGATTTCCTCCAATTGCCCCGCTGAAAGGACCTCCGTGGGATCGAGGCACCAGCGACCGGCCAGCAATCCCTGTCTGCGCAGCACTTCGTGGATGCCTGGAATGCAGCCGCGAAACTGATGTCTGGCGTCGAAGATGGCGGCATTGGCATCGGTAATCTCCGCCCCTCGCACGAGAACGGTGTCCAGGCGCGCGCCATTGTACTTTGCGTCATGCACAGCCTTGAGGAGCTCCACCGCGCGTCGCGTCCATACCGCCCACTGGCCCAGCAATCCGCCGACGAAGTGCGCGGTGCGTTTTCCGAAACGAAACTCGGTGAGAAGATCGGCGACGATGTTATCGTCGTTGCCCGTGTACAGGGCGATTTCAGAGCTGCGTTCGCTGTGCGCCACCGCGCGCAGGACTTCCATGGTCTGATAGCGATCGAAGGAGGCGACCTTAATGGCGACAACCGACTCGATTTCGACGAAGCTCTCCCAGAAGTCGGCATTGAGCGGGCGCCCGCCCACCGCTGGCTGGAGATAAAAGCCTATGAGGGGGATCGTTTCTCCGACGGCGCGGCAATGCTCGATTAGTGCGGCGTTCGAAGCATCTGAGAGTGCCGCGAGACTCAGTAACCCGGCGTCGTAGCCCAGCCTGCGGAGGGTGGCGGCTTCCCGGCAGGCTTGCTGAGTATCACCACAAATGCCGCCAATCTTGGCCAGTACCTTGCCCGAGCGCCGCTCAAAAGAACTCACCTCTTCGAAGGCAAGTTCCAGCACGGGTTCGAAAAGTCCCACCTTGCTGTCACGGATGGAAAATTGTGTGGTATGCACGCCCACCGCCACGCCTCCACTCCCGGCGGCGCAATAGTAGCGGGTCAGCGCACGCTGGCGTCTTTCATCGAGCTTGAGATCTTCCGTCAAAGCGAGGGGATGGGCGGGAATGACAAGGCCTCGCTGCAACAGCGCGCGAAATCGTTCGGTGGTGTCCGACATCAAAACTTCCCATCCATGACCTGAAATTTCGTTGCCTTGTTCAGGCTGGCCCGGCCCGACTCAACCCAGCCTGCAACCGCTTCCATCAGCGCGTCGGCCGAAACCTCAGGATAACCAAGCGCGGCGTGGCAGGCCCCCGCGTTGCTCAACAGGGCGAGCCCTTTGGACTCGCCCGCCACCAGCAGTTCGCGCCGGAAGCGTCGGGCAAAGAACTCCGCAGCGCGCCGCACCGAAATGGTCTCAGGCCCGGTCACATTGAGCACGCGCGCGGGAGACTCGCAGAGTTCCAGAGACCGCATGGCGTAGGAATTCGCATCTCCCTGCCACAGCACATTGACCGCGGGGACCGTCAGATCAAGCGGTTTTCCCTCATAAACACTCCGCGCGATGTCGACCAGAACACCATAGCGCAGATCGATAGCATAGTTGAGCCGGAAGATCAGGCATGGAGTTTTGAATTTCTTACAGTAGAACTCAAAGATCCGCTCCCGGCCAAGACAGGACTGCGCGTACTCCCCTAGCGGTGCCGGATCTTCCGACTCGACACAACCACCCCGCTCCGGCGAGACGAAGCCATAAACGTTTCCGGTCGAAAATGCGACGATGCGCGAATCGCGAAAGTGCTGCGCCACTTGCGCTGGGACCACCGTGTTCATGGCCCACGTGACTTCAGGGTCTGCCGTCGAGCCAAACTTGCGCCCGGCAAGAAAGAGGACGTTCTCGACCCGAGGCAGGGCTTTGACGCTCTCCGCATCGAGCAGGTCGCAGGAGATCGTCTCCACGCCTGCTTCCACCAGTTCGCGCTCCATACCCGGGGACTGAAATCTGGAGACCGCAATCACGCGCGACTTCCGGCCGGAGCCGCGTAGTGCGCGCACCAGCCTTTGCGCCAGCGTGGGTCCCATTTTTCCCCCGGCGCCAAGAATCACGGTGTCTCCGTTCGAGCGCCGGGCAAACGCCAGGTCCGCCTCGCTGGGCTGGGTCAACCGGGCATTCAATTGCTCATTGGAGTCGATTCGAATCATGGGAGAGTGCAAGAACTATCTCATTTTGTCTGGGAAATACAGGTTGGCGGGGCCGGCTTGATCGCCGCATCAGTGGTCCCGAGTTTCGAAATGCGAACACATAGTTTGAAATACGGAGCAAAGAATATGCCCTGATTCAGGCTCTGTCAAGCTGGAGTACAGCGCTCAACCGCGCAGCCAACAAGCCGCCTGCGCGGCGTGCAGAAAGGGAACGCTCCAATATTCCAGGGTGTTCCATTCGATGGCAGTCGATTCCTCGAGATAGGGCGAATCGTCCGGTCTGCCAATAAAGCCCACAAACATGGCTTCCGGAAGTTGTGGAATTCGGAAGGAGTAACCGACAGGCTGGCGGTAGCCGATTCCGGTGAACAGAGAACGATTGCGTGAGTTGTGCCCCAGGCACCAATGCAAAAGACGCTCCGCGGCCCCACGCCACGCCGGTTGTTGCAGGAGCGCGGCCGACCGCGCCAACAGGTGGGCGTGGGCCATGAGGACGGAACTGGTGCCATGGACAATCCCCTGGGAATTGAAGGGGTGAATGAAGGTCCGTACGCCGCGCCCGTTTCCCGCCTCGCGGAACGACTGCCGGTCGCGATGGGGCGGCTCGAAATAGACCCCGTAAGGCGTGATAGAGAAGGGATTGCTGCTGCTGTCGGCCAGCAGGTAATTTTCGATATACGCGACGACCGCTTGTCGAGCATGATCCGCGACCGTCTTGTCCGGCAATATCGACCCCAGTTCCCAGACCCGCAGAAGTGTGAGAGCTGGGTCGGCTGCGAAGGCGATGGAGCGAAATCCGTCGGCTGCGCCCGCTTCTGTGAAATAGCCGGAGAGTCCCTCCGGCATTCTTGCCTGGCGTCGCATCAATTCCCGCGCCGACGAAACCAGGGCCGACCCGTCAATCGATGTATCTCCGGCCGCAAGAAGTTCAAGCCCGCCGCGCAGCTCCGCGGCCAGGAAGAGTGTGCGGTTGTCGTGGCGATTGCGCCGCCCGAAGGCGGCAGCCTGGCGAGCAAGCTGCAGGCATCTTTCAGCCTGCGGATATTCCCTGTGCCGTGACGCGCGCGCCTGGCTATAGACAAATGCCCATTGCACCAGCGGATTGTACGTCGTGCGAATTCTGCGTTCGTCCCCTGAGCCGGGCACATTGTCTGTCCATCGATTGTCACTGGCATCGCCATAGCAACCGGGATGGTTTTCAAACCACCAGTCGTTTTTGTATGAAAAGCCGCTGCCTGGGGCAGAAGATCCGCCAGCGACGTCTTCGTAGACCTGACCACGAGGGTCGATCATTTGATGAAAAAAAGTGTTGCCCCATGCCAGTTCGTCGAGCAGCGAATCCGGTGCGAACCCGCCGCGCAGCGAGTCTTCGCCCAGCCTCTCGCGCAGCGTGAGTAGTGCGTCGACGTGATAGAGCGTGAAGGCGAGCCACTTGCGAAAGTCACCCGCGTCGTGCCAGCCGCCTTTGGCGGGAAGCGGGGAACCATCGGTGTCGAGGATGCCATCGTCCAGATGGCAGGCATCGTGGACGCCGAATACGGCGCAGCCACATCGTTGCGCGCGCAGAAAAGCGAGATAGCCGGCAATGATGCGGTCGTAAACTCGATCACGAATGGCAAAAGGAGCAGAGATTTGCCAATCGGTTTCGATCTGATAACTGCCGGGAGCATCGAAACGGCTGAAATCCGCCTGCCACATGGAGCCCCATCCGCTTGAGATTTTTCGAAGTTCGCCACGGTGCAACGGGGCTGTCCCTTCGCCCAGAACCAGTTTGCCTCGCAGCAGATCGTAGGGGGCCGGGAAGCGCGCCGAAAACCCCTCTTGTCGCTCGACCGAGCGCGGCATGCGAAGGCAGTTCTGGCGGAGATAAAACGGAATTGCGTCGGGAAGCGCGCCCGCCTCCCCGGACAATAGCGTCAGGATTTTAGGGCTTTCCGGAAGATATCCAAGATGGCTGAGACTAAGTTGCAGATCCATTTAGGAGCCGCCCCTCGACCGGCCATTGACTGCGCGAGCAGTCCCGCGCGCCCGGCTCAGGGAATGCCTCGCGCCATGCCGCTGTGCCCAAACTGAAGAGAGGTCTTGCGGGCAGTTTCCTTCAAGAGCGCCGCTATCGCGGTTTCCCGCTCGGCGGTGAAGTCTTTGAGCGGCAGGGTGATACTAATAGCCGCGATCGGCCGATTGTCCCGGCCGACTACGCCGGCCGCCAGCACCCAGTAGCCCGGCAGCAGCTCTTCCACGTTGCGAGCGTAGCCTGCCTTCTTCACCGCGGCAATCTCCTGCTTCATGCGCGCCAGGGAGGTGATCGTACTGCTGGTGTATTTCTTGGTGCACTTCGACATGATGCGCTCCACTTCCTCGACCGTCATGCGAGCGAGAAAGATCTTACCGGAGGCGGTGGCATTCAACGGGCGTCGCAGCCCTACGTCGGCGAAGGCATCGAGGGCTCCGGGATAACCCACCGAGTGAATGAAAAGCACGTGGTCCTCGCTGAGCACGCCCAACTGCACCGTGCCCGGGAGTTGCCGCGCCAGTTCCTGCATGGGGAAAAACGCCGCCCGGTACATCGCGGAGTGCCGGAGATAGGCGGAGCCGATCCACAGGGCGTGGCTGCTGAGCATGTAGCGCCGCGCCACTGGCTCCTGGGTGATCAGCCTGGCTTCGATCAGGGTGGTGCATAAACGGTGCGCCGACGCCTTGGGCACATTGAGGCGCGCGGCCAGTTCGGTGAAGGAGAGTTCAAAGGGCTCGTCGGCCAGAAGCTCCAGCACTTTTAGGCAGCGCACGGTGGAGCTCATGGCGGTGGAGGTCTTTTTCATATCAAAACTCTTGCACGAAGGCCTTGACAACGCAATCTGTTTTTGATTAGCTTTAGCCGCAATATAAACATCAGTTTCGTATTGCGGAACTAAGGTATCACGTTTGCAAACGATCAACGACCATCGACCGCAGACACTCTAGAGAACTTGAGGAGGTAGGGCATGAGGGCAGGCGCAGGACTTCTGGTTTTGAGGCATTCAACCGTTCAAGTGCTAGGGGTTCTCTTCCTGGCCTTTTGTCTGGGGCCAGTACGCGGGGCTGCGCAGGAAGTAACCGCAACCATCAATGGCACCATCACCGATGCGACCGGCAGGGTGGTTGCGAATGCCGAAGTGACGGCGACCGACCTCGACCGCGGCACGGTCTGGCCGACAAAAACCAACGCTCAGGGTTTTTACAACCTCACGCGACTGCCCGTGGGACGCTACTCGGTACGCGTGTCCGCGCCCGGCTTCCGCACGGCCCTGGAAACCACTCCCGATCTGCAACTCAACCAGATCGCAGCCGTAAATATCCAGTTGGCCGTCGGCCAGAATAGCGAAACGGTACAGGTGACGAGTGAAGCGCCCCTGCTGCAGACCGAATCGAGCGAAGTGAGCACCGTGATCGATGCGCAAGCCAACGTCGACCTGCCGCTCGCCTCTCGTAACTACCTGCAGTTGACCTTGCTCGCCCCCGGTGTAGTCACGCCAAACCCGATGGGAGGGAACAGCTTTACCAGCGGCCAGACGACCGGCCAGAATGCGCGGCCTGAAATCAACGGCAACCGCTTTACCGCTGTGGATTACGTGATCGACGGTATGGATAACAATGAGATGGCCAGCAATTTCATTGCCTACACGCCGCAGCCCGACGCCATCCAGGAATTCAACCTCATCACGCAGAATGCGCCTGCCGATTTCGGTAACTATATGGGCGGCGTTATCAGCGTATCGACAAAGTCCGGCACGAATAAACTACACGGCTCCGCATTCGAGTTCTTCCGCAACGATGTTTTGAACGCCAACGAGTGGTGGCGCAACCTGGATGGAGATCCTCGTCAAAAGCTCCGTTGGAATGAGTTCGGCGCCGCCGTTGGCGGGGCGGTTATCAAGAACAAGCTCTTTTTCTTCGCCGATTACCAGGGAGAGCGCTTCGATTTCCCCACTACCAGTTCTTCTTTCTCGGTATTGACCGCTAAGGAGCGCACCGGAGATTTCTCCGAGCTCCTAACCCTTCCCACTCCCGTAGTGATCAGGAATCCGGTCACCCAGGTTCCCTACCCGGGCAATATCATTACGTCCGGCCTAAGTCCGGCGGCCTTGAACATTGTTAACTCGAACTACTACCCCGCACCTGTCAATGCCAACTTAACCGCGAATGCGGACGACCGCTCCGCTAACGTTACCAACGTCGATCAGGGAGACGGCAGGGCCGACTGGGCAGTCAACGAGCGTAACCACGTCTTTGGCCGCTTTTCGAAGGAACGGCTGACCAATCCGACCACCAACTCCTACCAGTTGGCTTACAACACATCGAATGACGCGAGTGTGTGGAACACAGTAGTCGATTACACCAGAGCTATTTCCACCAGCCTGGTCAACGACGCCCGCTTCGGCGTCAGCTATGTCGATATCTTCAATCAGACCGACCCCAACGGCGTCGATGTCAGCCAGTTTGGCATAGCCGGCTTGCCCTCAAGCATTTTGCCCGCGATGACTTTCTCCAAGAATTACCTGGCGGGTGGAGTCAACGGAAGCCATGCTGCATTCGGCAGCAAGAATTCGCTCACCACCCAGGCCGACACCGTGATCCAGTACCAGGACGTAATCAATTGGACACACGGCAAGCACAACTCTCGTTTTGGCTTTCAGGGGTGGCGGATTCGCATGAACGGATTCTTCCCCGGGAATGGCGGACTCGCAGGAAACTTCGATTTTAACGGCCAATATTCTGGCTCGGCGGAATCGGACTTCCTCCTCGGGTTGCCGGACGACATCCGGGTAGGCCGGCCTGGTCCAGTCTGGGGGCAGCGCGGAAATATTTTTTCCGGCTTTTTCCAGGACGACTGGAAGCTAACTCCCAAGCTGACGCTAAACTTGGGGCTCAGATACGAGAACCACACCCCTTGGTATGAATCCAAGGATAAGCAGGTTAACTTCGATCCCCTCACTGGCGATCTTGAACTGCCCGGGCAGAATGGCTTCAATCGCGCCACCTACGACGACTATAACGGAGTCAGCAACTATCAACCGCGAATTGGTGTCTCGTATTTGGTTTTCCCGAAGACAGTGATTCGGGCCGGCTACGCCATGTCTGAATTCATGGAAGGCACCGGCTTAGGCCTCCGCCTGCCCCAAAACCCTCCATTCTCGGTCCAAACAGAAGCGAATTACGGCAGTCTCACCTATCCGACCACCACCCTGGATCAGGGCTTCACGCCAATTTCCACGACAAATCCGTGCACGATCCAGGGATTACAAAGCGCGGACCCCGCATGTTATTCGGGCAACCTTCTCTTATCCTGGGATCGTCATGTGCAACCGGCGCGCTCGAACCAGTGGAATCTCACGATCCAGCAACAGCTGACCAACAGTATGACGTTCCAGATCGGCTATGTCGGTGAGGCGAACCGCCATCTAGTGGTGCCTAAGCAGCTGGCCCAAGTGTACATCGCGCCAGATGGTACGATTGGCCCTTCGCTTTTCTTTTCCGATCATCAAAATCTGATCGCCCTGGGTGCAATTCCGTTCGCCACCTACTCGGCGGCCAACTCCAATTACAACGCCTTGCAGTCAACCCTTCAAGGGCGCGCGAGCCAGGGCCTGTCATACCAGCTCAGCTATACCTGGTCGCATTGCCTCACCAACGCCACTGGCTTCTTCGGTGAAGGTGGGCAGTCCGGTAGCCAGGATGCATGGTTCCAGGATGTCTACGACCCCAAGGCAGACTATGGCAGCTGCTATTTCAATGTCACGAACGTGTTCAGCGGCTATGTGATCTACGAGTTGCCGTTTGGTCATGGAAAGGCCTACGGCAACGGCATGAATAGCATCGCCAACGCCGTCGCGGGCGGTTGGCGGGTCAGCGTAATTCCAACTTTCCGTGGAGGCTTCCCGCTTACTATCAATGCCAACAATCCTCCCGGCACCAATTCCTATGGTGAACGGGCAGATTGTAATGGTCCTCCGGTTGTTTACGGCAAGAGTCAGCCACTTCCGGCGTCGCTGGGCGGCGGATATCAATGGTTTTCTCAGGCTCCGTACTCTCAGCCGGCGACGGGCTATGGCACTTGCAGCATAAGTTCGGTTTACGGACCTGGTGAGCGCAACATCGACGTAGGGCTCGCCAAGTCGTTCCCGGTGCATGAATCGCAGAACGTCGAGTTCCGCACCGAATTCATCAACGCATTCAACCACCCGATACTGAATGCCCCGCAAAACGGGCTTGGATCGAGCCTCGGGTTTATCAACGGCTCAGGCAGTTCGCAGGGTGCGCGCAACATACAGTTCGCACTGAAATACAACTTCTAGCCGGCGGTTCGCGATGGCTGGACAATGACCCGTACTAACTCGGCGACCGGCTCCAGATCAGCGGCTAAGATCTGGAGCCCGACGCACTGAGCCATCTCCATCGGACGCAAAGCCATGCCGCGGTTAGCAAAACCGGCACTGGCCGCAACACCCGGTTGCTGGACCATGTCGGCACGATGCGGTCTGGATAAGGACACAATCGATGCGACCGCGCCTCGGGTTCGTCTACACTGGGCCAGTCTCCTGACGGACTATGAGGAATTCAGATCTCATCGCCTTCCTGAAGCCTATCCTGAACCAGTTCAGCCGCGCCGATTCCGTCGAGTTCATCGATGTCACGGGCCAGGTGGCGGATATTCAGGCGAACCCTCATCGCCTCACGATCCGCCTTAATGTTGCAGCCGGGCGGTACCGCGGTCGTTGTGAAACCACGCCGTACGCCTTTGACATGTCAACGGCCATGATCGAGATGATGCGCGTTCCCGATGGCAAGCGCGTGCCGGTTGGTCCGTGGGACTTAGATCACATTCGCAACGTGATGGCCGTTCCAATGGCTCGCACGTATGTGAACGGCAAACTGAAGGGCGGCCTTTGGTTTGACTTGCCCGGCCCCGAACAGATTGCGGAAGGACGTCTGGCGGCGGACTTCGGATTTGAGGCGCGAGCAGACGAGAACGAACTGACCCTTGAGCTGATCGAGCGTGATCGCGACCGTATGGACTGGGGACGACTCGCCTACTTTGAGCTTCGCAAGGATGATCGCAGCACGGTTTCTCTGGAGCCTGCGGCAACGGGACATCCGCGCATTTTTCTCTCTGCAGCAGAAGCGCAGGCGGTGCGCGATCGCTGGAAGGGCAACCCCGACTTTGGCGCGCTGCTGGAACGACTGCGCACCGAAGATCTGGTCTTCCTGACCGACAATAGCCAGGGCACGCTCGAGCTGGCAAGCCTCATCTTCGCTTTGACCGGGGACGAACTGATCGGCGCGAAGGCCAAGGCGCGCATCATGGCGCTTGCCCACGCTCCCACCTGGAGCGGCCGTCCGGACCCTCTGCTGATGGGCGGCGACAACGACCGCGTGATCGGACAGAAGCTCTATCACACCGCTCTGGCCTGGGACTACCTGCAGCCTCTCTTCGATGGCGAGGATCGCCGCGCAATTTTGTCCAAGGCGGAAGAGTACCTGCAAAAGATCTACGATTTCACCGTGCTACAGCGCGCTTACATGGGCTATCCCGCGATTGATCCGCATTCGCTGGGCATGTGGAACGGCGCAGCCATCGCCTGCATGGCGTTTTACGAGGAGCTTGCCATTGCACGTCATGCACTGCCGTTCTTTCACGGCCTGTTCTGTGACAGCCTCAAGCTTTTTCCGGCGAGCGGCAAGGCGGCCTGGGCGACATACTTTCCCTTTCACCTGGTTCTGTACCTGGCGGCGGCGCACACTTTCGGAGGAAAGAGGCCGGAGCTTTCGTCGAGTGCCTTTCTCGACAATCTTGGGCCCGCGTTGCTGGCCTCGTTCGAAGTACCCAACAGTCAGGAGCTTCAACGCGGGCTGCGGACGCGGGAGCACCGCTTCATCACTGCCTTCCTCTGCCGCTTCCATCCCACGCACGGCATCGAGTCCATCTACCGCGCCTTCGCCCAGAAGGAACGAACGGCCACCGGCGAGCTGGCGCTCGGCATCTTTGACCTGCTCTATGCGCCGGACGCATCCGGCGAAGTAGCGCCCTTCCCCGAACGGCCGCTCTTTGCCAAAGACGTCGGCGACATCATCGCAACCGCCCGAGGCAGGAATGTAATTGCCGTCTCGCTGAGTGGCGGTCCCAAGGCCGGACGCAGCGCCATCTTTACCCTCATGCCGCACAACCGCGAGTTTCCACCTTCACTGGGCGCTTTCGAGGTGACGATCGACGGGACGCCGGTGCTCTGCAATGTAAATATGGGCACTTACGGCCTTAACAGCGCGCTTACCAACACCATGTGTTTCGAAGACGGCGGCGCGCTCACCAATGGGCAATATCTCAACGGTGAAGTTCCGCCGGAATGCTGCGCCGTCATCCGGCGATGCTTCATAGATGAGCGCTACCTATACGCCCACATTGTCGTGACCCATGCGCTCCATCCCAAGCTCAAAGTGCAACGGGCCGACAGGATTTTTCTATTTGACCGCAAATCGGGGGCCATCGTGCTCTCCGATGCCTTTGCCGGCGAGCGTGCAATACGCTTTGCCACGCACCTTCACTGTTCGGGATCAGTCACGGAAGTGGCGGGTGAGCAGTACCGACTGACCGGCGGGCAGGCCAATCTTATCGCGGGCATAAAGAGCGGAACTAAAGGGCTGGACGACAAAGAAAAGGGAGAGATCTTTGTTCAAGTGCTCGGCAGTGTCCCCTCCGCGCGGGTTGTAGTGGAAGAACCCACATGGGTACCCGCTTATATCTACGGCCTGAATAACACGGGACTTGAGGACATCAGCGAAGGGCGATTTCCGCGCTACCGGCGCTGGCGACTCGAAACCACTGCGGCGGTCACGCAGGGATCGTTTCTTCTTGCGCTCAGTCCGCAGCCTGGTCAGGTACGTTATGCCGAGGGCGCTATTCTTCTGCCCGAGTCCGGCGGCGTTCGACTAGGACCTGGCGCCTGGCACGCGCTCGGCGTCGAGTGCGAATGCGAGTGCCTTATGTGGGACGGCGCCGTGGAGCGATTGACGGCGATCGGACTGCTGTCGCTAAAGCATGGCAATGCGCAGTTGACTTTTCCCGCGCCGGTCGATGTCGCATACGACACAATT
This sequence comes from uncultured Acidobacteriaceae bacterium, assembly GCA_963746205.1. Classification (GTDB taxonomy): domain Bacteria; phylum Acidobacteriota; class Terriglobia; order Terriglobales; family Acidobacteriaceae; genus Acidiflorens. The sequence continues at coordinate 22,098 of CAVVAP010000031.1, read as the reverse complement.
GCCGGAGCGGGTGAGCTTTACGCGCAAGGGCGCTTTTCGCCCGCAGATAGCGCCGGTTTCCACCTTGGCCCATGGGTTCCGGTTGCAGAGCAAGGCTGGAAAACGCACAACACGCAATCGCGCATCTTTCAAAAAGTTAAGAACTAAAAACTAAAAGCCAGGGAGTAAAGGTTGGGAGCCAAGGCATGAGCAATGGCAACGCAATCAAAGTGGCCGTTCTTGGCGGCGGACAGATGGGCGAGAATGTCATTCGGCACCTTGCGGACAGTCCGCTGGTACGCAGCATCACCGTTTTTGACCCCCATCCGGAACGAATGGAGTCATTGAAGCAGAGTCATGGCGTAGAGACGTCTGCGAGCCTTGAACAGGTTCTGGAAGATCCGAGGATCAAGCTGGTTTTCATTACCGCTTCGAATAATGCGCACAAAGACCTGACTATTGCCGCTCTGGAGGCGGGCAAGGCCGTGATGTGCGAAAAGCCGATGGCAACGACCCTGACCGATGCGGAGGCGATGGTGAGCGCTGCCGAAAGAACCAAGGGCTTTCTTCAGATCGGATTCGAACTGCGCTATTCCCATCTCTACACCACGGTCAAGGACTGGATCGATCGCGGGTCTTCTCGGGCGAGTATTGAACACCCATTGTTTCTATTGCAGCAGCGCGTGGGGCCGGCATGATGTGTGGCGCGCTCGAAACCAGACAAGCGGAGGAATGTTCGGCGAAAAATTGAGCCACTACGTCGATCTCACTCGCTGGTGGATCGGCGACGAGGTCGAAGAAGTCTATGCGACCTGCGCCCCGAACGTGATCCCCTACTATGAAGTTCATGACAACTTTCACTGCACCTACCGCTTCAAGAACGGCGCTGTGAGCCATCTCACCTTCATGATGGCACCGGCAGCGACCTTCAAGGGAGACCCGCTGCAGAACGCCGTTTCGCAGCAGGCGGGCGACGGGCACGCGCTGCGATACATGATCTATGGCGAGAAAGGCGCGGCGGAAACAGACGTCTTTCCGCGAACCATCAAGCGCTGGGAGTTCGGCGAAAACGACTACGGACAGACCAGCGAGTGGGTGCAGACCGAAACCTGGAGCCCGGAGCAGAGACTTCGCTTACTTCCACAACACCCACGATCAGGCGCTGGACATCGTCCGGCGGGTCGCGGAAGGCGAACCGCCAAAAATCAGCCCGCGGGATGCGCTGGAAACCACACGACTGTGTTTTGCTGCCGAGCTCTCCGCGGAGGAAAGCGATCGCACGGTCCGGATCGACGAACCTGAGAGCAGCCTGCAAGAGGGCGGATGAGCGAGGAGTCGAGCCCGCGATCAGCGACTCCGGCTGGCCGCCGCGGCGGGAAAACGCCAACCACGGACGCCACCGCTGTTGCCAGCTATTACGCGGACCGCAAGCTGATGTGGCGGAACGTGTTCTGGATCACTTTTGGCCACTTCGGCATGGCGCTCTCCATGACGATTCTGGTGCCGCTGATGAACCTGCGGCTCAAGGCCGTCGGCGTAAGCGATTCCAGCGTCGGCCTGGTCACTTCCGCCAACCTCTGGGCCGTGAGTTTCCTGGTCATGTACTTCTCCTGGAAAAGCGACCACTGCACCAGCCGCCTGGGACGCCGTACGCCCTTTGTGCTGATGTCTCTGCCGTTCATTACGTTGCGCTCGTCCTGTTTCCATTGTTCAGCGAGAAATGGGTGCTCGTCGGCTTGATGATCGTCTACTACTTCTTCAATGACATGAGCGCGTCGACCTACCCGCTGTTGTCGATCGACTGTGTCTCGAAAGAAGTGTTGGCCCGCGTCTCCGGGTTGGTGGCCATCGTCATCAGCCTGGCCGGGTTTCTCTCTTCGCGTCTCGGCGCAGGAATGGCCGATGCGCACCAGACGCGAGTGTTCATGGTTGCAGCCGCGGCCATGATGACTACCATGTTGCTGGCTCTTTGGCGTATTAAGGAGCCGCCCATCTATCATCCTGCAGAAGGACAGATTCAATCTCCTCGCGCCCATCAAGATTGCCTTCCAGGACAAGCGGATCATTGTGCTGATGGTCGCGGTCGCGCTGCTCAACGCCTTTACCATGATCTTTAACACCTGGGTCTGGTTCTATGCCAAAACCAAGCTCGACCTCACTATCGGCGCCACCGGGGTCGCGATCTCCTGGGGGCTTTTGCTCAAGATTGCGGTTTCCTATCCGGCAGGCTGGCTGATCGATCGCTTCGGCAGCTATGTCGCGCTGTGCATCCAGTGGATACTGATGCTGACTCTCGTGGTTTGTTCGATTCATGTAAAGAGTGCCAACGGTTTGATCCTTCTCATCGTGCTGTTCTCATCATCCACGTCTTTGCAGGTTGCCGGTGACACCATCCTCTGGAAGACGATGGATAAAGCCGACACCGGATCCTATACCTCAACCGTCGCTCTGTTTCGCAATTTCTGCACCGGCACTGTGATTGCGATTTCGGGTTATCTGATTAAGTGGACCGGAAGCTACGTGGTGGCCTTCGGGTTCGGATGTGTGCTCAGTTCGATTGCTGTGGTTGTATTCTTCATCTACCGTCGCATCATGCGGAGCGGCGGCACTGCAGCCGCGGCTTCGTCCCCTCAGTCTGGCGGAGCGGCTTTGTTAGGAGACTCTCTTTCGGCCGTTTAGCCATGCGAAAGAAACGCATCGCCCCCGGAATCCGATTCGCATTGGTTTCCTCCCTCCGCGAACTGTTGGAGCGCCGGGGCATATAGTGCGCGGGACAATCATGAGAGTTTGCCTGGCTCAATCTCGCAGTGAACTCGGAAAGCTCGCCGCCCGCGACATCGGGGCCGCACTCCGCAGTGGGCTGCGGGAGAAGCCATCTCTGCGCATGATCCTCGCGGCCGCGCCCAGCCAGAGCGAGATGCTCGCGGCCCTCGCGTGCGAGCCGGGCGTTGCCTGGAACCGCGTGTCCGCCTTCCACATGGACGAATACATCGATCTGCCCGAAGATGCTCCGCAACGCTTCGGGACGTGGCTCCAGCGCGCATTCTTCGATCACGTTCCGCTCGAAAAGGTGAATCTAATCAAACCGGGAGATGATCCCCAGGCGACATGTCGAGCGTATGCATCGATGCTGTCCCAGGCCCCAATCGACATCGTGCTTCTTGGTGTCGGCACCAATGGCCATCTCGCCTTCAACGATCCGCCGGCAGATTTGAACGATCCGCTGGCGGTGAAAGTGGTGGAACTGGACCAGATGTGCCGGGAACAGCAAGTCCTCGATGGCTGCTTCCCCAGGCTGGATGAGGTTCCGAGAAGGGCCATCACACTCACCGTCCCCACGCTGCTTGCCGGGCACGAACTGTTTTGCTGCGTGCCGGGCCGCCACAAGAGTGCGGCGGTAAAAGCCATGATGGAATGGCCGGTCAGCGGTGCCTGCCCTGCAACGGCGCTACGGACGCACACGCGCTGCACCGTGTACCTGGATCATGAATCGAATTCTCTGCGCGAGAGTCACGAGCGCCAGGAAGATCATGAGCACAATCAAGATCGCCGGGCGTGATCCGCAAAGCGGACGCTCCATCGACGTGTCGGTGGCGGATGGCGTTATCGCGCGAATGGAAGAGACCAGCAACGATACCGATCTGTATCTCTCGGCTGGGTTTGTGGATTTGCAGGTGAACGGCTACGCCGGGTTCGACTTGAATGCCGAGCAAATTTCAACCGGCACGGTGGCTGGCCTTGTCGACGCCATGCTGTCCCAGGGCGTGACGTGTTTCGCACCCACGCTAATCACGGCGCCGGAAGATCGAATCTGTCGCAACCTCAAAACAATTGCAGAGGCGCGCAAGCTCGATCGCAAGGTCGCCGCGTGCGTGCCCTACGTGCACGTGGAAGGGCCGCATATCTCACCGCTGGATGGCTACCGGGGTGTTCATCCCGCCGATGCCGTCCGATCCCCATCCGTCGCGGAGTTTGACCGCTGGCAGCATGCGGCCGGTGGCATCGTCGGCATGGTCACTCTCTCACCCCATTTCAGCGAGTCCGCCGAATATATCGCGGCCCTGGTAAAGCGCGGTGTCCACGTTGCCCTTGGCCACACCCACGCTTCGAGGGAACAGATCAGGCATGCTATCGAAGCGGGAGCGAGGCTGTCGACGCATCTGGGCAATGGAATCGCCCAGCAAATTCCGCGACACCGCAATCCGATCTGGAGCCAGCTTGCCGATGACCGTCTCACGGCGACCTTCATCGCGGATGGTCACCACCTTCCACCCGAGGTTCTCAAAGTGATGCTCCGCGCCAAGGGAGTCGGACGGTCGATACTGGTGTCAGATTCAGTTGCCCTTGCCGGCATGCCCGCCGGCACCTACAACACTGCCGTGGGAGGACGGGTCGAACTGCGCCCCGATGGGCGGCTTTGCGTCGCGGGTTCGGAGTTCCTCGCAGGCTCCACCGCCTCGCTCGCGCAATGCCTTGGCCATGTCGTGCGAACGACAGAAATCCCGCTCAAGGATGCAATCGCCATGGTCACCGAAAATCCCGGCAGGTTCGCCGGCAGAAGCGGGCGACTCACCCCCGGATCGCGCGCCGATCTGGTGCGATTCCGATCGAGCGATGCGCTATGCATTGAGGATGTATGGCTGGCCGGAGAACGGGTCTACGGGTGCGATGACTGATGTCCCTTTGTCGAGGCCTCGGATCCCGGTGGTTCACGGAACGGTTCCACAGCAATGCGCTCGTAACGCACTTCCAGCACGGTCAACTGTTCTGTGCCACCCGGCAATTGCAGGACTACGCTGTCACCCGCCGTCGACTTCATCAACGCGCGCCCCAGCGGTGACACCCAACTGATGTGGTTGCGGTCGAGATCAACCTCGTCGGTGCCCACGATGCTCACCACTCGCTCCGCTCCCGCGGCATTGGCATAGCGCACGGTCGCTCCGAAGAATGCCCTCGTCGCCGCCTGCCCCGCTCTCGGAGCTTCCGGGTCCACCACTTCCGCGGCTTCGATTCGCTTCGTGAGAAAGCGAATCCGCCCATCGATCTGCCGCAGCCGCCGCTTGCCATACTGATAGTCGGCGTTTTCACTGCGATCGCCGTTGCTGGCAGCCCACGCCACCACCTCCACCACAGCCGGGCGTTCCCTGGTGAGCAGAAACCGGTGCTCATCTTTGAGGCGCTGCAGCCCGTCCGGCGTGATGTAGTTCTTGACGTGCGTCGCGGGCTCGTCCGGTTTTGGTCGTCTCGTAAAGCCTTTTCGCATCTCGTAGTCTTTCTAGGACGAATCCAGTGAGAGCACTAATGAACCATGAACGCCGATAGAAAACACTGTAGGTTATCATTTGCCGATCAACTGTATATTGCGAGGGCAGCGGGAAATGGGAATCCACAAACGAAAAACACTCGAAGATTTTCCTAAGTTTATCGTGACCGGGGTGCGTCCCGGCGCAACCTACGAGGCCGGATATACCTCTTTCGAACTTGAGGGTGGCTTCGACGGAGTTCCTCCCAGTGGTTTCAACCATGTTGTGGATGGCATTGGCCCACTGTGGTTTTGGCTCGTGTGGGGAATGCGCGGATACATCTGCGCGTCCGTGCAGTCGCATAATAAGAAAACAAACGCTACGGTTCTAACATTTGAAGTAAAAGGCGAACCAAACATTGCACCGGGACGGGAGCTTGCGTATCTGAGCTCCTATTGGCAGGGGTACCACGTGGGGATGGTTCTCGACCCGAACTGGGGATGGGAACGAATGCAATTTCGCGGAAAGGATGCGATCGCCGAAGATTACGAGGCCAAGGATGTATCCATCGTAGACGGTCGCGAGGTAAAGATATGGACGAAACTGGAACCAACTGGAGAAGCCACGGGGCAAAGTCGACATTATCCTGCGCCAGACCAAAGCTTGCCTGTCCGCTCTGGAACGCGGCTCGTTTCCTCGGGCTGGGGTCACGAGCACTGCGAGCTATGCAACGAGCACATCGACGCTGGGATGTTCGGGTATTGTGATCCGGGAGAAAGCTGGATGTGCGAGAGTTGCTATCAGCGATACGTGACGCTACACGATCTTGCCTTCGTGGACGAGCTTTAAGACACAATCTTTGAGGCGCTGCAGCCCGTTCGGCGTGATGTAGTTCTTGACGTGCGTCGCGGGCTCGTCCGGTTTTGGTTGTCTCATAAACCCTTTTCGCATCTCTTAGTCTTTTCAGAGTGAGTCCTCAATAGTATGCATCCAGTCCCATCTGAAGTGGAAGAACCTCCCTTCTGGATCAGGACGTGCCGGGAACTTGACTCGACACGGTAGAATGTAGTGTACAGTTCATTAAATCAAACTGTAGAGCATATGCTGCAAACCAAAAACGGCCAAAACGTTGTTTCTGCGCTCCACGCCCGCAGCAATTTCGGGAAATTGTTACGTCGTGTGTCCGAGGAGCGAAAATCTCTGGTCATCGAGAAGCGCGGCATTCCGCAGGCGGTGCTTTTGAGTATTCGCGACTATGTCCGGCTGGCCGCCCCAGAACCTGAAGTGTTGCGCTTGATTGGGGAGGAGTCAATCCGGAAGGGTACCGACAAACTCACCTCCCCGCAAATTGACCGCGAAATCGCAGCAGCCCGTCGAGCCGGCAAGCGATAATGCTTCCGCTTCGCATCGTCCTCGATACAAATATTGTGGTGTCGGCGGCTTTGCGTCCTTACGGGCTGCAACGTACCGTATTCCTTCTGGCTTTGACGAAGCCTGCGCGTATGTATGTCTCCCAGGAAATCCTTGTGGAGTACAGCAATGTGCTGGGACGACCAGCCCTAAGAATCACAAAAGGGCGACAACAGCAATTGCTGCAGTTAGTGAGAAATCGGGCGCACCTTGTTCACCCGCGATACAAACTGGAAGTCACCAGCGATCCGGGAGATAACAAGTTTCTGGAGTGCGCAGACGCGGCCCGCGCGGACTACCTGATTACCGGCAACCAGCGGCACTTCCCAAGATTCTGGAAAAATACCAAGGTCATTAAATCGCGAGAGTTTGTCAGCCTCGTCGCACCCCATTTGCCAATTTAGCGAGGAACGTCCCGTCCGCCCCCGAGTCCCATAGATCTGCAGCCGCCTGCCATACTGATAGTCAGCGTTTTCGCTGCGAATCGCCGTTGCTGGCAGCCCACGCAGCTACCTCCACCACAGCGGGATGTTCCCGGGTGAGCAGAAACCGGTGCTCATCTTTAAGGCGCCGCAATCCGCCCGGCGTGATGTAGTTCTTGACGTGCGTCGCGGGCTCGTCCGGTTTTGGTCGTCTCGTAAACCCTTTTCGCATCTCGTCGACTTTACAGAACGAATCCAGTGAGTCAGCAATGAACGCGGATGAACGCCGATAAAAAACACAGTAGGTCGTCCGCGTTTATGGAAGCTCATCTGCAGCCCAGACTAATTTTTTCACGTTTTGGGGGCTGATCGAGGGTCAATGGTAATTGAACTTAAAAGTCGAATGCTTCCTGAAATGGTCGTAGTAGATTTGGTACCCGCCCTCATTTTCGCGATCGATCGAAAAGATTAACTCAGATTGCCCGTCATTATCGTAGTCTCCGGCGTCAACGAGCCACATTCCTGAGTCTAGGTAGGTTATGGCTTTCTCCTTGTCCACTACAAACCATGGATCGTCGATGTCAAAGCCAGCCTCAACGTCAGTGCAATCGATGGCTTCGAGGTGCAGGCGGGCAATAGTCCAGCCGGAACTTGAGATGTAGGACTTTGCGAGTTTGATATCTTCGTTGCGATACGGCAACGGTTTGAGAGTGCTGTCGTCCTTTTCGCTCAGCCGACATAGTTTCGGAAACTTTTTGCGGACGGCACCTTGGAGTGCTGTCATCAACGCTGGCGAAATAGTGGAAAGCTTCCATCTGTCCGGATCGACAAAGTGCGGCTGAGAATTTCGCGCCGATTATGTTGCGAGCGCAGCCCTCCGCTCGCAACGCAGCAACCCGTGCTGCAGATGCCATAGCTTACACTCAAACCACATGCTCAACCGGGGCTATGCCTATACCACGGTCATCGGCAGCAAAGATCACGGCCAAACCGTGCTCTCCCACCTGGCAAGCCTTTATCCACACTCCACCCCAGAAGCCTGGCAGCAAAATCTGAACCATTGCGAAGTCACCATAGACGGCGTCACCGCCTCCGGAAGCGAATCGCTGATTTCAGGCCAAACCCTTGTCTGGAACCGTCCCCCCTGGGTCGAGCCCGACACTCCTCGGCACTTCGAAGTACTGTTTGAGGACGCCCATCTGTTGGCCGTCAACAAACCTGGCGGACTGCCCACCCTCCCCGGCGGCGGCTTCATGGAAAACACCCTCCTGCGCCTGGTGCAAACGCAAACCCCCAACGCAAACCCTGTCCACCGGTTAGGACGAGCCACTACCGGCATCGTTCTCTTCGCCAAAACAGCGCGGGCCGCCGCTAAACTAGGCGCGGACTGGAACACACCCAGAATTCAAAAAATCTATTGGGCGCTGGCGCAAGGCATTGCACAGCACGACGCCTACGAAATCCTCACACCCATCGGACTTGTACCGCACCCGCGCATCGGCTCGGTGTGGGCCGCCAGCCCGAGTGGCAAGCCGTCAAAGTCATTGGCGAAGGTGATCTCACGGGCGCCAAGCAGCACGGCGTCAAGCAGTACAGCAGGCACCACAACATTTGAGGTAAGCCTGAATTCGGGACGCCCTCATCAAATCAGAATCCATCTGGCATCCATCGGCCATCCCCTGGTAGGCGATCCTCTGTACGGATTATCCGGCCAGCCTCTTGAAAATCTCCCCGGCCTCCCCGGCGATGGAGGATATTTCCTGCACGCCCGATTTCTAAAATTCCACCACCCCATCACCGGAGAACCAATCAACCTTGAGGCAGCTTTGCCGTCTGGATTCTCATTGCATCAGTAGGTTCACGGCGAGAATTAATCAGGGTGGCCGTTGAAACCTGAAAAAATTGAGGATAGATGGGACGTTTCCCAGTTTTTAGGCGAATAGAAATTGGCGAATGTCCCATCCGTCCCCGGTTTTTCGTCCGTTGGTTAAGGAGTAAAGAGGATTGCAAAGAGTTGCCAACTTCCTGGTTGCCCGCGACTCTGGCACAATCGGCCAAGCTCTACAGTGGATCACGGGGGGCACTCATGACTGAATCTTGCGAAGGACCAGCCCAAGTGTTCGGCTATTGACCTTTCGTGAAAAACACGCGATCCGGGAAATGCTACGATCACGCCAGCCTAACCCAAGTGGGCCGAATGAGAGGAGATCTAATGGGCGCAGATCATCGCCCGCTCGTCCTGTTAACCGGAGCGTCCGGCTACATCGGCGGACGCCTGCTAAAAGAGTTGGAGAAAGCTGGCTGGCCGGTTCGTTGCTTAGCTCGACGCCCTGATTTTCTCAGATCAAGAGTTGCCGCTTCCACGGAAATCGTTAAAGCAGATTGCCTGGATCGCAGTTCACTGGTGCCGGCGATGGCAGGAGTACACACGGCGTATTACCTCGTCCACTCCATGGGTTCTCCGGGTAAGTTCGAACAGGAAGACCGCGAAGCCGCCCAAAATTTCGCGGATGTAGCGCGCGATTCTGGAGTACGGCGCATTGTCTATCTGGGTGGCTTGGGGAACCAGGACCAGGCGCTCTCCGCTCATTTGCGCAGTCGTCACGAGGTTGCCGACATCCTGCGAAGCTCAGCGATCCCCACCATCGAATTTCGCGCCTCCATCGTTATCGGTTCCGGCAGTCTTTCCTTTGAAATGATTCGCGGGCTGGTACAGCGGTTGCCGGTGATGATCTGCCCGCGCTGGGTTGCCGTCAAAGCCCAGCCCATCGCGGTCGAAGATGTGGTTGCATACCTGGTGGCAGCGCTCCTGCTGCCGGCGGAACAGAGCATGGTTTTCGAAATCGGCGGCACTGACCAAGTCAGCTACGGCCAGATCATGCAGGAGTATGCCCGGCAATGCGGCCTCCGCCGATGGATGATCCCGGTTCCCATCTTGACCCCTCGCCTCTCAAGTTTGTGGTTGGGCTTAATCACGCCGGTTTATGCCCGCATTGGCCGAAAGCTCATCGATAGCATGCGCAACCCGACTCTGGTGCACGATAACTCCGCTTTGACCGCCTTTGACATTAAGCCCAAAGGTTTGCGGGAATCGATAGAGAGAGCTCTTCACCATGAAGACCAGGAATTTGCCCAGACTAGTTGGTGCGACGCTCTTTCCTCGGCGGGCAAGCCCCAGGCCTGGGGCGGCGGGAAGTTTGGCACCCGGCTCGTCGATTCTCGGACCGTGCAAGTACCCGGTTCCCCCGGCTTTAGCTTTTGCTCCTATCCAGCGCATCGGAGGTTTGAATGGCTGGTACTTTGCCAATGTTCTCTGGTCGTTTCGAGGCGCAGTGGATCTCCTGGTTGGCGGCGTGGGACTGCGCCGGGGCCGTCGCGATCCTCACACACTTACCGTCGGCGACGCTCTGGATTTCTGGCGGGTGGAAACCTTTGTGCCGGATCACGAACTCGGTCTGGTTGCTGAAATGAAAGTGCCGGGCCGCGCGTGGCTGCAGTTTGAGGTGCAAGCAGATAGCCGAGGCTCGGTCATTCGGCAGACCGCCATTTTTGATCCTGCAGGAGTGGCGGGGCTTCTCTATTGGTACATGCTTTATCCTGTGCATCGCTGGATGTTCGGCGGAATGCTCAGCGCGATTGCAGCTGCCGCAGTATGCAGGACAGGTACTTCCGCCCTTGGCGCATGACGGTGGGTTTTCATAGGGCACTTGGCACGCCGTTTACATGTGAACGACGTGCCGCGCGGCGTATCAATAAAGAAGGCTCTGGGGCCGGTGGGCCGCCTTTGGCGACGGAATTCTAACTCTGACCATTTGCTTCGAGAAATCCATTACAATCCCTGGCGAAAGTAGAGGCCACCGTCATGCGTCAGTTTCTATTCCCAATTACGCTGTGTCTTCGAGAAGCAATAGACGTCGAGTGGTCAATGGCGGGGGCTGATGTTAATGTCACAATCCTCTTGTAACCATCATCACAGACACGCACCAGAATTCATGGAATCATGGTCCGTACGAACACCGTCCGAACACTCGGACGAGAGGAATTCTTTGACAAAAGAGCGCACCTCCCGGAACTGAGAAAAATCCAGGTTTCACCCGTAACTCCAATGTTGTCAATATTTTGGAAGTAACCCGTTTAATTTCAATACTTTAGCCCGAAATGGGGGGGGGGGGGGGGGGGGGTACAAAACCGGTACGTACTTACGTTAGGGTACATACACTTTCCCGGCACCTCGATTGAGCGGATTATGCTCTGTTTCGCAAACATCTGGAGTTCAATGACAGTCGACTGGGCTAAATGAGGTTCGTGTTGCTTGAGTAATCGATCGCAGGCAGCGCCGAAAACCGGGGAGGTCCCCGGTCTTTTCAGGCTCTGGCAATCATCAAAACCCCACCTTCTTATTTCGCCTGCGCTAGCTTCGTAACGACTGCGGCAACTTTATCGAGTATCTCGTTCCAGCCCTCCAGTTGACCGCTATTTTTCGCGCTCTCCATGGGTTCATTTCCAATGAAGGTGAGTTTCGTCCGGCCGTTTCCGAGATCCTCAAAGATGGTCACGTCGTACGCACCGTCGACGGCCTCATGTTCGATTCCGTATTGCGCAGGCTCAACCTTGTTTCCCTTCGGGTCCGAAAAGTACATGGAGGAAACGATCTTTTCCTGGGGAACAATCTCGTGGTATTCAATCGCATTCCAGCACTCCTGCCCATCCGGCGTTCTCATGCACAGGAGAGATTTTCCTCCAACGCGAAAATCCATCTGGCAAACGGGGGCAGTAAAACCCTTCGGGCCCCACCACTGCATCACGTACTTCGGGTCTGTCCACGCCTTCCAAACCAGCTCGCGTGGGGCATCAAAGACTCTTGTGACGACCATCCGCTCAATCTCGTTAACCGTGTTTTTTGCCATCTCTGGCCTCCGTTTTTTTCATTCCGTTGACAACCACTTCCAGCTTGTCGAAACTCTCTTCCCAGAACCGGCGATAGCCGATCGCCCAGTCGCTGACCGTCTTGATCGCCGCTGGCCTAAGCGTGCACACACTCTCTCGTCCATGCTTCGTCTTGATCACAATCCGCGCGCGCACCAGACAGGCAATATGTTTGGAAATCATCTGCTGCGAGAGTGCAAACGGTTCCGTCAATCCATGCACAGAGGCAGGCCCATGGGAAAGTCGTTCGATCATTGCCCGCCGGGTCGGATCAGACAAAGCCGCAAAGGTCGTACCCAATTTATCCACAACCGCATGGTAGTGGATTGTCGATCAATGTCAAGTGTGAAGTTTGCGATCCCTGATTTCCGGGAAATGTCCGCCCCCAAACTGGTACGGACAACCAGAGCAACAGAGCAACCAGACTCGGGGCGGTTCCAACGCTTCCCAAGTCAGAATCTTAAGAGGAGAATTGTGTACTTCCGCCCAGCACATGGAACTCCTGTCTGTTCGAGGAACACACAACAAACTACCAGCAAGAACGGAATTTGATGTGAAGGGCCGGTCCGACTCTTCCCTTTCATTCTTGATGTGCTATCTGGGATGACGATGGCCAGCAACCGAGGGCGCATGGGTCACGGATTCCCGTAAGACAAGTTGCACCGCTAAGACTATGCTTCTGGGACGTGGCTGGGGACGTTCCATTTCCTCGTCCAATAAGCGAAATGCTTGCTTTCCCATTTCGAACATAGGAGTGGACACGGTTGAGAGACTGATCTGAGAGAACTCCGAACTATCGGTTCCGTCGAAACCGAGGACGGAGACATCCTGCGGAATGCGTATCTGATTTTCGCCCAAGAAACGCATTACGCCAAGAGAGGGTGTATCGCTAAAGACCATGATCGCCGTCGGCTTCTTTCTCACTCGCGCCCACAACTTGGCGCATCCTTCAAAGCCGCCTTGGGCGCTCAGTTCGCAACGCTCAATCAAGTGCGGATCGGTATCAAAACCGTAGGTCAAACAGAGTTCGCGAAAAGTTTCGTATCTCTGGCGAATGGGAGTTACATCGACGGAACCCGTAATGTAAGCCACCCGGCAATGGCCGAGAGAGGAGAGGGCTTCCATGGCCAAGCGAATTCCACCTTTATTGTCGATCGTTACTTGATGAAATTGGGGTGGATTCAGTTCGCGGTTGAGCAGGACAAAGGGAAAGGCACTGCGTTTGATTTGCTTCCAGAAACTCGGCAGGGTAGCAGACGCATCGATGAAGGGTGGGGCCGCAATGATGCCTGCGATCTTCAGTCGCATCATTTCGCGAATTCTGTCGGCGGTCTGCTCAGCGTCGAAACTTCCATTGCTAAGCAGCACGTGATATCCCGCGCCTTGGGCCGCCTCCTCGATCCCGCGAAAAACCTCGGCATAAACATGGTCGGCCGTGTTGGGAACAACGACCCCGATAAGATTGGATCGCCCTGTGGCCAGGGTGCGCGCTATTTGGTCTGGCTCGTATCCCAGTCGCTTGGCGCTGTCGGCAACTTTCTTGCGGGTCCGCGCCGAAATCCGCGGATGATTTCTGAGCGCCAGAGAGATTGTAGTCCGTGACAGACCGAGTTTGTCGGCAATGTGCTGAAGAGTAACTGGACCGCCAGCTTGGGCGCTTTTTTCCCCAAGCCTTTTCCGCCGCCGCATGGCGGCAATTTTAGCATGCAAAGCCTTAGTTTAACGGTTTACCGGGAAGCGGCCGCGAAAACGACGCTAAGAAGAGTTACCCGATCTAATTGGCGGAGGCGTCCTGACGAACGCAACCGCCGAGCCGTTGGCTGCGGGCGACTTCCGACTGCCCTTCACGTTCAACGCCGTTGTGCAGCAGGGCCAATCCCAGCGCGCAATGCGCCAGCGCATCGTCCGGGCGCAACAACGTGGCCCGGCGGAATTCCGCAACGGCTCGAACCGGCTGACCGTGTTGCCACAGTGCAATGCCGAAATTGTAGTGAATTTCACCGCTGGTGGGGCGCCGGCGCAGCGCTCTCTCGAAGGCTTGCGTCGAACCATCTAAGTCGCCTGTTTGTGAAAGGGCAATTCCCAAATAGTAGTTTGTTTCCGGGTATGCAGGATCAAGGTCGTACGCCTCGCGCAAGCTGCTGACTGCGGTCGCAACGTCTCCGGCGCGCAATTGCCGAATGCCGCGCGCCAGGCTCATAGCCAATTTCCCTTGCGCACTGCTCTGCTCTTTGAGGCGGGAGGTTTCCGCGAACTCTCGCGCTGCCTCGGCAGGCAGTTTCCTCCGCTGAAGCACCTTCCCTAAAACATAATGCAGGGACGAATCGTCGGGGTCGTGACGTAGCGCGCGACGCAGGACGCTTTCCGCCTCAGGGAGTTTTCCCTCGTCCAGAAGGCTTGCGGCCAGCAACTCCATGAACTCGGGCCGGTCCGGCGATTGAGATAGGGCTAACCGGCATTCGGCTTCGGCCCGGTCATTTTGATTCGCCTCATGAAAGAGCTTGGCCAGGTAGAAATGAGCGACCGGCAGGGTCGGCTGCCTCTCGACCGCAGAGTGAAACTCGGCGGCGGAACGGTCCTGGAGATGATTCCAATAGAGGGCGAGGCCGAATAACAAATGATCGGGAGCGGACTCCATATGCGCGAGCACCTGGGCTTCATATCGTTGAAGGGCATCCGTTTCTTTTCCTGCCCTTCGGATAGCCCCAATCAGATTTATAGCAGTGGATGCGGAATCCGGAGCCAGCGCGAAAGCCCTTTCGTAGGCGACAATGGCTGCTTCGTATTGCTGGCTTTCTGCGAGGGCGGTTCCGAAATTGTTGAAAGCCTCGGCGGAATCCGGTTCGGCCTCGCTTCCTTTGCGGAATTCCTCCAGCGCCGAACTCTGATCGCCGACTTCATGATAAAGCCATCCGAGATGCTGGTGGATGTGCGGCAGATGCGGGTCCAGGGCCACGGCTTTCAGCAAAGAGATTTGAGCGGATTCGAGTTGACCGTAGTAGTCGGCGCTTTTTGCACCCATGCTTTGGGCGGCCCGAAGAGCGTTCAGTCCGAGGTTGCAGAGCGCCAAGGGATCGTTGGGGCGAAGTCTTAATGCGGTTTGGAATTCTGACTGGGCCTCCTTCCAGAACTTGGAATCGCTCAGCGCGATAGCCAAATTCAGGTGAGCGGAGGCTGAATTTGGGGAGTTCCTCACCGCCCGGCGAAGGCTCGCGAGATCGGTTCTCGGTACGGGAGGAGCGGACCCGGCAGCCGAAATTGGTGGCGACACAGGCGATCCTTGCGCCTCGGCGGAAGGTGAAAGCTCCAAGATGAGCGAAAAAAACAAGCACGAAAGCGCCAGCGAAAATAGCGCTCTTACCCGATCATCGTCTCGCCGCGGCAGAAAAGCGCAATCCATCGGGAGGCGAGCGGCGGGCAAAGAGTCTGTTTCGCACCTTTTGTCCCTGCCGCCCATGTCCCAACTTACGCAGTTCCGCCCTAGGGAACGTCTGAACAAGTGATGACTGCGACCGCTCGACGTCAGAAGCCAGGGCTACCAGCGATTTTGTACAGTTCACTAAAGATAGAACCGCCCCCGCATCCGCCCCGCCTGCGGTTCGGCGGGTTCGAGAGACACTACGCCGCCGCCATCCCCAGCAGTTGCTTGCGGGCCAGAAACAGGTTCACCAGCGCGCAGGTCACAAACAGCCGGTTCGCATTCTTGTCGAGCCCCCGGTAGCGCACTTTCACGAACCCAAACTTCAGTTTCATCACTGCAAACACATGCTCCACTTTCGACCGCACCTTCGACTTCGTTCGGTTCTTCGCCCGCTCCACTTCATCCGATCCGATCCTTATAACGGTAGCGCCGGCAGGTGAAGTCTTGCGCCTGCGGCGCGCACTCCTCCAGCACCCGGCCCTGCCCGCGATATGCCTGGTCGCCCCACACCCGCGTCTCGTCGCCGTGCAGCAGGTCGGGTAACATCGCGCGCATCGGCCACGTTCGCCGCCGTCGCCACCACCGCGTGAATCAACTTACTCTTACTATCCACGCCCACGTGCGCCTTCATCCCGAAGTACCACTGCTTCCCCTTGCGCGTCTGATGCATCTCTGGATCGCGCTCCTGCCGCGCGTTCTTGGTCGAACTCGGCGCATGCATGATCGTCGCATCCACGATCGTTCCCGTCCTGATCCGCAGCCCCCGTTCGTTGCAGGTGCTCGCTGCACCCGCTCGAAAATGCGCGCTCCCCAACTGTGCTCCTCCAACAAGTGCCGGAACTTACACACCGTTGTCTCATCCGGCACCGGCTCCCGCCCCAGATCGATGCCCACAAAGGCGCGCATCACCACCGATTCATACAGCGCCTCTTCCACCGCCGGGTCCGACAAGTTGAACCACTGCTGCAAAAAATAAATCCGCAGCATCCGCTCCACCCCCACCGGCGGCCGCCCGTTCTCCCGCCTGCGGATACACCGGCTCGATCAGCGCGCACAACTCCGCCCACGGCACCACCTGCTCCATCTCCTCCAGAAACGCCGCCCGCCGCGTCTTCTTCGTGTACCGCTCAAACCCGCTCTGCATCGCCAGTGTCCGCTGTTTCATGCTTTCCAGCCCTCCGCTGCTCTCCTCAATCTATCCTTAATATCGGTGGAAAATGGAGAACTTAATCAGAGTCTCCCTAGAAATCCAATCGAATTCCGAGCTGCATGACGCGAGCCCCATCATACGGATTGGAAACGTTGGCTCCTGCCCCAGAACCGGCGCCGGTGATCGTGCCGAATCCAGGGTCGGTTAGGTTCGCGTCCGGCGTACCCCACTGCGGACTGTTAAACAAGTTAAAGAACTCCGCCGCCAATCGAACATTGTAGCCTTCACGCACAATAAATCGTTTGCTCAGCGTCGCGTTCATCAAGGCATTGTTCGGTGAATACAGTTTGCTGCAGCAGTAATTGCCCACCGTACCGAAGGCCGGATCGGCAAACGCTGCCGCGTTGAGGTAATGCGCCGGATTCTGTCCGTTGGGTATCGGATTGCCGACGAGATCCACACGGTTGCCCAAGGGACTATTAGCGTTGAGCGAGTCTGAGCCCGAAGTGATATTAAAAGGCACTCCGCTATGTACAGTGAAGACACCTCCGATGTCCCAGCCTCCGAGCAGGTTGGCGGCTAATCCGCTATTGAAGTAAGATCGTCCCGAACCAAAAGGTAGAGGATATGCAAACGATACTGTCGCCTGATGAATAGGCAAGCCAGTGGCGCCGTTGGCCGTGTCGTACACCGCCTGTTGGCGACTCAGACGAGGGTAATACAGCGATCCGCCGACAAAGCCAATGCTCTTGCCCCAGTTGTAGTTCGCGATCAGATTCAGGCCACTGGTAAAGCGTTTGTTGAAGCGGATATAACCAGCATAGTAATTGGTGTTCCCTTCTGGATCCTTGATGTCGGTCACGTTATTAAATTGTGGGAACGGACGCCGGGCGTAGTTTGATCCCGCGATGCCCCATTCCGAAGGTTCGACTTCGTTGAGTCCCTGGGCATACGGAAGCTTCCTTCCCAGAGACCCCTGACCTGCAATCTCCACGACCATGGTTTTGGAGAGTTCGCGCTGCACAGAAACATTAAAGTTCTCCGCATAACCGAATCTCCAATTTCGCTCGACGAAGGTCGGACTGGCCACTGGTGTGGCGCCCACCGGAACCGAACCGAAGGATGAATTCAGGATGCTGGGATCTCCGCCCAGCGGATAACTGGGGAAACCCTGATCGAGAATGAACGCCGGATGGATTCCGCTATCCGGCGAACCAAAATTGGCGAAGGTTGTGTATCCGTCGGAGGGTGCCCGATTGTTGGCGCCGAGAATCGGACTGATGCCATAAATGCCATAGCCCCCACGCACCACCGTCTTGTCGTCTAGTTGATAAGCAAAACCCAGCCGCGGCGCAAATCGGCGCCAGTCCGTGTTGTAAAAGTTGGTCGGCCACCCATCTTTACCCAAAAACTCATAAATTCCCGGCGTGTTCGACACTGGGTTAATGGCGGTTGGGTTGAAAGAGTTGCCACGGTCATGTAATTCCGTCACCGGCAAGTCGATATCCCATCGCAAACCAAGATTGACCGTCAGCCGGTGTGAGACTTTCCAGTCATCTTCCACCCATGGAGCCATGTATACGTTTCTCCACTCCAGCAGCGGGCCCAACTCGCCGGAGCCTTGATCGACCTGTCCGAGGAGGAAAGATGCAAAAGCGTCTCCTGTGCCAGATACTCCGGGCTGAGACGTCTCCAGAGGCCCGAAATTAAACGACCCAGTGGGAGTAGTTTGGTCGGGCACGCCATGTCTTCCTTTTTCAATCTCGAAACCGGCCTTGATGGCATGGCTCCCCCGTACCAGCGAAACGCTGCCCTGATAATCAAACTCGCTGATGGGATTTTCCTGGAATAAAAGCAGCCCAGGTCCGACACCGGTGTAGCCGGTGAAGTTGAAGGTGGGGAATCCCAAGTCCCCGCCTTCCGACTGCGGTAGCAAGGCTCCAGGGTAATTGAGGATGCCTAGCGTCTCGGCGTACTTTTTCGCCGGATCCACCGCCGGGTTAAGGCGAGTGATGTAGCGCGGCCGCCAGATCACGCGGTTGGTCATGAACGTATCGGGAGAAAACAGGTGGGTCTCACTGAAATTGTAAATCTGCGTCTGATATTGAAAGCCGAAGCCGCCGAAGGTCGGGCTGGCAGCAGGATCAATCGCGTTATAGGCGGGCACGCCCAGGTTTGTCTGTGTAACCCGATCCATGTTCCAGACGAAGCTGAAGTTGTCCTTAGGGCCGATGGTCCAATCGCCCTTGGCGGTGCCACGATAACGGTGCTGATTTAGGCCGGTGCTGGCAGTGAGGTTGTTGACATCGCCGGGCAGATTCGGCTCGGGAAAATACTTCAAAAGATTGTTCGCGACCGTGTCAAAATCGCCGGTCGGAATCTGATTATCGGCGAATTGCGTGCGCGTGCAAACGCCTGCC
Source organism: uncultured Acidobacteriaceae bacterium (assembly GCA_963746205.1). Taxonomy (GTDB): domain Bacteria; phylum Acidobacteriota; class Terriglobia; order Terriglobales; family Acidobacteriaceae; genus Acidiflorens. Next base: position 3,127 of record CAVVAP010000031.1, on the reverse strand, counting down.
ACACATGTGGTGCTAGCCGGATCATAAATGGGGTTTAAGCCGGCGAAATTCCCCTGCTTCATCGCATCTGTTGGCACCGTCAGTACCACGCCTTCAGGGCTTTTCAGGTAGGCGCGCTCTTGCGACGTGAAAAAGAACAACTTGTTCTTGATGATCGGTCCGCCGAAAGTTCCACCAAAATTGTTCTGCCGATCGATGGGCTTGGTATGAGAGAAGTGATTGTCGGTGTCGAACCACTCGTTCCTCAGATACTCGTAAAAGCCGCCATGCCAATTATTGGTGCCCGATTTCGTCTCCATCAGCACCAGCGCGCCAATGTCCTGACCAAACTCAGCGCTGTACTGGTTGGTGACCACGCGCACTTCGGAAAGAGATTCGACGCTGGGGTTAAATGTCATCTGCGCCACGTCGGTGCGATCGCCATTAACCGGCGAACCATCGACGATCACGTTGACGTTAGTCCATCCCGCGACGTTGTAACGGGACGCGCCGTAGGAAATTGAGTCTTCGCCCCCGTAGCGAACTCCCGGGCTGAGTCCCAGCAGCGATCCCGCGGAACGGCTGAAATAGGGCAGTTCCGAGACTTGGGAGTAGTCCACGGACTGGCCCAATCCCGAGTCCTCGGTTTTGAGCAAGGGAGCGGCGGCAGTCACTTCTACCGTCTGTTGCTGCTGACCGACCACGAGATGAACGTCCAGCCCTCGCGGTTGTCCGAGTTCGATGGCGATCGCTTTTACCACGGACTTTTCGAACCCAGAGGCGGTCACGGTAACTGTGTACGTACCGGGGTCGATTGCCGGTGAGCTATAGACTCCGGACGCGGTTGTTTTGACGCTGAGCGTGGCTCCGGTCACATCATTCTTGATTTCGACGGTCGCGCTGGGAACGCCCGCACTGCTCGGATCCAGAACATAACCGGTTAAATACGCGGTACCCTGTGCAAACAGCAGCGACCCAAGGCAGACAACAGTGGCCGCCAAAGATGACAGCAAAAGCAACTTCCCAGTCAGAATCGAGCTGCGCATGTTCCCTCCATCTTGGTTGGCATGACCGTCGCTGAACGATTGCCTCCTGGCAATGTTCGCGCTTTGAACTCCCACACCGCGGCGAAGCAGTTCGCAGCTCCGCCAGCCGCCCGCTAGCCTACCTCCATCTTTCCGCTCTTGTCAATGTAAATTTTTATTTAGTTTACCGATTGACTAAGAATGATTAATCGGTTAATCAACACCGCGACCTACTCTACGCCGAGGCGGGAACGGCAGGGGCAAACGCCCGGAGCGGGATCGGAAGATTCCAAAAATGGAAGCGCTGAGACCGCCTCGACTTATTCCCCGGGGGCGTTGAACGCGGCGATTTCCTGGTCGGAGAAAAACGGCAACGGCCGCAAATGCAGACCCCCGTCGATAACGACGGACGCCCCGGTGGTGTATCCGCTGAGTTTGTCGGAGAGCATCAAAACCGCTTGAGCGCCGACATCCACGGGCAGGCCGGCGCGGCGCAGAGGAATTTCCCGGAGAATCCTCTGGAGGCTATCCTCGGACATCGCCGAGGACGTAAGCTTCGTCAGGTAGAATCCCGGAATTATGGTGTTGACCCGAATTCCGTAGGGCGCCAATTCGATGGCCAAGACTTCCGCGTAGTAGGGCAGTCCCGCTTTTGAGATGCGGTAGGAGCTTTCCTGGTAAAACGGATTGAGCATGGCGGTAGATCCGGTAATGAGGATACTGCCGGACTTGCGAGCGATCATGTGTTTCGACACTTCCCGACATGCCCAAACACAGGCAAAGAGATTGGTGCGCAAGGTGTTGAGCAACGAACCCGTGTCGACCCGCGTGACCGGCTGGTGCCATGCCCAAGCCGCGTTGTTGATATAGAGATGAACCTGCCCGAATGCGGCAATCGCCTTCTGCACCACGGCCACCGTTTGCTCTTCCTCACTGAGGTCACAATGAAAGGCTTCAACCCGCACGCCCATCTGCCGCAACGCGGCGACGTTTTGCTCCTCCAGATCGAGGCTGGCAATGGCCAAGTTCACGCCCTCGGCGGCTAGCGCCTTCGCAATGCCAAACCCAATACCGGTGGCGCCGGCGGTGATCAGCGCGTTCTTGCCAGCCAGTCCCGTGTCCATCTTCCAATCCCCCCACAGCGCTAAAACGCCCGCAAAAATCAATTCCTCGCCGCTGCGAGGATGCGGTCGATGAAACCGCCTCGCTCCGAGGCCTCGGCAATTGCCTTACCCTCACAAGCGAGAGGGAGAGCCCAGAGAATCATCATCTGATAGAAGTCATCGCCATGCAGAACACGTCCATCCGCCGCCAGGATGTTGGGCATTTCAAAGGCTGCGCCGTCCTGCAAAACAATCGACGTCATCAGGCGCCGGGCAACTTCCAGTCCCAGAGCTTTCTCGTTCTCGTAGATCAGAGTAGCGGCCAGGCAGAGGCATTCTCCCGTAAAGATACCGTCGGAATGCGGCGGCGCGGTGTGGTCAGGCGAACCATCGGGCCGGGTAGAATTCAGCGCTCCGTGCGCGGTCGCGTGAATGCAGCACCTTTCAGAGGCTGGCTACGAGGAGTGCGCTGGTGCTGACAGCACCCGTCGTCGACGGATAAAATATTGTCTCCCCCGTGTCAGGAGCTGTCAATCTGCAACATTCTGCGATAGACGACCTTGAGCACCGCGACTAAAGATCAATCTGTACGTCGCTGAGGATGGTGCGGAGCCAGACGCTTTCTCCGACCAACACCTTGGAACGAGGAAGCCTCTGCTCAGCCCCACGAACGCGGTATGAAAAGAAGGCAGTTCGGCGCACGGCGCGGTCAAATTCTGTGGTGTGTGTGCAAAGTTTTGGATCGGGTGTTCTTTGTTTCGAAAATACACGATGCAGGGTATCGAAGGCGGCGGCGGGAACCGCTATACCGGATATGTGGATGAGTACAAATCGTCGCTGAGATCGTCGTCGAGAGAGAATTCAGTGCTGCGAGAGAGCTCAGTCGAACGTCGAGAGGGAACATGATGCGTCATATTGCAATTCGGTCGGCTTTGGTGGCTTTGTTTATGTGCGCGATGGCCGCAGTTTCATTTGGCGGAGTAGCGGTATCGATTACGGTCGCGCCTCCGGTGCTGCCGG
>CAVVAP010000030.1:0-31728 GCA_963746205.1 uncultured Acidobacteriaceae bacterium | reverse complement strand
GAGGAGGCCTCAAAATGAAGTTATCCGCCGACCAGACCGAGCCGGAGAAAGGCGGACCCGAAGAACTGGGCCCGGGCCTGATCGTTGGCGAAAGCATCCCAATGTATATAATCGCTAATCTCCTTTCGAACATGCTGGGCCGCGCTGTCATCGATAACACTGGACTCCGCGGCAAATACGACGTGAAGTTACAGCCCGTTCCCGATTCGCTACAATTGCAAACCGACCCAGCAGACCCGCTGGCCCAAGCGGATGTCTTGAAGTTTGCCATCATCGAAACTGTTGAAAAGCAGTTGGGGCTGAAAATAGAATCAATTATGGCCCCGGAGGAAGTTCTGGTAATCGATCACATTGAGCATCCGTTCGCGAATTGATCGGAAATATGCAACACACTCACCGACGTAACCTGGGATTCCGAAGGCAGTATGTCAGCAATCATCTGAAAACGTAGTTTTCTGAACTTCGGCCGGGGGGCGACATCATCCCGCCGAAGGCGCAATCATCTGTCCGATCATCACCACGCTGGCTGAGCAGGTATCTTGTCATCAAAGGCGGGAGGCGGATGGAACCCCGCCGTTAGAGCGGCAGGGTTCCGAGTTCGGCAACCATTTCGACAGGTAAAACCAAACTGAGCTGGTTCTAACCTGCCACGAAACTGCGGTCGTTGTCCAGGCCCGCTTGCGATGACGCATGGCGGCAGTTCATGGCGAAGCGGTACTCCGGCAACGAGTTTGCGTCGGTGTGGAGTGTCACGCCGTATTTTTTATCTGCGCGCACTGCGATCGCGGCCACCGCTACTGCAGTACTCCCTGCCGCGCACAGGCTCGGCTCCACCAAAGAAGGTGCGCCAACAGCCGCCACCAACAGAGCCCTGAAGGACGGCTCGATCATCGCGACCGCCAGCGGGAATACCGGTGCCGCCGCCGTCAGGAGCAATCGCGCGTGACGGATCAAGGTTCCCTTTCGATCGTTTCCCCGGCATCATTCGGTTGTGGAGAGGCCGATGCCGTAACGTCTCCTGCGGCGTTGCAGTCCTGGCACGAAAGACGGCCCGCGTTGGGGCCGCGCTGCCGGATCTGCGGCCGCACCGGACGCTTCGTCGACCCATTTCCACGCATTCCGCAACGGAGGTGAGCCATCTCATGATGAGTCCGGAAACCCGCGCGCAGATTCGCCGCTACTTTTACGCCGAACACTGGAAGGTCGGCACCATTGCCAGTGAACTGGGCGTCCATCCGGACGCCGTTCGCAATGCCATTGAGAGCGAACGCTTCAAGAGCTCCAAGCCGCTGGGAGCATCCGTCGTCGATCCCTACCTCGAGTTCATTCGCCACACTCTCGATCAACATCCGCGACTGCGCGCTACGCGCATCTACCAGATGATTCATGACCGCGGCTACGGCGGAAGCGTGGTGCAGTTGCGGCGCACCGTTGCCCGCTTGCGTCCGCAGAGCCGCGAACCGTTCTTGCAGCTCCAAATGTTTCCCGGCGAGCAAGCACAAGTCGATTGGGCTCACTTTGGGCACGTGATGGTGGGCCGCGCCAAGCGAGCCTTGTCTTGTTTCGTGATGACGCTGTCGTATTCCCGAGCCTTGTATCTGGAGTTCTTCTTCGATCAAAGCATGGAGAACTTCCTGCGCGGCCACGTGCATGCGTTTGAATACTGGCCCGGACAACCGCGCGTGATTCTTTACGACAATCTCAAAAGCGCGGTGCTGGAGCGCCGCGGCAACCAGATCCACTTTCATCCCCGCCTGATCGAGTTGAGCGCGCATTATCACTTTGCCCCACGGCCTTGCCAGGTACGCGCCGGCAATCAGAAAGGACGCGTGGAACGAGCCATCCGTTATGTTCGCGACTCGTTCTGGGCAGGCCGAACCTTTACCACGCTAGCCGAATGCAATCGCCAGGCCCTACTCTGGCGCGACCAGGTCGCGCACCAACGGCGCTGGCCTGGCGGCGACAACCATACAGTGGCCGACATCTTCGCTGAAGAACGGTCCCGTTTGCTGCCTCCTCCGATGCACACTTTCTCCACCGACCGGATCGAGACCGTGCGCTCGCGCAAGACCATCTATGTTCGCTTCGATCTCAACGATTACTCCATCCCACCGGAAGCGGTCGGACGTCAGTTGACCTTGGTGGCTTCCGATATCACCGTACGCATTCTCGATGGCTCATTCGAGATCGCCCGGCATGCCCGCACTTACGATCGCCACCAACTCGTGCTCGACCCCGCGCATCAGGAGGCGGTGCTCAAGATCAAGCGGAAGGCCTTCCACTCCACACCGGGCGGCCGCTTAGAGCAAGCTGTGCCGGAGAGCAAGACACTGTTAGATCTGGCCTTCGCGCAGGGCGAATCGGCCGGCGCCCAGACGGCCCAACTGATGAAGTTGCTGGCGCAGTACGGCGCCACCGCATTACGCCGAGCCATCGCCGAAGCGCTCGAACGCAACACTCCGCGTGCGTCTTCGGTGGCTTTCCTGCTGCGCCGGCAACCGCGTTCTACGCCGCTCAGCCTCGATCTCAGCCATCATCCGCAAGCCCAAGCTTTCGACATCCGCCCGCATGATCTGGAAACTTACGATGCACTCACCCGCACCAAAGACAACGGCAATGACGAACCATAATCTGGCCGCTCAACTCAAGCAGATCGGCTTGCGCGCCCTACCCACGCAGTTGGACGACTTCCTCGCGCGTGTCACCAAGGCCCGCTGCTCCGCTCATCAGATCCTGGAAGAACTCGCCCGGGCAGAAGCCTCCGAGCGCTCTCGCCGCAGCCTGGAGCGGCGCCTGCGGATCTGCGGCATCAAGAGATTCAAGCCCATGGCCGACTTCGATTGGTCCTGGCCCGCCAAGATCGAACGCGACGTCATTGAACGCGCACTGACGCTGGATTTTCTGGGGGAAACGCGCAATCTCATCTTGGTGGGCCGCAACGGTTTGGGCAAGACGATGATCGCTCAGAACATCGCTCACGCCGCCGTGCTCGCCGGTCACACCGTGCTATTCCGCTCCGCGGCGGCGTTGCTGGAAGAGCTACACCGGCAGTCTCCGGAAGGCCGCCGCCGCAAACTGCGCGGGTACGCCCAGGTTGGATTATTGTGCATCGATGAGGTCGGGTATTTGTCCTTCGACGACAAGGCCGCTGATCTACTCTACGAGGTCATCAACCGCCGTTACGAACGCAAGCCAGTGATCCTGACTACCAATCGTCCCTTCAAAGAATGGAACGAAGTCTTTCCTAACGCGACCTGTATCGTCACGCTATTGGACCGTTTGCTCCATCACGCAGACGTCACCGCGATTGAAGGCGACAGCTATCGGATGCGCGAAAGCGAGCAGGAAACCGCTGCGCGCCGGAGTAAGAAATGACTTCCGCTGCTTCGATCTTGGATCCCAACTCCAACCCCTCGTTGTATGCTGCCGCGGTGTTGACCCTCTACCTAGACCTGCCGGACACGCCGTTGCGCACTGGCGTTTCAGACCAGCGCCAAGCTGGCATCTGGTTTGAACGCGGCGTTTCCTTGGAAGTGGTTGAGACGGCCCTCTTGCTCGCCAGCCTCCGTCGTAAGGTGCGGCCCCCTGAGGCGCCGCCACTGCCGCGAATCCGTTCATTGGCCTACTTCCAACCCGTCATTGAAGAACTCTGCGAACAGCCTGCTCCCGCCTGTTATCTTCAATACCTCCGCCTCAAGCTACGCCATCTCGTCGACAACCCAGCCCCGGCCAAAGTCCACAAATCTACGGTTTCAGATGATCGCTAACATTGAACCGCGCCTTGCGATCTCCCCCAAAGCTGTTAGGCAGATGGTACTTACTGACGTGTCACCTGTTTTTTCAGCAAGGTGTTCGGCCCGTTCGATCAACTCCGAGATTTGGCCGATACCGCTGATGCTGCTAAAATAAGCCAAATAGTGAAGGGCAAGAAATCCTCTCGCTTCCGAAAGTATGATTCCTTTGTACTCTAGGCGATGGTCCCGATGCCGATCAAGCGCCGCTTTCAGGCTTTCCTCGGCTGCCCATAATGCATTCGGAAATTCGCTGGAAAGCAGGGAAAATGCTTCGTGGCCTTCAGTCCCACCTAGAGCCTGCCCACGGCAAGCCACTTGTAGGAAGTGTTCACGCGCCAACAGGGTTTCCTGGGGGCTGGCCTTGTGCTGGCGCTGGACATGATCCCTCATCGGCGCAAGGAGCCGCACTCTGCCTGATTCGTGAAAAGCCAAGGCCGTCTGAACAAGTTGTGCAGCGGCATCCAAGGGCGTCGTCTCGTTGACCGCGTCCGTGATCCTTGAAACATCATCCTCATGGATACCCGCTGGCAGACACGCCAACACTCGCAGCAGACGCCTTGCTCCGTCTTCGAGTAGAGGACTTGCAATTGCAAATTCGTAGCTTGCAGGAAGACTGGTGTCTCGTAACGCGCCGCCAACTCGCTTGAGCAACCCGGTTCCGTGGGCTTCCCACCGGTTGCCGAGCCAATCCAGATTCGGCGGATCGCCTGCCTGATGTGCCAGCAGTTCCACGGCGCGGGGAACACCGGAAAGGTCATCGAGAATCCGGTCAAGGTCAGCGGACTGGAAATCGGATGCGAGCCCCGTGATCGAGCAGAAGAGGTGGCGGGCAGAATCCAAAGAGAGCTGGCTTGGCTCTAATGGATCGCTCCAAGCGATACCGGCAGGCTTTTCGCGACCCTGAATGGCGACGATGATCCAGACGTTCTCAACTTGGAGCAGCGTCTTGATCCATTCCTCGCATTCAGCGGGATCTGCCTGATACGGGGTTTCAAAGTTGTCCAGCAGGATGGCAGCCGAAGCATCGGCTAGAGATTGGAGTACCTTTGCCGCCAACCGTCGGGGAAGGCCTCAGCCCAAACCATTCAAGGGCCACCCGCCCTTTCACTTCACTTGCGCTTTTCAGCGCGTCGCAACGGAGCTGGAAACGGCGTTCTCCAAAACGAGCCTGCACCTCGGGACGATGAAGGATCACTCGCGCGAGCGTGGTCTTGCCGATGCCCGGCGGTCCCCAGACGAGGAGCGGGTTCTCTCGGTCGTTCAGCCAGCGAGCGAGGCCGCCATCTATTTCCTGGTCTCGCCCTATGCAACGACCGAGTTTGGGCAGGCGATACGCAAACGATACCGCGAGATTAGCCGGTTCATCCTGCACGAAACTCGATTGGGGATCACAGCGTGTGACCTTCGGTAAGAACGTCACCACACCGTTGCCGGTTCGCCGGATGAATCGCCACGGTTTCTTATCTCCAAGAAGTAACCGAATTCTCCTCAGGTAACCATCCAAGTCGCCACAATGGAGGGCAAGTTCAACGTCGCGCTTTTTCAGGCGCTTTCCTGCGTGACAAACGAAATGTTCCAGAACTTCGAGAACCTTATCTTCAAAGAGTTTGATGTCCGAAATCAGTTCTCTTACCGGCACGCCGTCGCAGAATAGCGTTAGCAACTTCCCGCGCTTCTCGAGCCAGTGGTGACGCGTCCCGGCGAGGGACTCGTCGTCGAAGTGATAGTCGATATCGGCGGCTGATCCGTCTGATTCCATGCGTTTTGACGAGTTCTTCAGCGTATCACCGCCTCTGGTTGCCCTGTCCGTCTTGGGAAAGCGGCAATGTTGCGTCGGCGGAAGCTAGTCACCATTCTCCTTCCAAAAGAGGGACGTGTGTGGTTCAATCCCCGTCACACAATGATCTTGACTGGAAATCATGACCGCGAAAAAGAACAGACGGCCTGTGCTGCCCGAGGAGACGTATACGGTGACAATCCGCCGCGATGCGGAAACCGGCATGGCCGTCTCCGAGAAGTGGGAGATGGATGGTCAGCAACATCGACCCGACGGGCCTGCGTCGATCACCCGCGATGCCTTTACAGGTGTCATGGTCCACGAGACGTGGATTAAGAATGGTGAGCTGCACCGTGAAAATGGTCCCGCGAATATCTTGCGGAAGGGGGATACCGGGCGGGTCTACTCCACAGAGTGGTTTAAAGACGGAGAACAAGTCCCGGCCCCGCCCCGTCAACGGACTTCGTCTCGATCCATTACGCGGCAGTCGTTGCCTCCTTCGAAAGAGCAGGGTCGATAGGACGCCCAACGCAGATTTCCGCCCTCGCATCTGCCCACCCTTCGCTTCACAATCGCTTTAGGCAAAAGATCCTGACTGATCCCACGGTGGCCGGATGACCGGCACTGCGCTTGACGTCGGAAAGGAGGACCGACAAACATAAGTTTTCTAAGCACGGATTCCCGGACCTTTGGCGAGGACGGCGGGAATCCGCGTGGAACCGGGGGCGTGTTGCCCGCTGTTCTGTGCTTCAGGCTATCAGTCTTTCGGTAGACCCTTCAACCCACAGACCACGGCAACTCTCCTCGAACGTTACGCTGCCGCACTCTCATTGCGGCGGTAAACCCGTGGCCGTTCGTTAGCCCGGATGTATGCATCCGGCAGTTGATACCGAAGAGGAGACCAACATGAACGATGAAACACGTTTGTTAACGCCCGCGCGTTCCGCCGCGCAGGCACCGATCACTTTTAGCCTCTCCCAAAAGCTGTTGCGTTTCGGTCGAGAAGACGCGTACGTGACGATGGGCGACGCCTGCGAGAACTTCCTCGTTACGGGAGGAATGGGCTCATCGAAAAGCACGTCCAGTTTTTTCACCATCGGTCAAAGTTTGTTCGAGGCCGGATGCGGATGGGTCGGACTGGGCGTGAAATACAACGCCCGAAATGAAACCTTCGGAATGGCCCGGGACGCCGGTCGTGGCGACGACGTGATCATGTTCTATCCCGGTTCCGATCAGCGGTTCAATTGGATCGATTACGAGTCGAAGGTGCATGGTCCGGGAAACGAGATCATCGACAACCTGATGGATGTTTTCGTCTCATCGACCGAAGTGATCAGCCGAAAAAATGGGGCAAGGGCAATCGGAGCCGTTTTGGGAGTATTCCTGGCGGCAGATGCTCAAGCATTTCCTCTTTCTCGACATTCACGCCAACGGCGGGATCGACTTTATGCGTGTGCTGGAAATGTGCCAGACGCTTCCGCGTGGGTTTTCCGATCTGGAGGAGCCGTGGAGGTTCGCAAGCCTGCGGGCGCTGGAAGAGGCAAAGAAACATTGCCTGGAATCGCAGGCGCGATCAATGCAGCTCGCGATCAACTATCTCACCAAGGAAATGCCGGCGCTTTCGGATCGCACCCGGGCCTGTATCCAGCAGATGTGCAGCGCGATGCTCGACCATCATGTGCGCGATCTCTATCAGGATGCTTTCGGCGGCAAGAGCACATGGACGCCGGACGACATTCTGGATCGCGGCAAGATCGTCATCGTCGGTTACGACGTGGATCGATTTGGGGCGATGGGGCAGTGCATCAATGCCATCGTTAAAAAGTGCGTCCAGCGCGCGATTGCGCGGCGGCGGGACGAACCGTTAATGCCCCTACGAATCACATCCAGCACCAACCTGACTTCCGACATCGGCGCCGTGTTCATGCCTCCGGTGAAATGCGATGCCGACGGCAACCTCTACATTCGCAAGTTCGCCTTAAACCGCCCGCACGGTCCGGTCATCAAGGTCGATCCCAGCGGCAAGCCCACGGCGGTTTTCGACCCCGCCGTTTTTGCCAGCTTGGCCCTCGATCGCGTCGACGCATTCTCGCCCGCGCCCGATGGCGGCATTTATCAGGTGGCGCAAAGCGGCATTACCAAACCCCGCATGTATGTTCTCCATTACTCGTCGGACGGAACCCCAGCCTCGCCCACCCGCCTCGATGCCGATTTTGAGATTTACACTTTCGCCGCTTTTCCCGACGGCAGCTTCCTAATTTCCGGCGTGCAGCGCGATCCCATGGATAAGAACGACCATGGCACCGGCGTGACCGAGGTTTTTTCCGCCGACGGCAGGGAACTGGCCAAACTTTCCTTTCCCGAGCCCAAGGCAAAATCCAAGCCAAAACCAACCTCGGCGCCAGCCCCGAAGGGTGCGGACACGAAGGCCGCGGACTTGAAACCTGTCGACACAACCTCCGCGAAAGCCGCCGCCGATCCCGCCACCAAACCCGCTGACACGGCGATCGCAGCGCCCACGCCGCCTCCACCTCCTGCCACCAGCAGCCCCGCAAATGCAAACGCCAAGCCGGCGGGCGCTCTCGATTTGAAGGATGCCGAGATCAGCCGCGACGGCAACCTTTACGTCATGCGAACCTCATCCCAGGCGCTTGTCGACGTGATATCGCCGGCCGGAAAAATCATGAAGACGCTCAAAATCGCCCCGCCCGCGTCCCCTGCCGTGCCCAATTCATTCCACGTCTCCGAGAATCGAATCGCCCTTCTGTTCGAAGACGCGGAGCAGCAAACCGTGGCCATCGCCGTCGTGGACGCGCAAACGGGCCGCAAAATCGCCGCCTATTCCGGATCGACCGATTTCGGGTCGTTCGCCTGCTATTCTGCAAACGATGGCGTCTTTACCTTCCTCAAGCATGGCGACGGAAACACTCTGGAATTGAATCGCGCCGAGGCGCAGTAGCGCTCCATGCCCGATCCCGCTGAGCAACTGCAGCGCCTCTATTTGGCGGGATTCGAACTGCAAACCTTCGAGCGTTATCCCCGTTGCATCGGCATCATCCGTGACCAATGCGTCGCCCTGCTCGTTCCGGGAGTAGATGGGTTACAAATCCTCGGCGCGCCCGGCTGGCGCATGGGCGAAGTCATGGGCGTGCTCACGCAAAAGGATGGAGTTCAGGTATTCCAGGCAAAGTCGGAAGTGGTTGAAGCGACCGCGGAAAGGCTCGCCGCAATCGCTAAGTTTGGCGAAGACTTACGGCAAATCCTGCACAGTGGCGGCCAGCCGTAACGCCTGAGCCTGCCCGAGTTTGAGTCACCAATGCGCGACTTAACATAATACCTGTTATCGGACATTGCATCGATAGCCAAAAGAAATCTGCCTGGACATTGCCAGGCAGACTTGGTAATCCAAGTCGGCGCCCTGAAGAACGGACACCGACCTGGGATGGTTTGTATTTACTTCCTTACTGGGATATATGGTGAGGCGTGTAGGCCGGGCTTTTTTGTCGCCGCCGGCGTTGCGTCGCCTCGCGTCGGACCCAGCGCTGGTGGCGTGCAAGTGTCGCCAGCGAGGTACGTGTTGCTCACGCCGTAAAAAGTGATGCTGGTGTAGGTGTTGCCGGTACCGGTGCCCTCCAGGATTCCGGCACAAGCTTCGTTGATCACGACATTCTTGATGGTGTTGTTGTTACCGGTGCCGCCACACGTATCATCCACATGAATGGCCGATTCGGCGCTGCCGTATATGGTATTGGATTGCACCGTATTCGAGTTACTGCACAGATCGATGGCGTCGAACACCTGCGTGCCACTGATGCGGTTTGACTCCAAGTAAGTATTGTCGGCAGGACCACAGGGTCCGCTATTACAGAAAAAGCTGCTCGTATCAGTATAGGTGGCGATGCCGAATTGCGCGCTGCCAACGACGTTATTCGTCACCTGAATGCCGCTCGACGAGTAGATCAGAATGCCGGAAGCTCCGTTTCCGGGAGTGGGGCCGCCTTGTCCAGCGTAGTTGAATTGCGGGTATTCCCCAAACCATATGTTGTCATTGACTATGTTACCGGAGACTTTGCCAGTGGCGCCCCCTCCAACCTGGATGCCATTTTCCCCCGCGCCCCCCGGCCAGTTCAAGTAGGTAGCGGCGATGCCGGTGATGTAGTTGCCGGAAATGGTGACGGACGGACCGCTGGAACTGGGACCAATAAACGCCCCAGCTGCGGTGATTCCGTTCTTCTGATAGGCGCTCACGGTGTTGTTAGATATCGCTACCGTATTAGTCGTCAGACTCTCGACGTTGATGGCCAAGCCGTTCTGACAGCCGCCGAGGTCCGTAAAGTCGGTCGAATACTGGTTGCGCACCACGTTGTTAACTATTTTTCCGGACGAGTTTTCGAAGGCGATGCCTTCGAGCCCGTAGGCGCAGGAAGGCCAGTTATTGCCCGTACCATCCACTACCAGATTGGATAGAGTTACCGCGGTGGCATCATGAACCCATATCTGAGGGGAGATAGGATTGCCGTACACGTCTGTGCCGTTCGGTCCCAGACCGGCAGCCGGCGGAATAATAACCGCAGCATCACCGGTGCCGCCCACGATTCCCTTCAGAGTCAGATTCTTCGCTATCTCGATCTGCTCAGGATATGTGCCGGGACATACGCTGATGGTGGCAGGCGCGGCAGTGGCAGTGACAGCGGCCTGGATGGTTGTGTAGTGGATGCCCGGTCCGGCACAGGTACCAACCGTGGCATTCGCGGCAAAAAGACCTGGAGTGAGGACGACTAAAAGCGCCATTAGGGTTAGGGACACTGGGAGTTTACGGCTCATGCTAACTGCACCTCGGAAGTAGGATAGGTGTTAGGGCCCGAAAAGCAACGAACCCTAGCGGTTCGCTTCAGAGGATCATAGCGCACATTGCTCCGCGCAATTAACTTTATTAACAGTAACCTGTGCAATGGTTTGCAGTGAAAGTGTTATGAATTAGCTAGGGTTAGCAGTCTATTGCGGACAGTGTGCAATGCCGCCGAAATACTGAGCTACGCTAAGAGGATTCGCGCTCAGCTTATAACGCCAGCCTGCAATCTGTCGCCTGACTTCACGCCCCGGACCCAACAAAAACAATCTGCGGATGGAATAGCGTCCCCGCTACGCGGGTGGCGATGGCGATTAAATCGCGTTGTCCAAAGAATACTTTTACCTGGGGTGCGCGCGACATCTCCGGCAGGTTGACGGCGCGCCCGCTGCGGATGAGCGCCGCACTTTCTTCGCTGGCCGTCACGCAGGGCAGTTGCGGCACCAGCTTTCTGGGGTGGACGAACAACGATTCGACACTTCCCTGCTGCATCGCAACTTCCAGTTGCGGCAACGAATGAGCATCATCGATAGCAAATTCCGCCGCTGCCACTCGGCGCAGGCTCGCCAGATGAGCGCCGCAACCTAGCTTTTCTCCAAACTCATGCGCCACTGACCGGATGTAGGTCCCCGACGCCACCCGCGCGCGGAAACTGGCATGATCGCCAGTCACGACTGTAATCTCGAACTCTTTGATTTCCACGCGCACCGGTTGCAGCGTGACCTCCTGTTTTTTGCGCGCCAGTTTGTAAGCCGGCACTCCGGCAATTTTCTTGGCGGAAAAAGGCGGCGGCATCTGCTCGATCACTCCAAGAAACTGCTCCGCCAGCGTCCGCAGGATCTCGCCGTCCAGGTTGACCTCACGCGGCGGTGTCGAAGGTTGGCCATCGGCGTCATAGGTGTCGGTGGCAAAACCGAAGCGAATCGCTCCCTCGTAAGTCTTTTCCGAGTGAAGGTAGAACTGCGCCAGACGCGTAAGATTACCGATCACAATCGGCAGCACTCCTGTGGCTGACGGATCGAGCGTGCCGAGATGGCCCACCGAACGCTGCCCCAAAATTCGCCGAACACGATTGACCACGTCGTGCGACGTCAATCCTGCCGGCTTATCGATAACAAGGACGCCATTCATCATTCGTAAAATCTGGAGATTCATAAATCTGGTAATTTGTATTGGGTAATTTTCAAGCCTATGAGTTGGCCGCCGCTTTTGACTTGCAGGCGCAGATTACAAGCCACCAGTCACCGCAATGATTCCTCTTCGCGACGATCAGCCTGTTTTCTCCACTCCGTTGATCAACTATTTCCTGATCGCCATCAACCTGCTTGTCTTTCTCTGGGAGCTTTCCGTCGGCATGCAGAGCCATCGGGCGCTTAACGCGTTCATGGTGGAGTTTGGCGTGGTTCCTCATCATACGCTGGCTGCGCTCTCCGGAGGTTCTTATGACGGCATCGCCGCCGCGTTCTTGCCGCTTTTCACCTCGATGTTCCTGCACGCATCATTCTTACACGTTGCCGGCAATATGCTCTTCCTATGGATTTTCGGCGACAATGTCGAGGACTACCTTGGCCACTTTACTTATCTGCTGTTTTACCTGCTCAGCGGATTCGCGGCTGGTGTCACCCACATTCTGTTGAATGTGTCTTCGCGGATTCCTAGTGTGGGCGCGAGCGGCGCCATCGCCGGCGTCATGGGAGCTTACTTCATCCTGTATCCGCGGGCTCGCGTGCTCGTCTGGTTCCCCCCCATCTTCCTGTTTCATGTTCCCGCATGGCTGATGCTGGGCTATTGGTTCCTGGGAAATTTTCTCAGTGGCACCGCCACCGCCATCGCCGAGACCAGCCAATCCAGCGGCATCGCCTTCTGGGCCCACGTGGGAGGCTTCGTGGCCGGCGTCATCATGATTAACATCCTGCGCGAGCGTCCCCAGCGCAACCGCTATGGGACGTGGTGACTCCTGGGGCTCATTCGCGGCTGCCGTCAGCGTCGGCGCTCGGGTGCCGGGCCGGGCGGAAGAATCTCCGGCTCGATTGGTACGTGGGGCGTTTCGGATTGGGCTTCGGAGTAGACCTCGTATCCGACTCCGGAATTGGCTTTCAGTTGCTGCCGCGTGACAAACCAGACGGCGGCCGTCCAGGTGGGAAAAAGATCGGCGCCAGGGATGAGTTCGGTTGCCAGCGTGGGCAGGAACGCCCAGTGCCATCCCAGGAGGCGAATCATAAGAAAGGCGACAATCAAATCCAGCGCAGAGTCGGCGGGAGACGCGCCGCCCTCGGAGAACAAGGGAAAAGCCACGATCTGCAAAGCATCCGCCGTAATGGCTACGGCCCAGGCCAGCCGGTGTTCTGGACGCCTGAGCGATCGGAAGTGATCCAGGAACGACATGATGGGCGAACTCCCTGCTGGCATCGGGATGCCGGTGGCTGGCAGTCCCTTTTTCCAAAAACACCAATCCCACGTTAGATGCCGTTCGCGCGCTGGCGTATCAGCGACAGGAATTCCGTTCGCGTCTCCACTTCGCTGCGGAAACATCCAAGCATCGACGACGTCACCGCCGCGGAATGCTGTTTTTCAACCCCGCGCATCATCATGCACAAATGCCGCGCCTCAATCACCACGCCAACCCCCTGCGGTTCGATGGCGTCCTGAATCGCCTCGGCTATCTGCGTGGTCAGGCGCTCCTGGATTTGCAAGCGCCGGGAGAAGGTTTCGATCAAACGCGGAATTTTGCTCAGCCCAATCACCTTTCCATTGGGAATGTACGCCACGTGCACCTTGCCAAAAAAAGGCAACAGATGGTGCTCGCAAAGGCTGAACATTTCTATGTCTTTTACGATGACCATCTCGTCGTAATCGACGGTAAACAGAGCGCGGCCGAGCAAAGCCTCGGGATCGTCCTGGTAGCCCTTAACCAGAAACTGCATGGCTTGCGCGACCCGCTCGGGAGTGCGCAACAGGCCTTCGCGCTCGGGATCTTCCCCCAGGCGGACAATAATCTCCCGCACCAGTTCTTCAAAGCTGGCGCTGGTCAAAGTGGAGGGTTCGGTGGATGGCTTCATATTGGCCTGGGACGTGACTCGAAAGGCGACTCTTACTCTCCCGCGTACTCGAAAGAATTCCTCATCGTCTCTTCAATCCGCACGCTATCTAGATGAGCCTGGCTAAAGCCCCGCTTCACAATTTCGTAAATTGAGATGCAGAGATTTTCAGTGGTGGGCACGCTGGTTCGGAATTCCGCCAGCAGGCTTAGATTCTGGTGATCGTAACGCTCCAGTATGTGGGCATCCACGAAAGCATCCAGATCGGCGAGGTTGCAGACCATGCCCGTTTGCGCATCGACCGGACCGCTGACCGTGACTTCGACGGTGTAGTTGTGACCATGTCCGTGGGGGTTGTTGCATTTACCGTAGGTAGCGCGGTTTTCGTCTTCCGACATCTCGTCGCTATGCAGGCGATGCGACGCGCAAAAGCGGTAGCGGCGGGTGAGATGCGCCTTCATGCTTCCCCTTCTATGTCCTCGCCGTAACAGTCAACGAAGAGATCGGGCGTTTCGTAGACGCGTACACGGTGCAGTTTTGCCGTCTCGAGTTTGGGCGCGAGACGTTGCCAGATCACCAGCGCGAGATTCTCTGTGGTCGGAATTTGGCTGAAGAACTCGGGGACTTCCTTGTTCAGAAAGCGATGGTCAAACGCGTCGAGCACTTCCCTGTTCATCACGTCTTTCAGTTGCTTAAGATCCACGACAAATCCCGAACGCGGATTCACCGCCCCCTTCACGGTAACCTCGAGGGTGTAATTGTGCCCATGCCCGTTGGGGTTATTGCATTTTCCGAAGACGCGCCGGTTCTCTTCCGGAGTGAAATTCGGATTGTGATAATAGTGCGATGCTGAAAATTCCGCCTTGCGCGTCAAATACACCATAGAAGACCAGTTCCGGGTTCTCGGTTCAGGGTTCGTCAGCTGTTAGGATTCGATTTTCAATCCCCGCCGCGGAGTTTGCATTTTGCGTAGGTCGGCAGAGCTCCACTGCTTGCGGCGCTGCCCCAACACGGTAGTCGCGCCCCTTCCACGATACCCGTCCGCTTGCGCAGGCGCTCTTCGAACGCAAGAGAAGATAAGCAAACAATGGCGGACCGAAGCTTATCGCGATGAGGTTGTTGATCAGGGCAAAATTCGCCACGCGAATTCGACGATAGAGCGCCAGCCAGAGGAAAGCCAGAGCGCTCCAGCCAAAGTGCAGGCGAGAGACTTCAAGACCGGCCACTCCTAGCGTCAGCCAGGCCGTCAGCCAGAACAGCGAACTTTGAAAAGCCAAATACCCTGTCTCCGGAAATAACTCCGACAGATTCTTTGTCCAACCGTCGCGGAGTAGCGTCCAGTTCCTGTACATACGCGTGCGCACGGCATCTCCACCGTATCGGAAATACACGCGCTTACCGTTCGTGCGAAACAAGCGGGCCAAAGCGACATCCTCCAGAATTTCACCGGCCACGGCGGCATGCCCGCCTACGGCTTCGTAGGCCCCCCGCTGCGCCAGAATATATTGGCCGTTGGCAGCCACTATCGCGGAAGTGTTCTCGCGCACCCGGTGCGGCGGATACCGCGCGGCCAGTTCCGCGAAGATTACGGGCATCACCGCTCTCTCCGCGAACGTGACCACGGTCTGCTCCGGCGAGTAAGAGAGGAGTTCTGCTTTCTCCCGCTTGACTTCGTCTAAGGCACGCGCCAGCGATCCCGAAAGATGCTCTGTGTCCGCGTCGGTGAACAACAACCAGTCCGCGCGGGCCTGCTGGACACCGGCACAAAGCGCGTTATTCTTGCCCGTCCAACCGGGAGGCATGGGCTCGGGGGAAATCACCCGCACTCCCGCAAAACGTTGCGCAATCTCACGCGTGCGGTCGGTCGATCCGTCATCAACCACGACGATTTCAAAGCTTACTCCAGTTTGGGCGCTCAGCGACTCCAGGCAACCGCCGAGTGTCGCCTCTTCGTTCCTGGCAGGCACAATGATTGAGATATCCGGGCTCGCCGCAAGCGGGGCTGCGTCAACACGTTCCATAGGTTTTTTCGCTATTATAAAGAATGTGCGACGATCCCTTTCCTCCGGTCTCCTGTTCATTGGATTACTGGCTGGCTTGTTCGGATGCTATAGCGGCGGCCGCCCCCCGCGAATCGGCGCCAGCGCCCCGGATTTTACGGTGCAGGATTCCGACCACAAAGTTACCCTCAGCCAATTCCGCGGCAAGGTGGTGGTGCTGAATTTCTGGGGAAGTTTTTGCCCACCCTGCGTGGAGGAAACGCCTTCCCTGATGCAAATGCAGTCGCGCCTGAGAGACAAAGGCGTGGTCGTGCTGGGTGTGAGTATCGACGACGATGACGCCGCCTATCACAAGTTCCTGCGCGATTATCAGATCAACATGATCACCGTGAGAGATGGAGCGCAAAAATCGAGTGCCCTCTACGGAACCTTCGGCTGGCCAGAAACTTACGTCATAGACCGTAAGGGAGTGGTACGCCGTAAATTCATCGGAGCGGTCGACTGGAACAGCCCGGAAATCACCACCTACCTCAGCAAACTCTAGAACTTGGTTTTAGGGTTGACATTCGTCCATAGGGCGAATACCTTTAGCGTCCTTAAGTAACGGCATGGTAGCGGGATTGCTTCCTCGAATAGTTCATTTCTGATTTACAATTGCAGCACTTGCAATAACATAGCGAGTTTTCCACAGCCTCAGGATTTCGCTGTCAGCCTTCTGCATGACGAAACGGTGCAACACGCAAAGACTGCGGAACTTCATTCCCACTACCGCGCTCGCCGGGATACTGGTCGCATGTTTTCTTGCGATCGATTCGCCACAAGCTCTGGCCGTTCATCGTATCGAGCGTCGTCACCGTCATCTGGAGCGCTTTCGCAGCGTTCTGCGTGGTCTGCCGGGCTTTCTCTGGAACCCCATGTTCCGTCCGTCGCACGATTCCTTGATCCGGCAGAACGAAGAGATTGACCGCCTCGACCTGCCTCGTATTCAGGATGACGACGAACTGGAAGCACTCAAGGCGTCGCATGATCTGGTACCGATCGAAGCGGGCGATTCCCTGCGCTTTGACCCCCGCCTGGACCCTACACGCCGCTATTGTCGACCTTGGACGCGCGATTTCGTCGCCGACCTTGCCGAGGTTTTCTACCGTGAGTTCCACGCTCAGATTCAGGTAAACTCCGCCGTCCGCACCGTGAAAGTGCAGAAGAAGTTGCGACGTCACAACCGCAACGCCGCGCCGGTGGATGGAGATACGGCATCCTCGCATTTGGCCGGCATTACCGTCGATCTCCAGCGCCGCGGCATGTCGAAGGCCCAGATACGCTTTGTCGAACGCTACCTCTTCTACCTGAACGCGCTCGGCCTGGTAGAACCCGAGGAAGAACGCCATCAGTGGGTGTTTCACGTCATGGTCTCCGAGCGTTACACCGCGTGGCGCCAGACTCAGACCATTTTCCCGCGTCCGCCCACGGAAGACTCCACTACCACCGCCGCATCCGCCGCCAGCGCATCCGACTAACCGCAGTCCGGCTGTTAGACTCTCTACCGCATGATTGTGCTCATGGCGGGACTTCCCGGCACCGGTAAAAGCACGCTCGCCCGCGCACTGGCCGAACGTACCGTTGGGGCGTTGGTCAGCAAAGATCAAATCCGCGCCTCCATCTTCGCGCCCGCGGATGTCGAATACTCTGCCGCGCAGGACGACTTCGTGATGGAGATCATGCTCGAAGCCGCTCTCTATCTCTTGCGGAAAGATGCCGGGCGGACAATCTTTCTCGATGGCCGCACTTTTTCCCGCCTTTACCAGATCGAACGCGTCCTGCAGTTTGTCCGCTCCGTCGATCAGCCCTGGGTGATTCTGGAGTGCACATGTTCCGCCGAATGCGCCCGTCGTCGTCTCGCCTCCGACACGTCCCACCCCGCCCAGAATCGCGACTTCGCGCTCTACCTGAAAGTGCAGTCTCGGTTCGAACCCATCACTTATCCCAAGACCGTCATCGGTACCGAACAACCGCTCGATCGTTCCGTGGACCAGGCAATGGCGGCAATAGAGGCCGCAACCAGAAAAGTCGTATAGAATTCTTCCAGACAATGATCAAAGCAGTTGCAATCGCGGCTATCGCTCTGGCCTGCGCCCTCCCAGTTCAGGCGCAAACGGTTGGTGCCGAAGCGCTCGAGCTAGAGTCCTCCTGCATCGTAGTCGACACGCACGCCGATACCCCGCAACGTTTTCTGGATGAAAACTTTGACCTGGGTTCGACCGATCCAGCCGACGAAGGCAACATCAGCCTCGATAAGGCGAAGGCCGGCAATCTGGGAGCCGAATTCTTTTCCATCTGGGTGGAACCGGAGAGCAATCAGGGGCATTATGCCCGCCGCACGCTGGATCTCATCGATTCCGTCTACGAGCAGGCTGCCCGCCATCCCGACCGCATGATGATGGCTTTCAGCGTGGCCGACATCGAGCGCGCCCATCGCGAGCATAAACTGGCGGCGCTCATGGGCATCGAAGGCGGCCACTCGATCGAAGGCGACGTGCGCCTGCTGCGTGATTTCTACCGTTTGGGTGTGCGCTACATGACATTGAGCTGGTCGAACACCAATGAGTGGGCCGATTCTTCGGGCGACATCGACGATCCCAAAGTCCAGCACCACAACGGCCTTACCGAGAGCGGCAAACAGATCATGCTGGAGATGAATCGCCTCGGCATGATGGTGGATATCTCGCACGTTGCCGACAAGACGTTTTACGATGCCATTGCCGTCACCAAAGCGCCGGTGATCGCTTCCCACTCCTCCGCGCGAGCTTTGACGAATCACCCGCGCAATATGACCGATGACATGCTCCGCGCCGTCGCTAAGAACGGTGGCGTTGTCCAGGTTAATTTCTATAATGCATTCATTGATGAGAATTACCGCAAAGCCTCCGAAGCCCAAGCCAGGGAGCGGGACGCGGCGCTCCAGTCTTTTAAGGATCGAGCTAAAGCGGCGGGCAAGAGCGTCAGCTATATCGACTTGGAGCGCATTGAGCGCGAATGGGGCGCTAAACTTCCCCGTCCGCCGCTCAGTTCATTGATCGATCATATCGATCACGTTGCCGGCATCGCGGGCATCGATCACGTCGGGCTGGGTTCTGATTTTGACGGCGTCAGCGGCGCAACTCCTAAAGGGATTGACTCTGCCGCCGATCTGCCAAGAATTACCCAGGCTCTTCTCGACCGCGGTTATGGAGCTGATGCTATTCGTAAAATTCTCGGTGGCAACCTGCTCCGGGTCTTTGCCGAGACCGAACGCGTCAGTCACGCCATGCAGGCCAAATAACTGTCTTCCCGGCTCCGGCTCTCGACCTCATTCGGTTGTCGTACAATTAAAACTTGCTCAAATCGTTAAAGGAGCATCCATGCGAAGCCTGATGCAGACCCTTGTCCTGATCATCTCCACCGCGTTGCTCGCCGCCGCGCAGGCGGCTTCCACACCGGCCCACGCGCCCGCCACAGCCGCGACTGCGGAGCCCACTGCCAACATCCACACCACCGCCGGAGACCTGCATTGCACTCTCTTTCCCAAGGCTGCGCCCATCGGAGTGGCAAATTTCATCGGCCTTGCCAGCGGCACTAAAGACTGGACCCATCCCGTCACCCACGCCAAGAAGCATGGCGTCCCGCTTTATGACGGCACCATTTTTCATCGTGTGATCCCCGAGTTCATGATTCAAGGTGGAGATCCTGAAGGCAACGGCGAGGGCGACCCCGGCTACAAATTTAAGAATGAGATCTCGCCCGATCTCAAATTCGACCGCCCCGGGCGCCTCGCTTATGCCAATGCCGGACCCGACACCAATGGTTCCCAGTTCTTCATCACCGAAGTTCCGTACCCCAGCTTGAACGGCGGCTATACCATCTTCGGACAATGCGACGATGCCGCCGTGGAACTGGTAAAAAAAATCGCGCGCATGGCCACCGACGGAGAACGCCCTCTGCGGCCGATCAAAGTCACCCACATCGAAATCCATCGCGCTGGAGTTACAGCCAAACCGGCGGCTAAGCCCGCCGCAGCCACAAAACCCACCAAACCGATGTAGAAGCCAACTGCGCATCGCCGTTGCCGGCGCGCAAACTGCTATTCCAAGGAGACTATGACCCGCACACCCGGTACCTACGCAGTGTTCGAAACCAGCGAAGGCAACATCGTTTGCCGCCTGTTCGAGAAGGATGCGCCCAAGACGGTCGCCAATTTCATCGGACTCGCCGAAGGCAAGCACGAATGGACTCATCCCACCACGCGCAAAAAGACCAGCGACCCCCTGTACCACGGAACCGTCTTTCATCGCGTCATCCCCGACTTCATGATCCAGGGCGGAGACCCGCTGGGCACCGGTTTCGGTGGGCCCGGCTATCAGTTCGAGGACGAAACCAAAGGCTCCGCCCATCGCTTCGACAAGGCCGGAAAGCTGGCCATGGCGAACTCCGGTCCCAACACCAACGGATCGCAGTTTTTCATCACGGTTGGCAACACCGACTGGCTGACCGGCAAGCACACCATTTTCGGCGAAGTGGTCGAAGGCTATGACGTGGTGGAAAAGATTTCGAAAGTGGCTCGCAACCGCCAGGACCGCCCCAACAAAGATGTGTCGCTGAGGTCGGTAAAAATCGAGCGCTAGCGCATGTCCCGCCGGGTTGCAGGTGCGTCCGGTTCCTCCGGGTTTTGGGACCCGGAGTCAGTACCCGCGTCTGGATAAGCCACGTACATGCCCCAATTCTTTATAATAATGGGTTACTTGCCCGCCTGTGGAGGCCAGCCTGATGCCGTCGTTTAACGGAGTGCCCGTTCCAGTCAACGGACAAAAAATCGAATACAGCAAGGGAAAATACCATGTCCCCGATCATCCCATTGTTCCTTTTATTGAAGGCGATAGCACCGGCCGGGACATCTGGAAAGCCTCCGTCCGTGTCTTCGACGCCGCCGTCGAAAAGGCCTACCACGGCAAGCGCGCCGTAGTCTGGTACGAAGTGTTCGCCGGTGAGAAGGCCAAGGCTCGCTTCGAGAACTGGCTTCCGGACGACACTATTACCGCCATCCGCGAGTTTCGCATCGCCATCAAAGGTCCTCTGACCACGCCCGTGGGAGGTGGTATCCGCTCGCTCAACGTTGCACTGCGCCAGATTCTCGATCTCTACGGCTGCGTGCGTCCCGTGAAGTACTACTCCGGCGTCCCCTCGCCCGTAAAGCACCCGGAGCGCATGGACATCGTCATCTTCCGCGAAAATACCGAAGACGTTTACATCGGCATCGAATGGGAAGAAGGGACACCCGATTGCGCTCGTCTCATCGAGTTCCTCAACAAAGACATGCTGAAAGGCGGCAAGAAACAAATCCGGCTCGATTCCGGTGTCGGCATCAAACCGATTTCCATCACCGGCACGAAACGCCTGGTACGCATGGCCATTCAGCACGCTCTCGATAGTCGCCGTAAGTCGGTCACCCTCGTCCACAAAGGCAACATCCAGAAATTTACCGAAGGCGCATTTCGCAAGTGGGGATACGAACTCGCCGCCGAAGAATTTCGCGACCGCGTCGTCACCGAGCGCGAGAGTTGGATCCTCGACAACCGCGACAAGAATCCCAATCTCACCGTCGAACAGAACGCGAACTTAATCGAACCCGGTCTGGAGTTCGCGACCGACGATTTTCGACGCGACCTTTATAAGGAAGTGAAAGACTGCATCGACTCAATCTACGCCACCCACGGCCGGGGCGCATGGAAGAACAAGCTGATGATCAACGACCGCATCGCCGACTCTATCTTCCAGCAAGTGGTCACGCGCGCCGATGAATACAGCGTTCTGGCCACGCCCAACTTGAACGGAGACTATATCTCCGACGCCTGTGCCGCCCAGGTTGGCGGTCTCGGCATCGCTCCCGGCGCCAACATCGGCGACGGCTATGCCATCTTCGAGGCCACTCATGGCACGGCGCCCAAATATGCCGACAAGGATGTTATCAACCCCGGCTCCGTCATTCTCTCCGGAGTCATGATGTTCCGCCACCTGGGATGGCACGAAGCCGCCGATCTCATCGAGCAAAGCCTGGAGCGCACCCTCCAGCAGAAAAAAGTCACCTACGATTTCGAGCGCCTGATGGAAGGCGCTACCAAGGTAAAAACCAGCGAGTTCGCGACCTGCGTTATCGATAACATGAGGGTCGCTGTGGCCGCTGACTAGACGAATTTTGCAATTTGGTAATCGGACAAGTTTGTAGTTTAAAGAAACCGAAGGCCGGACGTTCTGAAATTTCACGATTATTCATTTACAAACTTTCCCAAGAGGAATCATCATGCGCAACAAAGTCACCATCGTCGGCTCTGGCAACGTCGGGGCCACTGCTGCCCACTGGATCGCCTCCAAGGAACTCGCCGACATCGTCCTGATCGATATCATCGAAGGCGTCCCGCAAGGCAAAGCTCTCGACCTGCTGGAGGCCATGCCCATTGAGAAGCGCGATTCGACCATTCTGGGCACCAACGACTACGCCGACACCGCCGGCTCCGATATCGTCGTCATCACCGCCGGAATCCCGCGCAAACCCGGCATGAGCCGCGACGATCTTCTCAACACTAACCACAAAATTATGAACGACGTGGTGGGCAAGATCGTTCCGCACTCGCCGAACTGCATCCTGATCATCGTCTCCAATCCACTCGACGCCATGGCCCAGGCTGCCTACAAAATGAGCGGATTCCCCCGCGAGCGCGTCATCGGCATGGCCGGCGTGCTCGATTCCGCCCGCTTCCGCGCGTTTATCGCCGAGGAACTCAAGGTCAGCGTCGAGAACGTGACCGCCTTCGTACTCGGCGGACACGGCGACACCATGGTTCCACTTCCCCGCTATTCCACCGTCGCAGGCATTCCAATCACCGAATTAATGGATCAGGCAACCCTCGACCGCATCGTGCAGCGGACCCGCGATGGCGGCGCCGAAATCGTCAAGTATCTCAAGACTGGTTCGGCCTATTACGCTCCTTCGGCCGCGGCCACCGAAATGGTGGAGGCCATCCTCAAAGACAAGAAGAAAATTCTGCCCTGCGCCGCCTACCTTAGCGGAGAGTATGGCATTCACGGATTGTTTGTCGGCGTGCCCGTGAAACTCGGCGCCAAAGGCATCGAGCAGATCGTCGAGATTAAACTCACGGCTGGAGAAAAAGCGGCGCTCGACAAGAGCGTGGCCGCCGTGAAAGAACTCGTGGCTGTGATCAACGTCTAGCTGAAATCAATCTCCGGGAAAAGGGTTGGCGGCATGGAGTCGACCCGAATGAACTGGCTGAGTTTGCTGTTTAAGTTGCCCACGCGAAAGCTGGTTGCGATGCAGCCCGCCCGTCTATCATAGTTAAGTGGACAAATTCATTCGTATCGCTCTGTGCTTCTCCTTATTGCTCACGGTCGCGCCCGCCCACAAACAGGCCGCAACGCAAACCGCCCCTCCCGCCAGCGCTTACAAGTTGCTCTCCCTCAAGGTCACGGGAACGTCGCGCTATAACGACAAAGAAATGCTGGCGGCTTCGGGCCTGCAAATCGGCCGGAATGCCGTCGACGGCGATTTTAAGGAAGCCGTCCAGCGATTAGGCAATTCCGGCATGTTCAGCGACGTCTCTTATGCCTATTCATCATCGACGATGGGCACCAAACTGGAAATACAGGTCGTCGATACCGACTCCAGTAAATTGGTCCCGGTGCAATTCGAGAACTTCGTCTGGTTCACCGACGCGCAACTGCTGAGCGCTTTACAAACCCGTGTTCCACTGTTCAAGAACCTGCTGCCGCTCGCAGGTGATCTTCCCGACCACGTTTCCGAGGCGCTCCAGGCCATGCTTTCCGAGCGCCAACTCCCCGGGCATGTAAGCTACTTGCGCGAGGCTCCGAACGACATGGCCGTGGCCCTGACCGCCATCGACTATCGCGTCGAGGACGTCACTATGCGGATTCGCGATGTCGAATTCCCCGGAGCATCCCCGGAACAGGTCCCATGGCTGACAGCCGCGGCCCGTCGCCTCAGCGGCGCTCCTTACGGCAGGCCCACTCTGGCCGCCGCCGCCCAATTCGATCTTCTCCCCGTCTATCTTCAGCGCGGATATTTGCGCGCCGCTTTTGGACCTTCGGACGCCCGCATTGTCCCGCATTCCACATCCAACCCCGATCCCAGCGATGTGGAAGTGGATGCCCTCGTGCCCGTGACCCCCGGCAGAATATATTCCACCTCCGGCATCACGTGGAAAGGCAACGCTGCCCTCGGCACTAACGAACTGGTGCCTCTGCTTCACCTGCTGCTCGGCCGCCCCGCCGATGCCGTGCAACTTCGCCGGGACCTGGACAGCATCACTACGCTATACCGCAGCCGCGGTTACATCATGGTTCAGATCAAGACCGATTCGCAATTAGACGAAGATCGCGGCGCCGTGCACTATGACATTACGGTGGCCGAAGGGGATCTCTTCAAGATGGGCGAATTGGAGATCACCGGCCTCGATACGCAAAGTGCAGCGCGGATGCAAAATGCCTGGACGCTGCATCCCGGCCAGCCCTACGACGCCACCTATCCCATGAATTTTGTCGGCAAAACCGGCCAACTTCTACCCCGGGGAGTCGGTTGGGGCGTGAATATTCATGAAACTCCCGATCAGAAAGAAAAGACGGTCGATGTCGAGATTCACTTCAAGCAGAAATAGGCGACAGGTCGACTGAGACGCCGCCGGGCTGATTCAACGCGGCGAAATCTCGATCAACGGCCGGAATACGCGGACGGCCAAGCGAAACACCGGCGGAATAGTCCGCCGGCTCTCCTGCCTCCATCCCGATTTTTTGCGCTAAAGCGTATATGGCTTACTGCTGATTTGTGTCGTCCCGCCGCTTCAAGGTCGGGCGATCATCATCGTCGCCGGTTTTGTCCGTTCCCGTCGTCTTGTCCGACCCGGACGCGCGGCGCAGGCTGGGACGGCTCCCATCCTTCTCGTCATTGACTTTGTGCCGGTTCTCGATGGTGGCGAGCCGCGATTTCACGTCGTCAAATTCCGACGTAGTGATTACGTATTGCGCCTTGGCCGGAAGAATCGTGGCAATCTCCCTCTGCGATTCCTGAATACGATCCGGAGTCTGGGGATGCGACGCGAAAGCCTTCGCGAGCGTCCCCGGCTTCTTCTTCTCTTTCGCCTGAATCTTCTCGAAGAAGCTGATAAAGGCCTGCGGATCGTACCCCGTCTTGTACATATACTGCAAGCCCAGATAGTCCGCCTCGGCTTCAAAATTGCGTTGGAACTTCATGAACGTCAATGGCAAGCCCAATCCGGCAGCCTCATAAATTCCATAGCCGATGCCGCCGCCGATGAAGATAAGCGGGATGGTGCCGATATTCGCCCAGTTCATACGCGTCATCTGCCGCATGCCGTGCCGCGCGGCGACGTGGGCGATCTCATGCGCCATCACGCCCGCCAGCTCTGCCTCTTCATCCGCCGCAAGAATCAGACCCGAATTCACGTAGAAAAAACCGCCGGGGAGAGCGAACGCGTTGACTTCGTCGGAATCGATCACCTTGATGGTAAAGGGAACCTGGGCGTCGGAGTTGCGCACCAGATTCTGCCCGATGCGGTTCACATACTCGTTGACTACCGGGTCTTGCACCAACTTCACGCTATTTTCAACCTGCATCGAGTACTGCTTGCCCATCTTGATTTCGGTTTCCAGCGAATACCAGTCGCCCAGGCCGCGCCCGCCCACTTTGCGGTTGCCAATGGCGTCGACGTCATCTTTGCCGCCATCGTGCTTCACCTTGCTGTCGTCCGGACTTTGCACCGGTTGCGAACCGCTGGGCGTGGGATTGTTGTTGGGATTGTTATTGCTCGAGTCGGGCGGCGTAGAAGTCGGCGCCGGATCCTGAGGGGGAACAGGCGTTGTGGCGCTTGGCGAACCCGGTGTTGAGACCGTCGGAGTTTGTGTGCCCTGCGTGGGGGCGGGCTGCGAAGTTTGACCCTGCGCTCCCACCGCCGCGCTCAGCAATGCCATTAAACTCAGGGAAACGAACGACTTGGGAGACAACATTTTGACCACCCCGCGGAAAACCGGACAATCTGTTACTTCATTATACCCCCGTCAGACAGTCGGGGGCGAAGGACTTCCTACCTACTTGGACGCCGCCCTGAGCCCGAAGGTTATCCGTTGTTTTCCGCGAGTCTAAAGCCTAAACACGCTTGAGAAGCAGTTCCTCGCGTCTTTTCCAGTCAATGCCGCCCACCTGCCGGACTCCGATTTGCGGACGTTTTCTAATTCTTCCCGGGCATCGGCCGGTCACCCATGGCATCCCGCCACAGGATCGCGTTCAGTTGCTTGTTGTCGACCGCGTCAGGCCGGGAAAAATCCATCCCCGATGACGCCTTCGCGCCCGAAGCCGTCCGGGAATTAACCTCATAAATCAGGCCGTCGCGCATATTTCTGTCGTCGGCGTGGAAAGGAGCTTGTGTACCCGCACCCGCGAACAGCGGCGCCATCAGCGGCGCGTGCGCGTCGAACAGGTTCATCGGCGGAAGGCCAAGCAGCGCTTCCATTGTGTGCACCATATTTACCGTGGTGTAAAAATGATGATCCACAAACGGCTGCGCTCCCTGCGGCGAGTACTTGCTGATCACGAGCGCCGTCGAGCGATGCGCATCCACATGATCGGCCCCGTCCTGGGCATCATCCTCAATCACGAAAATCGCCGTATCATCCCAGTAGGGGCTGTGCGAAACCGCGTCCACCACCCGGCCCACCGCGAGGTCGTTATCCGCAACCGAAGCTCTGGGTGTCGGCTTCCCGGGGCGCGTCCCGCCGGTATGGTCGTCTGGCAGGTACAGCAAGAGAAACTGCGGTAGTTCTTTTTTGGGGGTCGCGGCGCTTCCCCTGCCTTTCGCAAACTCATCAAACTCGCGCAGAAATTCGTCGGCGCGAAGTTGATCGGGATAGTCGGTTTCGAAGTCGGGAAAAAGCGGGTCATAGTGATCGCGCAGCGCTGCCTTGGTGGGACGCATGCGCTCGATCCGCGGAATCGCCCACGGCCACGGACTCGCCCCTCCCCGGGGATTGCCCACGTTCGGAGGCAAAGCCTCGCCTTTCTTAATCTCTGCCGCTGCGCAACCCGCCGAACTGGGCGACGGCGTGCCTTCCTTCGGTGTTTTCGCCTTTTCGTTCTTGCACCACACCGTGGCAACAAACTCCCCGTAAATTCGGTAGGTGAGTCCGCGCCGGGCCAAATTGTCCCACAGGAATCCGGTTCCGGGATCGTCGATGTCGGGAATTCCCTGCTCCAGGGGAAACTCATCGGCCACTGTACCGCCGGAGTCATAGGTACGCTCTTTGCTGCGATAGCCGATGGGCCACGTTTTCTCGTTGTAGTCACTGGTAGTCGAGGCCGTCGACCACAGATGACCGTCACCGGAAACTTCTCCGCTGTCGTAGAAATTATCCAGGACGCCAAACTGCAGCGCCAGCTGGTGCTGATTCGGCGTGATGTCCGCGCCATACATGGTCAGCGATTTGTCGCCGTCGCCCACCGGCAGGTCTCCGAATATCTGATCGTAAGTGCGATTCTCCTTCAGCACATAGATCACGTGCCGAATGGGGTTTCCGCCACCGGCAAACTCAAACTTCCCCACGTCCGCGCGGACCAGATTGTCTTCTTCCGCCTGCCTTGTGTAGGCGGCGAGATTACTCCCGATATCCTCAACGCCGAGGCGCTGGATGGAGCCGCCGATCAAAGTCGGAATATAGGGATGTTCTTTTCTTTTGCGCTCGCCTTTCAACTTGCCCAGCATATTGTTGGGCCCGCTGCTGTCCCCCTTGGCAGTGGCGATCAGGAGATCGTGGCCCGCGATGGCGAGAGCGCTCGGATACCACTCCGTCGGCACGAGACCCGCCGGCGTCGAGTCGATCACCGCCGGTGGCCGAATCGAATCCTTCACCGCGAATACCGCGACCGCGTTCAGCGAGGCGCTGGCAGCGTAAAGATTCCTGCCGTCAGGCGACAATGCAATGGACTGGAATACCGACCCTGCGTCGCTGCGATCGCTGTGATAACGGGCGCAGGTGGCGCCGGTCTTTAAGTCGACCGCCGCTACCATATCGGCGTTCGCTAGTGCCACGTAAAGACGATTCTGCTTTTCATCCAGCAGCATCGCCGTCGCGTGCGAACTGGGAGCGATGGACTCGGCCGGCGCGCTACTTAGCTCTATCCAGCGCGCCAGCTTGCCGGTTTCAAGGTTCAACTCCGCCACCGCGGAGGTGTTCCACAGGCTGACCCAGGCTTTGCTTCCCGCCTTGTTGGCGATAACCGTATAGGGATACCCGCTCGGAACGTAGCGGCTGCGGCTCAGATCAAACGACTGCACCACCGTCCCTGAGCTCGTGTCGAGGACGATCGCATTGTCGGACAGATTGTTCGCAATGAGCAGACGGTCGCCCTTGACGCCTCCGAGAGTCGCGATGCCCGCGGGATATGGCGGAGCCGTTCCCGCCGGCGTCGTGCGCACCCCAATCGCCACCTCTTTCCCGGTGGCCAGCGTCTGCGGCGGGATCTTGAGGAAGCGCTCCTGACTAACCTGCCCGGCCGAAAACTTGTACACCGCGATGCCATTGCCGGTGCTTTTAGACTTTTCGCCGGTAGGATCCGTGATCGATCCCATCGACGCGTAGAGATGTTTGCCATCCCTCCCAAACACCAGTCCGATGAAATAGCTTTGCCGCGTGGAGTAATCGTCGCTCAGCCTATCGTCGGGGAAATCCTGCAAACGATTGTCGCTGAGATCGAGAATCGCGATCGACTGCCGCGCCCCCGCTTCCTGCGTTCCATATCCCTGATTCAGCAGCGCGGCATATCGCCCGTCCGGGCTCAGAGCGATGGTCGCCGGAAAGCTGTTTGTCCGCGCCAGGTAGCCCGGCACGGGCAGCGTCAACGTTTTGCTGCTGGGCAGGTTGATGCGCCGCGCTCGCTCCGCCGCGCGAGCCGCGACAAACACAATCAGAAAGATGGAAAAGGTGAGCAGGGCGAGGGTGGCGATCTTCTTCACATTCACGAGTGGAGTCCTCGTGAGCGTTTTACCATCCAGAGGTCTATGAAGCAACCGCCGCATGCGAGTCGCCGATTTCATCACCTGACGCCGCGCCTCGGCTATCATGGCTTGTCGCAATTACATGGTACGCCCCACGCATCGCCATCCTCTTAACCGCCGCACCGCCTTCCTGGGCTTGGCGGCGTTCGTGGCTGCCCTCGCCCCTGCGAAATTTCAGCCCAGCAACCCGATTGGGAAACTCGGGCCGAAGAACATGCCCTTCGACTGATCGAAAAAAACGGAGCCGGGACTGATGCCGCATTACAGCAGGAACTCTTAGAGATGTATAAAGACGACCAGGAGGTACGGGCACGATTGACATCAGCGCCACCCCACCAAACGCTAGCGGCCACGAAGCAAATGGAGGAAGTGGACGCTAGGGTGACCGCCCGGCTCAAAGATATTGTTGCGACCAAGGGCTGGCCAACGATCGCGCTTGTCGGTGCTCAGGCGTCGCAGGCAGCCGCGGTTATGCTAACCCATTCCGCCGAATCCAAATGGCAGGCCGCACTGCTGCCGCAATTGCGCAAACTGGTCGCCGAGGATCGAATTTTCGGTTCTGATATTGCCGGACTGACCGACCGAATTCTCGTCTCCCAAGGCAAGTCGCAGGTGTTCGGCACTCAGTTCAAAGAGCGCAATGGCAGGATGGTGATGCTGCCCGTCATAGACCCGAAACACCTGGAGCGTAGACGCGCGCAATATCTTCTGCCCCCCATGCCGGAGTATCGCAAAACCTTGGGCGAGATCTATCACATGCCGATCGAGTAGCGAATCCTCCCACGAGGCCAACGTTCGAACGCCCGGCTTCTTACTTTTTTGGAAACGTAACTTTCAAGGTGGTTCCGAGGACGCGCGTCGGGAGCCCGCTTCCGCTCGGGTTCTTCTGAAGAAAGTACACATCGAGAAAACGACGGCGCTTAACCCGCGCTCCGCCGCCAGCCTGGAAGCGATTTTGGTTGTAGCTGCTGGTGGAGAGATTAAAAAAGACTTCATCGTCTGCGAAGAGATGCCATTGGTCATGCGCGCCGAAGGATCGATCTAGCAACACCCGGGTGCGACAGGCGGACGGGCGAAATTGGGTATCCGATAAGGGCCTCGAAGCGATTCCTATCGCTGACCATAAACCGGCCCGCTCGGAACGACTTCGACAAAGCGATCAACGGCAGATGCACTTTATCGGAAAGCTGCACCAGGTCGGCAAACAAGTAGCCTCCCGTTAAAGTCAACTGCCAGGGCAAAGGAACGTCGGCGGTGATGCCGCTCGCGGCGAGCTGAGGGTTCGGCAGACGGGTGTCGGTGCGTGCCACGAGTGGAATCAGTAAGTCGGCATTCCGCCATGAAGCGGCCAAATCAACTTCATTCCACCGCCGACCACCGCTGAAAATCCTGGGCGTGAGCCAGTGTATTCAGGACGAAAAAACAAAACAAAAACGCTGCTAGTCGCATGGAATTGTCCGAGGGGCCGCGAAAAGCGCTGTATGTCTTTATGACTTAGCCATCTCATACAGAATGGCAATGGCCTGTTGCGCCTTGGCCTCGCGGAAATCCCCGGCCAACTCGCCAGCCAGCGTCATCACCGAAACCGTCGTCGCCCCCGCCTTTGCCATGCGGAACAGCGCCGCCTGCTCGGTGCGCTCGCTCATGCCGCCGCACGCGTCCAGCACCACATACACGGCGTAACCCTGATCGGAGGCGGTCAGCGCAGGCAGTTGCACCGCAAGTTCCGTGGCCACGCCGGAAATGAGAAGAGTCTTTCGTCCCGTCACTTTTATCGCCGCCATGATCTCCTCATTCAGAAAAGAGTCGCACGTGGTGCGGTGATGGGTGGGGAACGCGCCCAGAGCGTCCGAAATCTCCGATAAAACTTTGGCGGGACTGCCATCCTCGCCGCGGATGGCCGAAACGATCACCGGCAGATCGAGCAGCTTCGCAAGTTTCGCGAGCCCCCGTACCCTGGCTTTCAATTGCGGCAGCGGGTTGGTTTGAGTAAGTTCGACAATTCCTGCCTGAAGATCGGCGAACAGAACCACCGTGTCTTGCGGGTTGATTCTTGAGCTGGGCTTATCCATATCCGTAAACCTTTTCCTTTTATTTTGATTTGCGTCTCAAATATTTTTGGCGGGCGCCGATTGCATGACCGTGCTTGCCTGCTCGCGCACTCGTGCCGTGACAAAGTCTTTTTCCTGCCGCAGCATGCGGTAGGAGAAGGTGGTTTCGCGTGCCAGCATAGCCGCGCCCGCAATCATGGCGCAGACAGCCACGGAACCGGCCAGGAAGGCCAGCGCGAAAGTAAACAAAACTCCGCGCTCTATCCCTCCGGCAACGACTACCGCTCCGATCAACGACACCAGGGTGCTCGCCACGAAGCCCGCCACTGCGGTATAGAAGCAAGTCAGCGCCCGCACGATCAGCAGGGTACGCGTCTCACCCGACTCCAACTGGCAAATGCGTAACCGCAGTTCGGCCGGGTCAAGGCCGGCGCTCTTTTCCACCGCATCGGACAGCGCATGCATCCGATCGACGGCGCGACCGTAGCGATTCTCGGTCCCAAAGAGCAATACACCAGACGCGTTCATGAGAACCGCCGGGGCCGAGATAAACGTCAGTATGGCGAACGGGTTGGTTGGAAAAGCCACCGGCCTGACTCCTCAATCCACGAACTGTAAAGCCGCATGCCAGGGACGTGACTCCTGACGTAAACTGTTGGCCATGGGACGCGTTGGTTTGTCCGAAGATAACCCACGACTAACGGTCCGGGAAGTACGCACAATTTTGTAAGTGGGGTGAGTCGTTGAAAAAGCACTTTGGCTGCCCGATACAGGCCACGTCCAACGTTCTAGCCGGAAAATGGAAGGTATTGATTGTCTGGCATTTGTCGTTTTGTTCCCTTCGCTTCGGGGAGGTGCGCGACCTGCTGCCGGGAGTTAGCGAGAAGGTGCTGACCACTCAACTTCGGAACTGGAAAAAGACAAAATAGTGACGCGGCTGGTCGCCGATGCCGTGCCACCGCGTGTCGACTATATGCTGAGTGATGCCGGCAAAGAACTCATTCCCGTGATGGAAGCCATGTGCGGATGGGGCACGAAACACCTTGGAGTTCCACCCAGCCTGCCACGCCAGACCGCGCTAGTCTAACTGGAAGC
>CAVVAP010000029.1:0-219328 GCA_963746205.1 uncultured Acidobacteriaceae bacterium | reverse complement strand
CAACCACGACGGTCCGCTCGGCAGCTATCCGGTGCTGGTTCTCGATCCCGATTTCAACGAGGACATCAGGCTGGCGATCGTGGCGTTCGGGCCCAACACACTTGCTCTGGGCGGCAGAGTGTTTGACGACGTCATCCTGCATACGTATTTCACACCCGAGACGCTGCAGCGATGCGTCAAGACGGTCAAGGACGCCGCCGGGAAGGCCGGCCGTGACCCGGACACCGTGCGGGTGTGGTCGTGTTTCGCCACGATCGGCGACCATCTCCCCGAGCAGCTACGCCTGAAGAAGACGGTGGGGCGTCTGGCGACGTACCTTCAGGGCTACAGCGACCTGCTGGTGAAGACCAACGGCTGGGATCCCGTGGTGCTGAGTCGCTTCCGGGAAGACTCGGTGGTCAGCTCAATCTCAGGAGCCATCGATCACAAGGCCACCCCGGAGCAGATCCAGCATATCGCGACGTTGATCCCCGACGAGTGGCTGGAACCGGCGGCCACGGGGTCGGCGCAGCAGTGCGCGGCCAGAGTCCGCCAGGAGTTCGACCATGGGGCAGATGCCGTCATCATGCACGGTGCCACGCCCGACGAACTCGATCCGATCATCAAGGCCTACCGGGAAAATCATGGCTAAGTCCTTGCTTCGCGTGGGGTTGATGGACCCGGTGATGGCCGCACGCCCGACCGCCGACACCTTCAGCCGGATGAGTTATCTATCGGCCGCTGCGAGTCGCGTCGACTCCTATTGGGTACCCGATCACATCAACGGCGTGACACC
The DNA here is from genome assembly GCA_963746205.1 of uncultured Acidobacteriaceae bacterium. GTDB lineage: Bacteria > Acidobacteriota > Terriglobia > Terriglobales > Acidobacteriaceae > Acidiflorens. Next base: position 218,553 of record CAVVAP010000029.1, on the reverse strand, counting down.
ACGACCTCTGTGGGATCCCAAGTACACGGCGACCGCACGGCTGCTGCGCTCACCCGACGCGGCGATGGAGGCCTGGACGCTGCTAGGGAGTCTGGCCGCGCGTAGGCGCTTCAGCCGTGTCCGCCTTGGCATCGGCGTGACCGACACCGGTCGACGCAACCCGGCCGTCACCGCGCAAGCCATCGCGACCTTGAATCTGCTCACCCGCGGGCGAGCGATCCTCGGTATCGGTCCCGGCGAACGCGCCGGCAACGGACCGTTCGGTGTGGACTGGTCGAAACCGTGGCGGTTCGAGGAAGCGCTCGCGACGATCCGGGCGCTCTGGGCTTCCAAAGGCCAACTCGTCAACCGCGATTCGCCGTTCTTCCCGCTGCGCAACGCGATCTTCGACCTGCCGCCGTATAAGGGCAAGTGGCCCGAGATCTGGGTCGCCGCTCACGGTCCCCGCATGCTTCGCGCGACCGGACGCTACGGCGACGCATGGTTCCCCGGATTCGCGCACCGTCCCAAGGACTACGCCCAACGGCTGGAGGTCATCCGGTCGGCGGCCTCCGATGCCGGACGTGACCCGATGTCCATCACGCCCGCATTCTGGATGCCGGTGTTCGCTGGCTCGAGCCGCGACGCTGTCGATGAGGCGTTGGACTCCACCGTCGTCAAGAACTGGGCGCTCAACGCGCCCGCGGAGTTCTATGCCCACTACGGTGCCCAGCATCCGATGGGCGACGGTTATGCCGGCATGCAAGACCATGTCGCGTTCACCATGGACGAGCAGAACATCCGCGAAACGGCGGCGCAGGTGCCCCTTTCGGTGGTGAAGGGCATGGTGCTGAACGGGACGGTCAACGATGTTCTGGAGCAGGCCGCCGAGTGGCGCGACCACGGCGTGCGCCACATCGTCGTCCTCAACTTCGGTCCGATGGCGCCGGGTCTACGCAACGCCCTAGCGACCGTCGGCCCGTTCAATAGAGTGGTCCGCAGGCTCAAACAGCTTTGAGGCGTGAATTCGCTTGGTACTAAGCATTTCTGCGGGGCGCAGCGGAAAGAAGACATCGAAAATGTTGCGTTTACCGGCCCCAAAGCGACGGTCACCGAGAGCGTGTAATCGTCGCAGGAGCGCTGGATAGCGCGGGGTACCAATCGGAACAGGTGGTACCGGGAGACCTGACGCTTGTCCGATCGCTGCGGCCGCGTGATTGCCCGATTCATTGGCGCTGTCCATGTTTTCGCTGCCCGCACGCACTGAAGCGCTTAGGCCCTCATGCCAGTACCGAGCGGTGATCGCGGTGACGCCGCGCGGGGGAGCGACCTCGGCGGCACCCAAGACCAAAACGACGTCGGCGCATCCCCCATCGCGCAGCGCAGCAACCGCGGTGTCCAGCCAACCATTAACTAGTACCTTCGGCTTGCCGTATCGGCGGCCGGCGCCCGCGGCCAAAAGGATCCCGACGTTGCGTGGCCGCGGATCTGTCGACTGCGGTAACCGCACTCTCCTATGATGACATCCGACTTCTCACTGAGTGATAGCCGTGGAGCGCCGGTGACATGGATAATAAAAATGTTGCTCGCGACCAGATTCGGATGGTGCCATGATCACGACGCTCGGTGTGCCTTTGATGCCCCGTCGGCTCGAAGGCCGGGCAACACAGCCCCCGCCCACCGGACCATTGGTTGACAGCTACGGGCGGCTCGCGACCGATTTGCGGGTGTCCTTGACCGACCGCTGCAATCTGCGATGCACCTACTGCATGCCCGCCGGGGGTCTGCCGTGGTCGGCCGCCGAGCAGCTGCTGCAACCCGACGAAATCATCAGGTTGGTGCGAATAGGCGTGGCGCGGTTGAGCATAACCAAGGTGCGGTTCACCGGTGGAGAACCGTTGCTGGCCAAGCACCTTGACGAAATTATCGCCGCGACAGCCGCACTCCGGCCGCGTCCGGAGCTGGCGCTGAGCACCAACGGAGTTTTGTTGGCAGAGCGTGCGGAGGCGTTGGCCCAGGCTGGCCTGAACCGGGTGAACGTGTCGCTGGACAGCGTGGATCACCTGCACTTCGCGGCGATCACCCGCCGTGACCGGTTGGCCGACGTGCTGGCCGGCCTGGCCGCCGCGCACGCGGCGGGTCTGCGACCGGTGAAGGTGAATGCCGTGCTGGACCCGCTGACCGGCCTCGACGATGCGGTGGCGCTGGTGCGCTTCTGTCTTGCCCACGACTACCAGTTGCGGATCATCGAGCAGATGCCGCTCGATGCCGGACACGAATGGCGCCGTGAGGCTACGGTGACCGCGAACCAAGTGCTGGCGCAGCTAAGGCGTCACTACGTCCTGGAAGCCGATCGGGCGCCGCGGGGTTCTGCGCCGGCCGAGTTGTGGCGGATTACTGATCGCACAACGGGCCGCACCGGAAAGGTCGGCGTGATCGCCTCGGTGTCGCAACCCTTCTGCTCGACCTGTGACCGCACCCGGTTGACCGCCGACGGGCACGTCCGCACTTGCCTGTTCGCCACCGAGGAGACCGACCTGCGCGGGCTGCTGCGCGGCGGAGCCGACGACGCCGCGATTGAAGCGACCTGGCGTGCTGCCATGTGGGGCAAGCCGGCGGGCCACGGCATCAACGACCCCGACTTCGTCCAGCCGGCACGGCCAATGAGTGCAATCGGCGGCTGAGGTGACGGCTAGACCGGCAGCCCGGTCCACATCACCGTGCGGTATTTCGCAGCCGCGCGCGCCGCCGCGGGGTCCGATTCCGAGGAGCTGACCGTGCGTCCCGGCGCCACGGTTGGTGAGGTTGTCGAGGGGCTGGGGGGCCGCAGTCACGAACTGGCCCGCATGCTGTTTCGGTGCTCCTTTCTCTGTGACGGTATGGCCGTGCGGGACCGGGCCCAGCCGCTGCGGGCGGGCAACACCATCGACATACTGCCCCCGTTTGCCGGAGGATAACCGTGTGGAGAACGTGGCCGCGGGAGCTTGGCCGCCCGCGCTCACCGATGCAGCGGTCGACGGCCCCGAACTGTCACCGCGCCGGAACTAAGCCGAGCCCACCCACTCGTCGGTTCCGTCGGCGAAGAATTGTTGCTTCCACACCGGTAACCGCGCTTTGATGGCGTCCACCAGCTCTGCGCAGGTGTCGAATGCCGCCTGGCGATGGTCGGCGGCGACCGCGGCGACCAAGGCGGCCTCGCCGATGTGCAGTACGCCGATCCGGTGGCTGGCTGCAACAGCCCGCACCCCGTGGGACTGTGCGGCGACCTGGGCCACCACATCGACGATGACCTCAGCAGCCGACGGGTGCGCGCAATATTCAAGCTTCACCACCTGTCGTCCGCCGTCATGGTCGCGAATCACGCCGACGAACCCCACGACGGCCCCCGCCGCCTGATGGCTCACCAGTTCCTCGTGCTCGGCCAGCAGGATCGGTTGATCGGTTAGCGCCGCACGCACCACCACCGTCATTGCTGGTAATCGTTCTCGGTGAATTGGCCCGCCGCGCGGTGCGGCACGTCGGAAGCGGGGGCGCAATTGCTCACGCAGCGCCCCGATGTCGTCGAAGCGGACGGCCGGATCGACCGCTTTGATCGTGTCGTACCGACGGAACGCGCCACTAAAACGCCGTTGCCAGGACGACGGACGTCCCGTACAGCCGACTCATCTTCATGAACTCCAAACATAGACCATTTGGGTCTAGTCGAGTGGAAGGTTGTCGTTGTTTAGTAAGCGTTGTGCATTTTTGAGAAAGTGCGTATCGAATACGTAATACGTTTTGTATTAGATATTGGGCTTTATATCGGTCCGCTGATGCAACAACACCTTCTAGATTATTCTGATTCGAGACCAACGCTAAATCCGCGCTGATTTCTGGCGTGGCGAAGCGCGCTCTTTGCCGCCCAACCCGCTCGGTCTGCCGTGCTGGTGAGTGGTAGCGGCCGGTGATGGCGCGGGGGAAATCGGCGCACCGGGCCTACACTCTTCAGAGGCCACGAACGATTCGGAGGCATGCAATTGCGCCTATCAACTCAAAATCAATTCAAGGGGACCATCGTCGAAGTCGACATCGGCACTGTCATGGCAATCGTTAAGGTTCGGCTCGACGGTGGCGACCATGTCGTCACATCATCGGTGACCAAGGACGCCGTGCTCAATTTGGGCCTGAAAGAGGGCCAGCCCGCAACGGTGTTCATCAAGGCGTCAGCAGTGATCATCGGAGTGGAGTGAGGTCGTCAGCGATAACCTCCATGCGGTCAGTCGAGGAGCATCAGCGCATCGTCGCCGGGCTCATTACTGCCCGGCCGGCCATCACCGCCGAGCTGCCCGACACCGAGGGTCTGGTGCTGGTTGATATGTGACCGCGACGGTGTCGCTGCCGGTTTTCGACAACTCCGCAATGGACGGTTACGCGGTGCGCGCCAACGAGGTGGCCTCGGCGACGACCGAGCATCCGGTGAAACTGCCTGTGGCCGAGGATATTGCGGCCGGTCGGATCGACATCCCCGCGCTTGAGCCGGGGACGGCGCATCGCGTCATGACCGGTGCGCCGGTCCCGGCCGGGGCGACCGCGATAGTGCCCGTCGAGGCTACTGACGGGCGGATCGATGTCGTGACGATCAACGTCCCCAGCGCCGAGGGACGCCACATCCGCCGCGCCGGCGAGGACGTCGCCACTGGCACCACGGCGTTAAGAGCCGGGCAGGTGGTCACACCGGCGGTGGTTGGCCTGGCCGCGGCGCTGGGGCTGCACGAGCTGCCGGTGATTCCGCGTCAGCGAGTGCTGGTGATTTCCACTGGATCAGAGTTGGTGTTGCCGGGTACGCCGCTGCGGCCGGGGCAGATCTATGAGTCCAACGCGGTCATGCTGGCCGCGGCTGTCCGAGACGCGGGTGCACAGGTGGTCGCCGTCGTGACGGTCAGTGATGACGTCGCTCAGTTCGCGGCGGTGCTGGACCGACACGCCGTCGACTCGGATCTGATCGTCAGCAGCGGCGGCGTCAGCGCGGGCGCCTACGAGGTGGTCAAGGACGCATTCGGTCGCGCCGGTGATCAGGGGGTGGAGTTCGTCAAGGTGGCGATGCAGCCGGGTATGCCGCAGGGGGCCGGCCGGGTGGCCGACACGCCAATCGTCACCCTGCCCGGCAATCCGGTCAGCGCGCTGGTGTCCTTCGAGGTGTTCATCCGCCCGGCGTTGCGATCAGCCATGGGGCTGTCGGCTCCGGAAAGGCCACTCCGATCCGCTGTGCTGACCGAGACGTTGACCGCACCGGCCGGTAAACGCCAGTTTCGCCGCGGGATATTCGACGCCGCCGCCGGCACCGCGGTGAGCCATGGGCCGCAGGGGTCACACCATCTGCGGTGGCTGGCGTCGACCAACTGCCTACTGGACATTCCTGCAGACGTCACCGAGATACCGGCTGGCGCTCAGGTGCAGATCTGGGATCTCAGTTAGCGGCTGCCAGAATGGGATACGTGGCTGACTCGGCGACGCCCTCCACAGGTCCGCTCTCGCATATCGACGATCAGGGCGCGGCGGCTGATATGGTCGACGTCACCGGGAAGGCAGCGTCGGCGCGCACCGCGGTTGCCGCAGGCTCGCTGCGCACCACCCCGCAAGTGGTGGAGCTGATCGCGGCCGGCGGACTGGCCAAAGGCGATGCGCTGGCCACTGCGCGCTTGGCGGCCATTCTGGCCGCCAAGCGCACGAGCGATCTGATCCCGCTGTGTCATCAGCTGGCTCTCACCGGTGTCGATGTCGATTTCACCGTTCGCGAGACGGATGTCGACATCACCGCGACGGTGCGCAGCACCGACCGCACCGGGGTGGAAATGGAGGCGCTGACCGCAGTGAGCGTGGCGGCCCTGACGCTGTACGACATGATCAAAGCGTTGGACCCCGCTGCGCGGATCGATGACATCCGGGTACTGCGCAAGGATGGCGGTCGGCACGGAACCTGGGTGAGGTGATGGCCGGCAGATCGGCGCGGGTCATCGTTGCCTCCAGCCGCGCGTCGGCCGGCGTCTACGAGGACCGCTGCGGACCACTGATCGCCGAATGGCTTGCACAGCGCGGGTTCTCGTCGGTGCAAACGGTGGTTGTCGGTGACGGCGACCCGGTGGGCCAGTCGCTACGCGACGCCCTCGCCGAGGGTGTCGACGTGGTGATCACCTCCGGCGGCACCGGCATCTCGCCCAGCGACGACACCCCCGCTCAGACCAAGGCGGTGCTTGATTTCGAGGTACCCGGGCTGGCCGACGCCATCCGGCGGTCCGGTCTGCCGAAGGTACCGACCTCGGTGCTTTCGCGCGGCGTATGCGGGGTAGCCGGCCGGACCCTGTTGGTCAACCTGCCGGGATCGCCGGGCGGGGTTCGCGACGGCCTCGGGGTGCTGACCGACGTGCTGGACCACGCGCTGGACCAAATCGCCGGCAAAGACCATCCGCGATGACGCGGGTGCTGCGCGCCGCGCGGCCCGGCGGCGAACCGCGACGGCCAGCCTTCGCCGGTCAATTCGAGTGGGCCGGTTCCGAATCGCTCGGTGGCTGCGCGTGTCGGCGGGAGCCATCGCCTTTGCGGTGGGCCTGCCATGCCTGAATCGCGCGGACTGCCCACCAAATCAAAAGTGCCCCGACGAGCGCGATGGCGAGGTTGCTGAGAAAACCGGTGATCCCGACCGCCAGGGCCAGCGCCCAGTCCGCGGGGTGCCGCAGATCTTTGAGCAGTGCGATATGCAGCAGGCCGGCGACCGTCAGCAGACCGGCCAGGATCGGCACCGGAAACCCGGATAGCGCAGCGGTCAGAGTCGCTCCCATCGCGAGCGCAAGCGCGATCAGCACACTGCCCAGCATGATTGGTGCGCCGCCGCTGCGGGCACCAAAGCCGCGATGCGCTGTCATCCCTCCGGCACCGTGACACACCGGCATCCCGCTGATCGCGCCGGCGAACAGGTTGGCCAGACCAAAGGTGATTGCCAGGCGCCCCGGACGCACCCGCCGGGCAGCATCGCCGAAATAGGTGCGGGCCACGTCGGCCGTGGCCTATTGATCTTCCTCCGCCGATTGCGAGAAGTCCTTTTACCGCACCGGAGTCCCCACCGCAAACATGCTGAAGCAGGGCTTATCGAAACCGCGCCGCCCATCGGGCCCAAGCGCTTCACTCATCCAGATTCGGCCAGTCGCCGTCCCCGTCTAACAAGCCGCGGCACAACCTTATATTGTCCGCCCGCACCGATCTATCCCTCTAACTCACACATTCCAGAGTACTTTACCGTAACTCCTTTAGAATCAAAGACCACCTGCAAATTCCGTCTAAGTATCTGATTCTAAAAGACCGCCCCAAGGGGGGTCCAAACAGGGGTTTAAACAAAGATATGCCTGATCAATCCGTGCCAAAATTTTGCTGGTTTCTTACAGGATGCTTGCGGCGGCGTGCTGGCTGCGCTTCAGATCGACCGTCGCTTCCATGCTCGCCAACTGCTCCAGGATGCGCTGCAAACCGACGCGAATTTCGTGCGTGGCTTCGTTGAACTTCAACGCTGCTCCAATTCCCATATCCATCCGCACCACTTCGCCGTCGACCGAGACATTGGTATGTCCGTGCGAGAAAGAAAGTTTCAATTTCGAGCCAGGTAAAAGAAAGCCTCGAGTTTCCACGTAACAACCGCCCACGCTCAGGTTGGTGACAATCCCCACCATCGGGCGCTCCTGCTCTTCGCCCGAAATTTCCGTGGTCAGGCGTCCCCGCACCCGCGGATACAACCGCCGGTTCTTCTGCGTCGATTGACTCCGCTTCTGCAGATACATCCGCTTGTCGGCCTCGGAGAGTATGCGCTCCGCATCCATCCCGTCTTCGGGATAGACCGCCTTGCCCACGCTCAGCGACAAAATGTCCTCGTTACAGATCGCCTTGCCCGCTTGCTGCGCCAGGCTTCGCATCTGCTCTGACTTGCGCGCCGCCGCTTCCGTTGTGAGTCCGGGCGCAATCACCACGAACTCGTCCCCGCCCATGCGAGCCACGTAATCGTATTCGCGGCTCGTCTCTTTGAGGGAATGCGCGAACAGCCGCAAAACGCTGTTGCCTTCCAGGTGTCCAAAGCTATCGTTGATCTGCTTGAAGCCGTCGAGGTCCGCCACCATCACCGTCAGCGTCTGGTTGTCGCGTTTGCAACGCGCCAGTTCCTTATCCAACTGCAGGAACAAAGACCGCGCGTTTGGCAGGCCGGTCAGGTAATCGGTGACCGCCGAATTCTCCGCCTGCTGGTATTTCATCGCGTTTTCCGTGGCCAGCGCCATCTTGGAGCTTACCGCGCGCAGAATCCGCAGATGGTCGGAGGTAAAAAAATCCTTCTCCGCGTGATAGAGCGTCACCACTCCCACCACGCCGTGCAATCCCTCAAGTGGCACGGCGAGCGCCGACATCAAGGTGCTGTACTTCGAGGTATCGTTCAAGTAGCCGGGTTCCACTGAAGGATTGCCGTTGAGAATGGGCTTGCGATTTTGCGCCACCCAGCCCGAGAGCCCTTGGCCCAGCGGGATGCGCAGCGAGGCGAACAGCCGGAAGTTATCGCCGTTCACATATTCCGGCACCAGTTCCTCGCCCCGGCAAATGTAGATGGCGATCGCGTCGTAAGGTATCGCCCGCCGCAGTTTCACCCCAAACACCGACAGCGTTTCACCCAGGCTGAGCGAAGCTCCCAGTTCCTGGCTGAGTTCGAACAAAGTCTGCGCTTCCTGCCGCGCCGCCGCGATCGAGCTTAAGAAGCTGCGCTCCGGGAACTGCCGCCGTCCTTGCGCCTCGAACCCCGCGTCTGGCTTGATCACCGGCCCGGGAGGAATGCTCGCATCTTTGACCTCCAGTTCCGTGGTCAATTTCTGCTTTCCCAGATTGTCGGTTTTCTGGTGGACCAGTTTCTCCAGTTCCACATACTTTCTCTCCAGCACCCGGACTACTTGCGGATCGAAAGCCTTTCCCGATTCACTGACCAGCCGCTTCATCGCTTCCGTCATGGGAAGCGCGCGCCGGTATTGCCGGTCTGAGGCCAGGGCGTCGAGAAAGTCCACCGCTGAGAGGATGCGGGCGCCGATCGGAATCTCCGTCGCCCTTCAGTCCGTTCGGATAGCCGCTGCCGTCCAACTTTTCGTGATGCGCTCGCACGATCGGCACGACGGGGTAAGGGAAGCGCACCCGCTCCAGAATCTCCGCCCCCACCACCGGATGAATCTTCATCTTCTCGAATTCTTCCGGCGTCAACCGCCCCGGCTTCGAGATGATGTGCTCCGGAACCGCCAGTTTCCCGATGTCATGCAGCAGAGCCGCAGCCTGCAACGCCTCCATGCCCTCGCGGTCCACTTTCAGGTCCTTCGCCACCTCCACCGCGTAAACCCGCACTCGCTGCAGGTGGTCGTGAGTCGTTTGATCCTTGGCTTCGATGGCCAGCGCCAGGGCTTCAATGGTGCGCATGTGCAGATCGGCCATCTCCTCTACATGCCGCTTTTCATCCTCCAGTTTGCCGAGGTAGAGTCTGTACGAGCGGTACACCAGGTAAACCACCGGCAGCGTGAGCAGGGAAGTCTGCCAGTCGGTAAAACTGTGCAGCCAACGCATCAGCCCCACCACCGCCGCGCCCACGAGATAGTAGGGAAAACTCCAGAAGTAGCATTCCGACCAGATCTTCGGCAGCGAGCGCCGCTCGGTCAGTGAGATGATCGCGCCACCGGCAGCGTGTTGGCCACGAAGTAAACGCAGGCCGCCAGGAAAAGCGCCTTGGTGGGAGCGCTGATGGCGTGTTGGGTTAACGCATAGCGATAGGCGGAGAAGGAGACGGCAATCGCCAGCGCCGTCGAGCAAACATTAAAGGTCACCTGAATGGGATTGGGATGTTCCCAATCCAGGCATTGCATGACCACCGCCAGGCAGCCCAATACCATGGTCTCCGCCAGGGTAAGTTCCAGCACGCATAAAAGAACGAACAAAAAATTCACCGACATCGTCCCCGTGATGCCGGGCAGGTTCACTTTAAGGCGCGACGCCGCCAGCGCGATCAAAAGATAGCAGAGAAATTTAAGCGGATTTCCGCTCCGTCCATGCACCACTGACAAGGTCAGCACGGTGCTCCCGCAGAGCACCACGAGCGCGATAAAACAGCGCGGCGCGGCACTCATATCCCGCCAGGATTGAGGGCGAGTTTTCATAGATAGGCGAACTCCTGGCCCTGCACTTGGGCTTCAATTGTTCGGGGAGGAACGGGGCAATATTCATTAGATAACAGGGTGCTCCAAGGGCAGGAATGAATTCGACTTTGGCCGGTAAACTTCCGTAACGCCGAACGGTGACCTTGGTCCCCGCCGATTGCGCGCTGGAAAACCCGTTCTTGCCGTTGGTTTTATGTGGAGCAGTGCTCAACGCCGCGATAAGCAGGTTCCTTCCTGGGAGGCTGCTGAAAAACCCGCTTTTGCACCTGCTTTTGGGTGGCGCAGCCGCTTTAGCGCTGCGGTAACTCCTCTGTAACAAAACCGCTTCCGCCGCTGCGGGAATGTGGATTTCCCAAACCAGCCGCGAACTCACATGGCAGGGGTAGTGATGGCTCCCTCGGCCGCCGACCGGACCAGCGCCGCGTACTTCGCGAAAACACCAGTCTTATAGTGTGGTGGTGGCGCCTTCCATTCCGCCATGCGCCGGGCAATCTCCGCGTCGGAAATTTCCAGTTCCAGGCGGCGGATCTTGGTATCGATGGTGATGCGGTCACCCTCCCGAATCGCGGCGATCGGCCCGCCGAGCGCCGCTTCCGGCGCCACATGGCCGACCATCAGTCCGCGCGTCGCTCCGCTGAAGCGGCCGTCCGTAATCAGGGCCACGCTCTCGCCCAGGCCTTCGCCCACAATTGCCGCCGTCACGCTCAGCATTTCACGCATCCCCGGACCGCCCTTCGGCCCCTCGTAGCGAATCACCACCACATCTCCGGCTTTAATTCGCTTGCCGGTGACCGCCTGCATCGCCGCTTCCTCGGAATCGAAAACCCGGGCTGGTCCGGTATGCGACTGCCGCTCGTGGCCGCTCATCTTCACTACTCCGCCGCCGGGCGCGAGATTGCCTTTCAGAATGACCAGCCCGCCCGTAGCCTTCAGCGGTTTACTGAGGGGGGCGATCACCATTTGCCCGGCGGTCTCCTTCGCCCCATTCGCCTCTTCGGCAAAAGTCTTCCCCGTGACGGTCATCGCCGAGCCGTCCGCGTACTTCCCGTCGAGCAGTCTCTTGGCAATCACCGGAATCCCGCCGGCCGCATCTACATCCGTCGCCACGTACTTTCCCGCCGGCTTCAGATCGGCGAGCAGGGGTGTGCGCTCGCTGACCCGCTGAAAATCGTCGATCTCCAGTGGCAGTCCCATCTCCCGCGAAATGGCCAGCAGATGCAGTACCGCATTGGTTGAGCCGCCGGTGGTGGCCACGCCGGCGATGGCGTTCTCGAACCCTGCCTGGGTCAAAATATCGCTCGGCCGCAGTCCGCGCTTCAACAGATTCATCACCACTTCGCCGCAGCGGAACGCCGCTTCGTCCTTGCGCGGATCCATCGCCGGGATGCTGTTGAATCCCATGGGCGAAAGGCCGATCAATTCCATTACCGTGCTCATCGTATTCGCCGTGTACTGGCCGCCGCACGCGCCCGCCCCGGGGCACGCCACATTCTCCAGTTGCAGCAGGTCGGCATCGCTCATCTTGCCTGCGGCATTTGCCCCAACCGCCTCGAATACGTCCTGAATGGTGACGTCCCTGCCTTTGTATTTCCCGGGCGCGATCGTCCCGCCATACAGGATGAGGCCCGGCAGGTTCATCCGCGCCAGCGCCATGGCCGCCGCCGGAATCGTCTTGTCGCAGCCCACCACGCACACCACCGCGTCGAACAATTGTCCCCGGCACACCAGTTCAATGGAATCCGCAATCACCTCGCGGCTCACCAGGGACGCCTTCATGCCTTCCGTGCCCATCGTTTCCCCGTCCGAGATCGCGATGGTGTTGAACTCCATCGGCGTTCCGCCGGCGGCGCGGATGCCTTCCTTCACCTTGGCCGACAGGCGGCGCAGATGAAAGTTGCAGGGCATGGTTTCAATCCAGGTATTGGCCACCGCGATCAGAGGCTTCGCCAGATCGCCGTCCGTGAAGCCGATCGCCTTGTACATGGCGCGCGCCGGAGCCTGATCGCGCCCATCCGTGATGTAACGACTGCGATGCTTAAGATCGATTGTCATGGAGAGTCTGATCGCTAAGCGGAGTAGTCCCAGTTCTCAGCCAGTTTTCCTACCACCTAACACCTAACACCTAACGCCCTAAAAACGCCGCACTAGGCGCCAGCCACCTTCGGCGCCGCCTCCGCGCCTTTCCTCTTCTCCGCCGGCAGCCACGACATCATCGCCCGCAACTGCTCGCCCACTTTTTCTATGGGATGCTGCTTCGCGGCTTCCCGCAGTTTGGCGAATTTCTTGCCGCCTTTTTTGTTCTCCTTGATCCACTCCGCGGCGAACTTGCCACTTTGGATTTGCTTCAGCACTTTTTTCATCGCCTTCCGTGTTTCGTCGCCCACCACCATCTCGCCGCGCGTCAGGTCGCCATACTCCGCTGTGTTGGAGATGGAATAACGCATCCGGCTCAGGCCGCCTTCATAAATGAGATCGACGATCAACTTCACTTCGTGCACGCACTCGAAATAGGCAATCTCAGGAGCGTAACCGGCCGCCACCAGCGTCTCAAAACCTTTCTGCATCAGCGAAGTCAATCCGCCGCACAGCACCGATTGTTCGCCGAACAGGTCACTCTCGGTTTCCTCCCGGAAAGTTGTTTGCAGCACGCCCGCGCGTGTCGACCCGATGCCATGCGCGTAACTCAGGCCGTATTCGTGAGCCTGTCCGCTGGCATCCTGATGCAGCGCCAGCAACGAGGGTACGCCGCCGCCCTCGGTAAATACGCGCCGCACCAGATGTCCCGGACCTTTCGGCGCGATCATCACCACGTCCACATCTTTCGGAGGCTTGATCGTCTTGAAGTGTATGGAGAAGCCGTGCGAGAAGCCGAGAATCTTGCCTTTGCGCAAATGCGGCTTGATCGCCGATTCGTAAAATTCGGCCTGGGTTTCGTCGGGAGTCAGAATCTGCATCCAGTCGGCGCGCTTGGCAGCCTCGGCCGGAGCCAGTACCGTCATGCCGTCCGCGCGTGCCTGCTTGGCCGATCCCCGCTCCAGATCGAGTCCCACGATGACGTCGTATCCGCTATCCCGCAGGTTCTGTGCCTGCGCGTGCCCCTGCGAGCCATAGCCGAATACAGCAATGGTTTTGCCCTTCAACGCGGAAGGATTGGCATCTTTCTGATAAAAAACTGTCGCCACTCGAAAGCTCCTTAAAAATCTTTATTTGGCGAGTCGGCCGCAATGCCCACTCGTGTCCGAACGCAATAAAACCGACCAATCGGTCGGTTCAGGAAATGCTATCCACCTTGGCCGCCGGTGTCAACCACCACGTCGGATCCGTCGCGACGAACACCTCAAAACTCGAAATACCCTCCCGCGCGGGGATGCGGACTGCCCCCCGTCCCCGTCGCCGGCAGCAGCCCTTCTTCAAAACCATGCAGGCTTTCCCACGCCGCCTCGGTCAGCGCCGGATCGGCGCCCACGATATCGCGAATCATTTGCCAGGCCGCCAAATTCAGCGCGCCCTCGGGCGCCGGACCCATCGCCAGCGACACCGAACATTGCGGACAAAAACAAATCCGCTGCGCCGCGGATTTCTGGCGCGGCCGCACTCCCACCGTCTGCGCAAACAGAAACACCGCCACCGATTTTTGTCCTGCCTCAAGCTCGCGGTTGCACCGCAGACAATACAAGTCTTCCAAAATTATTTTCCTTGGCCGTCCGGCGAATGGAATACCACCACTTTCTCCAAGAGCGCGACCGAGGCACAAGTATGTAGAAGGATTCCTTCCACCGATGCGCCCACCGCAAAAGGTTTCACCAACCCGCCGCCGTGGAACCAAGCTGTGCTCTAGCCAGACATGGAGCCCGTCCCGCATCCTAGTTGCTATGGCTGTCGCGCGATTTCCCAAAGCGGTGCCACCCTCACGCCTTCCCAAAGGACGCCAGCAGGTCGCCGCCATTTGTTATCGCGTTCGCAAACGCGGCATCGAATTCCTCCTGGTGCAGACTCGCGGCGGCCGCTGGACTTTCCCCAAAGGCGGCGCCGAACCCGGCCTCACCCACGCCCAGTCCGCTGCCGTGGAGGCGTTTGAAGAGGCCGGAGTGCACGGCCGCATGGAAGAAATTCCCTTTACCCGCTATTTTCGATCCCCCTCGGAACTCCCCGTCAGCGCGCATCTCTGCCTGGTATCCCACCAGGAAACGCCCCAGGAATCGAAACGAAATCCCACCTGGTTTTCGGCGGAACAAGCCCGGCGACGGCTGGCCCAGGACCGTGCCCCGGAGTTCGGCGCGGAACTGGGCCGCGTAGTGGATCGTGCCGTGGCGCGCATCCACAGGCTTCAGACCGGGTCCGGCCAGGCCTCTACCCTCAATCCGCAGAAAGTGGACGGTCTGCAAAAAGTCCAGTTCGAAGCCGAGAGGCGCGATCCCCGCCGCGCCGACTTGGAAATTCACGCCGTCGGTCCTCCCACCCGGCTCCGCGCTTCGATTTTGCGCCTCGGCATGTGATTTTGAGTGCTTCCGCGTTACCATCTGGGATGATGCTTCGCGAAGCCCCCGTCGAACCCCGCCAGGAAATCCTGCGCGCCGCTGCCCGCCTCTTTCAGCAGCAGGGCTACGATGCCACTTCCATGAACGACGTCGCCGCCGCCCTTAAACTCTCCAAGGGCGGCCTGTATCACCACTTTCAGTCCAAGGACGAAATCCTCTTCGACATCATGTCCCACGCCATGGACATCACGGAGGAACGAGTCATCAACGTGGTGCGCCGCATCGACGGCGTCGAAGAACGTCTGCGAACTCTGATAAAACTGCACATCCAGGTCGTGCTCAGCCCGGAAGACCGCGAGGTCACAGTCATGCTGCACGAGAACCACCCCCTGCCGCCCGCCCTCCGCCGCAAGATCAACGGGCGCAAGAAGGATTACCTGCACTTCGTCGAGAACCTGATCGCCGAAGTGCAGCGCAAGCGCGCTGCCCCCGCGTCGGTGACGCCTCGGGCCGCCGCTCTAGCGCTAGTCGGCATGATCAACTGGATTTATCAGTGGTATAAGCCCGGCGGCGCGCTGACCGGCGAGTCCCTGGTGACGCAGTATACGGACATTTTCTTTCACGGCGCTCTCGGCTAAAGGGCCTTGAGGCTCGCCGTTGCAGGCGCCGATCTCAGAAGCCGATTCGCAGGGACTAAGACTGGGACCGCTCGTACATGCAGAATATCTTCCACCGCGACGATCTCTCCCGCCGCCAAATCGCGAGCGGCCAGCGCTACTTCGAATTTCTGCGCGTGCCCGCGCTCAGCGCCGGTGTGTATGTTCTTCCCAAAGGCGCTGTGGATACCCAGAATCCTCATCACCAGGCGGAGATATACTACGTTGTCCGCGGTCGCGCCAACCTGCGAATGGGCGACCATCTCGCTCCGGTAAGCCCCGGTTCGGTGATCTTTGTGGAGGCGGAAGCCGACCATCGCTTCTGCGACATAGAAGAAGAATTAGAACTTCTGGTTTTTTTTGCCCCGGCGGAACAGGAGTAAACGCGGAAGCAGGAGCAATCATTCCCCATGCCATCAATCCGGTCATTTTCCCTGACGCTTGCCCTCGCCTCATCCGCTGTCGTCTTGCAGTCGCTGCCTGCCGCAGCCCAAAGCGGCGACTGGCTCACCCACTCGCACGATGAGCAACATACCGCGCTTTCCACTGTCCAGTCGCAGGCTCTGGAGGCAATTCACTGGCACGCGCCTGTCGACCTTCATCCCCCGGAGGGTGAAATCCTGGTCCACTATGGCTCCCCGCTGGTCACCGCCGCGAACACCGTGATCGTGCCCGTAAAGACCGGGGCAAACAGCTTTCGCGTCGAGGCGCGCGACGGCGCGACCGGCCAGCGTCTCTGGCTCTTGAACACCGGCTATCGGGCTCCGGAAGCGAGCTTCGTGCCCGGCCTCGGTCCCACCATTTCGGGCGGCCGCCTTTTCATCCCCGACATCGCCGGAAGCGTGCTGGCGCGCTCCAGCCCCGATCAGGCCGAGGGCACGATCACGCACCTTTATTTTTATGGGCTGAAAAATTTCAATAAAAACCCCACGGCCTACCAGAAGAAAATCCAGATCGACACACCCCTCAGCGCCGACGCCCAGGGCAATCTCTTCTTTGGATTTCTAGCCCTGGGTTCCACGCCCCTCAAACTACGAAGCGGCATCGCGCGCATCTCCGCCGACGGCGTTGGAAGCTGGGTTTCCGCCGCCGCTGCCAGCGGAGATCCAGCCATTACTCAGGTCGCCATCAGTTGCGCGCCCGCGCTCTCGCCCGACGGCAGCCTCCTCTACGTCGCCGTCGACAATGGCAGTTACGGATACCTCCTGGCGCTGAACAGCGCCACCCTCGCCCTCGTGCGCCGCGTGCGCTTGGCCGATCCCTCCTCCGGACTCGACGCCTGGCTTATCGACGCCAGTTCCGCCGCGCCCACCGTCGGACCCGATGGCGATGTCTATTTTGGCGTGCTGGAGAATCCTTTTCCCGCGCACAACGATCGTGGTTGGTTACTCCATTTCAATGGCGATCTTTCGAAACCAAAACGCCGGGCAGCTTTGGCTGGGACGACACCCCTTCCATCGTCCCCGCAGCGCTGGTATCCACTTATCGGGGCTCGTCCCCTTACTTGTTGATGACGAAATATAACAACTACGCCGGCATCGGTACCGGCGATGGACACAACCGCCTCGCCATTCTCGATCCCAATGCCACCGAGAAAGACCCCGTGCTTCCCGCTACCCGGGTGATGAAGGAAGTGCTGACGATTCTGGGAGTAACGCCCGACCCGGAGTACCCGAATTACCCCGGCGCCGTCCGCGAGTGGTGCATTAACACCGCCGCCGTCGATCCTTTCACGCAATCGGTGATGGCCAATAGCGAGGACGGCAAACTCTATCGCTGGAACCTGACCTCCAATTCGTTTACCGAGGTCGTCACCCTTTCAAGCGGCATCGGCGAAGCCTACACTCCGACCGTAATCGGCAGCGATGGCACGGTGTACGCGATCAACGATGCCATCCTGGATGCCATCGGCACGAACTAACAGCCCAACTCCGTGGCCTGAATCCAGCTCCGGACGCGAACGCGAACCGCCAACGCTTGTCAATCCCCCGCTTTTTGAGCGGCCGGCACGCCCTCGGGAGTCACCGCCGCCACCGGTTCGATCCGGGCCGTCGCTATACGGTGGCCATCCATTTTTTTCACCAGAAATCGCCGCCCTTCGTACTCGAAAGCTTCTCCTCCGGTGGGCATCTTCTGCAATCGCGACAGCAGGAATCCGGCCAGCGTCTCATAGCCCTCGTCCTGTGGAAGCTTGATCTCGTATTGTGCTTCCAGGTCCCGTATGTTGATCGTTCCATCAAGTTCCAGCGGCGTATTGGCGTCGAGCGCCACCGGCTCCGGGGAAGCCGCGTCGAACTCATCCTCGAGGTTGCCGACGAGTTGCTCCAGCACATCTTCCACGCTGATTACTCCCGCCGTGGAACCGAATTCATCGACCACCACCGCCAGGTGCCGTTTGTGCCGCTGGAATTCGCCCAGCAGATCGAGTAAGGACTTGGTCTCCGGCACCACCAGGACATCGTGCATGATCTGGCCGATCTTCATGTGCGCAATGCGCTCGGCGGAAGGCGCAGCCACCACCCCGAAGCGCAGCCGCAATCGCGTCCAGCGCATCAGATCCTTGGCATAGAGCACGCCGACAATATGTTCGGGACCGCGCTGCGGGTCATACACCGGAACCCGCGAGTGTTGCTCATCCACCACGCGGGACAGTCCTTCATCCAGGTTCATGTCCGCCGGCAGGGAAAAAATTCTGGTCCGCGGCACCATCACCTGGCGCGCCGTAATGCCGTCCAGTTCGAGCGCGTTGAGCAGCATTTCTTCCTGATCCGAGGAAAGTTGCCCGGAGGTGCGCGCTGCCGTCACGATCAGCTTCAGTTCGTCGGGAGAATGCACCGAGCCGTGGCGCACGTCGCGCGTGCCAAAAGCGCGCAACACCAGCCCCGCCGCGCGACTCATGCCGACAGTCAGCGGCCCGGTCACCGTGAGGAAAACTTCCATCGGCGCGGCCACCGCCAGCGCCACGCGCTCCGCCCGTTGCAAAGCCAGTGACTTCGGCACCAGTTCGCCGAGAATTACGTGCAGGCAGGTGATGCAGACAAACGCCACTCCCACCGCGATGACTGTGCGCGTAGAGCGCGGCATGCGGCAGGGCGCCGATGCGCCCTTCGAACAGCTTGGCCAGAACCGGCTCGCCCAGCCACCCCAGCGCCAGGCTCGTGACCGTGATTCCCAACTGCACGCCATTGACGACGCGGCTGAGTTGTTGATGCAGCTTGAGGACGATTTTGGCGCCGGCACGGTGCGCTTCGATCAGTTGCTGGATGCGGGTTTCGCGCACACTGACCAGCGCGAATTCGGCGGCCGCAAAAAACGCGTTCACCGCCACCAGCAACAGTACAACGAACACCCGCAGCAGCACGGATGCAATCATGGAACCCTAATTCTAACATTCCACAGGGGTAATGCGCGTTTCGTAGGCGGCTCAGAGATTGCTTCAGAAGCCCGTCGTTTCGCTCGGAACAAGCCGCGCGCCCCGCGCTGCGCCTGATGCATCCTCCCTCCCGCCCAGTTTCCAGCCCTCGGGACGCGCATTCTCGACGCCCGCACGCCCTTCATCGTGTGCCCGCGCTTTCCTTTTCGTCCTCCCGCGGTCTAACGTAGAGGGCACGAAGGAAAGCGGTCGCCGAAAAGCGCCCGGCCGATAGAATTCGGGCCTTGGGGAACTATTTCCAGGCTTCTCCCGTAACACAAAGTGGATGCCCGTTCTAACATTATTAAAGCAGGAGGCAGTCGTGGAAGGTAACGGCAGCGCGAGAAAAAAGCGGCGTAAACGAATCATCATCTGGAGTTCGATTGCGGCGGTCCTCGTCGCTCTGGTTGTCACCGGCGTGGTGGTGGCCTCCGCCAGCGGCACCAAAATCGATCCCTCAAAGCTCGCCAAGGTCGAAAAAGGGACCTCGCCAAGAGCGTCGTCGCCACCGGCAAGATCGAACCGATCACCAAGGTCGAGGTCAAGTCCAAGGCCAGCGGCATCATGAAAATGCCTACGTCGATTTCGGCGACATGGTGAAAAAGGGCGAGGTCCTCTGCGAACTTGACCAGCGACGAAATCCAGGCTCGCGTCGATCAGGCGCGGGCGCAACGGAGGCCTCCGACGCCAGCCTGAACGGCACCCGCGCCGATCTCGAACGCGACAAAGTTGATGCCGAAGGGCCCGACGTCCCCTTGCTTAAGCGCGCCAACGAACGCGCCCAGGGCATGGCCAAGGAAGGCGTGGTTTCCGCCTCCGCCCTCGACGACGCCGAGAAGAATTACCAGATCGCCGCCAACAAACAGAATGCATCAAGGCCAATTGCTGGTTTTCGGCCAAGATCGGCCAGGCGCAGGGCCAGGCGGCGCAGGAACGCACCAAGCTCAATCAACTCGAGGAGCACCTCGGCAACACCACCATTGTTTCGCCCCTCGATGGCGTCGTTCTTTCGCGCGACGGCGAGGTCGGCGACGCCGTCAGTTCGATTCTTGTGCTCGGCTCAACCGCCACTCCCGTCATGACGCTCGGCGATACCAGCGAGGTCTACGTCAAAGGCAAAGTGGACGAGAGCGATATCGGCAAAGTTTATCTGGGCCAGCCCGCGCGCATCAAAGTCGAGTCCTTCAAAGATAAGACTTTCACCGGCAAAGTGACGAAAATCTCGCCCATGGGCATCGAAAAAGATAACGTGACCACCTTTGAAGTGCGCGTCTCCATCAACAATCCCGAGGGCGTGCTGAAAGCCATGATGACGGCCAATGCCGAAATCATTCTCGAGGAGCACAAGAACGTTCTCCAGATTCCCGAAGGCTCCATCATTTACGACAAGGATAAGAAGGCGTCGGTCGAAGTGCCCGATCCCAAAGCGAAAGACGGTAAGAAAAAAATCGCCGTCAACATCGGCATCTCGAATGGCGCGAAGACCGAATTGCTGCAAGGACTGAAAGAAGGCGATCAGGTGGTATTGCAATAAAGTGGTATTGCAATCACACATCAAAGCCGAACATCGGATCCCGAGTATCTAGAGAGGATCTGAAGAGGACCTCAATATGACAAACTTTCGTCTGCTGCGTAGTCGCTTACTCCATGCCCTGATTTTCGTCCTTGCCACCTCGCTCGCCGGGTTCGCTTCGGTTGTTGGAACCTTTGACCGCAACTTTCAGGTTAATGGCACTGTCGATCTCGAAGTGCTCACGCGCTCCGGCGATATCACCGTTCGTAACGGAGCGGCCGGGACGGTTTCCATTCACGCCAAAATTCACTCCGGCACTTCGTGGTTCGGCGGCGACCACAAAGCCGAAGTGCAGGAACTGCAAAACAATCCTCCGATCCGGCAGAACGGTAACAGCATTCGCATCGACTACGTCAATCTCAATAACATTTCCGTCGACTACGAAATCACCGTCCCGGAAAACACCGCGCTTCGCGCCCACACCGGCAGCGGCGATCAGACGGTCGAAGGTTTGAAGGGCAACGTCGATCTCGAGAGTGGCTCGGGAGATTTGAAGCTGGCCCGCCTCACTGGTGACCTGCACTTCCAAACGGGCTCGGGAAATGTCCGCGGGCGTGACCTTTCCGGCCCCGCACGGGTGAAGGCGGGCAGCGGCGATATTGAAATAGAGGAAGTGGCCGCAGGCGACGTGGACGTTCGCACCGGCTCCGGCAACATCACCGTACGCGGTATCAACGGCGGTTTTCACGCCGAGGCGGGCAGCGGTGACGTCCACGGCAAAGGCACTCCCCGCAATATGTGGAACGTTCGTACCGGCTCCGGCAACGTCACTTTGGGTGTGCCGTCCGATGCCGCCTTTGACGTCGATATCTCCTCCAATTCCGGCAACGTCACCCTCGGCCATCCCGTGACCACCACCGTGCAGGGCCATGTTCCGGAGTCGCGGAAAAGCGTTGTAGGCAAGGTGCGCGGCGGCGGCCCCATGATTTCCGTCCACACCGGCTCCGGTGACGTCCAGGTCGACTAGTCTGGAAGGTAGCGGAAAAATCACAGCGCGGTTCCACGCGCGTTGCCCGCATTCCCTGCATCTGCGCGCCTCTCCTTGACGCGCCCTCCCGCGCCATCCGATACTTCGTGCAGTTCCTGAAAATTCTCAGGTTCCACGAGGCCACTCTTTGCTACGCACCGGGATCGTCACCCTCACCACGGATTTCGGAACCAACGATCATTTTGTCGGCGCCATGAAAGGCGTAATCCTGGAAGTTTCCCCGGAAGCCCAGATTATCGACATCAGCCACGCCGTGCAGCCCTTCGATATTCTGGATGGCGCGCTCACCATCTCGCAGGCCTATTCTTATTTTCCCTCCGGCACCGTGCACATGGTCGTGGTCGATCCCGGAGTCGGAACGGCGCGCCGGCCCATTCTTCTGGCCGGCGACCGCCATTTCTTTGTAGCTCCCGATAATGGCGTGCTTTCGTTGATCTACGACCGAGAACAGCGGGCTTCCGTGCGCCACATCACCGCCGAACACTATTTTTTGCAGCCCCGCAGCAACACCTTCCACGCCCGGGACATTTTCTCTCCCGTGGCCGCCTACCTGGCGCGGGGAATCGATGCAGACCGCTTCGGCGATGAGGTCACCGATTACGTCCGCTTTGGCGCTCCCCGCCCCAAACCGGTCGACGAGCGCACCCTGCGCGGCGTGGTGCTCAAAGTCGATCGCTTCGGCAATCTCATCACCAACATCACTCCCCAGGACGCGCCGCAACTTTTCTCCGCCCCCGCTCAGGCTTTCAAGATCGCAGTCGGAAGCAAAGCGCAGGCCACGCGCATTTGCGCCAACTACGCCGAAGGCGCTCCCGGCGAAATCTTTGGAATCATCGGTAGTATGGGTTTCCTGGAAGTGGCCACCAACCGCGGCTCCGCCCACCAACTGACGGGCGCAGGCAAAGGCAGCGACGTGAATGTAGTGATGGGCTAATCGGAAGAGTACTTGAGAACTAATTGCTGCCCCGCGGCCGAACGTAGTCATCCATTTCCGAGGTCCATTTCAGAAAACGCCACAGGCTGGCACGTTCCGTCCACAGAAAACCCCAGAATTCGAGGAACCCGATCTGCGTCATTTTGACGCCGGTAAAAGTCTCGATTCGCCACAACAGAAAAGGACTGCGCCACGGCGTAAACCGGTGCCCGCGGGTCGAGTTCCAAAAAAACCGCAACACCGGCCGCATCGATCTCTCCCAAACTATTTCGTGATCGCCACGCTGGCCCGCGCATTCTCCCATTCCACGCGCAGCGTGCACTTGCTCCCGCCCTGGTCAAAAGCAATCAAGAAATTCTCCACCGGCGTCGCGGTCGCGGAGACCTTCATCGGCACGCGCACCAGGTCTTCTTTCTCTCCGGGATAGTTCGTCCCCCACTCCCCCGTCTGCTTGCTGATAATCAACCACCATGCGTCCGCCTTGGGGATGGTAAACAGGGTGTAACTGCCCGCCGGCACCGCCTTGCCGCCGATGGTCAGGTTAGTGTTGGTGACGAAAGTGGTCGCCTCATTCGCGCCCGTGCGCCAGACCTCGCCGTAAGGCACCAGCGCATTGTCGCCAAAAATCTTTCGCCCCTTGGCGCGGGGACTGGAATAGTCGATGGTTACCGTCTTGCCGTCGGAAAACTTGCACTCCGCGTGTGCCGGCGGACTCGGCCGGTGCGATTTGTCCGCGTCCATATTCATCTGCGGAAAAGCCACGGTGGCCAGGGCCACAAGAAAAGCTGCAAAAGCAAAGTTCCTCATAACTTAATTATTCCTCCAAAATTTAATGACGTCTCCAAAATTCGCCGAGCGCCAGCCGCGTCCCCAGAATTATACCCGCCCCGCGGTTACAATCTTTCTATGGCCGTATTTCACGAAAAGCGGGAGGAACTCGAGCACTTCGAAACCCGCATGGGGGTTCCCCGCGGACGCCTCGCCGTCACCATGGACCTGGTCACCGACGCCATGGCCCTCGTCGGTCAACACGGCGTCTACTGCCAGAGCCAGCGCTGGCCCGGCAAGCCGGTTATGGACGTACAACTCATCATGAAAAATCTCACCGACGCCAAAGAGTTGATGCAGAGCGTGATGGAAGAACTCAAGGCCAGGTAAACACGCGACCTGAAATACGAAAGACGAAAGACCAAAGTTTGCTTCGCTACAGGCCGCCCTGTGGTAAGTAGCCGCAAAAGAACTACAATTTACGATATGGAGCGCAAGATCTTCTGGGGCTCAATGACCGTGCTGGGGCTGCTGGCGGACGTGATTCTACCCTTATGGTGGGCCGTCGGCGCCACCCTTCCTATCATGGTCTTTTCATGGTGGATGGCCTATCGCAGCGGCTGGTTCGAATAGTCGGCGAAATGCTCAAAGCCGATTTGCAGAACTTTCGCGGCCCTTGCATAATTGCCCGAACCCATTTCCAAACTCACAGGGGCAACCAATGAAAACCCAGTTAAAGTTCTCGGCCCTGCTCTGCCTGATCCTCGCTCTCGCAATCTCCGGCAGCGCGCAAACCGCCGCGGTTCCAGCCACGCCCACTACCTTAACCGCGGAAGAGCGCGAAGCCGCCCTTCGCAGTCTGCAAGCCACCCACGACGCCTTTCTAAAGGACATCGCCGGACTTTCCGAAAAACAATGGAAGTTCAAGCCCGCTCCCGACCGCTGGTCGGTGGCCGAAGTGTCGGAGCATATTGCCGTCGCCGAGTCCGCCATTTTTGGCATGATTCGGAGCCAGGTCATGACGTCCCCCGCTACCCCAGAGAAGCGGGCCGAGGTGGCGGGCAAGGACCAGATCATCCTCACTCGCGTCCCCGACCGCTCGCACAAAGTGCAGGCTCCGGAGTTCCTCAAACCCACCCACCGCTGGGCCAGCGAGGCTGAAGTCGTCAAAGCCTTCGAGGACAGCCGCAAAGCCACCATGGACTACGTCCGCACCACCACCGACGACCTGCGCGACCACTTCATGCCGCATCCCATGCTCGGCCCACTCGATGGCTACCAGTGGATACTGCTGATCTCGGCGCACTCCGAACGCCACACGAAACAGATTGAAGAAGTGAAAGCCGACCCCAACTTTCCCAAGGAGTAGTAATTCCGAGCGCACACTGTCTTGTCATCCCGAGTGGTGCGAGGGATCTGCAGTTCGCCGCAGGAGCCACCTCGCTTCGGGATGACAATTCGCCCTGGCACACAGGGATCAGATCGTGAATTTCCCCGCCTCGATCGTCTTTTGCGCGATCTGCTGCCGCAGCGCAATCGTATTAAACGGCTCGTGCTTGGATAACCGCCGCACAATCGCCAACTGGGTGCGCAGCATATCTCCGTCCGCCACGTCGGCAATTACCTTTTTCGCAGCCCCCTCCACCTTCTCCAGCGCCTGCGTCAGATAGACGCGCATCATCGCCAGGGGCAGCGCCGCCGCCGTTTCACCTTTCAATTCGACCATCTTCTGGGCCCGCAGCACCGCCGATTCCATGGCGTAAATCTCGATGGTCATATCGGCGATCGCGCCCATCACTTCCTGTTGGTCCTGGATTGCCTGCATATACTTCTGCGTCGCCGCGCCCGCGACAAACAGGCCCAGCTTCTTCGCCTGCGCCACCTGCTTGCGTTCTTCCGCCAGCGGCCCTTCGATTTCCTCGCCGCCCGACGGCCCACTCAGCACTTCGTCCATCAGCTTCTTAATCGCAGGCATCAGTGCCAACTGCCCGCTCATCGCCCGCTTCAGCAGGAAGCCGGTGATAATCAGCCGATTGATCTCATTGGTGCCTTCGAAAATTCGATTGATGCGCGCGTCGCGGTACGCCCGTTCTGCCGGATACTCCTCCACAAATCCATAACCGGCATAGATCTGCAGCGTCTCATCCACCACGTAGTCGATCATCTCCGATCCCCACACTTTCAGGATCGAGCACTCCACCGCATACTCTTCAATCGCCTTGCGCCGCTCCTTGTCGGCGCCCGCGCCCGCCCCGTCGATTTCGGAAAGAAGCGCGTCCATCATGCCCACCGTGCGATACACCAGCGACTCGCCGACATAAATCAGCGTCGCCATGTTGGCGATTTTTTCCCGCACCAGCCCGAAATCGCCGATCGTCTTGCCAAACGCCTTCCGCTGTTTGGCATAGGCCACTGCGCTCTCGAGCGAGACTCGCGCTCCGCCCACGCACATCGCGCCCAGTTTGAAGCGCCCAATGTTCAGAATATTGAACGCGATCACGTGCCCCTTGCCAATTTCTCCCAGCAGGTTTTCCACCGGCACTTTGCAGTCGTTCAAAATCACGGGGCACGTGGACGATCCCCGAATCCCCATCTTGTGCTCTTCCGCGCCATGGGAAAATCCCGGGAAGTCCTTTTCCACCAGAAACGCCGAAAATTTCTCTCCATCGATCTTGGCAAACACGGTGAACAGGTCGGCAAACGCCGCGTTGGTGATCCACATCTTCTCCCCGTTCAGGATGTAGTGTTTGCCATCCGGCGAAAGCTCGGCGCGCGCCCGGCAGTTCAGCGCATCGGATCCTGAAGTCGCCTCCGACAACGCATACGCCCCCACCATCTCTCCCGCCGCCAGCCGAGGCAGATATTTTTTCTTCTGCTCTTCCGTACCGAAATACACGATGGGCAGCAGGCCAATGCCGCTGTGCGCCCCCCAGGTCGTGGCAAAGCCGGCATACTTGGCGATGTTGTCGGCAATAATCGCCGCCGTGACCTTATCCATCTCCAGCCCGCCGTAGGCCTCCGGCACCTCCACGCCGCTCAGACCCAGGTCGCCCGCCTTCTTCAAAAGCGACCGCGAAATCGAGTAGTCCTTGTGCTCGATCTTCTCCGCTTGCGGCAAAATTTCATTCACCGCAAACTCCAGCGTCGTCTGCCCGATCATCCGCTGCTGTTCGGAAAAATCCTCGGGAGTAAACACATCGGCCGTCTGCCGCTCCTCCAGCAAAAAACTGCCGCCTGAAATCTTGGTTTTTGGGATTGCCGTAGTCGCCATGGGGTGAGTCCTCCAACGCAGAAGAATGCGGATTACAAATGTGAACTCCAATAGCAGTCCACGTAACAGTCCAAGTAGCAGTCCAAGTAGCAGTCTATGAGAACCGCCATCCCCAGTCCACCGCGATTTGCGCCCGCAACGGCGCACCGGAACCGCGAAAAGTTAATGATATATTGTCCTCTCTCGGAGGTGCCCGGAAATGCCCCGCAACGTGCGCTGTGGTCTCATCCAAGCCGGCAACGCGCTCGCCAGCGGCTCCCTGCCGCAAATCAAGAAAGCCATGATCGACAAGCACCTCAAGCTCATCGATCAAGCCGCGAAGAAGAAGGTCAAAATCCTCTGCCTGCAGGAGCTCTTCTACGGACCCTATTTTTGCGCCGAACAGGATGTTCGCTGGTACGACCTCACGGAGCGCGTTCCCGACGGACCCACCACAAAGCTAATGCAGAAAATATCCGCGAAACACGGCATGGTCATCGTCGTCCCCGTCTACGAGGAGCAGATGCCCGGCCTCTATTTCAATACCGCCGCCGTCATCGACGCCGACGGCAAATATCTCGGCAAATACCGCAAGCACCACATCCCGCACGTCCATCCCGGATTCTGGGAAAAGTTTTATTTCACTCCCGGCGACCTCGGCTACCCCGTGTTCGAAACAAAATTTGCCCGCGTCGGCGTCTACATCTGTTACGACCGCCATTTCCCCGAAGGCGCCCGCGTCCTCGGCCTCAACGGCGCGGAAATCGTCTTCAATCCCTCCGCCACGGTCGCCGGATTATCGGAATACCTGTGGGAACTGGAGCAGCCCGCCCACGCCGCCGCCAATGGATACTTTGTCGGCGCCATCAACCGCGTAGGCCGCGAAAAGCCCTGGAACATCGGCGAATTCTACGGCAAGAGTTATTTCTGCAATCCCCGGGGCAAAATCGTGGCCCAGGCCAGCCGCGACAAAGACGAAGTCCTCGTCGCCGACCTCGATCTCGATCTCATCCAGGAAGTGCGCCGCACCTGGCAGTTCTATCGCGACCGCCGTCCCGAAACCTACGGCGCCCTGACCACACAAACGGGACAGGGGGCCGAGTCCTACACACCTAACACCGAACACCTAAACAAAAAATGCCCTCACCCATCGAATCTTCCCCGCTCTACAACGCCGACCTCGCTCCCACCACGCCCGCCCGCCGCACCTGGGGCACTTACAGCTTCGCCGCCCTCTGGGTCTCCATGTCGGTCAACATCCTCACCTACATGCTCGCCGCGAGCCTGATACAGGGAGGCATGAACTGGAAGCAGGCCATCGCCACCGTCTTCCTCGGCAACACCATCGTCCTCATCCCCATGCTCCTGAACTCCCATCCCGGCGCGCGCTACGGCATCCCATTTCCGGTCCTGGCCCGCGCGAGTTTCGGCGTGCTGGGCGCAAACGTCGCCGCCGTCCTCCGCGCCCTCGTTGCCTGCGGATGGTTCGGCATCCAAACCTGGATCGGCGGCGAAGCCATCAACACTTTAATCACCGTGCTCGCCCCGGGATGGGCGAAAGTGAGTTACAGCACCGCCGTCTGCTTTCTGGCTTTCTGGCTCATCAATCTTCTCGTCATCCTCAAAGGCATCGAGTACATAAGATTCCTGCAAGGCGTCAGCGCGCCCATCCTGCTCGGCGTCGGCCTTCTGCTGCTGGCCTGGGCCTACAAAGCCGCGGGAGGATTCGGCCCCATGCTCTCCGCCCCGTCGCGCTTCCTCAGCTTTTCGGATTTCCTGAAGTTCCTCATCCCCGCCCTCAACGGTACCGTGGGATTTTGGGCCACCGTCTCGCTCAACATCCCCGACTTCACCCGCTTCGCGAAAAGCCAGCGCCAGCAAGTCATCGGACAGGCTCTGGCCCTGCCCACCACCATGACCCTCTATTCGCTGATCGGAATTCTGGTAACCTCGGCCACGGTGGTGGTGTACGGCGCGGCAATCTGGAACCCAGTCCAACTCCTGAGCCGCTTCCACTCGCCGGTAGCCGTGGTTGTCTCGCTGCTGGCGATACTCCTGGCCACGCTCAACGTGAATATCGGCGCCAACGTAGTCTCCCCCGCCAACGATTTCTCCAACCTCTGGCCCAGAAAGATCAGCTTCCGCACCGGCGGCGTCCTCACCTGCTTCATGGGCATCGCGATGATGCCCTGGAAACTGCTCTCCGACTACGGCACTTTCATTTTTGGATGGCTGGGAGGCTACGCCGCCTTCCTCGGCCCGGTAGCAGGCATCATGATCTGCGACTACTTCATAATCCGCCGGAGGGTGCTTGTGGTCGACGACCTCTACTTGCGCAATGGCATCTACGAGTATTCGCGCGGATTTAATTGGTTGGCGGTGCTTGCGTTGGCTTTGGGAGCGGGCATAGCGCTGGTGGGATTAGTCTTCGCTCCGCTGCGGATTTTGTATGCCTATTCCTGGTTTGTCGGATTTGCGGTGGCGTTTGTGGCTTACTATCTGCTCATGAGGGCTCACGTGGTGACGGGGCTCCCCCCCGACTAGGGGAAACACTTGACTTCATCGGGCGCAGCTCGTGGCGTTCGACGCGGCGAAGGCAATCTGGAAAAATTCTGATTTGAGCCTGGAACGTCCTCTGATACTAGCGCTGCGGAACGGACGCAAACCCTTTAATCGCGCTGCCGCCGCATTTGCGATGCAGTTACTGAAAACGCCAAAGACCATCAAGGCCTTGAAGCAAACGGTTAAGGACAGGTCCGAAAATCCGCGCGTTAGAGCCGAAGCCGCCGAAGCGCTCGCACATGGTCACCGCAAGAGCTCACATGACGTACTGCTGGAAGGTTCTTCTCGATTCGAGTAAAGACGTTCGATTTTGGTGCGCATTTGCTCTTGGGCAGATGGCGGAACCCCGAGCCATCGCAGCGCTCAGGAAACTCTCCGCGACCGACAAGCGAGTGGTGAAGGGTTTTTGGTCAGTAGCCAAGGAAGCAGCCGATGCCGCGGAAAACATCGAAAGCGTCAACAAAACCCATCGGCGAAAATATGGGTGCGTTTTCTGTGCTCGCGGGCGACGGCGAATCCAGTTCCTTCGCGGCAGCGGACTTTATTTCGAGCGAGTATCCAGCCACGCCGGTCATTTTGCTTCAGGCGTTTGTTCCGATGTTCCTCGTAGGGAACTCCCTTTTGCTTTCGCCGCGACTCGGAAACCAGGCCATCCCAAAAGTCTTCCCAAATCGCACGGTGCTTTCTGATGTCGATCAGCACCGCCGTCCTGCGACCCTTCTCATCGGTTACGAACTGGATTCCAGTCATCCTTCGATTCTCACTGCAAATAACGTCACCCGCTCAACGTACCGCGCCCCAACGCCTGGTTCAAATTCCCCTCACTCCTGAAACGTAACGCACACCCCATTAGGGTCAATCGCCCCGAATTCCTTGGTCCCCCAGGGCTTGGTTTGCAACGGACCATTCGGATGCACCTTGCCGCCCCGCTTCTGGAATTCGGCATACAGCGCCTCAATTCCCTGCACGGCCAGACGCACCATGGTCTGGTCGCCGACCGTCCGTGCCAGGATTTTGTCGCTCATGCCTGCGATGTGGAGGTGCGCCTCGCCGCGGTTGATGCCCGCGTAAGTCGGCGGAGTAGCGTCGCGAAAAGTTTCCGTGAAGCCGCAGACGTCAGTCCACCACCTCAGAGATTCCGCAGCGTTAGCGGCAGGCAGAACGGGGATTGCGCCTTTGATGACGATGATGGGTTGCATCGACGAAGGGTACATGAAGACAGGTGTAAGTGAAAATGGGCGGATCGCCTGGCAGCCTGTGGTGAGTGTGGAATTACCTGGAAACAAGGACTGTGCCAGGCCTTTGGGTTTCTCTGTGTCTCGGTGACTCCGTGGTGGAATTTGACCACCCGAAATTCGTAGCTCTCTCCTTGACACGCAAGCTACAATAAGGATTGATAAACGATTGCAAGACACAAGACAATGGAGAGCAAAATTTCTCCCTTGTCGGACCTGAAAGAGCGGGAATCGTCCGCCAAACCAGCCGAACAATCGGGGTGAATGTTCTTTAAAATTAGCTCTCGAAACTGGATACCATCGAAAGTACCCATGCTAGGGCTAAGTCCTTATTTTTCATCAAGAGTGTCCCGGCAACCATCAAGATCCGGACAGTAAGTCCAATAGACGGAATATTTTGCGGCGAACTCTCTCAAACTAAAGACGATAGGCGATTTAGGGGGGGGGGTGGGGGGGCACATCAGCCCCAAAGGGAATTTTCGTTTTCTTCCTTCGCGTCAATATCCCCGGCACGCACCCAGTAAAAATCCGCAACAGTAAGTCCGAAGTCACAAGAGCCGGCTAAGAGCGGAACCCAAAAGCCGGCAAAACTTCCTTCTTGTAAGCTTCCAGCGTGTCTTCCTCATCGCCGCACATCAGATAAATATTGAACTGCGTAACCCCCACCTTCTCCAGCGCGCGAATCTTTTCTATATGCGCTTCCGCCGGGCCCAGCACGCAAAACCGGTCCGTCACGTCGTCGCTCACAAAGTCACGATTGCTGCTGTCCACCTCGCAATGATGCAGATAATCGTAAGCCCCGCGATTTCGTACATAAGAGGTCAGCGCAGGCGGCAATTCCTCCGGCTTGTACTTCGAAACCAGATCGACCACATGGTTTGACACCAGCGCCGGAAACCAGCGCACATGCTCCCGCCCGGCCGCAACATCGTCCGATACCCAGACCGGCGCGGCCGCCATGATTTCAATCTTCGAAGGGTCGCGGCCCGCCGCTTCCGCGCCTTTCCTCACGAAGCTCACGCACCACTCGATCAAATCCGGATCGGCGAATTGCAAAATAACTCCATCGCCAACTCGGCCCGCAAGTTCAAGCACTTTCGGCCCGTATCCCGCAACCCACACTGGAGGGACGCCGCCGGAAGCCCACGTCAGCCGCGCTTTTCCGCCTTCGTAATCGATCTCCCGGCCGGCTGTGAGATTGCGAAAATCGGCGATCGACTCTCCCAGTTGCGCCACCGTCACCGGCTTCTTGCCGAGCACCCGCCGCGAACTGTCGCCGCGCCCAATACCCAGTTGCATGCGTCCGCCGGAAATTAAATTCAGCGTCGCGAACAGGCTCGCGGTAACCGTAATGTCGCGCGTCCCCGGATTCGTAACGCACGTTCCCAGGCGCATGCGCTCTGTGTTCGTCGCCATCAACGTCAGCATGGGATAGCATTCCAGCCAGAGCACGTGCGAGTCGAACATCCATCCATACTCAAAACCACAAGCTTCCGCCTGCCGCGTCAGCGCGACAATCCGCTCCACCGACATGTCAGGCTTGATCGTGATGCCGAACTGCATTCAACCCTCCCCTGAATTGTCATGCCGAGCGCAGCGAGGGATCTGCAGTTCGCGGCGAGATACGCGCATTACTCGGAGCGATAATTCTATTGAGGTTTCGGGAGTTTAGCATAAAATCTCTGCTTCGCCGCCGCAGGAGTCAAACCACTCATGGCCTTTGACACCATCATCGTGAACGGACTCGTGGCCACCGCCACCGACACTTACGTGGCGGATGTCGCCATCAATGAAGGCAAAATTTCCGCCGTCGGCCAAAACCTGCCGCGCGCGAACGCCGCCAAGATAATTGACGCTGCTGGCAAGTATGTTTTCCCCGGCGGAATCGACGTCCACACTCACCTTGACATGCCCTTCGGCGGAACCACCAGCGCCGACGATTTTGAAACCGGCACTCGCGCCGCCGCCTTCGGCGGAACCACCACGCTGATCGACTTCGCCATCCAGTACAAAGGCCAGACGCTGAGAACAGCCTTCGACGCCTGGATGCAAAAGGCCTCCGGCAAAGCCGTCTGCGATTACGCCTTCCATTGCATCATCACCGATCTGGCCGGCGCGCAGCTCGAGGAAATGAATGCCCTCGCCCGCGAAGGCGTCACCAGTTTCAAGCTTTTCATGGCCTATCCGGGCGTGTTCATGCTTGACGATGCCAGCATCTTCAAAGCCCTGCGCGCGACGTCGAAAAACGGCGGACTGGTCTGCATGCACGCCGAAAACGGCGGCGCCATCGACGTCATCGTGCAGCAAGCGCTGGCGGAAGGCAGAACGCGCCGAAGTACCACGCCCTCACTCGTCCCACCACCGCGGAAGCTGAAGCCGTGTCACGCGCCATCGCGCTCGCGGAAATGGCGGGAGCGCCGCTCTACATCGTCCATCTCAGCTGCAACGAAGCCCTGGAAAAAGTTCGCGAGGCGCGTGATCGCGGCCTTCCCGTCTATGCCGAGACCTGTCCGCAATATCTTTATCTCTCCCTCGACAACATGGAGGCTCCCGGCTTCGAGGCCGCCAAATATGTTTTCACTCCGCCCCTGCGCGAAAAGTGGCACCAGGAAAAATTGTGGAACGGCCTCAAGACGCGACCACCTGCAAGTGGTTTCGACTGACCATTGCCCCTTCTGCTTCAAAGAACAAAAAGAGCTGGGCACGCGACGATTTCACGAAAATTCCCAACGGCGGTCCGGGCATCGAACATCGCATGAGCCTGATCTATTCCGGCGGAGTCGCCAAGGGACGCTTTAGCGTCAACCGTTTCGTGGAACTGGTTTCCACCACTCCCGCAAAGCTTTTTGGACTGTATCCCCGCAAGGGCACGATCGCCGCGGGCAGCGACGCCGACCTCGTGATTTTCGACCCCCACCGCAAACACACCATCAGCGCCAAAACGCATCACATGCGTGTGGACTATTCCATGTTCGAAGGCATTGAAGTCACGGGAATGCCCGATATCGTGCTTTCCCGCGGACAAGTCGTCGTTGAGGGAGATCAATTTCTGGGGCGCGCGGGCGCGGGAAATTTTCTCAAGCGCGCCCTCTATTCGCAGCCCTAGCTGCGCTGATGAAATAGACGTGGCAAGTTAAATCGGTCCATTTGCATTCGCAGCTAGTTTTAGCGGGAGCAGGAATTCATGACTGCCAGTACCGCGATCACTTCGGCCGGCGACGCTCGTAACCCGGCTTCGCGCATCGAGTCCATCGACCTCATCCGCGGCGCGGTAATGATCCTCATGGCGATCGACCACGTGCGAGTGTATTCCGGCGTTTCGCCGGGTGGCCCGACGCCGGCAATTTTCTTCACCCGCTGGATCACCCATTTCTGCGCGCCGGCCTTCATTTTTCTGGCGGGAACCAGCAGTTTCTTCTACGGCCGCAAGCACGCCGATTTGTCGAAGTATCTCTTGCTGCGCGGGGTCTGGCTGATTTTCCTCGAACTCACCTTTCTGCGCCTGGCGTGGACCTTCAATTTCGATTTCCGGCATTACGAGATGGCAGGGGTTATTTGGGTGATTGGATGTTCCATGATCCTGATGGCCGGCCTGGTGAAACTGCCGGCGGCCGCCGTGGGCATAATCGGCGTGGCCATCATCGCAGCCCACAACCTGATGGATTCCCACGTTGGCAAATTGCTGGACGGGCTGGACAATAACCGGCTCTCCGGTCTCTGGAAAATCTTCTATGTCGGCTTTTTCGCCGGTCCGGTGCAGTTCGCATCCGGCGGTCCCAGCCTGATCGTCCTCTACTCCATCATTCCCTGGATTGGCGTGATGGCGGCCGGTTACGCTTTCGG
Organism: uncultured Acidobacteriaceae bacterium; assembly: GCA_963746205.1. Lineage (GTDB taxonomy): Bacteria > Acidobacteriota > Terriglobia > Terriglobales > Acidobacteriaceae > Acidiflorens. Next base: position 184,682 of record CAVVAP010000029.1, on the reverse strand, counting down.
CAAGATACTGGCTCTCAAGTCGCGTCAAAGAAATCGCCTCTGCCTGGTGATCGGCCTCTCGGCCGTAGCGCTGTTTCTGTCCCTGCGCGGCCTCAACGCTCTACGGCGATCCCCGCCCTTGGCACGCGGCCGCGCAGGGACGGAACGGCCAGCCTCCCATGCCCGCCCTGCTTTCGTTCCTCAACACCACCAAGTACCCGGCGTCGCTCGATTTTCTCCTGATGACCCTGGGACCGATCATCGCGCTGATCCCCCTGCTCGAAGGGCGGAGAGGCGCTCTCGCTCGCGCGATTACCAGCTTCGGGCGTGTGCCGTTTTTCTTCTACATGCTGCACATTCCCCTCATCCACGCTCTCGCGCTGGTGGTGTCAAAGATTCGCCTGGGATACGTCAGCGCGTGGCTCTTTGCCAACCACCCCATGGGCAATCCGCCGCCCCCGGAAGGCTATAGGTGGAGCCTTCCTCTGGTTTACCTGGTCTGGGGGATAGCCATCGTATTGCTCTACTTCGCCTGCCAATGGTTCGCCGCCTTCAAGCGGACCAGCGCCATGCAGAAGAAGAACGATTGGTGGCTGAAGTACGTGTGACATGCAGGTCACTGAGGATGACCGGGAGGATTAGCGGGACGAAGATCGGGACGATGGCCCTCGACGATGCCCGCAATGACGCCCAGCCGCGTAACCCGGCGGCGTAATTCGCCACGCTGGATTGCGCTCTGTAAATAAAGTTTGCATCTCAGTCTCTAAATCCCTAGAATCTCTCAGCGCCTTCCCGCATCCTACTCAGGGGGGCATGGAAAGTGCAAGCGAAGCCCACCGCCACTTATGGCCGATTCTCCCGAAACTTCCAAGCCGTCAGAACTGGCTCAATTCAATACCGACAAGCTTGATTTCAAGCTCAGTGTCACCCTGTCCGCCGATCCCGATGCCGTCGATCCGGTGGTGCGCAGCGTGATGAACGTGGTCCGCGAAACCAACTGCGCTCCGGGCAGCGAGGACGCCATCGAACTCGCGCTCACCGAAGCGCTGGCGAACGCCGTGGTGCACGGCGCGAAAAACGATGCCTCCAAGGTTGTGGAATGCGATGTCGCCTGCGACGACGAGCGCGGCGTTCTCATCATCGTGCGCGACCCCGGCCCCGGCTTCGATCCCGGCAAAATCGCCGACCCTCGTCAGGGCGAGAATATCTATGAGAGCCACGGCCGCGGCATCTACCTCATCAATCAGCTCATGGATGAAGTCCAGTTTCACAACAACGGCACCGAGATTCGCATGTTGAAGAAATGACGCCGAGGAATTCCTAAAACCTATAACCTACTCCTTCGCCGCAATCCCCAAACTCTTCATCTTGCGATACAAGTGGCTGCGCTCCAAGCCCAGTACCTCGGCGGTGCGGCTCACATTGCCGTGATTTTCGTCCAGCTTTTTCAGAATGTAGTCGCGTTCATAGGCGTCGCGCGCCTGATGCAGCGTGGAGCCCTCGCTCCCCGCCACCCGCCGGCTGCCCTCACGATGCACCAGCGGCGGCAGATGCTTGCGCTCAAATTTTGAGGTCGTGGGATTCATGATCACGATGCGCTCGATTACATTGCGCAGTTCGCGTATATTTCCCGGCCACGCATAGCGCATCAGGGCGTCGATGGCATCGTCGGTGATTTCCCTCGGCCTGCGCCCATAAGCGGAGGCAAATTCCTTCAGAAAGTGCCGCGCAAACAGGGGAATGTCTTCCTTCCGTTCGCGCAGCGGCGGTACCACAAAAGGAACCACGTTCAGGCGATAGAAAAGATCCTCGCGGAAGTTGCCCTTCGCGATCTCCTCTTCCAGATCCTTATTAGTGGACGCGATCACGCGCACGTCCACCGTCACCGGATCGTCGCTGCCCACGGGAATGAATCGTTGCTGTTCCAGCGTGCGCAGAACCTTCGATTGCGTTTTCAGGCTCATGTCGCCGACTTCGTCCAGAAACAGGGTGCCGCGGTCGGCCTTCTGAAATTTACCCTCTTTATCGGCCGTCGCGCCGGGAAACGACGATTTGCGGTGCCCGAACAATTCGCTGTCGATCAGATCCTCGGGGATCGCCGCGCAATTCATCTCCACGAACATTTCATTTTTGCGCGGGCTCTGGTTATGGATCGCGTGCGCCACCAGTTCCTTGCCTGTCCCTGATTCGCCATAGATCAGCACCCGCCCGTTGGTCGGCGCCATGAGCCCAATCTGCTGGCGCAGCGCTTTCATGGGCACGCTGTCGCCGACGATGACGCTCTTCGCCTGCAACTGCTTCCTCAGGTCGAGATTCTCGTGACGCAAACGCCGCGCCTCGATTGCATTCTGGACCAGGATTAGCGTCTTTTCCAGCGACAGTGGTTTCTCCGCGAAGTCGTAAGCACCCAGTTTGGTGGCGCGCACCGCCGTCTCGATGGTGCCGTGGCCCGAGATCATGATCACTTCGGGCGCGCCCTCCATCTCGCGAATCCGTTCCAGCACTTCGAGGCCGTCGATCCCCGGGAGCCACACATCCAGCAGAATCAGTTCGAAGCTTCGTTTGCGCAATAATTCCAGGCAATCTTCTCCGCTGGGGCTGACGCTGGTCTGGTAGCCCTCGTCCTCGAGAATGCCGCTCAAGGATTCGCGAATGCCCGCTTCGTCATCAACAATCAGTATGTGTGCCATGAATTACCGCGTTGCTAATACGTAACCGAATTGTCATCCCGAGCGCGGCGCGGGACCCGCAGCCCAACGCAAAAGTCTCGCTCCGTGAGTGGTGATGAATCCAGACTAGCAGGGCGCCGGCGCGCCCACCGACTCCATCGCCACCGGCAACTCGATCACGAAGCGGCTCCCGACCGGCTTATTTTCCTCCACTCGGATCGAGCCGCGGTGGTCCTCCACAATCCGGCTGACAATCGCCAGACCCAGCCCGGTGCCGCGCTGCTTGGTGGAAAAATATGGCAGGAACAGACGCTCTTTTAAATCGCGCGACACTCCCTGTCCCGTGTCAGACACGGCCAGCTCCACCGCATCGCGGCTGGCCACAAGCGACGTTGAAATGGTAATCTCTTTCAGAATCGCATCCTGCATCGCTTCCGCCGCGTTATCCACCAGGTTCGCCACCGCTCGCTTGATCGCTTCCGGATCGGCCATCACCGCCGGCAGATCCTCCGCCAGATCCGTGCGCACCCGAATGCCTTCGAGCCGCCCGTTGAACAGAATCAGCGCGCCCTCCACCAGCGTATTCAAGTTGGCGGGTTGCGGACGGGGAGCGGGAAAGCGCGCCAGCGCGGAAAACTCATCGACCAGCGTCCGCACGCTTTCCACCGCATTCCCGATCGTCTGCGCGCAGGTGAGAATCACCTCCAGCGAGGCCGCATCGGGCGCCGTCCCCCGCGTCAAGTGCCGATGGATGCGTTCGGCGGAGAGCGCAATCGGAGTCAGCGGATTCTTGATTTCATGCGCCACGCGCCGCGCCACTTCTCGCCAGGCTGCCTGTTTCTGCGCCCGCAGCAGGTCCGAAAGGTCTTCGAAAACCAGCACGTACCCCAAACCTCCCTCCGCCGCATGGCTCAGCGTCGACACCGTGACCGCGACATTCAACTTGGTGCGCGGCAAATCCAGTTCCATCGTGGCCGCCGTGATTCCCATGCGGTCGGCCCGCCTTAGCAAAGGTTCCAGGTCGGCCAGCACGTCGGCGGGCAGCACTTCCCCCAGCGGAAGATTCAACAGCCGGGCCGGACTCAGGTATTCGCTTTGCTCCAGATAAAACAGGCGGGAAAACGCCGCGTTCGCCAGCGTCACGTGGCGGGCCGCATCGATCGAAATCACTCCGGTGGGAATGCTCTCGAGCACGGTTTCAATGTATTGCCGTCGGCGTTCCAGTGCCTCGTTCGCCGCCCCCACGTCGCGGCTGGAAGCTTCAATCTGGCGCCGGCTGGATTCCAATTGTTCCGCCATGGTGTTGAAGGACTGCACCAGTTCCGCCAATTCGTCGGTGGCGCGAATATCGACGCGATAATCAAGCTGTCCCTTGGATATCGCCTCGGTGCCCGCCGCCAGCGCTGCCACCGGACGATTGACCAGCTTCGAAAGCAGCAGCGCCAGCCAGGTGGAGGCGAACAGCACCAGCACCGTCAGCAAGAGCAGAAATCCGATGTAAGTCCGGCGAAATAACTTTCTCTTCCCGGCCAGTTCGATGTAACGCTGTTGGCTGTCTTGAATTTGTCGCGCCGTTTGCGCAAATTTCGGCGGCAGCGGCATGGCTACAATCACAGCCCCGTTTTGCATCGGGGTCGCGGCAACTATGTAGTCGGTCACTCCCCACGGAAAGTGGGGATGCTCGCCGCGCATTGCCAGCGCCAGGGGAAATCCCGCGCTCATCTCGCTCCAGCGCGCCGGTGTGCCGACACTGGCCGCGGCGCTGCCATTCACCAGTGCTAACGCAAATCCTCCCTGCAAGGTGGGGATGTGTTCCCGCAACTCCTCCGTCGCCTCCAGAAAATTGCCGCCGGCAAAGGCTTTGCGAAATTCTTCCGTCTGTGCGATGGATTGCGCCTCTGAGGTCGCATTCTGTCCAGCGTAATCGTAGAGCAGTGCCGACAGGGCCGCCGTATCGGCGCGCACTTCCTCTACCGGTTGTGAAAACCACTTGTCGATGGAGCGGTTCATCAGCCCGTAGGAAAACCAGAACATGGCAATCACGGGCAGGAACGACAGCAACAGGCTGACCACCACCAGGCGCGTGCGAAACTTGGATCCCGCCACGCCCTGCCGCCGCTCGGCGTAAAGTTTCACCAGGTTACGCCCGAGAACCACCGTCAAAGCCACGAAGGCAAAGAAAATCAGGCCGCTGAGCCCGGCAAAAAACAAAAGTTCCTGATTACTGTCAGGGCTGATGAACTTCAGATTGAAGGAGGCCTGCAACACCAGAATCCCGAGCAGCAGAAATGCCCCAATGGCCAGAGCGACCACCGCCTTCCGGCGTCCGGAAGGTCTGCTTTCTTCGTGAATCAGATTCGGAAGGGCCATTCGGCGCACCAGCACCGAAACACATTATAGGTCGTTATAGGTCGTAGTTGGCCGCTGGTCGCGAGCCCCGCGTTGTACCCGAGCGCTCAGGGCGCTTTTAAGTTACGCCCGCCGGCCAACGCCTTCCGCAACGCCTCGTAAGCCGGCTTGCCGTGATATTCGGCATCGAAAGGCAGCGCGGCGCCTTGCGTATGCTTCGAGTGCAATCCAATCCATGAGTACTTGTCGGTGAAGCCCCAGGTCTGGATCGCCGTGCATCCCCTATGGGAGAGACACGCGGCGGCAATCTGGCGATAAATCTCCGCCTGCGCCCGCAAGTTTTCGGGCCGAGGCTCGCCCCGCGCATCCACCGGCACAGCGACATCCATCTCCGTGATCTGTACCTGCGCCCCCAGCGCGGTCAGACGCTTGATGTTGGCGGAAATCGATGCCGCATCGGCGTGCAGGTTCGCAATGTGCATCTGCAACCCGACACCATCGATGGGAACGCCGCGTTTCCGAAAATCCCGAACCATGGCATAGATAGCGTCCGACTTGGGGTTGATCCCTTCCGCCTCCGCCTCGTTGTAGAAAAGAAGAGCTTGCGGATCGGCTTCATGAGCCCAGCGGAAACATTGCTCAATGTAGTGGGTTCCGTCCGCCGCGAATCCGATGCCGGGCAGATCACGCCACAGTGTGCTGCGCATTTGGCCGGGACGCACTTCATCGAAAGCTTCATTGACCACGTCCCAGGCGAAAATCCTGCCGCGGTAATGGCCGACCACGGTTTTGATATGTTCTTCAAGAATCCGTGCCAGTTCGGCGGAATTGTATTTGCCTTCCAGCAGCCATTTGGGATTTTGCTGATGCCACACCAGCGTATGCCCGCGGACCTTCATGCCGTGCAGCGTGGCAAAATCTACAACCCGATCCGCTTGAGAAAAATCGAAAGCTTCCTTCGCAGGATGCACCACTTCCCACTTCAGTGCGTCCTCCGGCTCCAGCATATTGAATTCACGCGCCAGAGTGGAGGCATAATCTGCTTCCGAAAGATGTGCCGGCCGCACCGCCGTTCCGATAAGCATTCCCCAATCTCGCGCCGCGTCGCGCAGGCCAACCTCGGGTCCCCGGCAAAGCGCCACGCAAGCGCCAACACTGACCGTTCCTAAAACAAAATAGTGCGCTGGCCATTTCATCTGGATAGTCCGAAGTCACGTCCGAGATAAAGTCCGAAATATTTCCGTGGAAGTATTGATGACTCACTTTGCCTGAGGAAGAAACGGCTGCAAAGGACATTGATCACACAGCGGTTGTGACTTTAGGCAGTACTTCTTGCCCACGCCCACGATCAACCCGTGCATCTCATTGAAAACCTGAGCCAACGCGGTGCGACGCGCCGTGCTCAACCGTGAAGGCCTGTGCGATGCCCCCGGCCGCCGCGCGGCATTAGACACCGCCAAACTGCTTTCGTTCGGGCTCTCGTCCGCCAGAGCCTGCTCAAAAAGCAACCGTATGTCGTCATATTTCGCGGCACTGGAAAGCAGTTGATGCCGTTCCAGAATGCGTCGCGTGTAGCTATCCACCACGAACACGGGATGTTTCCCGGCATACAGCAGAATCGAGTCCGCGGTTTCCGGTCCCACGCCATGAAGCGCCAGCAGTTCTTCGCGAAGTTCAGCAGTGGGCCGAGCGAACATGCGATTCAGCGACCCGCCATAACGCGCATCGAGGAAAGCGACGAACACTTTCAACCGCTGCGCCTTCTGCCGGAAGTAGCCCGAAGATCGAATCAATTGCGCAAGCCTCGGCTCCCGCGTTCGCCGGATTCCGTCAATCGTCAGCAATCGGGCTTTACGCAGGCTGGCCAGGGCTTTCTCCACGTTCGTCCACGAAGTGTTTTGCGTTAAGTACGCCCCCACGATCATCTCAAAGCGCGATTGCGCCGGCCACCAATTCTGCTGTCCCCAGGCGGCGAATAGAGTGTCGTAGTAAGCGCGGATTGCGGCCTCTTTCGTTTGCGTCATAGTCCGGCCCCCATTCTAACGGCCGCGCGACTGAGAACCGGCAACCCAAACCTCAGAACCAAGGGCCACAGACACGAAGGATCATGGTCGCCGGGGTAGAAGCTTCCCCATACCCGAGATTTCCGCTTCAAATTCACCCATAAACGGGCACAAACGGCACATCCCGCGAAGTACAGGTACCGAAGTTACTTTTTCGGAATTCCGATTGGGTTGACAATTTGTGTCAGTGCGAAAGCAACCCGCTCATCCCCCCGGAAATCAGCGGCTTCGCATCGAACTCCCGACTAGGTGGGAATAGAGGAGAGATATGTCTCAACGGCTGGGTGACCTGTTGGTGAAGGAAAAGGTCATCACCCCAGAGCAGTTGGCGGAAGCAAACAAGCTCCAGAAGGAATCCCATTCCCGGCTCGCCTCCGCGCTGGTCAAGCTGGGTTTTCTTACCGATGAGGATGTTACCAACTTTCTCTCCCGCCAATACGGCGTTCCCGCCATCAATCTCTCTTATTTTGAAATCGATTCCGCTGTCGTCAAACTGATTCCCTACGAGACCGCCAAACGCTATCAGATTCTACCCCTCAGTCGCGTCGGCGCTTCCCTCACCATCGCCATGGTGGATCCCACCAACGTTTTTGCCATGGACGATATCAAGTTCATGACCGGCTTCAATATCGAGCCGGTCGTGGCTTCCGAAAGCTCCATCATCGAGGGCATCGAGAAGGCCTACGGCACCAGCAAGGAAGAAGAACTCGAACAGGTCATGCAGTCGATGAACGACATCGGCGAGGCCGCCGACGTCGAGGTGCAGAACGAGGAGCAGGAACTCGAACTGCGGGAACTGGAGAAAGCGGCCGACGAAGCTCCCATCGTCAAACTGGTGAACCTGGTGCTCACCGATGCCGTCAAACGGGGTGCCAGCGATATTCACATGGAGCCCTACGAAAAGGAATTTCGCGTCCGCTTCCGCATCGACGGAATTCTGCACCTGATCATGAATCCCCCGCTCAAGCTGAAGGACGCCATCACCTCCCGCCTGAAGATCATGGCCAAGCTCGATATCAGCGAAAAGCGCTTGCCCCAGGACGGCCGCATCATGCTCAAGATGCAGATCGCGGGCAAGAAAAAGCAGCTCGATTTTCGCGTCTCCACGCTGCCCACGCTATGGGGAGAGAAGATCGTCCTCCGCTTGCTGGATAAGGAAAACCTGCGCCTCGATATGACCAAGCTCGGCTTCGAGCAGGAGTCGCTGGTGAAATTTGAGAAGGCCATCCTCAAGCCCTACGGCATGGTCCTTGTCACCGGGCCCACCGGATCGGGCAAAACCAACACCCTCTACTCCTCCATCTCGCGGCTCAACCAGCCCGATACCAACATCATGACCGCCGAAGACCCCGTCGAATTTCAATTGGGCGGCGTCAATCAAGTGCAGATGAAGGAACAGATCGGCCTCAATTTTGCCGCCGCCCTGCGCGCCTTTCTGCGGCAGGATCCCAACATCATCCTGGTCGGTGAAATCCGCGATTTTGAAACCGCGGAAATCGCCATCAAGGCGGCGCTTACCGGTCACCTGGTTTTGTCCACCTTGCATACCAACGGCGCGCCCGAAACCATCACTCGCCTGATGAACATGGGTATCGAGCCTTTCCTCGTCGCCACCTCGGTTCACCTGATCTGCGCCCAGCGTCTCATCCGCAGAATCTGCAAGGATTGCGCCGAGCCCATCGAAATGCCGGTGCAGGCCCTGATCGACGAGGGGTTCACCCCCGAAGAGGCGAAAACGGTGCAGATCATGAAGGGCAAAGGCTGCGCCATCTGTAACAAAACCGGCTACAAGGGCCGCACCGGCTTGTACGAAGTCATGGAAGTGGATGATGAGATCAGGGAACTGGTTCTCGTCGGCGCCTCCGCCCTTGAGCTCAAAAAGAAAGCCATTGAACGCGGCATGATCACGCTGCGACGCAGCGGTTTGATCAAGGTGGCGCAGGGCATTACCACGCTCGAGGAAGTGGCTCGCGAAACCATCCACTAGCCAGTAAATAGCGACGAATGCAATAGCCACGACGAACAAGGGACGAATAGCAAAGTAACGAAGAACCAGTAACGAAGAACCGGGGAAAGAAAGAAAACTATGGCACTCTCACTCAGCGATCTGCTCCGCCGCCTGTTGGAGATGAATGGCAGCGACCTCCACATCACCACCAACTCTCCACCTCAGATTCGTGTGCACGGCCACCTCGTGCCCCTCGATCTGCCGCAACTGACGCCGGCGGAGACCAAGCAACTCGCCTACAGCGTCATGACCGATTCCCAGAAGCATCGTTTCGAGGAAAGTCTCGAAATGGACTTCTCCTTCGGACTGAAGGGACTGGCTCGCTTCCGCGCCAACGTATTTAACCAGCGCGGCGCTGCGGCTTGCGTCTTCCGCCTCATTCCCTTCGAGATCAAATCCTTCCACCAACTGGGCCTGCCCGCCGTGGTCAGCAAACTGTGCGACAAACCGCGCGGCCTGGTCCTGGTCACGGGACCCACCGGCTCGGGAAAGTCCACCACCCTCGCGGCCATGATCGACAAGATCAATACCGAGCGCCACGAACACATTCTTACCATCGAGGACCCCATCGAATTCGTGCACATGAACAAGAATTGTCTGGTCAATCAGCGCGAATTGCATTCCGATACCAGGAGCTTTACCGACGCCCTGCGCGCCGCCCTGCGTGAAGATCCGGACGTGGTGCTGATCGGCGAAATGCGCGACCTCGAAACCATCGAATCGGCCTTGCGCATCGCCGAAACCGGGCACTTGACCTTCGGCACGCTGCACACCAATTCGGCCTCCTCCACCATCAACCGTGTGATTGACGTGTTCCCCTCACACCAGCAATCGCAGATTCGAGCCCAGCTTTCGCTGGTGCTCGAAGGCATCATGTGCCAGAGCCTGTTGCCGAAAATCGACGGCAAGGGACGCGCCATGTGCATGGAAATCCTGGTTCCCAACGCCGCCGTGCGCAACCTGATTCGCGAGGACAAGATCCACCAGATTTACTCCTCCATGCAGTCCGGCCAGGAAAAGTATGGCATGCAGACCTTCAACCAGTCGCTCGCCACCGCCTACTTCCAGAAACAGATATCGCTGGAGGTGGCGCTGGCTCGCTCCAGCAACCAGGACGAACTGCAGGAAATGATTGCCCGGGGCGCCGGCCTGGTCAATCGCGGCACTCCGGTTGCCCCGGTCCGGCCTGGAATTCCGGTAAAACGGTGAGGTTGGGTCTTAGTTGTTAGCTCTTAGTTGTTAGCTCTTAGCTTAGTTGTAAGGTCTTGCATTTTAGGACGTGTGAAGTGTCAGGTACTTGGCGTCGTAACTCGCCGCCACGGGGTGAGGTTTCCTAAAACCTAACACCTAATACCTAAGACCTGACACTTCACACCTGCGTTATCTAAGGAGAAAGCAATATGCCGGTTTTCACTTTTTCGGGAAAGACTTCTACGGGCGAGAAAGTCCAGGGCGAACGGATTGCCACCAATAAGGACGGACTAGCCTCGCAGCTCCGCAAGGAGCGCATCACTCCCGGCTCCATCCGCGAGAAGGGCAAGGAATTTGTCATGCCCACCTTCGGCACCAGCAAGGTCAAGGTCAAGGAAGTTGCCGTGTTCTTCCGGCAGTTCTCCGTCATGATCGACGCGGGTCTGCCGCTGGTGCAGTGTCTGGAAATTCTCGGCGCCAACCAGGAGAATCCCAGCTTTCAAAAGACCCTGCTCGGCGTCCGGACCACGGTCGAAGGCGGCTCGACCCTCGCCAATGCCATGCGCCAATACCCCGTCGTCTTCGACGACCTCACCACCAACATGATCGAGGCCGGTGAGACCGGCGGTATTCTCGACATCATCCTGCAGCGCCTGGCCATCTACGTCGAAAAAGCCGTCAAGTTGCGCGCCGCCGTAAAGTCGGCGCTCATCTACCCCGTCGCCGTCGTTTCTCTCGCCGTCCTCATTGTGGCCGCTCTGCTCAAATGGGTCGTCCCGATTTTCGCCAACCTTTTTGTCGGACTGGGCGTCGCCCTTCCATTGCCCACCCGCATCGTCATCGGCCTCAGCGACTTTGTCGGCAGCTTCTGGTGGTTTTTTATCGTCGGCGGCATCGGGCTCGTATTCGGCGTCAAGCAGATTCGCAAAAACCCGCGTGGCCGCTATTTTTTCGACTCCATGCTCCTCAAACTGCCCATCCTCGGCTTGCTCCTGCGTAAGATCGCGGTCGCCCGCTTCACCCGCACTCTGGGCACGCTGATCACCTCCGGCGTTCCCATTCTGGAGGGCCTATCCATCACCGCCCGTACCTCCGGCAACGCCGTGCTCGAGGAAGCGCTGATGAAAGTCCGCAAGGCGATCGAGGAGGGCCGCACCATCGTCGATCCGCTGCGCGAAAGCGGCGTCTTCCCCAACATGGTCACGCAGATGATCGGCGTGGGCGAAGCCACCGGCGCCATGGACTCCATGCTGCAGAAAATTGCCGACTTCTACGAGGATGAGGTCGATTCCGCCACCAAAGACATGCTGGCCATGCTCGAGCCCGTCATCATCGGACTGCTCGGCGTCAGCATCGGAGGCATCGTCATCTCTCTGTACATGCCGCTGTTCTCGATGATCGCCAAACTGGCAGGGTAAGAAAACCGTCGCCGGCGCCGGGCCTAAGTCGCCCCAGCGCTGGCGCTTATCTGAAAGTCGTGAACGCGAGCAATGAATACCGAACACCTAACAACTAACAACTGACGACTGAGAACCAACGACGGAACTTACCAACCAACATGCACCCCATCTCCCACGAACGGAACTGGCTGACCTGGCTGGTCAAGGTGCGTCTCCTCATCCTGATGGTCCTGCTCGCCATCGAAATGGCCGTCATCCAGCTCACCCCCCACCCCCTGCCGGTCGCGCCCTTTCTGACCGCCATGATGCTCTGGTTCGCGCTCTCCCTGTTCTTCGTTTTTCTGGTTTCCGTCTGGGATGAGCATCGCCTGCAAGCCATCCTCCAGGTCCTCGCCGATCTCGCCATGGTCACCCTCGTCATACACGTCACCGGCGGCATCGACAGCTCGCTCAATTTTCTCTACCCTCTCGTCATCGTCGTCGCCTGCATGCTTCTGCCGCGGGTTTGGGGATATGTCAGCGCCGCGCTGGCCTTCATCCTCTTTGGCAGCATCGTGGAACTCGACTATTATCCGCTCCTCCCTTCTTATTCAACCTCCCATCCCAAGCTCAAAGCGCTGCAGGTGGTGATCTTCGTCAACCTCTTCGCTTACTTCGCCATCGCCTATCTCGCTGGCTTGCTCATGAGCAAGCTGCGCCAGGTGGATGTGCAACTAAAGCGCGCCAGCGGCGAACTGGAAGACTTGCAGGCCCTCCACGAGAGCATCGTGCAGTCCATGAGCGGCGGCGTTATCACCACCGGGCTGGACGGGCGCATCACCCTGGTCAATCGCGCCGCTCAGCAACTGCTCGAAATTCCCGAAGCAGAGTTGCGCGGCCACTCCGTCACCGATCTTTTTCAAGATCCCCTGCCCGACTTCACCGGCGAACGCCGCGACGCCGAAGTGCGCTATCGCACCCGGAACAGCTTCAGCAAGACATTTCGCGTGCTCGTTTCCGAACTCAATCTCAGCGCCCGGGGCGATCTCGGTTATGTCTATTCCTTTGACGACCTCACCGAAATCCGCCGTTTGGAGCGGGAGATGCGGATGCAGGATCGCCTCGCCGCCGTGGGGCGCCTCGCCGCCGCCATCGCCCACGAAATCCGCAACCCTCTCACCTCCATTGCCGGCTCGGTGAGCATGCTGTCGGAAGCGCCCAGCTTGAACGCCGAGGAGAAACACCTCCTCCAGATCGTGATCCGCGAATCCGACCGCCTCAATAACATCATCACCGACTTTCTCGCCTACTCCCGCGGCAAGCAGTATCGCTTCGAGCGAGCCAATCTGGTTCCACTTCTGCAGGACACGCTCACTTTGCTCGATCACCGCCTCACTTCGGAAAACTCCGGCGTCACCCTGGTGCGCAACTTTTCCGCTACCGAAGCCTTCGTCATGGCCGACGGCGACAAACTTAAACAGGTGTTCTGGAACTTCTGCGAAAACTCGGTGCGCGCCATCAAGAAAACCAAAAACTCCGGCACCCTGACCGTCGCCCTTACCGAGCGCGGCAATGATTGGGAATTGAGCTTTACCGACACCGGCACCGGCTTCACCCCGCAGCAGATCGAAAAACTCTTCGAGCCTTTTCAATCAAACTTCGAAGGTGGAACCGGTCTCGGACTGGCCATCGTCTACCAGATCGTGCAGGCGCATGAAGGCAAGGTGTGGGCGCGTTCCACCCTCGGCAAGGGCACCAGTTTCGTCCTGCGCTTGCGCCGCTGGGAACATAACCAGAGCGCCCCCGGCGGCAGCGCCTCCACGGCCGCGTCGGCTGGCGCATCCGCTTTGTCCGCGGCGGGCGGAGGCACGCGTGGGTAACATCCTCGTCTGCGACGATGAGCGCTCCATCTGCGAACTGCTCGATATTGCCCTGCGTCGAGATGGCCACAAAGTAGAAACCGTCAACGGCGGCGAGTTGGCCAAAAGAAAAATCGAGAGCGCCCTCTTCGATGTCATCGTGACTGACATCAAAATGCCGGGTGTCGATGGCGTCGAAGTCCTCCGCCACGCGCACCAGATTTCACCCGATACCGCCGTCGTCTTAATGACTGCCGTGGACGATTACCAGGCCGCGGTCCAGGCCGTCAAGGCGGGCGGCGCGGCCGACTACATCCGCAAAAGTCCCGGACTGGTGGATGAGGTCAAACTTGCCATTGCCCGCGCCCTCACCAAGGTTTCCCTGAGCCGCCAGAACTTCGCGCTGCGGCGCGATGCCGGAACCCGCAACTCGCTCGACAACATCGTTGGCGCCAGTCCGGCAGTCGAAAAGCTGAAACAGACGATTCGCACCGTCGCCACCACCAGCAGCACCATCCTTATCTATGGCGAAAGCGGAACCGGCAAGGAACTCGTAGCCCGCGCCGTCCACACTTGCTCGCCCCGGGCCGGCGAAGCCTTTGTTTCCGTAAACTGCGGCGCTTTTCCGGAGACCCTTCTCGAAAGCGAACTCTTCGGCTACGTCAAGGGCGCCTTCACCGGAGCCAACCAGAACCGCCGCGGGCTGTTTGAAGTCGCCGATCAGGGCACCATTTTTCTCGACGAAATCGGCGAGATGACCATGCCCATGCAAGTCAAACTCCTGCGCGTGCTGCAGGAGCGCACGGTGCGTCCGGTCGGCGGCACCGCGGAAATTCCGGTCGACGTGCGCGTCATCGCCGCCACCAACCGCGATCTCGATCGCCAGGTCACCGAAGGCACCTTCCGCGAGGATCTCTATTACCGTTTAAACGTGATTCCCATCCGTGTCCCCGGACTGCGCGAGCGTCGCGATGACATTCCTCTGTTGGCCAATCACTTTCTGAAAAAGTATGCTCCCGGCGCAGGCAAAAGTATCCATGCCGTCGCCGCCGCTGCGCTCCAGACCCTGGCCAGCTACGATTGGCCCGGCAACATCCGCCAACTGGAAAACACCATCGAGCGCGCCGTCGCCCTCGAGACTACCAGCGAACTGCACGTCGAGTTGCCGGCAGAGCGTCCCAAGGCGCGCGCCGCCGCCGCCGGCGCGGAGTCCGCCCTCACCTCAGTCGCCGCCGTCGGCTCCGTTCTGCCCGAAGGCGTGAATATGGAGAACTATGTCGCCCAGATCGAGCGCTCCCTGCTGCAATCCGCCCTCGGCCAAACCAACGGAGTGCAGGTCCGGGCCGCAGATCTGCTCGGCATTTCCTACCGCTCCTTCCGCCACCTCATGAAAAAATACGAACTGTAAGTCGTAATCTCCCTACGTCAGCGTCCTGCTTGACGAATCGCAACAACCCGTTATACTCACTCTTGACAATTTGTCGTTACCGCGTTCTGGCTCGAGGGGGCCCCGGAAACGCGGAGAAGGCGGAATTGCTGTTGCCGAGGCTGTCGCTCCCTGTCCCCGCAGTTCGCCAGTCCCGCCCGCGGCAAACCTTACCGCTTCACTTTCAGTTTGCACGTACGCTTGCAAAGCCCGGCTAGCGCGGTCTCCGTCCACCCGTTCCCATGCCCTAAGTCGTATTTTTCGCTTCAGGAGATAGACATGATCGGTTTACGCAAGTGGCTGCTGGTACTAACCTTCGCAATCTTCGCCCTGGCAGCCCGCCGGGCGACGGCGGGCGTCGGCTTCCAGCCCATTTCCACCGACGAACTCAAGATGACCAACGAACCTCTGGCCCCGGGTGCCCCCGCCATCATTCTGTACCGCCAGGTGGACCGCGACGACAACATTCAGACTCCCCACGAAGACAATTACTTCCGCATCAAGATACTCACCGAAGAAGGCCGCAAGTATGCCAACTTCGAGATCCCTTACTTCAAGGAGACGGAGCAGATCGTAAGCATCCACGCTCGTACCATCCGTCCCGACGGTTCCACCGTGGATTTCGGCGGCAAGACGTTTGACAAGGAAATCGTCAGGGAAAAGTCGCGCGGAAGAGAGATCAAGTTTCTCGCCAAGACTTTTACCCTGGCCGACGTGCAGGTCGGGAGCATCATCGAGTTTTTCTTTACCCGCGACTTTCAAGGCGCGGATAGTCGGACTGGGTTAGTCATTGCTTTTTCGCTCAATAACTCGAACTGGGTGTTGAGCGATGATTTATTCACCCGGAAAGCCCGCTTCTCGCTCAAGCCCTATCTCGGGGAAACCAACCGAGGCTGGTACAGCGTGCGCTGGGTGGTCAGCCTGCCCCCCGGTAGTGCCCAACCTCAGGCCGGAGCCGATAAGATCATCCGCCTGGAGGCGAACAACATACCGGCGTTTCAAACCGAGGACTACATGCCTCCGGCGGAAGAGTTGAAGTACCACGTCCAATTCATCTACCAAAGAGGCGGTTCCCCCACCGATCCCACCTCGTATTGGAAGGATTTCGGAAAGAAAAGAAACGGGGAACTGGAAAGCTTCGTCGGAAAACGCAATGCCATGGAGCAAGCCGTGGCCCAGACCGTAGCTAGCGGCGACACTTCCGAGGTCAAGCTGCGCAAGATCTATGACCGCGTCCAGCAGCTTCGCAACACCACCTACGAGCTGCAAAAAACCGAGCAGGAGCAAAAGCGCGCAGGAGAAAAGTCGGGGTCCGCCAACGCCGAGGACGTCTGGAAGCGTGGCTATGGCAATTCTCGCGAATTAACCTGGCTGTTTCTGGGCATGGCGCGGGCGGCGGGTTTTGAGGCGTACGGGTGCGCGGTTTCCAACCGCCGGCAAAGTTTCTTTTCGCCTCTCACCATGCAAAGCGAAAGATTGACTGCCAACGCAGTGCTCGTCAAACTCAACGGAAAGGATCTCTATTTCGATCCCGGTACGGCCTTCGCCCCCTTCGGCCTGCTGAGCTGGCCTGAAACCGCCGTTGTGGCTTTACGTCTCGACAAGGACGGCGGCACCTGGATCAAGACCGCCCTCCCCGGTCCCTCCGATTCCCGTATCGAGCGCACCGGAACCCTGCAGCTTGCCGATTCCGGTGACCTCGAAGGAACCGTAACCGTCGCCTACACCGGACTCGAGGCCATGCACTACCGGCAGGAAAAGCGCAACGCCGATGACGTGGACCGGAAGAAATTTCTTGAGGAAATCCTCATCCGTCAGGTCGGTCCCGGCGCGGAGGCAGAGCTAACCAACAAGCCCGACTGGACGGCTTCGGAGACTCCCCTGGTTGCGGAATTCAAACTGAAAATTCCCGGCTGGGCTTCCAGCGCCGGCACCCGCGAGGTGATTCCAGCCGCCGTCTTCACCGCCTCCGAAAAAGGTCTGTTCGAGCACGCCAACCGCGTAAATCCCATCTATTTTGATTATCCGCATCAAAAGTTGGATGACGTGACCATCGAGCTTCCTGCTGGTTGGCATGTCAACAGCGTCCCTTTGAACCAGAATCAGGACGTGAAAGCGGCCGCCTACAACTTGAAAGTTGAGCAGACCGGCGCCAACCTGCGCCTGACCAGAAAATTAACCATCGACCTTTTGCTGCTGGAAGCGAAACTATACCCCGCCCTGCGAAATTTCTTTCAGGTGGTGAGAACCGGCGATGCCGAGCAGATCGTCCTGCAGCCAGGAGAAATCCATGCCAGTAACTAACGCCTCGAATCCCCTGAGAAATCGCAAACGTGCAGAAACCCTGCCCGCGGCCGTCTCTGCCACCCAGCCGTTCACCTTTTTGCTCTTACTGCTCGCCCTATGCATCTTAGTCGCTCCACCCCGGGCGGTAGCCGGGGGCGACGCGCCGCAGTGGATGCACGCCCTCACCGGAGTTACTTTGCCGTCCCATTCCTATGATGAGAAGACCGATGCCGTGGTGCTCTACTCCGAAACCAATGTCACCGTCCTATCCGCCGATAAGATTCGCATACATGTTCGCGAATCCCACAAGATTCTGCGGCCCGAAGGACGATCGCACGGTACGGTCCGTGTGTATTTCAATGGCGACAGAAAAATTACCAGTCTGCGCGCCTGGTGCATCCCCGCCCAGGGTAAAGACTATGAGGTCAAGGATAAAGAAGCCGTCGACATTTCTCCGCCCATTGAAAACGGAGAATTGGTCTCAGACGTGAAATTCAGGGTGCTGCACATTCCCGCTCCCGACACCGGAAACATCGTGGGCTACGAATATGAGGTGGAAGAGCGGCCCTTTTGGTTACAGGATACTTGGACCTTCCAGGACACCGATCCCGTGCTCGAGAGCCATTACTCGCTGCAACTGCCTCCCGGATGGGAATACAAGGTCTCCTGGATATCCTATCCCGAGGTAAAGCCGGAGGAAGCCGCCGGCAAGTCAAATCTGTCGCAATGGACGGTCAGCAACGTCAAGGGAATCCGGGATGAGCCCGATATGCCCCCCTGGCATGGCGTGGCCGGACAGATGGTTGCCTCATTTTTTCCGGCGGGCGGCACGGCGCGGAAAAATGAGTTCGCCAACTGGCAGGGCATGGGAACCTGGTACGCCGGTTTGCTTCACGGACAGATGGATGCCTCCGACCCGATTCGACAGGAAGTAAGAACTCTCACCGCCGGCAAGACCACGCAACTTGAGAAAATGCAGGCCATCGCTGAGTTCGTTCAGCACGACATTCGTTATGTGGCGATCGAACTGGGAATCGGTGGCTGGCAGCCCCACGCCGCTCCCGATGTCTTCTCCCACCGCTACGGAGACTGTAAGGACAAAGCTACCTTGATGCACGCCATGCTGGCTGAGATTGGCGTGGACTCATACCACGTCGTGATCAACGACCGCCGAGGTTCGGTCACCCGCGACACCCCCGCTCATCAGGCGTTTAATCATGTGATCTTGGCCATCAAGCTGCCGAAAGATTTGAATGATCCGTCGCTGATCGCCGTGGTGCAGCATCCCACGCTGGGAAGAATCCTGTTTTTCGATCCCACCAACGAGTTGACTCCGTTGGGCCAGATTGGCGGATACCTGCAGGCAAATTTCGGCTTGCTCGTGACCCCCGAAGGCGGCGAGTTGGTGGAACTCCCGCAGCAGCCAACGGCCATGAACAGTATTGAGCGCGTCGGCAAGTTGAAGCTCGACTCCAAAGGGCAGTTGACCGGCGAAGTTCAGGAACGACGCCTCGGAGATCGAGCCTCGTCCGAACGACGGCGCTTACACACGGTTACCAAGAACTCCGATCGCATCAAGCCCATTGAAAACCTGCTGGCGGCTTCGCTGCCCAGCTTCCAGATTGAACGAGCCAGCGTGCTCAACCTCGAAAAGACGGACCAGCCCTTCGGCTTCAACTACAGTTTCAGATCTGAGAATTATGCCCGGAACGCCGGCGACCTTCTGCTGGTGCGGCCGCGAGTGATCGGGAGCAAATCCTCCGCCATTCTTGAGACGAAGGATCCGCGCAAGTTTCCCCTTGAATTCGAGGGACCGTCGCGCGATACCGACAGCTTTGACATCACCCTGCCTCCCGGATATGAAGTGGACGAGCTCCCGCCGCCCACCGATGTCGACTACAGCTTCGGCAGTTATCACAGCAAGACGGTAGCCGACGGCAACGTGCTGCACTATACCCGCGCCCTCGAAATCAGGGAACTGAGTGTCCCCGTCAACAAAATGGACGACCTGAAAAAGTTCTATCGCATGATTGCGTCCGACGAGCGCAACACCGCCGTCCTGAAAGCGGCCGCCCCAGCAAAATAAAGTCCGATGTTGAGTGTGGCGCGGGCGCCCTCGCCCGCGAAAATCCGCAATCTATCAGCCTCGGAACCAGCGCAGTTATCACCCTGCACGAATACCTCAGCGAATTACTTCTTCTTCGCTTCCCGCCGTGGTGAAATAAATTCTTATGGCTAAGCGCGTCAGCGTCGATCGCTGGATGTTTACCGTGACCACCATCCTGGTATTTATCGGGCTGGTCATGATCTTCAGCGCTTCCGCCGTGATGGCCAAGGAGCGCTTTGGCTCCGCCTATGAATTTCTGCTGAAGCAGTTGGTATGGGCGGTGGCTGGCCTCGTCGTGATGGTCGCCGCCATGAAGGTGGACTACAAAAGGTGGCGGCATCCAGCCCCGGTATTTCTGTTCCTGGGCGTCACCACGGTCTTGCTCATCTCCGTCTTCTTCCTCGATCGCGCCCATGGCACGCATCGCTGGTTTCACGTCGGGCCAGTTTCCTTGCAGCCCTCGGAGTTGGCCAAGCCCGCGCTCATCCTGTTTATCGCCTGGTTTCTCCACAGCCGAACCCGGGCAATGGACGACTGGCGCCGCACTCTTATTCCCGCCGTCTTGCCCACCGTGGTCTTTCTCGGACTCATTGTTTTCCAACCCGACCTCGGCACCGCCATCGCCTGCGCCGGCATTACCGTCTGCATTCTGTTTGTGGCCGGCATTCGCCTGCGCTATTTTTCCTACGCCTTAGTCGCCGCCGCGTTGCCCCTGTACTTTCTCATCTTTCACGTCGCCTACCGCAAGGACCGAATTCTCGCCTTTCTCAATCCCTACGCCGATCCCAAGGGCTTCGGCTTTCACATCATCCAGTCGCTCATCGCCGTCTCCACCGGCGGAGTTACCGGCCTCGGCCTGATGGAAGGCAAGCAGAAATTGTTTTACCTCCCTGAGCCCCACACCGACTTTATTTTTGCCGTCACCGCCGAAGAGTTGGGACTGGTGGGAGCCTTGGCCGTCATCGTCCTTTTCGGCATTTTCCTCTGGCGCGGAACCCGCGCCGCTCTCCGCACCCAGGATAACTTCGGCCGCTTCCTCGCCGTTGGCATCACCAGCATGATCGTCTTGCAGGCCTTCATCAACATCAGCGTCGTCCTCGGCCTGATGCCCACCAAAGGCATTCCGTTGCCCTTCGTTTCCTACGGCGGATCGTCACTCTTCGTAACTCTCATGTGCGTCGGCGTGCTCCTCAACATCACCAAGCAAGCGGAATAACTAAGTCCCTCTTGACAGGATGAACTATAATAAGGATTACTAACTACCCCAAAGGCAGCGGCCGTTTCAAGCTATTTGAAAATTTGAGTAGTGCTTGGGACCGCCCCCGAGGGAGTGTGCCTCTCTCCGACTTAGTAAGTCGGGAAAAGCGATTTCGAAATCGGGTGGGGAGAAAATATCTGAGATAGAGCCTGTAACTCCCGTCTTGTCTAGATTTTGCGAATTGGCCCTTTAAGCTCAAAGATTTGGCGGGATTTTTAGCGCAACTCCTTGATTCTAAAGAATACGAAATCATTTTTTTTCGCGGCCTGACTCTAGATTTTCAGATTCGCACGCTCCAGCGCCAGCAAACCCTCCTTCCGCTCGATGCCCCAGCGATATCCGCCCATCGCGCCATCTTCTCGAATTACACGGTGGCAGGGAATCGCCACCGCTACCGGATTGGTGGCGCAGGCTCGAGCCACGGCCCGCGTCGCTTTCGGCATGCCGATCTTCTTCGCCACCGCGCTGTAGGAGCGCGTCTCTCCCCGCGGAATATTTTGCAGCGCTTCCCAGACGCGGCGTTGAAACGCGGTCGCCCGGATGTCAAGGGGCAGGGAAGAGGAAGAGTTCACTTCGCCGCCGCCCGTCATCAAGCGGCTCAGGTCCTCTCGCCATTGCGCGAGCCCGGCATCGTCGCGCCGGCGCGTGGCAAAGGGAAACTCCCGCATCAGGCCTTGTTGGAGTTGCTCGTCGCTCCTCGCCGAACTCGCGCCGAACTGAATCGAGCAGATGCCTTTGTCGGTGGCTGCGATCAGCATGCGTCCCAGATGCGCCCCGGCGACATTGCAAGAGAAGATGGTGTAACGAATCATCGCCGCCACCGCGCCCCGGCGGTACTTTTCCGGCGTCATACCCAGTTGCGCGGCGGTGCGCTCGTAGAGTCGGCTGCTGGAACCGTATCCGGCGGCATAGAGCGCCGTGGTTACGGAATGTCCGGCCTGCAGGTTCTGCTTGACTTGGCGCAGTCGCACTGCGTCGATGTACGCTTTCGGCGACACCCCGAGCACCGACTTAAAAGTCCGCTGCAAATGGTAGGGACTGCGCCGGAACTCCTTAGCCAGCACGCGAAGCGTCAGGCTGGCTTCGATTTGCGGATCGGCAACCTGCCGCTCAATATAACGGCACACCGCGCGTACCAGCGCAGATTGCGGACTACCATCCGCCTTGGGACGGCAACGCAGGCAGGCGCGGTAGCCCGCTTGTTCGGCCGCCAGAGCATGGCTGAAAAAGCTGACATTCTCGCGCCGCGGCCGCTTCGCCGGGCACGACGGACGGCAGAAAATTCCCGTGCTCGACACGCCAAAAACGAAGGCGTCGTCGAGCCTGCGGTCGCGGTCCAGAACCGCCTGCCAGCGCCGGGTCTCAGATAGCTCGTCCGCGGTTCGCTTCATCTCGATGGGTGAAAGTATCGCATTGGTCGCCATGCCGACAACATAGGCCAACTGCCGGCGCGCGGGCTATCCGAATGTTGCGCTCAAACCATGATTGCCGCGCCCGAGAGCACGAAAGGCCATTCCCTGCCGGATGCTCATAAAGTGCAGAGGCTTGCACATGCCCTTTGTGCCCATGCCCCATTTTCTCCGCTAAATCAAGCCCTGTCAGTCACTTACCGCCTCCCATTTCAATGGTTTGAGGGATGCACTATTCCTCTGCGAGAGCCTTGAACGATATAGGGCGAAAGTGGGGGCCACTTGACCGTACTTTTCAGCACAGAGAGCGCAACTCCTAAAGCCACGGCGCGGCCGGCAGCTATTCTGCCGCTGCTGGTGATTCTATTCGTCGTCTCCTACGGCATTTTGACCATGCTGGTTTTCGAGCAGGGGCAGACCATCGAATCGCAGCGCACCTTGATCCGCGAAATGCTCAAGGACAGCAATCAACTGGCTTCGCTGAAAGGCAAACTGGCGCGCGACGATGGCAAGCGTTCGCATGACAAAGCTGCCGCCCAGGATCGCAGTGGCATGGATTCCGACGCCGCTACTGGAACCAAGGGCGCCGCCAGCAACGCCAGCCGCCCCAGCAAGACCGCGCGCTCCATGAAGCAGGTTCCGGGCAAGCCCGCAGCCGACCTGGAAGATGTGCGTCGCGCCACCAACGTGATCTAAAGTAGCTGCCTTTAGTTAGGTGTTCTGTGATGCGCGGCCCGCTAATGGCCGGGACGCAAGAGAGACCCAAGCATAATTATGAAGACCCTGGCCCTGGCCCTGATTTTGTCGCTGCCTGTCCCGAAGCTGACTCCGCCGGCTGCGATCGCTCCCGCTCAAAGCGAGCAGACGCCGAGGAAGAAAGGCGGCCAATGGTACTTCGCCGCCACCGGTCACGCCGTGTATTGCTACGGACCAGTGAGAACCGTCGTCCAGGCGCGAGGCGGACTGGTGAAAGTGGCCACCTTCTGTCGTGGAGACCAACCCCTGGTGCCGCTCAAGGACTAACTGGCGACGGCTTCCTCCAGCCGGCACTCTGCCGGCGACTTATCGGTTCTCAATCCCATGAACACAGGTGCGCGGAACTTCATGCCGCCCTCGGCCGTTTCGTGCGTCCACTCCGCGAACTTGATCTCAGCGACCAGTTCCGGACGCACAAACTGGACTTTCCGCAAACCGCCAATTTCGCCGTAAAACGGATTCTGCTTCGTCTTCAGCGTCTGCATGCGCCCGAACATTTCCTTGAGCATCTTCTGGTCGAAGCCGGTACCCACCTGCCCCACGTGGATGAGTCGCCCTTGCCCGTTATACAGGCCCAGAACCAGCGCGCCGAAATACTCCCGGCTGCCTTCGGGATCGGTGTAGCCACCGATGACGCATTCCTGGCGCTGCGTGATTTTGATCTTCAGCCAGTCGCCGGTGCGCTTCTCCTGATAAGTGCTGCCACGCTTCTTGGCCACGATGCCTTCCAGTCCGCGCTGCCGTGCCGCCTCCAGAAGATCGAGGCCCTTGTCTGCATAGTGGTCGGAAAACTGAATCACTCCGCCCGGCGTGATTCGCTCCTGCAGCAACTCCTTGCGCCGTTCGAGCGCCACCCGGCGCAGGTCGAAGCCGTCAAGATAAAGCAGATCAAACGCGTAATAGACGACCGGCACACCCTCGCGATTCTGTAGGCGTCGTGGTTTGCCCGGTTGGAACCCGGTTCTCTGTTGCATCAGGCTGAAGGATGGCCGGCCTTGAGCATCGAGCGCGACGATTTCCCCGTCGAGAATCGCGCGCTCCGCCTTCACCGATTGCGATATAGCCGCAAGTTCAGGAAACTGCGAAGTGAGATCGTTCTGACTCCGCGATACCAGACGCACGCCTCCATCGTCGATGAACGCCACGGCGCGGTAGCCATCCCACTTGATTTCAAACAGCCAGTCAGGATTGTCGAAGGCCTTGGCGACGGAAGTCGCGAGCATCGGATGGATGACACCCGGCATCGGCCTTTCTTCCGCCCCATCGATCGACGCAAGCGCAGAGGTTGCCGACTTCGCGGACGATTTACTGGTCGATGACTTATTGGCGGACGACTTCTTGCTCGATGATTTGAGCTTGGCCTGCGGGACGCTTTTCCCAGGCGCAACCCGGTTCTTCACCAGGGCGTCCGGCGCAGCCGACTTCGGATTCGTACCTTCTTTTTTCGCTCCGTCCCTGGTGTTCTCCGCCGTGTGAGCCTTGCGCTTCTTATCCGCTCGCGCGATGGCTTCCGCCAGCCACGCGGCTTTTACGTTGCCTCGACTTGCCGGACGACTGCTCTTCCATTCCGCCGAACCTTCATCCCCCGCGATCTGCGCCATGGTGCGATCGGTGAGCACGGACTTGTCATAGGAATCAATGTCAAACCCCGCAACCACGTGATCATCTTTTTTCTTGATCAATAGCCATTCGTTGCCCTTGCTTCCCGGGCGCCGGGCCTTGATGTGGACGAGGGCAAAATCGCCGTTGATCCGCTTGCCTTGCAGGCGAAACTTCAGGTCGCCCTTGGCCAGCATGGCGGCGGCTTCTTTCTCCGTGCTGGGGACGTACTCACCATCGACCGGAACCGGGGAAAGTGGCTGCCACGTGCCTTCGTCCCAAACCATCACCGTGCCGCCGCCATAGTTACCCTCAGGGATGGTGCCCTCGAACTCGTAATACGATACCGGATGATCTTCCACCTGCATCGCCAGACGTTTGTCGGCCGGGTCCAGCGAAGGGCCTTTGGGGACGGCCCATGACTTGAGTACGCCCTCCATCTCAAGGCGAAAATCGTAATGCAGACGGGTGGCGGCGTGGCGCTGCACCACGAAGCGGTGCCGCGATTGCTTTTCGACTTTCGGCGGAGGCTCGGGCGTTTCTTCAAAGCGCCGCTTGCGTCGATATTCGTCGAGCGACATGAGTCTTATTGTAATTCCACCGCTTCCGCGCGGGTCTAGTGAGACACAGGCCGTATACTGTTGCGGTTTCCGAGGAGTGTCGCATGAATGGCTCACCCCAACTTCGAACCAGGTATGTGCTAATCACCTTCGTACTTGTCGTATGTGCTGCGACGCTGCTCGACGCTCAGACGTCCATGCCCGCCGCATTGCGGGATAAAATTGACGCCATAGTCCGCCAGTCAATCGCCGGCACCGGCGTTCCCAGCGTCTCGATTGCGATTGTGCAAGGCGACGCCATCACCTACCTGCAGGCCTATGGCGATGGCCGTATCGAGCCGCGCCTACCCGCCGTGCCTGCGATGCGCTACAGCATTGGTTCCATCAGCAAGCAATTTACCGCCGCCGCCATCCTCTTACTTGCCGAGCAGGGCAAGCTCTCGCTCGACGATCCCGTGGAGCGATTCGTGCCCGGCTTGACGCGAGGTGATGAGGTCACGATTCGCGAATTGCTTTCCCACACCTCGGGTTATCAGGACTACTGGCCGCAGGATTATGTTCCGCCCTTCATGCTGCAACCGATCACCGCCCAGAAGATTCTCGATCAATGGGCGCGCAAGCCGCTCGATTTCGATCCCGGAACCGAGTGGCAATACAGCAATACGAACTTCGTGATCGCGGGTGTCATCGTCGAGAAAGCCAGCGGCGAGCCTCTGTTGCAGTTCCTGAGTGAGCACATTTTCGTCCCCCTCGGCATGAAGAGCGTTATGAACATTGACCAGAACCGCCTCACCGAGACCGACGCGACCGGCTACATGCGCTACGCGCTGGGACCACTGCGGGTGGCCCCGAAAGAGGGCAAAGGCTGGCTGTTTGCTGCGGGCGAACTGGCCATGCCGGCCGAAGATCTGGCCAAGTGGGACATCAGCATGATCAAACAGAGCGTGCTCCGACCCGCGTCCTACTTTCAAATGGAGCGCGACACCCCGCTCAAGAACGGCTTGGGAACTCGCTATGGCCTGGGCGTGGACGTGCGTCAGATGGACGGAAAGCGCCTCATTGAGCACGGCGGCGAGGTTTCCGGATTTACTGCGCAAAACATGGTTTTTCCCGACGCGCGCATTGCGGTGGTTGTGCTGGTGAATGAAGATTCGGTGGGAGCCTCCAGCGACATTGCCGGGCAGCTCGCCGCCTTGATCTTCCGTGAGGCCGACGCGGGCAAGCAGGAAGAGCAATCCCGCGCCATCTTTGCCGGCTTACAGCAAGGCAAGATCAATCGCGATCTTTTCACCGACAACTGCAATCGTTACTTTACCGACCAGGCGCTCCAGGACTTTGCCGGCAGTCTTGGTCCGCTGGGGACTCCGACAGAGTTTGTGCAGACTCACCAGCAGGATCGCGGAGGCATGACGTTCCGTTTATTCGAAGCCCACTTCCCGAAGAAAACGGTGGAGGTCTGGGAACGGATCCTGTTCGACGGCAAGATCGAGCAGTACCAGGTAAGCGCAAGGTAGCGACGGCGAGCGATGGCGCGAAAGCAATACTTATGACGCGTGAATATCCAGACCATCCCTTCGTCGGAGTAGGCGCCGTGGTGATTAATATTAACGGCGATCGCGCCCTGCTCATTCGTCGCGGTACAGCGCCCCAGCGCGGCGAGTGGTCTTTACCCGGCGGAGTTCTCGAATGCGGGGAAACTCTGCGCGCGGCGGTGGCGCGCGAAGTCTGCGAGGAAACGGGACTACTGGTCGAGGTCGGCGAGATGCTGGGCGTTTATGAGCGCATCGTACCCGGCGACGTCATCACGGTAGATGACCGCCGCGTACGCTTCCATTACGTTCTGATCGACTTCCTATGCCGTCCGCTGAGCGGTGAACTGAAAGCCGGAAGTGACGCCGCCGACGCTCGCTGGTTTGCCCGTGAGGAATTGCCGGCGCTGAACCTGACTCACGACGCGAATGACGTCATTGGTAAAGGGTTGGACCGGGCGTAAGGTACGGCTGAGATCAACCGTTCCCACAGATTATCCCGGCCCACGGCCTCTTTGAAACATACCCACGCTTTAGTTTCCTTAGTTAGTCATTTTGGCCAGGTGAACCGCGAAGCCGGTCTTCGGTAACAGGGACTGTAACTCGAAGACTTTAAATCCATCACCGGTGATCTCGCTTTCACGATAAAGCCCAGGCTCAGTCTCGGAGGTTTCGTGCCGGCCCTCCAGATCGACAAGAAAGTTCTGTGCGTCCTTCCGGCTGGCCTCGGCCGATTTGGCGCGGGTAATGATGGCTTCGGTGGCGTAGGACCGGGCAAGTTTCGGCCAGTACTTTTGCAGTAACTGCGTGCTCGCGAAGATGTCGGCCCATACGATCTCCCCGTTGACCGCGACCACGACGCCCACGGCATTCTTATCGCGCAGCTGGTGGATCAGGCTTTCGTAGCCGCGCTCCACCGGTTCCGCGACCTCGTTGACCTTCAGTTGAACGGCTTTATCGTCCATCACGCGCGCATAGGAGGTCGTCCCCGGCACCCCGCCCGGCACACCGCCCATCACGCCGCCAGCGGAGCCCCCGGCATGGCCCGCGACCACCCCTGACTCAGCTATCACGTGCTGGGAGCTGCGGACGCTGTCCCACACCTGCTGCTGATCTTTCGCGGCCATTGCCTTGCTGCGGACCGTCGGAGAGGCCACAACTGGCAGTGGACTACCCGCGGACATGCTGAAATCGCTCTTGCCGGTCGCCGCGACCCAGCGTCCGGGCTCGACGCAGAACACGCTCAAGTCCACCGGGTCGCTCTCGGCCGGAACGATACGATCTTTGCCGATGACGCGATCCTGCTTACCGCCAGTGACGATCTCACCCGCCAGCAGTAACAGCGGACGTTTCGAGTTATTGACCAGCACCAGCCGATTCACTTCCGCGCCGCCACCGCCGGGCAAAACAATAGGCGATTCGGGGCGGTGACGGCGAACTAGTCCGCGTGCTTGTCCCGCCTCGGTGATCACAATCTCCCCGCTGCGCAGGCCTTCATCCAGGGTGAGAAACTCGGCCGTGTCATACGACTTACTCGACGCGACCGGGAAAATGGTGAGATTGCCGCTGCGAATCGGGTTGAGAAGGGAGAAGCCAGAGGGGGATAGCGCTTCGCCTGCCCCAAGCAGACACGGACTCGCCAGAATCGCCACCACAAACAGACTTATTCCAACCGCCGCAAAAAGTTTCTTCATAAGTGGGCCTCAGGGATGTTAGACACCACCAACCGAATGTCTGGACTTGTCGCGTCTTCGCCGCATGGCCCGGGAGCCGCGACCGTATCCTCTTTTTCCCGGCCCGGCACGCCACAGAAAAGAGCGTGCCGGGGGCAGCTTGGCGAGTCTTCCAGGAGTGTTTTTGCTCGCCCGTCGATCGAAGAACGTGCGATTTCCTGCTTCTTGCGTCTAAATAATTGCTAGCATCATCTGGGGACGCATCCGACTGATATGGCGAAGCCCGCCCAACTCGGCGACGGACAGACGCAAGGAACGGAGTATGCCGCTCTCTACGACCGCAGCGGCGCCGCAGCCTACGGCCTGACGGGAGACGAGTTCGCCGTAATTCTGCGTAATATTCTGCTCCAGCACCGGGTGGGGAATGCCACGTCCGATGGAGCGCTTTCGACCGAACCGGAATTTGCCTTCTGCGCCGCGCTGCGTCTGGAAGAATTGGCCCTGGCCCGCGCCTGCGCCGCCGGCAATGAGCAGGCGTGGCGGGATTTCATCAGCCGCTATCGCCAGAAACTCCACAGCATGGCGCTTCACATTACCCGAGATGGTGCGCACGCCGCCGAGTTGGCCGATTCTCTCTTTGCCGATCTCTATGGCGTTAATGTGCGCGATCAGCCGCGTAAATCAAAGCTGGTGTTCTACAACGGCCGGGGTTCGCTCGAGGGCTGGCTGCGTACGGTGATGGCGCAGGAGTTCATCAATCGCTATCGCAAACAAAAGCGCACCGTCAGCCTTGAGGAACAGACGGAGGAAGGTGTACAGTTTGCCGCGGCGGTTCCCGAGCCTGAAAATGCCGCCGACCCGCGTCTCGAAGCCGCTACCGACGAGGCTTTGGCCGCCCTTGCACCCGAAGACCGTTTCACCCTGGCCGCCTACTATTTGGACGGGCGCACCCTGGCCGAGATTGCCCGTATTTTGGGACTGCACGAATCGAGCGTGAGCCGGCGGCTGGACCGGCTGAAAATTGGACTCCGCAAGCAGATTCTCGCCGGTTTGCGACTCCAGGGCATGAGCCACGCCCAGGCGGATGAGGCTTTGGAAGCCGACGTGCGTGATATGAGCCTGAATTTGCGTGCGCGATTGACGCAAGATTCCGCCGCAAAAACGTTCCCCGATAGTACGAAAAACAGCACACGAACTACGGCGCAAGATGCGGGAGAAGGAAGTAATGGCTAGTCAAGTACCGATAATGACGAATGACTGAATTACCCAAAATCGTGGTTCGCCGGCTGCAGGCGGACGCTTTTGAACAGACTGCGCAGAACGCGGCGCATCCGGAAGCCGATCTGCTGTCCGCTTTTGCTGAGCAGGCGCTTTCAGCGGCGGAGCGCGATGGCGTCCTCCATCACCTGGCGCGCTGTCCAGACTGTCGTGAGGTCATTGCGCTCGCGCTGCCAGAGGTGGAAGAGGCGGGAAGCCCCACTCCCGGAGCCCACTCCGGGGATGCGCTTGGGCCCATGATTCCAAAGTCCGGGCAACCCGCGAAACAAGGACCGAAGCGGATGAACCTGGGTCTGCGCTGGGCTGCAGTGGTTGCCGGTGTCGCGGTTGCCGCCGTGTTGACTCTGCATCCGGGGAAAGTCGTCGCCCCGCAAACGCCGTCAGCAGTTGCGAAGTCGCGGCCCCAGTCCTCCTCTAATGCATCTCTAATTCCCTCGATTCCAGATCCATCTCCAATGCTGCTGGCGGGTAATGGAAAGCAAACCGGCGCTCCAGGCAGCCCATCGCTCTCAAATAGCGCTCGAGCCAGAGCGAAGTTCTCCGAGCGATCTCCCGCCGTGGCTCGCGTGCCCGTGCCTCACGTAGATGACACGGTTGAAATTTCCACGGCGGCGGCAGCGCCTTCCTCATCCAGTGACGACTTGGTCGCGCTGAATCAGTTTCCCGCCATTGAGAAGGCCAAACCCGTCCCACAGGTGATCGAGGAGGCAAGCCAGCAGCAGGAATCCTCGCCGGCCAACGGGCCGTCACTCGCCGACATCGAATCTGCCGCGGAAGCAAACACCACGGGCACGACGGCAGCGATTCAGACCGCGATTCGAACTGTGACTTGGGTGGTCGCCGATGGCGCGCTCCAGCGCTCGCTGGACAACGGCCGAAGCTGGCAAAATGCGTTTCACCCCCAGCACCCCATCCTCTGTTATGCGAGCACTGACGGCGACGTCTGGACGGGCGGAACATCCGCCACGCTCTTCCACTCCGTCGACGGCGGCGAAACCTGGGCGCAAATACATCCTGCGCTTGGGGCGGAGCAACTGAGCGGAGACGTACTTCACATCGAGATCCCCGCTCCGCGTGAGATCCTGATTTCCACGGGTAATCATGAAACCTGGGTGAGCGCGGACGGCGGGAGCACCTGGAACAAGAAATAACCCTTTCCGCGTGAGCTTATGCCCTTGTTAATGCTCTACGCACGTCCAAACTTAGCGGATTACTTTTGGGCATCGCCTGCGGTATCCACCCACCGAATTCTTATTACCTAAGTGACGTTTACACTCCGCACGAATAGACCTAGGATGAGCGAGTGGTTTGGCAGTTCTGGGGGAGGGCTGCCGAAGCGTCCTGGGCTTAATCGCTCAGGACGTTTTTTTTTAACTCGCCCCACTGAATTTCCCCCGCTGGGTGACTTATGCGTAGTGCTCAACGCTCGGTCCCGGTACGGCCGGCCGCCGCAGCGATACCCTGCGCACCAGTTGCCGGGCGATCCCGCCGAGCGGATAAATACCATCGGCGAGGCTGGCGTTGACCACGCTACCGGGCATGCCCCAAACTACAGAAGAGGCCTCGTCCTGCACGATGACCGCGCCGCCCGCCTCGCGCACCGCGGCGCATCCGCGAGTGCCGTCCGCTCCCATTCCGGTGAGCACCACCGCCAGCACATTCGCGCCATAGGCTCGAGCCGCCGAACGGAAGAGCACGTCTACGGCGGGGCGGCAGGAATTCTCCCGAGCGCCTTGCTGGATGCCGAGTAGCCACTCAGCCCCGTTGCGCGCAACCGTCATGTGATGGTCGCCCGGAGCAATCCATACTTGCCCCGGCTGTAATGTTTGCCCTTCCCGGCCTTCCTGCACCCGGAGCCGGCAGAGAGTATCCAGACGGTCCGCGAGCAGGCGCGTAAACATCGGCGGCATATGTTGCACAATCACGATGGGAGCGGGAAAACTTGCGGGAAGTTGCGGGAGAAGTTCCGTCAGCGCGCCCGGGCCGCCGGTCGAAGCGCCGATGGCCACCACATCGACGCGCGATAGCGGCCGTTCGGCCAGCGGAGGCCGCGCAGCGCGTTCTGTCTCCGTCTGCGGCTCGCGCGCCGCGCACAGACACTTGATTTTCCTGATTAATTCTTCCTGCACCCGAAGCCTCGATTTTGCTGGGCCTCCGTTGCGATTCGGCTTGGTGATATAGTCGCTCGCTCCCTTGGCCAGCGCATCCAGCGTGGCCGCGCCCCCGCGCTCCGTGAGCCTGCTGAACATGATTACCGGCAGTTTGGCGTGGAGTTTACGAATTTCGACCAGCGTCTGCAGGCCGTCCATCCCAGGCATTTCGATGTCCAGCGTGAGCAGGTCGGGTTTGACTTCCAGAATCCGGGCGAGAGCCTGCTTGCCATTCGACGCCGTACCCGCCACCACCATCTCGGGATCGGATGCCAGCAGATTGCTGAGCACCTTCCTCATGACCGCCGAATCGTCGACCACTAAAATCCGAAGAGGTTTCATCTCTCTCTGCCTTAAGTTTTACCGCCGGTTTACTCCCTCGATTACCTGCGCCCCGCGATTTGCCTCCACCAGTTCCACCAAATTGATCTCGGGAACGGCATAGCGCTCGCCGGCGCTCGTGCCGATCAGCGCGGTAATCGCCACAGTAAGAGGGAACTTCATACGGACCACAGTTCCGCAACCCAGCTTCGACTGCAGCTCGACTGTGCCCCCGATGTTTTCGAGGTTGGTCTTTACCACGTCCATGCCCACGCCCCGGCCCGAGACGCTGGTGACTCTCTCGGCAGCGGAAAAGCCCGGCAGAAAAATCAAGTTCAGGATTTCGCTGTCGCTCATCTGTCTTGCCTGCTCGGCGGAGATGAATCTCTTTTCCAGTGCCTTCTCGCGAATTCTCCCGGAATCGAGTCCGGCGCCATCGTCTGAGACCTCGATGTTGACCTCTCCCCCTTCATAAAACGCGCGCAGTTCCAGGCGGCCCTCCGGGTCTTTGCCCGCCGCCCGGCGCACCTCTGGAGTTTCAATACCGTGATCCACAGAATTTCTTACGATGTGGGTCAGCGGATCTTTCATGGCCTCGATCAACGTCTTATGCAGTTGCGTGTCCTCGCCCTCCATCTCCACCCGCACCTGCTTGCCGCAGGCGAGCGCGAGATCGCGCACTATTCGCGGCAGCTTGCGCCAGAGGCTGCCGATGGGTTGCATGCGGGTCTTCATCGCCACGTCCTGCAACTCGCCGGTGATGACGTTCAGGCGCTGGCTCGCGGCGAGCAAAGCGCCGTCCTGAGCGCCGCTGGAGAACTGCAAAATCTGATTGCGCGCCAGCGCCAGTTCCCCGACCAGAGTCAGCAGTCGATCAAGTAGTTCGACATCCAGCCGGATGGTTCTCTGTCCTGCCTCCGTCCCGCCTCGCTTGCCGTTCGCAGCCGCAACCACATCCGGGGATCGGCCGCCCACCCCCGCTCCGGCTGCGACGGAGACTGCATTTTCAGCTTCCGCCTCGACCCCCCGCTGCAGCCTCATCAACGTGGAAATCAGTTCGCTGTCGTCGCGTCGACCTTGTGCGCCGGTCTTCTCCACGCTCGCGAGCATCTGGCGCAGGCCATCGACGGTCCTCAGAAGCGCCGTCGCAATCTCCGGATTCAGAGCCAGTCGGCCGTCACGCAACCGCCCCAGAAGGTTTTCCCCCACATGGGCGAGCGCTGCCATTCTGTCGAATGCCAGAAACCCCGATGTTCCCTTTACGGTATGAATAGTGCGGAAAATGCTGCTCAGTGTGGCCCGGTCAGTGGGATTTTTCTCGAGCGCGATCAAGTCCCGGTCCAGTCGGTCGAGATGTTCGTGGGTTTCGACTATAAACTCGTCAACGAACTCGTCGGCATCGTCCATGGCGGATACTTCCCCATCGGCACGATATCCTCCCGCCTTGAGCGCGGAATGCCGCAGCCTCGCATTCAGTCTTTAAAGGTTTCGTCGCCAAATAATGCCCCATCCCAGTGGCGCGGAGACGAGGCGGAAGTGGAGAAGGAAGTAGAGAGAAAAAGTAGAGAGGGGAAGTGGGGACAGGATTCCCCCCGCCACCATGACGATGGACGTCGATAATTAATTTGTTTTTGACTGAGGCTGACCCGGCCTACACCGAGTAAGATACATTGTCGGCAGGCTCGTGCACCGTGGTTTCCGTGCTCACAGCCTCGGAAGACTTGCTGCCCCGACGCATCGCGACAATACCGGTTCGGACCATCTCTAATACTCCGTAGGGACGAAGCAATTGGAGCAGTCCGTCAATCTTCTCTTCCGCGCCCGTGATTTCAATGGTAAGGGATTCCGGCGCCACATCGACCACCCGGGCCCGGAACACATCGGCCAGTTGCAGAACGTGGGAACGGGCTTCGTGCGCTGCCGCCACCCGGATCATCGCCAGGTCGCGGATAATTGCCGGCTGATTGGTGATGTTCTCGACCAGCAACACATTGACCAGTTTGTAAAGATTCGCTTCAATGCGCCGCGCCTGGTCGAGGTCGGCATCGACCGTAATGGTCATGCGGGATACCTCGGGCTTTTCCGTGCGCCCCACCGTCAGCGAATCGATGTTGAAAGCCCGCCGCCGAAACAGCGAAGCCACGCGGGTCAGCACGCCCGGCTTATTCTCGACGTAGACCATGAAGGTATTCATCATAAGTTTGAAATAAAACAGTTTGAAACAAGCCGATTTGGTAATTTTGTAATCGGGTAATTTCGGAATCTCAAAATCGGAGTTTGACGTTCAAATACCAAATTATCCGATTACACAATTACCGAATCCCTATTCGTCCTCGGCCGTCTCCACAATCGGACTCGGCCGCCGGATCATATCGTTCAGCGCCGACCCCGCCGCGACCATCGGATACACCGTGTCTTCCTGCTCCACCTTGAAATTAATCAGCATCGGTCCATCGTGCTGGCGCGCCGCTTGCACCGTGGGCACGACCTGCGAGCGTTCGGAAACGGTCGCGCTCCGAATGCCGTAAGCGTCGGCCAGGCGCGCGAAATCCGGATTGAGCAGCGGGGTCGCCGCATAGTTGCGGTCGTAGAAAAATTCCTGCCACTGCCGCACCATGCCCAGGTAGCCATTGTTGATGATGGCAATATGAATCTTCAGGTTTTCCTGCACGATGGTCGCTAGTTCGCACATGGTCATCTGGAATCCGCCGTCGCCGACAACCACCCATACCTCGGCGTCAGGACACGCGACCTTCGCCCCAATTGCCGCCGGCAAGGCGAATCCCATGGTCCCCAATCCGCCCGAAGTGATCAGCGACCGCGCTTGCTCATGCTTGTAATACTGCGCTTCCCACATCTGGTGCTGGCCCACGTCCGTCACCACAATAGTGTTTCCGTCGCGCGTCTGCCGCCACAAGTCGTTGATCACATGCGCGGCATAGAGGTGGCCGCTGTCCGGCAGATTTTGGATATCGCGCACCGCCGAATCGCCTTTTAACTTATCGATGTGATCCAGCCACTCGCTGCGGTCGATCGACTCTACATGCGGCGTCAGTTCCAGCAGCACCTCGCGCAAGTCGCCGACCAGCGGGACATCCACCTTGACGTTCTTGTTGATCTCCGCCGGATCGATCTCGATGTGGATCTTTTTCGCGTTGGGCGCATAATTTTTGAGATTGCCGGTGACCCGGTCGTCGAAACGCATGCCGAAGGCGAGCAGCAAATCGGCTTCCTGGATCATGTGATTTACCCAGGCTTCTCCGTGCATCCCCATCATGCCGAGATTCAGCGGATGCGACGCCGGGAAGGCGCCCAGTCCGAGCAGCGTCATAGCCACAGGAATGCCCGTGCGCTCGGCAAAATCGCGCACTTCGCGCATCGCTCCCGAAATAATGATGCCGTGTCCGGCAAGAATCATGGGCCGCTTGGAATTGTGGATCAGTTCGATCGCGTGCTCGAACTCCGCCGCTGCCGGCGAAAGATCGGGACGATACCCCGGCAATTGCGGCCTGGCCGCCTCCCAATCGAACTCGCAGGTGCTCTGCTGCGCGTCCTTCGTAATGTCGATCAGCACCGGCCCCGGCCGTCCCGAGCGCGCCACGTAAAACGCTTCCCGCACTGTCCGCGCCACTTCGCTGGCATGCGTCACCAGATAATTGTGCTTGGTAATGGGCAAGGTCACGCCCGTAATATCCGTCTCCTGAAACGCGTCCGACCCAATCAACTTGCTTCCCACCTGTCCCGTGATGCAGACGATTGGGGAAGAATCGAGCATGGCGGTGGCGATGCCCGTAACCATGTTGGTCGCGCCCGGACCTGAGGTGGCGACGGCCACGCCCACGTCTCCGCTGGCGCGCGCATACCCGTCGGCCATGTGGGTCGCGCCTTGCTCATGCCGAACCAGAATGTGATGAATCGAGCTGTGTTTCAGCGCGTCATAGGCCGGAAGAATCGCCCCGCCGGGATAGCCAAAAACCTGCTTCACGCCCTCCCGTTCCAGACATTCCCACAGAATGCCGGCGCCGCTCATGATTTTGGAATCGGGCGCAGTCTTGGTCTTGGCATTGGCGCTCGACTGGGCATCCATCTTCATGTTTGTTGTTCCGTTAGCAGGGGCGTTTTTCATATCCTTCATAAACAACTCCAGGGAGTGCCGTACACGCAATTAATATCAGGTGCCTCGCTAACAGGATATCGCTTCAGTGATACCCCACGAGTGATAAGCTCTGGCCGCAGAGCGAGCGCGATCCCCGCCCTCCGCGAAGTCCGGCCTCGTCATCACCAGCGATCGCCCGACGAATCATTAAATGGTAGCCGACCGACCGTCCGGTTGGCAAGTCATTTGTGCGCACAATCCAGGTCTTGGCGGGTGTCCTGAGACCGTTTCGTGCCAAAATTGACATTCCCCCCGGTCGTGGCCATAGTACTGGGAATGATAATGGCCATGGCACATGGATTGGTATCGGTGAATAGTTCCCAGGGCTCCCAGGACAAAGACCGCTGATGGAAAATTTTGTCTTTCACCACCTTGGCATTGCGGTCCGAGATCTTTCCCTTGCGATTCCGATCTACCAGAAGCTTTTTGCCTATGCCCTGGTATCCGGCCCCTTCGACGATCCCATTCAAAACGTATCGGTTTGCTTCCTCAGTCGTGGAAACGGTGACGCGGTGCTGGAGTTGGTTGCTCCTCTGCGGGAGAATTCTCCGATCGATCAAACTCTCAAGAAGGGAAGGGGTCCTTACCACATTTGCTACGAGGTGTTGAATATCGACACCGCCATCCAGCATTTGCAGGAACAAGGCTCGCTGCTGCTGAGTGGCCCTGTCCCGGCGATGGCATTCGAGATGCGCCCCATTGCCTGGTTAATGACGGAAGCAGATTTCCTCGTCGAGCTGGTGCAGAAATAGAGTGCAGAAGTAGAGTGCAGAAATAGAGTGCAGAAATAAATAATCGCGGCCAGCCGCTGCTGGCGATGGCATTCCAAATCGAGGCGCTGCCTCAAAACACTTTGTAGACGATCTCCGGAGCGGATTGGTTTAGCAATACGATCACGACCAGTGACACCAGGCCGAGCACGGTGGCGTAGACCACGCGCGCATAGCGGCTATTGAGCACCGGGCCCTGGGATAAGCGGACAAATGCCGGCGCACCGCGCAGACCTTCCCACGCTGCCAGGATTGCGGTTGCAAAGAGCAGGGCAGCCCCCCAGACGCCCAGCCAATCGAATACGCTCAAGGATCCAAATATACGGTCGATCTGCCCCCAGTCAGCCCAGAACCAGAAAAGCGAAAACGCGAACCAGACATAGTTTAATCCGCGGGCTAAAGCGTTATAGAGCGAGTTTTTCGCAAGTTCCCGATAGCGCGCGCGTCCCAGGGCGCGAGCCATTGCCAGTTGCCACAGCTTATTGAGCGAGACGCCTCCGCCGGTCAATACTCCGAAAAAAACGAACTCCGACGTGCGGCCGTGCCAGACGCCGATGAGGAAGAAAGTCACAAAAAAGCAAATCACGCCGAGGAGCGGCTCCGTGGAGGGCGACGGGTTGCGGCGCATAAGGCCCAAAAGCAGCGGGTTATAGACGTAGGTCTTCAGCCAATTAGAGAGCGTCATGTGCCAGCGCGTCCAGAATTCCAGCACTGACGAAGCGGAGAAGGGACGATCAAAATTCTCCGGCAGACGCAACCGCATCAACCGCGCCAGGGCAATCACGATATCCATGTAGCCGGAGAAATTGGCGTAGAGAAACACGGGATACACCAGCACCAGGCGGAAGGCGGCATAAAGTCTGAGCGCCGCCGGTAGTGGCTGCAAAACCTGCGTCATTGCGTCGACGCGCACCATATCGAACAACAGAGCGAGCACGTTTACTTTGAAGAAGCCGCGCACCATGCGCTCCAACTGCAGGCCGATGACGCGCGGCCCCAGGGCGATCGGTTCTTCCGCAAACTGGTCCTCCGCAAACCGGTCGTAACGTTGGATGGGGCCGGACACGAAAGTCGTGAAGTTCAGCGTGTAAAGCAGATACGCGCCCAAGCCGGTGGGCTT
Organism: uncultured Acidobacteriaceae bacterium; assembly: GCA_963746205.1. Taxonomy (GTDB): domain Bacteria; phylum Acidobacteriota; class Terriglobia; order Terriglobales; family Acidobacteriaceae; genus Acidiflorens. The sequence continues at coordinate 146,787 of CAVVAP010000029.1, read as the reverse complement.
TCTTTCGGGGCCTTCCCGCGCTTCGATCAGCAAATGGAGCACACGGAAAAAAATGTAGGAGAGACCCAAAGTAAAATAGCCATAGCGCAGAAAATAGCCTTCCGGCAGAAACGTATACTTCTTCAGCCATACATACACCAAGACAACCGTCAGGATGCTCCATGCCTTGCCTGTGATCCAGCCGCGATCCAGCAGAAAAAGCCAGCCATAGCCGAGGAGAAGAAAGCCCGCCAACGGCAGAAGGGCGATCGCGCCGGGCGCCAGCCGTACCAGGAAAATCAGGCTGGCCAGCATCAGCACCGTGGACCTCCAGGCACGCGCCCGACTGAAGTTCGAGAGCAGCGCCGCAGCCAGTCCAAACAGCACGAACTGAATCGAGGCTGAGTCCACGGTCGAAGCCTTTCTCCGAAACCTTACTGAGAATTGCGCGACGCGCTGAGCGCCGGCACTGCGCCGCTGGTAAGTTCGCGGGCCAGTATGCCCGCAATCGTCAAATGACCTTGCGGATTGAAATGGATGTCGGCGGCGAAGAACCCCTGCGCGGCATCAGGGATGTCGCGGAAGTCCGGCAAAATGTCGACGTAGGTGCCGCCGTGCTTCACAATGATCGCTTTCAGTTGCTTGTCAAGACTGAAAGGGTCGATATCGGGCGGCCACTCCCCTTCGGAAATCATTGCCGCCAGAAGGCGCGTCGGGACAAACACCGCGACCAGAGTCACGCCCGCCGCTTGCGCCCGTTTTTCGATGTCCGCCGCATAAACGTCGAACTCTTTCAGGTGGTCGAGCCGTGCCTGGCTGGGCTGGGCATCGAGGTATTGCGATTCGCTGGTCCTGTTCCTCTTCAAGAAGTTCTTCTGACTCTCAGTTGCAGCCATTAAATCCATCAGCATCACATAAGTGCGAGTTTCGCGCCAACTATCGTTTACCGCGTGCGCGAACCCGGATAGGGCCGCCTCGGCTTTCTCCCTCAACCTCCGGAGGTTGCTCGATGTCTGCTTGCCCGCGGCCCCGGATGCGTGTTCGGCGACATAATCGGACGGCGCCACGAGCGATGCAATCTGCACATCGGAATAATTCAATACCCACAAAATCAGGTCGGGCTTGGCCGCGAGCAAATCCGCGAACTGCAAGTCCACGGCATGGGCCGACTTTCGCGGCAGGCTTTCGTTGTAGAGTTCCACCTTGCGCCCGGTTCGCCGCGAAAGTTCCTCCGGTAACAATGCGGCGAAAGTCCTCTCTCGCGGCACGCCCAGCCCGGTTGGAAAGGACGCTCCGGTCATCACAATTCTGTAGACGCCAGGGGACTTCGCACCACACTCGAGAGCGGTGTAGTGTCCGCAACTATTGAACCTGTATTCCACCGCTTGCCCTTCCGGAATTTTCTCCCGGCACACGCAATTCGGTATTCCCCGGACGCCCGTGACGCGGTCCTCCCAAACCAGGCACTCTTTCATGCCCCCCTTGGCCGGAAGAATCTGCCGCGCAATCAATTCGGTGGACGCTGCGACGATGCAAATCGTCAGGAGGCACAGCCCCGGCATCAGGATCCAGTCGCGCCGGGGCAGTTTTTCTTGGCTGGAATTTTCAGCGCTCAGGGGACCGGCCGGGCTCACGCGATCCGTTTCTCCTTTACGGCTGCGAAGTCCGAAACCACCTTCATGGGGGCGCTCTCGGGCGCGACCGATTCGACCGCCAGTTGCCAGCGCGTCACCCCGGATTCCTCTTTGCTCGCCACGCTAAAGCCGAGTTTGCCATAGTGATCGGCGACCATCTGGTTGCGCTCCGTGGGGTGATAGACACCCACCAAAGTTCGAATGCCGGCGGCTCGGGCGTGCCGCGCAATCTCGCCCAGCACCATGTGCTCGACTTTTCGACCCAGTACCCGGCAGCTCATCAGCCAGGTGTCGATCTCCCATACCCCGTCCTCGCTCGGACGACAAATTACCACGCTGATCATGCCATTGTCGCCGAAGATGTCTGTGAGCCGAACCTGGAGCGTAAAAATCTCGGGATCCTTTTCCATTGCGCTCACTTCCGGATCGCTGTAGCGACGCGTGGTGAGGTTGTACTGGTTGGACTTATTGATCAACTGCACGATGCGCGCGCGTCCCATCGCATCGAAGGGCTGAAACACAATCGTCATGCCGAGTGATGCCAGGTACTCATCGACTCCGCCCACTTGCTTCTGGAGGTGTGCGCGTTTGGCATTAGTTTGGTAAAAGTCTGCGCGCTGCAGATCCTCGCCCGCAAACGCCACCGATTCAAAATATCCCGCTGCCGCCAGCGTTCTCGCGTACAAGTCGGGATCGTCGGGCAGTTCCGGCACGGCCACAGCGGGCAGCAGTTTCCGCACCAGCCCGCGCTCCACCGGGTTGTCGTCGAGAAATACCATGGCGTCCAGGCCCAGGCATAGTTCCGAAGCGATCGCCTGGATGTTCGTCGCCTTATCGTTCCAATTCGCCTGAAACACCGCGATGTGGTCGAGCTTCAACAGCATTTCAGGATGCCTTTCAAAAGGCTCCCGCGCCACGCCGTCCGTGTTCTTCGAAGACACCGCCAGCACGATTCCGCGCTGTCTGAGGTCCAAGGCCAGGCGCTGCACTGCGAGGTGGGCTTCTCCCCGGGCGTCACCTTGTGCGATTTTAATGCCATCCAATCCGTCATCACCGATCACGCCACCCCACACCGTGTTGTCGAGATCGAGAATCAGCACTTTCCTGCTCTTGCCGCGCAGCGCTGCAACCGTCCGCGCAACGTGGTCGGCATAGAGAGGGATGAGTTGGTCGGAGAAAGAAAACTTTGCCATGTTCCAGAGCTGGGGATCGTGCCAATCCGCCAGTCCCACGGTTTCCGCGAGTCCCGCCACATCGAGCAGAACATCCCCCGACCCAACAACAAATTCGGCCATTTCCCGGTTGATGCGATCGAGCAGGCTGCGTGGCGTGCCCGGCAGCACGCGGTCCAGGCTGCCAAAGAGCGTCTCCGAGGGCGCGGCGAAAGTTTGAAAAATGCACACCGCATTGGAATGCGCCTTAATGCCATTGCGCAGCGCCTGCAGGTAGCCCAGCGCGCCTTGCACGGTGGCGTCCGAGGCCGCAACATCCGCCAGCGTGAGCTTGAGCGGCAGGGCGCGGTGGTCGAGGGCGAACAATACTGCGTCGGCCTGCGAGCGATTGATTCTCGAGTCCGCCGCCAGAGCCTCCTGCGCTATCTGGTCGTAGGAGGCCTGTATGACTTCCAAGGCAATACCATGCCGCGCAGCGGTCGCGGTTAACGCCGGCACGATCAGGTCCACTGTCGAATTGCTGAGCACCGCCAATCTAAACGGAGTCAGCGGATTCAGATGCTTGCCTTCCCCACGCGCCTTGCCGATCGCCTTCGCCAGCTTCGTCAACTGATTCAGGTCGAGGGCATAAGACGCGAGCGCTTGCAGTTCCCGTCCTAAAGGGTCGCCGGAGCGCCCTAAGACTCTCAGTCTTTCGGAGAACTCGGGCGGCACACGAGGGAGCCAGCGCAACTCGGCATAGAGAGAATTCATTGGCGATTAGGTTACTGCTTTTTTATTGAAGATCGCGACAAAATCCCGCACTTATCGGCGATGACACTTGGGGATTAGGCGCGTGCCCTGATTAAACCTACGAGGTCGCCCACGTTTTGCAGTTGACCGATCTCCGCAGTTGAGAACTTGATCTTGAACGCCTTCTCGATCGTGAGTATCAAACGGATATGCGTCAGGCTATCCCAACTCTCGACGTCTTTCGCGGATAAGTCGGGAGTTAGCGTGATCGGACCTTCATCGAAAACCTCTTCGAAAAGCTCCGCCAGTCGCCCATAAATTTGCGCGTCGTCCATTTTTGAACGTCACCCCACGTCATTTTATAGTAGTGAGCGGTTCGGTTGCTCTAGCCAAAAAGCGCCATATTCCCGCCCGGGCCAATGGAGGAATCAGCCTTAGGGCCAAATAGCTTAAGTCTTTATTTTCAACACTATCCGCCCAATCCAGGAGAAGCCGCGCGCGCCCGGTTGCAAGACATTGCGGCTTCGAGATGCACCCGTTTCAGGAGCACAGCGGCGCAAAGATCGCTTGCAATCGCGCCGCCCGGTTACATGATTTCACTGCGTTTGCGCAGGAAGGCGGGAACATCCAGATCCTCGGCCTGGTAACTCGGGACCGAACCCATCGCATCGAGAGACATCTCGGAAGGCCGGGCGGCATTGCCCGACACCGCTTCCTGCAAAGCCGGCGGGATGACCTCCGGCTCGAAGCGCGGCATCGGCCTCGTCTCCGGCTCAAAATCGTCGAAGCAATCGCGGGCGCGTGGTGCCTCTCGCGAAATAATGACGGGATCGAGGTTCTCGTGCTGTCTCGCGCGCCGCGTCCCACACTCCCGGAAGCCGGTCGCGATCACCGTGATTTTCACCGTATCCTTCATCTTCTCGTCGAGAACCGCGCCAAAAATAATGTTGGCGTCCTCATGCGCCGCGCCCTGAATAATGGTGCAAGCCTGCTGCACTTCCGCCAGTTTCAGCGAACTCGAGCCGGTGATATTGATCAGAATGCCGCGCGCTCCGTCAATCGCCCCCGCTTCCAGCAAAGGCGACGCGATGGCGCGTTGCGCGGCTTCCACCGTGCGATGGTCGCCGGACGCAGTTGCCGTCCCCATCACCGCATACCCCATGCCCGCCATGATCGCCTTCACGTCGGCAAAGTCGCGATTGATAATGCCCGGAATAGTGATGATGTCGGATATGCCCTGTACGCCCTGGCGCAGAATGTCGTCCGCAATGCGGAACGACTCAAAGAAGCCCGCGTTTTCCGCCACCGCCAGCAATTTCTCGTTGGGGATGACGATAGTCGTATCCACCGACTCCATCAATTCGGCAATGCCGCGCTCCGCTTGCTGCATCCGGCGTTTACCCTCAAAGGCAAAGGGTTTCGTAACCACGGCGACGGTGAGCGCGCCCATCTCGCTGGCCAGGGAAGCAATAATCGGCGCAGCGCCCGTTCCCGTGCCTCCGCCCAGTCCGGCGGTGACAAACACCATGTCCGCGCCTTCGAGAACTTCAATGATCTTGTCGGAATCCTCGAGCGCGCCCTTGCGCCCAATTTCAGGATTTGCCCCGGCGCCGAGGCCGTTCGTGAGCTTCACTCCCAGTTGGATCTTGGTCGCCGCGCGTGACATGCGCAGCGCCTGCAGGTCGGTATTGGCCACAATAAATTCGATGTGCTCCATGCCCGAGTCAATCATGCGGTTGACCGCATTGTTTCCCCCGCCCCCCACGCCGATCACCTTAATGCGGGCGTCATTACGGGCTTCTTCGTTGAAACAGATGCGCAGGCCATTGTCTTCATTCATAAATCATCTCCTCGAGCCCGGATTCAAACGAGCCCGCAATAATCGAAATCTAGACTCGAAACCGGGACGATAAAACCGCAACTATCCCAGTCTCGCCGCAAACAAAAACTGGCCGGTCATTCTCCCAGCGCATCTCAAGCGCTGGCCCTCGCGAACATCGCCTTTAAGCGCGACCCGAAGCCGGATTCCTGCAGCCCGCGCGCCAGACGCGCGCGATGTCCGTAATACGCCATGCCCAATACCGTGGCGAATTCCGGTTCGGCCAGCACCGAAGGCATCTTCGCCATGGGCATCGGCCACGCCAGCCGCGCCGCTTTCCGCAGCACCGATTCCGCCACGTCGAGAATGCCCGCCAGGCGCGAAGCGCCTCCGCAAAGCACGAATCCCGCGATGCAATGCTCCAGTACCCCGGCATGACGCAGGTTCTCGCGCAGCAACTCAAAGAGCTCGCGGGCTCGCGGTTCCAGGATTTCTCCCGCCAAGCGCTGCGGCATCATGCGCGACGGCCGGTCGCCCACCGACGGCACTTCCACTTCGTTCCCCTCCGGGATCAGCGTGGGCGCCGCGTTGCCAAAAGTTTTCTTGAGCGTCTCCGCGTCCGCCAACCCGGTACACATGCCGACCGAAAGGTCACCGCTAAAATGGTCGCCGCCGATCGGAATGACCCCCGAGTGCGCCACCGCGCCCTGCTGAAAAACAATCAGATCGCAGGAGCCCGCGCCCAGATCGACGAGGCAGACGCCCAGTTCGCGCTCGTCCGACCGCAACACCGAGTCCGCGCCCGCCAGCGGCTCAAACACCGTGTCGTCCACATGAACCCCGGCCCGGTTTACTGCCGTGACCAGATTCTGCGCCGCGCTCGAGGAAGCAGTGACAATGTGTACTCGCACCTCCAGCCGCGTGCACATCATGCCCGTCGGATCCTGCACCCCCGGCTGATCGTCGAGGATAAATTCCTGCGGAAGCAGATGCAGAATCTCACGATCCCCGGGCAGGGGCACGGTCCGTGCTTTATCCACGGCCTGCCGGATCTCGTCGCGTCCAATTTCACGCGCCCGCGTCCCAAAGCTGATGCCGCCGTGGCTGTTCATGCCGCGGATGTGCGCCCCCGCAATCCCCACCATGGCATGCTCGATCGGAACATGGGCCACGTCTTCCGCCTGCTCCACCGCTTGTTGAATGCTCACGATGGCCTTGTCCAGTTCCGTGATCACGCCCTTGCGCAGACCTTTCGATTCCGCGACGCCATGCCCGCGATAGCGCAGTCCGTTCTCGCTCACCTCGGCCACCAGGACGCATGTCTTGGCGCTGCCTACATCGATGGCGGTGATGAAATTGGGTGCGTGGCTGGGCATAAGAATGCTGCTCGCTAGTTCTGCGAAGTCTCCTTGGGAATGGCGGCGCTCGGTTTCTTTTGTCCGTTGGTTACCACCACGACCCGGGGCGCCGCGGCCGCTGCCGGTTGCGCCGGCTTCGCGTTTTTCGGAGTTGCCGTCGTCACCGGATTTCCCGGCCGTTTCAGCGCCGCTGGAGTCACCGCAGGCTTTTTGCTCGAGGGCTGAGGAATCTGGGCTGTGTGCTTGACCTGCGCTTTCGTGCCGGCATTCGCCCTGCCCTTTTCCTGCTTCTTCAAACCGGCAGGAACCGCTGACGGAGCCGGCGCAGTATGGTGCACCGCATATTTCTCATAGTTGACAATAGCCGCCGATTTCACTCCCGCTGCCATTGCCGCTTTGGCCGCCGCCGGAGTCAACGCGGGTTGGCGCGACATGCCATTCACGTCGGGATTCACGATGATCTGCCCGTCATAACGCAAATCCACCGATTCCAGCTTGTCGAACTGCTGCCGCCACTGCTGCACATGCGTGATATAGGTCTTGTAGCGCGGCAGATAGCTTCCCGAGCCCAGGTGCACCAGAACTTCGCCGCTGGCGTCCGCCGCGATCACTTTCACATCCTCGGGATCGCTCAGGTCCACCTCGCTCAGTTCCTGCGAGTAATGAGCGCCGCCCGAATCCAGCTCCCGCACGAAAGCGTTGTAGATTCTTCATCCGCGCCGCCCTCGTGGAGAGCGGTTCGCCGCCATTCATGCCCGCAATCACGGGAAAGGAATATTTATGCTTGCCGGCGGCGGAGAGTTCCATCAGGTTGCCCCCGGCATCGATCAGCGAAATGTGGGAGCCGATGCGGGCAAACGCCACCGGCGTACGTTCATGAATTTCGATGCGTATGCGATTGGGCACGAAGCGCATCACGCTCGCCGATTCCACCCACGGAATCTGTTCCAGTTGCTCTTTGCGCTCGCTCAGGGGAACGAAAAAAATGTTGCGGCCGATATCTCCGCCCATGACTTCCATGATCTGCGCGTGCGCCACGTGCTGCGCTCCCGCCACTTCAATCTGATCGCTGGAGTCGATGCGAAAACGCCAGGAATGCTTTCCATAATCGTAGAGCGCCGCCCCGGCGGCCGCGGCTATGGCCAGCACCGCCAGCGCCACCGCCAGCCAGCGCAAACGAATGGCCGTCTTTTTGGGAAGGGAACCACGCCGGACCGAGACGCGCTTTTGACCGCGCAGGAATGGGGATTCCTGCTCCGCCTCCAGATCGACGAGACGAGCGTCGTCGAAAGGCTCGCCCTCGGGAGCCTCGTTGGGAAGCGGATACAACTCTTCCTGAACCGCGGTGGAACTTGATTTCCGCGTCACTCTTTCGAGTCAGTTGTCGTCAGAAAACCGCTGAGCAAACTAACTATAAATGGTTTTAGCGGAATCAAACAGTGTCAAGTTGGTTCGGGTGAGGGTATTAACCGGATGTCGCTCGTCCGGATTCCAGCCTTTCCAAAATCATCCCCCCCAGTTGCGAGACGTTACCTGCGCCGAGCGTCAGCACCATATCTCCCGCCTGCGCGCACCTCGGCGACATTCGCCACCGCATCGGCAAACGACCGCGCGTATGACACTGCAAGTTTGGGGTTCCCGGATATTCTGCCAGCCAGCGCCTCCGCCGTAATCCCGGCAATCGGCTTTTCGCTCGCCGGATAAATATCCAGCAGGGCAACCGTGTCGGCATCGGCGAACGCAGTCGCAAAATCATCCATCAGATCGCGCGTGCGCGTGAAGCGGTGCGGTTGGAAGACCACATGCACGCGCCGAAATCCACATTGCCGAGCCGCCGCCAGAGTCGCCCGTATTTCCGTCGGATGATGACCGTAGTCGTCAATCACGCTGACCCCCGCCGCCTTGCCCTTGAACTGAAAGCGGCGGTCCACCCCGCGGAAACCTTCCAGCCCGGCGCGAATCTGCTCCGCGGGAATCTCGAGCGCCGTTCCCACCGCAATCGCCGCCGTCGCGTTGAGCACATTGTGCGCCCCCGGAACATGCAGCGTGAATTCGCCCAGATTCTTCTCTTTGTAGTTCACCGCAAAGCGCACCCGGGGGCTGTGCTCCCCGGCCGCGGCCGCCGCTCCCATGCGGATCAGAAAATCCGAACCCGGCGTCGTGCCATACGTCGTCACCCGCCGGTGCACGCGCGGCAGCAGACGACGAAGGATGGCGTCATCCTGGCACCCAACCACGAATCCATAAAACGGAACGCGCTCCATAAACTCCAGAAAGGTGCGCCGCACGTCGCGCATGTCGCGATAGCAATCCATGTGCTCGCGGTCGATATTCGTGACCACGCGATAGAATCGGAGAAAGTTTCAGGAACGAGCGGTCGCTTTCGTCCGCCTCCGCAACCAGATACTGCGACTTGCCCAGCCGGGCGTTCGATCCCAGCGCATCGACGCGCCCCCCGACCACCACCGTGGGATCGAGTCCGCCCGCGGCCAGCACGGCCGCGACCATTGAAGTGGTGGTCGTCTTGCCATGCATGCCCGCGATCGCGATGCCGTACTTCAGCCGCATCAACTCCGCCAGCATCTCGGCCCGCTGGATCACCGGGATGTGCAAGCGCCGGGCTTCGGCGACTTCGGGATTGTCGGAAGAAATCGCGGAACTTGTCACCACCACATCCGCGCCGGAAATGTTCCTCGCGGCGTGGCCTTCAAACGTAATTGCGCCCAGCCCCGCCAACCGATTCGTAGTCGCTGAAGTCCTCAGGTCAGAGCCGGAAATGCCGTACCCAAGATTGAGCAGCACCTCGGCCACACCGCTCATGCCGATACCTCCGATGCCGACGAAATGTATGCGCTGAATCTTGGCGAACATGCAGCAACCACTTCCCTTTATCGTGCTAGACGCCGGCAGGCGCAACCGCGCCACCATGTCAACAATTTCTTCCACCGCCTTCGGATGCGCCAGCGTTCTCGCCGCCTCTGACATGCTCCGCAGACGTGCCGAGTCGCTCAGCAGCGCCGCAATCGTATCCACCAGATACGCCGCGCCCAGATGGCTTTCCTCGACCACCACCGCCGCGCCCACTCGCTCCAGCGCCCGCGCATTTACATTCTGGTGATCGTCGGCCGCAGCCGGGAAGGGAACAAAAATCGCCGGTTTGCCGGCAGCCGTAATTTCGCCGACCGTGCTTGCGCCCGAACGGCAGACCAGCAAATCGGCGCGCGCGAATGTGGCTGGCATGTCATCCACAAACTTGTGAACTTCGCCCGAGATCCCCGACCGCTGGTAGGCGGCCAGCACCACATCGTAATCGCGCTGCCCTGTCTGGTGAATCACGTGTACGCCGGGAATTTTCTCGCGCAACCCGGCCAACGACTCCATCATCGCCTGGTTGAGCGCCTTCGCTCCTTGACTCCCTCCGAACACCAGCAGAGTCGGCGGTCCGCCGGCCTTTACCGGGATGGAGAAAAACGCTTCGCGCACCGGTACGCCCGTGACCCGGCAGCGCGGAAAGTACTCACAGGTTTCTTCAAAGTGCACCGCCGCCGCCGAAACCCAGCGCGCGATCATGCGGTTGGCAAACCCCGGTACAACGTTCGGTTCAAAAGCCAGCGTTGGGAGCCGCCGCCGCAGCGCCGCCGCCATTGCCGGGCCGGAGGCGTAACCGCCTACACCGATTACAACTTCAGGGTCAAACTCAGTGAGAATTCGCGAACAAGCCGCAATGGCTCGTGGCAAATCGAACAAAGTTTTCGCCCGCGTCAGCAGGCTCACGTTTTTTAGCGCGCCTACTTGAATCATCTCCAGAGCGAAACCCGACTGCGGCACCAGTCGCGTTTCCATCCCGCGAGCCGTCCCGATAAACAGAACCTCGGCGCCCATCTGCTGCTTAAGTTTTTGGGCAATCGCCAAAGCCGGAATCACGTGTCCGCCCGTGCCGCCGCCTGCGATGACTATGTGCATGTCACTCGTTCCGAAGGCCTCATTCCGCAATCTTCATTCCGCAAGCTTCACCGCGCAATCGTCGCGTATTTGCCCCGAGCCTCCCGCAACATCGATAGCACCGATTCCTTCTCCCTCTCGGTATTCCATGCCGTGTTCTTAATTGCCCCGGATATCAGTCGGTCGATCCATGCCACAAAGTAGGCCGCGTCGCCTGTGCTTCGCATCGGCGCTCCTGCCAGAGTTATATACACCGGACTGGTCGTGGCATAAGGATACAAATCAAGAATGGGATACTCCGCCTTGTCGCCGAACGCGCGCAGCACGCACCATCCGCTGTTCTCCAGCCGGATCGTACCCTCAAAGTGCGCCGAGGTGTGGTCGCCTTGCAGTGCAACCTCCCGAGCCACCTTCCCATTGCACACCACTTGCAGATGATCCACCGGCACAATAGAAAACAGCTCGGCTGAAAACTTCACGTCCTGTATCTTGTCCAGCCGGAGGTCTCCCCCAATCTCCTGCCCACCCAGCGAAAACCGCAACAGCGGCCCATTCGTGGCGAAGGTGCGGCCCGCCTTGATTGCCGCCAGCCAGGGCTGAATCTGCAAGGGTCCAGCAGGAACCTTCGCATACACGCGGTTCAATCCGGCCGGCCCGCGCAATGAAGCGTAATTGCCCATGAAATCCGTGCCCGCCGCGGTCGGCAGCCGAAACCCGCAATTCAGCAGTTTGTACCAGACTTCCGCCGTCGACTTGTGATCGGAAAAGCCAACCACCTCTATATAGTCAACTTTGCCCAGCGCCACGTCCGCCGGTAACTCGGCAGTAAGTGAAGCGTCTTTAAGAGGCTCCGGAAAACTATCGAACGGATGCACATATCCCACCAGTGCATCTTGTCGGTGCGCCATGTCCGCCACGTCCCCGTTCGCCGGATACAGGCTCGCCGCTGCCGTATTCGGATAAGCCGCATATCCCGGAAGCAGGAAATGCTGGCTCAGGTTTAGTAACCCGAGATGTCCCCAATAACTCGTGTGAAACTCCTGGCCATGCAAAAGCAAATGATCCACCGTCGAAGCGGGATCGGGTTGCGGGGAAAAATACGCCATATCGGGGATGCGCTGCTCTTTATTGACGATCAGGTCTTCGACGATCGCCAGATTTTCCGCCGCCGCCTGTTCCACCAGATGCGACGGCGTGTTGCGGTAAGCCCCGCCATAGTTCATGTGAACATGCACATCGCCGCTCACCCAGTTCGCCTTTCCATCCGCTGCGACAAACAGTGGCGTCATGCGCACCGTCAACTGCGCCGCTCCATCTGCCTTCACTTCGACTTTCCGCCGCTCAAAATGATTCTCAAATCCTCGCATCACGTCCACTTCAAACTCGCCCTCTGGCACCGTAATCTCAGAGGACCCTGACGCGTCGAAATAATGCGCTTCAAACCGGCGTTCCGACCGATCGAAGCTGTCGTCCGCCTGCATCCATGCGTGTTCCGGCGCATAGGAAAGTCCGTCTGCGCCGGTGATAAAGACGCGCGCCGCCATCGGTCTTCCACCCTCATCCACCACGCTGCAGCAGGATGCGGCCCATGGGATGCAGATAGTGTCGCTCTGTCGCCGCCACCTCCGTCTGTTCACCGCCGGGAATCGTTTGCACCCAGAGCGAAGTATTTCCACTGCGATTGGAAATGAACGCGATCCTTGTCCCATCCGGCGACCAGCGCGGATTCACGTTGTCAAATGCGCCATAAGAAATCGGAAAGGCATCTCCACCCGCCGCCGGCATCACCCAGAGTTGGTGCCAGGTTTGTCCCAGATAGGAGGCATACACCATGCGTTTGCCATCGGGCGAAAAGTCCGGGCGAGCTTTCCAGTTCGTTTCCTCGTAATGAATCTCCCGATAACCGCTCTCAGTCGCCGCCTCGCCCGCGTCGGCCTTCGACTTTCCAGAATCCTCCCGTGCCGTGAATGTGCCCGCGATTCGAAACGAACAGAATCTCCGAGCCGTCGCGCGTCCATACCGGACTGATTTCGTGATCCACCTGACTATAGTAATAACGGGGCAGGGGACTTATGCTCTCGGGAGTAAGCTGGCGCACGTCGTGAAGTAATCCATCTGTGAACCTGCCTGTAAAGATGTGAAAGTGTCCCTTATAAGATGTGGACACAAATGCCAGCCGCGTTCCATCCGGAGAGAACCGCGGCTCGACATTCACCGCGCCGCCCGAAGTCATTTGTTTCGTCTGGCCATTCCGCAGGTCGAGCGACCACAACTCGACGGCGTCACCGTCGTAGCGCGCAAACACCAACCAGCGAGGGTCCGGCGAGCAGTCCGGCTGGTAGTCGTAGCCTCGTCCGGCTGTAAGTTGGAATGCCTGGGCGCTGCCACTTCCTGCCGCCACAGCGAACCGGCCATGGAATACACCAGACTCTTCGAGTCGGCAGACCACGCGGCGGCGCTCGGCCCCGTCGTCAACTGCGGCAGATACATTTCACGGAAGTAATAAGGATGCGGCAAATCGATCTGCTTCAGCACCGCTTCGCGCTGCGCCACACAGGCGATCGCCGATATCAGCATGTAACCGAGTAACGAAAGCTTGCGCAAAGCATTCTCCAATTTTTCAATACCGCTGCCGCGCGGCAGTTTACGCACGGTTATGGCCTAATTGGTGTTCCGAATCACCGGCAGCACAATTTGCGACGGATGCTTCGCGTCGTGATAGACGCGAATCGTGGCTTTCTTTACGTCCGCGCTTTCCGTTTCCGATTTGCCGCTTTGCAGATTGCGGGAGAAAAGCGGCGTGAAACTACCCGAAATCTGCACCCGTACCCGGTGTCCTTTTAAGAAAACGTTGCTGGTGATGAGATTTGCCAGATTCAGTTCGTACACTTTCCCTGGCTCCAGCCATAGCCGGCCTCGCCTCAAATCTCGATAGCTCGCTCGCAAAACGTCCAGGCCCGGACTCATCAGGTTGAAGGCGGTCCCGTCCGGCGAGACGTCCTCCAGGCGCGCCCACAGGTCCAGATCGCGACAATCGCAGGAGACGAAAATCTGCGCCTCGATTGGCCCCGTGACTTCGGTATCGTCCTCCATAGCGGCAGAGTCGAAGGTCAAGACGTCTTCGCGCTCCAACAGTTTGCGGTAGTCGTGCGCCCCGGATGCTCCATACTCATTGACCACCGGATGGCGCGGATCGGAAGGGAACTCGCTGAAACTCTTCTCCGCCCGCGGCATCTGCGCGCGCAGCATCTGCGCGCGCAGCGTGCCCCCCCGCGCGCCTGCGTCGGCCGGCGGAAGAGAATCCGGGGCAAGAAAATAACGGGTTGCGCGAGCCGGCGGCGGCCACACATCCGAGTTTCGCCACTGATTTGCGCCCATCACGAAATAGCGCACCGGCTGTTCCCGATCCACTCCATTTTCGATTCCTTTGAGATAGTGATCCATCCAGCGCAGCACGATGTTGTCATAATCGATCGCCGCTGCCAGCCCAAACTCTCGCTCACCCGACTTAGTCCGCGCCGTGCTGTCTACCCCGTGCACCCACGGACCAAGTAACAGATGATCTCGCGGATCTTTCTCGTTTCGGCGCGTCTTCAGCAAGCCGGCATAATTCGTCGTCGCGCCCTCCGGCCCATAGTTATCGTCGTACCACGCGGAAACGTTGAGCACGGCCGCGCTGGTGCGGTCGTACTTATTCCGCAATTCGCTCCAATCCCACCACGGATCCTCGGGAGGATGCCGCAGCCAATCGAAGTAATAAGGTGCGACTTGCCGCAACTGCGGTACATCCAGGAGGGGCAAAGCGTTCAGCATCTTCGGTCCCTCAACCTTCCAATCCGCAACCGCCTCTCGATAGCTCCTCGGCCCGGGAAGGTTCTTCTTCTCCCGGACATCCCACGCGATGTTGTCCCAGATCCATTCCATCCACGACATGTCCCATGTGCCGCCCGCGTAGAAAAAATTCTGCGGCGTCGAAAAGGTCATCGCCGGCACCATCGCCTTGAGGTGTGGCGGGTTCTCCACCGCCGCCAGCCATTGCACCGCCCCCGGATAGGAAAGTCCAAACGTACCGACCGCACCGTTGGACCAGGGCTGCGCGGCGGCCCACTCGATCGTATCGTAGCCGTCGCGTCCTTCGTTCTCATAGGGCCGAAACTCGCCATCTGAATGGTAGCGGCCGCGGACGTCGACGATCACCACGGCATAACCGCGTTCCAACGCGCGGTGGAAGGTGGTATACGCCTGTTGCGCCTCGTCTTTTCCGTAAGGCGTGCGATAAACCAGCACGGGAAATCGGCCCAGACCCGGCTGCCGCAACACATCCGCCCGCAGCATGACCCCGTCGCGCATCGGCAAAGCCACATTTTTTTCCACCACGAAATGCGAGAGTGTGCTCTGCGAGGTTTGCCCAGGTAGAAAAACACTGCTCCACAGAAGCAGCAAGAGGATCCCGATTTTCATTCGCGGAGAGCGTATCACAGCGCCCGGTGCTTCACGACTCAGAGCGGAGCGCGGCGCGATCCGCGCGCCCAGAGCCAGTTCAGCAATGCGGCTCCGAACGTGGCCGCCAAAATCAGTGACTTGCTCAAGTCCACCTGGGTTGCCAGCGCTAATGCGATCACAATTCCGAGCAGCGCAAATCCGTATCCGCCCGGTAGCCGGAAAGCGTCGGCCCGCGGCCGTTTCCGGCGAAATACGATCAGCGCCGCGCACACTACCGCATAAACAAAAAGCCGGGCCACCACCGACAACGTCACATTCCACGTAAAACCTCCCGCTACTGCCAGGCCCCCCACCGTCGCCGCGTAGAACAAAATCGAGAACCACGGCGTATGGAATCTCTGACCCACGGCGGCGAAAATCTGTGGCAAATCTCCCCCTTGAGCGAACGCGAACGTTACCCGCGGCATGGCCAGGAGCTTCGCGCTCATGTAGCCGTACACTGAGAGCAAAGCGCCCATCGCCACCAGCGCCGCTCCCCGATTCCCCATCGTGATCCGTGCCACTTCAGCCAGCGGACGATCCGTACTCGCGCCCGGTCCCAGCACTCCCACCACCACCCATTGCACCAGCGCATAAATCGTGGTGCAGGCGATCATCGCGACGAACAGAGCGAAGGCGGCATCCCGCGCCGGATTTCTCGCCTCGCTCATGGGCGCCAGCGCCGATTCAAATCCGCCATATGCGAAGATCAGCAGCCCCATCGCTTTCATCCACACACTGAACGGCGGTGCGCCGGACGTGCCCCAGGGTGCGGGATGAATAATGGTGACCGCCGCTCCCGCCGAAATCACCATCAACAAGGGAAGAAGTTTTGCTACTGTGAAAATGTTGCTTACCACTGTGCCTTGCTTCGCGCTGCGCGTGTTGATGGCTGCCAGAATCCCCACCAGTAAAGTCAGGATCGTAAAACGCGCCCACGGAGTTTTTGCCGCCGGCCAGAATTCCGCGAGGTAGATGACAAACAGATTTGCATTCGCCGCCGGAGCCGCCGCCTGCGCCAGATACAACATCCAGCCCACCGTAATTCCCGCCAGGCGTCCAAACGCCTCGCGCGCGTACAGGTAGGGCCCGCCCGCTCCGGAGAATTGCGACGCGACTTCGGCAAAGCACCCCATAATTACGGCCGCCGCCGCTCCGGCAATAAACACCGCGATGACGCTGCGTTTGCCCAGCAGCCCAGCCACCGTGCCCGGTAAACCAAAAATGCCGCTGCCGATAATCGAATTCACCGCCAGTGCGGCGAGGCTCCACCGGCCAATGGCGCGCACCAGTCCGATTTGCGGGGAAGACATCTCGAACCGTTTGTATCACACCAAATGCGGGCCGCCGAAATGCGATGCTTTGCTTTTCCGAAACGCGCCGCCGGGCTGTTAGACTGGGATGGGATCCGAGGAAGAATATAAAGCTGTGGCTGCATCCGTCTCCGATATCCGGCTACTACTGAAAATCAAAGCTTTGCCCAAGTCCTCCGACTCCCGGCGTATCTTTCTCACCGGGGGAACTGGACGTGTGGGCACGGCTCTCATTCCAGTGCTTCTCGAACGCGGGCACCGGGTTCGCGCCCTCGTGTCTCCCGGCTCCACTGCCCGTCTTCCCGCCGCTTGCGAAGTTGTCTCGGGAAACGACCTCGAGGCCAATAGTTACCGGCAGCTCATTCGGCCGAGCGACACTTTCTTGCATCTGGTCGCCGCTCAGGGGGCGATTGATGTCTGCGCCGAACTGGGCATGCGCCACTTCATCTATTTAAGCGTTGCCCATCCCGCCCCCTTCATGAGTCGGGACTACGTCGGCGCTCGCGTTCAGTGCGAGCGTCTGATTCTGGAGCGCCGTCTCAATGCCACCATCCTTCGGCCTTGGTACGTACTTGGACCCGGCCAGCGGTGGCCTTATGGCCTGCTTCCGTTTTACAAGCTCTGCGAGTTACTCCCGTTTGCCCGCCGCGAAGCGCTCCGCCTGGGTCTGGTTACTCTTGACCAGCTCATTCTGGCTTTAGTCGAGGCGGTGGAGACCCCGGTGCAAGGTATTCGCTACGTGAACGTTCCCGAGATACGCTCCGCTGGCCTGGATCTGTCGCCTCACCTCTCACGCAAGACCGCCTGATCGTGCAACGCCGTCAAGACCGCGCGAAACCGCCCGTCCCGCGCCATTTTTGACCTAAGGTAACCTTCAATTACCGAAGCTCATGCACACGGGGAACCTTTCCTAACATCCCGCAAGGTGCGATCTTGAGACAGTCGCACTCATTCAGCACCGCACCTGCTCAGGACGGAAAGGGCAACATGGATCGTGAGAACCGGGAAAGCATGGAAGAGATTCACGTCCGAATTTTGCGAGTTACGGACGACCTGCGCGTGATTCAGCGCGAACTGAATTGCGTCGCCATGCAAGCTCCCACCGATCCCGAATTGATGGAAGCCCTCGCCGACCCGCCGGAGATTGAAACCATTCAGATTCTAAAATCGGCGCTCGACCAGATGCGTCACTTCCTCTGGTTCTACATGCAGGTAGTCACCAGCGACTCCGAAATGGGCGAGAAATTCCGCGAGACCGTGCGCCAAGAAAATCCGGTGCGCGTCCCGGAGATGGAGCAGCAGTTTCAGAGCGCCACTGACTCTATCATGCTTCGCTATCTGGCCGAAAGTAAGTTCCGCAAACCCAACTAACCCGGGATAACTCTGTGCGCCGCGGATACTCCCGTCCCCCTCTTGATCTCCGCAACAACCCTCAGACCCGCCGCACCAGCGTTCCCGCCAGCATGTCGTGCAGCGCCTGCTTGCGCTCCGTGAGTCCCGCCATAATGTAGCCAATAAGAAGAATCATGGCGGAAAGAATCTTTGCAAAATGTCTCCCGGTCGCGCGTCCGAACGAAATTCGGTTGCCCTGCAGGTCGGTAACTTTCATGCCCAGGATCATCTTGCCGAGCGTTGCCTGATAAGACGAACTTTCCATCAGTGCTTCGTACAGCCATGAGCCGAAAAGCAGCAAGACGGCGGTGAGGCCGCCGCCCAAAAGAGCGAGTCCCGCATGCGGCAGACCGGGTATCATGGTGCCCGCCAATCCCAGCCCACCGAAAATCATGCCAATCGGAGCCACCGCCAGGCGCAGGATAATCGAGTCAATAATCAACGCCAGAAAGCGCAGCCAGAAACCACCATACCGCGCCCCCGCCGCGGGAAATGCGGCGTAAGGCGCGGCCGATGCCGGGTACGGCGACGATATTGGAGTACCGGGCGCGGACGCCGGCACTTGGCCCGGCACTGGCACAAAGGGCGTGCCGCAACGGCTGCAAAACTGAGCTCCGGCCGCATTCTGCGCGCCGCACTTGTTGCAAAAAAAAGTTCCGTTCATGACCGGGCACTATAAAGATGAACCGACCTGTTGTCAAAAAGAATCACGAGAGGCATCGCTCGCCGTGCGCCGCGCCGGCCTCACCGCGCCCGCACCACGTCGCGCAAGTTCAGCTCCAGCCCGCCAAACTCCGGATGGTCGTTCAGTCCTATCGTGTACGCGATGTCCAGGCGGTCCCCCGCCAGTAATTGCAGCCGATCGCAGGATTCCTTCAGTCCCCATCCCATGGCTTTGAAAGTAACATTGTCGCGCCACGAAGATGAAGACGACGATGATGACGATGATGCGGCTGTCGACGTCGCAAGGTTTGTGCCATCTCCAGCACTCTTGCGGATCGCCGCCGCGTCAGGATGGCAGCGTGGCGTAAAATCCTGCCCTGCCGCCGTCCCATTGACCGCGGGCGCGATTCGCAGCCGCACATGTTTCTCTTTCACCGCCTGCGGAGGCCCCATCAGCCGCACTTCTCGCGCCCCGAAAACCGGCTCGCGATTCCCCATTCCGAAAGGTTCCAGCATGAGCAACGCCTGATAGAGTTCCGGCGTAACTTCTCGCAGCGGCAACTCGCGCTCCAATTCCATCTGAGGTTCGAAATCGGCGGTCGTCAGCCGGGCCCGCGCGTACTGATCCAGATGCGCCCGCAGTTTTTCGACATTAGCGCTGGGCAAGGCAAAGCCGACGGCGTGCGCGTGGCCCCCGTAGCGGGAAAAAAGTTCAGGGCAGGATTCGAGCGCGTGCAGCAGGTGAAATCCGGGAATCGATCGCCCTGACCCGTGCGCCTCCTCACCCTCGCGCGAAATCACCAGCGCCGGACGCCAGTGCCGCTCCACCACCCGCGACGCCGTGATGCCGATCACGCCGCGATGCCAGCCTTCGCCATCGACCACCACGCAATACGCTTCCCGCAAAGCCGGTTCTTCTTCCAGACGGCGCAGGATACTGTCCATGATGCGGCGTTCTTCTTCCTGACGCTCCGCGTTCAACTGATCCAGCCGCGCCGCAATGCTTCGCGCCCGCTCCATGTCTTTCTCGTTGAACAGATCCACCACATCGCGGGCCACATCCATGCGTCCAGCGGCATTCAGGCGGGGCGCGATCCGGAAGCCGACTTCGGTCGCGCTCAGCGCGCGCCCATCGCCCAGTTTCGCCACTTCGAGCAGCGCCTTCAGTCCCGCGTTCACCGGACGCCGCAAACCTTCCAGCCCCAGCTTCGCAAACACGCGATTCTCGCCCAGCAAGGGAACCGCATCCGCAATGGTGGCGATGGCCACCACTTTCAGGAATGACATCAGCAGGCGCGACCGATCCTTCCCATCCAGCCGGCGCTCCATCAACCCCTGCGCCAGTTTGAACGCCACACCCGCTCCGCACAAATGTTTACAGGGATAATCACAGCCTTGCTGATTGGGATTCACCACCGCCAGCGCCTGCGGAACTCCATCCCTCCCCGGAAGGTGATGATCCGTGACGATCAAATCCACACCCGTCCGCCGCGCCGTGTCGGCCGCGGCGAAGGCGCGAATGCCGGTGTCTACGCTGATGATCAGCCGCACGCCTTCCGCCGCGGCGCGCGCAATCACTTCGTCGCGCATGCCATACCCCTCGCGGATACGGTGCGGCACGTGAAAATCGGCGGCTCCCCCGCATAACTCGATGGCCGTCTTCAGAATCACGATCGCGGTCGTGCCGTCGACATCGTAATCGCCGTAAATCAGAATTCGCTCTTTGCGCTCCAGCGCCGCTTCCAGCCGATCCAGCGCGCATTTCATCCCCCTCATGAGCATTGGGTCGTGCAGGTCGCCGAGAGCAGGAGCGAGAAATTGTGCCGCTGATTCCGGTTCGTCAACCCCGCGAGCCACCAGCAGTTCGCTGACGATGGATAAAGCCGAAGCGGAAAGCTTGAATTTGGACTTGTCCAGCGCTGCCGCCAGAGCACCGGCCTTCGCGGAATCAGGCGGATTGGAAATCCAGCGCATGAGGGAGGTAGTCGTCTCAGGTTTTCGAAAAAATTGTTATGGCGTGAATGCTAAGCGCAGTGAACTGTGGTTGGGGAAGTTTAAATAGAGTCGAAAATCACGTGGATAAGGAGTTACCGTTCCTCGTCCTGATCCGGCTCATCCATCATGAACCCGCCCGAATGGTCGGCCAATTCCCGCAGGTGCTGATAGTGTTCGTACCACTCCGTGCCCGCCTCATAAACAAAAACGCATCCCTGGTAAGCCCATCCCAGTTGCACGAAGCCCGTCTTGCCGATATAGCTCTTCAGCCACCGGCTTTCTTCGATATCTTCTTCGTTCCTGTAGTCGCCTTCCGTCAGTTGCTGCGACAAGCGTTCCAGCTCTTCGCGATCGAGCGCCCAGGAATGCATGGTCAGGAAAGGCGCGCTTGTGGACTTGGCCAGTTCCACAAAATCCTTCCAGCCGTCGGGATTCTGCGCCGAGTCCCAGAGCACGCTGGGCACCTCTTCGCACTCCACATAGCCAAAGAAGCGGCGCATGCCCAGCCCCTCAATGAAGGCCGTCATATCGTCTTTCATTCCCGTCAGGTCGTCTGGATGCGGAGACATGGACAAACATTGTACGGCTTAGCCGAGCCAGCCGCCAAATAGTAGCCGCGTTTCATGAAAAATTGCCGAATGCCTGTAGCGCCGGACGCATTTTCTGCGAGCAGCCAGGTCTCAGGCGGGGCGCGAGGTCCACAGAATGCGCCTAAACTCAGCACGGTCAATAGGAGCCGCCGATTGTCTCCCGCTCGGCTTGTGTTAAACTTCCTCTTACAAAAAAGCGCTTTCATCATGCTGCTTTTCCAAAGAATATGTGGGCTATCTGGCCCGCGAAGTTTCCAAAAAACTGGTGGCGAGCGGTCTCATCGAGACCAAGGCTGATGCCTGCCTTGAATGAGAAGGTGCATGCCGCTCTGCTCGAGGAGTTGGCCTTGGAGACCGCATCAACGACGAAGTGCGCGTCATTCTCGAGGCCTATTCCGACGAGATGCAGAGGAGCGGCGCGAACTACCAGGAAATGTTCCGCAAAGTGAAGACCGAGCTCGTCAAGAAATACAAAGCTGTTCTCTAAGTGCAAGCGCTGTATCGAGGAATTTCCGTGCGCCTGAGCCGCGACAAAGTGAATCAACTCGCCCACATCGTCACCGACGGCGTCGCCACCCTCGATGAAGTCGAGTTCATAGAGGATCGCAACACCATTCGACTCGAAGTCCGCAAGATTCTCGAGGAACTGCTTATGCAGGAAGCGCGCATCGACGCCGCCGCCCGCCAGAAAATCGAGAGCCAGCGCCGCACCATCATCGAAGGCTCCGAGGAATGGTCGATCCTCTATCGCAAGTATTACAACGAAGAAGTAAAGAAATTGGGCGTCTAGCCAGAGCTCGTCTAAGAAATCCGGCCCATCCGGCCCAAAACTCAGTTGAACGGGGACGGCGCGAGTTCCACCCAGTTCGTAGCCGATCTAGCCCACTAACTCACACATTCCGAAATACTTTACTTGTAACTCCCTTAGAATCAAAGACCAATTGATGTTTTTTCTCTAAGTCTTTGATTCTAAAATACCGCCCTGAGGGGGTCTCAGTCAGGATAGCCCCGATCAGCGCCGGGCATGAAATTCGGCCAACCGGCAGATTTCAAACCGGCCTGCGCCATTGAATAGCTCAGAGCGGATGCTAAACTCGCTACTTTCCCGGAGACCTAACCATGCGCCGAATTTTGTTCGCAGCGACACTCGTTCTTGCAGTCGTGACCCAACCTGCCTTCTCGCAGGCCAAACACCCCTTCACCTTTGAAGACATGATGAAGTTGAAGCGGGTAAGCGAGCCGTAGCCTTCGCCGGATGGGAAGTGGGTGTTGTTTGCCGCGGTCGATGTGGATCTGGCGGCGAATACAAAGACATCGCGCATCTGGATTGTTCCCTTGGCCGGAGGGTCGGAACGAGAGATCATCTCCGATCAGGATGGCGACCGCCCGCGTTGGGCTCCGGACGGAAAACGCTTTGCTTTTATCTCGACGAAAGAAGGCGGATCGCAGGTTTGGATCGCCGATTTCGATGGCGCGTCAGGAACTGTGACGCGTGCACGTAAGCTGACCTCGATTGCCACCGAAGCCGGCGGCGAACTTTGGTCGCCAGATGGAGCGAACATTCTGTTCACTTCGGATGTTTATCCCGAATGCGGCGGCGCGCCGGAAGCAGAGGAGGCGTGCAATGCCAAGAGGGTCAAGGAGACCGAAGATTCGAAGGTCAAAGCCCTGGTCTTCGATCGACTCCTGTATCGGCATTGGAATGCATACAGGGCAGGAAAGCGCAGCCACATATTTGTAATGCTTGTCTCCGAACAGCGAATAAAACCTGGTGGAACTTCAATAATCCATAGCTATCCTTTCGACCTCACTCCCGGCGATTACGACGCGCCCGTTTTTTCCCTGGGCGGGCAGGACAATTACGCCTTCTCCCCTGACGGCCAGGAAATCTGTTACACCTCCAACCACGACAAAGTCGAAGCCACCTCCACCAACAATGACCTCTGGATCGTCCCCGTGAATGGAGGAACGGCGAAGGACATCACCGCCGACAATCCCGCCAGCGACTCGACGCCGCTCTATTCGCCCGATGGCAAGTACATCGCCTACCGCGCCCAGCAGCGTCCGGGATACGAGAGTGACAGGTTTCGGTTGATGCTCTACGACCGGAATACGGGAGAGAAGAAAAATCTGACGGAGGGCTTCGACCGCTGGGTTGGAACAATAGCTTGGTCCCCGGACTCAAAACGAATCTATTTCGCTTCAGAGAATCATGGCGACTCGCCCATCTACGAATTGAGAGTAGCCGAAGGCAATGCAGGGATTGTCGGTTCCTGGCCGCGTGAAGTGATTGTCGGCTTTGACGACGATCTGGTTGTTGGCCCAAGCGGTCACACATTAGTGTTTTCGCAAATGTCGGTTTTATCTCCAAGCGAAATCTATGTCACGTCGACTGCTGAGCCACCGTGCTCTATCGACTATAAAGACGACAAGGTCCCCCGTCCAGGCTATGAAGTGCCGAATTGCCGACTCTCAAACGCCGAAAAGCTTACCCATCTTAACAATGCCGTCCTCTCTCAAATCGACAGGTCGCCACTCGAAACTTTTTGGTTCAAAGGCGCCCTCGGCGATAAGGTGCAAGGCTTCCTCGTCAAACCCCCGAACTTCGACCCGACCAAGAAGTATCCCGTGAAGTTCATCATCCACGGAGGTCCCGAGGTCCCTTTCGGCGACGAATGGAGCTATCGCTGGAACTTTGAGTTGTTTGCCGCCAGCGGCTACGTGGTCGTGTTCATCAACTTTCATGGCTCGCCCGGCTACGGACAAAAATTCATCGACTCCATCAACGGCGACTGGGGCGGAGCTCCCTTCGAAGACCTGATGAAGGGCCTCGACTACGCGGAGGCGCATTACGGTTTTATCGATAAAGACCGCGAATGCGCCCTCGGCGCGAGCTATGGCGGATACATGGCCAACTGGGTCCTCGGCCACACTAGCCGCTTCAAGTGCATCGTCACTCATGATGGCATGTTTAACACCGTCTCCGCCTGGGGCACGACCGAGGAACTCTGGTTCAATAACTGGGAGTTCAAAGGCACGCCCTACACCAATCCAGAGATGTATGAGGAGTGGTCTCCCCGCAACGCGGCGAAGAATTTCAAGACGCCCACCCTCGTCATCCACGGTCAACTCGATTACCGTCTCGACGTCAGCGAAGGCTTTCAGCTCTTTACGACCCTGCAGACCATGGGCGTCCCCTCCAAAATGCTCTACTTTCCCGACGAAGGTCACTGGGTTTTGAAGCCACAAAACTCCCAGCTTTGGTACACGACGGTCAACGATTGGGTCGACCAATGGACGAAAAACTAGTTCAGGAAAAAGCTCTAGAAAAAAGCTCAGAAAAAAGTTCAGAGACTAGTTCAGAAAAAAGCTCGAGAAAAAGTTCGGAATAAGTAACCGCCGCCGCTACTCAAAGTGCGGCGACGCACCGTCGGCCATCCAGCAGGCGTCCGCAGCGGTCGTCCGTTCTGTGCGACGATTCGTGGAAACCCTCCGCATCGCCAGCCCTACTCCGCTGCCATGAGCTTGCAGCTTCGCCTGTCGCCTGCAAACCGGTCGCCGACCGCGAGAGCGTTCCCCAACTTCCCCGGTAAAACAACTTTCTCGGCGACCACCTTGCCCTCGAAATGCACCCCCTTTCCCGGAGCTTTAACTTCCGGCAGCCTCGAACTCGAGCAATCCGCGGACGTTGGCAGACCCGGAGAAGCCGGAGAAGATGAAGAAACGCCCTCCTTGTCCCGCATACGCGGCGATGCCGCGCGTTCCCCGTCACACGAAGGTTCGTCCCCCGGCAACTCCACAGCATCCTTCGCGTGCGAGTCCGTCGCCGTTTCTTCACCAGCCACTCCCAGCGGAGACGCGAACAGCACTTCAGGAACACCCGTCTCCGCAGCGGACCGCGAACCCGAATTCCCATAAGGATGGCGATCCTTCCCGACCCCTGAAAACTTACTCGGGGCCACCGCAGGCGCGGCCGGGATGATCCCGTCCATACTCTCCAGTTGAAACTGCGCCGTTTGCGAGCCTGCGCTCACCATGACAAATACCTCGCACGGTCCCACGCTTCCGTCCGAGGGAACGATCGCAGCCCATCCGTCCTGCGAGGTCGAGACCAGGGCCTGCGCCGACCCGAGAATCACCGGCATGCCCTCGCCGCCAGCCCTCGCCAGTGTGGTGGAAAAAGTAACATTCACTCCCAGCACCGGATTCGCCGCCGGCGTCCCGTCCGTCACCCTCATAACCAGCGGCTGAAAAGGCTGGCCGACGGTCACCGCTTGCGACGATCCGCTCACCGTCTCCAGGTTCCACATCAACGGCGGAGTAAGCAACAAAGTAAATGTCTGGCAAGGTACGTTATTCGGCGCGACGCAGGCATTCACCAGCACATCGGAATTCTGATTCACCAGACTCGCAGTGACGGCAGCCACGCCGTCGCCGTTGGTGGTCGCTTGCGATGCCGACAGGGAAGCCGCTCCCCGCGCGACCGAAAAATTGACCACAATATTCGCCAGTGGCGCACCCAGGTCCAGCGCCTGCGCCGTAAGCGGCAGTGTGATCGTCGCGCCCTGCCCCACCCAGCGGGTCGGCGTCACCGCTACCAGATCGAGCGCCGTCGAGGTCGCTAACACCGTAACCAACTGCGCTTGTGGAGGGGTGTAAGACTGCGGAGCCAGGGAAATCGTAATCGTCCCCTGTCCCGTCTCAATCGGAGTCACCAGACTCGAGGATTCTCCCGCTTCATCACTCAGCACCGAGCACAATGAAACTCCATTGCAGGCCGAAAGCTGCATGCCGTTGCTTGCGCTCCACGCCACCGTCGCGCCGTTCACCGGCGTGGATCCGTCGCTCGCAACCGCGCGGACTCGAATCGCGCTCGCGCCCTCCGACCCCACCGGCGTCGCCGATTCAGTCCCCGCCAGCAGGAGGAGCAAATCGCTCGCCAGCGCGCCGTAGGTGAGCGCGCCCGTCATCAGCGAAAACCCGCCGCTCGCCGCGTCCATGACCTGAATTGTCGCCGCGCCATCCTGCAATCCAGGAGGCATGGCCACCTGCATCTCGCTTGCGGTCGCCGAGAGTACGCTGCCGCTATTGCCAGCCGCCGTCACCTGCAGTTGCGGGCTGAACCCCGTGCCACTCAGCGCCGCGATCCCACCCGCCAGGCTGATGCGCGCCGGCGTCACCGTATCCGAATAAAGCAGGTTCGCCCGATAGAAATAGTCGGGACGTCCGTCGCCCCGAAAGTCGGCCACCGCCACCCTGAACGTATCGGACACATTGAACTGCGCGTCCAGTCTCGTCAGCGCAAAAGCCGTGGAGTTGAATGCCGTGGCCGTCGAGGCCGGTGCGGGATTGCCCGTCCCGTCGCTCAATTGCCACATCCCAATGACCGGCAACAGTTTGCTTTCGGTGGGCTGGCCGGTTTCGTCGTAGGCCGTCACCGATACTGACGCGGATCGGTTCGCGCGCGCCGCGAATTGAAAAAAATCGACACTCCCGTACCCCGAAATCCACGATCCCCACGCGCCTCCCTGCGGAAGCGCCGCAGGTTCCGTATAGGAGGATCCGCTGCCGGGATGCGCCATTGCGATTTCGTCTTGCAAAAGCAGGATGTCCCTTTCCGCGTTCGACCCATTCGTCACCGTGACCACAACCGGAGAGAACACTCCCGACGGAGTCACGGTTGTGGGAGCGTAAGGCCCCACCCCCAGCGACCAGTCCGCATCCAGAGCTTCAACGCTCAACTGGTACTGCGCGATGGTTTGGCTGACCGGAATCGGCAATTGTCCCAGGTCAAAAAATCCTTCCACCGCGGGATCGCTCGATCCCCAGCGGTCATAGCGCAGCCCGTTTCCGTCCACGTAGCCATCGATGATATTTCCCGCGTTTCCGCAGAAAGCGAATCCGGATACAGAGGTCGCGACAAATTGCTCCGACGCCACGCCAGAAACCATCAGCCGCGCCACCACGTTTACCCCCTGCATGGGTTGCACCGCGTTGCCCGCTTCGCCTGTGAAATACACGCTCCCATAAACTCTTCCCGAGGCGGGCTGCGTGGCACTGTTCGGATAAAGCTTCGCCAGCGCGATAGCGTCATCCATTTTGGGCACGGACGCGTTGCCGTAACAGAGGCTGATCGGCACGCAGGAAGCCGGATCGGCGAAATGCATCACGGGAAAGCCCGCGTTATAGGCCGCGTTTGTGGGAGGAATCCCGGTCAACACATTCACATTTGCCTGCGACCACCCCAGACCGAGTACGCGCCCCAGAACCCGTGTCAGCCGGTATTGCACATCGGGCAGTTGCGCCGAAGTAGCGGCGCAGATTCCGTTGATCACAACCAGCGCGTGCGCAATGTCTCCGGCCACTGAGAAGTTATCCGGACCGCCATACACGGCATTGGTAAAGCAATCGACCTGGCTGCCCGCCCCCTCGCCCAGAAGCGCGTCGGTCACACTGCCGTCGAAATCGTAAACAATGCCCACGGGAGTGCCGGTGGCGGAAGGCGTAATATCCGCCGGCGCCGAAATCGTTCCGTCGTCCGCCAGCATCAGATTGCCGCCATTTACATCTTCGGCCAGGTGTCCGCCCTGCGTGGCCGTCAACCCCACGCCTGCAATGCCGGTCCATGCCCCAAAAGCCGAGGCCACCATGGCATCCGCCTCGGCACCCGTAAGTATCGGACTCAGGTTTCCCTGATCCGTGAAGTACTGGACCGAACCACCCGCCCACAGCAGCGCCTGGCCCTCCACGCCGGTCGCGTAACCCGAACCCGCCACAAACGCCGGCCCGCCCGCATGACACAACGTTCCACTCACGTAAAGAAGGAATGCGAGTGCCAGAACTTGCCAGCGCACACTCACTCTCCTCGCGCGCTGCGTATGGCGCGCTCCAACTGCGAGACGCTGACGCTCGCGTCATGGGAGCGACCGCCGCCCACCAGCATGCCGCCTGGCCCGACCCGCGGGATGCGAGGATTCAGATGAGTCAAATTCTCCGCTACACCCTTGCCCGTCGCGTCGAGCGCAATCTGACCCCTCGCTCCGCCCACCGGACTCGTCAAACCCAGCCGGCTCGGCGGATATAAGAAGATCAAAATATGCTGCCCGCCGCGTAAAGCACGATCCGCCGACCCAGCCCACTCACGAACCGTTAAAATCTCGCCCGTTTCCACGCCTGCAATCGCGCGATCCACTCGGAACCTCAATGGCGACCCGCCAGTCCGACCAGCCGTCGGTCGATCGACCGGCGGTACCGGAACCAGCACGGTGCCGGCGAATATGATTCCTGCGTGGCGCGTCATCACTTCCCATTTCGGCCCCAGTACTAGCGCCGCAACCGCGCGGTCCGATTCCGCGGCCGCAATGCTCGGCAAGTCGGAGCCCGGCAGATGGACAGTCGACACACAAAGTCCAGCAACCATCAAAACGCGGCGAAGTACACGCATAGCGAGTTTCTTTCTGGCGGGGCCAGGCCGTGAAGCCATGGGAGTGAAACCAGACTAAGACGTTCTCAGTGGGCTGTATGTGCGCGCCGTCACGCCGCGTATGTGACGGATAACCCGGCGGAAACGGGAATCGCGTTTTCCCGCGGCTGGATTTGTTGGAAAGGGGTTGACTGGTGGAACGTGGCTGACCGCTACTTCTTATACCGCTACTTCTTATAACGACGATTGGCCTTGCGCTGCGCCTTGCGCTGCGCTTTTTCCGCTCTCTTCATCGACTTCCGCTGCCGTTTGTTGGCCCGCTTCAACATTTTATTCTGCTTCTTGATCGCCTTCCGGGATTGGCGAGCGTTTTCTTCGGGACTGATGCGTTGCGCTGCCAGCGGAATCGACCCCCCAAACGCCAGCGCCATCAGCAACAACAGAGCGGAAATTCGTTTCATAACGTCTCCGTGCGGAACTTCTTTCCCATTTTACACCGAGGTTTCCCCCGCGCCGGGCGCTCAGCGTTACTTCTGTAATTCCGATCCGACCAGCAGCTAACGAAGCGCAGCCCCGGATGGACCACTGAGATCGGTCCGCGCTTACCGCCGGAAAGGAGGCCAAGCCGCGCGCGTCCAAACCCGTCGGCTGAACCGTCATTAAAAGAAATTCGTCCTGTTCGGAGTGAGATCGCGGCTAGTGGATCGTCTTCGTCTTCCGCGACATGTAATCCATCAGCAGATACTGCCCCAGCGTATATGGCGTCGTGAAGTAGGCTTTGCCACGGCACATCTGCGTAACTTTCTGCACAAACTGGACCAGTCCATAATCGGAGGCCAGCATAAACGTGTTGATCAACACGCCCGCCCGTTTGCATTTCGAAACTTCTTCCAGCGTCTGGCTCACCACCAGCGGATCCAGCCCAAACGCATTCTTGTAAATGCGCCCGTCTTCGAGCGTCAGCGCCGACGGTTTGCCGTCGGTGATCATGACGATCTGCTTCATGTCCTTTCGCTGCCGTTGCAGAATCCGTTGCGCCATCCGCAACCCCTCGCGCGTATTCGTGTAATAAGGACCCACCTTCACGCGCGCCAGTTGCGAGAGCGGAACCTCCTCCGCCGAATCGTGAAACAACACCAGCGAAAGGGAGTCTCCCGGATACTGCGTCCGAATCAGTTGCGACAGCGCCATGGCGACTTTCTTTGCCGGAGTAAATCGGTCTTCGCCATACAGAATCATGGAATGCGAGCAGTCCAGCATCAACACCGTCGCGCACGACGACTGATATTCACACTGATGCACTTGCAAGTCGTTGTATTCGAGGTTGAGGGGAAGCCCCAGCCCCTCGCGTTGAATCGCCGAGGAAAGCGTCGCCGTTATGTCCAGGTTCAAAGTGTCGCCAAACTCGTAGGGCTTCGAGGCTCCGCTGGCTTCAATTCCGGTCGCCATGTCGCGCGTGTCATGTCGTCCAAAACTCGACTTACCGAGCGACCCCAGCAAATCGCGCAAGGCCTTGAATCCCAGGAAATCCAGACTTTTGTCGGTGATTTCAAATTTCGCCTGCTGCTGCGCATCTCCCACTTTGCCGCCCATGCTGGATTGTTTCGAGGGGTCATGTGGCTGATCGATGGAGATGTAATCTTCCTGCTGCATCCGCTCGATCAGTTTCTCGATCAATTCCTCTAGTTCGCCCTCCATCTGCATCTGCTGGAGGCGGTCCCGCATTTCCTCATCGAACATTTCGCTGTTGAGCAGTGCCTGCTCCAGCGCCCGTTTCAACTCGTCGAGCGTCTGCTCGCCCTCCGGCAATTCATACCAGAAGTTATCGTTGAAGCCGCTCTGCAGAAAATAGTCGGAAAGCGCGCTCAGCAGGTCTTCCATGCTCATGTCGCCAGCCGGGTCGGGAACGTATTTGGAGTAGCGAATGCGTTTCATGAGAAAAGCAGGTCTCAGCGAGGAACGATTTTCCTAACGCCTAACCTACCTAACACCCAACATCTCACCCACAACCTTCAGTTAAATCCCCTCTTTCGTCCAAAACCCGGCTCTTCCGGCTCATACACCCGCTCCTGCTTCTTCGCCGGCTTTTCTCCCGCGGTAAACACGCGCTCTTCGTTGCGCCCGATCTTCTTGTGCGCGTGCAGGCCCTCCAGAACGAACTCCGCGGCCGATACCTGCACTTCCGCGCTGTCTTTCGGACCCACGTTTAGCTTGCCCAGTTTGTCCATCAATCCCTGAATCTGATGCAAGCCTTCCAGAACTTCCGCCGCGGCGGCGTTGTCACTCAGTTGAATCTCGCCGCCCAGATCGAACCACTGCACTACCTGGTGCAGATTCGCGCCGTGCAGATAGGTGTCGAATGCCTTGGCCACCGCGGTGCGGATCAACTCCCGGCTCACGTGATCCGCGCCCTTCATCTCGCCTTCGTACTCCAGTTCCAGCTTGCCGGTAATGGCGGGCAGCGCCGCATAGAAGTCGCTGATCCGCGGCACGACCAGCGACTCACCATGAGCGAGCCGCGCGCCGCTCGGCATTGGAAATCACGTTCTCCATCGTGCGAAATCGGCAACCGCTGGCTCACTCCCGAGCGCTTGTCGATTTGCTTGTCTTCGCGCGCCAGAAAGGCGATGCTGCTCGATCACTTCGCGACATAATTTGGCATCTGCAGCCGCGAACCGTCGCGCTCGAGTCCATGCTTCCTGCGCGTAATCTCGATGCCTTCTTCCACTGTCGCCGGATAATGCGTGCGAATCTCCGACCCGATGCGGTCCTTCAATGGAGTAATGATTTTGCCGCGCGCCGTATAGTCCTCCGGATTGGCGCTGAACACGATCGCAACATCCAGAGGCAGCCGTATGGGATAGCCTTTGATCTGCACATCCCCTTCCTGCATGATGTTGAACAGTCCCACCTGGATCTTTCCCGCCAGATCGGGCAATTCATTAATCGCAAAGATTCCGCGATTGGCGCGCGGCAGCAAACCGTAATGCACCGTGAACTCGCTCGATAATTCGTGCCCGCCGCGCGCCGCTTTGATGGGATCGATATCGCCGATCAGGTCAGCGATCGTCACATCCGGCGTCGCCAGTTTCTCCACGTAGCGATGCTCAGGCGTGAGCCACGCGATCGGAGTGGCTTCGCCTTCCTTCGCCAATCAGTTCCTTGCATCGCCGGCAGATCGGCGCATAAGGATTGTCGTGAATCTCGCATCCCGCAATGTACGGCATCTCCGCATCGAGCAACGCCGTCAGCGCCCGCAGAATCCGGCTCTTTGCCTGGCCGCGCAATCCCAGCAGAATAAAATTGTGCCGCGACAGAATGGCGTTGACGATCTGCGGCGTACCACCGTATCGTCATATCCAACGATGCCCGGAAATATCGCTCCCCCCGCGCGCAACCGCGCCATCAGATTTTCGCGCAGCTCGTCTTTTACCCGCCGCGCGCCCAGTTGCTGTTCGGAGAATGGACTTCGGCGCAATTCGCCGAGCGTCCGGGACAAACTCATGGTGGGAACCCCCAAAAGGAAAAGCCTTACGCAAATTATACCGCCGCGTTGCCCACGACGAATGCGGCAAGAAACTCGGCCATCAGAAGCTCGACCCGGGGAACGATTAATTCCACCGTGCCTTCGCCGCCTTCCGCACCCCGGGTAGAATCGCCTCGAGATACGGAGATCACAGCTTCCAGCCTCTTCACTTCCGACAGAGTCGAGAGCAGGTTCTGCTTGAAATCCAGATCCAGCGGCAGCGAGCCCGCCAGCAGGAACGAAAGATGAACCGCCTGCTCGTCCGGACCGGAGGGTTGCGCCCCCGCCAGTTTTGCGACCTCGGCATGCAAGCGCACCGCTCGCTTCACCAGTTCGTCCCCCGCCTTGCCCGGTTCGTCCTCCACCACCAGAATCTCGGCCTGCAAAAATGCCCGCTTCTCGTTCACTTCAATCACTTCGAAGCGCTGCACTCCGCGCGTCAGTATGTCTATGCGCCCGTCGTCATATCGCTTCGTCACCGAGGTGATTTCCGCCGTGCATCCGATTTCCGCCACTCCCTCGGCCGACGCCAGCACCACGCCAAACGGTTTCTTCTTCTCCAGGCATTCCCCGATCATCTCCTGATATCGCGGCTCGAAGATGTGCAGCGGAAGCGCAACACCCGGCAGCAGAACCAGGTCCAGAGGAAAGATCGGCAGCAGCAAACTCAAGGCATCTCCGTGCTCACGATTCTACGCCACAACGATGCGGAGATAGAGATATGGAGAGAACGGCAAACCGCCGTTTGACTTGGCGCTCCCCACGCGATACAAGAGTCGCCATGGACCTAAGCGGGAAAGTGGTGGTCGTCACCGGCGCTTCCATGGGGATCGGCGAAGCCATCGCCAAAGTTTTCGCCGACCACGGCGCGAGCGTCGTCTCTGGCGCGCGACCTCAGCCGCGCCGAGGCCGCCCGCCAGCGCGTCGGCCATTCCGACCGCACCCTCGCTCTCGCCTGCGACGTTCGCGACCGCGGGCAGATCGACCGCGCTCTCGCTCAAACCCTGCACCAGTTCCAGCGCCTCGACGTCTGGATCAACAACGCCGGCGTCGGTATCCGCGACACCGTCATCGAGATGCAGATGGAAGCGTGCCGCGAACTGTTCGAAACCAATTTCTTCGGCGCCATCGCCTGCATGCAGGCCGTCGCGCCCGTCCTCCGCAAAAATGGCGGTGGCGACATCATCAACATCTCCAGCGTTGCCGGACACATTCCCGTCCCGGTCATGGCCATCTATTCCGCCAGTAAATTCGCCCTGAACGCCATCGGAAAAGGCGCGCGCCTCGAGTTGCAGCGCGACAACATCAACGTCCTCACCGTCTGCCCCGGCTACGTCAGCACCCAATTCGGAGACCATGTAGTCGCCAATCGCCAGGGCGAACTTAACGCCACCGTCCGTCCGAAATCCGTCCCCGGAGTCACCGCCGAACGCGTCGCCCTCGCAACCTATCGCGGATACCGTGCCCGCAAGCGCGAAGTCGTCGTTCCCTGGAGCATGATCCCCGTCATCAAGCTCTATCAGCTATTCCCCGGACTCGTGGAGTGGGGCATGGCCAGAATCCTGAAGAATTCGCCGCCCGCCAAGAGCTGAGAAAGAGCTGAGAAACGACAAAGTAAAGAAACGTAAATCCTCCACCTTTCCTTCCGTCCTCCGCATCCAAAGCAGTAGGCAGAACCAATACAGTCCTCCATCCCCACCTGGTGAGCCGTTTGCACGGCGGTTCTGGGGATGGAGGCTGTTGTAACTCTCCGCCCTGCCTTTTCGTTAGAATAGGCGTATGACATTCCGCAGACTATCGGCGCGACTGCTTTCCTTCGCCCTTCTCCCGATCCTGCTATTTTCCCCAATCGCGCTGACCAGCGCCGCTTTCTCCCAGGAGGGTCCGCTCGACAAATCCGAGCCCAAGGGCATCAAGGTCGAGGAAATCATCAAGCGCTTTTCCACCAAGGAGAAGGAATTCAAGGAAGCCCGCGACCAATACACTTTCCGCCAGGACGTCAAAGTCATGACGCTCGACGGCGACACGCCGGACGGCAACTACCAGCAGGTCTTCGACGTGACCTTCGACGACAAGGGGCGCAAGATTAAGAACGTCGTCTTCGCTCCGCAGCCCACGCTGCAGCGCATCCAGATGACCGAGGAGGATTTCGACGACATCGAAAATCGCCTTCCCTTCGTCCTCACTTCCGACGAAATCGGCGAATACGACATCCTTTATGTAGGCCAGCAGAAGCAGGACGAACTCAACACCTACGTCTTCGACGTCGCCCCCAAACAGATCGTCGGCAAAAAGCGCTACTTCCAGGGACGCATCTGGGTCGACGACCACGATTACCAGATCGTCGAAACCTACGGCAAAACCGTGCCTGACATCCGCAAGAAAAAAGGCAACGAGAACCTCTTCCCCAAGTTCACCACCTGGCGCGAGCAGATCGACGGCCAGTACTGGTTCCCCACCTACACGCGCGCCGAGGACACCCTGAAGTTCTCTCTGGGAGACGTAAAAATCCGCGAGATCATCAAGTACACCAACTACAAACGCTTCGGCGCAAAGTCCCGAATCACCTACGAAGGCAGGGAAGTGGAAAAAGCCCCAAACGGCGGAGAGCCAAAACCCGCCGATCCGCCGAAGCCCCAATAAGTACCTGGTGCGAGTAGACCCCTCCTGCTCGGGTCTTTTAAAGTCAAAGACTTAGCGGGAAAATTTTCCAGGTCTTTGAGAAATAAGGACTTAGCGGTAAAGTATATTGAAATCAATGAGTTAGATGATTTTCTCTCTCGAACGGCGACTGCATTGGCGGGCCGCTTCTCCGAAAGAAGTGTTAGGGCACCATCATTGCCCTAGGCACCCGGGCCGATCGCGTTGGAGAGCCCCTTCTCGAAAAAAGCGACAAAGAGCGCACCTCATAGGTTCTCAAGCAAGTTGTGAACAAGTACTCGACCACCACAAACGCGACTTCTAACCTCAATCCTTCTGTCTACGGGCATGTCGTCACTCTAACTTCTCAGGTCACATCTGCAGCGCCAAACAGCCCCGCGGGTACAATCACGTTCAGGAACGGGCCGACTTCCTTGGGTACGGTCGCCGTCGTAAGCGGGTCAGGTGTTCTAACCACGGCAAGCTTGCAGGCGGGCACACTTTCGATTACCGCGACGTACAATGGCGACGCGGCGAAAGGCATTGTCAACGACAAAAGATATCCTGGGCAATGACGAGCATCGCTTTTTTTCCCAGAGAGGTTGAGGACCAAGACTCTGGAAATCTCACGCTGAATCATTTCCCGGCGGAACTGTCGTTCCACCACCCATCGATTCGGCCTCAACATCGTGCCCCGCCAGCCTCAAACCGGGAGCGACCGGCCTGATCGGAGTCACCTTTCATCCCAGCGCCACCCGGTCCCGCCGCCGGAACACCGAACATAACCACCAGCGCCCCCGGCAGCCCCCTGGAAATCCCCCTCACCTCCGCCGGGACGGCAAAGTAGTACTTTTTGATTTGTCATCCCGAGTTTGATTTGTCATCCCGAGCGCAGCGAGGGATCTGCAGTTTCCCGGCACGCAGAAAACGCTCGTGTACGCCCGGCCCCACCGGAGCCACTAAGTGGTAACGTAGTCAATGGTTTGCATGTACATACAAAGAATGTACATACAAAATTGGCTGCCAAGTGTCTCACGTGAAACATTGGGAAGGTAGCTAATAGAAGAGATACTTTCTCCACTTGTCATCGGAATGCCCCATCAAACGCATGATGTGGCGACTGGTGTGCAAGTTGAAGGAGCGCGGCTCCCGCGCCGGCTTCATGTTGGCTTCGTGCGGCAGCTGGTTGCCCTTGCGCCGGTTGCAGGGGTGGCAGCAGGCCACCAGGTTCTCCCAGGTGGAGAGCCCCCCGCGCGACCGCGGGATCACGTGGTCCAACGTTAACTCCCCGGAGGGCAGGGTGGTGGCGCAATACTGGCAGGTGTTGCGGTCCCGTAAGAGGATGTTCTTGCGCGACAGCGCCCGGGACTGATGAGGGATGCGGCGGTACTCGAGCAAGCGAATCACGGACGGCACGCGCATCGCCACCCGCGCCGCGTGAAGGAAGTGCCCGTTTTCCTCCTCCGTCATGGCCACTCCCTTGAGCACTAGCACGATGGCGCGGCGGGCGGCGCAGACATTGATGGGCTCGTAGGAGGCATTCAGCACCAGCACGGGTTGGTGCAAGGCGTGGCCGTCGCCTTCGGAATGCACGCCAGGGCCGAGCAGGGCCGCCGGAAAGTGCGACCGCATGCTGCCGGCGAAATTGTGCAAGCGCAAGGACATGATTGTCTATCCGGTGGCCGCCATTGCCAAGTTGGATTCGACGGCGATGGCATCGGAAATCTTCAAGGTGCGAGCCACCGTGGCCACCCAAACCCGGGCCGCGCCGGCGCGCAGGAGGACTCGCGCACATTCGGATGCGGTGGTTCCGGTGGTAAAGACATCATCCACCAGCAGGATGTCGCGGTTCAAGATGCGCCCGGGGTCGGTAACGGAAAAAGCTCCGCGCAGGTTTTCCCGCCGCTGATGGCGAGTGAGGCCGATCTGGCTTCTGGTTTCGCGCCGCCGTATGAGGATGCCGGGACAGAGTTCGAATCGCTGCGGGCGCGCGAGTTGCTGGAGGGCGCGGCGCGCGATCATTTCCGCCTGGTTGAAACCGCGCTCCGCCCGTTTGCGACGGTGCAACGGGACGGGCACGACCGCGATGGCGGGGGAGAACATCGTCCCAAGCGGCATGGAGGGTTCGAGCGCGACGATGGTTTCGGCGAGCAACTTTCCCAGAACCGCCGAGGCCGGGCGAACCTGCTGGAACTTGAGCAAATGAATGAGGTCGCGCAATTGCGCTTCATAGCTGCCATAGGCAACCGCGCGCGTGAAGGGAGGACTCTTGCGCCGGCAGAGAACGCACTGCGCTTCGGGCGCGGGCGCGTTGGGATCGTCGCCGTGGCTGTCCGGCATGGCCAAGGTTTCGCCACACACGGCGCAGCGCGCGCCTTGCAGCGGACGGGGCGCGGACTCGCAGACGGAGCATACGGGAAGTCGTGAGAATCGGATCAGGGGGGCGTCGCAGATACGGCAATCGGAGGGGAAAAGCGTGAAGAATAAGGAAGCAGCAAAGCGCTGGGCGATTCCGGGCAACTCAAGGCTGGCCAGCTCAGGTTTCGCCAGGTTTTGTCGTGACAGGTCTGGTCGTGAAAGGCCTTGTCGTGACAATCGCTTCCTGGCCGCACCATCGTCCGCCGCTGGGCCCTGGGCAACACGTATTCGAAACCCAGAACTGCTACCGCGACTGCTGAAGACGGCCTCCAGTACTCGAGCAGCCGATGACGCTTTAGCCCAAGCTACCTTCGCCAGTATAGCCGTGGAGTAATCGCGAATGCAACGCAGAGGGGTTACCTGTAGCGGGTCATCGCGGAACCCGCAGGCAGTCACCAAGTTTCTGTCCGACGATGCGCTCGAGGATACAGGAAGGTAGAGCGGGCGAGGGGACCCCTCCTGGTCGGGTCTTTTAAAGTCAAAGACTTAGCGGGAAATTTTTCCAGGTCTTTGAGGAATAATGACTTAGCTGTAAAGTATTTTGGAATCAGTGAGTTAGAAGGTTTTGGTCGGAAATGGGGGGTGCGATGGTGGGCTGCTTGTCAGGAGGCGGGAAAATGGGGGCGCTCCCGGTTATTGTGGGTCAAGGTTTGGAGAACTGGGCGCAGAAGCCGTATCCGGACGTCGTTCGTATCGAGAGCAGCCCGAGGGTGCGCCTGGTCGGTGAAAACTAGACCGAGAATGTTGATTGGGCGCTCTCGCATCCCGTAAAGGCGGGATGTTCGCATAGAAGAATGATGGCCGATGTCGG
This sequence comes from uncultured Acidobacteriaceae bacterium, assembly GCA_963746205.1. Classification (GTDB taxonomy): domain Bacteria; phylum Acidobacteriota; class Terriglobia; order Terriglobales; family Acidobacteriaceae; genus Acidiflorens. Next base: position 108,898 of record CAVVAP010000029.1, on the reverse strand, counting down.
GGCCGAATCGATGGGTGGTGGAACGACAGTTCCGCCGGGAAATGATTCAGCGTGAGATTTCCAGAGCCTTGGTCCTCAACCTCTCTGGCGAAAAAAAGCGGTGCTCGGCACTGCCCAGGATTTCTTTGTCTTGGACAAGGCCTTCGCTCTTATCGATGGTAGCGTTTCGGGTTACTCTGCATTGGAGAAAAGTCGCGGCGTAAGCTTCGCGACGGAGACGGCGCGCACGGTGACAGAACCTTTCAGCGCGACCGGCGCGGCGGGCCCCTTCTCGAAAAGCGCCAGAAGGGGCGCACCCCCAGTTATTATGAGTTTAGGTTTGGAGAAGGGGTCCACCCGCCCGGACACTCTTGTCCGCGGGTTGGCAGCGATTTCGCAGTCGGCACGCGGACAGGAGTGTCCGCGCCACACTGAAATTTCCCACACTAAATTCCCGGTTCTCCGCTTACTTGGCGCGGGCTTTGGCTACGGTTTCGGTTTTGGTCAGGAGTCGGCCGACGAAGCGGCCCACGGATTCCAGTTTGCGGAGGTCTTCCGGGCTGAAGTCCGGTCCGGCGAGAGCGAGGGTGGGGGCTTTGCGGGAGACTTGAATGACTCCCAGGACGGTTCCGCTGGGACTGAGGACGGGGGCGGACATTAATTTCTGGATGACCTGTTTATCGACTCCGCTCTCGCCCAGTTTGATCAGTTCAAAGACGCTGTGGTGCCGGACTTCGGCGAAGCCGTTGAAGGCTTCGGCGTGCCGGCTTTGCGCGGTGCGGGCGGCGACGGCGGAACTGGTAATGGGGATGGCGCCAGCGGATTTCAGTTCCGGAGGATAGACGAAGCTGAGCATGCGGCCGTGGAGTTCGAGGAGCGCGACTTCCGTGCCTCGCACCTGGAAGATACGGGAGACGCAGGCGCAGATGGCCTCCGGTGAGGCGCTGGAATCGAGGACTACTAATTGTTCGAGGTCCGCCATTCTGCTGCAAGCATGACGCAGGCGGGGAGCGGTAACAAGGTAACCAAGGTTCCCCGGCGGGGCAGGGGTGGCGCCGCCGGGGAGGGTCGGGGCTGGGTTAAGGATTGGCCGCGGCCTTCTGCCGGAGATCGCGCAACTGCTTCATCATCTGGGGATGGCGGGCCCATTCGATCTGCTTTTCCTCGGTCGCGCCGTAGAGTTCGGGATGGATGTAGAAGCCTTTCAGGCGGGCATCCTTTTCTTCTTCGACGACCATGGGATTGGCTTTGGCGAAGGCATCCTGGCGAATGCCGGTGATCTGCCAGGAAACTTTCACGTTGGGGAGGTTGCTGCGGATGGCGAATTCGTGGTGCTGGACTTCGCTGGACACGATGGCCTGGGCAAACTGTCCGATGACGGTCAACTGATAGCGGAAGTCGGTATTGAGGGCCTCGAACCAGTCCGGGAGTTGCACTCTGGCTTCCCCTTGGGCGTCGGTGATGACGTTGCCGGTGTAGATGTTCATCATCTCGGAAGATTCGACCGAGGCGTGGACGAGGTATTTGTTGGCGGGGTCGAGGGGGTGGTCGATCTTGAAGTTTTTGGAGCCCGCCATCAGGTTCCCGGTGATGGTCACGTTTCCCTTAAAGTTGGCCGCTATACCTCCGCTGCCGGCTATCGCCTGGAGGCCATCTCCAGATGAGGTAGTGTTACCACCTGTGAAGATCCCGCCATCGCCGTCCTGGGCGAGTCCCGTTCCACCCTGGCCGATGACTCCGCTTCCGCCGGCATTCTCGCCGGTGGGATAGCTCGCACCGTTTGCGATAATCGCGTTGACTCCTCCTCCTCCGACACCACTATATTCGGGTGGGTTGACCTGCAGCCAGGCGTTATTGATGGGCGAGTTGGTGCCGATGCCCACCTGGCCATTGGCTAAAAAGGTCATGACATCGATTCCCGCGCTATCATTGCGGAAGTTGAGCTTGTTTGCCTTTTGATTCGCGACGGTGCCGGTATTCAGAATTTGCCAATACATGCCGTTGATGGGGGGGATACCGCCGTTGTTGCCGGTGGTTTGAAATTCCAGTCCGGCTCCGACACTGGTAATGGGCGATTGCAGGAGAATGCCGAGATAGCTGGGCTCGGAGACGGTCAATCCAAACTGCCCGAGTGGTCCCGCGATGGTTTGACTGGTTGTAAACGTGTTGGCGGCGGCAAGTTGGGGGACTTTGGTGGTGTCGAGATTCAAGGTGACGGTGCCGCTGGTGCCGCCGCCGGTCAGGTCGGTGCCGGCGGTGACTCCGGTGATGGTGCCGGAGCCGGAGGGAGTGGCGCAAGCCCAGGCGGTGCCGCTCCACTGCAAGACCTGGTGCGTGGCGCAGGCGGTGGTGAGGCTGAGGTTCAGGGTGCCGGTAGTACCGCCGCCGGTTAGGCCGCTGCCGGAAGCGGTGGTGACGCCGGTGATGGTGCCGCCTCCGCCGCCGCTGGCGGCGAATACGATGTCGAGTTCCGGCGCGTGGCTGGTGGTGGTGTTCTCTTTGCTGTCAAAGCTCGCATTGAAGCTGCCATTGGCGACCAGGGCGAGGCCGTCGTTGGCCTGACTTCCGCTGAGCCAGGCTTGGACGGCGGGGGTGACGTCGATGAGGATGAACTGGTTCTTGGAGCCAGTAGCAATGGGGACGCTGGCCTCGATCGTCGCTCCGAGCGCGGGGGCGAGACTGCTGGTGATGGTGCTCTCAGTCCAGGCGCCGTTGACGTAATCCACATTAAAGCTGCCGGCGGTGGTGACGGCGTTTACGTAGAGCTTGAGAGTGGCTTTGCTGACGCTGACGCTGTTGGGGATCGAAGCGAGATTGAACTGGATGTAGGCGGTTTGCCTGGCGCCGGTTACATCGAGCAGCACGTTGCTGCCGTAGTTGGTGGTGGATGCCGAAGTGTTGGTGAAGGCATCCTGGCTGGGGGTGATCTGGGCATAAGCGGTGACCGAGGAAAACGCGCAGACCAGCCAAATGAGGATGAGCAGAAGCTGTGATTTCGGGTTTTTCATGACCATGCTTTTTTTCATTGCCTTGGTCTCCTTGGATCGAATTCGTCCGCCCTACCTTTGGCAGGTGGCGGAAGCCTCATCAGAAAGACCGAAGTTGGGGAGATTCGGAACGGCTTCTGTATGGGATATCGAAAACGGCGGGCAAAAGACGACAGGCAAAAGCATGTATTTTGCGGGAATTCTTGGGGCGGATTAGTTCAATTCGCCGCAGCTGTCATGGGTTTCGGGGTGGATTCAAGCTTCGCGGCGTCAAGTTCCCGGCGAATAAAGGTGTTTTGGGGCAGTTTTTTGTCCCAGCGAAGCCAAAGGCCCAACCGTTTTGCTTCCATCGTGCTTGCCTTCGCACTCACGCCAGTGCGCCGATAAATACCAGCCATTTTTCCATACAGAAGAGAGAGCTTGGCCGCGTTGCGCAAGTCGTCGAATTCGTGCGGGTTGGAGGCTATGACTCTGCCCAGCAATTGCTCGTAGAGAGCGGCCGCTTGCTCAAGATTTCCTACTGCCGCTTCATAATCCGCCGAGGCGCAGGAAACCGTATATGCGTCGCTATCGAGCTTGATCCGTTCTGCGGGAATATCTTTCGTTTCGTGAAGAATCGAAGATGCATTCTCAAGCCGGTGCCTGGCCTCCGGGTTCCGATGCAGGCCCAGCAGTGCGTAGGAAGAACTCGCCAGCAGCGTCGCCTGGGAGCGTTTCGCCGGGGTACTGTTGTGGATCTCACTTACCCGGTTCAGGGCAAGGTCAAACACGGCGAGCGCGCCATGCGGATCGCGCTGGCGCAGGATGTTGCCGAGCGCCGCTCCCGAGTGAGCGACGCGCATGCGGCTGACCGCGTCGTTGCGATCCCGGGCAGCAAAATCCTCGGTGGTCTGGAAGGCCTTTTGCAGAGGCTCGATGGCATCTGCGGGCCGTCCCAGATTGACGTCGCCGTCCTCCCCAAGAATCAAGCCCTGGCGCAGGAATATTCCATACTCATCCAGCATGCGCGTGGTGGGATCCGGATACACCGCCTGCTCGGAAATCTTTCTCGCTTCCTGAATGGCTTGCAGCGCGCCTTCCAAATTACCCTGAGAACGCAGCGCGCTGGCCAGCAAACTCAGTCCCCCGGCCACGAGATATTGGGCAGACGTGATCGGCCGGATTACTTCTACGCCTCGTTGCGCGTAGGGAACCGCTTCCGCGTACATGTGCATGTTGAGGTGCGCCAGAGCCATGTTCCCATATTCAGTGGAGATTTGAATACGTTCGGAATCTTTCGCATCACCTAAGCGGAGAAACTCATCCAGGCGATGAGAAGCCTTGCGGGCATAAGCGATCGCGTCCGCGTCGCGGTGCTCTTCCTGTGCCAGGATCATGCGTTCCTCCGCGATCCCGGCCGAGCGCAGCAAGGCGCGCCGGTCTTTGGGCCGCGACGCGAGTACCGCTTCGGTCAATTCGTCCGCCCGCTTCATACTAGCCTCGGCCTTCTCCGGCTCACCGAGATTCAGCTGAGTGGGAACGCCTTGAATGCCGGCTATGCGCCAGTAGCCGTCAGCGATGTCCTGGCTGAGTTCGAGATCGCGGCGGGCGTCGGGAGCCAAGCCGTCGAGGTATTCCAAGGCAGACGAAACCAGACGCTGCCGGGCCTGGGTTGAACCCGGCAACTGGCGAATATCTTCATCGAGGCCAAAAATCTTAGTGGACAGTTGCCGGAGCTGATTGAATCGCCGCTCCGCAATCGCGCGCTCGTGGCTCGCCGTATAAAGGCCGGCGGAAAGGCTGGCGATCACTACCGCCGCCGCCGACACGGGAAGCCAATACCGCCGCAAGAACTTGGCCGCCCGATATGCGACCGCGTCCGGGCGGGCCTGAATGGGTTCATGGCGAAGATAGCGGCCCAGGTCTTCAGCCATGGAATTCACCGAGGCGTAGCGCTCCCGCGGATTCTTCTTCAGGGCTTTAGCCACGATGGTATCGAGGTCGCCGCGCAAGCGGCGCTGAAGCCTCTCGGCGGTTGTGGCGCGCTTTGAAGCGCTCGCGGCGATTAATTCGGATTCCGTGCCGCCGCGCGCGACAAGGGTCGACATGCGCGGCGGTTCAGTCTCCACTAAGGCCGTGAGCAATGTCGCGGTGGAATGCGGACCTGGGCCGGCTGGGTGCTGCCCTGTCAACAGAAAGAACAGGAGCACGCCCAGAGCATAAACATCGGTTGCGGTGGTGACCGGTTCGCCCGTGACCTGTTCGGGCGACGCATATTGAGGGGTCAAGGCTGATCCCGCTTCGCGAGTGAGCAGGGTTGCCGATCCCGGCTGGTCTTCATTTTCCAGAAGCTTGGCGATGCCAAAGTCCAGCAGCTTGACCTGGCCGCCGTTGGTGACAAGAACATTGGAGGGCTTGATATCGCGGTGAACCACCAGGTTCGTGTGAGCGTGGGCCACGGCGGCCAATACGTCAAGAAATAGGCGGATTCTCGCCTCGACGTTCAGCTTCTGGTCGTCACAATAGAGATCAATGTGCTGGCCGTCGACGTACTCAAGAACAAGATAGGGCTGCCCGGCGGATGTTACGCCAGCGTCCAACAGTTCCGCGATATGAGGATGATTCAGCTGGCCGAGAATTCGGCCCTCCCGTTTGAAGCGTTCTTCGCCGCCTTGCCCCATGAGAGCCAGGTTCAGGAACTTGACCGCTGCCTTGCGTTCGAAACGTCCATCGCTGCGACGGGCTAGCCAGACGCTACCCATGCCACCATGGCCGATGGAGGAGATCAGCGTGTATGCGCCAAGGCTTTGCCCAGCTAGAGCCAGCTCTGGCGGTTGAGGAGAGGGAAGTTGGGCAGGGGACTCTTCGAGAAAATGCTCTTCCTCCAAAATGCGGTGCTCCACCAGCAGGGCTTCCACCAAGCTTGCCAACCCTGGGTTGCTCTTGCGCAGGGATCCCAGCCAGTTGGCACGTTCCTCCGCCGGCACGGCCAGAACCTCATCAAGGTAAGGACTCACTTCTTGCCATTGGTGGGGATTGGGCGCGTGCATGGGCTCCTAATAGCTATAGACTCGGCTATAGACCCGGCGACGTACTTCCGCGAAGGTTGCGGTGCAGATAAATCCGAGCCTTTTCCCAGTTGCGTTGCACGGTTCGCTCCGAGACGGCACGCATGGCAGCGATTTCCGAAAAGGAGAAACCGCAGAAAAACTTCAAGTCCACGATTTCGGCTAGAGCAGGCTCCATCTTGCCGAGTTGGTCAAGTGCCTCACCGATGCGCTCCAGTTCGAGATAGTCGACAGCATCCTCTAGCACGTCCGTGGACAACGAGGTAATCTCGAATAAGCCACCGCGCTTCTGCGCCTGGCGATTCCGCGCGTGGTCGATAATCAGACCTCGCATCACCCGTGCCGCGTAACCCATGAAGCGGGCGCGATCGGGAAAGGCAGGGCCTTCGCGCTCGGCCATATCAAGATAAGCCTGGTGGAGGAGCGTGGTGGCGCTTAATCCCAACGGCACACCTTGCCTTGCCAGTTCGCGGCGAGCCAGCCGGTGCAATTCCGAATAGAGGGCTGCGAAAAGCGCGTCTGCAGCAGCACGGTCACCCCGCTCGGTCGCGTCAGCCAGAGTTGCAATCGTAGGATCATTGGCACTGGGCATCGTCTGCGCGCCCTCGCGGACGCCCCCTACTTTGCGCGACAGACTCTCGCATTTGCGGAGAATAGTCAAGCGAATGATGCTGGGGGCTCGATGGGGGCGAAGGATATTCCTTACCTTTCGGCGTCAGCCATGCCTGGGGGCATCAGCCATGAAATAAAAAGCCCTGTCGGCCATCTGAGTGGGACTCGTGCCCTTCCCGATCAAGGCCGTGTAGTGATTTTTTCGCAACCTTATGGAGTCGTCTTTTCCGTGCTCCTTTGGCAAAGCCTTCGTTTTCTCTCATATTCCTTTGTAGGTGCCGACAACGGTGGCGCTGGCGTTTTTCTTGAGGGTGAAGTTCCAGAGGGATACGATGGAGCCGTCGCCGATGAAGGGTAGGGTCGCAATGTAGTGGTTGGGATTGCAGGGATCGGGTAAACCGGCGATGTTCAGGGGAAAGGTGAGATAGCCGTAGGCAATGTTGACGGTGTTATTGGTGATCATCATGCCGTGGCCGTAGTCCGCTTCCAGTCCGAAGGCTGATGTTGCAGTGGCATCGAAGTGGTTATTGGAGTCGCCGTCGGCGTCCACGTCGGCGTAGCGAATGATCTGCGCGCTGCGGGTGGTGCCGCTGAGGTTTTGGAGTTTCATGGAGACCTTGGCGTCGCCAAATCCGGAGGCGGAGGCGGGCTGGTTGGTGATGATCTGGGTGAGTTTCCAGATGCCGTCTTGAGTGGTGCGCACGATGGTTACGGTGTCGCCGTTGTGGGTAAAGATCGGCGACTGCCAGTTTCCGCTATCGGATTGTCCATAGTCGAAATAAGAGACGTTGGCGGTGGTATCGCAGATACCGTAACCTTCGGCGATGCCGATCATTGGTTGGAGGGCGATGCTGAATTGAGAGATATTTCCGTTGATCGTGACACAGAACTGGAAGTTCGTGGTGCTGGTGCCGCTGGTATAGCTCACGTCGCAGGTCAAGGTGGAATCGGTATGGACGGCGGTCTCGGGGAGAGTTAGTTGCTTGGGTTTTTCTTTTCCCTGCGCCAGGGAGAGAGATGTGAGGCCGAGGACGAGGGCGGCTAGTAACATTGATTTGGACGGCATGGTATCGCTCCTTAAAATTTGTGATGGGTAATTTGTGATTTGTAATGTTACGGCGACTGGTCGAGTTCAGTTACGGAGGTTCCGAAAATCGGGAGGATAATACCGTGACGGGACGCAATGACGCAATGGCGGGCACCTGTCGGACGCGTTAATTTTCATGTCCCGCTAAGCCACTGAGAGGAATCGTGATGGTGAAGGTTCTGATGGTCGTCGTGGTGGTTATTCTGGCTATTGTTATTTTCGCCGCGCTGAGGCCTGACACTATACGGTTGCAGCGGGCGGTGATTATCAAGGCTCCTCCGGAGAAAATCTTCGCTTTGATCGATGACTTTCACCGCTGGAAGGAATGGGCGCCGCAGGATAAAGAAGATACTACGATGAGTCGGAGTTATGGCGGGCCGGCGAGTGGCGCGGGGGCGGCTTCGCGCTGGAGCAGTTCGGGCAGCGCGGGACAAGGGGAGATGACGATCAGGGAATCGGTTGCACCGAGGAGGATTGTTGTCGAGGTGGATTGGGTGAAACCGTTTGCAGCCCATAACGTGAACGAATTCACGCTGGAACCGGCGGAAGGCTCCAGTGGGGGATTGCAACAGGCGACCCAAGTTACGTGGAAGATGCAGGGGACGAATCTGTTCATCATGAAGGTAATGAGTGTTTTCGTGAATATGGATCGGGTTGTGGGGAAACACTTCGAGAGCGGGTTGGGCAATCTGAAGGCGGTGGCGGAGGGGGCTTAGGCTAGGTTTTAGGTGCTAGGTTTTGGGTCTTAGGTCTTAGGTTTTAGGTCTTGGGTGTTGGGGTTCCGCATCCTGCTAAGATCCGACACCTAACAGCTAAAACCTAAAACCTAAAACCTAAAACCTAAAACCTAGGCGACGGTCGTCCGCCATACGGTACTTTTCTTGACACCCTTGTCAACGCTCCCTAGAATGCCCTCAGGGTGCCGTGGAATCGTAATCTAAGCCACTGCATCTAAAGTATTTAAAGGGGCGATTCGCGGGGAGTTTCGGGGGGATATGCCAGCAGGGCCAGCGGGCGGAAGGGAACGGGAAATCCTGACCGCGATTGTCGAGACATTTATTGCCAGCGGGGAACCGGTGGGTTCGCGGACGCTTGCGCGCTCCAGTCGAGAGGGCCTAAGTGCGGCTACGATTCGGAATGTGATGGCCGATCTGGCGGAGGCGGGATTTCTGGAGCAGCCGCATGCCTCGGCGGGGCGCGTGCCGACGGCGGAGGCCTATCGTTATTATGTCGAGCAACTGAGCGGCGACGCGCATCTTTCGCACGAGAATCAGAGCGTTATCCAGGACAGCCTGACGGGCATCACCGACGTGCAGGAGTTCATGGAACGGACTTCGCATGTGCTCTCGCTGATTTCGCACGGGGTGGGGGTGACGGTCGCGACGACCGGGGCGCAGAACGCTTTGGAGCATGTGTATTTTTCGCGACTGGGCGAGCAGAAAGTTTTAGCGGTGGTGGTGACGCGTTCGGGAGTGGTGCGGGATCGGGTGCTGCGGCTGGATATTCCGCAGGCCGATCTAGATCTGGCGGCGCGTTATATCAACGAAAACTTTCGCGGCTGGACGATGGGCGACATGCGGGCGGAACTGGCGCGGCGACTGGAGCAAGAACGATCCGAGTATGACCGGTTGATGAAGTCGATCGAACAGCTTTATCAGCAGGGAGCGCTGGCGGCGAGCGAGGACACACAGGCGGTGTTTGTGGAAGGCGCGGCGAACCTGATTACGCAGCACGGGGGCGAGGAAGATCGCACACGACTGCAAGACATGCTGCGTACGCTCGAGGAAAAAGAAAAAGTGGTGAAGCTGCTGGGGGCGTATCTGGACACGCGGCAGGAAGCGGTGCGGGTGGTGATCGGGCTGGATGAGGCATTGCCATCTCCGTCACTGCAGAATTTTGTTCTGATCGGGGCGCCGGCACGAGTGGGTGGAGAGGTCATGGGATCGCTGGCGGTGATCGGGCCGACGCGACTGGATTATCAGCACACCATGTCGGCGGTGTCATACATCGCGCGGCTGTTTGACAAAGTCTTGAATGAATCGGAGTAGTGCGCCGTATGGGTAAAGGAAACGGAAAGAACGACGGAAACATCGATGTGGATCGTGAGTTGCCGGCAGCGAGCGTAGACGCGGCGGGTCCGGCGACCTCGGGCGGCGAAGGCGAGATGCCGGAGACGGAAAAACTCAAGGCGGAGCGCGACGCGCTGCTCGATCGACTGGCTCGCCTGCAAGCGGAATTCGATAATGCGCGCAAGCGCGGGGTGCGGGAGCAGCAGGAGTTTCGCGAGTTCGCGGCGGCGGACGTGATCCGAAATTTTCTTCCCATACTGGACAGCTTTGAGCTGGCATTGCAATCGAACGCCGATGCGGGGGAATTCCGCAACGGGGTGGAGTTGATTTACCGGCAGTTGCAGGATGCTCTGCTGAAGGCGGGAGTGCAGCCGATCGCCGCCTTGGGACAAACTTTCGATCCGCGTTTTCATGAGGCGATCGAAATGGTAGAGACGAGCGGGGCGGCGGACCAGCAGGTGGTGGGAGAGTTGCAGCGCGGGTACAAATATAAGGAGCGGCTGTTGCGTCCGGCGATGGTGCGGGTGGCGCGGAACAGCCGCGGGTAGACGGCGGAGCACAAGCCGCGCGGTATGGGACATCGGATTTGCGAGGGGGGAGTTTTCTGAACGCGAATACTAAACGCGACTACTACGAAGTACTGGGCGTCGAGCGAACCTCGACGGATGTGGAGATCAAGAGCGCATACCGCAAGCTCGCGATGACCTATCATCCCGACCGCAATCCGAATAATCCGGAGGCGGAAGAGAAGTTCAAGGAGATCACGGAGGCTTACGCGATTCTGGCGGATGGCGAGAAGCGATCGTTGTATGACCGCTTTGGGCACGCGGGGCTGGGCGGCGCGAGTTCGCAATCGGGATTCGATCCGGCGATTTTTCAGGATTTCGGCGACATTTTTGGTGACATTTTCGGATTCGGCGATATGTTTGGGCAGGGAGGCCGCCGCCGCAGCCGAGCGCAACGCGGCGCCGATCTGCGGGAAGACCTGTACCTAGAATTCGAAGAGGCGGTGTTTGGCGTAAAGAAAGAAGTCAACGTGCGCCGGCACGAGAGTTGCGACGCCTGCCGCGGCACGGGGTCGGCGCCGGGGAAGGCTCCGGTCAGTTGCCGCTCGTGCAATGGACGCGGGCAGGTGAGGTATCAGCAGGGATTTTTCAGCATCGCGCGTACTTGCCCGAGTTGCCAGGGCGCGGGCACGGTGATTTCCGATCCTTGCCCCAAGTGCAAGGGCGAAGGGCGATTGCTGCGGGAGCGGGTGGTAGAAGCGAACGTACCGGCGGGGGTGGAGGACGGCACCCGCATACGTTTCAGCGGACTGGGGGAAGCGGGGGCGTTTGGAGGTCCGGGCGGCGACTTATATGTTGTGCTCCATGTTAAGGAGCACGCTTTTTTTGAGCGCGAGGGCAATGACCTGCACTGCGTGGTTCCGGTTTCGTTCGCACAGGCCGCGCTGGGCACGGAGATCAGCGTCCCCACGCTGGATGGGGATCATAAACTGAAGATTCCCGAAGGCACGCAGTCGGGAACGCCGTTCCGAGTTCGCAACAAAGGCGTGCCGGTGTTGAATGGTCATGGCAAGGGCGATCTGTATGTGGAGGTGCGAATCCAAACGCCCGGGAAGTTAAACAAACGGCAACGCGAGTTGCTGGCGGAGCTGGGCGAATTGTCTCCCGTGGAAAATAAGCCGCAGCATCGGACGCTGCTGGGGCGGGTTAAGGATATGTTTGCGTAGGCGCGGTTGGCACTCGCGCGGCGACTGGTTTTTTTCACGCCGCCTTTCCTCGGCGGCTAAAGGCGCATTAATAAAGGAGTTATCGCAGCGCTAAAAACGCTGCGCCATCCAAAATCGCTGCTTTTATTTTTCCGCTAGCAGTCGTTGGCTTCCTGTTCAGGGCTAAATGAAAATTCTAATTTTTGCGGAGAACTCGGAATTCTCATGACACTCCGACGCTGGATTGCCGACGAGGTTCGGGGAGACACGGCCGCTTTGGTTGGCGAGCATGCTGCGCATCTGGCGCGGGTGCTGCGGGCCGAGGTGGGGCAGGAGTTTGACATCGCGACTGGGGAAGACATTCGGCGCGGAACGATCACAACCGTTTCCCAGGAGCGGGTGGAGTTTGCGCTGGGGACGGCGTCGCGGCCTCTCCGTCGTTTTTCGGTGAACGTTCCGAGGGTCACGATCGTGCTGGCGATTTTCAAGTTCGATCGCATGGAATGGGCGATAGAAAAGTGCACGGAGATTGGAGTGGCGCGCGTGATTCCGGTGATTGCGCGGCGGACGGATGCGCATCTGGCATCCGCAGCGGCGAAGCGGCATGAGCGCTGGCAGCGGATTGCGGTGCAGGCGAGCGAACAATCGCGGCGAGACGCTCCTCCTGAAATGGGGTTGCCGGTGAAGTTGAAGGAACTGGAAAGCATGCTGCCGTTCTCCGGAAAGCCGCGCATCCTGCTGGATGAAACCGAGGAGAACACGCGACTGGGAGAAAGTCTGGCGACGACGGCCGATGAAGTGGCGCTGGCGATTGGTCCTGAAGGCGGGTGGGTCGACGCGGAGCGGGAATGGTTTGATGAGGCGGGATGGGAAACGGCTTCGCTCGGCAACACAATTCTTCGCGCTGAAACGGCGGCGATCGTGGCTTGTGCGCTGGCGCTCGGAGCGTCATGGTGACCGCACGCACCGAGAAGCGAGTCTCGGGGTGAATTCGTTGGTTTCCCGCGGCGGCATTCCCTCACCTCAGCGGCTGAAGCCGCGTTGCTGACCGTGGAGTTATCGCAACGCTGAAAAGCGCTGCGCCACCCAAAACCAAGTGCAGGTGAGTTTTTCAGCAAGTTGTGAAACAGGATCCAAAAGTCGTGCGCTTCCCGGAGCCTTTCGGGATTATTTTGTGTGTGGGGCTGGTGGCATAGGTTCCACAAGCGATTCTGATATTCTCCGGCTGATGCTTTCCCGAGTTTCCGGCAACACCTCTAATATTCCTCGAGCCGTTCCCGACGAACGGCAGCGGCAGGCGATTGAGCACGTTCACGGGCCGCTGCTGGTGATTGCGGGCGCGGGCACGGGTAAGACTACCGTTCTTGTGCAGCGGATCGCCAACCTGATTCGCCAGGGGCATGCGCGTCCCGACGAAATTCTGGCGCTTACTTACACGGAAAATTCGGCGGCGGAGATGATGGGGCGGGTTCGAGAAGAACTGAACGACTGCTCCATTGATGGTCTACAGGCGTGCACGTTTCACGGGTGGTGTAACGGGTTGTTACATCGGCGGGGCGCGGACTTTGGACTGCTTGACGACAGAGATCTCTGGGTGTATTTGCGGCGTCGCATTCGCGATCTGCGGCTGAAGTATTTTGTACGCGCGGCCAATGTGGGGCAGTTTCTCGATAGTCTGCTGGAGTTCATGCGGCGTTGCCAAGACGAATTGGTGGGGCCGGCGGAATATGCGGGCTACGTGGCGCGCCTGGAGCGGGGTGAGATTCAGCTGCCGCGCGTGACCAGTTCGAAGAAGCAGGCGGAGTTGGAGGAGGGTGAGATTCTGGAGCGCTGCCGGGAGATTGCGCGCGTTTTCAGCACCGTCGAGAAATTGCTGGGGGAAAATAATCTGGGCACGTTTGGGCACATGATTACACGGGCCCACGATTTGATGAAAAAGGATGCGGCGCTGCTGGAAGAAGAACGGCGGCGGACGCGCTTTCTGCTGGTGGATGAATTTCAGGACGCGAACTTTGCCCAGGTGGAGATTCTGTCAATGCTGGCCGGGCCGGAAGCCAATGTGTTTGCGGTGGGCGATCCGGACCAGGCGATTTATCAATTTCGCGGGGCTTCGAGTGAGGCATTCACGCTGTTTCGGGAAAAATTTCCTGCGACGCAAATCGTGGCACTGGAGAAGAACCGGCGGTCGCTCACTCCAATTCTGCGCTGTGCTTTTGGCATCGTGAACGAAAATCCTGCGACGTTCGCGAAAGGGCCGGCGAATAACGGAGGGGGAATTTCGTATCAGCGGAAGCCGCTGGAATCGCTGCGCGATGAGGAGCGGAAACAGAAGGGAGACACAGAAGCGGCACCGCTTGTGGAGATCGTCACGTGGATGCGGAAGGAGGTGGAGGCGGCGGACTTGGCGGGGCGCATTCAGAACAAGCGTAAAGAAGAGAACCGGGATAAAGGCAAGACGGGGGGCTGCCGGTGGAGCGATTTCGCCGTGCTCTACCGCCAGCACAATCATCGAGACGAGTTGGTCCACGAGTTTGCCGAGCGGGGGATTCCATTTTCGATTGAAGGGTTGGACGTGCTGGATACGCCGGAGGTGCGCGACGTTTTGGCATGCCTGACGGCGGCGGTTTCCCCGAACGATGCGGGCAGCGTGTTCCGGATGGCGGCTTTGCCGCAATTCGGGATTGACGGAATTGAGTTGCGGGCGGCGATGCGAGCGATGCGGCGAGACCTCAATCTGAGGGTCGCATTGGCAGGGTTGGCGGGAGGTCCGGCGCTGTTGGAGATGCTGGACAAGGTGCACCGCAAGGTTGAGGCAGACGGAGTTCTTGCTGTGGACGCGGTGAACATGGTGATTGGGCAGTTCGCGCTACCGCGCTCGGCGCTGGTGAATGCTTTTGTCCAGTTTGTGGGCGCGTGGCACACACGGCCGATAGCGGAGACGGGGAGTCCGGCAGAATTTCTGGAGTACCTGGACTATTTTGTCGAGGGGCGGGGAACGATTGCGTTGCCGCGCAAGGCAGAGGACGCGGTGCAGCTTTTGACGGCGCACGCTGCCAAGGGACTTGAGTTCCGGCACGTGGCGATCATTCGCGGCACGTCCACTACTTTCCCTATTTCGTATCGTGAGCCGCTGATTGCGTTTCCGGCGGAGTTGCGGCGGTCGGGAAAATCGTCGGGAGACGACAAGGCGCTGCATGAAGAAGAGGAGCGGCGTCTTTATTATGTGGCGATGACGAGGGCGAGAAACACGCTGACGATCTACGCCAACCAGGGGCAGAGCAAGAAAGATCCGAAGCCGACGAAATTTCTGCGCGAGTTCATGGTGAATTCGAATTATGCGGGGTTCTGGTCGGCGCGTCCGGCGGAGGCGGTGCAGGATGAGATGTTTGCCGGGGAGGAACATCGCATCGCACTGGAGCAATCGAATGTGGCCTCCTGGCTCGCTGATGGATCCGTTGCCGAACTTTGTGGGCGGGCTGAGTGCATCGGCGATTGAGGTTTACGAGCAATGCCCGCTCCGCTTCAAATTGGAGCGGGAGTGGAATTTGCCGCGCGAGGTGTCGGCATCGCTGCACTACGGGAAGGCGATGCATGACGTGTTGCGCACGTTTTACGACGCCCGGCGTTATCAGCGTGAAATCGGCGACGAAGAGTTGCTGGAGCAGTTTCGTTCTGCGCTGGCTTCGGCGGGGATCGCGGATCGCTATCAATACGAGTTATATCTCCGGCAGGGCATGGAGCAACTGCGGCAATTTTTCGAGTGCGCGCGACTGGCGGAAGTGGAAGTGCTGGACACGGAATGCAAATTTGAATTGCTAGTCGGCACGGCGAAAGTGACGGGACGGGTGGATCGAATGGACCGCAGCGGTCCGGAGACGGTGGCCATCGTCGATTACAAGACGGGTAAGCCCAAGTCACAGGAGGACGCGGACAAGAGTCTGCAACTGTCGTTATATGCGCTGGCGGCGCGGGAAACGTGGGGCAAGAGAGCGGATCGGCTGATCCTGCACAATATCGAGAATAACGCGGAGATTCTCACGACGCGGAGCGATGGCGAACTGGAAGCGGCGAAGACGCGGGTGCAGAACGTGGCAGAAGGCATCGCGGAGGGGAAGTTTGCTCCGGTAGTGGGACGGCACTGCTCGTATTGTCCGTATAGGAATTTGTGTCCGGCGACGGAGCGGGTGGTGGGTCCACAGGGGCGCTAAAACGATGGGCCCGCGGTGGGGGCATTCAGCAGGATGGTCAGGGGCGGGATGTGTTCGGGTTTTTCGTAGCGGTTGACGAGGAAGCGTTTGCCATCCCGCGCCACGTCGTAGGTGAAAAGGTCGGTGCTGGAGATGGGGGCGCGGCCGCGCTCTTCGAATAGGGGCACCGGAGTGCCGGTGGCGAAAATTCCGGTGCCATTGACGGAGACGGACATCAACATGCCGGTGGGAGCGATGTAGAAAATCTCGCCGCCATCTCCGCGCCAGCGCGGTTCGGCGCCTCCGCCGCGCGAGACCTGCCATTTTCCAATCACGCCGGGGAAAGAAGTGACGTAGATTTCCCATGCGCCGGACTCGTCGGAGGCGTAGGCCACCCATTTACCGTCGGGAGAAATCTGACCATTGGTTTCGCTACCTTTGCTGGTGATTAAGCGGGTAGGCTCGCCTCCGGAAACCGGCAACAAGTCGAGATAGTCGCCGGTTGGCGTCTGGCGCGTGCAGAGAATCTGGCGGTTATCCAAGGACCAGGAGTTGGGCAGGACGTCCTCGTTTTTTGCGCTGGAGACGGCGAGTCTTTCTTTTTCGCGCTCCAGGCCGGTGGAGCGCTTCAAGAGCAACTTGATCCCGCCTCCGACGACGCCGCGGTAGGCCAGGGTATTGCCATCTCTGGACCAGACGGGCGTGACTTCTTCGGAGGGATCGAAGGTGAAACGCGAGTTGCCGGATCCGGTGGTGCTTTCAATCCAAACATCGACATTGTTGGCCTTTTCGTCACTGACATCGAGGGCAACGCGGCTGCCATCGGGAGAGAGCGATGGGTTCGCCATGACACCGGTCTCGCCGACCCGGCCCAGGACTTTGCCGGTGCGGTCGATCCAGGTGAGGGCGGACTCGGTTGCGCCGGCGGTGGTGTTGTAGATCAAAGTTCCGTTCCGGGCGACGGCGAAGGCGGCCCAATAGGTGGAGGGTTGAAATCCGACACTATTGGCGACGGCGGCCGAGCTGCCGGAAACCGTGGCGGAGGAGGCGTCAAACCTGACACCGACCAACTGCCGCTGTTCGTCAGCGTAATAAATGTGGCGGTCGTCGTAGCCGAAACTGGAATGGCAGAGCACGACCAGTTTGCGGTCGGGGCGGTCGAGTGCGCCGGCGTAAATGCCGCTGACGCGGTCGTCCCGGGCGTTGGCGAAGTTTCCGGCCCAATATAAGAAGCGGTTGCCGTCAGGCAGAAAGAGGGGCCAGCGGTGGGATTGGTCATTGCCGCCTGGGGACAGAGTGGTGACGGGCGCGAGACCCCCGCCGTCGGCGCTGATGCGCCATAGCGGACCCTGGGCGTCGCGGGCAAAAATGATTACATCCTTGCTTCCCCAACTGCCGCCGCGGCCGGCGAGAGCGGTGGCAAGGACCTGGGGAGTGCCGCCGGTGACGGCCATTTTCTGGAGCTTGCCAGCGGCAAAAAAGGCCACGTACGCGCCGTCCGGCGACCAGAAAGGATAGCTGGCTCCCTGGGTACCGGGCAGCAAGGAGACGGTGGACGAGCCGACGCGTTGTACGTACAACATGGGCAAGGCGGAAGTTTCTTCGGGGGAGACAAACACGAGGGTTGAGCCGTCGTGAGAGAGGGCCATGTGGCTGATGCTCATTTCGTCGGGGACGGCGAGAGCGAACTGCATGCGGGTGGTGGGAGCGGGACGGCGGGCGACGTACCAGGTGACGAGGGCGACCGCCGCGATGGCGAGTGCGACGCCCAGCCAGAGCAAGCGCGGGGTCGAGCGCGGCGCGACGGAGATGCGGGCGGCGGCGCTCATGTCGCTTCCTGAGAGAGCGCTCAGGGCGAATGACAAATCGCGGGCCGACTGAAAACGCTGCTGCGGATTTTTTTCCAGGCAACGGCGCACCGTGCGCTCGAGAGCGGACGAAACCATGCGGCCGAGATCGGACAACTCCGGCGGATCGTCCTTTAAAACGGCGGTCATGGTTTCGGCGGAGGTATCACGGCGGAAGGCGCGCACGCCGGAAAGCATTTCGAAGAGCACCGCGCCGAAAGCGAATATGTCGGTGCGAGCATCGGCAGTTTCGCCGCGGACCTGCTCCGGCGCCATGTAACTCGCGGTACCCATGACCACACCGGCGGCGGTATGCTCGCCGCCGAGGGTGAGGTCGTCGGGCTGGACTCCGGCTGGACGCAAGCTTCGCCAAACCGAAATCGAGGATCTTGATGCGACCATCTTTGGTGAGAAAAATGTTTTCCGGCTTGAGGTCGCGGTGGATGATGCCTTTTTCATGGGCGGCGGCGAGGCCGTGGGCGATCTGCACTCCGTACTCGACGGTTTTGCGCTGCGGCACCAGGCCGCGATCGAGCAGGGCGCGGAGGCTTTCTCCCTCGAGCAATTCGGACACGATGAAGGGCGTGCCTTCCTGCTCGCCGATGTCATGAATGGCGAGGATGTTCGGGTGATTGAGCGCGGCCACGGCGCGCGCCTCCTGCTCGAAGCGACGGAGACGGTCGGCTTCGCGGGCGAAGGACTCGGGAATAATTTTCAGAGCGACATCGCGGCCGAGGCGAGTATCGCGCGCGCGATAGACCTCGCCCATGCCTCCGGCGCCGAGGGGGCGAGGATTTCATAAGGGACCGAGTCTGGTGCCGATGGTGAGAGGCATGCGCGCGAATCATTATATATGCAGTAAGATTTGTCACCGATGTGACGATGAGATCGTGCTGGATTTGAGAAGGAAAGCAGATTCAAGCCTTCCGTCGTTCGGTTGACTTGCTGTAACCAATCCTCCTAAGATTGGCCCGCGCCGAATCATCCGATTTCCTGAAAGGGATGACAAATATAAGGAGGCTGACAGAAATGCTGGACATCCAGAGCAAACGATTACAGCCGGATATTACCGTCCTTGAAATCGCGGGAAGAATCACGCTGGGCGGCGATAGCAAGCAACTGGAATGGGCGGTCGACAAACTGGTGGATGAAGGCAACAAGAAAATTATCCTCGACCTGGCGGGGGTGAAGAACATCGATAGCACAGGCATTGGAATTATCGTGATGTCCGCCGGTAAAGTGAAAAGAGCGGGGGGAGAATTGCGAGTGGCAGGCGCGACGGAGCATGTGGAGGAGGTGCTGAAGTTGACCAACGTCGATCAGATTGTCGGGCTGCATGCGACGGCGGTGGTTGCGGCGACCGGGTTTTGATGGGAATCTTTTCGACTGGCGGTTAGTGCTCAAAATGCAACTGCACGCGGCTGAATCCGTTTTTCTCGCGGATTCGGACGCGATCGGCATACTGGCGAATCACGTATCCCGCAAGTTGAGCCACGCCTTCGGGCGTTCCCATTTTTTCGAGAGCAGGCATGGAGTCGGCGAGCTTAATCTCGGGGCCGGAGTATTCGATTTCCAGATCCAGGCGAAGTTCATCCCAGGTTGTGCGCAGAGTAATGATGTCGGAGCCCAAGGGTAGAAGTCGCAGGTTGTTGACCACTTCATAGGCGGCGTCAGTGGCGCGAGTGACCACTTCCTTCCGCATGCCCCACGCCGAGCCCTGTTCGTCCATGAACAAAGTGATCTCGTCGAGGCTGTCGCGATTGGCGACCAGCTCCAGGGAGCGCTGTTTTTTGAGGCCGATGCGGAATAAAACACTCAGGAGCACGACCAGCACGGTGGCAACGGAAGTGGAGGAACTGAATATGGGATGGAGAAAAGCGGGAATGGACTGATAGAGATCCGGCACCATTTCCACGCTGAGTCCGAAGATGAGCGAGATGCCGACGGCGAAGATGCGGCGGGCGTCGAGCATGCGAGAGGTGAGCAGGTGGAGACCGCCCAGAATGATGAAACAGGCGGAATAGATCAAGATTGCGCCGACCGCCGGTGCGGGCATGGCGGCGACGATGGTGGCGAGTTGCGGGAAAAAGGCAAGCGCGATTACGAGCAGGCCGAGCGGGAGAGCGATTACGCGGCTGGTGGTGCCGGTGGCGAGTGAGATTCCGATGCTGCTTGAAGTGGTGTTCTGGCCAATGCCTCCGAAGAGGCCGGAGAGCGCGGTGGCCAAGCCATTCACAAGAACCCCGCCGCTTACCGAGCGCATGTCGGTGCGCTTCCAATCCGCATCGTTAGCCTTCTGGCAGAGAGTGGTATCGCCGACGGTCTTAAGGCTGGCGGTCAGGGCGGCGATGAGGAAAGCCGGCAGAAGGGCAAACTTGAAGGCGAGTCCGGTAGTGGCGCGGAGCGGGAAGCTGACGAACGCGGTATGCCCTACAGGATGCAGGGAATGAAATTGTCCCAGGTAAAATGCGGCGGCGTAGCCGGCGGCCACTCCGATCAACATGGGAAATAAGTGGAGCTTACCGCGGTTCCAGATGGTGGGCACGATCATGGCGCAAAGCGTGGTCAACCCGATCACAAGAGAACGCCAGTCGCCGGAGGCGGCTGCCCGGGAATAGCCGAGGAAGCGGGGGCATCCCAGCGCGACCAGTTGTAGTCCCGACATGGCGACCATGAGACCGGTGACTTCGGGCGGGAACAGGAAACGCAGGCGATGGACGACGCGCGAGAAGATGATTCCCGCGAGGCCGGCGCACAGTAACATTCCGAACATCAGAGAGTAACCGCCGGCGATCCCGGCCAGCACGACGGGCGAGATGTAAGTGAGGCTGCAGGTGAGAGGGCAGAGGTAGCCATTGCCAAAGCCTCTTCTGGATTGCGCAATAGTGGCGATTCCCGAGGCCAGCATGGACATGCGAATGAGGTTTTGAGTTTCCAGCGCGGTGCCGCCGATGGCGTTGACCACGAGCAAGACGTAGATCCAGCCGACCGACATCACGAAGAGTTGCTGGAAGGCGGCGGCAATCTGCACCGGCCAAGGAGGAACGTCATCCACGCCGTAAACGAGGCTGGCGGGCTTTTTGCGGCCCAATACCGCGACTGGCCCACGGGCATCGCGCCAACGTCGGAGCCGTTGCAGGGGCAGTGATGTGAGCCGGTTACGTTGTAGGGGCAATTTGTCTCCGCAACAATCGGCAAATCTAAGTGAGGATTGTTACCGCAAGATTAAGCTCAGGTGAATTGAGCGGCGGGTTCTGCTCGTGGGGAATTTTGCACGAGGGAAAGCGACGCGTGTGCGGTAGATCATTTACCGGCGAATGTGATTACAACTTTGCCGTGTTCGTAATCCGTTTGCACTTGATTCGAACCGGAGGGGAGTTGGTTGACGGAGATTTTGTAGGCGCCCGGCGAAGTGGCGAGGAAGGTCGCGCTCTGAGCGCTTTCGATGGTCCAGGGAGTGAGGATGGTGAAGCTGCAAGCCGTGTTTGCCGGGTAGTCGAAAGTCACGGTGTAGACGCGGTCTGCAAGATTTAATCCCGTAATTTTGAGGGCATGGCTCGGATCTCCGACGGCGGGGTGGGCCGGTTCCGGGACGAGGGCGACGCCGCCGGAATACTTAAGGGTCAGGGAGGTATTTCCGCGAGGCAAGGCAAATTCCAATTTCGCATGAGCATCCTGCGGATGCTGCTCCATGGTGACGGGGATGGATTGGTCTGCCAGGCTCGCGTCGAGCAAGGTTGCGCCGAGAGGGATTTCGGGATTGAAGGAAACGGACAAAGGTGGTCCTTCGTTTTGCAGGTGGAGGGTGAGTTCGGCGGTGGCGGAAAGTCTACTGCGAGTCAGGTCGATTGCGATTTTCGAAGCGCCGACGCGCAGGTTACGTAGAGAAATGGCGTCCCAATCGGGCGGCAGGTGGGGAGCAAAGGAGAGGCGACTGTGGGCGCCATCGACTTGCAGGCCGAACATTCCGTTTACTGCGGCGCTGAGGAATGAAGCGGAGGACCAGGTTTGCTCCGGCACCGACTCCTCTTCTTCGTGAAAGTAGTCTCCCGCGGCGGCTTCGTGGATATGCCCCATGGAATCGAGGGAACTCCAGGGGACGAGACTGCTCCAGATGGGCAAAGCGATCACTGGTCGATGGACCGCCCAGAATGCGAGGGCGACGCCGGCGGTGCGTATCGCCCAGACGCTGCCGGTGGAGTAGGCGTTGGGGTCGTAGGTGGGGGCGGTGGAAGCCTTTCCGCGCGTGCCCCAATCGGTCTGAAAATCGGCGGACGCGAGTTGGCCGATGAGAGCGCCGCGCTGCCGCTCGGTGAAGTAAGACTTGGTGATAACGTGCGAAGGGCCGAGGTCGCGATCCACAACAGGAACTCCGGAGCGGGTGTATCCGGTGATCCAAAAATTCTTAGGCTCATCCCAGTATCTTTTCCTGATCTCGGCACCCGCCTGCAGATTGGCGGCGGCGGCGTTTTGCGCGGCGGAATCGTGCCCGGCGACGGCCGCCAGGGTGGCGAGGGCCTGGGAAGCGTCTGCCCAACTAGCGGAGAGAGCTAACTCATCGCCCAGTGGATCCTGTTCCCGGCTGCCCTCTTTGCCGAGAGGAATTCGTGGCAAGCCATCTTTCGAGTCAAGCAGGGAGCGGCAATAGGCATATGCGGCATCTATGGATGACCAATGGGATCTTACAAAGTCGGAGTCACCGGTCGCGACGTAATAACTGGCAACGGTATCGAGAAATTCATAAGTTAAATCGACGTGGACGAACATATAAGGATAGGTCTTCCAATCGATTTGTCCGGCGCTCTGTGAGAGTTCGTGCCAGATCATGCCCGTCTTCTGGTCCTGATACTTGAAGATGAATTCCAGTTCCTGGCGCGCTCGCTCGTATTGTCCGGCGGCCAACAAACCGTGAACGGCCACCATGCCGTCGCCGGCAAAAAACCAATCGTATTGCGGACGCCGCGCCTTGCGCGACGGCCCGTAACCGGCGACGATGCCACATCCGAGATCCGGATTGCAGACCCAGGCTTGATCGAGCGCGATTTCTGACCAAGCCAAGGCGCGATTTGTTTCGGCGTCCGGGGTTTGTATCCGCAAGGAATGACTTAGTAAATCGACGTACTGATCTATGGCGTTTTTCTCCAACGAGACAGCCGGTTGCGCCAACTTATCTGCTATGGCCGTAGCGTCCTGAGTGCCGACGCCGCCGGCGATCACTACTTTCGCCGCGCGGTGGGTAACTCCGTTGGCACGGATGGTAAAAGCAACGCCATAAGAGCGGCCGGGGCGCTGGCTGAGGTTATGAGTCTCGTCATGGGACACGATGTCGGGCGAACCGATGCTGGCGCTGAAGCGGTGAGCGGGTTCGAAGAGGGAGTAACTTGACGCAGCGTCGTTCCAAATAATTTCCTGGCCTCCCATGCCGGCCGGCCACATGAGATCGAGTACGGGAATGAAGCGGAGTTCGATATCGATCGGTCGCGCGCTTTCTGCCGTGTACTCGATGATGACTCCGGGGTCATCAAGGGGGACGAATAACTTCTCGCGAACAATAAAATCGGGCCCGGCGTATATGCGGGTGACCGACTCTGGACGGTAGACGATGCGACGGAGAATGGCTTGTCCGTCAATGAGCGTGGTAACGCCGGGGTGGCGAAAGCTCACCGCATAAGAACTGAGTATTTGTACCGGATAGGCCCACACTTCCAGACCGGCTTCGGAATAACCGAAGATCGCCGCACGGTGACCGTGAACCGATAAGAAGCGCCGGGGACCGACGGAATCGGTACTCGAGGTGAGGGACGTCAATGTTGCTTGATCTGCTTCTGTGCTCCCTTCTTGCGCCGGAGACTGAGCTGCAATTGGGCGCACAAATGCAAGTACGACGCTGAGCCAGAGTAAGACGACGGCCGGTTTGCGAGACGAACGGAATGCCTTTGGTTGCCACATAGCATGCTGTTGACGGCGAATGGCCGATCCGCTTAGGTGAGACGCAGATAAGTCGAATACTGTTCTTCGTCGATTGTGACGTAGGGTAATAACTTCAATGGTCCATTTGCCAGCTTTGCTTCCCACGCCTGTTTGCCGGTTTGACTGGCACCTAACAATTGGGTCCTGGTCATGGGTGGTTGAACATTGTCAGCGGCGGTCGTGGAATTCGAAGCGCCGGCCGGAAAAGTTATCGGAAAGAGCACTAAGGGGCCGCAGAGCAGCGCGGCAGTCTCGGGATGATGCGGATCGATGGAATCGAGGCGCTTTGTCCGGGGAAGTTCGAGGTCCACGCGGTCGCCGGTTCGCCATTTTCGATCGAGGGCGGCGAAGGTTCCGGGCACCGGCGAGTCGGGCCAACGTTTGCCGTTCACCTCAATGCGGGCGCCCTGGGCCCACTCCGGGATACGCAAGCGCAGAGTAAATTCTTTGGGATGCGACGCCGTGATCAGCAATGACATCGAGTCTTCGAAGGGATACTCTCCCTCCTGGCGCAAGGAAATCTGGGCGCCATCCTGTACCCAGCGGACGGAAGAAGAAAGATAGAGGATGACATAGACGCCGCGCGGATCGCGAAGATAAGAATTGATGCGATAATCCGTCGCCACCTGCGGCAACGTGCCGGAGCAGCAAGGGAAAATATGGTTGGAGAATACCTTTCTGCCGGCGAAATTATAATCGGCGTAATAGAAGGCGCGTCCGTCGGAGTACATCGGTTTGGAACCGAGAACGGTGTTGTACATTACGCGCTCCATGCTGTCGCCGTAGCGCGAATCGCGGGTCACGCGAAGCAGGTAGCGAGTCACTTTGAAGTGGGCGTAGGAACCACAGGGCGTCTCGAAGCTATTGTGAGTGCCAGAGAGGCTGGCATAGATGTCTCCGCTGTCCGGGGCTCTCAGCCTCTCGTCGGGACCCCAGCCGCCGGTGGCAAAACTCTGCGCGCTGAGCATCACGAAGGCGTTCTTAGCGGCGCGCAAGTGTTTCTCGCTTCCCATGGTGAGATAAGCCTGCATGGCGGAACTTAGTGAGTTGACATAGCTGTAGGCGTGTTTGTCGGCGAGAACATTGTCGCCGCGGGCGAGCGGATCGAACCAAGTGGAGTCGTCGAGATACTGGATGGCCATTTGCCGGTAACTGTCACCCGCGCCGCGCTGGTAGGCAAGGAAAAGATTTTCCGGAATCGTGTAGGACTCATCCCAACGATAGGACTGATCTTTATCCGGGCGCCACGCTAGTTCGCGGTCGATGGCCTTGCCCGGGAGATGAGGGAGGGCCGCTTTGGTGGTGCGATCGAGGATGGCGAAGGCGTCGGCGTCGCCGACAAGCTGGTGGGAGTCGATGAGGCCGAGCAATAGCTTGTCGAGACAGTAAGCGGGAAAGCGGTTGTTATCGTAGAAGGCCTCAGAGATGGTCTGGGCATAGAGGCGGTTGAGGCGCAGGACTTTGAGGCGAGTTTCCTCGGAGCCGGTGATGGCGTAATGGCGCGCCAGAGCAGATATCCATTGGCCGAAGGTACATCCGGGAGCGAGGCCGGCATCGTCCTTGTGCCAGTCATAATTCGGATCGAAGTTATACCAGCCACCCAAATCGGCGCCCGGCGCGGGTTGGCCTGCCATCTGGCGAAAAGGTTTGAGGAGGCTGTCCTCACTCATGTTCATTAGAACCTGGTGGGTATTATCGAGCTGCGCGGCGTGCAGAGGGCTAGTGATGGTGACATCGCCATAACCGAATTCGGCAAGCGGCGGAGCTGCAGCGAGGGCGTCGCCAGCGGAGCGCGAGAACAACAAAGGGCGGCTGGCTGCGGCTACGGCGGTAGCGGCGGCTATCTTGGCAAACTTACGACGTGAAATCGTTGCGATGCGCATGGTTTTATTTTCCCTCCGCATTATCTGCGCTTCGGCGATGGGCCGAGCTTTGTGTCCTGCGGGTGGTCCGGCGGGGTGGGGGATGTGGTTATTCGCATACCGTTTTTTCCCTCGCCTTCCGTTACTGTGATCATGCGGTCGGCAGCGCCTCCCGCGAACGTCTCGCTGACGCCGTTCGGCCAGCGCACATCTATACGCTCAAATTGGGAGTTACTGCCGAGGCCGAAGTGGAGCCGCATATCGTTGTTAGAGATATAGCTGGAGCCGCTACGCACCTCCTGAACGAACTTAGCTTGTCTACTGATCACGGTCACTTTAGCTCCGATGGCATCGCGGTTTGACTTAGTACCCTTGGTAATCACACCCAGCCAATGATTCGTATTGGCGGCGCGATTGACCAGCAGCATGGGCTGGCCGCCCATGTCGTTCACGACGGCGGACATGCGGCCCTCATTCCAGAGGTCGCCGACGGCCAGGCCGCGACTGGACTGCGGCTCGGTGCATCCCGGGCCGCACTGCTGGCTGAAGTCCCTGAACTTGCCTCCGCCGGCGTTCCAGTATAAAAGTCTCGGCTCACGGTAGGTGGAACCGAGATGGTTGGTGTCGACTTCAGGATAAACGTGCCCGTTGACGAGAAGGATATCGGGACGGCCGTCGTTGTCAACATCCACGAACATGGTGCCCCACCCCAGGAAACGGGTATTGAGGCTTAAACCCGCTTCGAAGATGGTGGAGGAAAAAGTGCCGTCGCCGTTGTTGTGGTAGAGGGAGGACGCGTCGTCGGAGAAATTTGTCTTGAAGATGTCGGGACGTCCATCGTTATCGTAATCGGCAACGGTGGAGCCCATTCCAGCCTGCTCGCGTCCATCTTCATTAAACGCGACACCGGCCTCGGCCGCGACGTCGGCGAAGGTTCCGTCGCGCAGGTTGTGATAGAGAATGCTGGGGGTGCTGTCGCAGGCCACGTAAATATCGGGCCAGCCATCGTCATCGTAATCGAGGGTGGAAACGCTGAAGCAGTAATGGCCGAAGGTTTTTTCGATGCCACTGGCCTTGCTGACATCGGCGAATCGTCCGCCGCCGAGGTTGTGATAGAGAATATTGGGGGTGGAATCAAGGCCGCGCGGTCCGCACATGACCGGAATACCTTTCCACACGCACATCAGTCCCTCACCGGGTTTGGGCGCGGTGTTAACGTCGAAGCGAACATAATTGGCTACGAGCAAGTCGAGTTTGCCGTCGCGATCATAATCGACGAAGGCGCAACCGGTGCCCCAAGCATTGCCATCGCCCGCCACTCCAGCGGCGGTTGCGACTTCCTTGAAAGTGCCGTCGCCCTGATTGTGATAGAGACGGTTTTTGCCATAGTAAGTGACATATAAGTCGTCAAAGCCGTCATTGTCATAATCTCCGACGCAGACACCCTGCCCCCAGCCGGAGAATTCGAGACCGGCGGCGTGGGTTACGTCGGTGAACGTTCCATCATGATTATTGTGAAAGAGGTGGCTGGTGGGGGGCTGGGCGCCGGGTTTGGCATAGGTCGAACTCTCCAGAGAGGTTCCGTTGACGAGAAATATGTCGGGCCAGCCGTCATTGTCGTAGTCGAAAATGGCCACGCCGCTGCCGGTGGTTTCAATAATGTACTTCTTGCTGTTGGCCCCGCCGTTCACATTTTCCATTCGCAAACCAGCAGGCTGGGCTACGTCGATGAACCAGGCGGGGGCGGGATACGCAGAGCTGGCAGGATATAGCGGAGTGATCGTCTTACGGTTGAGAGGCGAAGTGGCGGGTGGCTGAGACTGGAGCGAGGTTACGGCGAAGAGGAGGATGGTGGCGCTTACCGAACCCGCAAAAGATTTCCCCCAACGGCGCACGCGAGAATCGTATCACGCTGCGGTTGGTCGGGACGGCTTTTCGGGACAGGGTCGGATGATGGAATTCGATGCAAACGTGAGGGCAACTCTTTGAGCAAATGTGGTTAGAATTCAGGGATGCGAATGCGGGTCAATTTCATAGTTGCTTTGATATTGCTGGGGGCGAATGGTGCCCGGGGCGTGACGGCGACGCAGGCAGGGTCTGCGCCGGGATTGGCGGATCGTGACGCATCCACGCCAGCGGCGAAGCCGAGTGTGGAGGCAACACTGGCGGAGGCGCATCAGAAGCTCGAACATGGCCAGGCGCAGGATGCCATCGGCTTGCTCGAACAGTTGGCGGCGACTGCGCCATCGGGCAAAGGAGTGCAGCGAGAACTGGGCATCGCGTATTACCGCACCGGCAAATTGCTGGCTGCGGAAAAGGCGTTCGCGCTGGCCATCAGCGAGGACGCAAGCGACATTGAGTCGGTGCAGATGAAGGGATTGTCGCTTTATCGGTTGGGGCGTCCGGCGGAGGCGGTGCCATTTCTCGAACGGGCGCGGCAGTGGACTCCCGATGCGAATGCTGATGCTAGTTATGTTCTGGGATTGTGTTATCTCAACTCCAATCGCTACGACGAGGCGCGCACGGCTTTTGCGCAGCAGTTTGGCGTTCCGGCAAACTCCGGGGCGGCTTATCTTCTGCTGGGAAGGATGCTGATGCAGGCGAACCTGCAGGAGTTGGCGGAAGGGGCGGCGAAGAAGGCGTTGGAACTTACTCCCAGGCTCCCGCTGGCGCACTTTCTGCTGGGGGAATTTTATCTTTTCAAGTCCGATACGGAGCGGGCGCTCGGCGAGTTCGAAACGGAGCGCGAGATCAATCCCGCGAACTCCGCGGTTTACGACCGACTGGGAGATGTTTATACCCGGGCGGGTAGGTATGCGGAAGCGCAGGCGTCGCTGGCCAAGGCGATCGCGCTGGATACCTCCAGTACAGGGCCGTTTATACAGATGGGGAAGGTTTTGTTGCGGCGGAACGATCCGCAGACTTCGCTGTTGTATTTGCAGCATGCCGAAAAGATGGATCCGGGAAACTACATGACGCACACGTTACTCGGCCAGGCATACCGCAGCCTGGGGCGGGAGGAGGAGGCGAAGAAGGAAATCGAGGCGGCTTCGAAAATTCATGCCGACAATGAATTCAAGTTGCAGCCTGTGCGGTGAGAGAAGCTCCCTACTTGCGGTTGCGCACCGCGATCAACTGGGTGGCGACGGGAACACCGCGAGTTACTTTGACTCGGAGAAGGGCTTCGAACGGCTTTACTTCAGCGCCCGGGGAGAGGCCCAGCGCACGGATTAATTCTTCCACGGTTTCCTTGCCGCAGACGTACTCGACGGCGGCCTGCGTCCCAATGGTGGTGGTTCCGGCCAATATCATGACGTGGCGCGCGGGATCGAGGCCATGCACCAGAGCGACGATGGCATAGTCTTCGGTTAAGGGCAACGAGGAGTCGCTGGGATAAAAGATGGAGGGCTGGCCGCGATCGGGGTGGACGTTGACGATGCCCAAATCGCCTTTGTGGGGGCTGGAGTCGAGCCGCTTAAAGACAAATTCCTGGCTGCCTGGCAGATCCAACAGGCTGAGATTTTCGGCGGGCGAGCCGACGAAGATGAGGTCGTTCTTTTTGGCGTCGTCGAGGGTAAACAGGCTGCCGCGTTTAACCTCGATGGGATGGTGCAACAAATTGAAGACCTTGTCGAGTTCATGGACGGCGAGAACTTCGCCGACGCCGGTATAGTGATCCAAAATAAGGTCACGGGAATCGCGGCCGGGGTCGAGATAGCGCATGCCGGTTTCCGGGCGTCCCACGAAGGCGGCGTTACTGAAAATTACGCGGGGAGCGTCGGGAGCGGAGGCGAACTGGCTCCAAAGACCGCGCAAGGCGGCGGGAGCGACGGCTTCGCCGACCTTGCCTGCGCGGGCTGAGTTGAGGGACACGGATAACGAGCCAACCGCGGCCAAGGCGGCGACGAGCGCGAGGGCGAGACTGGCGACGGCGATTACGAGTACTCGGATTTTCCTGGGCGTAGCCCGAAGCTCTGGGGACGGAAACGCGGCCCTGGCCGGGACCGCGACCAGTGCGGGGGCTTGCCGGGAATGGAAGCTCAGACCATAGACACCGTTAGGCATCTCGACCACGATGGCATCGTTCGCGCCTTCATGACTGTAATAGTCGAGAAGCTTGAGCCGAAGGCGGCCGGCTTGCACGCGAATGGCGGAATCGGCCTGCGGATCGAAGTCCGGGGGGCGGCCGAAAACCTCGGTGGCGATCTGATATTCCTTTAAAGGGAGGTTCGGTTGCTCCAGCGCGTGCTCGGCCAGATAGCGAAGCAACTTGCAGAGCGACTCGGCCTTGCGGAGAGTATTGCTATGGGTAATCTTATCGATCTGACTAAGATAGCGCTCTTTATCGGTGATCTGAAGCGATGTAACAGACATGTAACATGCCCACCAAAATCTTCGTATCTCTTAGACGGGAAGAGAACAACGTTCTTTCTGTGACGCGTAACTTACACAGTGATACTTCTAATCAAAATCAACTAGGAAGAGCATCCGCCAGTCGGAGTGGCAGGCCTTTTTGCGTTCACGGCTCTAGCTTCGCTCAGGAGATGAAGATCCTCGAATAGCAATGCTAGTCGAATCTTCGATCTAATTGCAAGCGACAGAGTGGTATGTAGCGGATTCGAGGATTCCATTTCTTGTAGGGTTTAAATGGAAATCTATAGGTTGAGAGAGTAGAGAACGAGTAGCGAAGTAGACAACACAACTTAAAAGAGATTTGTTGCAAGGCTGCCAAGAGGCTGCCGAATCCAGGAGGATTCCAGATGAAGTCTACCGTAGCGGGCGGTACAAGCGTGTTTGGCGTGCGGAGGTTTTTGCGCCGCGAAGTGTTTGTGGCGATGGCGCTGTTTACACTGCTCGCCCTGGCGTTCCTGCCTAATGCCTCAGCCCAGGCCATCTACGGGTCAATCTTCGGGACGGTGACAGACAGCACGGGGGCGGTCGTCGCCAACGCTACCATCACGGTGACCGACGTCACCAAGGGTGTGTCGGTCAGCGTTAAGTCTGACGGCAACGGCGACTATAGGGTGGAGCACCTCATCCCCGACACATACAACGTCGCGGCCGAAGCGGCGGGCTTCAGCAAGGTGAATACGGCCGGCGTTATTGTTTACGCCGATACCGCGCCGAAAATTGACATACAGTTGCCCGTTGGTTCGGTGAGCAACGAGGTCACGGTGACATCCGCCGCGCCGTTGCTACAAACCGAACACACCGACGTCTCGGTGATTTTGAACGAGCGCGCGGTTGAAACCCTGCCTAATTTGAACCGGAATCTCACGGCTTTCGAACTGCTGACGCCGGGCACGACGTTCATTGGATGGGGCGTAGACGAATCGCAGAATCCGCAGCGCAGCCAGCAGATTGAAGTGGATGGGCAACTGCCTTTTGCCACGGGCTATGAGTTAGACGGTACTGACAACCAGGATCCGGTGATCGGAATTGAGGTCATTAATCCGAACCTGGAAGCGGTTTCGGAAGTAAAAGTATCGTCACAGAACTATGACGCCGAGTTTGGCAAAGCGGTGGCGGGGTTGGTGACGGCGCAGACCAAGTCGGGCAGCAACTCGCTGCACGGGTCCGGCTTCGAGTTCTGGCGTTCTGACGCTTTACAGGCGCGCGATCCGTTCTCCGAATCGGCGCCCAACGCGATCACGGGAAAATATATACCGGAAAGCTCGCACAACCAGTTTGGGGGATCGCTGGGCGGCGCGATCATCAAGAATAAGCTGTTTTTTTTCGGCGATTATCAGGGGTTGCGGGAAAAGAGCGGCGTGGCAAACCTGTTCTCGGTGCCGACGGCGGAGGCGCGCAGCAGTTGCCTGGCTGCGGCGGCGAATCCGGAGACCCAGACCTGCGATCTGAGCGAATACCTTACGGTCAGCCAGATCTACGACCCGAATACGGGAACCGCCAACGGGACGGGACGAACACCATACGTCAACAATCAGATTCCGGGAAATGAGCTTTCGACGCCGGCGATCAACCTGTTGAACTTGCTGCCGGCGCCGAACACCGGACCGGTGGGACAACTTTTCAACAATTACGCGGCTTCGGGCACGGGAACTTTCCACACCGACCAGTTCGACGTGCGCATAGACGATCAGTTTTCGGACAAGCTTCACCTGCTGGGCCGTTATACGTTCTTCAATTCTTCGCTGGAGGGCGGTTCGGTGTTTGGCGCGGCGGGAGGTTCGGGGTTTGGGACCAACGGTTTTGCGGGCACCGACACGAGTCGCGATCATAGCCTTACGGCGGGTGGAGATTACACGCTTTCGCCGAAGTGGCTTACCGACTTCCGCTTCGGATATTTCCGCTTTCACTTTAATGAGCACCAGCCGGGATACAACCAGCCGCTGGGTACGGCGTTAGGCATTCCGGGAGTGAATACCGGCGATCTGAGCCTGAACGGAGGCCTGCCTGCGTTCATCATCGACGGGCTTTCGCAGTACGGCGCGAACACGGCTCCCTTCCTGCTGACCGAGGATTCCTATCAGGTGAACAACAACTGGAGCCACAGCATAGGGCGCCACAACATAAAGTTTGGTGTGGACGAGCGCTATGTGAAGCTCTATGCCGTGGGCCTCGACAACAACAATTTCCGCTCGGGAAATTTCCACTTCCAAGCGATTAATACGGGTTCGGCCGATGGTGAAGGCGCTCCCGGAGTCGGGCTGGCGACGTTCCTGCTGGGCGACACGACACAGTTTCAACGCACGCAGACCGCCGATCCGAATGCGGCCACGCACCAATACCGTGCGTTTTACTATGCGCAGGACCAGTGGCGCATCACCAACACGCTGACTTTGAGCTACGGTTTGCGCTGGGAATGGTATTTTCCGGAGGCGGCGGACGGCAAAGGGCAGGGCGGATTGTTGAATCTGAACACGGGTGATGTGCAGATCGCGGGATACGGTCCGTACAACGATTCGTTGAATGTGAAGAAAAGCTGGACAAAATTCGCACCGCGCATCGGGTTGGCGTGGCAGGCGCGACCGGACACCGTGGTCAGGGCGGGATACGGACGAGTGTACGGGCAGGGCTGGTCGGGCAACACCTTTGGCGAGGTGTTGACCTTTACCTACCCGGTGCAGGTTTCACAAAATCTGAACCCGGCAACGCAGTACTCCACGCTATTCAACTTGTCGGATGGACCGCCGGCGTATACTTTCCCCGCCATACCCTCCGACGGCAACTATCCTCTGCCGGACGGAATTGGCGTGCCCACCCGTCCGCAGGAAGTGCGTCTGCCGACGCTCGACGCGTGGAACCTGGCCATTCAGCAGCAACTGACCAAGAGCATGGCGCTGCAGATTGCTTATGTCGGGAGTCATGGCATTCACAATATGTTTGACTCTTCGAACCAGTTCGATCCGAACCAGCAGACGATTGCGGGGTTCAACACCTGCAACGCGGGTGACGTAGTGTTTGGTCCGGGGTGCACGCCGCAAGATATCAACCCGATTACGAGCTTGCCCTACACGCAAAACGATCGTCGTCCGTATTACAACGGATCGGCGCAATTGCTGGGCGTGGATTACGGCTCGCCCTTCGGCTGGACGCAGAGTCTGCGTTACAACAACAACGAAGCGACGAGCAATTACAATGCGTTGCAAGTGAAACTGGAAAAGCGCTTCAACCATGGGGTACAGTTCCTGTCGCACTACACCTGGTCGCGCGCTATGACGCACGAGTCGTACTACTTCGCCATCGACAAGAAAGTGGGTTATGGGGCCAGCTACTATAACCGTCCTCAGGCATTTGTGCTGGCGGGCAACTGGGATTTGCCGATTGGGAAAGGCAAGGCGCTGGGCGGCAACTCTTCGCGAGCGCTGGATTACCTGATTGGAGGCTACGCCATCAACGGGACGCTCACGGTGGAAGGGGGACTACCCTACACTCCGGGATACGATTTGTGCAGCGCAGATCAGGACCTGGGGATTTGCCGACCGAGCACGAATGGTTCCAATTATCATCTTGGAGCCGGCAGCTTTGATCCTGCCACGCACTCCGTTCCCTACTTCACTCCTTCGCCGTACGTGCTGGGCGGTCCCTGCGGAGTGGATTGCACCAATCCGACAACCTTCGGGCCTTATGTTCGCCCGGCATTCGGAACTTTTGGAAATATCTACCGCGATTCGCTCTTCGGGCCGGGACTGGTGAACACCGACCTTTCCATCGCGAAGAAGTTCCCCATCACGGAGAGAGTCGCGGCAAGCTTTCGCGCCGACGCCTTCAATCTGTTCAACAAGGCCAACCTCGGCCAGCCCAACAGTTGCGTGGACTGCCAAGGACAGGGCGCCGGTCTGATCACGAGCACGATCAGCTCGCAAGATGGGACTTCGATGCGGCGGCTGCAGTTATCGGTTCGGGTTGACTTCTAACTCGTGAACTTGCGGGAGTGGGACGTTTCGCCCGAAGGGTGGGGAGGAACATCCGCAAAGTTGAAGGGCGTGGAGTCCAATTAACGGAAACGTTTTCGGCTGGGCCAGGATTCTTGCTATCTTGACTGCCTATGGGGGACGGGATGCGGGACTCTTGGTCCAGAGCGCGTGAACGGCGCTTTGTGGGATGGCGGACCGCCGGGTTGTGGATTGCGATTTTGATGTTGCTTGCGGGTGCGGCATCCGGTCATTCCATGGTCGCGCCGGAGCTTGACTACTGGGTTGAACCGGGCGCGAGCGATTTGCGATTTAGCGCGATTCTTACGTACATCCATGCGAGCTGGGATTCCCTGACCCGCTCCACCAATTCCTGCGCGGCAATCTCCGACAGCAAGCTCTCCTCGGCATCGGTTCTGTATCTTCCCGCCGGTTTTCCAGCGCCGCCTGAACTTGAGCAACTGCAACGCGACTGCAAGGTCAGGGTGGCGTACCTGCCGAAGGTGATCCACCATCTGGGAACGCCAGAGGTGGAATCGATAACTCCGCCGGGATTGCTCTATCTTGAAAATAAATATGTGGTGCCGGGCGGCCGCTTTAATGAGATGTACGGGTGGGACAGCTATTTCATCATGCGGGGTCTGCTGCGGGACGGACGCGTCGAACTGGCGCGGGGAATGGTGGACAATTTTTTCTTCGAGATCGAGCATTACGGCGCGGTGCTCAACGCCAACCGCACTTACTACCTGACGCGATCGCAGCCGCCATTCCTCAGTTCCATGGTGATGGCGGTGCATGAAGCTGAAAAGGCGGCGGGGCATGACGACCGGGAGTGGATGGAGCGAGCGTTCGGCTACATAAAACGCGACCATGATATGTGGACCACGGCACCGCACCTGGCGGGCGACACCGGGCTTTCGCGCTATTACGCGTTCGGGGATGGGCCGGCGGAAGAAGCATTGCAGGATGAAAACGACATTTACCGGCAGGTGGCGGATTATTTTCTTTTTCATCCGGCGGTTCCGGCTTACGAAGGCGCCGCGGGGGACGGGGTGCGCGACAAGGCGTCGGGGTCTGCTTACTCGGTGCGGGTTTGTGGCGCCGGGCAGGACCAAGCGGCGTGCGAGGCCACGCACCTGATCAAGCTGACGCCCGACTACTACAAAGGGGACCGCTCCATGCGGGAATCGGGATTCGACATCTCCTTTCGCTTTGGGCCGTATGGGGCAGGAACTCATCACTATGCTGCGGTGTGCCTGAACAGCCTGCTTTTCAAGACCGAGCGGGACATGGAAGAAATGAGCCGGCTGCTGAATAAGACATCCGATGCGGCGGAGTGGCGGCGGCAGGCGGAGGCGCGCCGCCAGAACATGCAGAAATATTTGTGGGATGAGAGGCAAGGACTGTTTTTCGATTACAACTTCGAAAGTGCGCAACGCTCGACGTATCGTTATGCGACGACGTTCTACCCGCTTTGGGCGGGGGTGGCAACGGCGGAGCAGGCGAGCGCAGTGCTGAAAAATTTAAGCGTATTTGAAAATCCGGGCGGCATTGCGATGAGTACGCAGGCATCGCAGGGGCAATGGGATTATCCTTTTGGGTGGGCGCCGATTCAGTTGCTGGCGGTTGAAGGTATGCGGCGATATGGTTACGGTGAGGAAGCGGACCGCGTCTCAACCGAGTTTCTGTCCACGGTACTGGAAAATTTCAATCGCGACCGGACGATTCGAGAAAAATATGACGTGGTGACCCGGTCGTCGGAGACGAATGTGAAAGTCGGCTATGCCGACAATGTAGTTGGCTTCGGCTGGACGAACGCGGCATTTCTCGAACTGATGCACGGGTTACCTCCGGAAAAGGTGAGGCATGTGGCGGAGGCGGTTCCCGCGCATCCGCTTCCGGTTGCCGGGCCACGCTGACGGCCGCGCTTCGTTCCCACAGAGCTTTCCCGCAGAATAAGGAGATTCGATGAAAGGTTTTCGCGCGATGGCGCTGCTCTCTGGTTTCGCGCTGGCGGCGATGGTTCCAATGCGGAGCCAGGTGGCCGGGAATGCGCCTGCGGCGGCTTTAACAGAATTTTCATTTGCCGACAGCGTGCCGCTCAAGATTGTGCGCGAGGCGGTCCCGTCCAAGCCCTTTACCGTCGTCGGTCCGCGAGGCGCGATGATGGGACGGCAGGATGGCTCGTTCGAAGCGTGGATTTTTCCCTGGAAAATTCTCAGTAATCTGCGCATCCGCGCCGACATGCAGAATTATGACGTACCCATCGACGTCAACGAGCAGGCGGCGGAGATCGAGGTGCGTCCAGACCACACGACGATTACCTTCTCGCATGCGAATTTCACAGTGCGGGAGGTTTTATTCGCGCCGCACGACGCGCCCGACGGCGCCGGGGTGCTGGCCTTTTTTCAGGTAGAGGCGATTCGGCCGATGGCGCTCACTTTTCAGTTCACGCCCGAGATGAAGCGCATGTGGCCAGCATCCTCGGACGATTATGCATCGGCGGAGTGGGTGAACCCGGGCACGGGCGGCTTTTACGCGCTGCGTTTAAGTTTTCCCGAGCACGCGGCTGCGGTGAGTATTCCGGAGGCGGAGCCGGGAATCCTCGCTCCTTATCAGGAGCGGGCGAAGACCTATCCGGCGCAGTTTGTTGTGCATTTCGACCCAGCTCGCGACCGCCAGCGGTTGTATCCGTTGCTCATGGCAACGGCGGACACGGCGGCAGAGACGAGTAGCGCAGCGCTCGGGGAAAAGCTCGCCGCCCTGGGTCGCTCGTTCCAATCTTTATATGAGGGGACGGGCAGCTATTACAAGAATTTTCTGGCGCAGCAAATGAGCATTGAAACGCCGGACAAAGAATTCAACGACGACTTCCGCTGGGCGGAAGTATCAATCGATCAGTTGAAGGTGCAGAGCACGCCATCACACCAGGAGACGGCGCTGGTCGCCGGTGTCGACGGGTCGGGAGATTCGGCGCGGCCGGGGTTTGGCTGGTATTTCGGGCGCGACGCGTTGTGGAGCCTCTATGCGGTGAACTCTTACGGTGATTTTCAGCTGACGCGCGACCAGATCGAATTTCTGCTGAAGAGGCAGGGACCGACGGGACAAATTATTCACGAGTGGTCGCAGACGGCGGGAATTGTCGACTGGAAAAGTCTGCCGTATCAGTTCGCCTCATCGGATGCAACGCCGTTGTTGCTGATGGCGGCGAATGACTATCTCCAGATCAGCGGCGACGTGGCCTTTGTGAAGGCACACTGGGCGGGGCTGGCCAAGGCCTGGGAATTTGAATGCACGCACGACTCCGACGGCGACGGCATTTACGAGAACATAGCGGGATCGGGATGGGTGGAGTCGTGGCCAACGGGGATGCCGCATCAGGAAATTTACCTCGCCGCCCTGGACCAGGAGGCCAGCACGGCGTTTGCGCGCATGGCTCGGGCTACGGGGAACTTGCAAGCTGCGGAAGACGCGGAGAAACGCGCGGGCCACATCGCAGAGCAAACTGAAAAAGAGTACTTTTTGCCGGATGCGAATTTTTATGCATTCAGCCGCAATGCGAACGGAACACTGGATTCCAGCGCGACCATTTATCCGGCGGTGGCGGCCTGGGATGGCACCTTCAACCTAACACGCTCGGGGGGAATGCTGAAGCGCTGGGCGTCGGCGGAATTTTCCACGGACTGGGGCACGCGGGATTTGAGTTCGGAGAGCGGCTACTACGATCCCATCAGCTATCACCAAGGCACGGTGTGGCCGCTGTTCACGGGATGGGTTGCGTTGTCAGAGTATCGCAACGGCCGCAGTATATCAGGCTACGCGCACCTCATGCAGAATGCGGACCTGACGTGGGCGCAGAACCTGGGGGCAGTCACGGAGTTGCTATCCGGCGAGTACTACCGGTGGCTGGGCCGCAGTACCTCGCATCAACTGTGGTCTTCGGCGATGGTGCTGACGCCGGCGGTGCGCGGCCTTTTTGGATTGGAATGGAACGCGGCGGAGAACAGCCTGAGCGTCACTCCGAGTTTGCCGGCGGAGTGGAATGAAGCGAAGGTTTTGCAGGTGCCGATGGGGCAATCGCGCGTCGGAATCGAGTTGCGGAGGAAGGGATCGATGCTCTCGGTGCGGCTGACAGGTGAGGCGTCGAACCTCATCAAGCTGCGTTCCCGCGCGACCGGAGCCAAGATCGAGAATGGAGAATTGCGCATTCCTTTGCCGGCGGTCGAAGTGGGCATTGGGCACGGACTGCCTGAGTTCGGCGCGATTACTTCACAGATGAAAGTGCTCGATCAGCAAGCGGCGCCGCATTCTTTGAAGTTGCAATTGTCGGCGCCCGGGAACAGCCGGCAGAGCATGTTTGTGCGAGTGAACGATCCTAAGATTCGTCCGAAAGCGGATGGCGCCGAGGTCTCCGCCGACGGGAGCCAAATGCGAATTCAATTCCCGGCGGGCGCAGGATATGTCGAGAAGGTCGTGACTTTGTCGTGGTAGCCGCGCGCTGTTTGATGGCACCGTTATTGCTGTGTGTGGTGGGTGCCGCGCAGACGAAATCGAGCGTGGAAAACGCCGACAACCTGTTGTACGTGGAAGCTGGCGAAGATGCGCCCCGCGTCCTGAGCCTACAAGACCAAACGGCATCGTGGGAGAATCGCGCTGCTGAATCTCTGCCCACGAGCGTCGAGGTCTCCGGGCAAGCGGTAGCGGTGGTGTGGACGTTCAACGCCGCCGAGAGCCATACAACCCAGCACATCGTTAGTTTCGTGTATGACGCGGGCTCGCCGCGTCTGCGACTGACATGGGAGTGGCAGGCGGCTTCGGAGCACGGTCCGATCGAGCACGAGATCAGGATTGAAAACCGCGACCAGCATGAGATCTGGCTGCCGCTGGTTCCGAGCCTCAGATTTGATTGGCGTGTACCGCCGAACGCCGCGCTGGAGCATTTCTATGTAGAAAAGGGCGCTGACACTCCCTCCGCGATGGGCACGCATTTGGTTCGAATAACCAATGGATATGAATGGGAGGGAACTTCGAACACGTACGCTCAGCCTCGTCCGGGAGAGGCGCGGGAAATTATTCCTTATTCTATGGTTGAGAACGCCGATGCGGTACAAGCGGGATGGTACGTCGGAATCGAGTTTAGCGGACGCACG
The DNA here is from genome assembly GCA_963746205.1 of uncultured Acidobacteriaceae bacterium. Taxonomy (GTDB): domain Bacteria; phylum Acidobacteriota; class Terriglobia; order Terriglobales; family Acidobacteriaceae; genus Acidiflorens. Next base: position 70,012 of record CAVVAP010000029.1, on the reverse strand, counting down.
CATTTGACGTTGGTCCGCGAGGGCGATTCTTTGCGCGGTGACGTTGGTCTGAATCCAAACCCCGGCCCATTTCGTACACGTTTGCTGCCGGGCGAGAGCTTTGTGACGCCTCGAGTGTTTCTCGGCGCCACCAGCGGCGGCAGGGATGCGACGGGCAATATCGTGCGGCGGTGGGTACGAGAAGTGCTGATGAATCCTGGTGCATGGGAAGACTCGCATTATCCCTTGGCGGTGAACAACAGTTGGGGCGCGGGGACAGCGGGATGAAGCGATGGCGCGGCGCATGATTCGGGATTCCGCCGAGTTGGGGTTGGAAATGTTTCATCTGGATGCGGGGTGGTTCCGGGGAGTCGGCGACTGGAGGCCTGATCCCAGGAAGTTTCCCCATGGGTTGCAGGCGATCGCGGAGGAAGCGCACGCGCACGGACTGAAGTTTGGGCTGTGGGCGGATTGGGCGCAGGCGGGCGTCGAGACTGCGCCGGGCGCGCTGAATATCCGCGACCCCAAAGTTCGGGATTGGCTGACCACGGATTTGCCGGTCAACTGGAAACCGGAAGAGTTCAAGGGACAGACGATCGACATCGGCGCGCCTCCGGCAAAGGCTTGGGCGATGCGCGAAACCGACCGTATCGCGAGTGATTATAAACTCGACATGCTGGAACACGACGGCTATCTGGTGGCGCAAGGCTGCGATGGCATCGATCATCCCCACGCTGCGCCCGATCCGCTGAACCGGTGCACTTATCGGGACGCGGGGTTCGTTTTTGTGCGTAGTTCAAACTCGACCGACGTCAGCTATCATGCGGTCCGCGCCTATTACGAGATTCAGGCGAATCTGCGAAAGAAACATCCCGGCCTGTTGCTCGAAATCTGTAACGATGGCGGGCGGATGGTGGATTTCGGGAGCGCAGCTCATGGCGACTATTTTTCCATAACCGACACTTACGATCCTCTTTCCAACCGGCGCGCTTTTTATGACAGCAGTTTTGTTCTACCCTCCGCCTTGCTGGAAGCCTATGTGGAGCGGTGGCCGGGTCCGAATCTGGAAAATTTCCGTTATGCGCTGCGCAGCGGGATGATGGGGTGGCTCTCGATTATGCAGGACACGACTGCGTGGAGCCCGGAGCAGCACGCGGCGGCGAAGGAGGAAATTCGGCTCTATAAAGAAGAGTTGCGTCCGCTGATTCGTAACGCCAACTTGTACCACATCTCCGAACGTCCTGACGGGGTGCATTGGGACGGGATGGAGTATTTCGATTCCAAGACGCATCACGGCGCGGTTTACGCTTTCCGCGGTTCCCTGGAGGATGCAGCGGAACACCGATTCGTTTTACGGGGCTTGCAGGCGACGGCGCGCTACCGGCTACGATTTCATGATCATTCCCGCGAGGACGAGATGGTCGAGGGGCAGTCGTTGATGAAAGACGGATTGCGGGTGCGTCTGCCGGTTGTGAACAGCTCGGAGATTATTTTTCTGGAAGAAGCGCCGGGGCAGTAACGCCGATGGAACGGGAGTTTGGGCAGCAGGGAAGTGTGGAGGCGCGGGTGAGAATCGAACTCACGCATAAAGGTTTTGCAGACCTCTCCCTTACCACTTGGGTACCGCGCCGATTCCTTTCACAGTAGAGCCTACGGCAGTGCACTGTCCAGAGTACCTTGGGGGCTCGACTGGTGGGGGCGAATCTGATTTTGCACGGTCTGGGAGTCGAGACGGATGGCGGTGGCTGGCAGTCTCTGTGGTACAAAACGGGGGATGGGTTCGATTTCGAAATTGACGGGGCGGGAGTTCGATTCGGCCAAATCGACGGCGGAGGAGAAGGCTCGTCTTCGTCCTGCTGCTCCTCCTCCCGCCAGCGACTTGACGGCGAATCGGAAGCTGGATGCGGCTTCGATTTGTCCCAATTGTTCGACGGCGCTGTGCGGACGGGCCTGCAAGGCGATCTGCGAAAGATGCGGCTTCTACTTGAGCTGTTCAGATTTTTGCTGATCGTCTCTTTTTTGGCGGTCAGATTTTGATGGTTTGCCCCAGAGGCACGGGATCGGGCCTGCGGAATTCACGGAGCGCTTTTACAATGGGAGTGGCTTAGTTCTCAATGATTCGGACAGGAGATTGGCATGCAGCGAAAAGCGAGCGCAGTGTGGCAGGGCGGGCTCAAGGACGGGCATGGAACTGTTTCGTCCGCCAGCGGAGTGCTTTCGAACTCCAAGTATTCTTTTACCACGCGATTTGAAAACGATCCGGGAACCAACCCGGAAGAACTGATTGCGGCAGCGCATGCGGCGTGCTTTTCGATGGCACTCTCGGCGCAACTGGGAGGGGCCAACCTCACTCCGGAGAAGATCAGCACGGAGGCGACGCTGACCATGGAGAAACTGGAGGCGGGTTGGACGATCACGGCAGTGCACCTGGATGTGGTCGCTAGAGTTCCGGGGGCGAGCGCGGAGGCTTTTAGTACGGCGGCGCAAAACGCCAAGGGGGGCTGCCCGGTATCGAGGGTGCTGAACGCAAAAGTTACGATGGACGCGAAGCTGGGATAGGGGGCGAAATAATTCCTGATTGCTTTTGAATATCGGCGCGTCGTAAGAGGACGGCGCGCACATTTACACGTCTTTCGTTGGTTTGACAGCCAGACGCCAGGCAGTAGATAGTAGTGTAGTTGCCCTTGCGAGAGGGCCCTGCCGATTATTTCTTTACTAAGCGGATATGGCGGAACTGGCAGACGCGCTAGGTTCAGGTCCTAGTGGCCGCAAGGTCGTGGAGGTTCGAGTCCTCTTATCCGCACCAAAATCATTCAGGCGTGAGCACCCAGGCGGGATTTTACGCGCCCGCCGACAGGCGGTGTGCGCTTCCGGTTTGCGCGATGCCGTACTGGCGGATTTTGTAGAGCAGCGCTTTGTAACTGATTTTTAGGAGCACGGCGGCCTGTTTCCGATTCCAGTTGGTCTCTTCCAGGGCGCGGGCTATGGCTTCGGCTTCGGCACCATCTTTGGCGGTGCGGGACAGTGATTTTAGTCCGGCTCCCGCTTCGGCAGCGGCTGCGTTTCGGCCCTCAGCGTGGGTTCCGCCTCCGCCATCGGAGCGAGGCTGCAATTCGGAGGCGGCCAGGGTTTCATCTCCCAAGACGAGATAGCGCTTGATGAAGTTGCTTAGTTCACGCAGGTTGCCGGGCCAGGAGTGGCGGAGGCAAGCTTCCATGAGCGCGGGCGAGAGAGGCAGCGGCGCGCGAGCGTAGGACTCGGACATGCGCGACATAAAGTGCTTCAGCAGGATGGGAATTTCTTCCTTGCGGTCGCGGAGCGGCGGCAGCGACATGGTGAAAGCGTTCAACCGGTAGTAGAGATCCTCGCGAAGGCGCTTGTTGGCAAGCGCTTCCGGAATGTCGATGTTGGTGGCCGCGAGAATGCGGACGTCAACCTTAACCAGAGTGCGGCTACCGAGTCGCGAGAAGGTTTGGTCCTGGAGCACGTGCAGTAGTTTGGCCTGCAATAGCGGCGGCATTTCGCCGATTTCGTCGAGCAGAATCGTACCTTTGTTGCAGAGTTCGAATTTGCCGGGCTTGGCGTGGGTGGCTCCGGTGAAGGCTCCCGGTTCATAGCCAAAGAGTTCGCTTTCCAGCAGGTCGGCGGGGACGGCGGCGCAATTGACTTTCAGGAAGGTGCGATGGGCCCGCGGAGATAGCTTGTGAATGAGGCGCGCCAGCACTTCCTTGCCGGTGCCGCTTTCGCCGAGCAGCAGGACGGGAATTTCGACATTCGCGACCAGCGCCGCCTGGGAGCGAATTTTCTTCATGGCGGGGCTGGCGGCGACGAAGAATACGTCGTCGCAAAGCTCCTCGACTTCGCCGGCGTAGCGCTCCTCGCCCTTGGCGGTGCCCACGCAATTGGCGATTACGGTGTCGAGTTCGGCTTTCTGGAAAGGCTTGGTGAGATAATCCATCGCACCCAGACGCATGGCCTGCACGACTTTGCGGGTGTCGTTGACGCAGGAGAGCATAACCACTTTCAATCCGGGCTTGAGGCGGCGGAGTTGCTCGAGGGTTTCGAGGCCGTCGATGCCGGGCATGAGGAGATCGAGCAATACGAGGTCGGGGTGCAATCCTTTTTCGACATGGGCGACGGCTTCTTCGCCGGTGCTGGCGGTTTGAACTTTGTGCTCATCCACTTCCAGAAGGGTGCGGATGTAGCGCAGCATCCCCGGTTCGTCATCCACCAAGAGAATGTTGGCGGCTTCGCTCATTTTGTTCCTCGAGGGGGAGTGCTTGGAATTGGTTTCAGGGGGATGAGAAAAGAAAACTTGCTGCCGGAGCCGGGCTCGCTCTCCACCCAGATTTTACCGTTCATGCCCTGCAACAGGCGGCGGGCAATGGCGAGTCCGAGGCCCATGCCTTCGGCGGATTCGCTGCCCGGCAGGCGGAAGAAGTCGTCGAAAATTTCGAGGTGAAACTCGGGGCGGATGCCGGGGCCGGTATCAGAAACGCTGACCTTGACGGCATTCGGGACATTTGTCGATTGGCGGCGGCGTTCACCATGAGCGGCGGATTTGCTGACGCTTCGACGCTCCCACAATTGCGGTTCGGCGTGCAGCCACACGGTGCCGCCCTGGGGCGTGTACTTGGAGGCATTCTCCAGAAGATTGGAGATGACGCGCTGAATTTTGGGCGCATCAAAGGCAAAGGGAGTGAGTTTGTCATTGGCCAGGAAATAGAGGGCCAGGCCGCGCTCGTGAAACCGGCCCGACCAGAGCCGGCAAACCTCGGAGAGGCAGGCGTTCATATCCCCTTCGATGAACTGCATGCGCAATTCGCCGGTTTCCAGAACGCTGAAAGTAAGAAAGTCCTGAATAAACTGTTGTAGTCGCTGGCCGCTGGAAAACATGTCAGCCATCACTTCGCGCTGTCGATCATTGAGGGGACCGAGCTTCAGACTCTGGAGCAATTCAATGTAGCCGTTGAGGATGGCGAGAGGGGTTTTGAGGTCGTGGGCGGCGGAAGCCAGGGCATTTGTGGTCTTGCGGAAACGATCACGCAACTGCTCGAGTTCACCGGCCGGATCGGCTGCGAAATCTGACGCGGTCAGAAGACCGGCATTCGATGGCGAGGCTGAAGCGGCAGGGACCAAGGCCGGACTTTTCTCGGATGTGGAAGCCATGGAGAAAGAGAAACTTAAAAGTGCGAGATGTTGGGGGGGAGAATTACCACCGCAAGAACGAGGGGATAGGTTGAATCCTATTTGAGGTGCAAACGACTGTCAATTGTAAAGAAGCCTTAGGGGGTCACGTAAGACGAAAAATCTTGCAGTTTCTATAGTGACTGTAGGTCATTTTAGAGGGTTGAGAAGCCAAAATTGCCCGGCACTTCCGTTGTTGGGTGCGCGGTTTGGACCGGAGCGGCACATTGCAGAATTTGATGGGACTTTGGTACTCAAGGTGCGGTGTTCAGTGTGTGTTACTCAAGCGGAGGGAGTCTATCGGTGGCTCGTAACCTATTAAAGAAGGATGATCGAAGGTGGGCCCGATTGCAGCTCGCCATTCCGGTTTTTATACGTAGTCGCGAACGCGGGGAGAAGGATTCTCTGGAATTTGCTACCGCCATTAACATCTCTCCCGGGGGTGCTTTAGTGGTGGTTCGCCGTTCTTTGCCGAAGTTGGCCATGGTTTCGCTGGAAGTTCCGAGCGCACCCATTGGACCCGCCACGGGGACGAAGGGATCGTCGCGAATCATGCAGGCGAAGGCGGTTTGGGTGTCCCATTTCGACGATTATCACCTGCTCGGGCTGAAGTTCACGCGCCCGCTAAACACCCGATGTCCGGGAGGCATATGAGGAAAGCACGTTCCTCAGTGTGAAACTTTTTTCCCTTCCGTCATGCCATCCTCAAATGGCACCATGGTGCTATGCCGAAGGCTCTGGCGATTGGAGTAGCATCGCTGAAGCTATTCACTGGTTGAGCAGTTAATAGAAATCCTCCCCTCGATCGATCTCCCCCCCGGTTTGGCTCTTGGGGTGCACTTTTAGTGCATGCGGATGGTCACGACCGCCAAATGGGGTATTCACTTTATGACGACACTCTCGGTAAGTTCTCTGGCGCAATCGCTCGGCGAACTTCCCCCTGACCACATCATCTTTGGCCATTCCGATGTCATGCAGTCGGTTCGGTCGCGGCTCGGGAAAGTGGCCGCAGCCAATGTTCCCGTCCTGATTACGGGCGAAAGCGGCACCGGGTAAAGACATTATCGCGCGGCTGATTCATGGGCTTTCGCCGTGGAAAACGGGTCCGTATGTGAAAGTCAATTGCCCGGCGATACCGGGGACGCTGCTGGAAAGCGAGCTTTTCGGATACGAAAGAGGCGCCTTCACCGGGGCCGTAGGTTCGAAGCCGGGGCGGGTGGAACTGGCGCACCGCGGAACTTTGTTTCTCGACGAAATTTCAGAACTGGACCCATCGCTGCAATCGAAGCTTTTGCAGCTTCTTCAGGATGGGCAGTTTTGCCGCATTGGCGCGCAGGAAGACAAGAAGGTCGAGGTCCGCGTGGTTTGCGCGACCAACCGAAACCTTGAAGCGGAGATTGAATCCGGCGGATTCCGCCAGGATCTGTATTACCGCATCAATGTGGTGAATCTGCGGATGCCCTCGTTGCGCGAGCGGCGTGGCGATATTCAGGATTTGTGCGCGTATTTTCTGGAATACTACAACCGCAAGTTCAACTGCCGGGCGCGGCCTTTGTCGAGTGAAGTGATGGCGGTGTTGCAGAAATATCACTGGCCGGGAAACATTCGAGAATTGGAGAACCTGGTCAAGCGTTACGTCATCCTCGGCCATGAAGAAGTGATTACCAACGATCTGGTGGCACGGGAGCCGGAGTTTACCAGTCCCGAGTTCTCTCTGGACGGGCCGATTTCCCTGAAAAAAATGACGCGGCAGTGCGTGCGCGAGTTGGAACGCAAGGTCATCCTGAAGGTGCTGCAACATCATCACTGGAACCGCAAGCAGTCGGCCCGCACGCTGGGCATCAGTTATCGCGCCTTGCTCTACAAAATTCGCGATGCCGGCTTGCCGTCCAACCGCACGCTGCGCCTGCGGCAGGCGGAAAAGATCGCTAGCGCTAGCGAAGAAGCTCCGAACAGCGGGGCCGCTGCCGACTGATTGAGAGCGGGTTGCGTGCCCGGTAGCTGGTGACTTTCACCCGCACTTTACATAAACAGAGTGGCTAGTCTGGCGAGAACCTCTTCGAGGATGGAGGGCGGCACTTTTTCCAGCCTGCGGCCCTGCCGCGCCGCTAGGTCAGACTGTTTTCTCTTTCTCTCACTTCCTCTTCTCTCAAGCCCAGAAAGTCCGGTCGAGGGTTCGATACTGGATAGCCTCGGCAATATGTTTCGGTTCCAGCTGCGCCCTGGCGTCGAGATCGGCAATGGTGCGCGCCACTTTCAAGATGCGATCGTGGGCGCGGGCGCTCAGTCCCTGCTGTGCCATGGCGCGTTCCAGCAAGCGTTCGCAATCGGCCGAGAGCTCGCAGAATTTGCGGATGGCCTGCGGCGGCATTTGCGCGTTGCAGAAGAGCTTTTCCCGAACGGTCGCAAAACGGTTTAACTGAATGTCTCGGGCGCGGATCACGCGTTCGAGGATTTTGCCCGAGCTTTCCGGCTCCGCGGTGCTGCGCATTTCCTTGTAATTCACGGCGGGAACGTCGATATGAATGTCGATGCGGTCGAGCAAGGGGCCGGAAATCTTGGAAATATAGCGCTGGATGAGGGGCGGCGTGCAATGGCATTCGCGGGTACGGTCATTGTGAAAACCGCAAGGGCAGGGATTCATGGCGGCTGCGAGCATGAAGCGGGCGGGGAAGGTGAGCGACATAGCGGCGCGGGCGATGCAGACGGTGCCATCTTCGAGCGGCTGGCGCATGACTTCAAGAACGTTGCGGGGAAATTCGGGAAGTTCGTCCAGAAAAAGAACGCCGTTGTGAGCCAGCGAAACTTCACCCGGACGGGGAACGGCGCCTCCTCCGATCAAGCCAGCGTCTGAGATGGTGTGATGGGGGGCGCGAAAAGGGCGCACGCCGACCAATCCGGCGCGGGCGTCGAGCACACCTGCCACGCTGTGAATCTTGGTCGTCTCGAGCGCTTCCTCAAAAGTGAACGGCGGGAGGATGGTGGGCATGCGTTTCGCGAGCATGGTCTTGCCGGATCCGGGCGGCCCGATCATGAGAATATTGTGTCCACCGGCGCAGGCGACCTCGAGGGCACGTTTGGCGGACTGCTGCCCGCGAACGTCCTTGAAATCGACGTGGAACTGCTGTGCCTGGCTGAGCAGTTGATCGGTGTCGACCAGCAGGCGGGAGATGCCGTTGCCCGAATTGATGTAGTGAATCACATCCAGCAGGGACTTTACGGGATAGACCTCGACGCCGCCGACCATGGCGGCCTCGCGGGCGTTGACCTCGGGTACGATCAGGCGTTTCACCTGGCTGCGGCGTGCCTCGATGGCAATGGGCAAGGCGCCGCGAACACCGCGCAGGCTGCCATCGAGAGAGAGTTCGCCGACGAACAATGCGTCGGGAATCTCCTTCTTATTCAGTCCTCCGTAAGCGCCGAGAATGCCGAGGGCCATGGGTAGATCGAATCCCGAACCTTCCTTGCGAATGTCGGCGGGCGCTAGATTGATGGTGATTTGGGTGGGGGGAATATCGTAACCGCAGTTCTTGAGCGCGGAGCGAACCCGGTCGCGGCTTTCGCGGACGGCGGCGTCGGGCAGCCCGACGGTGTGAAAGTGGTCTTCCTGGGTTTTAACGCCGGAGATGTCGACTTCGACCTCAATGATGTTGGCATCAACACCGTACACGGCGGCACTCAGGGTTTTATAAAGCATTGGGATACCAGCGACCCTGGCAACTAAACCGGGCCGAGAGAAACTCCTGCCGAAAGCTTAGACCGGGTGGTGATGGGAAGCTGTGATGGCCGTCACTGGGTTACCGTGACGGAACGGGTGGCAAGGTTGTTCTCGTGGATTGATCGCTTTCGGTGCTAGGCTAAGGATAATCTGGCGGGAAACCGGCGCATTCGGCGCGGTCAGGTTTTCGCCAGGCGAGTTGCCCCATGCCCGACGATGATGCCTCCCCAATCCGGCAGGATTCTCCCGGCACCCGACTGGAGCGCGAGGAGAGCCAGTTGTGGCGCTGGGCGCTCGGTCTGCTGCTTCTGCTTTCCGCGGCGGTGGCCGCTCTATCGTGGGAGCAACTGAAAGATCTTCCGTATCAACTTTGGGCGATTCCCACGGGACTATTCCTGCTGGCAGTGCTCTTTGCCGCCTACGCATTTGGACGGAAGCGCGAGGTGACGGACCTGAAGCAGATTCTCAAGGGCTTTCAGGACCGTGCGGGCGTAACGCCGTCGGAGGATCAGCTCGATCAGCTGGGCCAGTTGATTATGCGCTCGCAGCGCAACTTCAAGGAGCTGATTGATGCTCTGGATGACGTGGCCCTGGCGGTTTCTCTCGATGGCACGCTAAAGACAGTGAACCGCAGAACGTCGGAGATCCTGGGCCTCTCTTACTCCGAACTGGTGGGTCACAAGTTGAATGAGTTTCTACGGGTGCCGCTGCGCGCGGAAGCGCCCTGGAGCCTGAGCCAGTTTTTGGAGAAGCGCACGTGGTCCGGCGTGGTGGAGGTAGAACCGCGGATGGATGGCCGGCGACAGTACTACGACTGCGTGATCAACGCCATCGTCAAAGGCGGCGACGTCACCGGCGCCAGCGTGCTGGCCCGCGACATCACCGGCAATCGTGAGAAGGAGCAGCGATTCACGCAGCTTTTCGAATCCTTGCAGGAAGGGGTTTACATCAGTAATCCCGAGGGCAAGTTGTTGGAGGTGAATCCGGCGCTGGTGAAAATCCTGGGATACCAGACAAAAGAAGAAGTGTTGAGCCTCTCGCCGGCGCAACTGACGGCGGGTGACGGCGGCGAGCCGGTGCTGGGGCAAACCGGAAGCCGGAGCGGCCAGACGCGCACGCGTGAAGTTCGACTGCAAAGAAAGGACGGCGGAGTCGCGGTCTGCGTCGATACCTCCACCGGGGTGATGGAAGCGGAGCGCATCGTCCGTTATCAGGGGACGCTGGTGGACGTTACTGGACAGCGGGCGCTGGAGGAGAAACTGCGCCAGCAGGAAGAATTCAGGCAACGCCTGCTGCAGAGCTTCCCCGACCTGATTCTAGTGCTCGATTTGCAGGGGCACTATACGTTTGTGAGCGCCCGCATTGCAGAACTGCTGGGATATGGTCCGGAACATCTGCTGGGCAAGAGCGTGGATGGGGCGGACAGCGTTTCGCCGGAACTCTCGGAGTTGTATCGCAGCGTGGCCAGCGGGCAGAGTGCTTTGGCTTCGCTGGAATACAGTTCGCAGCACCGCGACGGCAACTGGCGCACCCTGCTGGGAGTGGCGAGCCCGTTGATGGATGCCGGAGGCAAGCCGGCGGGCGTGATCATCTCGGTTCGCGACGTGACAAACGAGAAGAAGCTGGAACAACAGATTATCCAGAGCGAACGTCTCGCCGCGATGGGACAGATGATCGGGGGATTTGCGCACGAATTGAATAATCCGCTGACCAGCATTCTCGGGCTTTCAGAATTGCTGCAAGAAGGGGAGACGAGCGAGGGCGTCCGCAAACAGCTGGGAGTTTTGCACCAGCAGGCGCGGCGGGCGGCGGAGATCGTGCAAAACCTGCAATACTTCGCGCGACCGCCGGCGCTCGGGCGCAGCCAGGTCGATCTAAACGAACTGGTGCAACGCACGGTGCAGATGCAGGCCTATCCGTTGCGCAAGAGCAACATCACGGTAGACTACCTGTCTGAGCCAGACTTGCCGACGGTGGTGGGCGATCCTAATCAGTTGATGCAGGTGTTCCTGAACCTGCTGCTGAACGCAGAACAGGCGATCCGCGAGAGCCGCGACAAGGGCACAATTCGCGTGCGCATGGGACGGAACGGCGAGTCGGTTTGGGTGGTATTTCAAGATGACGGGCCGGGGATCGCGCCGGAGAATCTGTCGCATATATTCGATCCGTTCTTTACCACCAAGCGCCCCGGACGCGGGACCGGTCTGGGACTGAGCATCTGCAAGACCGTGCTGCGGGAGCACGGTGGAAACATTGAAGGGGCGTCGGCACCGGGCGGGGGAGCGGTATTCACAATTACGCTGCCGGTGGCCAAAGCGGAAGCGGGCGCGGCGGCCGGATAGAACGTTCTAGCGCTCCACGGCCATAGCCACAGCGTTTCCGCCGCCTAAGCATAATGCGGCGATCCCGCGGTGGACGTCGCGGCGGATCATTTCGTAGATCAGGGTGACTAGCACGCGGGCTCCGCTGGCGCCTATGGGATGGCCCAGAGCGACCGCGCCTCCATTCACGTTGACGCGATTCATATCGAGGCCCAATTCGCGAATCACGCCCAGCGCCTGCACGGAGAAAGCTTCGTTCAACTCGTAGAGATCGACTTCGTCTTTCTTCCAGCCCGTTTTTTCCCAGATCTTGCGCACGGCTCCGACCGGAGCCATCATCACCCACTTCGGTTCGACTCCGCTGGTGGCCTGGGCCACGATTCGGACCATGGGCGTCGCGCCTAACTGTTGCGCGAGGGCGGAACTGGTCACGACCACGGTTGCTGCGCCGTCATTTACTCCGGGAGCGTTCCCCGCCGTTACCGTGCCGTCTTTCTTGAAGGCGGGCTTGAGGGCGCGAAGGGCTTCGATGGTCGTGTCCTCTCGGGGACCTTCGTCCTTGTCGAAGATCAGCGCGGGCTGGCCTTTCTTATGCGCCGGAACTTCGACAGGCACGATCTGCGCCTTGAAGCGGCATTCTTTTTGCGCGGAGATCGCTTTGCGATGGGAGTTGACGGCGAATTCATCCTGCTCTTCGCGGGTGATGCCGTACTTCTCGGCGACGTTCTCACCCGTAAGGCCCATGTGATAGTCGTTGTAAATATCCCAGAGGCCGTCGTGCACCATGGAGTCGACGAGTTGACCGTTACCGAGACGATATCCCTTGCGGGCATTGGGCAAGAGATACGGAGCGTTGGTCATGGATTCCATGCCTCCCGCAACCACGATGGAACTGTTTCCGGTTTCGATTGCCTGCGCCGCCAGTGCGACGGCTTTCAATCCGGAGCCGCAGACTTTGTTAATGGTCAGAGCGCCGACTTCCGGGGAGAGTCCGCCGAACAACGCCGCCTGGCGCGCCGGATTCTGGCCGAGTCCGGCGGAGACGACATTGCCCATGATGCATTCGTCCACCTGCGAGGGTTGGAGATTCGCGCGCCTGACGGCTTCCCGCACCACGACGGCGCCGATTTTCGGGGCGGTAAGATCGCTGAGGCTTCCCTGAAACTTTCCGATCGGGGTGCGGCATCCAGCGATAATTACGACGTCATTATTTGTGCCGGCCATGCTTGCCTCCTGTGTCGCGGATCGTGCGTGTGGTGGTTCCAGCGAATGGTGCGAGTCACATCTAAAAATCACTTCATTATAAATCGCCGCCATCCGGAAAAGTTTCGCGGTGAAGGTGCAGGGCGCGAGGTGTGAGCGACTGGCGACGAGCGATGGGCGATGATGCGATGGGCGACAAGAGACCATGCTCGGGAATTTCTTTGGCTCCGCATCGTGACGTGACTTTGGTGCACCGTTGCGAGCGTCGCTTTCGATCATTTTTCTCTTGACTTCGTTCCGCGTGCGCTCATACATTCAACTAGTTGCAACTATTCATCGTTGCAAAAATTCCATGAAGAATGGAAAGGGAGAATAGATCCATGGCAACCAAGAAGAAAGCCAAGAAGAAAAGCAGCAAGAAGCACTAAGAACCGGCAACAGGCAACGACAAAGGGGACGCGATGAGCGTCCCCAAAGTTTTTTGCGGTGAGTTTTTCCCGGTCAGCTTTGCGAGGGCGGTGGACTGGGCGTGCGCCGGGCAATCTCTACGGATTCAGTTCCGCGATCATCAGCCCATAAGGCTCGAGCGTGACTTCCTTCCCTTTGACGGTCGCGGCAGGCGAAGCGATCACAGGTTTGATGGCGGCCTCGCCAAATCCCTGGCGGGAAAGATCGAAACTCACGCTCCGCGGAGCGCTCGACATATTCAGGGCCACCAGAACCCCTTTACCTTTGTAGCTCCGCAGGTATGACATGACATTCGGATCCGCTTCGTTGAGCGCGATGTAGTTGCCCTCGAGCAGCGCTTGATTGGTGTGGCGCAGCGCGAGGACCTTCTTATACAGAGTCAAAACCGACAACGGGTCCCGCTCTTCGTCGGCCACATTGTGTGTCTTGTAACTCGGGGCAACGGGAAGCCACGGTGCGGTCTGGCTGAAGCCAGCGTTGGGCGAAGCATTCCACTGCATGGGGGTGCGCTCGCCGTCGCGGCCTTTTTCTTTCGGCCAGCCGGTGCGACCGATGGGATCTTTCACGTCCTCTTTGCGGGTGGGGTTGTTGTTCTCCATGCCGATCTCCTCTCCGTAATAAAGGATGGGAGTGCCGCGGAGGGTGAGATAGAAGGCACCCATGAGCTTGGCGATGGCGTCATTGTTCTTGCCGTCGCCGTAGCGGTTATAGGAGCGGACGATGTCGTGATTCGAGATGACAAACACGGGCCATCCGTGAGCGCCATCGACGGCGGCGATCTGACGGCGAAATTCGGGCGGCGAAAGCCGGTTGACGGTGGTGAACATGAAGTCCATGGGCATTTGCAGTTCGTTGCCGCCGGAACCGTAGTAGCGGTCGAGTTGCGCGACGTTTGCCGTCCAGGTTTCCCCGATGAGGACGGCGTCGGATTCGTCGGCCACCTTGCGCAGCTTCTGCAGTTCCTGGTGCACTTCCGGGAAATTCGAGTTGTATTTGTTTTCGGTGTTGGGATCCCCCTGTGCGTTTGTTCCGGGAAGGATCGGGTTATCGCGGAGCGCGGGATCTTCGAAGAGGGTGTCTACGGCGTCGAGACGAAATCCGGAAACGCCGCGCTTGTACCACCAGCGGGTGGTGTCAAGCATGGTTTTTTCGACGATGGGATTGCGCCAGTTTAAATCGGGCTGCTGGGCATAGAAGAAATGATAGTAGTACTGATTGGTCGCGGGGTCGAGCTTCCAGGCGGGGCCGCCAAAAATCGAAATCCAGTTATTCGGAGGCTTGCCATTCGCTTTGCCGTCGCGCCAGATATACCAGTCGCGGTGGGCCGAGGTGCGCGATGATTTCGAATCCAGGAACCAGGGATGCTGGTCGGAAGTGTGGTTGGGCACGAAATCCATGATGATGCGGACGCCGTGCTTTTTACCCTCGGCAACCATGTGATCGAAGTCGGAGAGGGTGCCATACATGGGATCGATGTTTTCGTAGTCGGATACGTCGTAGCCGAAATCGACCTGAGGCGAGGGATAACAGGGAGTAATCCAGACGGCGTCGATGCCCAATTCGCGCAGGTAGTCCATTTTTGAGCTGATGCCGTTCAGGTCGCCCACACCATCGTTGTTACTGTCCGCGAAACTGCGGGGGTAGATTTCGTAAAATACGGCGTGCTGCCACCAGAAATGACCCTCGGCGTCGACGGGTTTGGTCTGGCCGACGGCCGGGGTGGAATCGACGGTGAACGAAAGCAGGATGACGAGCGGGATGAAGCACGACAGCAGCAAAACGCACCTCGGCATTAATTTCTCTCCTTGAGCAGTCGCCTGGTTCCGGTTGGGGAAGATTCTTGCAGGGGAAAACATAAAACGATCCGGCAAAGTTAGCAAATCGGGTCGCGGGCGCGCAAGCCGCAGTATGATCTAAATGTGAAGCACTAGTGGGGTGCCGGGGCTACGCCCGGCCTATAGAATGACGACGGGCGGGAAGTCTGCCGGTCGAACTTGAACCATCGCGAAGCATGGAGAGTTGAATAATGGTTAGAAAATTACTGATGGCTGCGGCATTGTCCCTGCTTGTCGCCCCAGCTTTGATGGCTTCGGATGCCAAGAACTCGTCCGACGAAAGCACCTGGCAACGCGACCTGCTGGCGTGGCGTGAGGAACGCGCCGCCCGCCTGCAGGCTCCCGAAGGCTGGCTCTCATTGACGGCTCTAGGGTGGCTGAAGGAAGGGGACAATACGGTCGGAGCAGCGGAAGACAGCCGGGTGCAGATTGCCGGCAAAGCTCCGGCGCACATTGCGGTCGTGCGTCTGGAGAAAGGCATGCTGCGGCTGCTGCCGCCTGTGGGAGGGTTTCCCAAGGGTCTTCAACTTGACGGACAGCAACTCGGCGGACAGTCCCCGCGGGAACCAGCCCTGTTCGCCGACGATGCCGAAAAGCCTTCGAAGCTGACCATCGGCTCGATTACGATCGTCGTGATCCGTCGTGACGATCGCTTCGGGCTGCGTGTGAAAGATCTGGAGGCTCCCACTCGCACCGGTTTCCACGGACTGCGCTGGTATGCCCCCGATGCGGTTTATCGAGTCCACGCCCGGTGGATCCCTTACAATCCTGCCAAGGTGCTGGATATTCCCACGATTCTCGGCACGACCACGCATATGCAAGCGCCCGGAGTTGCGGAATTTACCCTCAACGGACAGGTGGTTCGGCTGGAACCCGTGCTTGAGGATCCGAAAGCCACCGATCTGTTTTTCGTCCTGCGCGATGCCACCAGTAAAACGACGACTTACGCCGCAGGGCGTTTTCTCTATAGCGAACTTCCCGATCATGGCTTGAGCCAGCCCGGCGAAATCTGGCTCGACTTAAATAAACTGTTCAACCCGCCGTGCGCGTTCACCGCCTATGCCACGTGTCCGCTGCCTCCGCCACAGAACCGGTTGAGTATTCCGATTCCGGCAGGCGAGCTGCGGTACCACGATTGAACGGGTGAAATCGTGGATAATAGCTTTCTGAGAAATCTGCGCTGGAGACCCGCATGAAATGGTTGTTGATCGTCCTTGCCCTGGCTGGTGTGGCCGCTTCGTCGCTCGCCTTGCGCGAGCACTACCGGACGGACGCTTCGCCGTGCAGCATCAATGAGCGCTGGGACTGCGGCATCGTGAACCACAGTCCTTATGCCGTGCTCGGGGGTATTCCGGTGGCGATTATTGGCATCGCCGGGTATCTGTTGCTGGGGGTGCTCGCTTTCATGAAAGCCTATCGGCTGATGCTGGTGGCGGCTTTGGGTGGTCTGGGCTTCGCGCTCTACCTGGCGCACATCGAGTCAGCTGTGTTGGGGGTATGGTGTATTTACTGCGCCATATCTCTGGGAGTGATTTCGTTGCTGAGTTTGCTCGTGTTGGGCACGGTGATTGCGGGCTTGATGCGCCCGGCAAAAAGCTAGCCGCGACAACCAGGCGGATTGTGTTTCCAGAGGTTGTCTACTCGTAGCGCAGGCTTTCGATCGGGTCGAGTCGGGCCGCCCGAACTGCGGGCAGCATGCCACTGAGTACTCCTACCATCCCCAGAATTGCAGTCGCCACCAGCAGGCTGGCAATGTTGATATGCAAATGGATGTCGGCTGCTTCGAGGTTGTCACCAAAGGCGCTCATCAGCGGCACGGCCCCCACAGACCACGAAATCAAGTAGGCGATCGCGATACCGGCTATGCCGCCGGCACAGGTGATGGCGAGGGCTTCCGCCAGAAATTGAAATAGAATGTGGCTCCTGCGGGCGCCGAGGGCTTTCTCCACGCCGATTTCCCGGGTGCGCTGTTGCACCGCGACCAGCATGATGTTCATCAGGCCGATACCGCCAATTCCGAGGGTTAGCGCTCCTATGAAGGCGAGCAAGAACTTGAGCGCGGTGGTGACGACGGTAAATTCGTCGAAGTCCTGTTTGAAATCGGCAACGAATACGGCGCGCAGATCGTCGGAACGAAAATTGTGGTGGCCTGCGAGCACGCTGCGGACCACGCGCGCCAGTTGCTGGTGATTCTGCCCCTCGTAGTCGGCGAAGATCCCGGTGAGGTAACGCGTGTCAAAAAGGTCGCCCATGGCGGTGAACGGAATCACGACCATGCTGTTGTCATTATCGTCACCGCTTTGCACCTTGTGCCGGTAAATGCCAATGACTTGGAAGCTTACGCCGTTGATGCGGATGCTCTGCCCCAGGGCAGGTTCGCCGGAAAAAAGTTTGCGCCTGGCTTCGTCTCCGATGACCGCCACGCGAGCGTGCTCCATCTCGTCCTGGTCCGCCATCGGGCGTCCCGAGTCCACCTGAAAGCCGCGGATGCGCTGGTAGACGGGGTACACGCCTGTGAAATTCAAATTGGTGAAGGTGCGGGAGTCGTGCTGGATGGTCACATTGTTTTTGTCGAAGACGGGCGTGACGCCTTTGATCATGGGCACTTCATTGCGGATGTAGTCAACGTCGGCCAACTGCAACCGGACTTCACTGCCCGCTTTTGCGCCGCCCGCCTGCAGTGAGGTTCGTCCGGGAAAAACTCCGATGACATCCGTGCCCCAGGAACTGAAAATAATCGTGATGGCGCGCTGGAATCCGGAGCCGAAGGCGAGCAGGATGACGACGGTCGCGATTCCCCAGGCCATCCCCAACATGGTGAGGGCGGTGCGGCGGCGATTGTGTTGCATTGCGGCGAAGGCTTGTTGCAGCAGGTCGCTAGTCATAAGATTTGTGATTTGTAATTTAAGAACCTCTTTGCCAGTTACAAATTTCTCCTCACTCCTGTCGGAGCGCCTCTACCGGTTCAAGCAGGGCGGCTTTGCGCGCAGGATAGAGACCGGCGGTTACACCCGCGATGGCTAGCGACAGCACGGCGCCGAGGGCGGAAGCGGGCACAATCCGCGGAGTATCGAAGCCCTGCGGGAGTTGCACAGCGGAGAGCAAATGCACGACCAGAATTGCGCCGACGACTCCGATGGCTCCGCTCAGCAGAGTGAGAAATCCACCCTCCAGGAAAAACTGAAACAGGATGCTGCGGTTTGTCGCCCCCAGTGCTTTGCGCAGGCCGATTTCGCGGGTGCGTTCGCTGACCGCAACCAGCATGATGTTCACGATGCCGATGGCGCCCAGCGCCAGCGTGACCAGACCCACTCCGCCGAGAAACCAATCCATGGCGGTGAAGATTTTGCCCATGGTTTTTTGGTTCTTGATCGTATCCCATTCTTCCCAGATGTCTGCGCCCTGGGCATCGAATCCGCCATGGTTGCGGGCGACAATTCGGTGGAGCTCGGCTTTGGCGGTTTCGTTCTCGTCAAAGCTTCGCGGCTGATAATTGATGAAGGAGATGGCGTTGCCCTCGTCCGAGTTGTCGCCGGTCAGCGGAAACATTTCGCGCATGGTGTTGAAAGGGACAAAAATGCGGATGTTGGTGGCGTTGTGCTCCTCGCGCCCGATCATGGAGAGCACGCCGATGACTTCGAAGCGCGCGCCGTTCAGAAGAATGCTGTTGCCGACCGCCGGCCGGCCGGGAAACATATTGCGCGTCATCTCCCACCCCAGCACGCAGACGCGCCGGCGCTGTTCATTGTCATCGTCGCCGATCCAGCGGCCCACGGCCAGAGGGATCGTCCGCACACGGCTGTAAACCGGGGGCACGCCTGAAACCTGCCCGCTGGTGCTGGTGTAGTCGCTTACCGCGCGGATATCGTCGCGCGCGATCAGCGGCGAGACATTCACGGCCAGCTTCGATTCATTCTTGATGGCGAGATAGTCGTCGTAGGTGAGATTGAACCACTTCGCGGAATTGAAACTGCCCTCTACGGCGGGCGCGCGACCGCCGAAAAAGAAGATGATGTTTTTGCCGAAGGTTTCCAGTTGCTTGCGGTTGCCATTGCGGAAGCCCTCGCCCACGCCGGCTAGCAGGAGCAGGGAACCGACTCCCCAGGCGATCCCGAACATGGTCAGGAATGACCGCAGTTTATGGGCCCACAGGGTTCGTAAGGTTTGCGCGAAAGTATCCAGGAGCATGCCCATGTCGATGCCTCCATAGTTGGACTCTCGGCCGTCGCAGGGGTTAGCGGGGAATTGGTTCAAGGGAGGCGCGATGCTCGACAGACGCGATTCTTCCGAAGGCGATTCTCGACAAGACAAGGGGAAATTGTCTGGATCAATCCTGGCTCGCTTCGTTAGCGGCCAGCTTCCAGGCGATCTGGCGCATCATTCCGAGCAACACCTCGGCATCGTTGCCATTGAGTTGCAACCGGAGAAGGAGCCGGCGCAATTTCTCTTCCGCGGCGAGGGCGCGGGGTTTTACATATCCGCTGTCACGCAGAACAGCGAGCATCACTTCGGTCAGCCGCTCCAGCTCCTGCAACCGGGATGGTTTTTTTTCGTTTCTTACGGGCGCAATTTTCGCGGGGGGCGCTTTACGACCGCGGACCAGTTCGTAGAGACAGACGGCAACCGCCTGCCCCAGGTTCATGGAACCGTGTTCCTCGCGGGTCGGGATGCGCAGCAGCCAATGGCAATGGCTGAGGTCTTCGTTCGATAGACCATAGCGCTCCGAGCCAAAGAGCAAAGCCACCGGGCCCAACTTTAATTGCCGATGAATCTGGCGCGCGGCCGCATCCAGATTTTGCAGCCGATGCTGCAAATCTCGCGCGCCAACGGAGGTTGTCCCCACTACGAGGCGGCAGTCGGCGACGGCGTCTGCCACGGTGCCATACTGCTCGGCTTTCGCCAGTAAGTCGGAGGCGCCCACCGCCGACCGCGCCTCGCGAAACGCGACTTCGTAGGGATTGACTACGCGGAGGCGGAAGGCGCCAAAGTTGCTCATGGCGCGGGCTGCCGCCCCAATGTTCAGCGGATTGCGGGGGGCAATCAAAACCACGCGAAGTTTATTCAGTTTAGTCGTCATTAATAATTATGATTTTGCCAACGGCGGCTCCGAACCAGTGTAGTGGGTAGGGCAGGAAATATGCCTCTTGTGCATTTCGGGTTGGTGGGGGGATGCGACTTCCCACCCGATGCGGCATCCAATAACAGTGCTAGGATATAAGTCCCGGCCGGGGAGAGCCATGCATGGCTTACCGTGGCGAGGGAGCTGGCAACCCTGGGAGGATGCATGGCAAGCAACGGGATCGTCGAAGTTACCGACGCCAATTTTGATTCCGATGTACTGAAGTCCGATAAGCCGGTTTTGATTGATTTTTGGGCGGCGTGGTGTGGTCCGTGCCGCGCGATTGCTCCGATTGTGGAGGAGTTGGCGGGCGAATATCAGGGCAAAGTCACGATCGGAAAAATGGACGTCGACCGCAACGGCGCAACACCCATGCGCTACAAAGTCACCGGTATTCCCACCCTACTCGTCTTCAAGAACGGGCAGGTGGTGGAACAATTGGTGGGCTATCGGTCGAAGGACGACATCCAGAAGGCGCTGGATCGCCACCTCACCTAAAACAGGCTTAATACTTCCGCAGCACTCCGATGACCCGTCCCTGAATTTCCACCGAAGCAGCGGGCACAATGATCGGCGCCATGGCGGCGTTGGAGGGCTGCAGGCGGATGTTATCGCCCTCCCTAAAAAACCGTTTCAGGGTAGCGTCGGTGGTGTCGATCAGGGCCACGACGATATCCCCGTTGTGCGCGGTTTTCGTCTTCTCTACGAGCACGAAGTCGCCATTTAGGATGGCCTCATCCTGCATTGACTCGCCGCGGACTTCGAGCACAAATACTTCCTTGGAGCGGACGAAATCGGCCAGGGAGATGGTCTCGTTGTGCTCCACGGCTTCAATGGGACGACCGGCCGCGATGCGCCCCAGAAGTGGCAGCACCATGGCTGTATTTACGGCCATAGATTGCTTCAACTTTCCCTTCGGCGGAAGCAGGTCAATGGAACGGCTGCGATTGTAGTCGCGGGTGAGCAGGCCTTTTTTCTCCAGATTGGTGACGTGCTTGTGCACCGTAGCCAGAGAACTCAACCCCATGCCTTCCTTGATCTCTTCAAACGATGGGGAGTACTGCTTCTCGGCCACGAAGCGCGAAATGAAGTCGTAAAGTTCGCGTTGACGCCGGGTAATCGCCATGGCTGGAGCATAGGCGAATGTATGGCGAATGTCAATAATAACCATCGGAGACGCGAACAAGATTGGCAAACCCGTTGGAACTCGGGCGCTTATTCCGAGGTGACGGCTTTGAGGAATACGTAGTAGAAATCGACTCCGCGGGCGAAGGCAGTGACTCCGGTGCGTTCGTCCTTGCCGTGAGCGCGGACATCGTCGCGGTCGTACTGTTCGCCGGAGACGCAATAGGTCGGCATGCCGGCGGCGTTGGTGTACACGCCGTCGGAGGCGCCGGTGCTCATGTTAGGAATCACGCGTATTCCGGGCCACATTTGCGCGACGATTTTTTGGAGAGGGCCGAACACTTCCTGTCGCGGAGGCGGGGGCGCGAAGCTGTGGCGATTGGAGCCGTGGTCCATGATTTCATTGTTGTTCTCGCGGAATCGCACCCGCACCTTCGGATCGGCCACGATCTGCTCCAGGGTCAGCCGAATTTCCTCGAGCGAGTGGCCGGGCTCGATACGGCAATTCACATTGGCTTGCGCCATCTGCGGCAGGGCGTTGTTGGCATGGCCCGCGGTGAGGCGCGTGGCAACGCAGGTGGTGTGGAGCGTGGAGTTATCCAGAGGGTCCTGCGAGAGCCGCGCTACGGCATCTATGTCGGGCGGGGTTTTCAGCATGGCCCTTAAATCCGCGGCATGGGAAGAAGTCGCCAGCTTGATCTGCTCCTCGTAATAAGCGCGGGTGATGGGATTCAGCTCGAAGGGGAACTGGTAATGCTCGATGCGGATCAGCGCATTTGCCAGTTCGTAGATGGCGTTGTCGGGACGGGGCAAGGAGCTGTGGCCGCCGGGATTGGTGGCTGTGAGCACGAAGTCGCCGTAAAGTTTTTCAGAGGCATTCACTTCCATCATTACGGGCTTAGCGTGATCGGCAAGCACGCCGCCGCCGTCGTGGTTGAGGACGAATTCGGCATCGACGAGGTCGCGATGATTCTTGAGCAGCCAGTCGACTCCGTTGAATGCGCCGCCTTCCTCGTCCGCGGTCATGGCGAGAATGATGTCGCTGCTGGGCACGTAACCTTCCTGCTTCATGCGAATCAGCGTGGCCGACATGATGGCATCGCCATCCTTCATATCGCTGGTTCCGCGTCCGTAATAGTAGCCATCCTGCTCAACGAACTTGAAGGGATCGGTCGTCCAGTCGTCGCGGCGCGCTTCGACTACGTCGAGATGGCCAATCAGCAGGACGGGCTTGTGCTGCCCTGAGCCGTGGAGGCGGACAACGATGTTTTTCTTGCGCTCGTTTGGACCGAGGACCTTAATATCGCTGGCCTGGAAGCCGGCATCGCGAAAGCGCTGCGCCATGGCCTCGGCCGCCGCGGTCACGCTGCCGTTGGAATCGGTGGTGTTGATTTCGATGAGTTGGTGGAAAATATCCACGGCGAGGCGTCGTGTGGCCTCATCCTCATTGGTGGTTGACGCTTTGGGCGCGGGCTGCGCCGCCGCGGTCATTACCAGGCTAAAGAGTGCCAGACTAAACGCCAGGCAAGCGAGCAGACGCCGCCAGCATTCTTGAAGTCTCAAGTCGATCCTCCTGCAAAGTGGGTTTCCATTTGCGGCCAGCCGGAGACGACGGTGGCAAACGGAAACGGCGAACCACTATGCCAAAATGTTACCCCCCGAGTTTCGGGAAAAGATAAATTAACAGAAAATGACGGCAGCGACGGAAAATCGAAGGCGAATCGCGCCTGCTAGAGTGACGCTGCTGTTTTGTGTCTTCTTCCTGATTGCCTGCGGCTTAGGCTATCCCATACTCAACCGGTTCGATCCCCGGCAGACGCCGGGGCTTTCCGATGTCAAGACATATGCGGCGCTCGTAACCGGAGCCAACAGCTTTGACGCCGGGGATTTGCGTTTTCGCCGCTTTCGAGTGCTCGTCCCATGGCTGGCGCGGCCTTTCTACCGGCTGGCGCGGGGACGACTGGTCACCTGGGACCCGGTGATGTTCGGGCTCCTGGTTGCAGACTCATTGCTTGTTGCGGGAACGGCGCTGCTCATAATGTTGCTGGGAGGGTTGCTCGGCGACTCGCCCAGCAACCCGCAAAGAGATGGGGCGACGATTGGATTGGTGGGCGCTCTGCTTTATATGGTGAACTTCGCTGTCCCTAATCTTCGCCTGATTGGTTTAGTGGATGCCGGCGAAGGCTTCTTCCTGCTGGCACTGCTTTGGAGTTTGGCGGAGTTCGAACTGTGGCTCGTGCCGCTGCTGATGGTTCTGGGGACGCTGACGAAAGAATCGTTCGTCCCTTTCGCCGTAGTACTGACGTCTGCCTGGTGGATCACGATCCGGGTTCATCGTGAAGACCGAGAAACTGGCGACCGGAATCGTCTGTTGGCCGCGGCCGCGTGGATTGTTGTCTCATGGCTGCTCGCGCTGGCTACGATCATCGGACTGCAAGCGTGGCTGGCGGGGCGGTTGGTGAGTCCGCTGGCGTTTGGCGTGGCGCTGCTCGGTGGCGGAGGTTACAGTTTTGCGGACTCCCTTCGAGACCGCAATCTTATTTACATATTTTTATGGCTGCTGCCCACCGCGCTTCGGCGAATCTGGCAACTGCCAAAATCCTGGCTGATGCCGGTGGCCGCCGCCTGCGTCATGGCTTTCTTGTTGGACGCTTATTTTGGTCCAGCACCGGGGACGATCGGGAGAACGCTTTTTACAATTGCTGGCCCGGTGCTCTGCCTTTCATCGGCTTCATTTCTGTTGCGGATTTCGCCGTAGGGCGGCGGTCCGGCAGTCCTAAGTGGCGGCGCCGTCGGGCTGGGAAAACTGCCGCTGATACAAATCGGCGTAGAGATTTTGCTCGGCGAGCAATTCCGCATGGGTGCCGTGCTGGACAATGCGGCCATTCTGGACCACCAGGATCTGATCGGCGCGAAGGATCGTCGAAAGACGATGCGCGATTACGATGGAAGTTCTTCCCGCCAGGGCGACTTCGAAAGCGGTTTGGATGGCCGCTTCCGACGCCGAGTCGAGATGCGCTGTAGCCTCGTCGAGGATCACAATATCCGGCGCTTTCAAGAGCAGGCGAGCGATGGCTAGACGCTGTTTTTCGCCGCCCGAGAAACGATAGCCGCGCTCCCCGACGAGCGTGTCAAAACCCCTGGCCAGGGAGGAGACTAGGGGCAGTATCTGGGCCGCGCGCAAGGCATCGGCAATTTCCTCATCGGTAGCATCGGGCCTGGCATATAGAAGGTTGGCGCGGATGGTGTCATGGAACAGGTGAGCGTCCTGCGTGACCATCCCGATGCGCTGGTGCAGGGAATCGAGTTTTGCGTCGCGAACGTCGATGCCATTCACCAATACGGCTCCGCTCTGGACGTCATAGAGGCGGGCAACGAGTTGCGTAATAGTCGTCTTTCCCGCGCCGGAGGGCCCAACGAGCGCGACTAACTGACCCGGTTCGACGGTAAAGGTGATGTCATGCAACACCATTTTTTCCGGCGTCTTGTCGGGCACGGCAATGGACTCCAGGGAGGCGAGCGAAACTTCGGACGCGCCAGGGTAGCGAAACGAAACATGGTCGAAGGTGATTCGGACGGGGCCTGCGGGAATGGCGACGGCGCCCGGCTTTTCCCGGATCATCGGCTTCAGATCGAGCACTTCGAAAACACGCTCGAACGAGACGAGGGCGGTCATCACGCTGACCTGGATGTTCGAGAGCCCAACCAGTGGGCTGTAGAGGCGCGCCAGGTAAGAAACCAGAGCCACCACGGTGCCGACATCGAGTTTATGCCGCACCGCGAGCACGCCGCCCCATCCGTAGGCCAGGGCGGTGGCAAAGGACGCCATGAGCAGCAGGGCCGTGAAGAAAATCCGTCCGTAGAGGGCACGCTTAATTCCGATATCGGAGACGCGGGCGGCTTTCGCCTCGAAGGCATTACTTTCATCCTGGCGGCGCCCGAAAAGCTTTGCCAGTTGCGCCCCGGCGACGTTGAAGCGCTCAATCATGAGGTTATTCATGGCGGCGCTGAGGTCGTAACTCTCGCGGGTGATCGCCTGAATCTTGCGTCCCCAGAAGCGCGCGGGAAAAATGAAAAGGGGAAGCAGGACGAGCGCGGCCAGCGTGATTTGCCAGGAGAGGGTGAACATCGCCCCGAGAATCAGGGCCACGGTGATGATGTTGCCGACGACGTTCGAGAGGAGGTCGGTGAAGGCGCTTTGTGCGCCGGAAACATCATTATTGAGCCGGCTGACCAGCGCACCCGTCTGGGTACGGGTAAAAAACGCCATGGGCATCTGTTGGATGTGCTCGAAAAGCCGGGCGCGCAGTGAGAGCACGATGCGGCCGCCGATTTTCGCCGAGAGGTAGGACTGCGTCAGCCCGAAGCCGCCATCAAAGATGGCCAGAATGCCCACCAGCACCGCGAGATGAATGATGAGGGTTGAGTTTCCCTTGAGGATTCCGTTGTTGATTATGGAGCGATAGATAAGCGGATTGGCGATGCCGATGGCGGCGTCTAGAATGACGACGAAGAGAAACACCGCCAGAAGACCGCTGTAGGGCGCAGCAAAACGCAGGGTGCGCTTCACCGTGCCAGGCCTTACGGTTTGATTTACCACCGAAGCGTCCTGCCCGAACGAGCGCAACGACCCCACCATTCTGGTTCTGGCCACTTGACCCCACCGCCTACCTAGTTTTTAGTCATCAGCGCGCGGGTTCCACCACGAGCACGACAAACGAATCCGGCTCCATCTTTCTTTCGGGGCGAGGTCCGACATTCGCCGCCACCGTAAAGAGCCGATGGGTCTTGCCGTCCAGCGCCATGGTGCGCGCACTCTTCCGGGTGGCCACGGTTTCCGCAACGGCGAATTTATCGCCGCCGGCCTCCTGAATCACGGTGATCGTGCCGTCTCCAGCCGACGCGAATGCCAGTTCCCGATCGGAGTCGAAGGCAGTAGCGTCGCATCCCTCTCCGATCGCGGGACTGGCGATCATTTTGCCGGTGTCCGCATCGAGGACGACCATTTTCTTATTGCCGCTGCAACCGGCGAACAAGCGGCGGTTCCTGCGGTCGATGGCCAGGCCCGTGGGCTCCTCGCAGTCCGTAAGTTTCCAGCGCGACTTCATCACCAATCTCACGGGGTCGAAAGCCACGATTTCGGAAGTGTCCTCGATATTTACGAACGCGGTCCCTTTCCCGTCGGTGGCGGCAAATTCGGGTTTGCCGCCGAGTTCGATGGTTCCCACAACATCGCCTTTGGAGGCGTCGATTGCTGTCGTGTCATGGCTTTTCGCGTTAAACGTAAAGACGCGCTTGGAAAATGGTTCATATAAGATCGCGTCCGGAACGTTGCCGACGGCGACCTTCTTCAGCACCGCGAGTGAATTCAGATCGAACACGCTCACGCTGTTTTCACGGCCGTTGCTGGTAAATCCGTGGCCGATTTCGGAATCCAAAGCGACGCCGTGAACTCCGGGGGTATCGGCAATCTCCCCAATCGGTCTGCCCGATTCCGTATCCACAACCATCACACGGGTGGATCGCGCGATGAAGAGCCGGTGGCGATCGCTATCCACCGAGAGGTAATCCCAGCCGCCTTCGCCGCCCAGCTTCCAGGTGGATGTGACGCGATAGTCCGAAGCAGGCTTCGCGGCAGAGGCAGCGCCGGTTGGCGAGGCGAGAAGGGCCGCCGCTCCCGAATAAAGTAAGGCACACTGTAACCAGCTTGTTGTTCCCATGGTTATCACCATATCGTAATTTTCCCGGTGATGTCTCATCCGGGCCCAGGCGCGGGGTCTTTCCCGAGGCCGCACAATTGTGCAATATATTGCGGTACCCCCCGGCAAGCCTGCGCCAAACCGCAATTTTGGCGGCTCCGAGTTTGGCGACGGGCGTGCTTACAGGAGTGCGTGAGGCAGCGGCATCAGCCTCACGGAATCGGGAGATCGTGCCATGAAAAAGTTCTTGTTTGCCATTTGCCTATTGTCCGCCAGCTCGGCTTTTGCGCAGTATTCGAATGTGGGCTCGAGCCGCAGCGCCGAGCCGGTGATTCTGACTTCGCCCAATCATCCGTCGCACGCCGGCTACGCGTCGATGGCTGCGGAGCAGAATGTTTTGGGGACTTCGGGTTACTCCTCGGCTCAGGGTGAAAGGCCGGCTTCGGATTTCCCCCAGCCCTTCGAAATTTCTCTGGGCGAGGCGGCCCGTGAGCTAAAGAGGCTGCATGACGAAGCGAAACAATCGCGCATCGTCTGGGTGAATCAATAAGCGGGAATCTGACCTTAGATTTTGACGATTAGATTTTGATCCGCACAGCTCAACCCCCTCTAGCGGGTTGAGCTGTGTTTTCCGAAACGCATTGCCATCGTCGACAACGTAGGCCTCAGGACAACGACGTTAGGAAGAACGACCTCACGAGTTTCCCCCTGTTGTGGCAAGCATTACAAATCTCTAGACGCGATTGCAGGAGACTATCGTGAAAAAAATTCTGTTCGCCAGCCTTATCTTGCTCGTCGGAGTTGCAGCCAGCCATGCCGCTACTACTATCAGTGATGCCAGCCTGAAGGGAAAATATTCCTTCCAATTGAGCGCCGCTCACTACGATCAATGGCAAGCGTACATCACCTGCCCCAACCCACCCAATAACAGTTACACGGTTAATTTTGGCGGTTCCGACGTCAGCAACGAATCGATTCTTGGAGTCGTCACCTTCGACGGCAAGGGCAACGCCACCGGCACTTTCACTCAGTATGGCCAGTTTGACCAGGCGGAATCGAATGCCACCGTGGTGACGAGCTGCACCCCGGGAGGCGGCAACAACGGTCACGCCGTCTATGATCCGCCTTCTAACGGCACGTTCACGGGAATCTACACCATCCAGCCCACGGGCACGGGAACGATGGTGCTGACGATCCCCGGTAACGGCACGGTCAACTTTGTCCTGGAGTTGGCGGGGACGGCCGCGGTCCGCACGAGCGTGCTCATGACGGAGTTCGATTCCAACAATCGTGTCGAGGTATCGGGGAGCGCCACGTTGCAGTAAGCGGGAAGTGATTGGCAAGATTCGCCATGCGCTGATGAAGAGGAAAAATATGAAGCCAGCGAGAGTACGGTCTACACGAGTTTTCGGCGCGTTGAACAGCATTCTGGCGATCGCGCTGATGAGCTTACCAGCGAGCGCGGCGCCGAAGTCCATGGCGCCCCTCCCGATACCGGTAGGTTCAGCGGCGGTGGCAACCGTGAACGGGATCCTCTATGTTGCCGGGGGGAATGACGGGAACGGTGCTTATTCTTCCCTGCAAGTGTTCAATCCTGAGACAAATGCCTGGAGTTCCCTGGCGAGCATGCCGATGACTCTTTACCAAGGCAACGGCGCTGGAGCCATCAACAGCCAACTATATGTGTCCGGCGGTTGGAACGGCTACCTGCCTAGCAATGCTCTTTTTATGTATGACCCGCCCTCAAATACCTGGACGGGTCTGCCGTCGATGTCGCATTTGAGCGCGTGCGGCGCCACCGGCGTTATCGACAGCCAACTTTACGTTACAACCGCTTGTAACGGATACAGCGGCTATGCCAATAATCTGGACGTGTACAATCCCGCGACCCAAACCTGGACCAGTCTGGCGGGATCGGTCAGCGCTCATGCCAGTCCTGCCGCGGGCGTAATTAACGGCCGGCTGTACCTCGCCGGTGGATTGAATGGCAGCGGGAAGACTACGAACGTGCTGGAAATGTACAACCCCGCCACGAATAGTTGGACTATGCTGGCGCCGATGAAGGTCGGCGTGAGCGGTCCGGCGAGTGTCGCGTTGGACGGGCAGCTCTATGTTTTTGGCGGCAACAACGGAACGGCAAACGTGACGACGGTCCAGGTTTATAACCCGTACACGAATAAGTGGAAAACTACCTCCGCGTTGCCAACAGCTCTGGCCGGATCGGGCGGCGTGGTGATCGATGGCCTAGTATTTATCGAGGGAGACAGCGTCGAGGCGGGCACCAATGAGTACGTGATCATCAGTCCGTCGATTCCCTGAAGGCGCGTTCCACAAAACCAAGCCGCGAAATCAAGAAAATAATGCCGCCGTCCGGTGGCATTTTGTGGGCAGCTTGCCCCCACTTCGCACGGGCACAAACCCAGCCGCTGCCTGACATTTGGGTTCACGCCGCCATGGCGCGCCTGCTCGAAATTCTCTCGCCCCCCGCCCTTCCAATCGAGAGATGTTAACCTTGAAGAGAATTTTCCCAAATGACCGTTCTGGATTTCACTGTCATCGTCTCCATTGTTTCGTTTGCCGCTGGACTTCTGGGCTCGCTGACCGGCCTGGGCGGCGGCGTGGTGCTCGTGCCCCTGCTGACGATCTTCTTTCACGTGGATATTCGCTACGCCATCGGAGCCTCGCTGGTCTCCGTGATCGCGACTTCGTCGGGCGCCGCTGCGGCCTATGTGAAAGAAGGATTCTCCAATATTCGCATTGGGATGTTCCTGGAGATCGCGACCACGCTCGGCGCATTGCTCGGCGCTTTTCTTGCCACGCGCATTCCGACCAGCGCGCTGGCCATAATCTTCGGCTTTATGCTGCTGTACTCGGCGTATCTCTCGCGCAAGCCGCGGCCCGCGGCCAAGCGCAACCAGCCCCTCGATGCGCTGGCCACAAGTTTGCGTTTGAACGGCAGTTTTCCAGATGCCGGGGGGACGCGCCATTACAATGTACAGCGCGTTCCAGCCGGTTTCAGCATGATGTTCGGGGCGGGCGCGCTTTCCGGCTTACTTGGCATTGGCTCGGGAGCGGTCAAAGTCCTGGCCATGGACCAGGCGATGCGCATCCCCTTCAAAGTTTCCACCACCACCAGTAATTTCATGATTGGCGTGACGGCTGCGGCGAGCGCAGGTGTGTATCTGAGCCGGGGCTATGTCGATCCGGGGCTCGCCATGCCGGTCATGCTGGGGGTGCTGGCTGGCTCTCTGCTGGGCAGCCGCATTCTGGTCAAAGCCGAAACCAAATCGCTGCGGCTGGTTTTCAGCGTGGTGATTCTCATACTCGGAGTGCAGATGCTCTATCAGGGCTTTGGAGGAAAAATCTGATGCCCGCCTCCGCCACGCCGACACCGCAATCCCCGGCCACCCGCAAGAACGGCAAGGGCCAGAACAAGCTAAACCAGCGGTGGGACGATCATCACCTGGAGATCATCGTCGGCAACCTCCTCCGGGCGGGAGTCACGCTGGCAGCGTCGATCGTCTTCGCGGGAGCCTGTGTTTACCTGGTACGGCACGCGCACGAACCCGCCGACTATCGTGTGTTTCGCGGCGAGCCGGATGAGTTCCGCACCATCCCGGGAATCATTCATGGGGTTTTGCACGGCCGCGGCCGGGGGCTAATTCAGCTCGGATTGCTGGTACTTATCGCGACCCCGATTGCCCGGGTGGCTTTTTCCACTATTGGTTTTGGGTTGCAGCGCGACCGCCTGTACGTGGTGTTTACGGTGATGGTGCTCGCCATCCTGCTCTACAGTTTACTGGGCCCGGGCGTGAGCATCTGAGAGCACTGGTTTCGGCGTTGGGAAACATAAGACTCAGCCAAAGTTTGCCGTTCTCATCATTTTGAAGTCGTGATTCTGGCCATTGTGATTGCCTGGCCAATATGCCGCTGTGTGTGATCGGCAACGTGGACGAGCAATCCTGCCAAGGTTGTCGGCATTCGCTTTCTTCCCACGGTGCGAGGTGCTTCCAGGTTTGCCGAGGCGAGGGTGCGCACCCGGGCGGAGGCATCGGCTACGGCGGCCCGAAACTCGCTCAACAATTGCTCGCGTGTCGCTCCGGGATCGAGTTCCTTTTGCAGAAGAGCGATCTGAGCTTCGCTGAGATCTCGGCCTTCAGCGTAGGTCAACAATCGATCGAGGCTGCGGGCCATGTGCCGAATGTGAAAGGCAAGTGGGGGCGCTGCCGCGGGCCGGGCGTTGAGTGCGGCGTCGGAGAGGTTTCCGCACCATTTGAGCAGATCTTTTTCGGCCAATTCCAAAGCGTGCAGCACAGCGCGTCCGACCGCGGGGATGTCGGTGCTTGTGCCTCGTAACCAAGGCTCGACTGAACTCACTTGATTAAACTCATCGGAGCGAACTCACGGGGATTTGGGACTGACATTTGCCACTGGGAAAGCGCGCCGTCTTGCAACGCAATTGCAAATTACGAATTGGCCTTATCGCGGCCACAGCCAGCCGAGAGCAGCACCCGTGACAACGCCGTAGATCAGTCCGTCGAATACTTCCTTGAATACGGCCGACCATTTGAGTCCTTTCCAAATGCCATTGCTGAGTTGGGAGAGCCCATAGGCTAAGAAGGCCCCGATGGCAGCGAAATGGAAGACGTGGTGAAAACTTGCGCCGGGCGCAACCGCGTGGCACGTCAGCAGGGCGACGGTGAAGGTGATGACCAGGCAATAGCCGAACCACAGGCTGAGGAACTTCGCCATTTTCGGGGGACCGCTGGGGATGATGGTCACGTACCCGACCGGTCCCAGCTTCTGCTTTTCGATGACCGCGGGCGACCGCATATCCTTGTGGGTGCAGTAGGGGAAAACATAGAGTCCGCGCGGCACCTGGGCGGCGCGGAGCGCGGCCAGAACCTTTTCCTCGTCGGGCAGTTGCTTGTAATCGTTGCGGTGATAGGGGAGCACCATGTGCATGATGGAACTGGCGACAAAAACAGCAGCCGCCGCAACCAGGATAGGGAGCCAGAGAGCGGTGAGAGACGCCATGATGCAGCCTCCTTCAGGTATTTAAACGGGGATGCCAAGCTTTCGCACGCGAGGCTACGACAGGAGGGAAGGTCTGGTCAAGAGAGAAGTCGCGACGGTTGCAACGGCGACCCTGCCGTGGGTCGCTCCCTCGGCCGTGGGCAGCGTATAGGGCGCGCGCTGTTTAGAGGGCCAGATAAACTCCGAACAACGCCAGCGCCGCCCCGCCTCCGACCAGGGCGGCTGACTTCCAGGCTAGAGATTCTACGAACTCTTTCTGACTGCGGTAGGAGATCACGAATAAAGGGTTGTTCGGCCCCTTCATCAACAGCACGGGCGGCTTGAGATCGAAGCCGGGCGCCCCAGGTTGGCTTTCGCCTGTGCCTTCACCCGCTGCGTTTTTGCTGAATGATGCTGGCCGCGGACTTGCGGCGCGACCTGGCGACCTGGTGGCGACGGCCAGGGTGTTCTCGCCAGCGGCAAGTTTCTGGTAGGAAACTCCGGCGGCAGCCCATGCCTCCGGCTTGGTGATACCGGCGCGGACGAGCGCGGCGGCTATTTTCGCCTGCTGGCTCTGAGGAGGAGCGCTGGGACCGGAGCCATCACTCAGTCGAATCACCTGCGGAGTTTCGTGGTGCGCGGTGAACTCGGGCGGCATGGCCGCAGGAAGTGGACGCTGACGCGAAACGTCTGTTTCATTCTCCACCGCCGGATTCTCGACGCTGGAATTCTCGAGCTCCGGATTTTCCGCCATGGTGGCTATCACGAAGAGCGGATCCTGGGGTTTAATTAACCTCTCTTCGACACGCAAGAAATGGCCGGAGGCGATGCCGTGGCGGGCCAGAAAGGCGCTCACCGTTGGGGGAAGGGTTTCCAGGCCGGGGGCCAGAAACGGCTGCTCGAATTCTTCGCGAAATGCACGGTGCAGGTCGAGATCCGCACCGAAGGGTTCGATGAGCAATCTGCCAGTGCCATCGTCGATAAAGAAAGGCGCGTGCAGGGTTTCGTCTGCGACCTGTTCCCACTCATTTTCTTGCTTGCGTCTCCGCCAGGCTGTGGTGCGATAGAGAAAACAGGGTTGCCCGGTAATCGGGGCTGGGATGGTATGAGGCCCTTCGGCCATTCCGTTGACTTCTACCAGACCGAGAGCCGCGCTGCGAATTCGCGAGGTGGGCGTGCTGAGCAATAAACGCTTGCGGGCGAGCAACCGAAATCCAAGGAAGAAAAAGTACAAACCGCCTGCCATCGCCAGCGCCGAAAGAATTGCGAGGTAAGGTATCGGGATGAGGTAGAGGATGACGCAGTGGGTCACGGTCTTGGCCGGAGGTCGCGGATTCTGAGGCTTAACGATCAGATTTAAGGATAGAGAAAGGACTGGCAGGCGAGATGCGGAACGCTGCATCAGGGCTTACGGAAGTAATCGCAATGTCGGCGCATCGCTGGGCCAGGGTTCGTCGCGAACCAAACCTGTTCAACTTTGATTCCTTACGGCGGAAATCCTTACGCCGAGAATCCGCGTTCAAGGATTTCGCGGACAGCGGCCAGGGCCGCATCCACTTCGGCGTCGGTAGTGTAGAAGTGCGGCGAGAAGCGCACTCCGGCTCGAGGCCGCCAGTCGACCAGGATGTCGCGGGCCAATAACGCACGGCTGACCTGCTGCGAATGCGGCATATCGATCGAGACGGTGCCGCCCCGTTGCGCGGGATCGCGGGGAGTGTTGACCTGCCATCCATAGCCATCGGCGAGTTCGATGAGTCGCGCAGTCAGGCGTTTTGACTTCTCGCGAATCCTATCCACGCCGGCCTCGCGAATAATTCCGATGCCGGGACGAGCCGCCTCGATCGCCGGAATGTGCGTGGTGCCGTTCATGAAGCGGAATGGAGGTTCGGCGTAACGGATCGGTCCGGTGGAGAAGGCGAACGCGTCTTCGTGAGCGAACCAGCCGGTAAACTTCGGCTCCAATTTATTGCCGAGGTCGGAGCGGATGTAGAGGTAGGCGACGCCGGGGCCGCCGCACAGCCACTTCAGCACGCCTCCGCAGACGAAGTCGACGTTTAGCGACTGGACATCGACGGGGACCGAACCCAACGACTGAAACGTGTCGAGCACCACGTGAGCGCCCACGCGGTGCGCCTTCTCGACAATGGCTTGGGCGTCGTTGAGGTAAGAACTACGAAAAATTACGTGCGAAATGGGGACGATAAGAGTTTGCTCGTCAATCGCGTCGAGCAGGCGATCGAGGGGAACGGTTACCCCATCGTCCGTTTTGACCATGTGAACCTGCGCGCCATACTGGCGCTGAGCTTCCCAGAAATACATCACCGAGGGAAAGTTCATGTCGCTGTAGACGACCTTGTTGCGTTTGCCTTTGAAATCGAAACAGGAGGCGACAATAGCCTGGCAGGTCGTCACGTTCTGGTGGAGAGAAACAGACTTGTCGGGGGCATTCATGAGCGCTCCGATTTCGTTGCCGACCTCGAGGGCCAGCATCCACCAGCGTTCCTCCCAGGCACGAACCCCGCGGGTGGCCCAGACATCGGCGTAAGCCCGCAATGCTTCGTAGACTGCGGCGGGCATGGCGCCGAGGGAATTAGAGATTAAATAGTTAGTGCGCCGGAGGATGGGGAATTGGTGACGATAGCTCAGCAAGTCGTCGGGCATGAACTCGATTGTAACGGCGGGGCAGATTCGCTGTGCGGCGGAGGCTCCTCGCGTGGAAGAGGGCCAAAGTAAGGGAATCGTGCACTTTCGGGCTAAGACCTTTGCGGCAGTAACCTGCCCACTAGTTGCATTGCAGCCGGGCCAACTGCCTGATAATTATTAGAAGAGCTTCCTATACTCCCCGCAGTTCAGCCACGCACAAGCCTCTCCCCCAAGGCTCTTGCAGGAGATATTCCTTGAAGATTGTTACGCACGCCTGGTCAGTTGCCGTCTTATCGATGCTGGGAGGAGCGCTTTGCGGCGCTTCCGTAACCGCTAGTAGAGCGCTGGCGGCGGCACCCACTGCTGGTATCCAGCTGTCCAGTCCCTGTCTGGGAGGCGCGAGCTTGTCCGGATGGTATGGGATGCTGATCAGCGGAGACGGGAAATATCTGTCGGGGGCGGTTTTCTTTGACGGTAACTGTAATGTCTCCGGCGCGAATGTCAGTGGGGGCAGCAACGGCCGGTACGGTACGACGAGCGTTACCGGGACCTACAGCCAGAATCTGGATGGAACCTTTAACCTCATCCTGAACCTGGGGAACGAGTCGACGCCTGAAACCTATGTTGTCGGGGTCAGCGAATCGGGCAATAAGGCGCGCGGCATCGAGAGCGATAACGTCTTTCAGGCGGTTATCGACATCCAGTCCCAGATCACGACGCAGACGGCGGGATACAGTACGGCGAGCCTTAGCGGCCCGTATGCGGCCTCGTGCGCGGGTCCAGCAACGGCGCATATGAACTATGTGACCTTCGACGGCTACGGCAAGCTCACGGGTGTCGACGCGTACTCCAATGGCGGTTACGGCAATAGCCCGTACTCGGGCACTTATTCCGTGAACAGCGACGGAACTTTCCAGGGCAGCCTGATGGGCAGCTACAGCGGCTACAGCTTCAGTGGCGTGATCGAAGACGGGGTTTCGCAGATCGAATACACCTACGCCGCAGCGGGATCGGGCGGGGTGCTGGCGTGCGTGGGCAAGCAGGCGCAGGCGAGTGCGCCCAACCTGCTGGGTTGGTATGGCTTCGTGGTGGGAGGAGCGTCGCAAAGCGCAGCGGGAGGCGAATTCTTCTCGGGGGCGGTATATTTTGACGGCGCCGGCAACCTGAGCGGGAGCAACGTGAATGGCGACATTAACCGGCAATTCGGAAATACGCCGGTTACGGGGTCGTATGTGGTCAATGGGGATCAAACCATCAGCCTGACCATGAACCTGGCGAATCCGGGGATCACTCAGACGTATCTGGTGGGCCTTACCGAAGCGGGAAACGAAGCGGTGGGTATCCAGACCGATGGCAGCGCGATCACAACGATCGACCTGCAGAGCCAGATTCAGGTTCCGGCCATGCCATACAGCAATGCGAGCCTGAATGGGACTTACGCAGCGTCGTGCACGGGCAGCGAAATCGATCTAAACTACACGACCTTTGACGGAAACGGGAACATCATCTACCCGAGCGTCGATGCCTATGAGGACGGCGGTTACGGCGATAATTTGTATACCGGGACCTATACGGTGAACCCGGACGGTACATTCAGCGCGAATTTCGATGGCATTTACAACGTATTCACTTTGACGGGTGTGATCGAAAATGGGAATGCCGAGATTGAATTTTCCTACGATCAATCGGGGGTGGGGGGCCGAGTCAGCTGCATCGGGGAATCCACTTATGGGGCGAGCGGAACGAATCCGGTGGCAGCAGCGCCAAGTTTCAGCCCCGCGCCGGGGGCGTACAGCGCGGCACAGACCGTCAGCTTAACGAGCGCCACGCCGGGCACAGTGATTTATTACACGACCAATGGAACCGCGCCGAGCACGAGTTCAACGATTTATGGTGGGCCGATCGTTGTTGGGCCGAGCGTTAGCGGGAGCTTGGCCAGCGCGACCACCACGATTCAGGCGATCGCGTTGGCGGCCGGTTACAACAACAGCGCCCTTGCAGCGGGCACCTATTTTTATCCGCCGAGTCCGACCAGCCAGACTATCGCGTTCCCGAATATTCCGAGTCAAAGCTATCCCGCGGGCGCGATAACGTTGAACGCGACGGCAAGCTCCGGGTTGCCTGTGAGTTTCGCCATTGTCTCGGGGCCGGCGACGGTCAGCGGGAACCAGCTGACGATTACCGGCGCAGGGACGGTGACGGTGCAAGCGAGCCAGGCGGGTAATACGCGTTATGCTGCCGCGGCTGCGGTTTCACAGACGTTTATCGTGAATCAGGAGAGTACTACGCTGGGGCTCAGCTCCAGCAGCAATCCATCGCTTATGGGTCAGCCGGTAACGTTCACGGCCACGATCACGCCGCAATCTGGCGGCCAGGCATCGGGGACGGTTACGTTTACCAACGGCGCGGCGGTTTTGTCGGTGGCGCCGGTGAGCGGCAACACCGCTCAGGTGACGGTAAACACGCTCGCCGGGGGCGCGAATTCCATTGCCGCGGTATACAGCGGAGATGTCAACTTTACGGGAAGCGATTCCAGCGCTTTGGCGCAGGTGGTGAACCGGCCAACGACGACGTTGATTTCTTCGGTGAATCCGTCGGTTGCGGGAAAGCCGGTGACATTTACGGCGACGGTTCCATCGACCACAGGACCGGCAACGGGCACGGTGAAATTCCTTGACGGCGCAGGCGTTCTGGCGATAGTAACGCTCAAGTCGGGGGTAGCTACCTATACGACGGCGAAATTGCCTCCGGGGGCAAACGTTATTACGGTCGAGTACAGCGGCGGCGGCACGAGCAGCAACCGCGCGTCCCTGCCTTTGAGTCAGAATGTTCTGGCGGTGACCACGACTACGATCGCGTCTTCGCCCAATCCCTCCGCCTACGGTCAAACGGCGGTGCTGACGGCGACGGTCACCTCGAGCCTGGGCGCGCCGTCGGATGGCGGGACGGTCGCGTTCAAGACGGGCACAACAGTACTAGGAACGGGAGTTCTGAGCGGGGGAACGGCGACACTCTCGATCGCGACGCTGGGCGTTGGCACGAAGGTGATTACGGCAGTCTATGGCGGGGACGCAAATTTCAGCGGCAGCAGTCCAGCTAAACTAGCGAGCCAGATCGTAGCCAAGGCCGCCAGTGCGACGACCCTGACTTCGTCGCAACCTGCGTCTGCATTCGGGCAGGCGGTTACTTTCGCGGTCACCGTGGCGCCTCAGTTCAGCGGGACACCGACGGGAACGGTGATCTTCAAGGACGGCGCAGCCATTCTGAAATCGGTTCCGTTGAGCGAGGGTTCGGCCAGTTTTACCACGACTGCGAACCTGGCGAGAGGGACACACAAAATCACGGCGAACTATGGCGGCGATGCGAACTTCGTCAGCAGTACCGCGGCGCTGACGCAAACGGTGAATTAGCGAAAACTGCGCGACATCAGTGGGGCTTGCGTGTCGGCTAAGCATCGAGTTCGTCCGCAACCCGGTGGCTGCGCGGGAAATCTTTCCTCGTCGACCGCATTGCCCCACTCCAGAAACTCCAGAACATTGATTTTTTGCCAGGAACAGGCTGAGTATTGCCACCCTAGGCGGTGGGGCATGGTTTTGTGGCTACTCATTCCTTCCAGAATGTGTGCAGTCCTTTGCACTTCCGGGCGACAGGCCTCCAGCCGGACGCAATAACGCCGATCTTATCAATGAGTTGCGTGGCAATTGGCTGGCAGGTAAGCTGCATACCTGTGAGTGTGATCTTAGAGAGACTCGAATCCGGTTTTCTACTGTTTGAAACTGAGCAGGGATTGGTGCGTGCTGAGCTGTCGTTCTGGCAGCGGCTGCACCTGCTCTGGACATTTCGCCACTTCCGGCACCTTTCCGCCCCGCTGCTGAGCGCACGCGAGCGCGCCCTGGTGAACGCGTTATTTCGCCAGAATGCGGGTACGGTGGCGTCCTCGGAAGTTGCCGGGCCGGTGATCGGCATGATCGAGAATTTTGTGCCGACGGCGGGCGGCGATGCCGCACGAGTTCTGGGACGGTCTTTGGTCGCGGAAAAGCTGGAAGTAGCAGGCCCCGTCGGTGCGGCGTCGGGGTTGGGTGCGAATCGGACCGGCTCGTCGGCTTTATTGTCTTTTTCCTTTCCCCGATTCCGTTCGTCGCGGCTGGCGATGGCCGCCGGAGTCGTGTCGCTCGTGGTTATTGTTGCGGTGACGGGACGTCGAATTCAGGAATCGCCCAGCTCCGAGGCGGGGGCGCAAATCCAGAACCAGCAAGTTGGAGTGAGTGTGGTGCAGAGTTCCCCGGAAGCTGCGAAGGCGACGGTTTCGGCGTCGAATGCTTTCCCGGGGATATCCGGACTGAACTACGTCGACCCGCAGAAATCGGCGGCAGGTAAAGTAGTTGCTGCTGCCGCGGTTTCCGCGACGCAAAAACAACACGTGCTGCGGGATCACCCAGCAACTTTGGGGTCGCCTTCGACATCGACTGCGACCTTCGCCATGGCAGGGGCACCGAGCGAAATCCAAGCCTCGAGAGCGCCTTTGCGGGTGGTGTATCCGATTTTCCCGAATGTCCATGGTCGAAGCGTGGTGGCGATGACCGCGCTGGTGGATTCCACGGGCGCGGTGCGTTCGGTGAGAGTTGTGTCGGGCAAGCAGGAACTCGCCGCGGCGGCAGTACGCGCAGTGCGGCAATGGCATTACAGCCCCTATCTGAATGGCGGGCAGCCGATCGCCACCGAGACTAATATTGTGATGTCATTTATCGCAGGGGACGCGATCTCGATGAGTTTTCCCCGCAGTTTGCCGTCAACGCGCTGAGTGACTGAGTCGGGTCGCGACTCGCGCCTACTTTCCACGTAGGAATTTCGGCCAGTGACCTCGCAGACCATTTTGCATTATCGCGTCGTCCGGCCACGACGGTTAACTGGCTTCACTTTGGTGATTCTTTGGTTAGCTGTCTTTGCGATAGAGCAGATCGCGCATCGCGCTGCGGCGAGCTTCGTTTGCCTCTTGTAGACTCTTGCGTTCTACGGCGTCCATGCTTCGTTTAGCGTTGGAGTTGGGCGCTTCGGGCTCACTGCAATCCGGGCATCGATTGGCGAAACCGGGTTTATCGGGTTTAAGCTCAAATTTTTCCGCGCAAATGGCGCAGACACGAATGGGAAATGCCATCGGGTTTCGGTATCCTTCCCCTATTGCCTACCTAATAGAATCATCGGTTTAGGAGAGTTTTCCTTCCACATCACTAACTCGAATTATAACTCGAACGGTCAAAGTAGGGTCGCATTACGGATAGTAAAGTACTGCTACCAGCGAAGGAGGATTAGGGCGAGAAACCGGAACCGTCGAGTGGTTACTAAAGGACATTCGCGATAGACCTTCGGGGCTATTCCACTTCCTCGCCGCACAGGTTAGTGTGGTTGTGAGCAGACTTCGGGGGAGGGCTGTTCAACTGACGTCCCAGGACTCGCGAGAGTCTTGGGGCGTTTTGTTTTGCGGGGCGGGATGCCGGGATCTCTAACTGCCTACGGTGGCGGGAAGCGCCAGCTGGGTTGGGGCTAATAGTTTGGTTATGGCGACGTGGTCGACGGGGCGGGAGAAGAAGTAACCTTGTGCCATATCGCAGCCGAGATTCTTGAGCAAGGTGACGTGCTCCTGGGTCTCGGGGCCTTCGGCGACGACTTTGAGACCAAGATTGTGGGCGAGTCCGATGATGGCGCGGACGATTTCGCGGTTCTCCCGGTCGACGTCCATATTGGAGATGAAGGCGCGGTCGATTTTCAGGGTATCCACGGGAAGGCGCCGCAAGCGGCTCAGCGAGGAATAGCCGGTACCAAAATCATCGATGCTCAGGCGGACGCCGAGTTCCTTCAGTTGGGCGAGCACCTGGCCGGAGCGGTCGCGGTCCCCCATGGCGATGGTTTCGATGATTTCGAGTTGCAGGCAAGCGGGGTCGATTCCGGTCTCTTGCAGGGCTCTTTTGATCTGACCGGCTAGATCGGGGTTGGCAAACTCGCGGGGACTGATGTTGACGCTCATGGTCAGGGACGGGTTGGATGGAAACTCGGTTTGCCAGGATCGGAGCTGAAGGCAAGCTTCGCGCAGAAGTTGCCGGTTCATCGGGATTATGAGCCCGGTTTCCTCGGCCACAGCCATGAAGTCGATGGGGGAAAGCAAACCGCCGGAGCGTTGCCAGCGGGTAAGGGCCTCGAAACCGGCAATCTGACTGGTCTGGAGCGAGACTATGGGCTGGTAGTAAACCCGGAACTGCTTCTGGTCGAGCGCGCGACGCAGGTCGGTTTCGAGGCTCAGGCGTTTGACGGCGCTGTCGTGCATGTCGGCATCAGAGACTTCACAACGCCCTTTGCCGGAGCGTTTGGCGCGATACATGGCGATGTCGGCGTCGCGCAGCAATTCGGCGGCATGGGTATGCGGGTTGCCGCTGGCGGCGATCCCAACGCTCGCGGAGATTACGATTTCCTGGCCATTGACGACGAAAGGGGCAGCAAGCTCCAACTGCATTCGTTCGGCGACGCGAACGGCTTCGATGGGGTCGCGGATGTCATCGAGCAGGATGGTGAACTCGTCGCCGCCGAGGCGGGCGAGAGTCTCGTCATTCGCGGGTTTGTCGGGCAACCCGACCATGCGCGGGCGCGAGACGGTGTCGGCGCGGCGGACGGAATCCTTCAATCTTTGTCCAATTTGAATCAGCAGTTCGTCGCCGGCGGTGTGGCCGAGGCTGTCATTGACGATCTTGAATCCGTCCACATCAATGAGCAGCACGGCGAACTTGTAATGGGGGTAGCGTTTTGAGAGGGTGAGAGCGTGCTGCAAGCGGTCGAGGAACAGAGCGCGGTTGGGCAGTTTGGTGAGGCCGTCGTGGAGAGCGTTATGGGCGAGCAGTTCTTCCGCGCGTTTGCGCTCGGTAATGTCGCGATTCACGATCACCAGTTTTCCGGTGGGCACATCGCCGTTTCGAATTGGGCTGGCGGTCGATTCCAGCACGCGCCATGAGCCATCCTTGTGGCGAACGCGGTATTCAAGGCGTTCGCCCTGGCCGGTAAGGCGGGCCTTGTCGGCGGCTTGTAGAACGCGGGGCTGATCTTCGGGATGAATCTGT
Source organism: uncultured Acidobacteriaceae bacterium (assembly GCA_963746205.1). Classification (GTDB taxonomy): domain Bacteria; phylum Acidobacteriota; class Terriglobia; order Terriglobales; family Acidobacteriaceae; genus Acidiflorens. The sequence goes on along the minus strand of CAVVAP010000029.1, from coordinate 28,596 downwards.
TCGATGGAGGAGGTGGCTTTTAACTCCTCCGGGGAGTAGCCGAGAACTTTTTCGTAAGCGGGACTGTTGTACAAGCGGCGGCCGTCGCCATCGACGAGCGCGATCATGTCGGCAGCGTTTTCGCTGATGAGATGGAAAAGCTGGTCCCGCTCCGCCAATTGGCGGCGGATGCGTTGCAGTTGCATGTGCTGATAGATGACATAAAAATCGAAGAGTAATACGAGGGCGGCTAAGCCACGCACCCATTCCCGGAGGTCGAACCAATACAAGAAGTCGGTATCGAGGCCGAACCAGGGGAGGGAAAACGAGATGATACCCAGAGTCAATGCGAGGGTGACGGCGATGGCAAATCCCCAGAGCCACCATTCCCGGCCCTCGATGCGACGCATATCACCCTGAATGGGCGCAGGAGTTCGCTGGGTTTGCGGTGGGAAAGGTTCGTGGCTCATGCGGAACAACTGTTCTCCGGGGGCTTATCTCGATTTTAGCCGTCGCGGGAACTTAGCCGGAGTTACGAAAGAACCTTGTTAGTATGAGTTGCGGAGCGTTGGTTCATTACCACGTGTTACTAGGGATGTTACTAAAGGGCGGCCTTGCTTGCGGTCGTCTTCTAACGGTCGTGGATTAACGGTGGTGGCTTAACGGTCATAAAGGGTGACCAACGTGCGAAGTGTCGCGCTTAACCCACGGGTTAACGCAGCCGAACAATAGCGCCATTTCCAGTTTCCACTGACTGTTCCGGGAAGGTTCATCCGAGCTTTGCTGCCGAGGCCGAGCACATCCTGCAAGGGGATAATGGCCAGATCGGCGACCGAGGCTAACACGGCACGGATCATGATCCAGTGGATTTCGGAATCGCAGGTTTTGTCGAAGTTCAGGTAGGCGCGGGCGAAATCATGCTCTTTGCGGACGTCTTGCGGGAGTGCGAGTGCTGTCGGCGGCACCTGAACTCGACCACCATCCGAGGGTGGTGTCATTATCGTGGCCGCCGGTGTAGGCGACCAGGTCGCGGCGGTAATTATGGGGACGGAAAGACGGTCCCTGGGGATCGTTGCCGAACGCGAACTGAAGCAGACTCATGCCGGGGAGAGCGAACTGGAGGCGAAGTTTTTCGACGGCGGGGGTAATGACGCCGAGATTTTCTGCCACAATCGGCAGATCGCCGAGGGCATTCTGAAGCGCCGATAGAAAATGTTCTCCCGGGCCTTTTACCCAGCGTCCGTCGATGGCGGTGGTCTGGCCAGCGGGAACTTCCCAGTAGGCTTCGAAGCCTCGGAAATGATCGAGGCGCACGAGGTCGAAGAGCGCGAGCGACGCGCGGAAACGCTCGATCCACCAGCGATATCCCTCGTCGGCGAGGCGATCCCAGCGGTAAATGGGATTGCCCCAAAGTTGGCCGGTGGCGCTGAAATAATCGGGCGGAACGCCGGACATCACGGTGGGCAGGCCGTGATCGTCGAGATAGAAAAGCTCGGGGCGCGCCCAGACGTCGGCGCTGTCATGGGCAACGTAGATGGGGACATCGCCCATGATGCGGATGCCGCGCTGGCGGCAGTAGGCTTTGAGATGTTCCCACTGGCGAAAGAATTCGAATTGCCAAAATTTGTAGGTGGCAATTTGCGAGGCCAGTCGGGATGAACAATCGCTGAGGGTGCGGACGTCCCGGCGACGAAGTTGAGGGTCCCAGAGGGTCCACATTATTCCTTTGTGCTCGTCTTTGCACGCCATGAAGAGGGCGTAGTCGTCGAGCCAGGGACGGGCGACCTGGCAAAAGCGATCGAAGGCGGCGCGATCGGGGTGGGCAGCGTCGGCGAAAAAAACTTCGGCGGCGCGCCGCAGCACGCGCATTTTGAAATCGATCACGGGTCCGTAAGCGACGACGTCCTCCGCCGGGGCGAGGGGAGCGTGGTTCAGGTCGGAGGCTTTCAGCAGGCCCTGGTCGCGCAGGCGCTCCAGGCTGAGCAGGAGGGGATTGCCTGCGAAGGCGGAGAAGCACTGGTAAGGGGAATCAGCGTAGCCGGTGGGGTTCAGAGGCAGGACCTGCCACAACTTTTGCCCGGCGACGGCGAGAAAATCGGCGAACTCCCGAGCGCAAGGGCCGAGGTCACCGATGCCGAACTGGCCGGGAAGCGAGGTGATGTGCAGCAGGATCCCACTGGAGCGGGGAAATCTCACCCGGTAACAATACGCAAGTGGGGTTGGTTTGGGCAATGCGGCGGTAGGAGAAATGGGGTCGGCGCCACCTATTGGGTGGATCTGGTGGGTGCCGCGCGCTTCCAGATCCGTCGCTTCGTTCGGGATGAAAATCAATGCTGTGGAGAATTTCCTCGCTGAACGAGCGCGGCCGGCGCAGGTAAAGCGGCCTTGGGCTGGCTCCTCGATGGGGGCCGTTGTATTCTCGGGGCGTGCCCCGTTTACACGAGCCGCATCGCTCTCCCACCGGCGGACTGTTCTTCGGCCTGGTTATTACGCTAACCGCGGTGGTGGCCTATTCGGGGTACATCACGCGCCAAATTGCGGGTCTGCGCGAATTGCAGAATCAACTGGTAGATCGCAACCGCCGGGACTCTTTGCAATTGCTACGCATTCAGAACGATTTGAACTCGCTGGGACTGGCGATGCGGGACATGCTGGATAACGATGAGCCTTATCCGCTGACGGCGTGGAGGGCGCAGTTCGAGCGGGTGCGGAACGATCTGGATGACGCGCTGCGGAGGGAAAGTCAGGCGGCGCCGGTGGATCGACGGCCAGAGCAGGAGCAATATCTGGAAAGTTCGGTGGCGCAGTTCTGGGACGCGGCTGATCGCACATTCTTATTGGCGGGAGGCGCAAATCCGGCGGAAGCGCGAACCCAGATTCGAATTTCACTTCGGGCGCGGCAGGAGGCGTTGAGCACGGCGGTCTCGAGGTTGCTGGTGCAGAACAACGAGAGCGAAGAGCAGGCGGCGCTGCGCATCGGCCAGATTTACGACGGAGTGCAGCGCCAGGTTTACGTTTTCCTGAGCGCGACTTTGTGCGCGATTCTGCTGACGAGCCTTGCGCTGATGCGGTGGAATCGGCTCTTGTTTGCGCGGCTGGGCACGCTCTCCGAACAGCGCAGCGAGTTGGCGCAGAAGCTTATCTCCACTCAGGAATCGACGTTACGACATATCTCGCGGGAATTGCACGATGAGTTCGGCCAGATTTTGACGGCGGTGGGCGCGATGTTGACGCGGGCGGGAAATCAGGCGCCGGAGAAATCGGAGCTGCGCGCCGAACTGCGCGAGGTCTGCGAGATCACGCAGAGCACGCTGGATAAAGTGCGCAGCCTTTCGCAGGCGCTGCATCCCGTGATGCTGGAGGAAACCGGCTTGGAAAGCACGCTGGAATGGTATTTGCCGGTGGTAGAAAGGCAGGCGGGGATTCGCGTATTGTATGAGAAATCGGGCGAGCGTTTTGCGGTGAACGGTGACGCCGCCATTCATGCCTATCGCATCCTGCAGGAAGCGCTGAACAACATGGCCAGGCATTCGGGAGCGGGGGAAGCCCGGGTGCGCGTGCGATTTCTGGCGACGGCTTTGCAATTGGAGGTGGAAGACCATGGAAGGGGTTTTGAAGCGCGGGGCGCGAGGCAGGGAATTGGCCTGGTGGCGATGCGGGAGCGGGCGGAGTTGATGGGTGGCACGGTGGAATTTCTGCAGCCTCCCGCGGGAGGGAGTGGCACGCTGGTCCGATTGACGGTGCCAAGAGAGAAGCTGGATTCGGATGGCCGATAAAATTTCAGTGTTGCTGGTGGACGACCACACGCTGGTGCGGCGAGGTTTTCGCCGCATACTGGAGGATGAGTCTGATATCCGTGTGGTGGGTGAAGCGAGCGATGGCGCGTCGGGCTTGAAACTTGCGGGGGATCTTCGACCCAACGTGATTGTGATGGATTGCGCTATGCCGGGAATGAGCGGAGTGGAAGCGACGCGACAGATTCTGGCGCAGAATCCGCAGGCCGTGGTTCTGGTCTTGAGCATGCATCCGGAGGAGACATTGGTGCGGCAGGCTCTGGATGCGGGGGCGCGGGGATATGTGCTGAAAAACGCAGTGGATCTGGAGTTAGGGGTGGCCATCCGGAGAGTGGCGAGCGGCGAGACTGTTCTGGATTCTCAGTTAAGACGGCCGACGGCGCTGAAAGGGAAGCGACATGCGGCGCTGACGCCGCGCGAGTTGGAAGTTCTACAAATGGTGGTGGAAGGCAAGTCTAACAAGGAAATTGCCATCGCGCTCGACCTGAGCGCCAATACCGTGGCGGTGCATCGCGCCAATATGATGGACGCTCTGGGCACGCACAAAACCGCGGAGTTGGTGGTCTACGCGATCCGAAACGGGCTGGTTACTTTACCGTGATCGGCGACAACTGGAACGGCGGAGCTTTGAATCGAAGAAGGTTCTTGCGGGGAATGGCCGAACTGGTTTCGACCGCCTCACTGGCGTTTTCATTTCCAGCAGTACCTCTACCATCGTCGTCGTTATTGTCATTGTCGTCGGCATTGACGGGGTCGGTCGAATCGGGGGGCGGACCCGGGTTTCGCCTGGTGGATGTGACGGCGCAGTCTGGAATTCGTTTCCATCACAACAGTGGAGCCTATGGCGGAAAATTGCTGCCCGAGACGCTGGGAGCGGGTTGCGCATTTTTCGACTATGACGGGGACGGCTGGCCAGACATTTTGCTGGTGAACGGCATGGATTGGCCGGGATCGAAGGTCCAACGCAAGGCGGAGCGGAGCACGCTGAAGCTGTATCGCAATAATCGCAACGGGACATTTTCCGACGTGACTCGCAGCGCGGGGCTCGACCTGGAGATGTATGGCATGGGAGTAGCCATCGGAGACTACGACAACGACGGCTTCCCCGACATCCTGATTACGTGCGTAGGCCAGAACCGACTGTTCAAGAACAACGGCAAGGGCGGCTTCAGCGATGTTACCAAGGCGAGCGGACTGGGCGGGCGGCAGGCTTTTAGCACGTCCGCCATGTGGTTTGATTTTGACCGCGACGGACGGCTTGATTTGTTCGTCTGCAACTATGTGAAATGGTCGCCGGAACACGACGTATTTTGCAGTCTCGACGGCAAGCGCAAGAGCTATTGCACTCCGGAAGCGTATCGAGGAGAGACGTGCTGGCTGTTTCATAATCGCGGGGACGGAACTTTTGAGGATGTGACGGCGACCAGTGGAATCTTCGACAGCAGTTCGAAGTCGCTGGGAGTGGCTCTGCTGGATTACGATCGCGACGGTTGGCCGGATGTGCTGGTGACGAACGATACGCAGCCCAATAAGCTGTATCGGAATCAGCGCAATGGGACGTTCAAGGATGTCGCGGTGGAAGCGGGCATCGCTTTCTCCGCCGAGGGCAGGGCGCGGGCGGGCATGGGGGTGGACGTCGCGGACTTCGAGAATTCCGGAAACGCCGGGGTGGCGATCACGAATTTTGACAACGAAATGATCGGCCTCTATCGCTTCCCGGAAGAGAGCTATGTTGATGTCGCGATGCCGAGCGGGGTGGGTATGGCCTCAAAAAACCGGTTGGGATTCGGCTGTGTTTTTCTCGATGCCGATCTGGATGGGGCTCTCGATCTGGCGGTGGTGAACGGGCATATCGACGATACGGTGCGCAATGTGAGCGGAGTAGGGTATGCGCAGCCGCCGCAACTTTTTCTGAACCGCGGCAAGGGAAACTTTGTCGATGTGGCTGACGCCGTTGGGGGTGGTTTTAGCGAGTCCAAAGTGGGACGAGGGTTGGCCTGCGGCGATTTTGATCGGGACGGCGATCTCGATCTGCTGATCTCGACCAACAACGGACCAGCTTATTTGTACCGCACCGATCAGATTGCGGGCAACCGAAGTATACGGATTCGGCTGGTGGGTACGAAGTCGAATCGGGATGCGATTGGGGCGACGGTACAGATTTTTTGCGGAACAGCGTATCAATCGCGGGTGGTGAAGGGTGGATCGAGTTATCTGTCGCAATCGGAGTTGCCGGTGACTTTTGGCTTGGGGAAACGGGAGACCGTTGATCGGCTGGTGATCCAGTGGCCCAGCGGACGGACGGAAGAGTATAAGAAGCTGACGTCCGGACGCGCTTACGAGTGCGTGGAAGCGAACGGGATTACCGCACTGCCCTCGTTCTAAGAGTCGCCATTCGGGCGGCAGTCCGCGTAACTTGGGCCTTATTATGCAGCGGGCGCTATTTACCGGTTCCTGAGAGTGGGACGGCCTGGGGACTACTGGAGGCATTGTCCATGATGGTCAGGGTTCCGGTACGCGCACCTTTCTGGGTCGGCGTGAAGGTGACTTGAACCTGGCAGGTTTCTTGGGCGCCAATGAACTGCCGCAAGACGCGGCCACGATTTTTTGCGCGAAATCGCCGGTGGTGATGATGCCGCTGATAGTCAAAGTGGCGGTGCCGCTGTTGGTCAGGGTGACGGCTCGAGCGGCGGCGGTTGTGCCGACCTTCACGGCGCCCCAAGCCAGAGAAGCGGGCTTAATGGTAACGGCTGCTGCGCCGGTGGTTTCAGGATTCACGGTCAAGCCGAGCGTCGTCGGACTGGTTAACGCGCCTGAGGTGCCCTGGATGGTTGCGGTGACGGTGCCCGTGGTCGCGGTGGCGCTGGCTCTTAAGGTCAGGGTGCTGGTTGTGGTCGCAGCCGAGGGACTGAACGACGCGGTGACGCCGCTCGGCAAGCCCGATGCCGACAGAGTGACGCTGCCAGTGAAGCCATTCACCGGGGTGACGGTAACGGCGCTGGTTGCTGTACTGCCCTGGGTGAGCGACAAACTGTTGGGCGAGGCGGATAACGTGAAACTCGGGGTTGCGCCGGCTCCCGCCAAGGCTTCGATCAACCCAGTGCCGTTCGGACTGCCCAAGCCGGTCGCCAAATCGTAGCCGGCGGTGGCCGGTTCGCCATTGTTGCCGGAGGTGACATCATGAAAAGCAGCGCCGTACCCGGAGCCGACAGCCAATTGATAGATGGCGGGATTGATGAAACCGAGGAGAGGGTTGCCGTTGGTCAGAGCTTGCTGGTTAACGAGAGCCATATAACCCGCCCACATGGGCGCAGCGAAACTGGTGCCCCCCCATCCGCCGCCACATCCCGATTGATCAGAACATACGTAAAAGTCAAAATTGGCTTCCGCGGAAACGTCGGGAGAGTTACGCAAAGTGGTGGAGCCTTTGTTGGCAGAAGTGATCACTCCCGAAAGTTGCTGCCAGGTAGGAATGGGAATTGCGTCGGGTGTATAGACTCCGCCGCCGCCATCGACCCAGGCGGTTTCTGAACTCCAGGCACCGCCGGGCCCGGTTACCTGCAAGTCGGTGCCGCCGACTACTGTGACGTAGGCATCATTGCCGGGATAGACGTAGCTGGAGGTGGCGGTGTAGGCGCCGCTGTCGCCGGCGGCTTGAAAATAGTTCTGACCCTGAGCGGCAAATTTCTGAAAGTAGGGATCGTCGATGGAGGGATCGGAAGGCTCCCAGGTCCAGGAGGAGCCTATTTCCGCAACCAGCGGAGTATAGGTTGACATGGAGCCGAGCAAGGCGGTATCGGTGTTGCCAACGAAGACGTAGAGGCCGGTTAAGCCGGGCGCCATCGAGACGGCCTGGGTGATGTCGAGAACCTGTTCCGTGTCATCGCATTTGGGTTCGACACATTTGAGGCTAGTGCCGTCGGTCGAAACACCGGTGATCGGGACCTTGAGAGTTTGTTTGGCGTTCTTGAAATAGGTGTTGACGTCGGCGATATCGTATCCGGCGTACTCGAGTAATCCGAGGTTCTGTCCCGCGCCGGTGAGGCTGGTCGCGCCGTAGTAGGCTGCCCGCATATCGCTTCCGCAATAAGTTCCCCCGGGGCAAGAACCGGTGGCGTCGTTGGACTTCTCCAGCACATTGCGGTGCAGGGACGCGGGACGCGGAATGGAATAGTTGTCGAGGCCGGAGACATGCCAAAGGGCGAAGGGAAGATCCACGGACGGCTCGCGGTCGGGGGCAAAGTAGGTGCGCCCTTCCATGGGATGCTGGTAAACACGAAGCGTGACGTGGAAGGCTTTTTCGATGGAGGCGACGGAACCGGTGAGCTGCAGGTCGAGAGAATCGCGGGAGCCGCCGACCACGGTTAATCCGTTGGCTTTCGCGAAACGCACGAGAGCGTCAAAGTCTTCCTGGCTGGGGCCGAACCTGGCAGTGAACTCTTGCGGCGTTAGGAAATGGCGGTAGGACGGGCTGGTGGGATCATAAAGTTGCTGCAGGAAATTTTCCAACTCGGGCTGGTGCCGCAAAGGGAGAACAACGTCGAAGTTCAGGGACTGGGCTGCGGCGAGCCGACCCAGGGATTGGGCCTCGCCGGACAAACTCCCCTGGCGCACATGACGAGTCATAAAGGACTGGGCGTGCGCCATGGAAACGATCGACAAGATTGCGACAATTGCCACCAGCCATACGATTCTGCTTCGAGTCATGATTCTCCTGAAGGACTAGACCAAGGTTCGTCGTTTCGTTGGTTGAAAAAAGCGCGCCAAAACACGTTGCCAAAAACATTGAGGCAGCCGCGCCTGGGGTAAGCAATCGGCAGATTGAAGTGGGGGGACTCCTTACTAAATTCTGGCCAAATATTCTTACACCCTGAGGAGGGCTAAAATCACGCCTGCAATGGCTGGCGTATTAGCCTCAGTATATAACGGTGATCATCGACAACGGCGAGATTTTCGATTAGAAACCGGCGGAGATTTCGGGCAGGGGTGGGTGGGCGGAATGACTTAGAATGTGCACTTTCTTGCACGCTTTGGTCTTCGGGGCCACGCTTCGGGGGAAGAGTTGCCAAAAGAGCAGGGATGCTGTGGGCAATCTCTTACCCTTTTTATACCTGTAAAACGTCGCCCTCTCGCGCCACCATCTCGTAGAGTACGGGGTTGACGAAGAAGCCGATAAAGAGCCTGGAGATCAATCCGGCGACAATGACGATGGCGAACGGTCTCTGCGTGTCCGATCCGATGCCGGTGGAAAGGGCGGCGGGGAGCAATCCGAGGCAGGCTACGAGAGCGGTCATCATGATGGGGCGAAGGCGAAGCAGCGAGGCTTCGCGAGTGGCGGCGCGGATTCCCATTCCCTCCAGCCGCAGTTTGTTGATGTAAGAAACCAGAATCACGGCGGTCTCGACGGAAACTCCAAGCAGAGCGAGCAAACCCAGAACGGAAGAAACGCTGAAGGGGGTATGCGTGAGTTTGAGGGCGACGAGCGCACCGACGGGTTCGGTCATAATCACACCGAGAGCGATGGTGACGGGAAATTTGAAATTGCCGTAGAGCGCAAACAGGATCATGAAAATCAGCACGATCGCCAGCGGACCGATAAAGTACATCTGGGACCGGGCTTCGAGGAATTGGCTGTATTCACCGCCCCATGCCAGGGTGTAGCCGGGTGGCAGGCTGACAGCTTTTTTCACGGCCGTCTGTCCGTCGCGCACGGCACGTTCCAGATCGCGGCCTTCGATGCTGTACTGGACTCCGATGTAGCGGGAATTATTTTCGCGATAAATGAATGACGCGCCGTTGCCCTGGGTAATGTTCGCGAGCTGGCTGAGCGGGATCTGCTGGCCATCGGGTGTGCCCACGAGGAGGTTTCCGATGTCATGGGCGCTGCTGCGGAATTGTGGCTGCATGCGGACGACCAGATCAAACAGTTTCTCTCCCTGAATCACCTGGGTTACAGCCTGCCCTCCGACGGCGGCGGAAATCACGGCTTCCACGTCGGCGACGTTGATACCGTAACGAGCGATCTTGCCACGATCGACATCGATCAGCAGACTGGGCTGGCCCAGTTCGCGAACCACCGTGAGCTCGGTGAAGCCGGGTACTTTGGTCAGCGTATTTTTGACCTGAATGGCTTTGTCCTGAAGGATGTTCAGGTCTTCGCCATAAATCTTGACGGCGAGGGAACTCTTGAGGCCGGTGAGCGCTTCGTCAACGGCATCTTCCGCGGGCTGGGTGTAGTTGAAGATAATTCCGGGGAAGGCAGTGAGTTTCTTATTAATGGATTCGATGAGTTGCTTTTTGTTACTTACATCGCCCGTCCATGACGTGTCTTTGTACGCTTTCAATCCGACATAGAACTCGCAGTTGAAGAAACCGGTGGGATCGGTGCCATCGTCGGGTCTTCCCAACTCAGAGCCGACGACAGTCACCTGGGGGTAGGACATGAGTATGTCGCGAATCTGGGGAGCGATGCTGCCGGCTTCTTCAAAAGAGATGGTATAGGGCATGGTGGCCCGAACCCAGAGCGCGCCTTCGTCGAGGTGCGGCATGAATTCGCCGCCGATAAAAGGCACAAGCAGAAGGGTAGCGGCAAAGATCAGGGTGGCAATCAGCATGGTCAGGCGAGGACGGTCGAGCGACCAATCCAATTGACTGGCGTATTTTCGCTTCATCCATTCGAAGGCGCGATTCGGTTTTTCGCGGACTCCTCTCTTGAACCAGTAGGACGCGAGCACAGGGATCAAGGTAAGGGTGAGGATGAGCGCGCCGACCAGGGCAAAAGACATGGTCTCGGCCATGGGGTGAAAGAGCTTGCCCGAGGGGCCGGTGAGCGCGTAAATAGGCAGATAGCCGGCGAGGATGACGGCGACGGAATAGAAAATGGGGCGGTCAACATCTTTGGCGGCGGCAAGAATAACTTCGTTGAGGTTGTACTCCTGCCCGGTCCGCAAAGCTAATTCACGGTAGATGTTTTCGATCATGACCACGGTTCCATCGATGACAATGCCGAAGTCGATGGCCCCGATGGAGAGCAAATTCGCGGCTACATCGTGAGCATGCAGGACGATGAAGGCGAAGAGGAGAGAAAGTGGAATGGTGAGCGCAACGATAACCGCGGCGCGAAAACTGACCAGGAAGAAGATCAGCACGACCAGGACCAGTACCATGCCGCGGAGCAGATTGGCTTCCACGGTTTCGGTGGTGAGGTCGACGAGTTCGCTGCGGTCGTAATAAGGATGGATCTTTACGTCGGGAGGCAAGACGTGGCGATTCAGTTCGTCGGTCTTGGCCTCTACTGCTTTCAGCACGTTCTGAGTCTGCTCTCCGCGCAGCATGAGGATGACGCCCTCGACAGCATCGTCATTTTTCTGGAAGCCGAATTCGCCGAGGCGCGGCGCGTGTCCGATAGTGACGTCGCCGATGTCGCGGACCCGTATGGGAACGCCCTTGTTCGCGCCCACGACAATGTTGCCGATATCCTCGGTATCACGCACCAGTCCGATCCCGCGCACGTAGTAGAACTGGCCGCCCTGAGAGTAGAATCCGCCGCCGGCGTTGGCGTTATTGACGGAGAGCGCAGTCACGACTTGTGGGATGGTGAGGTGGTATCCGTAGATGCGGGCGGGATCGAGCAGCACCTGGTATTGCATCACGGTGCCGCCGAAACCGGAGTCGTCGGCCACGCCATGCACGGAGCGATACGCGCGCTCGACCACCCAATCCTCAATCGTCTTCAGTTCCTGCGGCGAGCGGTCGGGACTCTCCAGCACGTAGCGATACACCAGGCCGCTGGGGCTGAAGAGAGGGGCGAGGCTGGGAGTGACTCCGGTGGGCAAGGTGGCCTGGGCCAGTCTTTCGAATACGATCTGCCGGGCAAAATAGTCGTCGGTGCTTTCCTCGAAAGTGAGGATCACGTCGGACAATCCATAGAGCGAGATGGAACGCATAACCGCCAGGTGGGGAACGCCGTTCATCTCCAGTTCAAGGGGAAGAGTGACGAGGCGTTCGACCTCTTCGGCGGCATGGTCCGGCCACTGCGTAATGATTTCGACCTGGGGAGGCGAAAGGTCGGGATAAGCGTCCACCGGCATGCGCTCAAAGGAGAGGATGCCGCCGACGGTGATGAAAGCGGTGAGCATCAGGACGAGAAAGCGCTGACGCAAGGCCGCTTGCACTATGCGATGGATCATTCGATTATGGTGGACACGTTTTTCAAATTTCCTTCATGAAAAAATCAGGCGGAGCGCACATGCGGCCGCTCCAGCATTGCGTTCGCTGCTCCAGCGTTAGCGTTGCAACGAATTGGCAAACTGCAAGAACAGGCTGCCGTTTCCGATTACCTGATCGCCGGCTTTTAATCCGCTGGTGATTTGGGTCTGTCCGGTCAAACTTTCGCCGAGCGTCACCGTACGTCTTCCGAACTGCTTCGAGGCTACCGCCGCATAGACGAAAGGCTGATTTTCGCTGTCGCGCAGGACGGCCGCATCGGGGAGAGCTATGGCGTTCGGAATGGTGCCCGCGTTGACGGTCACGGATACATACATATCTTTTTTCAGTTTCTCGCCGGGGTTGCTGGTTTCGATGCGCGCCTGTAGGGTACGGGTGCTGGGATCGAGTGATGCGGCCACGTAGGAAATTCGGCCGGCGAAAGTTTCGGGATAAGTGTCGGTTTGAATGGTAACCGTATCGCCGGCGCGCACGTAAGGCAAATCCTTCTGATAGACGTTCACCAGCACCCAGACGTTGCTGGTGTCAGAGATCATGAAACACTGGGTCGAGCCGGGCTGAATGAGTTGTCCGGCGGAAACGTCCTGCTCGACGACCTCGCCACTGATGGGAGCCCGTACGGGGACTTCAAAGGAGGGTGGGGACTGGATCAAGGCATCGGGATCGGTGATGCCCATGACCTTCAATGCGGCTTGCGCCGCGGCCAAATCGCCGCCCGCTTGTATTTCAGCGGATTCGGCCTGTTCGACATTCTGTTCGGCAATTGCCTTGTGCTCGTATAAGTCGCGGGCGCGGGCATAGGCCTTCTGCGCGAGGGCGTAAGCGTCCTTGGCTTTCAGATAATTGGTGCGTAACTGCGAGTAATCCGGGCTTGCCACATACAACATGGGGTCGCCCTGGTGCACTCTCTGGCCGGGAACAACGACGATTCTGGCGACGGGTCCGCTGACCTGGGTAATGACGGGGGTGGTTTTGAAACTGTTGTAAGCCACGGCTCCGGTGAGCCGCAAAGTGCGAGTGAGTGTGGTCGGCGCAACAGTCAAGACCTGGACATGCGACATCTGATCCGGCGGGATGGTGAAAAGTTCGGCGTTGTCTCCGGTCGTGGCGGCGTTCGATTCGGGGGGGCTTTCGAATCGGAGCTTCCGCAGGCGGCCAGCAGGAGCACGAGGGCAGCTGCGATTGGGGGCGCGGCCCAGCGGACAATGTAATCTGTCTTGCTACTCCTTATGCAATGCGGTGCGCGATGACCAGAGATATTCATGGCAAAGTCCTCGTTCCTTCCGCTTCTTTGAGCTGTTCGAGCGCCGTCATGTAGGCTGCCAAGGCCTGGCGATAAGCGAGTTCCACGGAGCGGTAACTGCGCTCGGCGTCGAGGTAATCCAAGAGGCTGGCGGCGCCGCGCTTGTAGGCGTATTCGCTGATGTCCCGCGAATCCCGGGCTTGCTTGAGGTATCCGGAGGTATAGAGGTTCACGACTTCCTCGTTGCTGCGCACGGCTTCAAAGGCATTGCCGACATCGGAAAGAACGGTGTCGCTGGCGGCTTCGCGCTGCTCCTGCGACTGGGTGAGGGCGTGACCGGTGCGGGCGATTTCCCCCTGATTTCGATTGAAAATCGGCAACTCGAAGTTAGCGAAAAGCGAAGCGGTGTTTTCGCCGGAAACATGATCAAAATCATAGGTTCCATTCACATCTACTTTGGCATTCGCCTTGGCCAGAAGTATCTGACTTTCGGCGGCGGTAACACCCAGCTCGGCGGCACGAAAGTCGGCTCGCTCGCGCAACGCCCGCGCCTGCAAGTCTTCCAAGTTCCCCCTTAGCGGCTGATATTCCAGTTCGCCCACCACATCGAAATCGGACGGCACGGTGGCGTACCCCAGGTATTCGCGCAAGCCGACCAGCGCCTGGACCTTCGCGAGGCGCGCGGAAGAAACGTCGGTTTGGAATTGCAAAAGCTGCAACTTGATCTTTAGATAATCGCCTTCTCCGATATAGCCCGCCCGCAACTGGTTTTCGCTAATGTCGACGGTTTGTTGAAAGCCCTTCAAATCCTCGAGCGCAAACTGCAGGGTGGATTCGGCCAGCAGTACGCTGACGAACTGTTGAGCGACGTTAAAGGTGAGCGTACGCTCGGCGTCCGCGACCTGAGCGCGCGTCACCGCGGTTTGATCGCGGGCCGCCTGCAGACGCCGCTGGCGCTTATGCCCGCGCTCGAACAGGTAAGAGATGCCGATGTCGAACTGCTGAGTCTGGTCCAGATTTTCGCCGGAGAAATCCTGGGGGCTGAAAAAGGGCACGAACTGAGTATCGACTCCCAGCGTGGGATTAGGACGCAGATTGGCGGTGATCTCCTGTGCTTCATTCTGAAGAATCAGGGTTCGCGTAGCGCGCAGCGAATGGTTGTGCGCGAGAGCCAGATCGACGGCTTGATCGAGGGTGATTCGCGTGACGCTCGGTGGGTTAGCCGCCGCTTTGGTGTCGGGCGGGTTCGGCGGAGTGCCTTGCGGCGAGCTTTGTCCGTGGGCCGCCGCGCCCAGCATGGCAAATACTGCCGCCATGACGGAGCCGATGCGGAAAAATCGACAGTGGAGGCAGCGCATATGGGTCGACATCAAATTCGCTGGACGAATTCCCGAGTGCCGAGTTCCTCCTGGCTCTAAGACTGCAACCGACGCCCCAAAGGATGAATTGTAATTCACCGCTTGGGGAATTGGGATGCAGGCACAAGGCTGGCGACCATCCGCCTGTTAATCTGATGCTGCGTGGATGGCGGATACGACGTGATGGTTCTCGGAGCGGGCGCGGCCGGGCTGATGTGCGCGATGGAAGCGGGTCGGCGGGGCCGGCGCGTCCTGGTGCTGGAGCGTGGGGAACGAATCGGCAAAAAGATCCTGATTTCCGGCGGTGGCCGGTGCAATTTCACGAACCTGCACACCGGGCCGGATAATTTTCTCTCCGCGAATCCACATTTTGCGAAGTCGGCGCTTGCCCGCTACGGGCCGGCGGACTTCGTAAGCCTGGTTGAAAAACACCAAATTCCTTATCACGAAAAGAAGCTGGGGCAGTTGTTTTGCGATCGCGCGGCCAGCGAAATCACCGCCATGCTGGAGGCGGAATGCCTAGATGCGGGAGTGGAGATCCGGCTCAACACGAAAGTGAACGAGGTCCGCAAAACGGAGAACGCTCGACAGTTTACGGTGGAATCCGAGGGCGACTGCTTTAGCGCGGCAGCGTTGGTGGTTGCCACGGGCGGTCTCTCCATCGCGAAGATAGGCGCTACGTCATTCGGCTATGATCTGGCCCGGAAATTCGGATTGGGTATCGAGCCGACCCGGCCCGCGCTGGTGCCGCTCGTCTTCAGCGAAAGGGCGCGCAAGCGGTGGTGTTACCTGGCGGGAGTTTCGGGCGAGGTGGTGGCGTCGATCGCCGGCTCGAAGCAGATATTTCGCGAAAACATGCTGATTACACATGAGGGAGTGAGCGGTCCGGCAATCCTACAGATTTCATCGTACTGGGCGGGAAGAGAAGCGGTTTGCGTAGACCTCGCTCCGGGTCGTGATTTGGCGGAGGACTGGCGGTCCCGCGGCGTGCGCGACTTGGCGAGTTGGAAATTGATGCTGAGAGAATTCCTGCCCAGGCGACTGGTGGATCGATGGGTGGAGACGTATCCGTTAAGCGGGAATTCCGATCGAGCGGTGGCGGAAGCAGAAGCGCGACTGCACGGGTGGGAAATTGAAGTGGTGGGAACCGCTGGATATGGCAAGGCCGAAGTGACCGCCGGCGGGGTTGCCACCGGCGAACTTTCGGCCCAGACCATGGAGTCAAAGAAAGTACCCGGTCTATTTTTTGTTGGAGAAGTAGTGGACGTCACCGGTCAACTGGGGGGATTCAACTTTCAATGGGCCTGGGCGTCGGGATTTTGCGCCGGACAGGCGTTGTGACGGGGCGGTGTGGGCGACAAGCACCGCTTGTGGTATTTCCTTGGGAGGACGAGGGGTTAGACTTCCGCGCCTTCCTTCATGAAAGGCATGCGGGCGATTATTTCGGAGGCTTGCTCGAGTTGCTTGAGGTCTTCGCCGCTGAAGTCGGCGCCTGCATTGGGAGCGTCCAACCCTTTGCGGGAAATCTGTGCCACACCCATCACAGAGCCTCCGGGGAGCATTACGGGGACGGACATGATTTTCTGAATGGGCATTTGATCGAGGCTGCGATCGTCTTCGACGTCTCCCAACTTGACGGCCTCAAAAAGACTGACGTGCTTCACGCGCATGAAGGAGTTGGAGAGCAGCGGAGTGCGGGTCGCGGCGGTGCGCGCGGCAACCGCTGAGCCGCCCAAAGGGAGGAAGCCAGTGGCGCGAAGTTCAGGCGGAAAAATGAATCGCAGACTACCTTTGTCCAAGCGCAGAAGCGCCACCTCGCTCTGACGCACGCGCAAAATCTGGGCAAGCTTGATGCACACCCGGTCCACGCTGGGAGATTCCGCAACCATGATCTCCAGATCGCCAACGCTGGGCTTCGCCGCCCTAATCGCCGAATGTATGCCGCTTGATGACATGGTCCGGGCCCCTTGCTTGGCTTGCACATCTATCCTGCCGGTGTAAGAGACTTTCGACAAGTTACGGGAGTACTTTTGCCGCCGGAGGGGAGTGAAATCCGCACTGTCGGGAAGGGTACCTTTTCTTGTACAGGGCCTAACTTTTTGCGTGTCTAACGGACACTTTCATGAGGGTTCGAGCTATAGTTGAAGCAGGTTTCGTGAAGAGATAGTCGAAAGGCTATCGGGCAAGTGTTTATGTCGTTAGTTCATTACGTAAGACCATTTCTCGAGTTGGGTAACTGTAAGGAGTATTCTATGGCTCGCAAGACGACCGGAGTCAGCAGCAGTCGCAACAAGAAAACGCCGGCTCAGCCCGCCATCGTGGAGGCTGCGCCGGAGGTGGCGAAACTCGAAGTTACGAAAAAGCAGAAGAACATAGCAAAAACCGTCCAGGTTTCGGGCAATCCTGCGTCGGGCAATCGTGTTTCGCGCAATCTCGAAGAACAGATTCGGGTGAGGGCTTACGAACTCTACCTGCAGCGAAGAGCCACGGCCGGGGATGGGGACGGAAATCAGCACCAGGATTGGCTGCTGGCGGAGCGCGAGATTCTTTCCCGCGACAACGGCCAGAGCCAGCGTACAGCGTAGCTTCTGAAGATTGCCTCGGGCACGGGGCGATGAGAGCGACGGCTGGCTCGTGTGAAAGTTTGGCCGTCGAGCCGGACTGGAAGTCTCTCAAGAAATTTATTGCTGGACGGTTACTGTTATTGCTGCACTGCCTGTACAAGTTTCGGTCTCACCTGCTCATTCTGAATCTCGGAAGCATCCCAGGCGCCACCCAGCGCTTTCACCAAGTAAACGGAAGTTGTCATACGCTGGCCGAGTAACTGAGTAGCCAAACGTTCGTTCGCGAGCAACGTGGACTGGGCGTTAATTACGTCAAGATACGTGGTCAGGCCTCCCACATAGCGGTTGTTTGCGATCTCGAGGGCGCGGCGCGAGTCGACGACCGCCGCCTGCTGCGTCTTGGCTGCCTGGTTGAGCAGAGCAAGGCCGGAAAGCCCATCCTCGACCTGTTGAAAGGCGGACAGCACGGACTGCCGATAATTTGCCGTCGACTCGTCATAGCTGGCGCGGGCGAGGGCGAGGTTGGCGCGATTGCGTCCACCGTTGACGAGGGGCTGCAATATATCGCCGCCCAGCGACCAGAATGCGCTGGGAGCGTTCAACAGGCTGGAGATATCGCGGCTCTGCCATCCGCCGCTTCCGCCGAGAGTGATGTGGGGATAGAAGGCGGTCATGGCGAGGCCGACCTGGGCATTTTCATAGGCCATCTGGCGCTCGCTGGTGGCGACGTCGGGACGGCGCTGGAGGATTTCGGACGGAACTCCATTAGGGATTGCTGGAGGCGTGGGGTCGAATGGAGCCTCGGCGAGAGCAAAATTCGAAGCGGCCTGGCCGAGCAAGACGGCGATCGCATGCTCGTATTGAGCGCGCTGCTGCAAGACCAACTGAACCTGGGTCGCCGTCGAATCCAGCAAGGCGGCTTGCTGTGCCACTTCGAGTCCGGTGGCAACTCCACCGTCGTGCCGGCGGTTCACCAAGTCCAAACCTTTCTGTTGAATTTCGACCGACTCTTTCACCACTCCCGCCTCGCGGTCGAGTTCGCGCAGGTTGAAATAGTCGGCCGCCAGTTCGGCGGTCAGCACCAGGCGGACATTTTCCAGGTCGGCGGCGCTCCCTTGCAGGGAGGCATTGGCGGCCTCAAGATTGCGGCGGACGCGGCCAAATAAATCAAGCTCGTAGCTGACGGAAAAAGGCACCTGGAAAATGTTTTGGCTGTAGGGCATCAGAGGGATGGTGGAACCGGAAAGCGGACGGTTGCCGGAAAGAAGCTGGCGCTCGGCGGAAGGATCTGTGTTGACCACTGGGAAATATGCCGACGAAGCAATGCGGGCCTGGGATCGAGCTTCCTGGAGCCGGTCGCGCGCCGCTTCCAGCGACTGGTTGGCCTGAAGCAGCGATTGCTCGAGGCGATCGAGTTCAGAGTCGTGAAATACCTGCCACCACGCTCCCTTCGGAATCGCGTCGCGGGGAGTCGCCGGTTCCCAAGGACCTTCGCTCTTCCAGGCGGCGGGAACCTGCGCGGCGGGGCGTTTGTATCCGGGACCGACGGTGCACGCCAAAGACACAGCGCAGGCTGCGAGCAGAGAGAGCAGAGCGAGACGCGGCGGGGAAGTTGGCGCGTTCTTGATCTTGATCATTCTTTGGGTCCCACCGGTGGTGCGGCAGAACGCGACCAGGACTAGGAGGGCCCTTTGCCCAAGGATTGTCGGCAAAACGGTCACGATCGCGCGGCTCCTGCGGGTCCGACTTCTGGTTTGGCAACGTGAACCTGCTGCCCCTCCTCAAGCGAGTCAGAGGGATTGACGACTACCAGGTCGCTGGTTTCGACTCCACCCAGAATTTCGAGGGTGGCGCCAAAGTCTCGGCCGATGACGATGGGGCGCAAATGCACCTTGCTGCTGCCGTCGACCACGGCCACCTGCGGGCCCTGGGCCCGAAAGAGCATGGCGTTCACTGGGATGGTAAGACGGGGAAACGAAGTTCCGGTGGCGAAATGGACTTGCACGAAAGAACCGGGCAGAAGCTTGCCAGCCGGGTTGGGAACATCCACTTCGGTGTTCAGAGTGCGGGTGCCGGGATCGATGGCATCCGAGGTGCGAACGATGGTGCCCATGAATTTCTGGCCGGGGAATTCCTGCAGTGTGACTGCGGATTTCACGCCCACTTGCATGGCTGGAGCATAAGCCTGCGGCACGCTGACGTAAACGCGCAGAGGATCGACGCGAGCGATATCGAATAATTCCTTTCCGGCCACTCCCGCGCCGGAATTGATCAAGGCACCGGGATCGACGTTACGGCGGGTAAGAACACCGGAAAATGGAGCATAGACATTCTTGAAAGACTCGAGCTGCTCCAGCCGGCGAACGTTGGCGTCAGCGGCGGCGAGGTTGGCCTGCGCCTGCTGATATCCGCTGGCCTGCTGGTCGGCTTCCTGCTGGGAAACGGAGTCGGTCTTGCGCAGATTCGCCCATCGGTCGGCGGAGATTTTCGCCAGCCCCAGTGCCGCATTCACCTGCTCGCGGCTGGCGCGGGCCTGAGAGAGCTCCTGATCGACTTCGGGCGTGTCAATTACGGCAAGCAATTCACCCTTGGTGATTTTGCTGCCGATGTCCTTATACCAGCGCACCAGGTAGCCGTTGGTCCGGGCAAAAATCGGAGACTCTTCGAAAGCCTGCATGTTCCCGGGCAACACCAGTTCGTCGCTCGTGGGCTCGGACTTGGGTTGGACAACGGCGACGGTCGGAATCGAAATGGCTTCCGTTTCTTTGGCCAGCGCGTCAGATTCGACGTGCCGGTTGAAGAAGGTGGCGACGCCGGCGGTGATGAGGACGAGGAGGATAGCGCCAATGAGAATCAGACCGCGGCTGGTGGGCGCTGCTTCGAGATGGGGAGGCGGTTCGATCTGAGGATGCACGGCATGAGTCTGGTCCGTTTGCGTCCCAACCGGCTGCGTTTGTACGGGCATGATGAATGGTCTCCCTGCGAAATCTTTAACGGATGAGGGTCTTACTCCCTTACTCTTACCCTTGCACTAACGAGTATCGAGTTCGATCTAAGACATATCCCAGCAACCCTGAACCCTTGTTTTGCGAACCTCGCGGCCCGGCTCAAGCGGGGCCTTTTGAAAAAACTACCTCAATCTGAGCCACTCCCATTACTCGTTCGTCGCCCGCGCCTGGCGACGTCCATGAATAATGGTGAACACGCTGGGCACAAAAAATAAGGTCGCGATAGTGGCGAAGAGCAGGCCGCCGATCACAGCGCGGCCCAGGGGGGCGTTCTGCTCGCCACCCTCACCGAAACCCAGAGCCATTGGCACCATGCCGATAATCATGGCGAGCGCGGTCATGATTACGGGTCGCATGCGCGTGTATCCGGCTTCCAGCGCGGCCTGAAGGGCGGGGACTCCGGTATCCATGCGGTCGCGGGCGAAAGAAACCATGAGAATTGAATTAGCGGTGGCAACTCCCATACACATGACCGCGCCGGTGAGGGACGGGACGTTAAGGGTGGTTCGGGTGATCAGGAGGCACCAGCAGATCCCAGCTAGCGCTCCGGGGAGGGCGGTAATGATGATGAAAGGATCCAGCCAGGACTGAAAGTTTACGACGATGAGCAAATAGACAAGCACAATGGCACCGAGAAGGCCAACTCCCAGGCCGAAGAATGAGGATCGCATGGTTACAATCTGTCCGCGAACAACAATTTGGGTGCCGCGCGGAAGGTGGTTCTGGAAGGGTTTGAGGGCCTTCATGATGTCATTGGCAACGCCGCCGAGGTCACGTCCCTGGGTGCTGGCGTACACGTCGATGACCGGTTGCACGTTGTAATGATTGACTACTGCGGGTCGGGCCACGGGCGTGAGTTGCACGAGATTACCGAGGACCTGCGGAGCCTGCGCGTTGGCGCTATTTACCGGGGTGTTCATCAGGTCCTGCAACGAAGTCATGTGATACTGCGGGGTCTGAATGGAAATGTTGTAGGTGACGCCGTTTTTCGGATTGAGCCAGAAATTGGGGGCCGTCTGAAAGCTTCCGCTCAAGCTGACCAGGACGCTTTGGGCGACGTTTTGGGCGGTCAGCCCGACCTGGTTGATGCGAGTGCGATCCATCTCTAGGTGGAGAGTGGGTAAGCTGAGCATCTGTTGCACATGAACGTCGGCGGCACCGGGAATCTGGCGGACCTGATTGGCGATTCTTTGACCAATCTCGTAATTGGTGCGGACGTCCGCGCCGATGATCTGGATGTCGACCGGAGCGGGCAGTCCGAAGTTGAGGATCTGGGAGACGATATCGGCCGGTTGAAAGAAGAATTCGACACCCGGGAAACGCGCCGGTAAGTTCACGCCGCAAGCGGCGCACGTAGCCTGCGGTGGGGTGATGGTGCTCGGGATTGAGCGCGATCAGGACTTCGGCGTCGTTAGTGCCAATGACTCCCGAACTCGCGTACGAGAGATTGATGCCGGAGTAGGGAACGCCGATGTTGTCCAGGACGGTCTGTAACTCTTCCTTGGGAATCTCGGTGCGAAGAACCTGCTCGACTTCATCGCAAAGACGGGCCGTCTCCTCCACGCGCAGTCCGGGGCGGGCCCGGAAGTGCAGACGAATGAGGCCGGCGTCGACCTGCGGGAAAAAGTCCTGTCCGAGGAAGAACACCAGTCCCAGTGACAAAACGCAGAAGATCACAAAGCCGATGGCGAAGAGTCCGCGGTGCTCGAGCGTGGTCTCCAGAAGTTGCTGATAGCTGCCGCGGATGCTCTCAAACCAGCGCTCGAATTTGCGCTGCCAATTTACCAGGGGGTTGCCGGACTCGGCGGCCCGGTGTTCGTGCCCGCGCATGATGAACATGACCATGGTCGGGATAAGGGTGCGGGAGAGCAAATAGGACGCCAGCATAGCGAAGCTGACGGCTTCCGCCAGGGGCACAAAGAGAAACCTGGCGACTCCGGTAAGCAAGAACATCGGCACAAACACGATGCAAATACACAGCGTCGAGACGAAAGCGGGCACGGCAATCTGCTGCGCGCCGTCGAGAATCGCTTGCTTCATTTCCTTGCCCAGGGCGAGGTTGCGCTCGATGTTTTCGATTTCCACGGTGGCGTCGTCGACGAGAATTCCGACGGCGAGAGCCAGACCTCCGAGGGTCATGATGTTGATGGTCTCGCCGAGCGCGCTGAGCAGAAGCACAGAGACACAGATCGAAAGCGGGATCGAGATAGCAATGATGACGGTGGGGCGCCAGTCGCCGAGGAAGAGCAGGATCATCGCGGCCGTGAGTCCGGCTGCGATCAGGCCTTCGCGCACGACTCCCTGAATGGAAGCTCGCACGAACAGCGATTGATCGAAGAGAGCTTTGATGGTGAATTGCGGGCTGAGGTCGGGAGGCAGCGACTTCGACGCCTTCTGCGACGACCGCCTTCACGTCGTTGACCACGGTCAGCGTGGACGCGCCGCCGAGTTTGTAACATCGACATGAGCGCGCCGCGAGCGCCATCCTGGCGGACGATGTTGGTCTGCGGGGCGAAGCCGTCGCGAACATGGGCCACATCGCGCAGATAAAGAGTGGAAGCATTGGTCGTCTTGACCGGCAGATCGTTCAGTTCCGCGATGGTTTGCGGAGTGCCGTTCATTTCCACGTTGTATTCGGTCGGGCCCAGTTTGGCGGTGCCGGCGGGGAGAATCAGGTTCTGAGCGGCCACTGCATTGACGATGTCGGCAGGGGCCAAGCCGTAAGCCTGAAGCTTGGCGGAATCGAGATCCACCTGCACCTGGCGGGGCTTGCCGCCGTAAGGGTAGGGAGTTCCCGCGCCCTGAACCGTACTCAACTGGGTCCGGAGAAAGTTCTGTCCAAGGTCGAACAACTGCTGCTCGGGAAGCGTCTTGCTGCTCAATCCGAGTTGCACAATGGGCGTGGACGAAGCGGTATAGGTGATGACCAGGGGCGGCGTGGTGCCCGCGGGCAATCCGCGCAGCACGGTCTGGCAAATGGCCGTCACCTGAGTTACCGCCATGGCGATGTTGGCGGAGGGGCGGAAGAAAATCTTGATTACGGCGATGCCGCTGAGCGATTGCGACTCCTGATGTTCAATGTCGTTGACGGTGACGGTAAAGCCGCGCTCGGAGTTGGTCACGATGCGATCGGCCATATCCTGCGGAGAGAATCCGGCATAATTCCACACCACGCTGACGACCGGGATGTTGATGTCGGGGAAAATGTCGACCGGGGTGCGGGGGACGGTGGCGAAGGTAAGAATGATGATGAGCAGGGCCATCACCACGAAGGTATAAGGACGGCGAAGCGCTAATGCGACGATCCACATAATGAATCAAGACTAGTAAAAGCTGTTATAAACACGATCCGAACGACTTTAGATTGCCGGGGAACCAGCCTGCTGGTCCGGGGCAGCTTTTCAAATAAGATTCAAAACAGTACGTTTCGGATTTAAATTATAATAGACTTTGGTCATGGCTCAAAACAAGCTGCGGAACCCTGTGGCAAAAAACGGGCGGCATGCGAGCAATGGGGTGCGTCCTCCGGGGCGGCCGCGCAGCGAGGAATCTCGTCTTTCCATACTGCGAAGCACGATCAAGCTGCTGGAGCAGGCGGGGGGATTTCCGGAACTGAGCATCGAGGGGATCGCCTCCGATGCGAACGTGGCGAAGACAACCGTCTACCGCTGGTGGCCGACCAAGGCGGCGCTGGTCGCCGACGCCTTCTCTACCAGCGCCGACGAGGAATTGCAGTTTCCCAACACCGGCTCGGTCTTTCGGGATATGAGCCTGCAGATGCGACGCTTGATCCGAATCTTTCTGTCGAAGCGCGGCAAGGTAGTGGCGGCGTTGCTGGCCGGCGGGCAATCGGACCCGGAGTTGATCGAGGCTTTCAGGGATCGGTTCCTATGGCCGAGACGGAAGCAGGCCTACCAGACGCTCCAGCGCGGCATCGACCGCGGCGAACTGGCACCGGGCAGCGACCTTGATCTTATTCTCGACTCGCTGTACGGGCCGATCTATATGCGCTTCCTGATCCGCCACGCCAAACTACACGAGAGTTTCGCAGACGAAATTTGCGCACTTGTGCTGCGCAGAGATTGATTCCCCGGGGCACGGTCGATGTCCAGCGTCCGGCTCCGCTTCGTTTGATGGAAAGTATTTTCGAGCGCGGCGTTAGCTGTAAGACGCGACTGCAGTTTCCTCATCGTCGAAGCTGGTGAAGAGGTTCAGCACACCGATCAGCCGCAGGGTCTGGACCATGAATTTTGAAGGACTCACGAGGCGCACGTCGCCTCCGCGTTGTTTAGCGGAGGTCAGCGACTTCACGAGCACCCCTATCCCGCTGGAATCGATCATGGGAACTTCGGCGCAATTGACAATCAAGCGGACGTCGCCGGCGGCGAATGCGTCATCGATGGCGCGCCGAAAGGTATCCACCGCCTGACCCAGTCGAACGGGGCCACGAAGTTGAATGATCTGAATATCGGAACGCCGGCGCACCGTAATTTCCATCCTCTATGATCCTCTTGCAGCCGCTGCCTAATTTCTAATCGCTTGCTCATTCCACGGCTGTTTTGACTCTCCGGCCGCGAGGGCAAGTTTCAGGATTGCATTGTACCAGTGAGCTGTTGGGCCAGCGCCGCTGCGGTTGGCGGGGAGCGCCGAATTTGAAGATCGTGGCTTGCATGGGCATTGCGAGCGGGGCTTCGCAGGCTAGTCGTATAGGTTTCGGCTGCGACCAAAAAGCAGTTGGCGGGCTGAGCCTCCCAAGCCATTCGCCTGTCTGAACTTACCGTTCGAAAGCCCAATGGAACCGGCGGCTGAGTGGCCTTGCGCGCTGGAGCGTCGGCGGTTAGAATCAAGTACGACCTAAAGAGTCGGAGTTTTTATGCGACTTAAACAGTCGGTAATTGACGCATGTTGAAACTGACAAAAAAGGCGGATTACGGCCTGATGGCGATGAAACATCTGGCCGAGCACCTCGATCAGGGCGCGTGCAGCGCCAAGGACGTGGCGGAAGCCTATGGCATTCCGCAAGAAGCGTTGGCGAAGATTCTGCAGCGACTCGCCAAGGTGGGTTTGGTGCGTTCGCAGCACGGCATGAATGGCGGTTACACGCTGACCCGCGATGCCAAGATGATTTCCGCTTTTGAAGTGATTCAGGCGATCGACGGGCCATTGTTCATTACATCGTGCGTTACGGTTCGTGGCGAGTGCGACCAAAGCGATCGCTGCACCGTTCGGGAACCGCTGCGCAAGGTGAATGAAAGCATCGAACAGGTGCTGAGGAACATCAAAATTTCGCAGATGAGCGAAGAACCAGAAGTGCTTGATGTGAAGCGCGGGGGCGCGGGGAAATTGGATTCCCGAAAGCCGGTCGAACTGGTAACGATTTCTTAGAGAGTGGGTAGGAGGGCATCGTTTTTCGCGATGCCGCGAGCAGGCATTTTCAGAGGCCCCTTGAGGGGCGGTGGAAAGGTGATCATCAATCATGAGCACGAAGACTGAGACCCCAGGCAACAAGAATGGCGGTAACGGACAGCATTCAAGCGCAAACGGCATCAAGCTGCCGATCTACATGGATAATCACGCGACCACGCCGATGGACCCGCGCGTTCTCGAAGAAATGCTGCCTTACTTTATGGAGAAGTTCGGCAACTCGGCGAGCCGCAATCATCCCTTTGGATGGGCTGCCGAAGAAGCGGTGGAATTGTCGCGCGAACGGATCGCCAAGCTGATCGGCGCGAGCCCGAAGGAAATCATTTTCACTTCGGGCGCGACGGAAAGCGACAACCTGGCCATCAAGGGCGTGGCGGAGATGTATCGCGAGAAGGGCAACCACATCATTACCGCAGTTACGGAACACAAGGCGGTGCTCGACACCTGCAAGCATCTGGAGAAATTCGGTTTCCGAGTTACGTATTTGCCGGTGCAGAAAGATGGCCAGATTGATCTCGAAGACCTTAAGCGGGCCATCGACGATAAAACGATTCTGGTGACCATCATGGCGGCGAACAACGAAATCGGGGTGCTGCAGCCGATCGCCGAAATCGGAAAACTGTGCCGTGAGCGGGGGGTGGTATTCCATACCGACGCGGTGCAAGCCATCGGGAAGGTTCCGATGGACGTGAACCAGATGAATATCGATGTGGCGTCGATTACGGCGCACAAGTTGTACGGGCCGAAAGGCGCGGGTGCTTTGTATGTACGGCGCAAGAATCCTCGGGTGCAACTGGTGCCGTTGATTGACGGCGGCGGGCACGAGCGCGGCATGCGTTCGGGGACGTTGAATGTTCCGGGGATCGCCGGCTTGGGCAAAGCTTGCGCGCTGGCGCAGGAAGAAATGCCGGAGGAATCGCGCAAAATGGCGGGGATGCGCGACCGCTTGAAGAAAAGTATCATGAGCAGGCTTGACGAGGTGTATATCAATGGTTCGGAAGAGCACCGGCTGCCGGGCAATCTGAACATCAGTTTTGCCTACGTGGAAGGCGAGTCTTTGCTGATGGGCATCAACGATATCGCGGTTTCGAGCGGATCGGCGTGCACCTCGGCGACGCTGGAGCCATCCTATGTATTGAAGGCTTTGGGTACAGGCGACGATTTGGCGCACAGTTCAATCCGGTTCGGCATCGGGCGCTTCAACACCGAGGCGGAGATCGACTACGTGGGCGATCGGGTGGTCGATACGGTTCTCCGACTGCGTGAACTTTCGCCGCTGTACGAAATGGCAAAAGAGGGCGTGGATTTGAAGAGCGTGAAGTGGGCGGCGGAAGCGCACTAATGAGTCGAATTCACGAAGGCGTATTAACGAAATGCGAGGCTCCTTTGTTGGAGGCTGGACATTTGGTACAACGAGATTTCAAGGAGACGGCAGATGTCATATAGCGATAAGGTGATCGACCACTACAACAATCCCCGCAACGTTGGTTCGATGGACAAGAAAGACTCCGACGTGGGCACTGGCCTGGTGGGAGCGCCCGAGTGCGGCGACGTGATGAAGCTGCAAATCAAGGTGAATCCGCAGACGAACATCATCGAAGACGCGAAGTTCAAGACGTTCGGTTGCGGCTCGGCGATTGCGTCATCCTCGCTGGCCACGGAATGGGTCAAGGGCAAAACGATCGACGAAGCTTTGGCGATTAAGAACACCGAGATTGTGAAGGAACTGGCTTTGCCGCCGGTTAAAATTCACTGCTCGGTGCTGGCGGAAGATGCTATTCGAGCCGCCATTGGCGACTGGAAAAAGAAGCAGGAAACCGCCAATCCCGTAGCCGTGCAGGCGGCGCAGTAGTTTAGATATATCCAGCGCGGGACGGGTTTGTCGCGCTCCGTTCAGGGGCGGGAGATGTACAAGACGTGAGAGATGGGGTGAGCCGCGTCTCCACAAAAAAGCAATCATGGAACAAGCCGTCAAAGACGAAGTGCCCAAGGATCTGGTAGTGCGGCAGAACGCGCCCGCCTCGCCGGTCAAGGGCATTCAGGTGACTGCCAATGCACTCAAGAAGATTCGTTCGGCGATGGCAAAGGAAAACGTTTCGGCGGAGCAGGGCGGCCTTCGTCTGGGAGTGCAGGGCGGCGGGTGCTCAGGGCTGAGCTACAACATAAGATTCGACTCCCACCCGCGCGAGCGTGACCGGGTATTTCAGTTCGAAGAGGTTCGGGTTTTTGTCGATCCGAAGTCCTTTATCTATCTGCACGGCTTAACTCTCGATTATCACGAGACCCTGATCCAGCAGGGATTCGTCTTCGTGAACCCGAACTCGACCAAGTCCTGCGGCTGCGGCAGTTCGTTCTCGTAGAGAGGATTTTGTAATTTGGCAAATGGGTACCGTAAGTTAAAACCCCGCGGACCGCCTCAGATTACGAAATTGCCCGATTGCAGGATTGCAAAATGACAGAGTCCAAATCGTCGTTGCTGGTTTTTGCGCAAGGGTCAGAGAGCGCAATCGCGAGTTGCTGGTCCTGCGGCACGATGCGCGCAGTACACGTCTGCAAGTCCTGCGGTAAGGTGCAGCCACCGGTTCCGGTGGACTATTTCAGTTTTTTCGGATTTCCGCGCAAGCTCAACCTCGACAGCGCCGCGCTGGAAAAGGAATTTTATGCGCTGAGTCGCCGGCTTCATCCTGATGTATTCGGGCAGGCTGACGAGCGGGAACGCGGGTGGAGTTTGGAGCAGAGTTCCCGGCTCAACGACGCCTACCGCACGCTGAAAGATCCGATCAAGCGCACGGAGTACATGTTGCGACTGGAAGGCATCGAGCTCGAGGAGCAGTCAAAGCAGGCGACGGAAAAGGCGCGAACCACCGGAGAATTGAAGAAGCAGGTTGTGCCTCCCGATCTATTGGAGGAGGTCTTCGAACTCAACATGCAGCTCGAGGAATTACGCGCCCAGAAAAAGATGGGAGAATACGATCCCGATCTGCTGGGGGAGATCGGCAC
>CAVVAP010000028.1:0-33586 GCA_963746205.1 uncultured Acidobacteriaceae bacterium | reverse complement strand
TGCTCTGCTCGACCCTGCGATAGACGATAAAGTCCACAAAGCAATATTCGCAAAGCTGAACCGGTTGGCGGAACGTCTGTCCCCTGGCGATACGTTCTTAGAATGGGACCGTCAGCCAGTGTTCCAACGCGACTGGTTTCACGATTCTCGCTTGCATGGCGTCTGCAACCACGTTAGCCGGAGCCACATGGATTCTGACTTGTGGCGATATTTCTTCTTGGCCTGCTATGCAGCCGTGCACAAGAAATCGCCGAATCTGTCAAATTTTCCGGCGTCACTGCTTCCCAATCACGACAATGTCAAGAAAGTGAAAGGCAACGACCTCATCTTTAAGGACAGATTTCGGGTTCAGGTAAGAAGTAAGCCCGCCACGACGATCACGAGCCACATAGGCAAGGACGGCCACTACTTCATTCACCCGGACCCGCTTCAATGCCGCAGCCTGACGGTACGAGAGGCAGCAAGATTACAGACCTTCCCGGACAACTATTTCTTCTCAGGACCAACTACAAAGCAATACCAGCAGGTCGGGAACGCCGTGCCTCCGTTGCTGGCAAGACAAATAGCTGCCGTTGTCTATAACCTGTTCGACTGAACGCCTGTGGCGATACCATAGCTTGTGACCGACCGCATCACAAAGCAGCGGCGCAGCTGGAACATGTCCAGGATTCGCGCCAAGGATACAAAGCCGGAACTGGCCGTCCGGTCTCTGCTGCACCGATTAGGGTTTCGCTTCCGCATCCATGTGAAGACGACTTCCCGGTTGCCCGGACATTGTTCTCCCTAAATTGCGGACCGTCGTGTTTGTAAACGGGTGTTTCTGGCACCGCCACAGGAACTGCAAGTTCGCATATTCACCGAAGAGTCGAAAGATGTTCTGGGACGAGAAATTTGAAGCCAATGTCACGAGGGATCGGCAGTGGCAAAGAAATCTGAAGAAGCTCGGTTGGACTGTTCATGTGATATGGGAATGTCAGACACGTGAGGTCGGAAGCTTAGACAAGCTTATCCGTCGGTTGTTTCCGAGTGGAAGCCCGCCAAGGCAATTGAATTTCCTGCGCCGAGTTAACCTATCCTCAAAGGTCGATCTGTCGGAGAAGTTACCGTACCGAAGATTGGCTTCGCTTCCTTCCCCCAGCAACTGGATCAACAGGTTTGTTCTCTCGTAACTCCGAACGACGGAGAATGCCCAACCCTGCGAGCACTGGCCTTTGATGAGATCGCCTGCGCAGGGCTTCCGTGTCATGCGACCAGCAACGGTGGTCTCGAAGTAAGTTACAGATATCAGAGGCTAGTATTCTTCTTTTTGCAGATGTAGCCCGAAGGGGGAAGTGTCGGCGGACCAGAGGAGAATGTAGATGGAGGAGGCATCTCTAGATTTCGTCGAGCCAAGTGCGGCGGCGATGGTTGAGTCTCTCCGCGCTTTTGGTTACGATCTTGCGACCGCACTAGCAGACCTTGCAGACAACAGCCTTTTTCATTGCTCCCATCACCTGAAGATTGAGTTTCACTGGGCTGGGGAAAACTCCGCCATCGCCATTGCCGACGATGGTACCGGGATGGACGAACGGACACTCATAAATGCAATGCGGATGGGCAGCCGGAATCCCCGCGAAAAGCGAGACCCAAGAGACTTCGGGCGATTTGGCCTTGGGCTCAAAACTGCTTCCTTCTCCCAATGCCGCCGAGTCACCGTGTTTACGCAGGCGAACCGGGAGTGAGATTCTTGTGCGTTGTTGGGACCTCGACCACATTGCTGAGGTCGACAAATGGCATCTACTCCGCATCCCATCGGCCTTGGCTGCAACAATCGCAGGGACAATTCGACAATACAAAGCACGGAACCGTCGTTGTCTGGGAAAAGCTTGACCGTATTACAGCGGATACTTCAACCGAAACGATGCGGATCATGATGCTTTTCTGAGACGTGCAGAACAGGTTGGGGAACACTTCGCGGCTGTTTTCCATCGATTGATGGTCGGCAGAGACGCTGTGGCCTTTTCGCTCAATGGCAAATCTATCAAGCCGTGGGATCCGTTTCTTACGGAAGAAGGAGCTACGCAACGGCTACCGATACGTCTTCGTCGTCGATCACCGCGTCGACCACGATGACGCTGACCATTGACTGAGCTGGACTAATCATCGGCATACTGTTACTTGCAAAATGACGCATCTAGCGTTTTAAAGTAAGTCATTATGAAATGGGTGCTAGCCGGAGTTGCATTGTTATTCGCCGGAGGCTGTGTCGGCGCAGAAACACTCCCGGCCGCGCGGCCGCAATTGGCCGCCAGCAAAGATGCGCTTGTCGGCAAGCCTCTCGACGGGCCGCGTGATATTCACTATCGGGGCGATTCGAAGGGTTTGCTTACCGCCATTGCCGCGTCCTATGGGCTCTCGGTACTTTTCGACGATAACTTTCCCAACCGTCACGTGCGCTTCGATTTAGATAACGCAGATTTCGCGACCGCTATCAGGCTCGCATCCGCAGTCACAAAGTCATTCAGCATGGCGCTCGACGATACAGTCCTTCTTGCCGTCGTCGACAATCCCGAGAACCACCGCATCTACGATCGCATGGGCATGCGCTCGTTCTCCATCCCTGGCGGCGATTCCGGCCAGGAGTTGAACGATCTAATCACTTCGTTGAAGACGCTCTTCGACCTCAAGTTCGTGAGTCTCGATACCGCGTCCAGAACGATTACCCTGCGCGGGACGGAAGCGGCGCTGAAAGCGGCAACTCAGTTTCTCGGACAGATGACGGGCGAAACGCCGGAGGTCATGCTCGACCTGCAAGTCTTTCAGCTAAGTCGCACCTACGCTCGGGAGATCGGGCTGCACGTACCAGATAGTTTCAATCTCTACAGCCTTGCGGCGGCTCTATCTGGAGTGAATAACGGGGAGAGTGAGGCCACTATTCTGGCAACACTGGAAAGCGAGGATAGTTCCATCTTGAGCAACCCGCTGACAACTTTCGGAGGAGGAATCAGTTTCTTCGGGCTGAGCCTGGATCAGTTGTCCGACGAACTTTCCGTAAATGACAGTTCTGCACGGTTGCTCGATCATGTCCAGTTGCGCGCTTCTCAGCAGAAGGACGCCACTTTCAAAATGGGGTTGCGGTATCCCATTCAGACCTCCAGCTATTCGTCGCTAGCCGGTTCTGTTAGTACGTCGACGTTGCAGTCTCTCGGCTTATCGTCCTCCCAAATTTCCACTCGCACGAGTGCCTCTAGTTCGACAATCCCGTCCGTTAGTTATGAGGACATCGGACTAGTGCTAAAGGCGAAGACTCTGGTTCACGGCGCTTCCGATGTGTCGCTCGATCTGGAATTACAATTCCGCACTTTGGGCGCCACATCCGTGAACGGCAATCCAATCATTCTCAATCGTGAGTACAAGGGAGCAACCCTGCTCAAAGAGGGAGAAACGGCGATCGTGGCCGGAATGATCAGCAAGTCCGACGAGAAGAGCCTGAGTGGTCTGCCTGCGTTCTCCCCCGTCACCGGCCTCGGCGCCCTCACGTCACAGCGTTCTAAACAGGAAGAGGATGACGAACTGCTGATCCTGATCACGCCCTACGTCGTCGACAACCCGAGGCGCACCGCGGCACCGGAAATCTGGATGCGTAACTAGCTAGCCTGATCAGATAACGCGCCGCTTGAACCTTGCCCCCCAGCAGACGAATCCGGGCAAATCGGTGGTTGAATATGACAGAAATACTGCTCACTTGCAAATGATGCTGGGATTGTCTTTCGCCAATTTCCAAACACGCTGCATGCTGCTTTGCGTGCCGCTAGTGATCCGAAGTTGGCGCAGGAGCGGGAGTAACCGATTGCGAAGCTGGATTCAGAGACTGTGCACTCGAAGTGGGAGCCTTGCCTAGCATCGCTTGAAATGCCGCAATCTCCTCTGGCCGACTCCAGATAAACTCCTGAGTTTGAATTTGGCAGTAATCGTCCGGGTATTCCCAAACAGGCTGAACAGTTACCTTTGTCGTGCCATTGAGTTCCACCAAGGTGTACGACCAGACCTTTTTTGTGGTCATGCCCTTGCACATATTTGAGGCCGTGAAAATCGCATCCACGACGGGCATCTGCTCTGGTTTCGAGAAACGAAACTGGAGCTGATTGTCGGAATCGAGCGTGTAGCCTTCCCTTAGATTCGCTTGGACGATCAGCACTTTGAGGGTTTGGGCAGACGCTTTGCTGGTGAATACATACGGCCCCGGTCGAGCCTTTGCTTTCTTATCGCGCGCCGCACCCAAAGTCGATATCGCCAGAATCAGAATCAGAATCGGCACTTGCTTCATAGTTCTACTCCATTGTGAACTATGCTGAGATAACTCTTCGAACCGAAGTCATTGCGGATGACATCGCTTGCGACGAACAGCGAATTCGCCGTCAGGACCATGCCCACTCCAACTTTGCTGCTTCCAATCGATCCGTTCACTTCGAGCGAAGAAAACATTCTGCGAATTGCGAAGAACAACATTACCGGTCCGAAGCTCGAACTTGAACTGTTTCCCGTTGAAGTCTGTCGAGACAGGAGTGTGAAGTCGGCAGACTTGCAACGGGATCAGTGCCGCCGAAGCCAAGTATTTCGTGGGCGGAAGCGGTACAGCTCTGACGCGCGGTGAAGTTAACATCCTTCTTCCAATTCATCGCGTGCTTAGAGCCTCACGTGCTATGTAAACCATTGGAATACAATACCGTTCTGATTTGTTGTTAAGTGTTAGTGAAGAAAAGGTAAAGTTTTGTTCTTTTATCGATTCCTCACGTTAGAGCGAAAAGAAAAAAGCGAAGAGAGTGGAACCACCGGTCCGGTCCCCGAACGTACGGCGAAGATCTCCGCCCATGGTGTAGACCGCTGCACCCGCTCATCCGCTTGAATTACCGAGCCCTTTATGTCCCGCTCTGTCCTAGACACCTAGAGCGGCCGGATCCAACTACGTTAAGCGCAAAGGTCTCATTTCGGCGGGCCGAGATTGCGGTTGGATTCAGCTGTAAAAGTCCGCCTGGGTGTCCAGGCCCGGCACAAATCATTACGCTTTCTTTGCAGAGTCTTTACAGCAGCCTGGGGCGGAATCTGGTAAATAAGAACTGCACCGCGGAGAGCCCTATGAGCGCGACGCACAACGCATCGACACTGTATGCCGTTGAGAACGATTGTCCGACAGTGAGACCACTCCGACGAATTCGGGTGCTATTTGCTGACAACTCTCCAGATTTCCAGACGGTAGTTGGCGCACTTCTCTAGAGCGAGGACTCTGTGGAGGTTGTTTGTAGAGTTGGAGGTGCGAAGGTAATTATCGAAGCCTCCGCCGCGCTAAGGCCCGATTTGCTTTTGACCGAACTTGGCCTGTAAAGTTTGTTGGATTAACAACCGCAGCCTTGGTCTCCGGGGCTTTTCCGCAGATCAACATTGTCCTGATGGGGGACTACGATTCACCGCGACTCCGTGCAAAATCCCGAACTTCCGGGGCGCGGTTTTTCATTTACAAGCCCAACTTCAACCCGGAATTTGCACAAGTACTTCAGACTGTGAGCTCGCTACCAAGTGGTTATAACGCAGCGAAGAAAGCGGAAGGGTTCTAAGCGATCGCTTAAACGTTGATTCAGCTGCAAACTCTTCGAAGTGAATCTTAGAGCAGGGTGCACGTCCTGATGTTTTTTGTGGAGAGCCGGACCTCACTAGCGCTCCCGTTGTTGGTCGTGGTGGCGGCTCTTTGGTTGCGGACGGAACACTATGGGTTCAGCGGATCATTAAGCATCGCCGGGGTTCACTGCCAGTCGTTTATGGCGCTTTAATAACAAGGAGTACGATAATGCGCAGCAGCGCCGATGAATCACGACTTCGTGACAGCGCAGACTCACAGGCTGTAGCCTGGCGCTTGAGTCATCAGCGAAGCTTGTCCGATTTCCAACAATCGTTGCATTGCGTCTTAACAAACGGCAATAGTAATGAGGAGTGCCAAAGGGTAGTCGGGGCCATGGACCGAATTCTGGTTATTGACGACGATGTCGAGATGTGCACGATGCTGGCCGAGTATCTTGAGTCAGAGAGACTGCATGCCGAAGTGGTTCATGACGGCGAAACCGGACTGAAGAGAGCGTTGTCGGGCGACCATTCGGTAATTGTGCTGGACGTAATGCTTCCCGGAATGAATGGCCTAGAGGTGCTCCGACGGTTACGGTCGGTCTCAAATGCACGGGTGGTGCTACTTACCGCGCGAGGAGAGGAACTAGACCGAATTGTGGGCCTGGAGGTAGGAGCTGATGATTATGTGCCCAAGCCCTTCAGCCCGCGCGAACTTCTGGCTAGGATTCGAGCGATTTTGCGGCGCCCAATGACGGATCCGGCGAATAACCGTGTCATCCCCAGACTAGCTCCTCTGATCTTGGGTGACATTGAAATGGATTTTGCTACTCGCAGTGTAAGTTGCGGCGAAAGGAAACTGACATTAACGGCCGTGGAATTTAATCTGCTGGAGCTCCTGCTGCGTTCGGCGGGTCAGGTGGTCACGCGCGAACAGATGGCGAAGTTGGTGCTAGGACGAAATTTAGCGGCCTTCGATCGCAGCATTGACGTGCATGTGAGCAAACTGCGGCAAAAACTCGGCGAAATGCCCGCAGGGGTCGAGCGCATCAAAGCCGTTCGGAGTGTCGGCTACCTCTACTGTGATTCCAGGGCTGGCCGGAAGAACTGAAAGCCATGCGGACTCTCGTTTGGAAGATCTTCCTCTCGTTCTGGATAGTTCAGGCTTTCTTCTTTGCGATGGCAGCACTTTTCTACGGAACCTATGGACCGCCGCTACCTGCGCTCTCCATTGCCGAAGGCTTCCTCGCGTTCTGCGAGCGAAACGCGGTGCAAACCTACGAGCAGTCTGGAAGTGCAGCGCTTGACACTTATCTGCAGGAACTTCGTGTTTCTTCGGGTGCACAAGTTTTCATCGTTGATTCGAGCGGCAACCCAATTTCAACAGATCCCATTCCTAACGAAGAACTTCTTTTTCTGCAACGCGCGTTAAGAAGTGGCAAACGGGAGTCTCGTTCCCAACGTGGGGCATTGATACTCGCCCATCCCATCGTACGGAGTGGCAAAGCTGCCTATGCAGCGGTCGTGATTCTGCCGCGTGGCGGTGCCGACTCTGATAGTCCCAACACTCATGCTCTCCGAGACCTTGCTCTAGGGATTTTAATCTCCGGAGTAGTCTGTTTTCTGCTGGCACGCTATCTGACGGCACCGATTGCCCGTCTGCGAGTGGCGGCTCAACAAATCTGCGAAGGCAATCTTGCTGCACGTGCGGGAACGCCGAAGGACAAACGTGGCGATGAGATCGGTCAGTTGGTTGGTGACTTCGATCGAATGGCTATGGAGATGGAGGGCCTCGTGCGTGCGCAGAAACGTCTTATCAGTGACGTTTCGCACGAGCTGCGATCCCCGCTCACACGGATCAATCTAGCGTTGGAGCTAATACGCAAAGTTGACCACCCTGGAGTTGCGACGGCGATTCAGCGTCTGGAACGGGAAACAGACAGATTGAATGAAATGATTGGTAGACTGCTCGCTCTATCTCGAGTGGACGCTGCGGGCCGTCTAATTGAGAAAGCGAATCTACGGCTCGAAGATCTGGTCCGTGAGGTTGTGGCCGACGCGGACTATGAAGCTCGCAGCGAACAACGCGGAGTCATTCTGCGGGAAGCTGAATCCTGCCAGGTATTCGGCAATGCCGAGATGCTTCGAAGCGCACTGGAGAATGTCATTCGGAACGCGATTCGATACACAGCACTGGGGAGCGATGTTGAAGTCAGGCTCAAGTATCAATCGACCAAGGACGAGAGGATGGCAAGGATTGAAGTGAGGGATCATGGCCCAGGTGTTCCTCCGACCTCTCTCGAAGATCTATTTCGCCCCTTCTACCGCATGGACGATTCGCGTGAGCGCAAAACTGGAGGCGTGGGGTTAGGACTGGCAATTACGAAACAGGCGGTGGTTCTTCACGGGGGCAAGGTTATTGCGGACAATGCACCGGGCGGTGGCCTTGAAGTACAAATCACGCTGCCTGCGACTCCTTCGATTCAGCTAATGGTGTGACAATGGCTGCCAGACTCAAACCATGAATTTGCTTCATGTTTCCCCGCTAACCAGGTTCAACAACCATTTATGAAACCGGTTCTAGTTGCTTCGGTCACCGTTCTTCTATTAACAGAATCTTTACTCGCAGTTTTCGAACACTTTACGCCCGTGGTAAAGCATTTCAGTTAAGGTTGCCCATGAGCAGCGAAGAGGAGGTGCTATGTGAGAGTCGCAATGGATCGGATCGAAACATGCCAGAGGTTATCGTGCCTTAGCGGAGATTACCGATTGCGGGTGGTGGTAGCGGACGCATCGCTCCACTATATGGAGACAGTATTGGTCCTGCTTGAGTTGCACGAAATTGTAGATTTACTCGGTCGCGCCGCGAATTTCGAAGAGACCATCCAGTTAGTCGTCAATCATCGACCGGACTTGGTTCTACTCGACCTTGATATGCCCTTGGCAAACCTGCTCATTCCAGCAATAATTCTTTCCACAAACGCGCCAGTAAGGGTTGTCGGCATGTCTGCTATGGCAACGTTTCATTAGCACGCCGACGATGTTTTGATGGCGGTCAACGCCCTCCTTCACAGGGAGCACTTATTGCGAGAGTTCGTGTCCTTTGTGGCTGCTATGTATGACTGGCCGAAGTTCCGAGGTTCAGCTAGAGAGGCTGCATGGGATACGTAGTAGTTGCGGGCTGATTCGGGGGTGAGCGACCCCTGTTAGCCGAGGAAATCCTGATCCTCAGACGACAAGATCATCGACAAATCGCAAAATGCATATGCATATCACAGAGCCGAATGCAAAGGCTGAGGTCGTTTGGCCCAAGAGTAAGGCGAGTTTCCTGAACCGGGCACGTCAACTCCATTTGTACCTCGGCGCGTTTTTCGCGCCGAGTATCCTTTTCTTCTCCTTCACGGGAAGCATTCAATTAGTAGGCGTTCACCAAGCTCGTCCCGGAGGTCATCCACCTCCAGTCTGGGTGGCGAGACTTGCCGAAATCCATAAGCGCCAGAGTCTCGCCACACCACCAAACAGATCACCTTTGATGGATCGGGAAAAGCCGCCCTTTGGGCCTGAGCGCACTCTAGGACCCGGAGCGCCGCCCCCAGGAATGAAACCGGAATCTGGCACTCAAAGGTTTTTTTCTGCTCATGTCGATCGCACTTTTTGCAACCACTTGCCTAGGTATCTACATGTCATTCAAGTATAGCGGGAGGCGAAGCATCGTTTGGGCTTTGCTCATCGCCGGCATCGCTATTCCCAGCCTCTTGTTGATGACATGAGAGCCTTCGAGAGCACCCTGAATCACGTATTGTGCCAGCTCCAGCGTTACCTACGCAATTCCGATGCACCATGTTCAATCCGGCATCCAAATCTGGTTCTTTCGCTTGCTGAATAGATCGTTAAAGACTTCGACATAACTTGGTAAATCGTGTATAGCGTTGAGTCACAATATTCTCGATACTCTTGCACACCACAGATAACAGACAAAGTAGCGATAGAACTATTTGTTGCAGGAAGGTTCCTATGGAACAGCGCGGGCGAGAGATTCGATGTATCCCCGCTCATAGCCGGCGGTGAATGTGGCACGATCCTGTTCTCTGGACCAGCGGCCCACGGGAGGACGCTGAGGCTCACCATTGGCGGCGGCGAGCTTGCCCAGGTACATTCCATCGCGGAAAGCACCGTTGACCGCCAGTCGCGACTCCGCGCTTGCATCTGGACTGGTCGCGCGTTTTCGATTGTCGAGCATCGCCGATGTTCCCATTGACACGGCAATCACTATTGCGTAATTAACAAGTTTGCTCATCGTTTTCTCCTCTTCGATTGAAATAATTGTCCGAACTCCTACAAACCACTGTCTCGGCCCGCCTGCTCACCGCGCATCGCTCTGCGACACATCTGGAAAGTTCCGGAACATTGCGCCTGTATCCATGAGTACGCGAATTGTTCTTTAGCTTGCAGAATAGATTGTTAAGAGTTCTGCACAATTTGGTAAACCCTGATAGCGATGCGCCACAATATTCTTCGTCGACAGCGTCAAGAAGCACCGGTAGCAGAAACAGTAGCAACAGGACTTTACGCAACTGATTACCCAGCATTTAAAGTAAAGATGCTGGCAATCCCGTTGCTGGCCAGATGACTGTTATCAATTGTAAGAAGGCCGCAGGGCTAACAGTTAAAGACCTACTCCAGTTCTGGTGCCGAATTCAGGCAGCGCAACTGTGAATCGCCGAGCATCGGAATCCGATCGTGACCTGGAATATTTGGGAAGTACTACCAGAGGCGCAACTATGTATTTCGTGTATGCCGGAAACTACTCGAACTATTATCCCCGAGAATAATGAACCCCCAGTTCCAGGGCTTTATTGCAGAACATGCGACGGCCTCCATCGCGGTCGCCTGACAACGTAACTTTCTTGACTCCCGACAACG
Organism: uncultured Acidobacteriaceae bacterium; assembly: GCA_963746205.1. GTDB lineage: Bacteria > Acidobacteriota > Terriglobia > Terriglobales > Acidobacteriaceae > Acidiflorens. The sequence goes on along the minus strand of CAVVAP010000028.1, from coordinate 23,071 downwards.
TGGCTTTCTTGACTACAGAGCCATGCTCCAGACGCATTTTGCCCAGCGCGATCATGAGGGAATCAACCTGTTTCCGCTGATCGTCGACCTTCTATTGCGAGACGGCGAGTTTCCGACTACCGGAACAACGATATGGAACCATTTGCCAATCGCCGGGAAACCGGCCTAAGATACCCAACGTAACGAACGTTCGCTCGATCGTGAAATCCACTCCTGTAACCCCTGAATCCGCGATCACGGGCTCCGACAGCGGCTCGGATAGCCGCTTTGACCGCCAACTCGCCAAGATTCTGGAGCACGCCACCGCCGTCTTTGCCGAAAAGGGCTATGAGGGGGCTTCCATGCGCGATCTTTCCCGGTTGAGCGGAATGTCGCTGGCCGGCTTGTACTACTACTTCGATTCCAAGGAAAAACTACTGTATCTGATTCAGCGGCACCTCTTCCTCTCCGTCATGGATTTAATGCGCGAGCGCCTGAAGGCCGAGGACGATCCGGAGTTTCGCATTCGAATCTTTATCCGCGCGCACCTGGAATATTTTCTCGCCAAGCCGGAAGCGATGAAGGTGCTCTCCCACGAGGATGACGTTTTGACCAAGCAGATGGGCGCAGGGGTTTCGGAGTTGAAGCGAAAATACTACAGATGTTGCGCCGACCTGCTGGACGCGCTCAAGAAGGCGAAAGGTTTGCATTGTAATTCGAGGATCGCGACCCTTTGCCTGTTTGGCATGATGAACTGGCTGCCGACCTGGTATAACCCGAAAGTGGATGGCGATGCCAATGCGATGGCACAGGCGATTGGGGATGTGTTTCTGCGCGGCATTTACGCTACGAAATGAGCATACCAAGGGCTGGCGAGAGTCAAAGGTGGGGGGCGTCCATGGGCAGGCCTACATAATTTTCGGCTAGCGTTTTCGCGGCCGCCGTCGAACTGGTTACGTAGTCCAATTCCGCCAACTGGCGGCGGTGGTCAAAGGGATTCTCGTTGGGGAAACGGTGCAGGATGGAAGTCATCCACCAGGAGAACCGCTGTACCTTCCAGACCCGGCGCAGGCAAGTGCTGGAGTAGTTCTGCAGCAGCGTCCGGCTGCCCGTCTTGTAGAAACGGTCCAATGCCAGGGCTAAGACTCTCACATCGGCGACCGCCAGATTCAGCCCTTTGGCGCCGGTGGGCGGAACGATGTGTGCGGAGTCGCCGGCCAGAAACAGGCTCCGGTATTGCATCGGTTCGGTGACGAAGCTCCGCATCCCCGTGATGCCTTTTTGGATGATGGGGCCTTCGCGCAGCTTCCAGCCGTTCGACGCCAGGCGAAGGTGCAGTTCGTGCCAGATGCGATCGTCGCTCCAATTGCCGATGTTTTCGTCGGGATCGCATTGTACGTAGAGGCGTCCGATCTGCGGGGTCCTCATGCTGTGCAGCGCGAAGCCGCGGTCGTGGTAGGCGTAGATCAGCTCCTCCGTTGAGGGAGCGGCTTCGGCAAGAATGCCCAGCCAGCCGAACGGGTAAACCCGGTCATACTCGGTGAGAATTCCCGGCGGGATGCTCGACCGGCAGATGCCGTGGAAGCCGTCGCAACCGGCGATGAAATCGCAGCTGATTTGGTAGTCGGCGCCGTTCTTGCGGTAGTGAATCCTGGGACGCGCGCTGTCGATGTCCTGCACGCTGACGCCTTCCACCTCGAAGAAAACTTTGCCTCCGGTGGCAGCGCGCGCATTGTTCAGGTCTTTGAGGACCTCGTGCTGCGCGTAAATCACGATGCCTTTTCCGCCCGTCAGCTCCTGAAAATCGATGCGATGGCTCTGGCCCGCAAAACGCAGCTCGATGCCGTAGTGAATCAGGCCCTCGGTCTTCATGCGCTCGCCCACGCCCATCCCGGTCAGCAGATCGACGGTGCCCTGCTCCAGCACGCCGGCGCGGACGCGCTCCTCAATATATTGGCGGCTGCGGTTTTCGACGACGACGGACTCGATGCCTTGCAGATATAAAAGGTGAGAGAGCACGAGACCTGCTGGCCCCGCGCCGACGATACCGACCTGTGTGCGCTCCGAAATCGGCACTGGACTGGACACCCGATGAGCTTGCCGCGGCCCCCGATTTTTGATGCGAAGGACCGGGCGGCGGCGCCCGGTCCTCCTTGAGTTGCTAGAAAGTAAACTTGGCTGAGAACTGAAGCTGCCGCGGATTGAACATGGTTCGCGGCGTGCCAAAAAGCGGGTTGGGACCAGGAGCGCCGCCGTTCGTCGCGGCAAAAGTGCACGCGATCTGGCCATGTTGAATCGCGATCGACGTGGCGTCGTTGTAATGCTGCGGCACCGGCCCGTTAAACTGCGTAGTGCCGCCGCAAAAATCGATCGTCCCGCCGCCGTACACCGAGGTTACTTCATCCACGTTCGGCCGGTTGAAGACATTGAACGCGTCCACCGCTATTTTTAAGCTCTTGGTTTCCTTGAGGGGGAAGAGATAGGAGAGACGGACATCGTTCGAATAGAAAGGATCGCCGCGATAAGAATTTCTTGGTGACAGGCCCACGCGGTCGGTCACCGGGTTGGTGTCGTTATTGATGTCGTTGCCTACGAAGATGGTAAAGGGGCGGCCCGATTGAAGATTAAGGATGTCGCTGAATTCGAAATGCTTCAGGAACGTTTCCCCCCATCCGTTGGCGACAAAGTTGGCGATGAAGCGGTGGCGAACGTCCTGCACGGAATTCGCCCGCTCACCGGGCCGGTCATAGAGATCTTGCGGAGTGCTGACGAAGGTCGTGAATGTGCCATCGTCGGTGGTGTGCGAGAAAGTGTAGTTGGCGTTGAAATTGAATATCTTTGCAAAACGCCCCGAGAGCGACACGCTGCCCCCGTGATACACCGAGACGCCGCTGTCGTCGAGGTAATACATCAGGCCGGCGTTGGAATAGAGCGGCCCGCTAAAAGCCTGGCGGCCGTCCGGGAGTTGATTGTTCGGGAAGCCAACGGCTGACGCCGGAGGGCAAAAGGTCGCTGCGTTGGACAGTCCGCCGGGAGGGCAGACGTTCAAGTTCTCCGGCCGCACCTGCTTGTGCGAGGCCACGAAAAGATAACCGACACTCAGCACCAGGCCTTGGCCCAGTTGTTGATCGATTCCCAGACTGGCCTGTTCGGAATATGGGATGCGGCTGTTGCGGTCGATGCCGCCCCCGCTGTTGGTGACCAGCGATCCCGCTGGCCCGGTGCTGTAGTTATTGGGGAACGTTCCATAGAGAATCAGGTTCTTGGCTGCCTCCGCCGGCAAGGGGGGCTGCGATCCATCGGGGTACTTCAGGCCTTCGAAAACCACCGGCTGATAAGCCAGCAAATCTAACACCCATGTGGCGGACGAATTTCCTTGGCGAACCCAGGGTTGAGGCGCATTCGGAATTACCACCTCGCGCTGGGGATAGGTGACGAACAGAAACGTCATGTTGTAGTGATCGTCGAAGATGCCATAACCGGCGCGCACCACGGTTTTCTTGGTGGGAGAATAGGCCAGGCCCACGCGAGGTTGCCATCCGCGATAATCGTGATTAAAGAACTGCGTGAGGCCGGTCTCAAAGTCCCAACGCAAGCCGTAATTCAGGGTCAGCTTTGGAGTAAGACGATATTGATCTTGCGCGAAGCCTCCAATGTAGCCGTGATTGATGGGGACGTCGTAATCCTGCGGTTGAACATAGGCGTTCTGCCAGTTGGTGGGTACGGGTGGGGGCGGTTGTCCCTGAGTAATCGGTCCGGTTCCGACGGGAGCGCCCCAGAACACGGTGGGCACGCCGTTCAATCCTAACTCCGGGTCGAGGAACGCGGCACAAGGGGGATTGGGACTTTGCGGAATGTCCGCGCTGGGCGTCACATAGTTGGCAAAATCGACCAGGCAATTCATGCCGGGAAAGATGATGCGCATCGGGGTGAATCCGGGCCAGATGGCGAAGTCCCAGATGTGATTGTATTCTCCGCCGAAGCGCAGGTAGTGCTTGCCCTTGATCCAGGCGACAGTGTCGGAAAACTGAACCCGGCTCTCGTCGGTGCCGTCGAAGGTTCCGAAGTTGTGGCCGAACGAAAGGGTGTTGGGAATATCGAGATTAGGCTGTCCCGTCGTTGCCGGGAAGGTGTTATGGCGCCGGGCGTATTGCACCAGAGCCGTATTCACCAGTTCTGGCTTGAGCACCGAACTCACCGTGCCCACCAAGGACTGGTCGCGGATGAAAGAATTATGTCCATCGCTGGGAGCGCCGATGCCGCCCCCGTCCAGCGTGTCCCCAACCAGGACGTTCAAGTCGCGCGCGTCGAAGATTCCATAGTGAATCGCCACGCGATTGTTGTTGTTCAACTGGTGATCGAGCCGGACGAAGCCGTTGTCGTGGTCAAGCGTCTTGAGCGTGTTCAGGTTTTCGCCGGGCAGGTTCAGGGCTGCCTTGGCCGCGTTGATCGTCGCCAGATTGTTGATTAGCGTGTTGGGATACGTAGGCGATTCTCCCAGGCGCTGGCCGTCGTAGTTCATGAAGAAAAATGTTCTGTCCTTAACGACGGGGCCGCCCAAAGTTGCCCCGAACTGGCCGCGGCGGTACGCATCGTAGGGTGGGCGCTGTAGAAGCGAGATGGCGTTGGCGGATTTGTTGCTGAGATAACCGTAGACCGAACCGTGCAAATCGTTGGTTCCAGACTTGGTGACGATGTTGACGATGCCGCCGAGCGCCCGGCCATACTCCGCGCCGAAGCTGTTGTTGACCACGCGGAATTCGTTAACCGCTTCCTGCGAGGGCGTGGCCCGTTGCGAGCCGGTCGATTCGTTGATGTAATCGGCGCCATCGACCGTGACCGCATTGCTCAAGTCACGCATGCCGCCGAACGAAATGCGGGTCACTTCGGTTTCGGTGAAGGTGGACTGGATGCTGGTGCGGCCGGTGGCCACTCCCGGCGTCAATAAGGCAAAGTCGATAAACTGGCGCCCGTTCGTAGGCAGATTATCGATATGGACCGTATCGATCACCTGGCTGGTTTCGGAGCGCGTGGTTTCGACCGGAGGCACTTCTGAGGTGACTTTCACCACCTCCGTGCTCCCCGCCACCTGCATCTTGACGTCGATTAATGCCGTCTGGCCTACGGTCAGGGCAATGCCGGTCTGCACATACTTGGCGAAACCTTTGCTTTGGACCGTCAATTCATAACTGCCGGGCGGAAGGTTCGGAACGGTGTAGAAGCCGGGCGTGTTCGAGGTCGCCGTATAAGTGCGATTCGTAGCGAGTTCGCGCAGCGTAATCGAGGCGCCGGCAATGGTCTGTCCCGCCGGGTCGGTAACCGTTCCGCTCAGTTGGGCGAAGCTGATGGACGCTTGACTCCAGGCGTGTGGCGTCAGGGCCAGAGCGAGTACCGCGGCCAATCCCACAGCAAGCATCAGACGACGTGGTCTCATGGGCTTCTGCTCCTTCGAAGTTGCAACCAGGTTGTGTTTTATTGCGACGATGGTCGATCCAAAAATGAGCGCTGCGGAAACCCCACACCATTTCGCCATCGCTGTTGATTCGCGAAACACCCGAATCCTGACCTCGCAAACACTGATTCGTTCGCGCGGAAGGGCTTCGCTATCATTCGCCGCGTAGCATCGTTCCAAAGCGGAAAAGTGTCCAATACATATTTAGTCGAGTACTGATACCTCTTGGGTATTACCCAAAAAAGGGTAAAATCCCCGCTGTGGAATTACGTCACGTCCGCTACTTTATCGCCGTCGCAGAGCACCTGAACTTTCACAAAGCGGCTTTGCAACTGCACGTTGCGCAGCCCCCTTTGAGCCGCCAGATCCGCCAGTTGGAAGAGATTTTGGGAGTTACTCTTCTGGTTCGCGACAAACGCAAGGTCGAACTCACCAAGGCGGGACACGTTTTTCTGGAGGAAGCGCGCAAGCTGATTTTGCAGGCCGGTCACGCCGCTGCGTCCGCGCGCCATGCGCAGAAGGGCGAATCGGGGACGGTCCGCATCGGCCTGGCTTCGGGGCTCGGAGGCGCAGTCAGCAAAGTAGTGTTTGAACACCGCCGCCGCTTTCCCACCATCGAAGTGGAGTGCCGCGACCTGTTTTCGAACTTTCAGAACGAGGCGCTGCGCCGGGAGGAGATCGACATCGGCTTTCTGCGTCCTCCGGTCGATCAGATGAATCTGCACTGCGAACTCCTGTACGAAGAAGAGTTCGTGGTCATCCTGCCCAAGACGCACCGCCTGGCGAAGCGCCGCTTTTTGCGGCTGAAGGATATCGCCCACGAACCGTTGATCGTTTTCGACCGCAAGTTTTCTACAGGTTTGTACGACAAAATTATGGGCCTGTTCAACCGCCAGGGATTCACTCCCCACCTGATCGTGACGCACGTGGAGGCGCACGAGGAGGCGGGAGCGATCATGGTTGCGTCCGGCAAGGCGATCTTCGTTGGGGCCGGCGCGATCGTCAATCGCTCGGTCTCGGGCCTGGAACTCGCTTCGGTGCGTCTCCAGGAACCGGAGGCCAAGATCGAAGTGTACGCGGCCTGGCGCAAGGGCGAAGAATCGCCCGCAGTACTGGCGTTTCTGGATTCCGTAAGGCGCGCGTTGCGCCAACCCGCGCAAGAAGACATCGCATAGTTGGAGACTGCAGCGCCGGGGGGGGCCCGCGTCACTCCAATCGCAACGATGAGTCCGGTTGGCGGGCGGGTTCCCGCACAAACAAGGCGGCTAGAAATAAAACCGCGCTGCCGGCTGCGGCCAGCCACATGGTCAGGGCTAGGCCGTGGTTCTCGGCTAAGGCTCCGGCCAGAAGAGGCGCCCCGGTGGCTCCCATCGTTTCGCCCACCAATGTTGTAAGGCCGATCGAGGTCGCGCGGAATTGTGCGGGCACACTTTCGGTCGGCACCAGCACCATCACCAGGCTCGCAATACCCTGCCCGGTATTGGCAATGAAGACGATGGCTGCGAGCAGCAGGGGGTAGAGGTAAAGGGCCGGAACCAGGAATGCCAGGGGCACAACCGCGGACGCGGCCGCCATCGCCAGCAGAATCGGCTTTCTGCCCACACGATCGGAGAGGGAGGGCAGAAGAAATCCTAGAAAAAAACTTCCCAACCCGCTGGCGCCCAGGAGAAACCCAGCAGTGGTTGCGGGCTGATGCGCGACTTCGGTGATGTAGACCGGGGCGAATACGTTCAAAGCGAACAGCCACGACATGAAGCCTGTCGCACCCAGGCAGCACAGCCCTATATTGCGATAGCGCAGGATGGAAAGATAGTCGCCGAGCGACGGCTTCTTATGTCCGGCCCCGTGGCTCGTGGCAGGCTCTTTAACAAACTTCCAGATCAACAGGCCGGCCAGCACCCCGGGAATGCCGGCGACAAAAAATGCCGAGCGCCATCCCCACCGGCTGGCCACCTGCGTCGTCAATACCGGTGCTGCCGCCAATCCAACCAATGCGGCGGCGCTAACAACCAGGCCGATATTACGTCCCCGCCGGCTGGGGGAAGACGACTCTTCGATGAGCGCGGTCATGATCGACCACGTCGGCCCCTCCGCAATTCCCATCAGCGCGCGGATGAACAAGAGTTGGTGGTAACTGTGCGCCAGACCCGAAATCCACGACAAGGCGGAGAAGCCGAGCACCGCCGGAATTAATACCGGCCTGCGCCCCACGCGATCCGATAACGCTCCGAACACGAAAGTCGAGGCCGCCCAAGTGATGGCAAGAACCGAAGCCAGCGTGCCGATCTGCTCGCGGCTGAGATGAAACTCCGGAGCGAAGTACGGCGCGAGATAGAGCTGCGACATGCGATCGAGAAACACCGTGCCCCAGGTGAAGAATAAAATCGCGACCAGCGTGTTTTCGTAGCGCCTGGCGGAATTGTCGGCAGCGTTCATAGGGACGCATGATAGCAAAACGGAATTTCTCGGTTTCTGGTGTCAGATCTTTCCTGTCACCCCGGGCGGATTTATTTCCGCTGCACAACTTGCGCCGTTCTTGTTAGGCTTCTTTGCCATGAAGCCGCAAATTTCGAGACTTTTCACAAGATGTTTTTGGGTTGCCATCTTCGCGGCAACAATCTGCTCGCAAACTTCCGCGGATGCGGCGAAAAAAACGCCAAGCGATCTCGCCAAAGATCGCGTTATCGGGAGCCTGGAAGTGGTTGCGACGTTCAACGGCCCCATGCCGACGGGGGTTACCGTCGCCAATGACGGCCGTATCTTCGTGAACTTTCCCCGATGGGGCGACGCCGTCGAATACACGGTCGCCGAGGTCAAGGGCGGCAAAACCGTACCCTACCCGAACGCCGCCATCAACCATTACGCGGAGGGCGACAATCCCGCCGAAAAACTTGTGTCGGTGCAGAGCGTCGTGGTCGATCCCACGGGAAATCGGCTGTGGATCCTCGACACCGGCAGCATCGCTTTCGGCCCGGTGAAAGCGGAAGGTGCAAAACTGATTGCCGTCGATCTCGCCAGCAATCGTGTTACAAAGCAAATAGTCTTTCCGCCTTACGTCGCCCTCCCTACCACCTATTTAAACGACGTGCGTTTCGATCTCCATCGCGGCGCCGAGGGGACGGCCTTCATCACCGATTCGTCTACTCCCGGCCCGAATGCGATTGTCGTCGTCGATCTCGCCACCGGTAAGAGCTGGCGGCGCCTCAACAATCACGCATCCACCAGGCCCGATCCGGTTTTCGTGCCTGTCGTCGAGGGACAGATTCTTCAGATGCGCCTGCCGGGGAAACCCCCGTCAAGATTTGCCGTGGGCGCGGATGGCATCGCGATCAGCCCCGATAGCGAGACGCTGTACTACTGCCCCCTCACGAGCCGCCATCTCTACAGCGTCAGCGTGGATGCGCTCGCCGACCGTAGCCAATCCGACGCGGATGTCGGAGCCACCGTAAGAGACCTTGGCGAGAAAGGCGGAGCGGGGGATGGTCTGGAATCGGATGCGGAAGGCCGCGTGTATTTGAGCGACTACGAGCACGATGCAGTCCGGCGCAGGCTGCTCTCGGGAGAGATCGAAACCCTGGTGCACGATCCGCGGGTGCTCTGGCCCGATACGCTGTCCCTGGCCGCGGATGGCTATCTCTATTTCACCGCGAATCAGATCGAACGCAGTCCAACTTTCAATAATGGCGCGGACCTGCGCCAGAAGCCTTACCTGCTGTTTCGCGTCAAGGCGGCTGCGAAACGAATCCAACCGTAGACGTCAGCAGGCTGATTAAGAGATTTTGCCCTTTCAGCGTGTCAGTCGGACCTCAGCGGCTGAAGCCGATGTTAAAAAAAGCCGATTACCGCAGCGCTAAAAGCGCTGCGCCACCCAAAAGCAGGGATGTTTGTCAGCAGCCTGTTAGTTTAGAAGCCCTCACGAGAGAAACTTACGCGGGGCCGGTCCAGGAATGTTCGAGACCTTTTACCAGGCGCCACAGCGTGCGATTCAGCGGGACTGGTACGCCCAGCTTCTCTCCTGCGTCGGCGATTGCGCCGTTGATGAAATCAACTTCGGTAGCCCGTCCAGCGAGGATGTCGAGCAGCATGCTGACATTCCGTTGGCCCGGCGCGCGCGCCCCCTCGGCGATCATTTCGCGCGGATCGCCGTGCAACGTGATTCCCAGCGCGTGCGCCACCGCTTCGCCCTCTTGCAGCAATCCTTCGTAAAGGGCGGCCGTCGGCGCGAAGCGCTGCGCCGCGCCGTGATGCAGCCGTGTAAGCGCGCCCACCGGATTCACTGCCGCGTTGAAGACCAATTTTGTCCATTGTGCGCCTCGCGCGTCGAGCATCGGCACAACCTGCAGGCCGGCGCGATTCATCACGGCTGCAAGATGCTCGACCAGAACGTAGGGCGTGCCCGAAGGCTCGAACGGGCCGATCCAAAGATTACTGCGGAACTCGAACCCGGCGTGGCCGGGACCGCGCATGTGGACCGCCATGGTCGTCGCCCCGCGCATCACATAGCGCACCTGCTGAGCGATGATTTCTTCGTTGCCCAATCCGTTCTGCACCGAGCAGACGGGCGCCGCGCCTGCGAAAATATGCGCGCTCTGTTCAATCGCAGCGCGAGTGTGCAGGCTCTTGGTAGCGAAGATTCCAAAGTCGCACGGCGGAATTTCTTCGGGCCGGCAAGTGGCCTTGAGGGAAACAGTGAAGTTTGACGCACCGCTGATCTGGAGTCCGCGCTCGCGAATCGCCCGTGTGTGTTCTTCGGAGGTGTCGTAGGCGTACACCTCGACCTCGTCGAGCTGTGCCAGATGGCCGCCGATTATGCTGCCTAACGCCCCGCATCCGATTATGCAGATTTTCAAGCTCATATCTTGCCGGTGAAGTGAGCGACGATAACACTTGTTCGACTTGCCCTTCAAGCGGCGGCATTTCCCGGCAGTCTCCCAATTTTTTGTTTCACCAGCGTGACAAGAGCCGAAGAAACAATCTGAACTGTAAGGGCCGGATCCAGAATATTCACTAAGCGATTGGTTCTCTGTGCCTCTGTGCCTCTGTGGTTAAAAAACTAGACTAGCGAACGCTACCCATTTTCCGTGTCGTCCCGGGTTGCTCAATTGCGTGAGTCGCGCCGCCAGTGCCGGGGTCGCAAACGGTTTATCGTGCGGCGTTATTGAGTTGACTTTGTTTTGGAACGTGGTGGTATAACATCCCAGAACTCGTCGCGAGTGAAATCAGGAGTTGAATGGGTACGGTACGAGAGGCAGCTTACCAACTGTTGCGCGAGCTGGGCATGACGACGATCTTTGGCAATCCCGGGTCAACCGAGTTACCGTTTCTCCGCAACCTGCCTTCGGATTTCCGTTACGTGCTGGGACTGCACGAACGCTCCGCGGCGGGGATGGCACTCGGATATTCGCTCGGCACCAGGAAGGCCGCCTTCGTGAATCTTCACTCCATCGCGAGCACGGGGAACGGACTCGCGGCCATTCAGGATGCCTGGTACCTGCATGTGCCGTTGGTGATCACTGCGGGACAACAGGATCGCCGCCATCTGCTGGCTGAGCCATTTCTTGCCAGCCGCGCGGTGGAAACCGTGCGCCCTTACGTGAAGTGGGCATACGAACCGGTGCGCGCCGAGGATGTGCCGGCGGCGATTGCGCGCGGATATTACCTCGCGATGCAGGCGCCGAAAGGACCGGTTTTTATGTCGATTCCCATGGACGATTGGACTCATGAGTGCGATCCAGTCGCGCCCCGCAAACTAACCGAAACCGTTTTTCCGGATCCATCCGCGCTCGACGAACTGGCCCGCGTGCTGGATGCCAGCCGGAATCCGGCGCTGGTTGTAGGCAGCCAGATTGAGGAAGACGACGCCGGGAACGACGTTGTCGCCCTGGCCGAGCGTCTCAATGCGGCCGTTTACGAAGAGCCGATTCCGCCGCGCTGGACCTTCCCGCGGACGCATCGGTTGTTTCGCGGCGGGTTGTTGCCGGCGCAGCGGCCACTGGCGGAGCAACTGGCCGCGCATGATGTCGTCATCGTGTTGGGGGCGCGGATTTTTCTCTACTACGCCCACGTGCCGGGCGCGGCGATCAAGCCTGGAACAACGCTGGCGCAGATTACCAATTCTCCACTCGATGCCGCCTCGGCGCTGGCGGGAAGCAGTATCGTCGGCAACATTGCCGCCTCCGTCCGGCACTTGCGCGCCCATGTGAAGGCACGGGCGAACAATAACGACGCGGCGCTCACTCAACCGTTGCCGCCCTCGGCCGAGCATCCCATGTCGCCAGGTTATTTGTTCAGCGTGTTGAACCACGTAATGCCGCGCGGCGCCGTGATCGCGGAAGAGTGTCCTTCCGCGAAGGGCGATCTCGACCGCTGGCTGACCCCCGATGAACCGTATTCCTTTTATTCGGTCCCCAATGGCGTTCTTGGATTTGCCCTCCCCGGGGCGGTTGGCTTGCAGATGGCTTGCCCCGAGCGGCGAGTGGTCTGCCCGATTGGCGATGGTTCCATCCAGTACTCGATCCAGGCGCTGTGGAGCGCGGTGCAGAATAATGCGCCGATCCTCGTAATCGTCCTGCAAAATTCCGATTACTCCGCTTTGAAAGGCTTCTGCGACTTTACCGGTGTGGGCCGGAATGTTCCGGGGATGGATATCCCCGGCATCGATATGGTCAAGATCGCGCAGGGCTATGGCATGGCCGCGCAGTCCATCGATCATGCATCGGAGTTGGAACCGGCGCTGCGGGCGGCGTTTGCCTCGAGCGAACCGCGCCTGATCGCCGTCACGGTTGCTAAGGGCGGGCAGAAATGTATGGGAATGGATCGGTCGGTCAATCCGCCGAATTACGGCTAATTACAAAGGAGAAACTGTGACCGAATCTTTGGATCGGCGCAAGTTTATCAAAACGACGGCTACGGGCATGCTGAGCGGATTCGTGGCGGCCGGAAGCGCGCTGGCTCTGATCGCGCCCGCGCGCGCCTGGGCGCTCGATCTGGCGGTTTTCACCAACGCGGAGGGCGCGACGCTGCTGGCCGTGGCACGGACGATTGCCCCGCACGACAAACTCGATGACTCCGCCTATGCGCTGGTGGTGAAGGCGGTGGACGGAGAGGCTGCCAAAGACGAAAAGGCGCGCAAAATGATGAAGGCCGGGATGGCCGAACTCGGCACGAATTTTGCGCAACGAGACGAAAGCGCGCGGGTGGCGGCACTCAAGACAATCGAGGCCTCGGAATTCTTTCAGGCGACCAGGCTGCGCACCGTGCAGGTTCTTTACGCGACTCCAATGGCGTACGCATATTTTGGTTACGAGGGCGAAGCTTTTTCCAAAGGCGGTTATCTTGCGCGGGGCTTCAACGACCTGCGCTGGCTGCCCGACGTTCCGCTCGAAGACAGTGGACCGGTGCTGTCGTGACGCGCCGGAGAGCAGCCTGGCTCATGTCGGGCACGCCAGCGCGAGAATAATATGGCGACTATCGATTTCAACGACGACAGCGCGGTTGTAATCATTGGCTCGGGTGCCGGAGGGGGAACCCTGGCGCACGAACTTACACGCCGAGGCATCGAGGTGGTGCTGCTGGAGGCGGGCAAGCGCCAGTCGCTCGATTCTTTTTCGCAGGTGCCGGGCGAGGCATTTACTCAACTCACCTGGCTCGATCCCCGTACCCAGAGCGGCAGCTGGGGTGTCGCTCGCGATTTCCCCAGCATGCCAGCCTGGCATTGCAAAACCGTAGGCGGAACCACGGTGCATTGGACCGCTTCGGCGCCAAGATTGCGCCCCTGGGAATTGCGCGCGCAAAGTACCTACGGCAAACTTGCAGGAACTTCGCTGCTCGATTGGCCCATCGCCTATGACGAACTGGAAAAGTATTACAAGCTCGCCGAGAGCCGCATGGGCGTCACGCGGCGCAACGATATGCCCGGATTGCCCGCGTCCAACAATTTCAAAGTGATGTATGCCGGCGCCAAAAAACTGGGTTACAAACAGGTGCATACCGGGCACATGGCTATCAACTCGGTTGCTTATGATGGGCGAGGGCCATGCATCCAACAAGGCTTTTGCGTGCAGGGCTGCAAGATGGGCGCGAAGTGGAGCACGCTTTACACGGAAATTCCCGATGCGGAAGCGACCGGAAATCTTGACCTTCGAGTCGAATCGACCGCCACACGTATCGAACACCGCGCCGATGGCCGGGTGAATGCCGTCGCCTATCGCGATGGCGTTGGCAAAGAACGGCGCCAGAAGGCGCGTCTGGTCTGCGTCGCGGGCAATGCCATCGAGACGGCGCGGCTGCTGCTGCTCTCCGAATCGGGGAAATATCCGCACGGGTTGGCCAATACTTCCGATCAGGTGGGCCGCAACTATTGCCACCAGATCACAGGTTTTGTCTGGGGAATTTTCGAGAAGCCTGTCTATCAGTGGCGCGGAGCTACACTCGCGGGCGTGGTCGAGGATGAGGTCGTCAACGAACCGCAGCGCGGTTTCGTCGGCGGCTACCGCATTGAACTCCTGGCCCTCGATCTGCCCACGTTGCCGCTGGTCGGTTTGCCTTACGGATGGGGCCGCGATTTCGCGTCGATCATCGACAACTATCGCAATCTCGCCGGAATGTTCATCAACGGCGAAGACCTGCCGCGTTCGGAGAATCGCATCACACTGAACTCGAATGTCAAGGATGCTTATGGCCTGCCCGTCGCCAACGTCCATGTCGACGAGCATCCCAACGATCAGGCGATGCGCAGGCATGCGCAGGGACAGATGTCAAAGATATTTGAGGCCGTCGGCGCTAAACGGGTGGTGATTGGCCCCGTGCCTCCCGCGACCCACAACTTATGCACCGCGAGAATGAGCGCGGATGCTCGGGACGGCGTGACCAACGCGTGGGGACAGACGCACGACATCAAGAATCTTTTCATCTCCGATGGCAGCGTTTTGACGACTCCGGGGGCTGCGAATCCTACCTTGACGATCGTAGCTCTGGCGCTGCGCCAGGCGGAGTACATCAGCCAGCAGATGAAGGCGGGCGAGGTCTAACGGGCGAGTGTGCTGTTGTCTGCAAGAGGGACGGTGAGGGGCGGTGCCCCGCCCCGGCCCGGATGAGGCCCAAACCTGAACAGCGCAACTTTTTATCCCTTCGCCTGTTCGGCTCCCATCCCCGTATTGGCCCGCACCACCAGTTCATCAAACTTTGCTTCGGCGGCCGGCTCGCGGCGAACCAGCGATCCCACGATCGCCGCCAGAAATCCCAGTGGCACAGTGACGATTCCCACATTTTCCAAAGGCAACCACGGCCGCATCTGAATCAGATGGCGAGAGCTTCCCACCACTTCTGGCGCATCGATGCCCATAAGATTGGGGCCGGCGGCAATCAGGGCGAGTGCCGCTCCCAGCCCCGCCGTCAAGCCGGCGATTGCCCCGGCGGTAGTAAAGCGTCGCCAGTACAGCGAGAGCGCGAGTACCGGAAAATTTGCCGAAGCTGCCACCGCCATGCCAAGCGTCGCCAGGATCAGCACATTCGATCCCGGACCCAGCGCGATTGCGATAACGATCGAAGCGGCCCCCACCGCCAGCGCCGCAACCCGCGCCACAATCACGCTCTCGCCCGGCCTGCGCTCCACTCCGCGATGAATCACATTGGTCCAGAAATCGTGCGCGAAAGATGTGGAGGCGCTGATGGTCACTCCCGCCACCACCGCGAGAATCGTGGCGAACGCCACTGCGGAGACGACCGCCAAAAACAGATCTCCGCCCAAGGCCTGTGCCAGTCGCGGGCCTGCTACGTTAGGGCCGCCGTGCGCAACGATATCGTCGGGCCCCAGCAACACGGCCGCGCCCAAGCCTAAAATTGTCGTCATGGCATAGTAGCTGCCAATCAGAATCATCGACCAGACCACGCTGTTGCGCGCCGTTCTCGCATCGGGGACGGTATAAAACTTCGCCAGGATGTGCGGCAGTCCGGCGGTCCCGAAAGCAAAAATCAGGCTCAGCGAAAGCAGGTCAAGCGCGCCGTACGGAGGATGGTAACGCAGCCCGGGCTGAAGGAAATCCCGTGTCACCGCGTTGCCTCTCTGGTGATAGGCAATGCGGCTGGCGGCGGAAAAGAAATCGAGCAGGTGAAAATGAAAATGGCGCAGCACCAACCCCGTCAGAACAACCGTGCAGGCCATGAGGAGCATGGCCTTGATGATCTGCACCCAGGTTGTTGCGAGCATACCGCCGAAGATTACGTAGATCATCATCAGCACGCCCACGCCGATAACCGCCGCGTTGTAGCTGATGCCGGAGCCCGCGAGTAACAATGCGACTAAAGCTCCAGCCCCGACCATCTGGGCGATCATGTAAAGCGTTGCGATCGTGAGCGTGCTCAGGGCGGCCAGAGCCCGCACCGGGCGCGGGCGCAGGCGATACGCCAGCACATCGCCCATCGTGTACTTTCCCGTGTTGCGTAACGGTTCCGCGATGACCAGCAGAATTGTCACGAAAGCGATGAAGCCGCCAACGGCATAATAGATTCCGTCGAATCCCTGGAGCGCAATCAGGCCGATGAGGCCGAGAAACGACGCCGCGCTCATGAAATCGCCGGCCACGGCAAATCCATTTTGCCACGCCGTGATGCGCCGTCCGGCGGCGAAGTAAGCACTGGCCCCGCGCGAGCGCCGCGCCGCCCAATAGGTGATGGCCAACGTGCTCGCCACAAACAACACGAAGATAATCAGCGAAATCGACATTCACCGGCCCCCGCGAGCATCGGCGGCAGGCGGAGCGAGCTTGGCCTCGTCGAGGACGTCTTGAGTCAGCCGGTCGAATTTTGCGGAGGCCGCCAGGTAGAGGCCGGCAATCGTCCATCCCAGTACGAATTGCCAAAGCGCAAAAAGGTAGCCCAGATTCACCGCCCCGATGACCTTGATGGAGGCCGCTTTCGGCGCATACCCAACCAGAACCGAAAAAGCGAAGAAATTCACTAGGAAAAAGACGAAAGCAGGCACGATGAACTTTCGCTTGATCGCGAGGAGATCTCTGAATGACTTGGCTGAGGCGACCCGGGCGTAGTTGAGTGGCATGTCTCCTGGCGCCGGTTTCCCCCGTGACGCTCTGTGCCCCTGGTAAACGTCTTTGACTCTCGCGTCCAATGCCAAAATTTATATCCCGTTCAGCCGAAACATAGCGGTCGCTATTTTCAACGCGCTCCACTAAAACGGATAGTGTCTGGGCGTGGTCTGGATGGTGATCCAGCGCAGCTCGGTGAATTCGTCGATAGCCGCCCTGCCCCCGAAGCGTCCGTAGCCACTGGCTTTTACACCGCCAAACGGCATCTGCGCTTCGTCATGGACCGTCGGGCCGTTAATGTGGCACATGCCGGAGTCAATCCTCTTCGCGACTTCGAGCGCCAGCGCTATGTCGCGGCTAAAGACGGCTGAAGTCAGCCCGTATTCCGTGTCATTCGCAAGGCGGATGGCTTCTTCCACGCTTTTGAAGCGGGTGATGGAAACCGAGGGCCCGAAAGATTCTTCGCGAAATATCTGCATGTCGGGCGTGACGTGATCTACGATCACCGGCTGCATAATCGTGCCACCGCCTTCGCCCCGGAGCAGAATCTTTGCGCCCCGCGCAACCGCGTCAGCGGCCAGCCCGTTAACGCGATCGACCGTCGGCTTGCCCACGACCGCGCCAAAGACAACGTTGCCCTGTTTGGGATCGCCGGTCGGAAGCGCGCGCACTTTCGCGGCAAATTTCTGCGCGAAAGCGTCGGCGATTTTCTCGTCAACAAGAATGCGCTCGGTGGACATGCAAATCTGGCCCTGGTTCATGAAAGCGCCGAACGCTGCGGCGTCAACGGCGGCATCGAGATCGGCATCGTCGAGAATAATCAGCGGAGCTTTGCCGCCAAGTTCGAGCAGAATCGGTTTGAGATGCCTGGCCGCGCTGACCGCTAGAATTTTTCCTACGCGCGTCGATCCGGTGAAATTGATGCGGCGAACGGCGCGATGAGCGATGAGCGCCTCGACAATCGCCGAGGCGCTGGCTGCATCGTGCGTCAGAACATTGACCACGCCATGGCCCAATTCCGCTTCGCACAGCACCGTGCCGATCAGGCGATGCGTCGCCGGACACATTTCCGAGGCCTTCAGCACCACCGTGTTTCCGCAGGCCAGCGGTACGGCGAGAGCGCGCACCCCCAGAATGACAGGAGCGTTCCAGGGAGCGATACCGAGTACGACGCCCACCGGTTGGCGTATGGAGAATGCCAGGCTCCCGGGGATTTCCGAAGGAATGGTTTCGCCCGCGACTTGCGTCGTCATGGCAGCCGCCTCGCGCAGGATTTGCGCGGCCAGATAAACGTTGAAGCCACCCCACGGCGCGGTGGCGCCGATTTCGCTCATCATCAGCGCAATAAAATCCGGTGTACGCGCTTCCAGCAGGTCGGCGGCGCGCAGCAACTTCTTCCGCCGTTCATGGGGCCCCACAGCGGACCACGCGGGGAAAGCGGCGGCGGCGGATTCCGCGGCCGCAATGGCATCGTCGACTCCGGCGTTGGCCGCGCGGGTTGCCGGTTCCCCTGATACCGGATTTTCGCGCTCGAATGTAGCCCCAATCGCGGCTGCAGTATCGCGATCTCCGATTAAAAGCTGCACGTCGGTTACGGTAGTATCAGTCGTTGTCGTGGACGATGGTCTCGTCGTTGGTGTCATTGCCGTCGCCTCTTTTTAACCTGCGTTTTCGTTAGCTTTACCCCGGTCCTCTTCTTTTCGTTCATCTCGCGAAAAACTTCAGCCGCGGCGTGAAAGGCGGAGTTGGCGGCCGGAACTCCGCAGTAGACCGCGCTTTGCAGCAGAACCTCTTTGATCTCGTCGCGGGTGACGCCATTATTAAAGGCGGCGAGCACATGCAATTTGAATTCGTCCCCCCGGTTCAGCGCCACCATCATCGCCAGGGTCAGCAGGCTTCGAGTGTGCCGGGAAAGCCCGGGACGGCTCCAGATGTCCCCCCAGGCGTTACGGGTTATGAACTCCTGAAAGTCGCGGCTGAAATCCGTGATCGAAGCTAACGCGCGATCTACATGCTCGTCCCCCAGAACAGCGCGCCGCACTTCCATGCCCTGCTCGTAGCGTTTCGCCTCATCCATTTTGGCCATCCGTCTCGCGTTTCATTCTCGTTCACTGGACGCGGAAAGAAAGTCACCGACTGCTTTCGTGAATGCCTCCGCCTGTTCCACGTTGGAAAGGTGCGCCGCATTCAACTCTTTCCGTGACGATCCCGAAATCCGGTTCGCGAGAAATTCCGCGTCCGCAATCGGAATCACCGGGTCCTTCCCGCCATAGATCACCAGAGTCGGGCTGCTGATTCGCGAGATGGCGTCGCGCTGATCCATGTCGCGGATCGCGGCGCAGCACGCAGCATAGCCGGATGGCGAAGTCTTCTCCAGCATGGCCTGCGCCTGGGCCACCGGCGCCGGCGACGCCACGCGAAATTCCGGCGTGAACCAGCGTTCCACAACCGCCGCGGCAACCGGCCTCATGCCCTCTTTGCGGACGGTGGCGATCCGCGCATTCCACGTCTCCGCGCTGCCGATGTGGGCCGCCGTGTTGCACAGAATCAGTCGATGCAGGCGCTCCGGAGCGTTGATGCCGAGCCACATGCCGATCATTCCTCCCATGGACAGGCCGCAAAAGTACACGCGCTCCAACTTCAACGTATCGAGCAGCGCGACAACGTCGCCGCCTAGTTGCTCAATGGTGTAATCGCCCGGCGTCACCGTGGACTGCCCGTGCCCCCGCGTGTCGTATCGCAGGACACGGAAGCGCCTCCCCAACTCAGGCATCTGCGGTTCCCACATCGAGAAATTTGTGCCGAGCGAGTTGGAAAAAACCAGCACCTGTTTCTTGTCGCCGGTTAGCTCGTAGTGCGTCCGCAATTCTCCGGCTTGGGCGAATGGCATGGCTGCTGGTTCTCCTCGATTCCGATTTTGGTCGGAGAGACTTTACTTTCTCGTCCCACTCGCGGAAATCACCCGATCTGTAAACCCCTCTGCCAAGCCCAGATAATTCTCGGGAGTAAAAAGTCGATCCAGTTCCGCCGCGCTCAAGTGCTCTATAACGGCGCTGGTTTCCGCCAGCACTTCGCGAAGATGACGCCCTGAATCGCGCGCTTGCCGGCTCGCTTTTTCTACGAGGGAGTAGGCGGCAGGCTTGCCGATAATTTTGCCCAGCGCCATCGTCACGCCCTCCGTGTAAATCAGGCCGTGTGTCGCTTCGAGATTATGACGCATTCTTGCGGTGTCAATCTCGAGATGGGGAACTATTTCGGCCATGTGATGCAGCGCTCCGCCGCTCAACCGGAAGATTTGCGGCAGCGTTTCCCATTCCGAGTGCCAGTTGCCCAGGCCGCGCTCGTCCTCCTGCGCCATTGCGCTCAACATCGTGCTCACCAGGCCGGGCACCCGCGTGGCGGCGGAAAAAACCACGCTGGCGCTTACCGGATTCCGTTTGTGCGGCATCGTCGAGGAACCGCCGCGACCCGCCGCTGCAGGCTCGAAGACCTCGGCAATTTCCGTCTGCATATGCAGAGAAATATCCCGCGCAATTTTACCCAGGGTGCCTCGCACAGGCCCAGGGTGCACGCCACCTCCGCCAGGCGATCGCGGTGCGCATGCCAGGGCGCAGCCGGAAGCTCGAGTCCAAGTTCTTTCGCCAGCGCCTCGGAAACCCGCAGTCCATTCGCGCCGAGTGCGGCTAGGGTTCCAACCGCGCCCCCGAATTGTAGAACCAGCGCGCGTTTTCGAGTTTGCGCAAGGCGCTCGCGGTGCCGTTCGATAGCGTCCAGCCAGCCCGCCACCTTTACCCCGAAAGTCGTAGGCAACGCATGTTGCATCAGCGTGCGGCCCGCTATCGGAGAAGAGCGATACTTTCCCAAGAGTTCAAGCAGGCTGCTTCGGAGGGAACTTAAATCCGCGTCCAGTAAATCGAAAGCCTGCCGCATCTGGAGCACGAGGCCCGTGTCGTTCACATCCTGGCTGGTTGCTCCCCAGTGAACGTAGCGCGCCGCTTCCTCACTCTCTTTCGCGACCAGCGCGGTCAACTGCTTGACCAGCGGAATCGCCGGATTCAGTGAGAGTCGCGTCGCCGCCGCCAGTCCATCAAGATCGAACAGCGTGGCATTGCATTTCGACGCGATGGCGGACGCCGCAGCAGCCGGAATTACCCCGCACGTACTTTCCGCACGCGCCAGCGCCGCCTCGAAGTCGAGCATCCGCTGCAGGCACGAGAGGTCGGAGAAGATCTCCTCCATCACCGCGGAGCCGAACGCCGAGTCTAGAATATGCCCCATGAATAATCTGCTTGCCGCCGGAACAGCGCCGATGGATCACAGTCCCAGGTCGAAGAATACAGTTTCCCGCTCACCTTGCAAGACTACATTCCATTCCATCGCGCAGTGCGCGGAGTCGCCTTCGTCAACCCTTTTGGCGATGAGTGTTGAGCGGCGTGCCGGATCTACCATATTAAGGATCGGATCGCTCGCGTTGCGCGCGTCGCCGGGAAAGTACATGCGCGTTACGAGCCGCTTCAGCAAGCCGCGCATGAAAATTGAGATTGCGAGATGGGGAGCTTGATCCATACCTCCGGGACCGGGGACCGTCCCGGGCTTGATGGTGACGAATTCGAAGCGCGCCGTCGAATCCACGGGGACTCGGCCAAATCCGTTGAATTCCGCTTCTATCGGCTTATCTTGGGGATCATCGGGATGGGAGTACTTGCCATAACTGTTGGCTTGCCATATCTCCAATACTGCGTCGGGCACCGGCGCGCCGTTTCCGTCTAGAACTTGGCCGCGTACCGTTACCCGCTCCCCCGCTATACCTTCCGCAGCCAGATTGGTTCGACGCCGGCGTATTCGATCCAGTTGGCATCACGATCCAGCGCAATGGTGGAGGTGACCACGCGATCGAGAAAATCGCGGTCATGGCTGACCAGCAGCACGGTGCCGGGGTACTCGGCCAGCATTTCCTGCAGCAGATCCAGCGTTTCCAGATCGAGATCGTTGGTGGGCTCATCGAGCACCATGCAGTTCGACGGTCCGCGCCAGCGCCACCGCCAGCATCAGCCGCCCGCGCTCGCCGCCCGATAGCACGCCGACTGCGGTGCGCGCCTGTTCCGGCCGGAACAGAAAATCCTTCATGTAGCCGATCACGTGGCGCAGCTTCGCCGTTCGACCTGCACCTGGTCGCCGCCGCCGCCGGTCAGCGTATCGGACAGCGTCTGCGTCGGGTTCGAGGCTGGCGCGCGTGCTGATCCAGCGACACCATTTGCAGATTGGTGCCGAGCCGTATTTCGCCCTCATCCGGGCGATAAACCGCCGGTCAGCAGTGCTGAGCAGCGTGGTTTTGCCGGCGCCGTTCTGCGCCGACGATGCCCACGCGGTCGCCGCGCATGATCGCGGGGAAATTAAATCGCGCACGATCACGCGGTCGCCGTAGGATTTGCAGATATCCTCGGCGACCGACGACCAGCTTGCCCGATGCCTTGCCCTCGGCTGCGCGGCCATTTTCACCGTGCCGCCGCTGCGCCTGGTTTCGCGTTCGTTGCGCCTGCCGCAGCGAGGCAAGTTCGGCTACGCGCCGCACATTGCGCTTGCGGCGCGCCGTCACGCCGTAGCGCATCCAGTCTTCCTCGCGCACGATCTGGCGGCCGAGCTTGTGCTGCTCGGTTCCTCTTCTTCCAGCACCTCCTCGCGCCAGGCCTCGAAATGCGCGAAGCCGCGATCGAGCCGCTGCGTCCGGCCGCGATCCAGCCACACCATCGCGCGCGAAAATCGCGCTCCAGCAGCCGCCGGTCATGGCTGATCAGCACCATGCCGCCGCGCGACGCGGCAAGCTCGGCTTCCAGCCATTCGATCGCCGGCAGATCCAGATGGTTGGTCGGCTCGTCCAGCAGCAGCAGATCGGGCTCGGGCGCCAGCGCCCGCGCCAGCGCCGCGCGCCGCGCCTCGCCGCCCGACAGGTGGGCGGGTTCCTTCCTCGCCGCTCAGGCCAAGCTGGCTCGAGCAGGTTATGGCGCGGTACGATCGTCGCCCGGCCCCAAGCCCGGCCTCCACATAGGCCAGCGTGGTGGCAAAACCCGGAAATCCGGCTCCTGCGGCAAATAGCGCACGGATGGTGCCCGGCTGCAGGAACCGCGTGCCGCCATGCGGCTTGCAGCAGCCCCGCCGCGAGCTTGCAGCAGGGTGGATTTGCCGCTGCCGTTGCGCCCCACCAGGCAGATGCGTTCGCCGGCCCCCACGGCGATCTCGGCGCCATCCAGCAGCGGCTGGCTGCCGAGGGCAAGGTGAATATCTTGAAGCAGTAAAAGAGGAGGTGCCATAGCCCAGGCATGTGGCGTGATTTCGCCGCAAACGCAAGCTAAAACAGTTAAAAGTTTTTTGCTTCTTTTTTTCAAAAAAAGGGACTTAAGAATCTTCTTTTTTTTAAAAAAAGAAGCAAAAAACTTTTAACTGTTTTAGCCGGCGTTTGCGATCCAGTTTACCACGTCAATCAGGACCTGATGAGTGCCCTGGTCGAAGGCTTCTACCAGGTCGGTCATTTTATCGCTTGTGGCAGTCTGCCTGGTTTCAAAACTCTTCGTCGCACCGCCATAATTCATCACCAGCGTGA
>CAVVAP010000027.1:0-21672 GCA_963746205.1 uncultured Acidobacteriaceae bacterium | reverse complement strand
ATGGGCCAGCCGGGTCCCATGTACAGGAGTCGGTAATCGTGGGCTCGAAAAGTAGCTGGCGTTGTACTCGGTCCAGATCAGCGGCAGGCTTGGCATGGGGGATGACTGAATCTGGTCGTGAACTTTTTTCACGGCGCGGCAGACCATCTGGTCGCGGGGACGATCGTCGTCGGTGCCGAAGACATCCTGGGCCCGGTTGTTGCCGTAAACGTGGGAGGAAACAAAATCGACAGGAACTTTATTTTCCGCATAGTGCCGAATAAAGGCGTCAGCCCACGCGGCCTGCGCCGTGGAAGGTCCGCCGACACGCAGCCGCTGGTTCGCCGCTTTATGGAACGCGCCGTGTGATCGTAGAGATCCCGAATAGGCTGGACTGCTTCGGATTGCCCGCCCAGAAGTCGATGTTCGGCTCGTTCCAAACCTCAAGTACCACTGCGACACTTCTTCGATGCCATACCGTTCGACCAGATGGCGGCGCGAATTCGCGTCATCAGACCGTCCCATTTGTCCCAGTCTCTTGGGTGGAGAAACGTTCGGCTTATACCAGAAGCCTTGAATCGCTTCCCGGCCGCGGCCAGCTTCTTCGGCATGAAGCTGAGCTCAACGAGAGGGCGTGACGCCGTTGGCCAACAAGCCATCGTAAATCTGGTCGACGTAGGTGAAGTTATAGATAGGACGTTGCCCTGAGCATCCTCATCGTAGATGCCTACTTCGTCATGAAAAATGGCGTGGAAGCGGACGTAGTCGAACCCGGTGATCTGCTTGACCTCGCGGAGATCACGGCGATAATTCTCGCGCAAAGTTACGATGGCGCGCTCCGAGCCGAACATCTTCTCCCAGAAATGGGGAAAGGGATGGGCGGGGCAGAGGCGTCAATCACGACAGGCGGAGAATCCTGCGCGCCGCCAGCGGACTGGGCGAGCGCCAGTCGCCCGGCCAGGGTCAGAACGGCAATCTGACAGAACAAGCGATGCGGGACAGACGAATCGCTTCTTGGGCTGCATGAGCAATGACCCTCGCGGAGGAAAAACCTGGACGGTGAATCGATGACTCGACCGTCGCAAGACTCGGGATGGGAAAAATCTTTAGAAGTTGAAGCGGGCTCCGATGGCGAGCACGCGGCCGGCCAGACTGCCGCTGATCGTTCCGAAGTTGCCATTGCCGATGTTATTGGAGATGTTGTTCGGGTTTAAGTTCAAATTGTTGAATACGTTGAAGGCGTCGAGACGCAACTCGATCTTGCTGTTCTCCCCCAGGACCGGCATGTTCGGCAAGCCAAAGCTCTTGGACAGTGTCATGTCCACGGCCTTGTAGCCAGGAAGCGTCAACGAATTGCGATGCACGCCGGGGTTCTGCGGCACTGAAGTTCCGGAATCGGTGCCGCCGTAGGCGGCATAGGCAGGCGTCACGAAGTAGTTCGCGCCACCCAGGGGATAGTTGGAGTTGGCTACTGTTTCAAAAGCCTCTGTCGCTGGCAACTGCTACCCGGGCCGCCGGTGACTGAAGCGGGCAGAAGCTGGCCGTAACTGCACTGTCCGCAGTAAAGGCTACCGCCTGAACGCTGATAAATGGGGTCCAGGGGAAACCATAGTGCCAGTTCCAGATGCCGCTGAGCGACCATCCTCCCGCCACTTTTCCAGCCAGCTATTGCTGCCGTGGAAGAAGACGGGCTGCCACATGCCGTAGAGCTTGAAGGCATTGGTCACGTTATAGTCCGAGCGTCCGTAGTTCAAGCCCAGGTCATAGGGGTAAAGCTGCTCGGAATAGGGCGCCGAACTGGTATCCATGCTCCTGGACCACGTGTATTGCACGTCGGCCATGAACTGGCGGGAGAAGTCATGCTTCACTTCGGCCAGCATGGCGTCGTAGTTGCCGCGTCCGTTGGTCGCCCAGCTTGCCCCGCCGTCTGATCTGCGGATTCAGAGGGTAGCCGAGGGTGGCGGGCACAGCCAACGGGTTCTCATGGAAGAAGAGGTTCCGCGAAAGGCTGCCCTCATATCCTAAAGAGGCGACAAAGCTGTGGCCGAGGTCGTATTGCATGTCGAACGAATAATGATGCACCCGCATGGTGGGCAGAGTGCCGGGGAAAATGGCGACATTCACCACGCCGCTGGTGGGCAGACCATTCGAGCCGAAGCTCAATACCGTGTTCGGGTTTGATGGGTAGCCGGTGAAAGAGTGTGGGTCCGACGAAACCGCATAAGTAATTCCGGGGTTGGGAGAGGTCGGAGTGGACTCATTTAAATACTCGCCGATACTGAGGCCAGGGTTGGCGTTGATATTGGCGGAAATCGCAATCTCTTCCTGGTTGTAATTGAGGCCGTATCCTCCGCGGAACACAAGTCTCTGGTTGAATTTGCCGGGGCTCCATGCGAAACCGATTTCCGGGCTGAAATTATTCTTCTGTGCCTTCCAGGAGTCTCCCGTAGCCACGGTGAGACCCGTCAGATAATCTGCGCCGGCTCCCGGAGTAGCCACATACATGTTGTTTTGTTTCGCGGAGAGGGGGCTGAAGTACGACCAGCGAAGACCAACGTTGATGGTCAGGTTGGGCCGCAGTTTCAGATCGTCCTGGACAAAGAATCCGAGAATATTCTCGCGGTCGTCCTGACGGAAGGTGGTGGGCAGGCCGCTGTGGGGGTCAAATGTGGTATAGCCCTCGCGGTGGGGGGCATCGTTCAGGAAATCCCACGGATTGAAGAAACCATAGCTGGGCACTCCGCAGCCCACGCACTCGTTCAAGTAGAACAGGCGCGTCGCCTCGCCCCCGAACTTAATGGTGTGGCGGCCGATGATCTTGGTCGCCACATCCTTATAACCGTAGGTCCACTGGTTCAGGATACTGCCGATATTTGGGCCAAACGCCTGGATCGAAAGATCGCCGATGTTATCCAGTTCGTCCGGCGGCAGACCGACGGGGGATTGTGAGTTATCGGTGAGTTCGTTCCAACGCCATCCGGCGGCGTTAGCGCGCAACTCGTTGAGGAGCGTCGGCGAGAAAGTGTGATTCCAAATGGCCGAGAACGCGTCATTGACCTGTCGGTGATGGAAAATGTCATAGGCGCGGTTCCCGTTGAAGTTGTCCAGGGACTGGGGCACCCAATAGATGGCGAAACCGATGCGGTCCTTAGAGGTCACATCGGCATCGAGGCGGCCGTTGTACTGTACGGCGGTGAACTTAGTGGGGTTGATGGTGTTGTAGTTCGCAAAGTCGGCCACTGTGCCGAGAGGCGCGCCCACCGTTCCGCAGCCCGTTCCCGCGCCGCCGCAGCCGGGATGGTTCGAATCGGTCCAACCGAGGTCCTGGGTTCCCAGGCCGGTAGTTAAGGGCGTCCCGACGTTAATGCCTTGGCCCGCGATGGTGGCGCAGTCGTAGCCTTCCGTAAGCCCGGCGCTGGCGCAGGTGGCGTTCGGATTCAGCGTACCGACCACGCCATTACCGGGAAAATTAAGATAGGTGGCGGCGATGCTGCCGGCGGGCGCCAGGGCGTCGAATGCGGGCGTATCGTACCATCCATTGCCGGTGAGAGTAGCATTGGGCTCGCGCACCGTCTCGTAGTTGAAGAAGGCGAAAACCTTGTTCTTCCAGATGGACCGCCCACGCTGCCGCCGAACTGGTTGAACTTGCTATTGTCCCGCGTCGGCGAAATGCCATCGCCGTTGAATGGCTGGTAGGCGTTCAGATTCGGCTGGTGGGTAGTGAAGAACAGGCTGCCGTGGATGGTATTGGTGCCGCTCTTGGAGGTGATCTGAAGCTGGGCGCCGGTGAAGCGGCCATCCTCGGCGTCATAGCTGTTGGTGACGATTTTTACTTCGTCCACTGACTCCTCCGACGGAGTGATGACCGTTCCGCCGCCCCAGACGGCGCTGGTGGTGCTGATGCCGTCGATGGAGATTCCGTTGTTCTCGGTCTGGTTGCCGTTGGCGATCACCTGCGCGCCATTCTCAGTTTTAAAGATTCCGTTTGCACCAAAGGACGCGCCCGCTCCGGTCTGCGTCCCCGGCAGGTTAAAGCCGCCACCGCCACTGGCGTTCGCTTCATCACTAAATTGGCCCGGGGCCAACTCCGCCAGTTTGAGCACATCGCGGCCGAAGCTTGGCATATGCTGAATCTGGTTGTCGGTAACGACGCCATTTACGGAAGCAGTCTCAGTTTCGAGTGGGGGCAGCGCCGAAGCATCGACATTGACGGTCTGCGACAGGGCGCCGACGACGAGCACCACGCTGAGTCCATTCGCCTGATCGGGAATCAGCACAAGATTGTCGATGACTTTCTTCTCAAAGCCCGTCTTTTCCACTTCGAGACGGAAGGGAGCCGCCGCCAGGGCGTTGAAATTGAAAACGCCGGAGGAGTCACTCGTTCGAACCTGCTTTTCGTTAGTAGCCGGGTTCGTCAGCGTTAAAGTGGCGCCGGAAACTACCGCTCCCGTGGAATCGGTGACCACGCCCTGAATGGACGTGCGATATTGCGCCTGGGCCAAAATGGCTGAAAACAGGACGGAGAGAATAAACGAAGTCCGGAATGCACGGACAAGAGTCGACGGGGACATAGCTTGCCTCCAAAACACCTAAAGTGGCTGAATCTTGCAAATGCGACTTGCTTGCGGCTTAATTGCCCTAAGTGCCGCGGGGTCACCGGGTTATTTTCGTAAATCCGTAAAACCATAACTCCGGATATCCACTAAATCATAACTAAATCGCTTTAGTGACCCACTGCGGTATAGCACTAAGCCAAGGAGAATGTCAAGCGCGACGTGAATGTTACGCATCGCTTTCTTCAATAGTTGCCTCTGTCCTCCCAATTATGTGAGACTGCCATCCTGATGCGGGAGCGGAAAAAGAGCGTTGAAGGCGATGGCGGACAGGCAGGCGAACGTATCAGCCTGAAATTTCTGGCTGACCATCTTGGGCTTTCCCCGGCCACAGTGTCTTTGGTAATGAACCGTTCCGCAGTAGCAGATTCCATTCCCAAGGCGACCCAGGACCAGATTTTTGCCGCCGCCGAGAAATTCCGTTACCGGCCTAACTTCCTGGCGCGGTCCCTGCGCACGCAGCGCACCTTCACCATTGGCGTGATCGTCCCTGAAGTCAGTGAGGGCTACGAAACGTTGGTCATGAGTGGCATCGAGGAGCACCTTCTGCGGGAGGGCTACTTCTACTTCGTGGCCAGCCACCACCACCGGCCCGACCTAATAGAGGAGTATCCCAAACTGCTGATGGCCCGCTCGGTCGAGGGCTTGATCGCCGTAGACACGCCCTGTAACGATGGGCTGTCAATTCCGGTGGTTTCAGTATCTGGCCGCAGCGCGATGAAGGGCGTAACCAATATCCTGCTCGATCACAGCCTGGCGGCGAAACTGGCGCTGCAACACCTCTTTGAACTTGGTCATCGGAAAATCGCCTTCATCAAAGGTCAGGAGTTCAGTTCAGATACAGCCGCGCGATGGGAGGCGATCATGCAGGCGGCATCCAGTCAGGGATTGGAGATCGAAGAGAGACTTGTAACTCAACTGGAAGGAGACGTACCCTCGCCCGATCTGGGTTACCAGGTTACGCGCCGCCTGTTGACGAAACGGCATCCCTTCTCCGCGCTCTTTGCCTTTAACGATATTTCCGCGATAGGGGCGATCCGCGCTTTGCGGGAAAAAGGATTGCGGGTGCCGGAAGACGTATCCGTGGTTGGGTTTGACGACATACAAAGCGCAGCCTATCAGAATCCCGGGCTCACCACGATTCGGCAACCACTGCGCAAAATGGGGACCATCGCCGCTGAAGCGGTGCTGCGGCGCATTGCGCGCAAGGGAGCCGAGCATGCGAGGGAAATCGTCGTCGAGCCCGAACTGGTGGTGCGCGAATCCACTTCCCCATCAACCGCTGGCACAAAGAGAAATAACCGGCCGTCAGCGCCGGGCGCACGCAACGGTTAGCGCAACCGAAGGAAGTCTCGCATCCGGTCGGGATCGCAAAAGGCTTCGGTTCCACCACACGCCGCAGTGGAAAAAGCCCCGCACAGGTTGCCGTAGGCGACGCAGTTTGGGAGATCGGCTCCAAGCAGGTATTGGTGGAGAAACCCCGCGTCAAAACTATCGCCCGCGCCCACCGGGTCGATTACCTTCACGGGCACGGGGGGCGCGCTGAAGCGCTGACCGTCTCGAATCGCAATGGCGCCGCGGACGCCCATCTTGACCACAACCGTCGACACCTTGCGGGACAATCGTAACAGCGCCTCTTCTACGTCATTGGCCCCGGCAAGCTTCATCGCTTCACGTTCGTTCGGCAATAGGATGTCGACGTAGGGCAGAATTTCTTCGAGGCCGCCAGCCCAGCGGTCCTCCGGATCGTCATTCGTATCGAGCGAGGTGGACAAACCGGCTCCCTTCATCTGGCGGAAGAGTTCAGGCACATCGGGCAAGAGTTCGCGCTGCAAAAAAAGCGACGACATGTGAAAGTGACGAGCGGAAGCCAGGTAATTCAGTTCGATCTCCGCAAAGCGAAGCTCGGAGATCGTGCCCGGGTAAGTCAGGATGTGGCGCTCCGTTCCATGATGCAGAACAACCGTCACCCCCGACTTACCGCCCTGGACAATTCGGGACAGGTCCACACCGCGCGAGCGCAGGCGCTCTGTGGCCAAGGCCCCCAGGGAGTCGTTGCCCACCTTGGTCACGAATCCCACGCGACTTCCGAGGGCGGCGAGATTGTGCGCCATAATGGCGGACGAACTGCCCAAGGTGATCGCGAAATCCGTCGCCAGTAGCTCCCGCTCCGCGAGCATTTGCTGAGGCAACCCGTAGAGGATAAGATCGAGATTGATCTCTCCGACGATCGTAATATCGAGCTTGGGCATTTAGAGGAGTGTTGCGATAGTTCCGGCTCGGCTAACTGCCAACCGCCGGCTTAAGTTCAACCACACGCGTTAAATTCCTGGGCGAATCGGGATTGAGACCCTTCTTGATGCCATAATAAGCGCCATACAGCTGGCCCCAAATCACAAAGGCGGCGGGTTGAGCATACTCGGGCGTTTCCAAGCTAAGCTCAATGGCGAAATCGGCGGCCCGCCGCGCTCGATGTTCCACACGATTCGCAATTACCATGGTGGTCGCGCCCAAAACTTTAGTTTCTTCGAGTAACTCGACTTCCGCCTCATAAGAAGTCTTAGACATCAGAAACGTGATCAGCGTTTCCGGACTTACAATTGATTTCGGGCCGTGACGAAATTCGAGCGCATGAAACGCCTGGCAATAAGAGCTCGACGATTCCGTCACCTTTAACATGCACTCCGAAGCAATGCCAAACAGAGGACCTTGGGCAAGGAAAACAAAATCCGAGAACTCGTGAGATTCCGAGAACCGCCACAAAGCCGGGGGAATAGCTTTTAGCAGAGGCTCCACTTGCCGGGGAAGATTCTCCAGCGCGCGACGAAAATGATCGTTATGAGTGAGCGTGACGGCGAGATATTGCAATCCGAGAAGCATTGACGTGAACGATCTGGTCATGACCGTACTTTGCTCGTCGGCGTCGAGAAGTTTCAAAGTCACGCTGCAAACTTCCTCCAGCGGTTGACCATCCGCGCAGGTGATGGCAAGGGTGCGAATATTTCGCTCTCTCTCAAGCATTTCCGCGGCACGCACCGCCTCGGAGGTGCGCCCGGAACGTGAAATTACGACCGGAAGATAGGAACGCCCGGAATGCAAAGTCAATCCGGGATACATCAGTAAATCGGCAGCAGTGACCGCGTGGGCGGGCAGACCGAGATGGCTGTAAGTCGCGGCGGCGGCCTGAGCGAGATAGAAACTCGTTCCGCAACCGACGAAGATCCATTCCACATGGGCGGGCGCCAGCCCAACGGCGGAGCGCAATTCCTCGCTGGACGCGAGCTTCGCCAGACATTCCTGCCAGCACTGAGGCTGGGAAAAGATTTCGGTAAGCGTGTGTCGGCCGTTGTCCGGCATTTCTGGCAATATCATTAATTTCTTAAGACCCCACTTACACCAACGTGACTTTTACCCCGGCCTCCCTCAGAGCTTGCAGATCCGCCTTAGGTATCTGCCTGTCGGTAATTACTTCATGAACCGCGGATGCGGGCATGATGTTACACAGACTGCGACGGCCGAACTTGCTCGAATCGCAGACTGCAACCGTGCGCCGCGCGATGTCGACCATGGCACGGTTGACTTCGGACTCCAGTAAATTTGGAGTGAAGAGGCCGGCGGCGGTATCGAAGCCGTCTACGCCCAGAAACAAAATGTCCGCGCCCAACTGGAGCAGTGTCCGCTGCGCCAGCGGGCCGACGAGGGAAAACGAATTCTTACGCAGAGTACCACCGGTGAGAATCACTTCTATGTGGGTCCCGGCTAACTCGGCCGCAATGTTGATGGCATTGGTGATTACCGTGAGCCGCGCCATATCCTTGAGCGCGCGCGCTATGGCTGTGGTAGTGGTTCCGGAATCGAGCAGGACGGATTGACCCTCTTCCACCATGCGCACGGCTGCGCCCGCGATTAGCGCTTTTTGCCTGCGATGCAGTCTCTCTTTTTCGCGCAATGTCGGATCGAGCAATGCCCCGCCCTTAACCGGCAGCGCGCCACCATGAGTGCGCTCGATCACACCCTGCCCGTCGAGAACTTCAAGGTCTTTACGGATGGTGATCTGCGATATGCGAAAACGGCGAGCCAGATCCTTGACCAGCACACGTCCGTCGCGATGCAGTACCCCGAGGATTTCGCGGCGGCGTTCTTCGTTGAGCAGACCGTTGGCGGGCATTTGATTTTCGCTTGTCTACAACTCTTCAATAGCAGTTCGCGCCGAGGCTATCCTTCACCACACCGCCAGCGCGACGGATCCAGGGTCAATTCGCCGCTTGGAACTTCGCGAACAGTCGCTCCGCATTACGGTGGTAAACCTTTTCCAGCACGGCATCCGGCAGGCCCAAACCATAGATCATCCAGCGCCCCTGGAGCGGATACTGCGCGTAAGGAAAGTACTCGTCTTCGGTTTCGAACCAGCGGAAATAGTTCCGATACATGGCTTCATCCGCGCCTTCATCGGTGCCGAACATGATGCGATCGGAATACTTCAGGAAGATTTCGCGCGTACGCTTCGGCTGTCTTCCCAGTTCTCCTTCGCGGGCTCCCGTTTCGATCATGACGTTGGGAAATTTCTCCAGAGTTTGCTGTACGAAGTCCAGATTCTCCGGCCAACTGCCGAAATGAAGGGCCACGAATGTGGTTCGCGGATGTTTGGCAAACATGCGGTCGCGCTGCGCCATCAACTCGGGCAGCGATGGAAAACGCGGACCGTAGAAGCTCCAATCGGGATGTTCGACCAGTTCCTCATAGCGTTCGTTGTGGGCATCGACGG
Source organism: uncultured Acidobacteriaceae bacterium (assembly GCA_963746205.1). GTDB lineage: Bacteria > Acidobacteriota > Terriglobia > Terriglobales > Acidobacteriaceae > Acidiflorens. The sequence continues at coordinate 12,315 of CAVVAP010000027.1, read as the reverse complement.
GGTGAAAAAACGCCTCTGGATCGGCCACGTGAATGAAAACGGGAATGCCCAGCCGCCCACATTCCTCCCAGGCTGCGTCGAGCCGGGGATCGTCGATCGTTATCAGCTCGCCGGTTGAATCGCGAACACCAAGACCCAGTTCTTTCAAGACTTTCAGACCGCGAGCACCGCGAGCCACGGAATCGTCTATCTGCCGCACCATGAGCCGACTGAAATCGGGATCATCGATCTTCGACCAGTCGAACTGAGTAAACACGACAAAGCGGCCGGGATAAGGCTTGACCATGCTGTCAATAATGGACTGGAGTTTGTCTCCCCACATGCCGGTGAGGATGACAATAGTCTTGATGTTCAGGCGATCCATGCGCGCGACCATTTCTTTGGGATCGACCCGGTCACCGATCCCGGCTGCGTCATTGGTGTGTGTGTGCACGTCAACCACCGGGAACTTGGCTCGCCGGATCTCGTGCACAGAGGTATGAAGCGCCGGCTCGGGATGAAAATCTTTGAGCAGGATCGTCTTCCTGCTCTCCGCATCGGGGGCGGGCTTATATCCAATGCCGGTTTGTTGCGCCGATAGCGCGCGCGAGGCTAGAGCGAGAAAAAGGGTGGCTGCTAAGACTCGGTTTGACATTGTCGGCTGGGGTGGGGAAATCATCAGTTTCCAGTCTTTCTAGAAATAAAACTTCAGCGCAAACTGAATTTGCCTGGGAGCGCGCGCCGAGAGTGGGTAGCCAAAGGTGCTCAAGTGAGGGTCCTCCGGAGTGTTGATGTTGTTGGGATCCAGTTCCAGCGGCGTGGGTTCGGCTCCGATCGCGCCGAACTGCCCAAAGAGATAATTCACGTGATTGAGGATGTTGAAAAATTCCGCGCGAAATTCAAGGTGCATCTGCTCGCGGATGGGGAATTGTTTGACCAGGGAGGTGTCCCATGTCTTGTAGCCCGGCCCCTCGATGATGTTGCGTCCAGCATCGCCGAAGGTTCCCTGAACCGTGTTATGAACGAAGGCGCAAGTATTGAACAGAGTGCCTTTCACGCAGGGAGTGGCGTTCGGATTACCCACCAGATTGGGGCGCGAACAGTTAAACCCGACGGTGCCCCCGCAATCCGAATTGGAAACAGCCACGATGTCGGTGGCGGTGTAATAGTTTCCTGTGGCGGCGGAAAAGACGCCGTTCATCTGCCAATTGCCCAGTATCTGGTCCAGAACGCCGGAAGCCTTCCCGGCAAACGCGCGTCCGCGGCCGAAAGGCAGATCATAGTCATAGCTGAACACGAAGCGGTGCCGGATGTCGAAATCAGAGTTGCCATATTCGGCGTTGGGGAAGCGCTGATCGCGAAAATCTCCATTATTTTCCGAGCCCAGGCTGGCGCTCGACGCATTGTCGAGAGCATGGGCGAAAGTGTAGGCCGCTTCGTACTGAAGTCCGTGCGAGTAGCGCTTCTCCAGGCGAACCTGAAGCGAGTCGTAATTGGATTGCGTGTTCGAACGGAAAGTTCCGATGCCGGTGTCAAGAGCGGGGTTACAGTTCGCTCCTCCGTCCGCCAAAATGCACGGACCGGTGCCGCCTGGGACTTCATCGTTGGCGGGGCGCCGCGGAGCCGTGGGGTCCGAAGCATTCGACGACGGAACCGCCTGATTGCCGTTGTAAAACGCGAACAGTTTGAGACCGCGAGAACCGGCATAGGAAACCTCGAGCACTGTGTCACGGGGCAACTCATATTCCAGTCCGAGGTGCCACTGCTGCATGTAGGGGGTGACGAGGTGGGGATCGAGCGAATAAAGGTTAGGCGCGTTCGGGTCGCTCAGCGAGTTCGCGGGAAAACCCTGGGACAGCACATTCAGAGGCAGGCCGGAGTTGGCGGCGGAAATGGAACAATCGAGCTGGCCGTTGGCGGGGTTTGCCGAGGCGGCGCTGCACGGCGGATAAAAAGCCTGGGAACTGAAGAACGGGGGATTAAATCCCGGGCTGGGGTTAGAGAAGGGGCCATTTTCCTGTCCCCCGTAGAAAATGCCGTAGCCGCTGCGCAGGACAAGCTTAGAGGTTAATTCATAGGCGAATCCAACGCGGGGTGCAAAATTGTTGAGATCGGGGTTGACGAGTCCACGCGACCCAATCGACTGAATGGCAAGTTCACTGCCCAGAGTGGGTGTCAACTGCATGTTTTGTCCCTTGGGCACGATGAGCGAGAGCGAGCTGAAATCGAAGGTGGCCGCCTCGTTATTCGCCTCTTTGATAGTGCTGAACAATTCATAGCGCAAGCCCAGGTTCAAGGTAAGCCGGGGGCTAACTTTGATGTCGTCGAGTCCATAGACGGCGTAAATCTGGCGACGGTAGTCCACGTTGTGGAGGCTGGTGATATCTCCGCCATCCGGAATGCCGAGTAGAAAAGTGGCTATCGACTCTCCGCCGGTGCCGGGCGCCGCGGGATTATCGGTGAAGTCGCTGCCGAAGCTCATGTCTCCGCGCGGCGACGCGGGCTGGTAAATCGTAAATTGCTCAAAACGAATTTCCGCGCCAAACTTGGTGGAGTGGCGGCCTCGCGTCCAGCTTAGATTGTCCGTAAAGACGTAGCTGTGCTGCTTCTCGATGGAGGGCAAATACCCGGAGCTGCCAATCGCCGCCGTGCCGTCGGCAAAACTGATCGAAGGCAACCCGCCGATATCCGGACCGAAGGGCACGCCGGGAAAATCGAGTTGCTGGGAAACGTTCACGTTGTAGTTGAGATTGAAGCGGTGTGAATTGAGATGGTTGAATCCGAAACGGAATTCGTTGATCAGGTTATTGCGAAAAGTATGCACCTCGCTGGCGGCCAGTCCGCGGGAGGAATTCGCGCTGTAACCATCCTGGAAACTACCGCCGTCTAGCACATTGTTGAATGGTGAGGGTAGAAAAAAAGTGTCATCGCCGTAACTGAAGCGGGCAAAGAAATTGTCCTTGCGACTGATGGTCTGGTCCACGCGAACGTCGAACTTGTTATCGGTTTCGCTGCGCTTGGGGTCGGAGAGGAAAGCCTGGGGACCAAACTGCGGCGCATTGGGCGCGGGAAACAGCGCCGCCAGACGCGCCGCCAGCGGGTCGATGCTGCCGTTTGTTCCATTAAAGATATTGACTGGCACGCCGGAGGAGTAGCCGCCGATCGGCACGCCGCAGAGTCCGTCGGGATAATTTGCGAGATTGCCCCTCACTTTGGCGAGACGCGAATCGAAAATCTCTCCCTGATAGGTGGCGTGGCCGGCGCAGTCGAGCGCGGGCTGACTGGTCGGATTGCCGTTCATATCGACGGCCATCACCGGAGTCGACGTATCCAGAAGCGACGAGAAGTCCCCCGCAATTTCGGCGGGCGTGGGCACGGTGGAGAGTTGCGGCAACGCTTGCCGAATGCGCAAGCCCTCATAGTCTCCGAAGAAAAACATTTTGTTCTTGATGACGGGCCCACCCAGAGTGAATCCGAATTGATTTTGCTTGTACGGCTGCTGGCCAAAAACATCAAAGGCGTTGGTCGCGTCGAATTTTTCGTTGCGCACGAATTCGAACAGGTCGCCGTGAATTTTGTTGGTCCCGGACTTGATCACAGCGTTCATGATGGCGCCATTGCCGCGACCGAATTCGGCGGTGTAGGCATTCGTTTCGACTTTGAACTCCGCGATGGCGTCGACGGAAGGTTCGACCACATAGGCCGAGCCATTGAGCACGTCGCCTAAATTAGCGTTGTTGTCGATGCCATCGAGCAGGAAATTGTTCTGCAAAGAGCGGGCGCCGTTGGCGCTGAAGCCAAAAGTGGTTTCCACACGTGATCCGGGCTCGGCGGGCGCGACGCCGGCCCCGAGCAGCGCAAGTTGCGCGTAGTTGCGCCCATTCAAGGGCAGCGCGTTGATGCGATGGCTATCCACCACCTGCCCCAGGTCCGAGGTTTCGGTTTCGAGCAGCGAATGTTCGCCGGTAACGGTGACGACTTCCGAGGCTGCGCCGAGGTCGAGTTTCAGGTCCACACCAGCCCGGTCCTGAATATTCACCTGCACCGGACCGGCCACGGCCTGCTTGAAGCCCGGCTTCTCGACGGTGACCCGGTACCGCCCGATTTTGAGCGGGCTGGCGACGTATTCTCCCTGCTCGTTGGTGAAAATTGTCATCCGGATACCGCGATCGACGTCCTCGACCGTCACTTTGGCTTTGGTAACCACCGCGCCGCTGGCATCGCGGACCAGACCCACAATAGCTCCCGCATCCTTTTGTGCCCATAGCGGGGTGACCGCTGCCAGGAAACTTGCAAGCAACAGAGCCGGGAAAGTACTCCGGCTAAGAAGAGGGATAACCATGGAAGGCTCCTTTGCGCGAAACCAGGTTCCAGGAAACTCTGCGCGAACAATCTATCTACGAGCCGCCCGCGCTGCGCGGCTTTGCCCGCCACCGGGGCCCGAAAAAATTAATCGGGGCAATCCGGGGATTCCGGTGTAGCATTACGAAACATTACTTTTACTTTCGTTTGATAGCGTTTGTCAACGGCGATTTTTGGTTTGGGCTGAGCGGAAACTCCGTTTCTCACTCTTGCCGGACCAGCGTTACCATGTCGGAATGCCCGCAGAGAGGTCGATTACCCAGATGCTTACCATGAATAAAGCCACGGCGTGGTTTGCCCTGGTCGTTGTCGTCGCCGCAAGCGCGGTCGCGTGCCTCACCGCCTCAACGGCTTGCTCGAATCTGGCGAAGCCGCATTCCTCAGGCGCATCCGCCAAACCGGAACCGACGCGGCCTTCCACCATCAACGTGGAAGTGAAGGACGGCGGCCCCGTGGTGCTGACCACCAGTGCGGCCGAATTTCAAGTGATGCCGGATGGCTATATCCAGGCTTCTCTGTTGAAGAATGGTCAAAAACTCTCGCTCGATGAGCCGCGACTAGGGGCTCCGGCCGATAGTAATTTTGTCCAACTGCTCGGCAAAATGGGCGACGTTCATTTCACTCTCGACCTGCAGCAGGCAGAGATACGCGAAGCGATCGGGAAAATGGGTGCCGGTAAGCGAGTGGAAATTCCGGCGCGGCCGCTCGGACCTTCGGGGACGGACCTGCAACTCGTGCTGAGCGTTGAAGTCTATGACCAGTTTCCCAACATCCTGCTCAGTACGGTGGACTATAAGAATACCGGGGCACGCGATGTCGTCATGGCAAATACCGTCAATCAACGCCGCAGACTCAGCGCTCGCCTCGCCGACGCCAAGGCTCAACCCTCGGAGATGTGGTCTTTTCACGGCTCCAGCTATGACTGGGGAAAAGACGATGTCGTAAAGTTGACGCGCGCTTTCACCCAGCCGAACGTGATGGGAGAAGCGGTGAAAGATGGCTATGGTGGCGGGATCCCCGTGACTGCTTTCTGGACGCGCGAGGTTGGTGAGGCGGTTGGACACGTAGAGACGATCCCGATTCCGGCTTCCATTCCGGTAACAGTCGCCGCCGACGGACGGGTGAATGCCGAAGTGGATTACCCCGCCGGCGTCACTCTGAAGCCCGGCGAAACCTATTCGACTCCTCGCAGTTTTGTCTCCGTCTACGCCGGCGATTTTTACGAGCCGCTGCGAATCTGGTCGAGCGTCCTGCAAAAAGAGGGCTGGGAACTGCCGAAGCCGTCGAGCGAAGCCTACAACGTAAGCTGGTGTGGCTGGGGCTACGAAGCCGACGTGACGCCCGCACAAATGCTGGGCACGATTCCAAAGCTGAAGGAACTGGGCATCAAGTGGGTCACGCTCGACGACCGCTGGTTCGATGTTTACGGCGATTGGAATCCCCGCAAAGACACCTTTCCCGGAGATTCGATCAAAAAGATGACGGACGAATTCCACCAGCAAGGCATGCTCGCTCAGTTATGGTGGCTGCCGCTTGGAGTTGAAGACGGCGAGGGCAAGTATGAGGCGCATCGGTATACCGTTTCGCAAGTCGCAAAGGATCATCCTGAGTGGCTGATCCTGGGCAAGAACGGCAAGCACGCTCGCATGACGCGCGGCCTGGCGGTGCTATGTCCAGCCGTGCCCGCGGTGCAGGCGTATCACAAGCAACTAACCGAGAAATTCATCCGCGACTGGGGCTTTGACGGCAGCAAACTCGATAACATCTACAGCGTTCCGGCGTGCTACAACCCGGCGCACCATCACAAGTCGCCGCAGGATTCGGTGAACGCCATGGCCGACGTCTATAGGGAAATCTTTCAAACGACGCGGGCGATTAAACCGCAAAGCGTAACTCAGGCCTGCCCTTGCGGCACTCCTCCCTCACTGGCGTGGCTGCCATTTATCGATCAGGCTGTTACGGCCGACCCAGTGGGAGCGCTGCAAGTGCGGCGGCGAATCAAGATGTACAAGGCGTTGCTCGGACCCGAAGCCGCCGTCTACGGCGATCACGTCGAGTTGTCGGCCATGACTAAAATTGGCAGCGACTGGAGAGAACACGGGGACGATTTTGCGTCCACCATCGGAACGGGCGGAGTGGTAGGCACCAAGTTCGTGTGGCCCAATCCCGGTCCTAAATTCAAGGACGTTAACCTGACTCCGACCAAGGAAGAGCATTGGAAGAAGTGGATCGGTCTTTATAACCAGAAAATGCTATCCAATGGAGAGTTCAGGAACCTTTATGTCACCGGATACGACCTGCCCGAGGGATACGCCATCGCCAAAGACGGCAAAATGTATTATGCGTTCTTTACCTCATCGAACTGGAGAGGCGACATCGAACTTCGCGGACTAGCGGCCGGAAAGCATCGAGTCGCCGACTATAGCGAGGGCAAAGATCTGGGCACGATCGACGCCGACGCCACGGGCACCGCGAAGTTGCCGGTGGACTTCAAGGACCATCTGCTACTCGAGATTGGCCCGCGGCTTTAGAACCCGCAGCCCGCTAAGGCTACCTGCCGGTCACGGCTCAAATGACGATGTGCTCGGGCCTGATTTCCCGCCCCGTGCCCATCAGTATGCCGGCTCTCTCGATCACGTTGCGCACTTCCCGCACGTTGCCCGGCCAGGTGTGCTGGCGCAGCACAGTGGCAGCTTCCGGGCTCAGACTCACGTTGTGGGGAAAGAATTTCGTCAGAAAAAATTGCGTCAAGGACTCCAGATCGCTCATGCGATCCCGGAGCGGTGGCAATTCGATGGGGAAGACTGAAAGGCGATAGTAGAGGTCTTCCCGGAATCCGCGCTCCTGAACCAGGCGTCGCAGATTTGCGTTGGTGGCGGCGATGATGCGGACATCGACACGAAACGTATCGTTGCTTCCGAGCCTCTGCACTTCTCCCTGTTCGACGAATCGCAGCAGCTTCGACTGCAATCCCAGGGCGAGATCCCCGATTTCATCGAGAAACAAGGTGCCGCCATGGGCGGCATGAATGCGGCCGATCCGCGACTGTACCGCGCCCGTAAAAGCGCCTTTGACAAATCCAAAGAGTTCCGCCTCTAGCAGATGTTCCGGCAGAGCGGCGCAATTAATGGCGAGAAAGGGTTTCTGCCGCCGCAGGCTGAGTTGATGCACGGCGGTCGCAATCAGGTCCTTGCCGGTTCCGCTCTCTCCCGTGATGAGCACACTGGTGTCACGTTGCGCGACCAGTCGAACCATCCCGCAGATTCGCTGCACCGCGGGAGCCGAACCCACGAAGCCGGGTAGCCCATTCTCTAGTCTGCCTTTCGTATTGGCATAGGACGAATAATCGGCATTGTCAAATTGCAGTGGACCCGACCGTTCGACTTCGCGTATCAGATCGAAAGAAGGCGACCCGGGCGCCGGGACCGCCAGTATGGGCTGACCGGTATGGGAATTCACCGGGATGACTTCAACGCCGGGATAGTTAGCCCGCACGATTTGCCGGAATTCTTCCACTTTAAGATCCGGCAAATCCGGATCCAGCAAAACTAGAGAAACTGATCCGTCATTGATCTTTTCAAGCGCCGAAGCGCCGCTCGGCACTTCGTGAATGTCCCATCTGCTGGATTGCAGTCGGGAGACGAGTTGGCCGCGAATATCTTCGTGGGAGCTTACGACCAGAACACCGACCGTTCCCGAGATTACAGGGACTGGCCGCGACGCAGACGGATTCACCATTACAGTGGACATGACCATCCTCTTTCCCCCGCTCTTCCATGGAATGGCATCAGAGTTTCGCTTCCCCAAAAATAGTTAATGCGACATCCAGCTCGCCGCTAGTTGTCGGTGAGTACATATCCCATGCCGCGCACGGTTCGAATCAACTTGACAGGACTGCCGCCGTCGACCTTGTCGCGGAGGTATTTGATATAAACATCCACCAGATTGGTCTTGGCATCATAAGGAGCCTTCCACACGTTCTCCATGATCATGCTGCGATTCACCAAACCTCGCGCATTGATCATGAGGTATTCCAGCAGGGCAAACTCTTTCGCCGTAAGATCGATCTTTCTGCCCGCACGTTCAACTCTGAACTCCGGCCGATTCAGCACCAGATCGCTGACCTGAAGAACATCTCTCGACGCTTTCCAGTTGCGGCGAAGCAACGCGCGCACGCGAGCACTCAGTTCGTGAAACGAGAAGGGTTTGATGAGGCAGTCGTCCGCTCCCCCATCGAGCACCGCCCCCGCATCTTCCAGTCGCTCTCGGCCGGTGAGCACAAGCACCGGCAAATTAGGCATGGTGGGACGAATGCGCGCCAGAAGCATCATGCCGTCGAGCGTCGGTAGATTTAGATCCAGGATCATTAGACTGTACTGGGCGGTGTCGAGAGCTTGGCGTGCGGCCTCGCCATCGTGCACCAGGTCCACTCCATATTTGTCGCTTTGCAGCCCGCGCTTCAGGAACTGCGCCAGGGGGATGTCATTTTCGGCAATCAAAACCCGCGCCTGATAACTCGCCGGTGTAGACGCTACCGGTGGTTGTTCCCGCCCATCAAAAATTTCCGTTTGCATTGTTTAGCCTGCCTTTGCTTGTCGCGCAAAATATGGAGATCCATTTCGGGAATGACATGGCAATTAGAAGACCCTCACGGGGCTTTAATGTATCTCTTTGAAATTGAGGGGCATACAACATGAAGAGGACCGCTCGACAGCGGCCAGGCTGCCCTTGATTCGAACAGCTGTGTCCTCGAATTGGAACACTGCCGGCGGTCCAAGTTTCGCGTGTCAATTTCGCTGGGGCAGGGGAAATGACTGACAGCAAGGCAGGTTTGGTGCGATCCGCAACCTGCGCGTTATTCCGGCTTGGAGGTGGAGGGACTCTCGGTCTCCGCTGTTGGGCTAGGCACGGGCGGGTCGTCCCTGTCTCCCTGACGCAAATCCATGTATTGCACGATTACGGAAATCCGCCGATTCGAGGGATCGAGGGAATCCTTGCTGTTGCGCAGGCGCTGATCCGCGTAGCCTCGCACTTGCGATACCTGATCCGGTCGGACGCCATTCTCCTGCATGAGACGCCTGGCGGCATTGGATCGATCAGCGGAAAGCTCCCAGTTCCCATAGTCCTTCACTCCGGAATAGGGATTCGCGTCGGTGTGCCCCTCAATGGAGATTTTGTTTGGCAGTTTCCCCAGTTCCGCGGCGAGTAACACTAACAATTCCGCGCCATCCTTATTCAGCTTGCTGCTGCCGCTGTCGAAAAATGTGCCGGAAGCGGTCTCCAAGAGTTCAATGCGCAACCCTTCCGGGGTGACCGTCATTTGAATTTGGTTCTTCAGTTTGTCAAAGTCATCCAGCTTCCGAACGGCTTTCTGTAACTGCTCCTTCAAATTGTGCATGTCCTCTTTTTTTACGAGGAAGTTTTCACCCGAGCCGCGCTGGTCGGTGCCGACTTTCTTGGACGTGCCGGAGGGGTCCTTGAAATAGCCGCCCACCGATTCCTGCATCTGCTTGCTGGAGTTCATCAGCCAGAGCACGATGAAGAGCGCCATCATGGCGGTTACAAAGTCGGCATACGCGACTTTCCAGGCTCCGCCGTGGTGGCCGCCGTGGCCGGCTTTTTTCTTAATAATGATGATGGGACGGATTTCTGCCATGCTCGCCTGGTTTTCTAGCTGGAGGCTGCTGCAGCCGCCGCAGTCGAGTCGTTGCCTGCACCGCGGCAGGCTTTTTCAACGTCCTGGAAAGAAGGACGCACGTTGCCGGGAATGGCTCGCCGCGCCGCTTCCACTGCCATGATCGGCGCCGAGCCTTTGAGGAATGAGATCATCACCACACGCAGAACGTAGAGGTAGGCGCGTTCCTCATCAACTCGTTTCGCCATATTCGCGGCGAGGGGGCCGATGAATCCGTAGCACAGCAAAATCCCCAGAAAGGTTCCGACCAGCGCTCCCGCCACTTTGCGTCCAATCTCTTCTGGGGGACCGCCGAGCGCGCTCATAGTGATGACGACGCCCAGCACGGCGGCCACGATCCCCAGACCCGGCAGCGAATCGGCCATGCTGCTCAAGGCGGAAATCGGCTGGCCGGCGGTGTGGTGGTGTACTTCCATGTCAAGGTCAAGAAGTTGATCGAGATCGAAAGGCTCCGCGCCGGTGACCGCCATGCGCAAGGTGTCACAAACGAAATCGCGGGCGTGGTGATCTTTTAGAAACTGTGGAAACTTGGAAAAAATAGGGCTCTTTCCCGGATCCTCGACATCGGTTTCGATTCCGACCATCCCTTCCTTGCGGGCCTTGTTCAGGAGCTGATACATCATCTTCAGGCATTCCACGTACCGTTCGCGGCTAAACTTAGAACCGGAAAAAACGCCAGCAATGCCGCCGACAATACTAATGATGATGTGCAGCGGGTTCGCGATCAACACGGTCCCTACCGCTGCTCCACCGATGATGAGCAGTTCAGCCGGTTGCAGCAACACCTTCACATTGCCGTGCTCCATCAAATAACCGCCGAGGATGGCGCCTATCACGATGACAATTCCGATAATCGAAAACATATAAGGTCTAATTCTCCCTGTGTGCCGGAGAGGCCTTCGGTCCGGGTAATTCCGTCTCGCCCTGGGGGGCTCGGGAAACGATCACCAGATCGACGCGGCGATTGATTTGTCGTCCCTTTTCCGTATCATTGCCGGCCAATGGGCGATACTGCGAATAGCCGGCGGCCGAGACTAGCGTGGGATCGAATCCATAACGATCCACGAGTAGCGCCACCACTTCAGTGGCCCGGGCCGTCGATAGCTCCCAATTGGATTTGAAGCGCGAGGTATGAATGGGCACGTCGTCGGTGTGCCCTTCCAGCCTGATCTGAAACCCCTGTGACTTGAGAATTTGAGCGATGCGACCGAGTGCCGCCTGTCCGTCGGGCAATAGCTCGGCAGTACCACTGTTGAAGAAACCAACCTCGCGAAGGCTCACGACCAATCCTTCCGGAGTTACTCGCATTTCGATTTCATGGCGCTTGATCTGGTCCCCCAAAGCTGCTTCGAGCTCTCGTTTCAAGCGATCGACGTCAAAGCCGGCTGCGGGCTGACCGCCATCTTGCGTCTTCCGCGGTGATGCGGACTCCTGCTGCACGGGCGGCTGCTGCAGAGGCGACGCCCAGCGCTCGCTGCCTGCAGGCGTCGCTGTCATATGCACGGGCGACCCCTGAGTACTGCCGGAGAACGCTCCCAACTCCTGGAACGCCCCCTGGATGGCGGCGGATACTTGGACGACTTTCTTGTTATCCATCTGGGAGGTGGAATAAAGCACGACAAAAAACGCAAATAGCAAGGTGATAAAATCTGCATAAGAGACCAGCCACCGCTCGTGATTGCCATGCGCGCGTCTTCGGTTTCGCCGGCTCATGCCTCTTGTAACTCCGCCTGCTCTTGCTCCAGCAGATATCCCATCAGCTTGGTTTCGAGAACGCGCGGGTTCATCCCTTCGAGAATCGAAACCACGCCTTCCACCGTCATTTCGCGCAAGACCTGCTCCTCTCGACCTTTTATCTTTAGCTTCCCTGAGGCGGGCAGGAAGATCAGATTCGCCGACCCTACGCCATAAATTGTCGCTACAAAAGCAACCGCTATTCCTTTGCCGACTTCGTCGATATTTGATAAGTGCTGCATAACCTGGATCAGGCCGAGAACCGCACCGATGATGCCGATGGTCGGAGCAAATCCCCCCGCGGACTCGAACACTTGCGCGATCTTCTCCGAGTGCTCCGCTTGGTTGTCCAGATCGAGTTCCATCATCTTGCGCAGTTCGTCGGGCTCGACGCCATCGACGGCGAGCATCAAACCTTTTTTCAGGAAAGGATCCTCGATATCGGGCAGGTCCAGATCGAGAGCCACGATCCCGTTCTTGCGCGCGCGGTTGGCAAAACCTACAAGCGTGGCAATCAGGGCCTTTGGGTCGGCCGCTTGGTCAAA
>CAVVAP010000026.1:0-55107 GCA_963746205.1 uncultured Acidobacteriaceae bacterium | reverse complement strand
GTTCCTGCCTTTTTTTTTTCCTTGGTTCAGTTCCTACTTGTTAAGCTTCTGGACGCCCCGAATGCGCACCAAGCTCTTTGCCGAGCTGGAGCATGGCGATGCGGGACTGGACGAGCTTCCCCTCGAAGCAGTGCGTCGACTGCGGGAGGCCGAACCCAAGACCCAGCCTAAGGCCGCGCCCAAAGTCGAACCCAAAAACTAGAATCGCCGGCGCCCCCGAAAGGTGGATGCTCACAGCTCATTAATGCGAATGATTCTTATTTACAATTGATGAAAAATACTGTTTCATGGCCTGAACCCTGACTCGGGAGATGACCATGACGACAGCAGTGCGCGAGCGCAGCTTTGGCGAATTGCAAGCGATGACGGTGGCCCGGCTGACGGTGGCGGAACAATTCATGGTGGGTGCCTGCCGCTGCTGGGACGCCTTCCAGCTGCATCCCGACCCCATGCTGGCGTGGCGCGAACTCGCTCCGGTGTTCGCTTATATGAATGTGTCGGCGGCCTTGTGCGCCTTCGGCCAGACCTTCGAGGTGCTGCGCCGGCATCGGCTGCGGGCGCTCATCTTCCAGGAAGGCGATTGCGCGCGCCTGTGTACCGGCATTCCAGGTGAATGCCTCGGCGGGAGCCGATGTGTATAAGTCAGATCGTGTGAACATGCGGTTCCAGATCGACGGGCAGAATCTGAACAATGTGCTTAACGTGATCGACTTCGGCGGCCTTTTCTCAGGCAATGCCATTGGTCCATCGCGGAGTGTCGCGGCGCGCCTCACAACGAACTTCTAAAGTACGAACTCCTTGTTGCATAACCGAGGAGCAATGGGCACCGCTCGAGCGCCGAAAACTGCGTTATAGTCGATATCGCGAAAGGTTGCGTGATGAGACTTAGAACTATCTGCTACTGGTTAACGGTCATACTGCTCACATCGGCGAGCCTCTCCGCCGAGGACACTCCGAGAGTTCCGGGCAAAGTTCCGACCAAAGTTCCGACCAATGTCGCTTACGTAAGCGAAGAGGAGGGCGGAATCAGCGTGATCGACTTGAGCACACTGCAGGTGATTTTACGGGGCGGACCGAGCGACCTTGCGCCACGGGGCATCGCGGTTACGTTTGACGGAAAATACGTCATAACCTCGGACAAAAATACAAGCGATGGCGCGGTCTTCAGTACGCAGGACCTGAGCCTGGTTAAACGAATCCATATTGGAGAAAGTCCAGAATTCATCAGGATCAATCCTGCCGGGGACAGGCTTTTTGCGACCTTCGAGCCCAGTTCGGAGGGCGGACCTCCGGGAACTCCCAAAGCCGGCGCAACCGACGAGGACGAAAATGGTCCGCCCGCCCAGATCGCCACATTTCATGTGGGGGATTGGACGCCGGGTCCCGTTTCCACTGCCGGTCAGGAGACGGAGGGTATCGAATTTTCGCGAGATGGAAAGCTGATGCTAGTGGCCAATGAATCGCAGGAGACGATTGGAGTGTTCGACGAGAAATCCGGGCGTCATCTGCGAGACGTCGATCTGAAGGCGTACGGAATCCGTCCGCGCGGCCTGAAAGTCTCTCCGCAAGGCAACGAGTACGCGGTGACGATGGAAACTTCGGGAACGTTATTGACAATGGATCAGAACTTCAAGGTAATCAAGGCCGTACCAACCGCAGCGAAACCCTATGGCCTTGCGTTCGACCGGGCGGGCAAGCGCATTTTTGTTTCCGCCGCTCAGGCGGGGAAACTCCAGGTGTTTTCGGCAGATTCTCTGCAACTAATCGCCGAAGTACCCACCGGCAAGAGGTGCTGGCATTTCACTTTTACGCCGGACGATTCGAAGATTTTATTAGCGTGCGGGCGGTCGAATAACGTGGTTGTGGTCGATGCCAACACTTATAAACCGGCGGGGACGATCGAAGGATTCAAGCTGCCGTGGGGCATCGTAACTTATCCCAGATCGTTCGGAAGCCTCGGATTGCCCTAGCAGGTCCGCTCTCGAAAGGGACACGAGGACTAGGAAAATGCCAACTCCTTCGCGCGCTGCACCGCTTTTACTACCGCCTTGATCAAGGTTACGCGGAGCTTGCCTTCCTCGAGCTCCATGATACCGTCGATGGTGCATCCCGCCGGAGTGGTCACGGCATCCTTTAAAAGCGCAGGGTGATCCCCCGTCTCCAGTACCACTCGCGCCGCCCCCATGGTGGTTTGCGCTGCCAAAAGCGTGGCCACGTCGCGCGGCAGACCCACCTTCACGCCCGCCTCCGCCAGCGATTCCAGGATGATGTAGATGTAAGCGGGGCCGCTGGCCGACAAACCCGTGACCGCGTCCATATGTTTTTCGTCCACTACTACGGTGCGGCCGACGGCGTCGAAGAATCTGGTCGCCATTTCGAGATGCTGCCTACTGGCAAACTTGCCTTTGCAGAGCGCGGTCATGCCGGCGCCCAGGACGCAGGGAGTGTTCGGCATGGCGCGGACGACCGGCACATCGCTCTCCAAGGCGCGCTCGATCATATCGGTCGGCACCGACGCAGCCACGGAAATCACCAACTGTTTGGGATTCACCAGAGACCGTATCTCCCGCGCTACGTCCGCCACTACTTGAGGCTTCACGCAGAGAAAGATGATGTCGGCGTCTTTCACCGCCTCGGAGTTGTCGGTGCCGGCGTGAACTTTCAGCTTCTCCTTGATTATCCGCGCCCGCTCAAGATGAGCCACGGTGGCCCAGGTTTGTCCCGGCGACAGCAAGCCATCGCGCAGGAAGGATTGCAGCAGGATGGCTCCCATTTTGCCTGCCCCCAAGACCGCCACTTTTTTCTTCGCGTTCAAATCCTTTGCCATGGCACTACTCCCAGAGTGGATGGAATGAGGAGACTCCAGATTACACGATGCGGAACGGTCTGACGGGCAACGGCAAGGTTGTTTTCCGAGTTTTGAGCAGACTCAATCGGAGCCTACACGAGTTGGGAGGTCACTGCACCGTCAGCATGATGGGATCGGAATGCGCCGATCCGGTGTCCGTAGCGGTGACCACGATGTTGAATATGCCGAAGGTAGGCACTGCGATGACTTCCTGCTGCGACGCGGACCTGGTTGTGTCGGCTTGCGAAGTCGCGGTGATGGTCACGGTTGCGGGCAGGCCCGGACCTTCGCTGGGGGCGGTGTAGACGGCCTGGTCGATGCCGAGGGGAGAGATTGAACCCACATTCGCGCCTCCCGAGGTGGCGGTCCAGGTCACTGCGGTATTGCTGGTGTTGCTCACTGTTGCCGTAAATTGGGCCGTTTGCGCGGGCCATCCGGAATTATTGGGAAACAGGGTTGGCGGGCTTCCCGGACTTACGGTGACGGTAATTGGCGGCGGTGCACCGCCTCCTGAACCGGCTACTCCACCGCAGTGCATCAGTCCGAGAAGCGCGACACCGATCAAGGACCTAATCATCAGCCTGGAAAGACGAGGGTCGCGGTACCGCCTGCTGGCCAGTGTCATGATCCCGAGGAACGCCGTCAACGAGACGGCGTAGAAGGGGATGCCCGCGGCCCGCGGACTTGATCGGGCCAGGTTGGGGTCCGCCTTCGAGGAGGTGGGGGAGTTTGGGCCCGACGTCGCAATCGTGAGCGCGACCTGAGCCATACCTGGCGCACCGGCCGCGATCGACGAAGGAGTGAAATTGCACCTAGTGGTGGAAGGATTCCCCGCGCACGTAAAGCTCAGGGCCGAAGCAAACGGCTGGCCTCCAATTGTGGCGACCGAGAAAGCATAAGTGGCGGTCTGCCCCGCCAGCACCGATGCGGCGGGGCTGCCCGTGTCTGTCCAGGTAAAATCGGACGCTGCGGCGGTGACGGTGAGGTCGAAGGCTTGCCTCTTGACTGAGGGCGCTCCGGCGGACGCCGCGGCGATGGTAACGGTTGCAGGTCCACCCAGCGGTGCGGACGCCGCTGCCGTCACCGTCAAGGTAACCGTCACGGGCGACGAGGCGGTCGGACTAACCGGAGTTGAAGGCGAAAATACACAGGCGACAGCGGCTGGCAGCCCCACGGGGCAACTCAGGCCTACCGTGCCCGAAAAACTTCCCGAGGCCGTCACCTGAAAGGTGCTTGCGGCGGAAGTTCCGCCTTGCGCCACGGTCAGGGAATCCGGGTCCGGCAACGTTACATTGAAGTCCACCACATGTAACGTTGCGGAAGCGTCGTGAGTGATTTCGTTCGCGTCCGTTCCCTGCGCTTGCACGTTAAAACTGTAATCGCCGATGACGCCTCCGGCGGTTAAAGCGTAGGTCGCGGTTGGAGTCAGCGATGTCGGCTGCGATGAGCAGGTGGATGGCGGCGCTCCCGTGCAACTTAGATTCACCGGGGTGGCATAGCCTGCGAGCGCGGTTATCGTGCCGGCGAAGGTTGCGGTTTGGGTGGGAAAGATGGTCTGCTCCGGATTCGAGATGGCATTCGTGAAGTCGGGTGACGACAGCAACGTGTAACTCCAAATGCCGCGCCCATAGGTCGATGCCAGCAGGATCTTCGTTCCCGGGTTGGGATTAAACAGTTGCAGCGCGGTCACGGGAGACTCGGGAAGAAATCCCGCCGTACCCGAGATCGGGCCAACTTCGGTCCAGTTGGGTGCGCGGGCGGAGCTGACAAAAATGCCCACGTCAGTTCCGGCGTAAATCTGGGAAGGGCTTATGGAGGAATCCACGAGTAAGGCATTCACGGGAGCGTCCGGCAAGGCGCTCATGCCCACGCCGCTCCAGTCGGTCCAATTCTGGCCTGCGCTAGTAGTCTGCCATACGTGCGATGTCGCATTTGCCGGCGTGCTAAAACCCATGATCCCGACATAGGCGGAATCGCCGCTCGGGTCGGAGCTGTCCATAACTACCGCCGAAATTGCATATCCGCTGGGATTCACGTTCTGGGTAACGTTCGACATGAGCGCAACCCCGGCATTGGTGGTGACCCAAACTTCGCCGCCGGGAGGCAAGCCGCTCAGCGGTCCAAATCCGTTGGTTACGGCATAGACCACGGCCGAATTGTTATTCAGGATCGGGCCGCCCGCAGCGAGGGCTTTCACCAGGTTTGTCTCCTCCCCGGTGCAAACACCCGTGCCCAGGGTGTCGAAATCGTCGCTAAGTTGCAGGGGAGCGGAACCGCTGGTGCCCACTCGCCATACGCGGCACGTTCCAACCAGCATTTCACTCGCATTCTGCGGATCCAGAATGAAGGGGGTGTGAAAAGCTCCCTCGTCTCCGCCCAAGCTGTAGGACCCGGCAACCTGGGTAAAGGTGCTGTCGTCGCAGGCGGGTCCATCCTCGCATTTCACAATCGTGAGGTAAGGATTCTCCGCAAACCACTCACTGGGATTCGCGGGATTGATGGCGGTGAATCCGCCATCTCCTCCCAAAGCGTTCTGCCAAGAGCCGCCGCTAGTAGCGGTTCCCGTTTTCGGCGAGCCGTTGTTTCGGGTTCCCCCCAACAGAATGTCCGCGTGGGTGGGGTCAACCGAGAAGGAGACGAATTCCGTCAGCGAGCCCAGCGTCTGGCTCAAACTGTCGAACTGATTTGTCCCCGCACAGCTTCCGGTGGTAAGCCCGGCGTAGCCGTCGAGCGTACGACTGATGCCGCCATCATGCGCGAAATAGCCCGGAGCGGTGCCACCGACCAACGCGAACGCCATGCCGTGCTGGTTTGGGTGGACATGAGCCAGCGCCCCGAGCGGACCGGGGTTGCATCCATAGACGTGGGTGAGATTGAGCCAATCACTCTGTGCGCAGGTTGTCCCTCCGGTTAAGGTGCACTTGTATAGGTTAACCGCACCTGCATATACATCGGTGGCCGCGCTACCGTTGGGAATTGCCGCCAGCGCCAGGTTGTACCAACCCTCTTCAACTCCACAGCCGCTCTCCGGACCAAAGGCGCTGTCGCCGCAATTGGTGATGCCGTTGTCAGGAATTTCTGTCCAACTGGTTCCCCCGTTCATCGAGCGCCAGATGCCCTGGTCAGCGGCTACGGGGTTGCCAAATTCGTCGGGCTGAACATCCACGATCCACGAGTACATCTCGTTGCGGCCGGGCACCACCGCGAGCTCGCCACGATAGAGCATGCAGGTGCCGGCATTCGACCCCGCCGGGCAATTTGCCAGGGCCAGGCCCGGGGTGGGCTGGGTGCTTATACGGGTGAAATTCTGCCCGTCGGTCGAAGAGTAAAGCCCGTGCCGCTGGATGAAGGCATAGAAGGTTCCGGTCGCTCCCTGAGCGGGGTTATAGATCACCGTGGTGGCCGACGACGGGACGGCGCCGTCGGATAGGATGCAGCGGTTCCACGTCACGCCGCCGTCCTGCGAAAAATAGAGACCGCGCGCGGCGGAATTTCCGTCCTGCTCCAGACCAACATACAGGCCGTTATCTCCCGCCGTGGCCGCGACCGCTAGATTGGGATTTGCCGTGCTGAAGGCGATTTTGCTGAAGCCAATGCCCGCAAACGACTGGCCGGTCAGGGCGCTTTGTATGAGCGTCCAAGTCGAGCCTCCATCGGATGAGCGCAGAATTCCCAGACCATAATACGAATCGCTGGAACTGTTCGTCTCACCGGTCCCAACCAAAATCACATTGCTGGCGTGGCCAACACTCACGGGTTGCAAGGTGATCGTCCCCACGGCCAGCGTGGGCTGATCGTCGATCAGAGGCTGCCACACGACGGAGGCGGGATTGGGACTCTGGCTTCCGGCATTGGTCGCTTTCCACAGACCGCCGCCAGCGCCACCAAGAAAAACGGTGTTCCCGGAGGTGTCTGCAGGGTCAATCGCCACCGCTGTCGCGCGCCCGGAGACCCAGTTGTAATCCTGCATGCCATCGCCTGTAGCGTCAGAAGCCAGAGGCGCCGGGCCCAGCGGTACCCAGGGGGTGGAATTGGTCGCCTCACCGCTCCCTCCGGAGGATGGGGATGCCGCGCGAGAAGCGGAAGCTTCGGCGGCGCGCCACGCCCGCATCGCAATCTTCCGCCTATAGGCGCGAAAACGGAGCGCCGCAGATTCTGCAGCAGGTAAAGCGGGCCCGCGCCGAGTCCGGTTCCATTTCCATTGGTCGCGTAAATATTTCTGGTAAGGTGAGCTTGCTTCCTGATCTTCCGTATGATTATCCGGGTGAGCATCGGTTTTCCCGGCTGGATCAGCCTCCAGAGAAGCGCAAGCCGCCCATATGATGACGAAGACGGCAAGGCAGGAGCCACGAAATGCGCGGAAAGGCATGATCAAAGGTCACCCGCCCCCGAGAAGGAGCGCACTTGGAGTTTCAAGCATGGCGGAGAATTTGCCATGTCCTCGAAAGTCTCTCCGTCATTGGTAGGCAGACTGGGCGGGTGGCTGGCGGCAAAATCTAAATTTCACCAGCGCAAAAGGCGCATCCGGTCCGCGGAAAAGACAGAAGTCCAACTGATGTTGGAGGTCGCCGTCCTGCCGTGATGGCTCGGCATCCGCTATACTGGTTGAAATGTCCGTGATCAAGAACATCGGCGCCATCGCCCAGGGAATGACCATCACCCTGAAGGAGATGTTTCAACCCTCCATCGTCGAGAACTATCCCGATGGTCCCGGCCCCACCAAAGGCGCAAAGTTTCAGGAGCGCTTTCGCGGAATGCACGTGCTGCAGCGCGATGAAAACGGACTGGAGAAATGTGTCGCCTGTTTTCTCTGCGCCGCCTCATGCCCAGCCAACTGCATTTACATTGAAGCCGCGGAAAACACGGAAACGGATCGAGTGTCCGGCGCGGAGCGTTACGCCCGCGTGTACAACATCGACTACAACCGATGTATATTTTGCGGCTACTGCGTGGAAGCGTGTCCCACCGACGCAATTACTCATGGTCATGGTTTTGAACTGGCCAGCTTCAACGCCAGCAATCTGATTTACCGCAAAGAGCAGATGCTGGCGCCGGCGCCGGCGCATATGGGGGCCAATCAGGTGTTTGCGCAATCGGAAGCGGATGCGGGAGTGAAAGGCAGTTAGCCAGTCTAGAATCTTCCCACGCCGGTCCCCTCTGGACCTGCGTTGCTTACAGCAGTCCCGTCATCGCGTGTTGGAGTAGATCGAAGTGCTCCGGAATGTCCTTCCGTCCCACCCAACCTAATACTGTGCGTTATAGAACAGTTATTAGCCTAGTAGTCTAGTAGACTGAGTTTGTCTCTTCTAGCAAATTTCCGCTGCATTCTCCCGTAACGGTTCCTTGCGAAATCAGAGAGCTTTCGCTGTTAAGGAGCCGAATGGCCAATCTACAGACTCGTTCGTCCGCCGAGTCGGCGTCGAAAACAAAACGCGCCGATGCCGACGGCAACCGTATTCATAACGAGATACTTCTCCGCTTGCCGCCCTCGGAGCGGGAACTGCTCTTTCCAAAATTGGAACTCGTTCGGATGAACACTCACCATGTATTGCACGAACCGGGCGACTCGCTGCGCTCCGCCTGGTTCTGCAACAGCGGGCTAATATCGATTCTGAGCGTTTTCCCCGACGGAAAATGCGTGGAAGTCGGCCTGGCAGGCAAGGAAGGGTTTATCGGAATCCCCCTGCTAGTGGGCTTTCGCACGGCGAACACGCGGGCGATTGCGCAGATCGCCGGCGCATCCTTTCGACTGGATGCCGGGTCATTTCTGGAAATTCTCAAACAGGCCCCGACTATGCGACTCTTGTTGAATCAGTTTTCCCAGATCATGGCCATGCAGGTCACGCAGATTGCGGCTTGCAATCGCCTGCATGAGGTTAACGAACGCCTGGCAAGGTGGCTGTTGATGAGCGCGGACCGCCTGGGGTCGAACGCGGTGCCCTTAACGCAGGAATTTCTCGCCCAGATGCTCGGCACCCGCCGCTCCAGCGTGACGGTAGCTGCGGGCATGCTTGAGAAGGCGGGGCTGATCACGCACAGCCGCGGCGAGGTAGAGATTATCGACCGGCCCAAGCTGGAGGAAGCCGCATGCGATTGCTACTTGCTGATGACCCGCCAGGTCAAGGAATGGCTTCGCGAGTCGCAATAACGAGAGGGCGTTGGGACAAAAGAGGGTGTGGGTGTGGCGCCTAACGCGTGACGGGCGCCGCGTTGCGTTCAGCGACGACTTTCCTAGCATTGTCGGCCAGCGCCCGGGCCTGCGGCATCAACTCCAGCGCTCTGATGACGTCATGATCGGTTTCGGCGCGGACCTTCAAGCCTTCTTCCTGGCCGAACGCGTCCACGAACAGCTCGCTCTTCAGGTTGGAGCGCAGCCAGTCGTTACTCTCCATCATTTCCGCTTCGGTGTAAGGAAGTTTTTCGCTATCGAGAAATTTGCGGAATTCCTGGAGGAGCGCGTCATCGACTTCGAAACTTTGAGTGATTTTGTGAGTGAGCGCGTAGCGCTTGGCAAAGTTAAACAACGCATAATGCTGCAACAGCGAGTCCTGGAACTTGTTGGACTTGTAGGGCGCCAGCTTGACGTCAGGAGTGATGCCGCCGCCGCCGTACACGGTTCGCCCACCGTCGGTTAGTTTGACTTCGTGATTGGCGTTGTTCTCTTCGCTCTCGCGGTTATAGTAGTAGTCGTATAAGGACAGGTTGGTGTAGTCGCGCTGAATCAGGCGCCCGCTGGGTGTGTAGTATTTCGCGGTGGTGAGTGCCAGCCCGGTGTTTTCGGCCAGGGGATAAACGGTCTGCACCAGTCCTTTGCCAAAAGTTACTTCGCCCGCGATCAGTCCTCGATCATGATCCTGAATGGCTCCCGCCACGATTTCGGCAGCGGACGCGGTACCGCGGTTCACCAGCACCACGAGGGGATAGTCCTTACCCCCGTTGCCGTGAGCGGCAACGTAACGTTTTTCCGGTGAGGAGCGGCCATGGTGCGAGACGATGAGTTGTCCCTTCTTCAGGAATTTGTCTGCCACGCCCACGCCTTCGCTTAACAGGCCGCCCGGATTCTGACGCAGATCGAGAATTAATCCTTTCAGGTCGCCCATTTGATCGAGCGCTTCCGCCACCTCATGCTCGGTGGTCTCCTGAAATCCAGAGACGTGCATGTAGCCGATGCCGGGCTTGATCATGAAATGGAGATCGACGCTGTAGCGGGGAATCTCGTCGCGTACAACGGCGAACTCGATGGGATGGTCAGAGCCCTCGCGCAGCATGGTGATACGGACCGTCGTACCCTTCGGTCCCTTGAGCAAATCGGCTACGTCGGAGGTGCTCATGTTATCGGTCGGTTTGCCGTCGATGGCCGCGATAATGTCACCCGGACGGATACCGGCGCGATAGGCCGGGGTGCCGACGAAAGGGGCTATGACAATGACCTTATTGTTGCGCGGGCCAACCGTCATCCCCACACCGTAGTACTTACCACGCTGTTCTTCGCGCAATGCGGAATAAGACTTCGGATCAAAAAAATTGGAGTGCGGATCGAGCTGGTGCAACATGCTGGGGATGGCGCCGTTATAAATCGCTTTATCCGGGTTCACCGGGTCGGCATAGTTCTGCTCGATGGTTTCGTAAACTTCGGTGAACTGCTTGAGGCTGTCGCGGACGTCGGAATCCGTGCTCGGTGTGGCCGCCGGGCTCACTTTTTGCGCAAACAACATGCCCAATACGCCGAACAACGCGAGAACGAACACGACCAGGGATACAGAACGAGAGTTCGAGCGACGAGAACTACCAGCCATGTTTCGAAATCCTTCGGGCGGGGACGTGGAGGCACCCAACCACCCCATCGAGGGTCAGTATAGCATGCGAAAACACCAGTTACTTTGATGCAAACCAATGCTCGGGGTTACATCCGGGCGACATCTTTTGGGCGGGATTGTTGCCGAGGGGGTGGGCGGGGCACCGATCCAGGCCCTTTAATTGCGCGTTAGCTCCTCGATCAATTTCCGATGTTGCGGATATTTCGCCACCAGTTCTTTCCGGCGAGCCAGTTCGAAGTCCTGAAAGTCGAATCCCGGCGCTACGGTACATCCGACCAGCGCGTAAGAAGAAGGGTCGCAGACTTGCGAGGCGAACCAGCATCCGGCCCTGACCACAGCTTGAAAAGCCTCGCCGGCATCGTGATTGCTGCCGACTGGAATCTTTGTGTAACAGCCCTCCGGATTGATCACGTGCACGGTCAGCGGAGCGCCCAGGTGAAAGTGCCACAGCTCATCGGATCGCAAGCGATGAAAGGCGGAAAAATCCTTACCCTCGAGCAGGAAATAGATGGCGGTGGAGGCGGGCCGGGGTCCAGTGAAATCGCGAGGCAATGCCTGTTTTGCGAGGATCGTATCGGCCCGATAGGTCTGACGGTAATAGCCGCCTTCAGGATGGGGCTGCAACTCCAGTTCTTGAATCCAGTACGCCGCGTCCCTCGTCATTTGTCAATCGGGATTTGGGGCCATCAGATTACGTGCCAGACGTAATGAGCAAAGAGAAACGCCATTACCAGGATCGCAATACCGCACACCCAGAACAGAAAATGCTCGGTGAGTTTGGGAGAATTGATTTCCTTCTTGTCCATCTTTTTGGAGGGCGGAAGTTCGACCATGATTGAAGCATACTCCCTGGGGGCAGCAACTGGACATTCAAAACAAGCGCGTGACACCCTCTTCGAGGACGACGACTTTGTCTTGCACTCCTGCCGCCCGCGCCGCCTGCTCCAGCAACTGCAGAGGCTCCTCGATAGGTTCATGCGAGAGGCGGAAGCTGCCGTAGTGCATGGGAACCATCCAACTTGCTTTCAAATCGACAAAAGCCTTGGTGGCATCGGCGGGACTGGTGTGCACGTTGCGGAATTGCTCGGGGTTGTAGGCGCCGATGGGGAGGAGCGCGAGTTGCGGTGACAGACGGCGTCCAATCTCGCGAAAGCCGGCAAAATACGCGGTATCTCCGGCGTGGTAGACGGAGTGCTTGCCGCTGCGCAGCACATAGCCGCCGTAGCCGCGATGCGAATCCTTCAGGATGCGGGCTCCCCAATGCCGCGAGGGGACATGGGTGATGTCGAGGGCTCCGTGGCGGTAGTTGTTCCACCATTCCAATTCCACGATCCGCTCAAAGCCCAGGTCGGAGACGAGGTCGAACAAATGATGCGGCACCACGAGAGCGGGCGCGGTGCCGGTCTGGCGACGGGTTTGGCGGGCGATAGTACGCAGCGACTGGCGATGCAGATGGTCGAAATGCGCGTGCGTCACGAGAACGACGTCCATCGGGGGCAGATCACGCAGGTTCAATCCCGGACGCCGCAGGCGCTTGAGAACGAAAAGCCAGCGCGCGAAGTTCGGGTCTATGACAACGTTCTGCCCGCCGATCTGGAGGAAAAAGCTGGAATGCCCGATGAAAGTGACGGCGAGTTCTCCGTTCGCAACCAGCGTGGGCTGGTGGGTCTTGCCCGTGCGCGGGGTCACCACGGAGTGCCGGAGTAGGCGAGTAAACTCTCCGGCTCGCTTGCGCAACGCCCTATTTTTCAAGGATGTCTTTAACATTTGGATCCGTCAGCGCTCACTTCAGAAACCTCGTTCCATGTAGAGTATCGGCTTTGCGCGCTCGTGTCTCTAGTCCGCCTCCGGGACAGGTGTTTATCTCCCTCTTTTGGATGCTTTCGTTCCCTTCCCCGGCGCACTCGGGCAAACCGGACAAGGACGAAAAAAAGCTCGATAAAGCGGTGGGGAAGATGTTGAAGGACTTCCCACCCAAGGCGCATTAAGCCAGACGCCTACAATTTCGCGGATGTCCTGTCGCCCGGACTGGCGAGAGCCGCCCGCTCAAGCTGCGCTTGGGCGGGCTTGCCAAATGTATTCGTAACCCAGCTTAGCTCCTGCGATGCAGAAACCCGCGCGGCAAACGCTCCTTGAAAGCGTCGTGTTTTCCTTGACCGCAAGTTTGCCCGTCATATCTAATCCAGACTTAGGTGAGATTGAGGGAGGAACCATTGCCGATGCGCGTAGCTTATCTCGGATTGGGAATCATGGGCCGCTGGATGGCGGTGAACCTGGTCAAGGCGGGGCACGAGGTCGCCACCTGGAATCGCAGCGGGGGCAAGGAAGTAGAAGGCGCGCGCAACGCGACGTCTCCCGCCGACGCGGCGCAAGGCGCGGATGTGGTGTGGATGTGCGTCTCTGACACCAAGGCGGTGGAAAGCGTACTCTTCGGCGCGGATGGGGCTGAGCATGAACTGTCGGCAGGCATGATTGTGGCCGATTCCAGCACTATCTCTCCCACCGCTACCGTACGTTTTGCGGAGCGCGTGAAGGCGCGGGGTGCCGACTACGTGGACGCCCCGATGACCGGGTCGAAGGTTGCCGCCGAAGCGGGCAGCCTGATCTTCATGGTGGGCGGCGATGAGGCGGTGCTGGAGCGCCTGCAACCGCTGTTTCAGGTGATGGGGAAAAAAACATTCCACATGGGAGAGACCGGCAAAGGGCAAGCCACCAAGCTGGTCATGAATCTGCAAATTGCGCTGATCTACGAAGGTTTCGCCGAAGCGCTGACTTTGGCGGCAAAACTGGGCGTGGATGTGGAGAAGTTGTTGCCCCTGATACAGGCTTCCATGGTGCGCTCGGGAGTGGTGGATTATAAGGCTCCATTTATTTTGCAGCGGGACTTCTCGCCCAATTTTCCTTTGCGCCTGATGCTGAAAGATATTCGCCTGGCACTCGAAGCGGCGCGGGGGGCGCGGGTGCGTCTGCCGGGGCTCGAGGCGGTGGAAGAGGTCTACGACGTGGCTGCGGAGGAGGGGCAGCAGGATTTGGATTACGCCTCGACGCTCACCCTGCTGGAAAAATGGGCGGGTGTGGAAGTGAAAGCCACGGCCTTATCGAAGTCGGCGCGGGCGGATATCCTTTAGAAGATGTTGGGATCGCGGCGGGTAAGGATAACCCGCTCCAGGTTCAGCTCATCGCCGACGAAGATGAAGTTGTAGGTCGATCCGTTCAAGAGCGCGGCGAGCACTTCGCGCGCCGGAGCGGGACCGAGGTCGGCGATCACCTGCTCCGCTTCAGCGCCAGCTGGAATGGCAATTTCGGCCTGGGTCTGGATTTGAACCTCATATAAGACTTGTGCCAGAGACGCCTTATCGGAATGAATGGTAAGCATCCCATCCGCGAAGGTTACGGTGACGGCAGGCTTGGGCGGCAGCGGCTGCGGCGTCATGTCCAACAAGGCTTGCGACACCCGGGAGATGGCAACCCTACTATCCGCATCCAGCGAAACGTTCTGGATTCTGGGGGCGGGAGCCACCCCCATGGCAGACCTTGGCTGCGAAGTCCCCGCGCCCTTATCCGCAACAGGTAAGGCCTGGCCGGCGGGACCCAGCTTTACGACGATCCCATTTGCTGCAGTGGAAATCCGATAGGACTGCGGCTCCGTAAGGTCAAGGACAACCCTTGTAGTGGGAGGAGTGTTGACAAACAAGCCGGCGCGTATGCCTTTCAGCGCACCGGAATTCACCTTCATCGCGAGACCGTGCAAAGACGCCGCGGGTACTGCGCCGGGGAAATCAATAACGATGCGGTCGGGGCCCGCTATGGCGTGAGCATCGGGTGCGATTGCCGGCCCGGACGTTCGTATTTCAACTTCGACGGCGCCCGCACCGCCACGCGCGGCGACTTGCTCGACGCGTGCATTTTCCCTGGGCTTCTCGACCGGGCTCTGAGCAGAAGCAGCGCCGAAAGACAGCGCCGAAACCGCTATCAGGGCTGGGAAATAAGGCAGACGTGACATGATGTATCTGAACTAATTTTATCAGGTGTAGAAAGCGCGAGACGTATCAGAAGTTGTAGCACTAACTCCACATTCCAAGCGGCAAATTCGCAAAATGAATGCGACTTCGGAAACTGGGGGTCAGTAGTTCCTACCCACAAAAAAATCGTACGAGAGCGATCACAGCTCCGATTCCCACAATGATACTGAGAACAGCAGGCTCAAATTGTAGGTAGTAGATCAAGATGGAATCCGTCAACCAGCGAAGCGAAAATTATAACAACTGGGACGACGGCTTCACGACGGCGCCACGGAAGCGCCAGACAATTATCGCCAGGCCGGTGGCAGTTAACACCAGGGTCGAAGGCTCAGGAACGACCGGCGGGTGGTGCTTGGGACGACAATGTCCGTCCACGAGTTTGTCATTGGCGGAACAAGAACCCGACACCACGGGCAATCCGAAGGGAACGTAGGGGAAAGAAAAGCCGCCGGCGAAAAGCTGAGGCGGACGGACTTCGCCACCCGGCAAATCGGGCGCGGCGAGCGCGGGGTGAAAAGGCAAGGAGCGCGCTGCCGGGGCGGGCGCCACGGGTTGATCCAGGACGGCGTCCTCGGGTTCTTCGTCGGACACTTCGGGCTTGACTGCATCGGAAATCTGGTTGCCGCAACGCGCGCGCGCGGTTATTTTACCGTCCGTCAGAAGCAGTTCGCCGGCATGCAGGCGAATCTTTTTTCGGGTCCAGAAGATACGGTCGCGAACCCGATAGGAGACATAGACTTCCCGCGCGTGAGTGACGCGAATGAGTTGTGCGTGGTCATAATCGAAATGGCCGTAGTGGCGTCGCACGACATAGTCTCGCAATACCGCGTGACGGAGATCGTTTGCGTCGGAAACGCCTCCGGGGATTACCGAGTAGGGATAAACTCCCGGAACTTGAGCGCTAATTCGCTTGGGTTTGGCGGAGCGAGCAGCCATGGTGGCCAAATTGTTACGCACATTACCGCGGGTCCAGAAAGACTCGGGTAAAACCTGAGAGGCATGGAAGGAGGGCAGCGAGAAATAGCGTGCCGCGTGCTGCCAGCAGACGCCCGCCACCAGAATTCCCGTCAATACGGCGACAGAATATCGGCGCAGACGCAGGCGACGACGATACCAAGTGCGCCTTCGCCGTGCGGTCTTCCCTTTCTCTCCGTCGTTCAAAGCTCTCCTAACGGGCCCTGGGGCCAATGGCGGCAGAGGGAGGGGTCAACCCGTACAAAGCATTCCGGCATCCAGACGGGCGAGCCAGAAATGATTGATACTGAAAAGCTTAACGGCGACGACAAGCAATTCTATCAGAGTTGTGCAAAATTTTTCACCATGGCAGACAACTTGCGTTCCGCAGATGGAACGTAAGCTGCACTGGGTCAGATTGGACTTTCGCGGACTTGCGGCCCGCGGCAGGCGTTAACGTGACCCAGCAATCGCTGGACACTGTTCAGAATGCTTTCAGAGATTTGCCGCCCTAAACGGCGATTCGGATTGCACAGGGGGGACCAGCATGCCGGGCTGGGCGAGGACGCGATCGAGAGCATTGGCAAGGACAGAAGGAAACTCGGACGTGAGCAGGTTGACGTCCAATTGCAGATCGCGGTGGCTGTAGATGCGATAGACGACCAGGGTGCCACGGCGCTGGTTCGAAGTTGTTACCAATTCGAGAGCAAGTTTCCAGGAGGGGCGAGTTGAAATTGCAGCCATGTGGGGAAACTTAGACCACCGCATGTGGCGATTGGTTTCGGGGGGGAAAGTTTGATCGCCGGGAAGCGAAGTGATCTGCAATTCGAAGGCATCGAAGTCATTGCTGGCAAAGGCAGCAGCCACGACGCTGCGCACCTGATTGATATTTTCCGCAACCTTGAGTTCCGCCACCGCGCGGCGTACCGCCAGGTTATTAATCACAATTTGGCGCTGGTCAATGGTCCGTTGGGCGACTCGCCGCAGTTCTCCGAACTCGACGTAGTTCAGATGCTGCACTCCGAGCCAGATGCCAGTGCCCACGACGGAGAGCACCAATCCGAGGGTGCTCCCCGTCGGCCATAAAAGGAAGAGGCTGAGCATGGCGAACATGGCGGAAACGGCATAGAGAACAATCACCACTTGACGATGAGAAAAGCCCATTTGCAGCAACCGGTGATGGATGTGGTCGCGATCAGCGGTGAACACCGGACGCCCACTGATCCAGCGGCGCAGGATGGAGAGAGAGGTTTCGAGGATGGGCAATCCAAAGGAGACGACGGGGATAGCCACGGCCACGAAAGTCGGCGCTTTTTGAGAGCCAGCCAAGGCAAGGGCGCTGAGCACGAATCCGATGAAGAGGCTGCCTGAGTCACCCAGGAAAATCGTCGCCGGATTGAAGTTAAAGCGAAGGAATCCGAGGATGGCGCCAGCCAGGGTGACACTCATCAGGGAACCCAGCCAGGAATGGGTGACCAGAGAACAGACAAAAAATACGAGGGTGGAAAACAGCGCCGATCCGGCGGCCAAACCGTCCAAGCCATCGATCAAATTGAAAGCATTAGTCACCGCCACCACCCACAAGACGGTTAAAGGGAGCCCGACAAACCAGGGCAGGGCGTGGGTGAAGAGCAACGGCAAATCGAGAACGCGCATGCCGCCGGCGAAAAGCATCACGCCGGCCAGCGCCTGCACCGCGAACTTGACATAGGGGCCAGCGCCGAACAAGTCATCGTAGATGCCAAGGCAAAAAATCAGGGATGCCGGGACATAGATGCGAAGCAGGGTGGCAGGAGCGAGTCCCTGGAGGAGGCGTGGAAATATAAGGGAAAGGCCCAGCCAGAGACCCAAGCTAACCGAGAACGCCAGGAAAATTGCGACGCCACCGAGGCGGGGAAGAGGAAATTTATGAAGATGGCGGCCATCTTGCGGCAGCGAAACCCAGCCCCGGCGGTTGGCGAGATCCCGCACTTCCCGCGTAGCCGCAAATGACAAGGTCAACGAAAATACAAATATCCCGAAGAACAGGAGCGTCAAGTCGTTAGTACCTTCCGGTGACCACACCGAGTATTTAAATCCGCGTGCACGGAAGTGGCGGCTCCGTCACGTCTTTCCCACCGTTCCTGCCCAGACGGGAAATTCGTGGGTGTCGATTGCAGAGACTATACATCGCTCGGATTGCGACGGGCAAATGCAGATGTTATCTGACGAGTGACGAGGCGGGGCGCCGGGCTGTTTTTTACGATGCCGTACGCGATGCTTCGAGCGTCGCCCGCAAACGCTCGCGGCGCCGGCGCCACAGCGGGTCGGCAAGACCGGCATACATGAAGCGATACTCGGCGCGAGGATAGGCCACCTCCACTTCCGTACGCCAGATCAGGTCGGGCGAATCCGTTCGACAATCGACGAAAGCGGGACAGGGCGCAAAGCAAAAGCGGTGATGCTGCCGAATCAGGTTCCATGCCGTGGGAGTGATCGAGTCCCAAGAAAAGGTCCAGGCAAAGGCATCCACCGGTTGCCCCGTCCAGGCGGCGATCTGCGCGGCGCTGTCCACGATTTCGTGATGCAACTGGCTCTCGGGCAGGGTTGCGAGATTCACGTGCGAGTAGGTATGGTTGCCGACGGTGTGCCCGCGACGCGAGAGAGCGGCGATCTGCGTAATCGTCATGGGGGACGTTTCTTCTTGGGAAAGGTCGGGAGCGGCAGGTCGGGTATCGATGCGTGAATAGTAGAACTGGCGTGCTTCTTCAGCTGCACATTTCACAAACTGTGGGACCACAAAGAAAACTCCGCGGGTTCCGAAAGATTCGAGGAGTCTCGCCGCGACGTTGTAGTTGTTACGGCGACCATCGTCAAAGGTAAAGAGCAGGGGCGGCTTCGGCATTCGCCAAGTCTGGGGAGTGACGCGATACTGCTGCCAGAGGCGGTCGAATGTCGCGAGGTCGACCAGCGTAAAGTATCGCGCGATCCATTCCAACTGTTGCCGGAAACTGGACTCCTCCGACTCCGGCGTCTCGTGCATTTCAATAACTAACATGCGGGGAGATTGCCCCCAGCGCACGAGCCATTGGCGCAACCGGAGGGCTAGTTCGTCGACACGGAGCGCGGCTGCGGCTTTGATCACTGCGGAACGAGCCGCCGTCCTTGCACTCAAGCCTTGGCCTCACAGGAACATATCGCCGTCGGCGGGAACGAAATACCAGATATCAGAAGGCAGCAGCGCGTGTTTGTCCAGGCACCAGGCAATGGGCTTTGCGAATCGACGGATTTCGAAGCCATGGGCGGTCAGCACTTGCTGCTGCAACGGGTTCAGACAGCGGAACACTATCATATCAATGCAATCGCGATACTCCTTGCACAAGCAGGCAGCGATGGCGAGACACGTTTTCGGATCGGGTTCACCGTGAATATCCAAAACGTGCAGCGCGTTGATCTGTTGCTTATATCCGCGATTCAGCAACCGCACAGCAACCATGTATCTGGCCGCGGCGCCGCTGGGGCGAAAGGCAAACACACGAGTGTCCGGGTCGCCATGGGAGAAGTAGCGCCAGCGCAGAAACTGGGCGTCGCGGCAGCTAGTGATTTTGTCTATGGGCTGCCGGGTGAAATTACCTTCGCACAGACTGGCCGCTTCCTCGGCAGTGGCCAGGGGCACGATCTCGCCCGCCTCTGGATCGAGGCGCAGTTTTCGCGTTGCGCCGAAGCCTGCGGACATCAGACGCGCCGTAAGCCACGCCAGGCGATCGCTGCCGGTCTTGCGAAAAGCGCCTTCTGCCAGGACCGGGGTCCAGCGCAGAACTCCAACGACCTCATGATCGGAGTTCCCGAGCGGAAAGGCGCTAAGCCTGCGCCAGACTTCCGCGACGGTTGCATCGGCGGAACTGACAAATAAGGGGTAGCGACGGCCGAGCTCAAGGTATTTCAGAAAGATCGACGTACCTGCGCCTCGATGTCGCTGGTCCACGTAAAACGAGCTTGCCATCATCAGCGTAAGCGATGCTTGACCGAAGCAAAACCTTTGGGGAGCGCAGCCCATGCAGCCAACGACTTCTCCGTTCGTGGAGTGGAGCAGCCATCCCAAGGGATCGCCCGGATGGCGTGCCGGGTTTTCGAGCAATATCCATGAAAGGCGCGCTATAGCACGATCCAGAGCAACCTCCGATCCCGAAGCACGGGTGATGAATCGAGCCACTTCCTCCAGGTCCGAAGACATGATCTCTTGCAGTTGGAGGCCTTTGCCATTTGCCGGCATTGTGGGTGAGTTCTCAGTTCTCTCTTTTCGGTTCCGCGTGCGGTTGTCGGCCAGCCCTTCGTTGGATTCAATATCTAAGAACTCGGCACTGAGAGCTTTTCCATCACCCATCACAATTGCGCGCCCGACAGAACGATCGATTGTCCAGAAACGAACGATGCCTCTGGCGAAAGAAGATAGCGGATAGCGCCGACTACGTCTTGCGCTTCACACATTCGAGCCATCGGAATCAAAGCGGTCTCACGCTTTTGTTGAAGCGCATCAGCCTGCAGGTTCATTCCGGTAGGAACAAGGGTGGGACACACGGCGTTAATGCAAATTTTCTTGCGGGCCAACTCGGGCGCCAGCAGGCGGATGGTGTCTTCCAAAGCGGATTTGGCGAGAGAATATGCGGCGACTCCCAGCACCGGCTTGTGACGCCCTGCCGCGGAACCGAGCGCCACCATTCGTCCACCCTCGGGACCAGCGTGGCGGAATAACAAACGGGCAAGGCGCACCACGTGCGAGGTTGCAAAGGCCAACTGTTGTTCGATGAGGCGAGGATCGCTATTCAGCAGTCCGCCTTTGGGCATCCCGGGCCAAGCGCAATGAACAATGCCGAATAACGGAAGCTCGCCAATACGTTCGGCGATGAGTTGCTCCCATCCCGGGCCGTCGATATCGGCCTGCACCTCGACGGCGTGATCAGGCTTTTCCTGCAAGGGATGGCGGTGAACCACAGCGATTACCGAGAACTCTTGGGCGAGAGCTGAAAGCAAGGCCGTGCCGATTCCACCCGACGATCCGGTGAGGATTATCATTTTTCTGTCGGGTGAGAGTACTGTTTCCTTCTTCACGGGGTTGGGTCGCTGCGACGGGCCTGGCTGGCGCCCTTCGGACTCCTGCAAGGTGAAGGCCATCGTGATCTCTGACGCGGTCGCGAGCGAAGTGAGATCGCTCACCGTGATCCGCAGACTTCCGGTGCGAGACAGTGCATTCCACGCCGCAATTTCCCCGTTCACGCGCACGCGACCCGGAAAATAGAGCGGCGCAACAAAACGTGCGCTGACGGAGCCGAGGAGGACGTCGCGGCCGGGCAAGTGCATGCCAAGGAGAGCCGAGGCCAAACCGACTTGAAAAGCGCCATGCACGACGCGCCGCCCGTATCGGCTGCGTTGCGCGAAATCCGATTCCACGTGGAGGGGATTGAAGTCTCCCGAGTTGGCCGCGAACTCTAGAACGTCCGATTCCTGAATTTCGCGCTCGTATTCAGCCGTAAGTCCAACTTTCAGGTCGCCAGCGGCAAATATTTTAGGCGCAAGCGTCACGCTGGCTCCTCTGCAGGTAGTCGAGGATCAAGGGGAATGACACCAACGCGACGGCATCGTCGGGCAATATGCTGACCGCGAATTCTTCTTCGATCAGGGAAATCAGGGTGATGCCGGCGAGCGAGTCCCAGCTCGCCAGCGCCGCCATGCTTGCGGATGAAATCTCCGCCGACGCAAGCTCGGGGAAAGCGATCGCGAAACAGTTGACGAGACGGCTCTCGATGCCGGCCATCAGGCAACTTCCTCCACGGCATGAGTTGCGGCGGGGCAAGTATTCAGGAACTGGGCCCGGGACAGACGACAGCGCGGAGCGGCAGGCGCATCGAGAAGTTGCCGCAGGAAATTCTGCATGGGCGCGTTGCGGGCGGTGGGGACGAAGTCAAATTCAAGTTCCTCGACGTCGAGGCGGACAAAGAGCCAGCGGACCAACTCATATTCAATCGACCTTGAAAAGGCGCGGCAACTCAGGGCCCAGGCGCGAATACGGAACTCGCGTTTTCCCGAGGAGTTATCGGCGACCAGATCCCCGGCAACTACAGCTATCGTTCCGAGTGGACCGTATTTGTCACGATAGCTCGCCGATAGAACGACGGACTCGGGCGCGCTCAGCAAAGCCTGCCACTCCGCTTCCTGAAAACGACGGCCGTTCAAATTGAATTGGTTGGTTTTGTTGAGCAGTTCTAACGCTCTGGAATCCGGTGGCTGTGTCCGGGAACTGAACCTGAGACTGCCATCGAGGTGAAGCAGGAAGTCATTCGCCGGGGCTGACCTCGCCGCTAACGATGATTGCTTTTTTTCATGCTCAAACCAGGCGTTGGCTCGCAGGCTGGCGGAGCGCAGGCAATCTTCAGAAGAAATTTTGTCCTTCCCGAACAGGTCCCGTAGCCTTTCCAACAGGGCATACGCGGCTTGGGGATCGCCGGCAGGAAAAGCGAGACATTGCGCTGCGGGATGCGCGGCGTTGATTTCGGCCAGATCCATGGCGCTGTCGTCCACGCACACCACATCTTCCGCAGAAATGTTCCAAGCCGCGAGGATGCGAGACACCGACTCCGATTTGGGGCCCCAGTGCACTTCGAAAGGAAAAATATCAGTTTCCCGCAAGATGGGATTTCTGCTGGCGAAGGCTTCCGCGACGAGCGACGGTTCGTTCCGGCTGGCCACCGCAATCAGCGTTCCCGAGGCGACAAGCGAATGCAATAACTGCTGGTACAACCCGTGAATCTGGCTGTGATCGTCCAATTCCCAGGAGATTCCCTCGACGCCAATATCGCCGAGAATACCACGCCATAAAGTATCGTCGAGATCGGTGATCAGGCCTTTTCGGGGCGCGGGATGGGAAACCAATTCCGCCAGAACTTCCGCGAGGGCCGAAGCGTGAGCCAGGGTGTAGGGGAATCCGGCGGAGAGATCGGCGTTGACATCAAGGCGGTGGGATGTGGACAGAACGTCAAGTCGCTGGCGATTCAGAATACGGACTCCCGCAGTTTTCGAGAGGGCAACACCGAAGGCCGCAACACGGCTATGCAGTTCGAGGCTGAATTCACTGGCTTGCGCCAGCGGGGTCCATGAAACGGGAGGCAGCGGCAGAGTAGGCAGCGACACTACGAGGGGAAATTTCGTTGCGGGCGCCGCAATGCGATCCCGAAGAATTTCGCAGCTGCGGTTGACTTCTTCGAGAATGTCCGCCAACTGCGATGGTTGCCATCCGCCCAGGCGGCGCAGGCCGAGGCGAGGATCCAGATCGTTCCATTCGATGACGACCACGGCGGCGGACACGTCCGCCGCGCGCTGCAAATTGCCCGCCAAGTCGCCAAACAAACCGGTCCGCACACAGGCAGATCGACCGGGAAACAATTTAGTCAGGTACGCCCGCAGAAAGGTTTCGAGATGCAGGGGAGTAAAGCCACACAACAATGCCACGGGTAACGGCGGAGCGCCGGACGGGGGTGACTGGATAGTCTTCAGGGCTTCCGCCAGCGTCATTGGCATGGGCATTCGATTGCGCGGTGGGGCGTGGACCGAGGAGCGCACGCCGAAGTGAAAGTATATTCCAGATGCGTGCGCAGGGGCAGCAATCGCGTCAGGGCAACTCCGAAGCTTTGCCGGCGGGGGAAACGGCGGTCAGAGCACCTCTGCGGGGAGTGCGGGCGGCCCGGAGGCAGCGCTCTCTTTCAGCCTCAGGAACCATTCCTCATAATATTTTCGCGAGAGGTAG
The DNA here is from genome assembly GCA_963746205.1 of uncultured Acidobacteriaceae bacterium. GTDB lineage: Bacteria > Acidobacteriota > Terriglobia > Terriglobales > Acidobacteriaceae > Acidiflorens. Next base: position 31,689 of record CAVVAP010000026.1, on the reverse strand, counting down.
GAAACTACGATCGCGATCACGCTGACGACGGCAAAACGCAGCACGACGAGCTCAAACCGATCGTAGGAACGCGAAGGTGACAGGCTGGGCGACAGTGCGTGTAGGTACTGGTCGTAAAGACGAAAGAGCAGCGGGTGGATCAGGTAGAGGCCGTAACTGATGTATCCGAAGAACTGGAGGGTCGGGCTGCCGACAAGCTCGCCGTGTGGACCGGACCCAAGCAGCAAAAAAATAACCAGCACCGCCGCGAAGACCGCGTTCACCAGCGTGAGTTGCAGACTGGCTCCGAGTAGCGTGTCGCGTGACATTATGCCAAAAGGCAAGCCGGCGACCAGCAGAATGGCTGATGCAGCAAGTAAGAACAAGCCTCCGCTGGCGGCCCGTTCGCGTCGGATTGTAGTTCGTAGTGCGAGCGCCAATAGGCTCCCGGCGGCGAGTCCGTCGGCTGCGAACCAGGTTTGCCATTCCCGACCTTGAAGGTAGCCATGGTGGAAGCAGACCGCACGAGAGATGGGCGTAAGGATGCAGATGGCGAGAGAAAATGCGGCGAGATAGCGGCAGCGCAATTTCCGCACAACTGACGGCCACAGGATGTAATAGTGCTCCTCCACCGCGAGAGACCAGAGCGGATGGTAGCCCATAACGACGCCAAACATTGCGGCGAGGTTGGATAGGTATATAAAACTCAATCCCAGAAATGCCGCAGACGATTGGCGCAGAAGGCCGAGGATCAACAAAAGCGAATAATACGCGGGCAGGATCCGCAAGGCCCGCCGGACGTAAAAACGGCGGTAATAGTCCGGCCGGTGGCGGGAATCGAGAAGAATGCCGGTGATCAGGAATCCCGAGAGCACAAAGAAAAGGTTTACACCGAGGGCTCCCGCTTGCGTCGTCAGCACTAAAATTTTGCGCAGCCCGGCGAAATGAACGTTCGGATACTGTGCTCTAAATCCATGGAAGAAGAAAACTCCGAGAACTGCGATGCCGCGAAGGACGTCAAGTTCCGGCATGTGCCGCCGCAAGAGTGGTTGCGCCGCCTGGATGCCGGTGTTCGCAGTTTGTCGGCGACCGCTTGCGGCGCCTCGCGCCCCAACCAACTTCATACCGTTTGGCTTCCAGCAATTTCGAAGATTATACCTGCAAGTAACTCGACGCCTGGGTAGGGCGGGAGTGCCTGTTTACTTAAAGAAAACCGCCGCGATAGCCCGATTTTTACTGAAGGTTCCGTATGTTAGACTCGGGCTAATCGGGTCTCGGTTAGTTCGTGGATCAGGAGTGTGGTATGCCCAGGTGCAATTTTCGCTTCCTTTCAGGAAGCATGTTTGTGCTTTGCATTAGTTTGTTCAGCCTGAGAGTTTTCGCACAGAACCCGGTGTCTGGAGAACCGCTGCCGTCCGCGCCTGCGAAGTCTACCTCGTCGCCGACTCCGGCGAATTCGAATGTCAAACTGGGAGTTGGCGACCTGATCGAGATCTCAGTCTTCGGGCTACCCGACCTTTCCACCAAGACACGTATCAGCGGTTCCGGAGACGTTTATCTTCCGCTGGTCGATTACGTCCACATCGCGAATCTGACGACCGATGAGGCGCAAGGGCTGATCCAAAAGCGGTTGGAGGATGGCGGCTATGTCCGGGCACCGCATGTTTCGATTCTGGTGGACGAGTCCGCCTCGCAGGGCGTCACCTTGATCGGAGAAGTCGCCCGACCCGGCACGTACCCCGCCATTGGCGACCGCCGGCTCTACGATTTGTTGTCGGCAGCGGGAGGGTTGACGGATAAGGCTGGCAGAAGCGTCACCATTGAACATCGCGGAAACGAACATCGCGGCGATCCGGAACGCGTGCAAGTGCAATTGTCGGCGAATCTGGCGGAAGATCCTCACAACAACGTCGATGTTTTTCCGGGGGACACGATCATCGTATCGCGCGCCGGGATTATATACGTGGTGGGAGACGTGCAGCGTCCCAGCGGTTTTTTGATTGAAGACAGCTCGGTCACGGTTCTCAAAGCGCTCGCGCTGGCCGGCGGCAACACAAGAACGTCAGCTCTAAGCAATTCCAGAATTCTGCGACAATCGCCCACCGGGGTTCAGGAAATCCACGTCAACCTCAAGAAGATGTTGTATGCCAAGACGCCGGATATCGCTCTGGTGACGGGGGACGTTCTATTCATTCCCGGAAGCGCGACCAAGGTAGCGGCCTACCGCTCAGCGGATGCGGCTATCTCGATGTCTGCGGCGCTGGCTGTGGTCGCGATTCATTAACCAGCAGAGATTCCAGCACACCGATGTAATTCCGCGCGGTCTTTTCCCGAGAAAACCGGTTGATGATGTATTGCCGCCCGCGAATTCCCATTTCCCGTCTTTCCTGACTGTCGCCAGCGAGCGCGACGATCGCCCGGCACAGCGCCGCACTATTCTCGGGCTCCACAAAGGTTCCGGCCCGGCTTAGTTCTATAATTTGGCGCGCTTGTCCGTCGACGGCCACGAGGACTGGCCGCTCGCACGCCATGTACTCCAGTAGTTTGGTCGGAATTACGGTTTTGAAGAGATCGGATCTTTTCAATATGACAAGGCAAAGGTCGGCGGCGGAGATGTATCCGGGAATCCGTTCGCGCGGCTGCTGGCCGAGAAAACATATGTTGCCTACACCCTGCGCCGCGGCGAATTCGGCAATTTTTGCTTTCTCGGCGCCTTCTCCCACGAGCAGAAACATTGCCGATGGCAACGCCTTCTGTAATTCCTCAGCAGAGGTAATCAGAGATTGCAGCCCCTGGGCGTTACCCATGGTTCCGATGTAACAGATGAGGAAACGGTCTTCGACTCCGAGTCGCTTGCGCACTTCTAGCCCGGCCGGGTCGGGTCGAAAGATATCGGTCTCCACGCCATTTTCCACGATGAAAATTCTTGCTGGGGGAACTCTCCAATGCTGGATCAGATGATCTTTAAAGGCTGGTGTGACCACTACAACCGCGGCCGCACGGCGGTATAGAAACGCCGCTATTTTTCCCAGAGCGTAATGCAGCCAAGTACCTTCGCCGGTGGCGCCAACGGCTACGAGCGATTCCGGCCACAGATCGCGGACCTCGAAAACCAGGGGAACACGCTTCCACCGGGACAACCACCATCCCGCGAGCGCAACCAGCAACTGGGGAGAGGTGGCGATAATCGCGTCGGGCGCGGGCAGGGCCAAGCCCCGCAACGCGGCGGAAACAAAAAACGAGGTGTAGCTGCGCGCCCTTTCGTGCCATTTACGGTTGGGCAGAGGCCAGAGCCAGGTGCGAACCACCCGTACGCCCTCGACCATTTCGGTATGGGAAAAACGGTGGAACCGGGAGCGCCAAATCTCCGGCACTCTTCCGGTAGGATGATTGGGAAATCCGGTAAGGACAGTGACGTCGTGACCCATGCGGGCCCAGTGCCTGGACAATTCCGCAACGCGCGCCGCGGGCGCTCCCATTTCCGGCGGAAAGTATTGCGAGAGATAGAGAATTTTCACGGGCTTTGGTCAGAATTCCTTGACGGGCGCTGCAACCAGCAAGAAGTTTGCAGTCAACAATTGTGGCTCTGAAGCCGTCGCACCGGGATAGCCTGTCCAGAAGCGCGCGACTCTTCCAGGGCAAATGTGGCCATCATGGTGGTTACGATGTCGGCGAATGGAATGGGTGAGTCGCCTCCGGAGCGAAGTGCGTCGATAAAGGCCTGCCATTCGCCACGATGGCCTTTGTCCTGGTGAAATCGGGAGCGGAAGGTTTGTTTCCGCCCGCAGTAAACCAATTGCAAACGGCGAAAATCCTCCAGCACGGCTACGGCGCCGCCGCCGAAGACTTCGATCCGTTCCTTCGAATACGCTTTGTCACCGTTGGCCAGGTAGCTGATGGTTCCCTGGGAACCGTCGGCAAAACGCAGTGCACAGAGAACATTATCGTTGCCGTACTGGCCGGGATTAGCCAGGCTTCGGGTGTGGGCCTCAACCGGCGGTGCGCCCACGAGGAAAGTGAGGAAGTCGACGAAATGGCAAACCTCGCCGATAATTCGGCCACCGCCTTGTTGCGGATCATGCAGCCAGTGATCGAGGGGAACCACGCCGGCATTCACGCGATAATGCACCGCCATGGGCTCGCGAATACTGCTGAGAAAACTCTTGAGGCGCAGCGCAAGGGGAGCGAACCTCCGATTGAAACCGACCATCAGGAGCGGCAGTGCCAGCGGCCGTTCGCCTTCCTCCGGCGCCCGGCAAAGCCGCATGATGCCGCGCAGTTCTTCTTCATTCAGGCAGAGAGGCTTTTCGCAGAAAACGTGTTTACCAGCTCTGAGGGAAGCCTCGACTTGCCGGGCATGGAGATGGTGACGAGTGGCGACAATGATGGTATTGATTGCCGCATCAGCGATCAGTCGGTCCTCGTCTGTGGTGCGATAGCAAAAACCAAACTTCTTAGCTGCGTGATGAGCGTGGGAGCCGTTAGCCGCACACACGGCCGTCAGGGTCGAACCACCGACGCTTTTGATGGCCGGCAGCAATGTACTGAGCGCGAAGTTGCCCGCGCCCAGCAATCCGATGGCAGCAGTTTTCGTCCGGTCTGGAGTGACGCGGATCTCGATCGGGCGGGACGGCAATTGATCCACTGCGGCTATTTCATGGCTTAGCTCCGAGTAGGTAATCAGGACGGCAAGAAAGGAGACGTCAGATTTTCCCAGGATCAGGTCGTAGGCGGACTGCGCCCGATCAATTGGGAAACGATGGGTAATCAGAGATTCCACGTCGACTTTGCCCTCGGCCAGTAGGTGCAGAAAGGCCTCCATGTTGCGGGTTTCTGTCCAGCGCACGTAGGCCAGGGGATAGTCCATGCCTTTTTGTTCGTAAGCTGCGTCGTAGCGCCCGGGGCCGTAGGAGCGGGACACCCGGAAGTCGAGTTCCTTTTCGTAAAAAGTTCGGCGTTCCAGGGACAAGCCTACTGTGCCCACGGCGACGACGACGGCACGATCCCGCGCCACTTCGCCCGCGAGATTTACGGGATCGCTGCTGGCCGTCTGCGCGGCAATGAGCACCGCGTCCACACCGCGTCCGTTGGATTCCTCGCGGCAGGCGTCAAGGAAATCGAAAGATGAGACGGCAGCCGCGTTCGCGCCCAGACGGAGCGCGAGTTCAACCCGGCCGGGATCGATGTCCATTCCGACGACGCGGCAGCCTGCGGCCTTCAATATCTGCACCGTAAGTTGTCCGAGGAGGCCCAGGCCGATCACCGCGACAATGTCACCCAGTCTGACGTCGGCGGTTCGCACTCCGTGCAACGCGACGGCGCCGACCGTGGTGGCTGCGGCATGATCCAGGCTGATTGCCGCACCGGAGGGAATCCGCGCCAGCAAGAGGCGGGGGATGCAGGCGAATTCTCCGTGGGTGGCGTGGCCTACGCCAGCGCAAGCCACGCGATCTCCCGGACGAATGTCGGTAATCCCCTCTCCCACTGCGACCACGGTTCCCGCACTGCTGTAACCGGGGGCGCAGGGCTGATCCAGGCGGGTGCGCACCGCCGAGACGGCCGCGGCCACGCCATCCCTTCGTACTTTATTCCAGACCTCACGCACCAGGTCCGGACGCATCCTCGCTTTTTGTAAGAGATTCTTGCGGGCGAATTCGGAGGAGGCGCGTTCGGTACCGACGGAAACCAAAGAGGCAGCGATGCGGACAAGGACACAACCGGCTAGGAGTTTTGGCGCGGGAACATCCACTACCTCGATATCGCCGCCGCGCACTTTTTGGAGAACCTGTTTCATATTGCGCAACCATGGTCCGCGCGGGACCGCCATGTCGAAGGGAGCCGCACTGGCGGAGACAAGTTAGAAACCTTTGCCGCAGCAAACAGCTCTTGCAATTGTACGATGGCTAGGCGTTTGGGATCTCCGTCTGCGGAGGCAGCAGGCTCACTTCATGGATTGGCTTGGCATCGAGAGACAATACCAAGCGGCCGACGCCTTGCCGGAATTGAAGGTTTTCGCTGGCGAGAATTAAGGTCACATATCGAACTGGCAGCCTCGCTTGGACGCGGTAAAGAAGAGACAAGGCCGGACATAACTCACCGTAAGTAGGAGACTCCCACCCCAGGAGTTCGCGATCTTTGATGTCATTCGTCTTGAAGTCCTCCTTCTTGAGATGGTCATGCGTGAGGTCGGCATCTTTCAGATCGAGGCTCTTGCCGCCACGCACCACGGCGGGCATTCCGGGAGCACTGGAAAACAAATGGAAGCGAAAGCGGTTATTCTTTGAGTGCAGCGCCAAGCTGAACAACAATACCGGCGCGGACCGGGGCGCCGATTCCCTATCGGCATCGCCGATCATCTCGAACCGGAGGTCGGGCACTAACCAGTGCAGACGCAGTTCGTGCTCGCGCTCGCCCAGCAAATCGTCTATGACGACCCAAGCATCTTCCGTGACGGCCTGTACCATCCTGCGGTGTGTCACTCCCATCCGCCGGTAACCGTCATGCTCGCCCATGAAACAGTCTGGATAATCGGAATCATTGGCCGAAAACGACCTGCCCGACCCCTGGGCCCAATCCAGCCACAGAAATCGGCCGACGCGGCGCATCTGGTCGCGGCCATCTACCATCACCGTGTTGTGGATCGCGGTGCCGGCGAGGCCGTTATCCCATGGAGGGTTGCCGTTGTAGAGGTAAGTACCGGCATCGCGGGCCAGGTTAAAACCTCGCCACCACAGGTCCACATGCAACTGATCGGCCTGAAAGGGACGGCGGGTATAGCGCCCGGCTCGCACCATTGCCCAGGAGTGTGCAGTTCCAAGGCGGTAATAACCGGTGGAGTTTCGCAAGTTCTTGGTTGGTAACCCACCCCCACAAACCGAATCTGCCTGAGACGCACGCCTGTCGCGGCACAGCCAGAGGGCTGGCTCATCCCACCGTCCGGCTTGGAGATTCGTCCGGAGATTCAGGGCAAAACCTCCCAATCGCAGGAGGGGGCGAAAGTCGCCATAGTCGCAGGCGGCCAGCGGGAGAATATTGCTGCCATCGTTGGAACCGCGATTGGGAACTTGACCGGATTCGCGGTCGACGAAGCCGGCAATAAAATTGAAGGCTGCCCTGGTGCGCTCTCGAATCTGCGGAGCAAGCTCGGTTTTATGGATTTCGGCCAGCCGAAGCGTCCAGAGCAACTGGTGAAGAATCATGCGCTGATAGTTAAATGAGTCCTGGAGATATTCGCCGTCGTCAGTGATCTGGTCGCGGACGGCTTCCCCCAACAACTGCGCGCCCTGTTGCTGCCAGGCGAGCGCGTCGCTCAGTTCGGGGTAGAGAGTGCCAGCAGTCCACAAGCCGACTGCCTCGCTGATCAGATGATTGCTGCGTTGCGATCGCGCGTAACCAACGGTTTGCGTGATGCGCCAGGCGTGTGCGGCGATCATCGACATTAGCTTCGCGACACGCACGGGTGTAGTGGCGGGCGACTGAAGGAAAGCGTACAGAGCAAAGGACCAAGCCAAAATCCGCAACGCGGACTCCTGGCCACAAATCCAGAGCGGACCCGACATCGGGGGGCTCTTCGCGAACCAATCTTCGATGGCGGTCCAGAAAGCTTCGGGAAAGCACTCGTTTGCGCTCAGCGAATAAGCCCGGGCGAGGGCATAGGCGAAAAGGAATCGGGAGGGCTCTAAAATAAATTTGAGATCGCCATATCCGCCCGCAGAATCGCCGGACGCAAACCTCATCCGCGTCCATGAACGATTCGGCGAAACGCTCTGGCCGGTAACTGGGTTCTGGAACCATCTCGGGGGAAAACCGGAGTCGAAGAACAGGCGGCCGAAAAAGGGCAGGTGGCCATTCAGAATTCCGTGGGCTTCGGCGATGACCGAGCGTTCGCCCTCAACGCCGAGAACTTTCTTGAGCTGAGCGCCCAGACTCCGTGAATCGACAAAAAAGAAGGGACGGCCACCCTCGCGGCGAATCCTCAGGAAGTCTTCTGCCGATGTGTGCGCAGCAATGTTCTTCAGTTGCCAGGTATCCCACCCGGCGACGGACCGCATGCGGCGCGACATCAGCCCGCTGGCCCGCTGCAATTCGTAACCCAATCGCAGGATGCCGCCACGGATTCCGAACGTACTACCAACCTGCCGTAGGGCGCTGAGGTCAGCCATGACGCCTGCCCGGCACGACGTAGGCGCCGAGGCCGGGATTCATCTTGAGGTCTTTTATGCGACGCGCAGCCACGCTTTTTAGCCGGTCGTGCATGACAAAAAATTGGCGATCTTTTTCTCTGTCCGCTTGGGGAACCGGCGAAATCGTTCCGCGGTCGAGACCGATTAGGGCTTCCGCCATCAAACCGATGCCTTCGGCGATCATACGGTTACGCAAATCGATGAGGGATTCAGAATCGGCCGCGTCCTCGATTTCGCGGCGCAAGAGGATGGGACCAGTGTCGATACTAGTGTCCATACGATGAATTGTTATACCCAGCGGTACGTCACACAGTAACGACCATTCCGGGCTGCTCATGCCGCGTATCTCGGGCAGTAAGCCGAGATGGGTATTCAAAATGCCGAGCCGCGGGACTTGTAGCGCGGCCTGCCGCAGAATGTTTCCGCCTGTAAAGATGGCCACGTCCGGCGACCACCGCCTCAGCGTCCGAAGCGCGCGGGCGGAATTGTGATCGGAACAGGTTACGACCGGAAACTTATAGGCACGACCCACCGCGTGCAAGTTGCGGAAAACGATATCTCCGCGACGCAATGCGCCTTCGAGGTACGGGTTGCGAATTCGCCTCTGCATTTCCGCTTTGACGGGGGCGAGTTTCGCGATGGCGTATTGCATGGAATCGCGCCAGCCCCATTGTCCCAGCTTGCGGATTAGAGTTGCACGGTCCCATGGGGGCAACGTTAGGGCTCCTACCGGCACGTAGCCCAGTTGCGCGAGGCGAGACGCGGCGGCGCAGCCGGTTTCGCTGTAGGGGCTGGAGCATAGAATCGCTACGCGCATATTGGCCTCACAACTTCTGCCTCCAAATCGTCCATGCATCGCAACTCAAGCATGAGAGCATCGGCGAGGAACTTCGATCCCCAACTGATGAAGCGCATCGGCTGGTATGGGCCCCAAATGGGATACGATCCAGCGACGCCGCGACGCCCCTTAGGTCGAAGCGACTGCTTGAGCGTTTCATTCATCTTGAGAGCCGCATTGAGGTAGCGGAGATCGCCAGTGATCTCGAACAAACGCAACCACACACACGAGATCTGGGCATTTCCCGTGCAACAAGTAAAACGCCTGCCGTGGCGAAAGTCGGTCTCGTACGCTCCCAGCAATCGCTTGCGAGTCTCGAACTGGCGCAACAATTCCCAGGCGGCATCGGCCGCGGCTTGAACCGCGTCGTCGCGCCGGAGCAGCATTCCGCATTCGAGCGTTCCCTGAATCGCATAAGCGATGAAGTGCAAGTACGCCGGGTGTCCATGTAAGTTGATCCCTTCAATCCAGCCGCCGCATCTGACCTGCGCCAGAACCCAGTCGATGTTGCGCTCGGCCGCGGCAGCATGCTTGCGGTCTTTCGACTTGGCGGCCAACTGGGCCAGGGACCAGGAAACCATCGTGTAGTAAGTGTGAGCAGCGCCTTGATAGGCGACAGGCCCTTTCCATGAGCCGTCAGCGTGCTGGGTTGCGGCCAGCCAATCGCCAGCGGCCACGGCCCTTTGAAGAATTTCGGGATTCCTGGTTTCCGCATGGGCGCGAACCAGGCCCTGCAAAATCTGGCCGGTGTTAAAAACAGAGCGGCGAGCGGTGCTGTCACGGCCTCCGGAACGGCTGTGGAGTCCTCCGGGAAAAGCGCCGGAAGACACTTGCAAAGCCAGCAACCATTGCGTGGCAAGGTAAGCGGCGTAGCCTGCGGGGCGGTGCCCACTGAGGCTGGCAAAATCGTAAAGCGTGGGAATGATATAGCCGGTCACTTCTGGATAGGACTCGGAATGTCCGGTCAGGAGACTGTAGTAAGCCGCGATGCCCCCGTCAGCATCCTGCGCACTGATTATGCTGTCAATGACCGAGCGGAGCGCGTCCGAGGTAGGCACGGTAACGGCGGTGTGCGAGTAGAGGTGCCGAGGCTCGAAAGGTATGCGCCCGGCATCAGAGAGGACTTTGATTAGCAGGGGAATCACCCGCTGGGGAGCGCTAATCAGACCCGCGGCTTCATGCAGAATGCGACCAGTCCGGCTCGTGCTAAAGGTCCGACCGGATTTGGGCTTGGGGCTTTTCATCGGGCTGCGGTTCCGTGGATCCTTGTTTCGAGGCTACACACTCGACGCTAAACAACCAGAAGTTGCGGTTCACCAATCTGCCGTTGTGCGAACGCTTTCGCGCCTCCATCGAGAAAGAGTTGCATCCAGATCTCCAGCGTCAGCAGCTGCCAGATTTGCATGGACCAGTCTTCCGCTCCCCGGCGCTGTTCATCAATGTACCTGCGCACCACCTCCGGACGAAACAGTCCTCTGCTCCGGACCCGAGATTCGGAGAGTAAATCATCTACCATGGGTCGCAAGTCATGTGCCAGCCAATAGTCGACCGGGGCGGCAAAACCGGCCTTCGGCTGTCTCAGGACTTCCGCTGGAAGCATACTACGCATGGCTTCGCGCAAGATGTGCTTGGTCACGGGACGCCACTTTCCCTTCAGTTTCGAGTGGGGAGACACATTCCAGGCCACGAATTCGGCCAAGCCGCGGTCGAGGAACGGCACGCGCACCTCGACCGAGGAGGCCATGCTCATCTTGTCGTTGTAGGTGAGATTCAAGGTCGTCATGAAGATCTTGCTGTCCAGATAGAGCATCTGGTTGAGGAAGTCGGCGTGTTTCACTTGCTCGAACCGAGCGAGGTGTGTGGCGGCGGCATGGCCGGCGCCGGCGGCAGACCGTCCTTCCGCATAAAGTTCCGCCCTCTGCTCGACGTTAAGGTAAGTGCAGTTCGCGATAAAAGCTTCCACCGGACCGAGCGCGGCGCTGCGCGCCATCTTCTTCGCCAGGCGAAGGTAGCCCTTCGCCCGGGTTCCGCGCAGTGAGGGCAAGGCCAGAGTAACTCTTTCCGCGGCGGCACGGGCTGGACCGGGGAGATGTCGATATTCCTCCGCCCACGCGTGGGCCGCATGCTTGCGATATCCCGCGAAGATTTCATCGCCGCCGACTCCCGATAAAAGAACGGCGGCATGTGTTTGCGCTTCCCGGCACACCAGGTACGCGGTAATTATGGCGGGATCGGCGGTCGGCTCATCCATGTGCCAGGTCAGCCTAGGCAAAAGACTGACGACGTCGGGCTCGACGGTGATCTCCTGATGTTCGCAGCCCAGCTTCCGCGCCAGACGTCGGGGCACGCCGGGGTCGTCAATCGCGGTCTCGCCGACCCGATATTTGGGCGGAAAGGTCACGGTATACGTCCGCACCGTTTGCTTTCGCGACATGGCCGCGACAATGCTTGACGAATCTAGCCCGGCACTGAGGAAGGCGCCGATGGGAACGTCGCTCACCATCTGCCGTTCGACGGAGGCACAGAACCGTTCACGAATTTCATCAGCCAGCTCAGCCTCCGTCCGCGCGAAGCGATAGCCTGCCGGAGGAAACGTGAGATCCCAATACTGCTCGACATTGAAAACTCCCCGCTGCCAGATCGCATAGTGGCCTGCGGGTAGCTTGCGGATTCGGTCGAACATGGTGAGCGGATCGGGTACCCAGAGGAAGGTCAAAAATTGGTCGAGTGCCTGCATGTTCATGCTGGCGTGGATCCCCGGTACTTCAAGCAGCGCTTTTAACTCGGAGGCGAACGCCAGCTTGTTTCCGCGATCACAGTAGTAAAGCGGCTTGATTCCGAAATGATCGCGAGCTAAAAAGAGTTTCGGCGAGGCGGGACGCAAATCGCAAATCGCGAAGGCAAACATACCGTTCAGCCGGTGCAGGCAATCGAAACCATATTCCTCATAGAGGTGAAGCACGACCTCGGTGTCAGTGCGCGAGCGAAAACGATGACCTTTGCCTTCCAGTTCCCGGCGAAGATCGGCAAAGTTATAGATCTCCCCGTTATAGGTAAGCCAAACTGTCCCATCCTCGTTGGCCATGGGCATGTGACCGTCGGAAGACAGGTCGAGAATCGACAGTCGGCGGCTCCCCAGGCCGATATATCCACCGTCAGGAAAACTCCGCTCCCATAATCCTGAATCATCCGGACCGCGGTGCCTCTGTACGTTTGTCATTCGCGTGAGGGTTTCCGCGTCGCCACAGTTCACCAGGCCGCTGATGCCGCACATGACGTCAGCTCCTCCCGGCTCGCAGTTCGTAGATTTTGGCCTTGGAATGGAACATCTGCACCGCCTGAAAGCCGCAGTAGATCAGGCCCGGCACGCCATCCAGAAATCCCAGTCGAACGATGTAGCGATACAGAAAGAGCAGAATCGGCGAGCCCGGCAGGCGATAGAAGTTCTTCTTCAGCCAACGCCGGCGTTGCGCCTGCGTCCCAAACAGGCCCGGCGGCAATTCCTGCGGCGCCGACTCAGCCAGAAGAAGCACGCGCGCCTCCCAGTTAGAGTACTCATTGTGTTTCAGGATGTAACGCGACAGGGATTCGACGTTGTAATGAATCAGCGGGTGAACCAATTTGCGAGTCTTGCCATTGACGATGACGTGCTCATGGACTTCCATATCCGCCATGCTCGCATCCTGATCTTGCAACCGGCATTCGTAGCGCCCGAATCCCTTGCGGAACAAAGACAGTTTCCACAGGTTTCCGCTGCTGTAGCGTAATTGGCATCCCAAAAAATGCGTCTGCAAGGCGATGTGGTAGCCGTCGGTATTCGGGTCTGGCAATGTTTTACGGATTTCCTCCGCCAAATCCGGGGACAAGACCTCGTCCGCGTCGAGCAGCAAAATCCAGTCGTAGGCGAGCGGCAGCGTATCAAGCGCCCACTGCCGTTTTTTTGGCCATCCGCCAGCGTAATAAAATTGCACGACTTTTGCGCCGTGGAATTCGGCGATCGCAACCGTGTCATCATTGCTCTGGGAGTCGATGACGTACACTTCGCCGACGCCGGCCAGCGACTGCAGGCAACGCGCAAGGTTGCGGCCCTCGTTGCGCGCCGGGACTATCACGCTTACGGGTAATAGTGGCGCGGCACCCGATGAGTTCGAAACTTCAGGGTCTGATTTTGTTCCGATCAAGTCCATCCTGCCGGCGGGTAGATGATTGATCACCATGGTAGCTGAATTGACGACTTTCTTGTGGGCCGGTTCGTGGGCCGCCCTTTAGAGGTTTTGCTGAAGCCAGCGCTTTAGCACGAACAGCGACCAGGGTCGCGACCAGGAGGTCTTCCCGGCGAGAAAGTGCCTCCAAATTTCCCAGACCGCCTCCGGGCTGATTGAAAGTTGTTCCCAGTCGCGACTAAGTAAAGTTTCCTCCATCAGCGGCCGCATCTCACCGCGCAGCCATCGTTCCCAGGGCAAAGTGAAGCCGCGTTTTGGACGATTCACGATTTTTTGCGGCAACGCGACACCGAGGCTCGCCTGCAACAGGCTTTTCGGCGACTTGCCACGCAATTTTTGTGGCCCCGGGATTCTGAAGCAGGCTTCCACGAGGGCGCGATCGAGGAACGGCACGCGCAGCTCAAGACCATGCGCCATGCTCATGCAATCGGAATCGCGCAAAAGCGTGTTCCGCATATAGAAGGTTGCTTCAAGATAAGAGACGCGGTTGATCGGATCGAGAAACTGACTGTCGGCAAGCGCTGTCCCGAGAGCATGTTGCAACGCAAGTTGCGCGTCGCTACCGGCTGACGCCGGGAACAAGGCTTCGCGTTCGTCAAGACCGAATAGCATGCGCGCGAGGAAATATGGATGGAAGATCGATTCCTCGTTCGCCGTCATCTCGGTGAACTTTCGGCGGCGGTCGCTGTTGGCCGCGAATAGCTCGACCCAAGAAACCACCGCTGCGCGGGCGAAATGCGGCAAACGCGCGAATCCGCGGACAAACTTCTCCATCCTCGGCACGCGCCGAAAATTGGAATAGCCGGCGAAGATTTCGTCCGCGCCCAGACCGCTCAAGGCGACTGGAACCCCGACTGCCCGGGTTCTGGCAGATACGAGATAAGTATTGATCCCGTCGATGGTTGGCTGATCCATGGCGCGAAGAGCTTCGGGAAGAATTGCCAGCGCGTCCCGCTCGGAAACGGCGATTTCCTGATGTTCCGTGCCGAAGTGGTGGGCGACAATTCGCGAATATTCGGCTTCGTTGAACTCGTCCTTCTTCTGGTCGTTTTTAGGCTCGTCGAAAACCAAGGAAAATGTCCGGGCACGGACGCCATTGCGGCTGAGGATGGCAACCAGAGCGCTGGAGTCGATGCCGCCCGACAGAAACACTCCGACCGGCACATCACTGACTAGGTGAGAAAGCACCGCGTCGCGCAGAATCGCCGACAGTTGATCGGTCGTCTCTTTCGCATTTAGCGATGCAATTTCCGAGTTCGCAGCGAGACGGGATGGCAGCGGATGGCAATACTCGCGGCTGCTCAAGTGTCCCTGATCGACGGCGAGCAGATATCCGGGCGGAACGGCGCGCACTCCCTCGACAAAGGTCCAGGGCTCAGCTACGGAGCCAAACGCGAGATAACTGAAAACGCCAGCGGGATCCGGCCTGCGCGGTATCAGTCCAGTTCCGAGAATCGTACGAACCTCTGAAGCGAAGATGAAGTGTTGGTTGGAGTGGTAGTAATAGAGGGGCTTGATTCCCATTGGGTCGCGCGCCAGCAGCAAGCGCTTTGCAGCCGGGTCGCAGAGGGCGAAGGCAAACATGCCGTGCAGCCGGACTATCCCGGACTCGCCCCAGACCCGATAGGCGGCCAAGATCACCTCGGTGTCGGAATGACCCCGGAACTGAACACCCTCCGCTTCCAGTTCGCGGCGAAGATCGCGAAAGTTATAAATCTCGCCGTTGTAGACGATCCAGGACCCGGTGACGGGATCCTGCATGGGCTGGTGACCGAGGGGCGAGAGATCGAGAATCGACAACCTGCGATGGCCAAGACCGATCTCAAGCGCCCCGGCTTTCAGCTTCACGGTGCCGGAATCGTCGGGACCGCGATGCGCCAGTGAGAGCGTGGCGCTCTCCAAGACGCCCGGCGGGATGTGATCTTTATACGACAGGATGCCGACGATGCCACACATGGAAAAAATTCTCTCGCTTCCTTCGAGGGATCATCCTCGGTCCGGGCGGGGAACGTTTCCGCCCTTTCTATACTGGCTGATAGCGTTTTTGCGCTACTTATCTTATCGTGAAGGGCAATTGTGCTACCCGCACGCGGGTTGTTACGATCTCCTGCATGAAGCTTACGGTTGTGATGCCGGTCTACAATGAGCGCCCAACGCTCGGCACGATGATCGAACGGGTTCTCGGCGCACCCGTGAAGATGGACATTGAACTGCTGTGTGTGGATGACGGGTCGGGGGACGGGTCGCGCGAAATCCTCGCGGAGTTCGAGAGGCGGGACGCGCGGATTCACGTATTTCTGCAACCACGCAATATCGGCAAGGGAGCGGCACTGCGACGCGGCATTCAGGAGGCGACGGGAGATTTTGTCATTATTCAGGATGCGGATCTGGAATACGATCCCGCGGATTATCCGCAACTGCTGGCGCCACTGCTTGCGGGCAAGGCAGATGTAGTGTACGGCTCGCGCTTCATGGGAAGCGGCGCTCATCGCGTTCTCTATTTCTGGCACTCGATCGGCAACTCGCTGCTTACCTTGATTTCGAATTGTTTCACCAATATCAACTTGTCCGACATGGAGACTTGCTACAAAGTATTTCGGCGCGAGGTTATTCAGGCCATCCAGATTGAGGAGGATCGATTTGGCTTCGAGCCGGAAATCACCGTCAAGGTGGCGCGGCGAAAGTTGCGGATTTATGAGGTGGGCATCAGCTATTCGGGTCGTACCTACGAAGAAGGCAAGAAGATCGGGTGGAAAGATGGATTCCGTGCGCTGTATTGCCTATTCAAATACTCTCTGAAAGAGAATCATGTGCGGGCGGGGGCGGTCGAACCCGCCCCGTTGCCCGGCCCATCGACGCTTTCCCGTTAGTTGCACCGGTTCGCCTGTTCTGCTCCTTACGCCTGCGCTTTGCCCGCAACGACGAGCAGCGAACTGCCAAAAGGCATCGGTAACGCGCTTAACGTCTTTTGTTCGAAACGCGAGAGCCGAAACAGCGCTTCATTGGCCCAACTCGGCGGGATGCGGGGCGGATTGGATTTGGTCTGCGCCAGACCCTCGAGGGCGCGCACTCCCAGCTTTACCGGCCAGGTCCAGTGATAGAGATATCGCGCCTCGCGAATCTCCAATCCTGCCTGCCGTGCAATTCGGCGAAAGCTCCGCTTTGTATACCGAGTGAGGTGATGGTTCAAGTCGTCGTGGTAGGTCCAAAGCACCTTGAACGCGGGCACGGTGAGGATCACCAGGCCCGACGGCAAAAGAAGGTCGAGGGCGTGCCTGAGCGCAGCTTCTGGGTGCTGGAGGTGCTCCAGTACATCAAGCATCAAGATGAGGGAGTATTGCTTTCCGGGCCGGAAGCTGACGTCAAAAGGGCAAATCTGTATGCGGTTGCGATGGGGATTCTGGGGATTGACCAGTTCAGGGCACGGCTCTACGCCTTCGACCTCCCCAAATTCCGCCAAGCGGTCAAAAAAAAGAGCGTCCCCGCAGCCTATGTCCAGAACCCGCTTCCAGTCAGGGGAGCGTAATTCGCGAAGCCTATCGACGATCAGCTCATTGCGGGAACGCCACCACCAGTGTTTCTCGAAAAGTTCGCGATAGGCTTCGCCGTATTTTGCGTCCACCTGGGATCTTGCCCTTTCCGCCGCGGTGGCGTTTAATCCGCATTCGAGGGCGCGACGCGCCGCTCAGTCTGAGTAACAAAATTGACCGGATCGTGCGCCTTATCGCGCCGTATGATTTTCAGCACAACATAATGCGGGCGTCCTTTCGCTTCTTCGTACACGCGTCCGACATACTCCCCAATGATGCCGAGGAAAAAAAGATTTACGCCGGAGAAAAATGTCATGGCTAGAATGAGCGCGGTAAAGCCCTGCGGGGAGCGCAACCAGAACTTGGCATACAGGGAATAGAGCGCAAACAGGGATGACAGGATGATCACAAACGCTCCGAGAACTGCCGCAGCGCGCAACGGTACAATGGAGAAGGCGAAAATGCCGTCGGAGGCCAGCTTGAGCAACTTGAGGGGGCTGTATTTGGTTCGGCCGGCCTGGCGCGCGGAGCGCTCCAGGGGTATTCCGATCTGTCGAAATCCCACCCATGTGCGCAGGCCGCGGAGATAGCGGTGTTGCTCCGGCATGCGCCGAATTTCTTCTATCACTCTCCGCGACATCAGACCGAAGTCGCCGGCATCGAGCGGCAACTCGACGGTGGAGAGCGCTGCCAGCAAGCGATAGAAAAAGTAGTAACAAGCGCGCAGCCACCAGGATTCCTTGCGGTGGACGCGCTGCACGTAGACCACGTCGTAGCCCTGCTCGTGCCAATGGAGGAGCGCGGGCACAGCTTCGGGAGGATCCTGCAAATCGCCGTCGAGCAGCACGGCTACATCGCCGGAAACCTGGTCGAGAGCCGCTCCCAGGGCGGTCTGATGACCGAAATTACGAGAGAGCGAAACCACCACAAGGCGCGCGTCTTTACCTGCGGCTTGCTCCAGAATTTCTAGGGTACGGTCGGAGCTGCCATCATCCACGAGGACGATTTCGTGCGGACCGCCTGGGATGGCATCTAAAACCGCGGTTGTGCGACGAATTAATTCCGGCACGACGGCTTCTTCGTTGAAGACGGGAATGGCCAATGAAACCTTGGGCGGTCGTCTCACTTCGACCGTCCCTGGAAGTACACCATGTTCCAAAGGGTGATTCCGGCGCCGGTCACATTGTAGGGCTCGAAGACAATCGGCTCGAAAAGCTGCTCGAAGATTTGCTGCCACTCCTCGAGGGGGCGGGCAAACTTGCCGCGATCCCACCGGGCGAGCAAACGAGCGATAGAGGCGCTGCCGGGCAGCACAAGCTCGAGAATGTGAATGCGCCCGTCTGCGGTGAGCAAGGACTTCAGGTGAGCGAGAATCGACAACACTTCCTCGGCGTTGAGGTGATGCAGAAAACTGTTGACCAGAACAAAATCGAAACGATCGTTATCGGAACGATCGTTATCGAAGCGGTCTTTATCGGGACGGTCTTTAGCGAAACCATCGTACGGACCGGCGATATAGTTCCGTACGTCGGCAGCGATAAAATAACGGCTGTGGCGCTTCCGCGCGTCGCGAATATAACGCTCATTGATATCGATGCCTAGATAGTCCGCCGCGGCAAAATACTTTGTGTTTGTGCCCGGACCGCAAGCCACGTCCAGCACCCGGCGTACACGCGTCAGTGGATTGTGGGCTAGGATGGGAGCAAATTTCTGGGCGGCGAAGGGGGCTTGCCACGCCCGATACACCAGGGTTCGTTCCAGCACGCTCTCCGCAAAATTCATGGCTGCCACTCCGGGAGCATTCTAAACGACAGCGCGCTTTGAAAAGACACTCTCGGGAGGCACGGAGTAAAATCAGCGCTCGAAGTTCGGCGAGAACAGCAACTACGAGTGGATTGAGGTATTTTTCTGGCGATCCTGGTCACCGGTGGGGCGGGCTATATCGGCAGTCACACCGCACGGGCTCTGCGCGATGCCGGTTATGGGGTCGTAATCTATGACAACCTTTCCACAGGCTCTCGGCGCCTGGCGCGTGGCTTTGAACTTATCGAGGGCGACATCGCCGATCAGTCAAAGCTCGATCCTGTGCTGAAGGGCGTGGATGCGGTCATCCATTTTTCGGCCTCCGCCTATGTCGGAGAATCGGTCGAAGCCCCGCGTAAATATTTTTGCAACAATGTTCTGGCGGCGATGAACCTCCTGAATTCGGTGCTGGATGCCGGGATTCGCCGCTTCGTGTTTTCTTCGACCTGCGCCGTGTACGGTATTCCTGAGACGGTTCCCATTGGCGAAGATTCGGCGCGGCGGCCTGTCAATCCATACGGAGTTTCCAAACTATTTTTTGAAAACGCGCTAGAAGCGTATGGTCGCGCCTACGGAATAAGGTCGGTCTCTCTCCGGTATTTCAATGCGGCGGGCGCAGATGAAGGCGGTGAAATTGGCGAACTTCACGACCCCGAGACGCACTTGATTCCGCTGGCTCTGGCTGCCGCCTCGGAGAACGGAACAGGGTTGCAGATTTTCGGTTCGGATTACCCCACCCCAGACGGCACATGCGTGCGCGATTACATTCATGTGAGCGATCTAGCCGATGCGCACGTGCGAGCGCTGCAATACCTTGAAGCAGGCGGCGACAATGGACACGGGGAGTCGCTCGCCCTCAATCTGGGATCGGGCCGTGGTAATTCCGTAATGGAGATCATCCATGCGGCCGAGAGAGTCGCCGGACGACCGGTCAGGCGTAGTGTGGGACCGCGGCGACCGGGCGACCCTCCGGTCCTGGTGGCGGATCCGACAAGGGCGAAAGCAATTCTGGGATGGACTGCTCGCCGCAACCTCGACTTTATCGTTTCGAGCGCCTGGAAATGGATGCGAGAGTGCGCCACCAATAGCGTTGAAACTTAGGCCACAGCCTGTCGGTAGATCGCCGCTAAATCTTGTGCCTGATGCGAAACGGTGAACCTGGCCAGAATTGTCTGCCGCGCCGCCATACCTATACGCTGGCTGAGTTCCGTGGACGCAAGGAAGTCGGTCAGCGCCTGCACCAGTTGGTCGAGCCCCTCCGAGGGGATTAGCCACCCATTTCTGCCGTGTTCGATCACTTCTGCAATGCCCTGGCCGTGACAACCAATCACGGGCCTGCCGCAGGACATGGCTTCAAGGTATACGCAGCCCAGTCCCTCATTCCAACTGGGCAACGCGAACACGGCGCAACGCCGCATGGCCTCGGCCACCTGCTCCCGGCTTTGACGGCCCGCGAAATGCACCAGATCTCGGATTCCCAATTCGCCGGCCAGGGCCTGGAATCGGTTGCAATCCGGACCTTCTCCGATGATGCGACATCGCAGTTGTGGAAAGGAAACCCTCAGCATTGACATGGCGCGCAGGACCAACTCGTGCCCTTTGCTCGGAACCAAGGTACCGATGGTCAAGATTTCGGGATGCGGTGGCGCCTCGGCGAGAGGGCTGGGAGAGAAAACATTTGGATCCACGCCGTTATAAACTACGCTGCTTCTGGCCGCCTCTTGCATGCCGATTTTCAGCATTTGTTCAACTTTGCCACTGATACAGATGACAGTTTGCGCAGCGCTATAAACCTGCAACGATACCCTGCGCCGCCAGGCCGCCGGCGCGCCGCCCTGGGCACACGTATTCATCACGTCCAACCCGTGGACAGTTACCACAAAGGGAATTTTCAAGCTCCGGGAGAGCAGCATCGCCACGTGGCCGGTAGGGAGTGCGGCATGAGCATGTATCAGGCTGATCGGTTGCGCCGCATGCAGCCGGCGTAATCGGGGCAGCAATCGAAGATAGAGAAAAATTCCCGCGCTCGAAAGGCCCAGAGTGCCGGGGATTTGCGGGTATCGCACCCACTGGGCCGGCGCCGACGAAGATGATCGCCGGCGCGCCGCGTAAATCGGCGATAGGGCGATCACGCTGCAGGCAACACCACACTTGCGGAGCTGTTCGACGGGTTCGGAAACAAAACAACCCGTCACTTCATTTCGATCCGAGGGAAAGAATGGGGTCAGGGTTAGGATGTGCAACGACGCCCCCGCAGCCTGGGACATTAGTTGCGCTCCCCGCCGCGCCGAATCAAATCCTGAGCCAAAACCACGAGAAGCTCAACGTGCTTGCTCCAGCTAAAACCCAGGGCGCGATGCAAGCCGTTGCCCGACAATTGGTCAGCCAATTCGGATGAATCGTGAACCTGGAGCACGCGTTCCGCCAGCGCTTCGGGAGAAAAACGGGGAAAATACACGGCTGCGTCCTGGCAAATCTCGCGGTGTACAGGCAAGTCCGACGCTACCAGCGGCAAGCCACACGACATCGCTTCCACCAGCGGATGGGCGAAGGATTCAGCGTAGGCCGGGGTCACATAGATGTGACACGCGGAATAAAGTTGATGCAGCGAGCGGTAGGGGATGGCTCCCAGCTGCACGACGCAGCCCTCACTTTGCAGATCGCGTAATAAAGATGAAGCCTTTTCCGCGCGGTAGACGCCCGGATTCTCCCCCGATCGCAAGCGACAGGTCAAAAACAGCTTCACCGCTTTGCCCTTCAAGCCTTGCCTCAAAAGGGGTAGAGCTCGAAACAGGGTTTCGAAATTGCGATAGTAATTGTAATGGCTGACAAAAAGTAAACGGAGAGCGTCGTTCGCCTGCTCAAGTTCGGCTTCAGCTGACGCCGGCAAAGGTTCCGAACGACGGGCAAAGGAATTAGCATCGAAGCCGTGATGAAGCGACATCACTTCCCTGCCGCTCCACCTCGAAAGCTCCTCTGCAAATGCGGCGCTGGGAGCAATTGTGATTTCCGCCCGTCGTATGGATCGCCGCGCCATGCGGCCTTTGATTAAAGTATCGGCCCACAGAAAGTAATCTTCGCGGGAGCGGAGGTCGCGGGAAAAATCTCGGGAAGTATACAGCGAGTTACGGGAAAGCAAGATTTGTGGCACTGGGCAATTCCATAGCGAAAAGTTGCCGGTTGAAAGCAAGACCTTCGCTCCACTACTCCGGATCAGGTCTGGAATCGTGGTTTGCTCCTGAATGAAACGCCGGAAGGTTCCGGAGCTCATCGAGCTCGATACGAGGGACACATTGGGAAGCGACCCAAACTCCTCGCCCAGCCCGGGATTCAGCAACACAGTGGTTTCGGTATCGCCGCGGCGCGCGAGGTGCGGAATCACATTGCGAAGATAGGTGAGGCCCCCGCCCGCGCTTGCGGCCACCCCATTGATGAACAATCGGATCATCGGCTATACAAGTACGTCAGGCAATTCGGTTCGGCGCGACGGCTCCAAGCGCAGCGGGTGCCGGGCCGGAGGATCGAACAACTGGGGCACAGGCAATCTTGAACGCCACGGGAAGAAAATCGGCAAGCGCGAAAGCGGAAAACCAAAAAAATAGACAGAGGTATGAACCCGGCGCAAAAAGCCAATCCTCAAAACTGGCGTGAACTGTGCCCGCTAGTACCACCATGGCGATCGGGATGGAGTAATGTCGCGGGTCACCGGTCCGATACATCCAGAGGCAGACCTTCCACACATTGCGGAGAGAGAAGCCTAACAGGACGACAAAAGGCAGTGCGCCGCACATGCCGACCCACTCTGTAATTTCCATGTAGCTGCTGCCGTGCTCGCGAGCCGTCTCCCCGCTGGAGCGCACCGCCCCTTCCGAAGACGATCCCACATCCTCGCCCGATGGGCTCATGCCGTACCCCGTGCCAAAAAAGGGATGCTCTTTGATGACACTGATCGACTTATCCCAAGGCGACTTGCGCGATCCCATAAAACCCTCCTCTTTGTGTCCTTTATAGAGCAAAGCGTCTTTCAGTTCGTCGTATTGCCGGAACAGAGCGTCGGGGGCAAACATACCGGCGAGCGCGACCGAAAGGAGCCCCAGCGCGCAGACCTTGGTCAGCACTTTGTACTGCCGCAGGCAAACACAAATCACAGCGATCACGACTGCCACCGCCACCATCGCGGCGCGCGCCAGGCTCAAGCGAATCAGATAGGCACACAGCAGAAGAGCGACCAACCTGCGAAACTTAAGGGCGGGCGAATCGCTGGTGAGCCATCCCCACAGGAGAATCGGAAATACCACAATGCTCATTGCCGCCCCCAGCGAGTTTGGATTCCCCCAAACAGCCGCGCCCCCCAGATAAGCGATGGCGGAAAAATAGACCAGCAACTCTCCAGCCCACTGCACTCCCCGGAAAAAGCGGTCTTCCCGCCCGACCACGGCTAGTCGTGCACCCGTCGCACAATATAGAAAAAGCAAGAAAAGGCTCAATGTCTTCAGGAACGCCAACTGAAAATAGATGGATACCGTGGATGACACGAAGGCCGATCCCACGCAAGAAAAAGCCATCCAATGAAACCAGCCCGAAGGCTTGAGCGGACTCCTCGTCCACAGGATGCAGCCGATACCCGCGCCCATCGCCAGCACAGCCCAGCGTCCGGAGCCCCAGATTGCCTGCAACGGTAAATGCAGGCCGGCCCACAGAAAGGCAATCATCAGCAAAAGCAAAAAGCGCTCACTGTAGTTCCAGACGCACGCCAGAACAACTTCCAGTCCCAGGATCCCGCCCAGAATCTTGACGTCGCCGAAATAATTCAGATACCGGTACACCACGAACAATGTCAGGAGAGCAACGGCGAGTAGACTCGCCCGCACTATGGGCTTGGAAAAAGTCATCGCCCCCCCGTGTCGGTGAAGGTTGCAGCCGCCGCCAGACCTGCTGCGCAGGCTTCTGGGGAGAAAAGCTGAATTCGCCGCAGGCTGTTGGCTCCCATCTTCAATCGGAGACCGGGATCACGGAGCAATGAAGTTATAGCGCGCCGCAGTTGTTCGTCGTCTCCCGCGGCAACAACATAGCCGTTCTGACCATCTTCCACCAAATCGGCGGAACATCCGGCAACCGCAGTCACGATCACAGGCAGTCCACAGGCCATCGCTTCGTTCACCGCCAATCCCCAGGTGTCGCTGTGTGTCGGTAACACCACGGCCTCCGCCAGCGCATACAGGGCTACCAAATCCTCGCGCTGCAAAAATCCGTTGAACCGAACCGTTCCGAGGTTGATTCGCAGGGCCCGCTGCTCGAGTTCCTGCCTCGATTTGCCTTCGCCGGCGAACACCAGGGAAACGGTGGATCTGAGATCGCTCTCTAGTCTGGCATAGGCTTCGAGCAGATCAAAGACGCCTTTTTCCCGCACCAATCGTCCCGCAAAAAGGATAAAACGCTGCGGCAAGTTCAACCTCTCCCGAATTTCGACGGCGTGAAACCTGGCGTTCTCCGCGTGGGCGGCAAACAAAACATTGTCCACAGCGTTGGGCGCCTTGAAAATCAAGCGCTCGTCGATGCCAAAGGTGACCACGTAGCGGGATGCAGATTGGCCGGGTACGACAAAGGCGCTACAAGACTTGATGAAGCGCCGCTTCAGCCATTCCACACCGGCATGTCCCGGCCTCTTGTCGAGTTCGTTGCTCTCCGTCCACAGGATAAAGCGCTGATTGCGGCGGCGAGCTAGCCAGAGAGCTTGCCAAAACGCCGGGAGGTAATAACCGCCGCAAATGATGGCTTGGGGCGCGGCGGAATCCAAAGCCGACGATAGGCCGCGATTGATGAGCAGGTTGTGGTCACCTGCGCGCCATCGCCAGGACGGCAAAACCTGATAGGAAAAATCAATCTCTTCGGTATAAACGCGCCATTGACGAAGCGCGGGATCAGTCTCAGCCAGGAAGATGACGTGCAGATCTACCTCTCCCCAGCGCGCCAACGCATTGAAAACGGGGATGCGGTAGGGCGCGATAATCTCCGTCAGTATCACGATCTTTCGCGTCATAGCGTCACAATTGCCTGCAGCGATGGGGAGCGTAGCAAACTCAATGCGACAAAGCCGTCGTCCCCTCTAGAATTTCCGCCCAGCGGTTGGCTATAACATCCCAATCGAATAACTGCCGGCAACGCTGGTAGGCTGCTCTTCCCAGGGAATGCCGGTGGTCGGAATCGTCGAGCAAATTCGAGAGTTCGGCGCCGAACTGCTCCGAGTTTTCGGGATCGATTAAAATTCCCGATTCACCCAGCACTTCCGGAATGCCACCTCGATTGGAACCCACAACCGGCGTACCACAGGCCATTGCTTCCGCATTGACCAGACCAAAAGGCTCTTGAAACAAAGACGGGCAAGTAAAAACCGTCGCGCGCTGAAGCCAGGCTGGCAGATCGCGGTCATGGTGGATATATCCGAGGAAATCGATGCGGGCGTTGCGGCTACGGATCAGAGATTCCGCCAAATGGCGCACCTGCCGCACATAGCTGGTCTCATGATGAATCCCGAAGCCAGTGGTTCCCGCAATGACAAGCCTTGCCTCCGGATGACGATCGAGGACACGCGCATACGCGAGCAGCAGTTGAACAATGCCCTTCTCCTCGGCAAACCGTCCGACAAACAATATGGTCTTCGCTTCGCGTAGGTCTTCTTGCGCTACGAACTGCTGCGTGTTGACGCCGTTAAAAATAACTTTTGTCTTCGCTTTCAGGCGAACTGAGCGATCGGCAAATGTCGAACGCAGGAAAGCGCTACAGACGGCTGCCCCTTCGAGCTGCGCCGACAACGCTTCAAGCTGATCTTCGGTCCAGTGCCCGAGGTGGTTATTCTGCAAATGCAGCCAGATTATTCCGTCGTAGCCGAGGCGACGCAGCACGCGAACCCACTGTGGACGGTTGTGGACGTGCACAACATCGAGCCGACGCAGAGACTTGCTCACGCCGCGCAACCAAAGTGGCTCGTCCCAGCGGCGCAAAAGCGGCATCATGGAAATCAGGTCGCAGGCTCTCCACATGCCACTGGTGTGGTGAGGCAAATCGTACAAATCCTTCGCTGCGGTGGGAAAACCAAACACCGCCACGTCCATCCTGTCTCTGAGCCGGCTATAGACCTCATAGGTCCAGCGTGCAAGCGCTCCCCCATAATACGGACTGAACTGTTCGCGGCCCGAGAGAAGCACTCCGACTTTGAGCCTCATGCAAAGCCCGCGACTTCCCTTTTCAGCAGATCGCGCCCGAGCGCGGCCCAACTTGCCACGTACACTGCGCACCCTAAACCTACCAGAGTCAGGGGTGGTAAATGCCGCGGAAGCGCGAACCACAAGATGATGCCCATCAGCAAACTGGAAATCGTTGCCAAACCGATGAGCGGAGATTTCGCTGCGGTCCACAACTCGCGAGGAGCAAGCAGGAAAGCGCAGAGCGCAACCCCGAACTCTCCTAAAACATACGCCGCGCAGGCGCCATCGATTCCGAACCAGGGTGGCAGAACGAGACAAAGAACAACGGCGGTGACCGCGCCCGCAATCGTCGAAATGAGGTAGGCGCGGTGACGGCCCATCGCATAAAGGACGGTCCCTGCGAATAACGTGGCCGCGGGCGCAGTGAGCATGTATGGGGCAGTCCACTGGAACGCATGAACGGCGGCTTGAAACTGCGGGCCCAGCAACCAGGGCACGACGACGGGGGCCGTCACGATTCCGCCGACGGTCAAGGGAATTCCCAACCAAACCAGGACCGAAGCCGCCAGCCTAGTGAGCCGGAAGAGTCCGGTGCCATCACTTGCGCGCAAGGCCATACGCGGCAGCATCACGTTCTGTGCCACCGAGAGAAAATTACGCAGCACATCCGCGAGTCGCGCGGCGGAAGCGTACAGGCCCAGGGCATGCTCGCCCAGATACCATCGCACCGCCAGATTTCCACTGCGATGATAGAGCGTGGACATGAATGTAGATGCGCCATAGTGCAGGCTCGGCACCAGGATTGCGGCCCAGCGCCGCGGTGCAATTGAAAGCCGAAATCGATATCCGTGGAGTAACAAAAACCACCATCCCAGCAGGCTGGTCACAAACGACGATCCTACGATGCTCAACGGCACCCAAATCACGTCTTTGGGAGAACGCACCATGGTGAAAACACCGGCCGCAAAAAGACTCTGTTGTGTGATAGAAACGACCGATTGCACGTGGAACAATTCCAAAGACGGCAACAGATAGTCCAACGAAAGGCTGGACGTCAAGACCGAAGCCACTCCATAGAACTCGATCAGGGATCGGATGTCGCGACGTGATTCAAACCTCGCCATTATAAGAATCACGGCTGCAGCGACGCAGCCTGCGATCACGCGCAGCGCCAACACATCGGAAACAGTCTGAAAAGCGGATTGGCGGTGAGCCGCGACCTGTTGACTGGCATATGCGGTAAGTCCCGGGTTCGCGATCAGTAATGCAAAACCAATCAGCGCAACCACGTAGCTCCACAATCCATAGACGTCGACGCCCAGGCGCCGTACCAGAAAAGGGAATGTCAAGGCGGATATGATAGTACCCACAACCCGGGCGGTCGTCTGGGAGACAACAAACCCTCCGTATCTCAAGAGAGACTTAGAAACGCTCAATAACTCACCCTATGTCCTAATGTCGCCGGTGACTTGGCCATCCGTTTCTCTACGCGTCGATGCCTACCCTTTCCGAGAACTTTGCGAAATGGGTTCTAAACCCTGGTGCGACGCCTGCCGATGGCCTCCGCAAATACGCCTTCCCATAGCCGTGTAATTTCGTCCCAGTCGAACTTCGAGGCATGGCGAACGGCTGCGGCAGACATCTTGAGCCTCAGACTCGGGTCGCCGAGTAACCATCCAACTCTCTGTGACAATTCGCTTTCCGATTTTACCAAGCATCCGGTTTCGCCATCGACGACGTAGTCCGGCTGATACTTCTGCATGGCTACTGCCGGTAGTCCGCAAGCAGCGGCCTGCCCCAGAACTTGCGGATGACCCTCCAGCACGCTGGGGAAAAGAAACAGATCAGCGTTTCGCATCTCCTCCGCCAGGTCTGGTTGAGAAAGATGTCCCAGGAAGGTAACATTGCGGCAATCCAACTTGCTCGCCAGCGAGCGGCATTTGTTTTCCTCCTCTCCTATGCCAGCCAGTCGAAAATTAACGGCGGGCCTCTTTTCCGCCTCGCGGATGACCAGTTCCACCCGCTTTCGCGCCTGAAATGAGCCGGCGTAAAGCACGTTGAGTTTCCGCGCGTCGAGGCGGAATTCCGGGCGAGGATAGAACAGGTCCCGCCGAATTCCATCGTGGATCGTGGCTGCCTGAATTCCAAATCGATCGGCGACGGTCCGCGACACAAATTGCGAGTTACCGACAACCTCTTCTGCCTCGCAAATCGACGATGTCATGGTGGATCCAATGGCGATCTCATCGAGCGCCATCACGATATAGGTCACCACAGCCACAGGAAGTCGCAGCCAACGCCGCAAGAAAAGAAACACGGCGTCGAGTGGGCCTACGCGCGGGAAAAAATAAAGGTCCACTCTTGCGCGGATTAGACGGTACAGCCATTGCGCGGTATTTCCGTGCGGGTAGCAGGGCCAGATCTGCGTGTTCGGGCGGGCGGCAATTCTGGGATCTGGAACTCCGTCGCCAAGCAGCAAGACGCGGAAGCGATCCGGCGGTAGGCGGCTTACAATCTCTTTTACGGTGAGGTGCTGAGCATTCGTATTTTGCTCGTCCGCGAAGGTTGGGGTGAATATCGTTATCATGAGGAGTTGGCTTAGGCTTGCTTTGCCGCCGTTCGGGAATCGTCTTTCATCCCGCGCCATAATCAGGATAGGCTGCGCCACGCGAGGCAGCAAATTGACGACCGATACGGGCGCAACGGGAGACGCTGGAGCGAGCCTGTAATGAAACCTGCCCACAAATCACCGATTGCCGGGTCCTGAGAGTGCGCCAGCGCCGCGGGTCCTGGCGAAAGCACCGGTGCTCAGCCTCGCTTTCATGGTGATGGCGATTTTCTTTTTCGCGTGGCTGGCGGAGAATGTAATGCTCCAGCGCACGGTCGAGTTCGATTCCTCGGTTCGGGCGGCGGTCCATGCCCATGCCTCGCCCCGGCTCACGCGGGTCATGTTTGCTATTTCCTTCATGGGATCGGGCGGATTGATAATTTCGGCCTTGCTCGCGTTCGCCTTGTTTTGCCACCTTGTGTGGCGGCGCGCTGCCACCTGGCTAGTCGTGACCCTCGCCGGCGCCCTGTTGCTTGATCTCGCTTTGAAGTACGGATTTCACCGCTCACGCCCAACTCCTTTTTTTGGCCCGGTGCCTCGAACCTATAGTTTTCCCAGTGGACATTCGCTATTCTCGTTTTGTTTTTACGGAGTTTTGGCTGGCCTCCTGTCCAGGCGTTCGTGGTCCACGCTCGCGTCGGCGTCGATCTGGATGGTAGCGGCGCTAATGATACTGGCAATCGGGCTCTCGCGGATTTATCTGGGCGTACATTATCCCAGCGACGTAATCGCCGGATACCTGGCGGGCGCCGTTTGGACCGCAGCCATGCTCGCGATGGATCGTTTGCGCCAACGCCGAACTAAGCGTGCAGCTTCATAATTTCAGCACGGTCATGACCGCGATGCGAATCGACAAGTGGCTATGGGCCGCCAGATTTTTCAAAACGCGAACCTTGTCCGCACGCGCCTGCGAACTGGGCAGGATTCAATGCAACGGACAGCCTGCCAAAGCGGCGCGTGAAATCAGGATCGGAGATTGCCTACGCGTAACCAACGAGGGTGGCGACTTTCAGATCGAGGTCTTACTCCTCAGCGAAACCCGCGGCCCCGCGCCGGTTGCAGCCACTCTCTATTGCGAGAGCGAGGCAAGCCGGGAGCTGCGCATAAAAGTTGCGGTCGAACGCAAGGCGCTGCGGCAGTTCGAAGATTTGCCGTCAGGCAGACCGTCGAAACGCGATCGCCGGAAAATCATCCAGTTCAGAGGGAGAGTCTGAAGCTGACTCTCGACCCAACCGCTGACTCAATGAAAACCCACCGCGGTCATGGCGGCCACGGCTTCAGGATTCTTCATGAAAGTGTTCCAGACGAAGGCACTACGCTCGTTTTCCGCCATCAACATTGTGATCCCCAAATCGATCCCAATCACATCCGTGTCATACCAGCCGGAGAGTGGATTAAACGCGTCCACGAAACTATACCTCTGCCACGCCTTGGGGAAGGCGGTCTGGATGTTACGCAGCACGGCTATGCAATCCGAGGACAGAAACGGAAGGGATCCGCCAGTGGCACAGGGAACGATGGAGCCATCAATCGGCCCCATGGATGGCGGGCCGCCCCACACCGTATAGCCGCCTACCGCGTCCGACGCGGTGATTCCCCACAGGTCGTCCGCATAATCCGAGAATTGGTTGGCGAGCGAGAGGCAGAACAGCTTATGGGCCTGCGTCGCGGTGACGGAATTATTGAAGTAATTGGCGTAGGCGTCCTGGCGGTTGCGAAAGTCGAACCAGGCGTGGGAATACTGGTGGATGAAAAGGGGAGCGTAGTAATTCGTGATATACGTCAGGTTCTGGTAAGTAAGAGTCGGACGCGCAAAGGCTTGCCAGGAACTGGCTGGGATGGGATTCACGGTCGCGCCGATAGCCAGCAGGTACAGCATCATCAGCTCGGAGTAAGTATCCCAGCGGCCGCTGAGGAAGCCGCTCTCCGGTGTCCACCCCATGGAGAATGTCACCCCGCCGTTGAGCATCCACGGCCAGTTGACCCGCTGATAGAGTTGCGTCGCCAAGTCTACAATCTGCTGGTCCTGAAAGTGCTGGCGACAGGTGAGCACACCGCAAAACAGGATCGCGCTATCGATGGACGAAAGTTCGCATCCGCCCACCCTTTGCCCCGTATTCATATCGACGAAATGGTAAAGAAAACCATTTTCATTTGGCATCTGGAGTATGAAATTCAGGGTAGCTTGTACCCGGGCGAGGAGGCTGGCGGTCGGCATATACCCGCGCTGGTCGGCGATGCATAGAGCGCTCAATCCAAAGCCGGTGGCAGCGATACTCGCTACCGTGCGCGTGTCGTTTCCAGCGGCGTAGGCGCGGTCCTTTACCAGTCCCGTGGTCGCGCTCGCCTGCTCCCAGAAGTAAAGAAAGATGGCGCGCTCGATCTGATCGAGAAATTGGTCGTCGGTCAACGGAGGGGACGTGGCAACGTTCCTGGATGTGCCGCAGGACGGAGAGAGTAAGGCTGCGTTCATCCAAGCCACGTTCAGCAGAGGAGACGCCAGCATGGTCTTGCCCAACCGCGCCAACATATCCCGCCGGGTCATATTCCGGCGGTTCATCGGAGAGCGTGGCGAAGCGGCTGGTTTGAAACTGTTCAGTGGAATTCCACACCGAAGGACAACGATATTGTGGTGGAAAACTCGGAAGCCAAAGCGGGGGTGCGGGAAATCGGCGACCGGCCTTTATCGAGTATCTATTTTTGGTCGATTCGTTCTACGGTTTGTCCGGAAGGCTACATTCATATGCGGATCGAACCGGGGAAAACGTTCAAGTGGAAAATTACTTATCGTTTTTATACGCTGCCGTTGCCGGAAGTGAAGAAAAAGCGGCATAGTGTGAAAAGCGAACAAAAGGCGGTTTTTGCGGAACGACAGTGAGGCGATACGACGAAGAATCGGCGAAACAGGCGAAGAGAAGGCGCATTTAGCGGAACAAGAAATGCGGAATGAGGCGTTCCCCGCAACGAAGCCAATTCGGCGGGTCAGAGCACGCATGAAAAAACGAACCCAATGGTTTGGCCGAAGCAGTCTGTTTGCGCAACGAAGCCAATGAACCGCGCGAGGCCATTGGGTTAGTTGAAAAAACGAACCCAATGGGCTGGTTTTGGAAAAATATTCGATTTTCAAGGATCTAAACCGGGGGGTGCCCGGTCCGACGGAAGGGGCGCGATCCGCGTGTTTTGCGGAAGGCACCGGCGAACGCCGCAACCTCGGTTTAAAGATAGCGTGCGATTTGGCGGGGCGAGATGCGCTCGTCGGGAGGCGGACGGCTAAAAGGCTTAGTTTTCAGCGAGGTAGGAGTTGATAATAATTCTGGAAG
>CAVVAP010000025.1:0-43418 GCA_963746205.1 uncultured Acidobacteriaceae bacterium | reverse complement strand
GTCAATTGCCTGATGCACAAGATCAAGGAGCAAGTGGAAAAAGAGAATGACTGGTGCCACGAAGCGCCTTTTTATACCCTGGGCCCGCTGGTTACCGACATCGCTCCCGGCTACGATCACATCACCTCCGCCATCGGAGCGGCCATGATCGGCTGGTACGGGGCGTCGATGCTCTGCTACGTGACTCCCAAAGAGCACTTAGGCCTGCCCAACGAGAAAGACGTAAAAGACGGAATCATAGCCTACAAAATCGCAGCCCACGCGGCCGACATAGCCCGAGGACGTCCCGGAGCCCGTGACCGCGACGACGCGCTTAGCTATGCTCGTTATAAGTTCGATTGGGAGAAGCAGTTCGAGTTATCGCTAGATCCCGAAACCGCCCGCTCCATGCATGACGAAACCCTGCCCGAAGAGGGTTATAAGACCGCAGCTTTCTGCTCGATGTGCGGGCCGAAGTTCTGCTCCATGAATTACTCGTCGAAGGTCGATGAGTATAACAAGCAGGTACACGGGCTGGAGAAGAAAGACTACTCGGAGTTGGTGGAGAAGCTGGTGACGATCAAATAATCTGTTAACGGCCGTATGTATGTACCAATATGTATGTACGGTGATTTGTTTGATGACATGGGTGCCAACCGGTTAACTATTGACCTGTCCCCCCCCCTGATTTGGGCTAAAGTATTGAAAAATAACGACGTAACTCCATAATATACAAAACAAATGATTTAGTGGCGAGGGTCCATCTCGGGTGAATTTGCTGCGGAGCAAGGTGCCCTGGTGTTATTTGGATTGTCAAAGATGGTCTTACTGCAATTCCGTGCAGCAGCGAGGCTCGTACTGGCGACGGGCGTAGGTTTGCCCGGGTCGAGCAGATTAAATTTTCACAAGCCGGGAGCGGTCTGTATGTGAGCGCTATCACAGTGTAAATGTAAGGTTTCAGCGCTGTCGGTCGTGGCGAGCCACTGTTCAACAGGCACCTGGGAGGCTGCTGAAAAAGTCGTTTCGCGGAGAATCGGGGAAGTTGCCGACCGTATCACAAGCTATATCCTTGCCGCGGTTCAAAAGCTAACCAGCTTCGCTAAGTTGGGCAGATCAGGCAGGATTTCAGGCACACGCGAACTTGTCATTGCGGATACACCGTTCACCGCAGCCTACGCCATCGACCGCGAGCGCGTCGTAATCCTTGCCCTCTACCACGGCGCCCAGCAATGGCCGATTGTCTTTTAGTCGGTCGGTGTGGCCGAGCGCAACGCTACTGCATCAGCCGCCAGGCGCCATAGGCCCAGACTACGGGGATGGCGAAGAGCATGGCGTCGATGCGATCGAGCATGCCGCCGTGGCCGGGGAGGATGGCGCCGGAATCTTTTACTCCAGCGCCCCGCTTGATCAGCGATTCCACCAGGTCACCCAGTTGGGCGGCGATGTTGACGCCGGCTGCGAGCAGGAGGATGGGCAAGAGTGGGGGCTGCTCCAGGCCGAACATGCCGTCGCGGCGATCGATGCAGGCCGAGGCGCAGAAGAGTGGAACTGATGGCCGAGGCGTGCTGCATCCAGAGCGTGCCGATGGCGACGCTGGCCACGAGCGAGGCGATCGCGCCCTCCCAGGATTTTTTCGGACTGACGCGCGGCGACATGCGGTGACGGCCGAGCGATTTACCGACGAAGTAGGCGAAGATGTCTCCCGCCCACACCGCGAGCAGAGTGAAAATGGTCCAGATCGCGCCAGCCGGTTGTTGGCGGATTTCGACCAGCAACGCCATGGGGATGGCGATGTAGGCGAAGGCGAAGGTAGAGGCGGCGGCTGCCGGATAGCCCGCTCTAAGGTCGGAGCGCCACATGGCGGCAGTGAGGAATAGGAAGGGCGCAAGCGCCGCCGTCAGGGCCACGCCGTAGAGAATGGCTGTCGCCTCCAGCAGCGAAGTGCGACTGCCGGTGGCGACGACGATATAAAGAAAAAAGATGGCGGTATAGGCGTAGGTTGCCGGAGCCAGGGACTGAACGGAGTAGCTGGTGACCAACTTCAGGAACTCGACGATGGCGGCCAGAGCGACGGCCCCGCAGACGATGGCCAGTATGTAGAGCGGCGCTTTAAGCACCAGTAATAACACGATAGGGATTAGAACGAGTGCGGTGGCGATGCGCTTGATCATAAGAGTGGAGGAGCGGGGCGGCTGCGAGTTACGGGACGAATGGAATTCGCGCCGTTCCCCAGTCTCTGTGTGCGTCGCATATGCGCCGAGTATGCGGCGCGACGATCAGACGCCTACCGTTTGTTTGGCCACCACGGGCACCGGGGTCAGCCAGGCATAGCGGTCCGGCTTTTCGCCGCGCACAATGCCGTAAAACTCGGCTTGCAGTGACTTGGTCATGGGGCCGATCTTGCCCGTGCCTACGGAGATTTTGTCCACCGAGCGGATGGGAGTGATCTCAGCCGCCGTGCCGGTGAAGAAAACCTCGTCGGCAATGTAAAGGGCCTCACGCGGAATCTGTTGTTCCACGATATGAATTCCGAGGTCGCGCGCGATCTGCATCACCGAGTCGCGGGTAATGCCGGGTAGCACCGAGTTGCCGAGCGGCGCGGTATGCAGCATGCCATTGCGGACGACAAACAGATTCTCGCCCGAGCCCTCGCTGACGTAGCCGTTGACATCGAGCGCGATGCCCTCGGCATAGCCGTTGAGCACGGCCTCCATCTTGATGAGTTGCGAGTTCATGTAATTGGCGCCGGCTTTCGCCATGGCGGGCAGGGTGTTGGGCGCGATGCGGGTCCAGGAGGAGATGCAGACGTCCACGCCCTCACTGGCATCGGCCCCGAGGTATTTTCCCCACGGATAGTTCACGATATAGACCTCGGTGGGTGAGTTCAGCGGATTGACGCCGGCCTCGCCGTAGCCGCGCAGCACGATGGGTCGAATGTAACAGGGCCATACCGCGTTCTGCTTTACCAGTTCGACCATGGCGCGCAGGATTTCGTCGCGGGTGAAGGGTACGTCGATGCGATAGATGCGGGCGGAATCGATGAGGCGCTGCATGTGTTCCGGAGCGCGAAAAATCGCCGGGCCGCGGGGCAGGGAATAGCAGCGAACTCCTTCAAAAACCGAAGAGCCATAGTGCACGACGTGGGACATTACGTGCAGAGTGGCGTCGTCCCAGGCGATGAACTTGCCGTTGTGCCAGATCTTGTCGGTCTTTTGAATCGCCATGCGGACTCCTTCGGGGCTAAGAATCGCCAACTTTGGATTATAACGTGGTCGAGCGCGGCGGGATTTAGCTAAGGTCTGAGCCAGGGGTTGCGCGGAGGAATGGTCCGACCTAAGTTGCGGACTTTTTCGACATGGCTTCGCGAGATTCCTTGTCGGCGGTGCGGCGGCGCTCGGTTTCGCGCTTGTCCCAGAGTTGTTTGCCTTTGGCGAGGGCGAGTTCGATTTTGATTTTGCCGTTCTTGAAATACATGCGGGTGGGAATCAGAGTCAATCCCTTTTGCTGAGTTTTCCCCACGAGCTTGCGGATTTCTTCCTTATGGATCAGCAATTTACGCGTGCGGAGCGCGGCGTGGTTGGCGGAATTTCCGTGGTCATAAGGGCCGATGTGGCAGTTCAGGAGCCAGAGTTCGCCGTCTTTGATCAGGCCGTAAGCGTCCTTGAGATTGGTGCTGCCGGCACGAACGGACTTGACCTCGGTTCCGGCGAGGACGATTCCAGCCTCGAATTTTTCGAGCAAGAAGTAGTTGTGACTGGCGTTCCTGTTGACAGCGGCGTCCTTTTCGCCGGAGGCAGTGGGCTGCCGGCGAGGATTTCTCTCCCGGTTGGGCTGGGTCTGGTGGGTTGTCTGCTTCGCCATGTGTTCTCAACAGGTGGTACTGAAAAGAAAGTATCATGAAGCGGCGGGGGTTTGATCTGAAGGCCTCAGACGTCCGGATGGCAAGATCGAGATAAAGATGTGAGAGAAGAGACGTGGCAGAGGGCAGTGGCGGTTTGTTTTATGACCAGAAGCCAGAACCGGCGGCGCGGGCTGATATTCTGGCCGGTGGTCCGCTCGACCCTGCACTCCAGACCGAAGACCTATGGCGGAACCGCTAGCCCACGTTACCACGGAGTGTAAGCGTCTCCATACCAACTACTTCGAGCGAATTAATACGATGTTATAATCCGTATTTCCGACCTCCCCCTAGGAGTGCCCGGCCTTTTTTGCGGGTAGTTGTAGGAATCTTGGCCGGTGAGACCGCCGGCGAGAGAGAATTTCACGAGGATGGCTTGATGAAACGGCTGATACGCCCTGCTTTGTTCGTGTTCCTGCTGCTTGGCATAAGGCTTCCGGTAATCGCCGGGGATTCCGCCAAGTCGCTTTATCAGAAGGGTGCCGACGCCGAGGCGCGGCAGAACTACGAGCAGGCTTTCGACTATTTTAAGCAGGCATACAGCCTGAAACCGAAAGACTTGCAGTACCGTACCGCGTTCGAGCGAACGCGCTTTTATGCCGCCTCGTCGCACGTGCATCGAGGGCAGATCATGCGCGATGCCGGAAAACTGGACGAGGCCCTGGCGGAATTCAAGAAGGGATTGGAGATCGATCCTTCCTCGTTCATAGCCCAGCAGGAGGCGAAACGGACGGAGCAGATGATTAAGGAGGCGCAGAATCCGCAGCCCCAGGCTATGGGGCCGGGCACGAATTCCCTGCGCCGCCGTCTGGAAACAGCCCAGGGGCCGGTGGAACTGGCGGCCATCTCGAACGTGCCGATCACGCTCAAAGTCACGGAGAAGTCGAACGTCATCTACGAGACGGTGGGCAAACTGGCGGGAATTAACGTGTTGTTCGATCCCGATTACACGCCGCGGCAGGTGCGTATTGAACTGAACGGAGTAACGCTCGAGGACGCGCTGGAGATCATTTCCTTCGAGACCAAGACTTTTTGGCGGCCGGTGACATCGAATACGATTTTTGTCGCGCAAGACACTCCCGCAAAGCGGAAAGAGCTGGAACAAAACGTCATCAAAACTTTCTATCTTTCGAATCTTTCCCAGCCCACCGAATTGCAGGATGTGGTCAATGCGATGCGCACCATTCTGGAGGTGAGCCGCATCCAGCAGTTGCCCTCGCAGGGCGCGATCGTGGTGCGGGGCACGCCCGACCAGATGGCCCTGGCGCAGAAACTGGTCGACGATCTCGACAAAGCCCGTCCGGAGGTGCTGGTGGAAGTGGCGGTAATGCAGGTGAGCAAGGATAAGATGCACACCCTGGGCATTAACCCTCCGACCAGCGTTACGGTGCAACTGCAGAACAATCTCACCAGCAGCAGCACCAGCACTTCGACGACGACCACCTCGACCGCATCGTCTTCCTCTTCGGGCATCAGTCTGAACACCATCGCCAACCTGAACGCCAACGATTTCCAGGTGACGATTCCATCGGCCTCGGCGACGGCGCTCCTGAGCGACACGAATACCAAGATCATTCAAAATCCGCAGATCAGGGCTTTGGACGGGCAGAAGGCGACACTGAAGATCGGCGATCGCGTGCCCGTGGCCACGGGATCGTTCCAGCCCGGAATCGGCGGAGTGGGCATCAACCCGCTGGTCAACACGCAGTTTCAATATCTCGACGTGGGCGTGAACATCGACATCACGCCGCGGGTGCATGCCGGCGGGGAAGTTTCGCTGAAGCTGTCGCTCGATGTGTCCGCCGTGACTTCCTATGTCAGCATCGGCGGCATCAGCCAGCCGGTCATCGGGCAGCGCAAGGTGGAGCATGAGATCCGCCTGAAGGATGGGGAAGTGAACCTGCTCGGCGGGATCATGGAAGAAACGCAAACCCGGGCTTTGAGCGGGATTCCCGGGCTCGCCTCGATTCCCATCCTGAAATATCTCTTCTCGCAGAGCAATACCGATCACTCCACGAATGAAATCGTATTTGTGCTCATCCCGCATATCATCCGCGGGCCCGATCTCGCTCACGGCAACCTGGAGATGCTGGACGTGGGCACGGCGAATGCGATCACGCTGCGGCACTCCGGCAGCAAGCCGCCGGCGGCGGCAACTCCGGCAGGTACGGCGACGCCCATGCCGCAGACACCCGCGGGGCCGGGTCAAGCGGTGCCGAATCCGGGGGTGCCGAATCCCGGTGCGCCCAATCAGATGCCTCCCACTTCGCCGGGGGGGAGCGCGGGAACATTTCTCTTCGATCCTCCAACCCTGAGCCAGGCGAAAGGCTCGACCTTTACGGTGAACGTGATGCTCACCGGCGGGCAGAATGTGTATTCCGTTCCGGTGCAACTGAGCTACGATCCCAATCAGTTGCAGGTAGTGAACGTTTCGAATGGAGGATTCCTGTCGCAGGATGGGCAGGCGGTGGCGCTGGTGCACCGTGACGATCCCGTCACCGGAACGCTGCAGATCACGGCTACGCGGCCTCCCGGCGCCGGCGGGGTTTCCGGACAGGGGGCGGTGGTAACACTGACCTTCATGGCGAAATCGCCGGGACAGTCGGCGCTGGCCATTACCCGCGGCGGGGCGCGCGATCCGGCCATGCAGCCCATCGCCATGAGCGGAGCGCAGGCGGCCGTTACGATTCAGTAAGGGTGCAGGGTGGGTATGCTGTATTACACAAAAATGCGGAGAAGCGGCGCGCGGATAACGCGCGGTCAGCGTGGCTTCACGCTGATCGAGCTGATCGTGGCCACCATTATTTTGTCGATCCTGGTGGGGATGGCGGTGCCGGTCGCCAAGAACGCGGTGAAGCGGGAGCGCGAGCACGAACTGCGCTATGACCTGTGGATGATGCGGGACGCCATCGATCGCTATAAGGATGCGGCCGACAAAGGCGCTTTTCAGACCAAAGTAGGAAGCGACAATTATCCCCCCGATCTCGACACCCTGGTCACAGGAGTCGACGTGGGGGGAAAGAAGCTGAGATTTCTGCGCAAGATTCCGCTCGATCCCCTGACCAAGCAGGATTGGGGACTGCGCTCCACCCAGGACGATAAGGATTCGACGTCATGGGGCGGGCAGAATGTCTTCGATGTTTACACCAAGTCGGACCAAACCGCCCTGGACGATTCGAAATACAAGGATTGGTAGAGAAGGATTGGTCGACGAAGATGAAGTTCAACTTCCAAACCCGCAACGCTAATACGAATCAGATTCATCCGGGCTGGCGGAGCCAGCGCGGGCGGCGAACCCGGGGATTCACGCTCATCGAGATGGCGGTGGTCATCAGTTTGATTCTGGTGCTGCTGGCGATTGCCATGCCCATGTACAACCAGAGCATCCTGCGCGCCAAAGAGTCCAAGCTGCATCAGAATCTGACCACGCTGAACAAGGTGATTCAGGAGTATTCGCTGGACAAGAAGCACGCGCCGCAGTCGCTCGACGATCTGGTGCCGGGGTACATCAAGTTCATTCCGGACGATATCACCGGCAGCAACACCTGGGTGACGGAACAGGAAGATTCCGAAGACCAGTGGGATCCGAACCAAAGCGGGATCAAGGCGGTGCACAGCGGCTCCAATGAAATCTCCAGCGACGGCACTGCCTATTCGACCTGGACGCACTAAAAGGCCGCAGGCAATGCAGGCGAAGCATGAAGCGAAAAAAGCTACAACGCGCTCCCGGATTCGCGCTGGTTGAAATGATGGTGGTGATCAGCATCATTCTCATCCTGCTGGGCGTCGCCATGCCCATTTACAGCCACAGCCTGACTCGGGCGCGGGAAGAGAATCTGCGCAAGAACCTGAACACGCTGAATCAGACCATCTTTCAGTACACCCAGGACAAACAAAAGGCGCCGCAATCATTGGACGATCTGAAGACCGCGAAATACATTCAAGAAATTCCCGAGGACATCACGGGCCGAACCGACACCTGGGAACTCGAGCAGGCCGACGGCTCCATTATGTCGCTCTACCAAACCGATCCGGGCGGTATTATCGGGGTGCACAGCGGATCGAATCAGATCGGCAGCGACGGCACGGCGTACTCGACGTGGTAATCCCCCAGCCTGGCGTGATCCGCTTTTGAGAGACTTTTCCCCTTAGCTCTGGAAAGTTCTGCCCTTCCCGTCTCACCTTTATCTCTTTATCCTTTATCCTTCACTCGGAGACACCAATGGATTCCCTCAATCGGCTGCAACCCCTGGCGTTGCTCCTCCTGCGTCTCGTTCTCGGAACGATCATGGTGGCGCACGGCTATCACAAAGTGTTTGGCGGATTTCATCACCACATGGATATGGTCGGATCGCTCCACATTCCGCGCTGGATGGCTTATCTTTCGGCGGGAACGGAATTCTTTGGTGGGATCGCCATTATCCTGGGATTGTTTACCAGGTTCTTTTCCCTGGCTTTTCTCATCGAGATGTCGGTGGCGATATGGAAGGTGCACTTCAAGAACGGATTGACCGGCAACGGCGGATTCGAATTCCCGATCGCCCTGGCCGCGATGGCGTTTGCGTTGTTATGTTTTGATGGCGGGCCGTGGGCGGCGACTTTTGGCGGGAGATCGAGTGGTGGGCGAAAAACGAAAAAGATCTGACGCAGCGAAGCGCCTGCTCGTTCAATCACAAACAAAACCTTATCTCAGAATTCGGCCAGTTCCTTCATCGCCCGAAACAGGTCACTGGCCTGGGGCAGGATGACATCCTCCAGAATCGGCTGATAGGCCACGAAAGTATCTGTCGCGGCCACGCGTTTCACCGGGGCATCGAGATGATGAAATAACTTGTCGGCGATGCGGGCGGCGATTTCGGCGCCGTATCCCCAGCTTAGCGAGTCCTCATAAGCGATGAGCGCGCGGTTGGTTTTCTTTACCGAGGCGGCAATCGCATCCCAGTCAAAGGGAGTCAGGCAGCGCAGGTCGATCAGTTCGACGCTGACTTGATGCTCGCGCTGCAATTTTTGCGCAGCTTGCAGGGCGCGCGGCACCACCGCGCCGTAGGTGATCACGGTGAGGTCGGTTCCCGACTGCACGATGTTCGCTTTTCCGAAGGGGACCATGTAATCGGGGCCGGGATAGGGGGCACGGCCGTAGGTCTCGCGATAAAGGCGTTTGTGTTCGAGAAATAAAACCGGATCATCGCAACGGATCGCGGTGCGCAAAAGCCCCGCCGCATCGAGCGCGTTGGAGGGGAAAACCACGCGCATACCGGGAGTATGGGTGAAGATGCTCTCGCCGCACTGCGAGTGGTAAATCGCGCCGCCTGTCAGGTATCCGCCAATCGCCACGCGGATCACGAGGGGCGAGGAAAAGGCGTTATTCGAGCGCCAGCGCATGATGGGAAGCTCGTCGCGCAACTGCAACATGGCGGGCCAGATGTAATCGAAGAACTGAATTTCGACCACGGGCTTCAAGCCGCGCGTGGCCATGCCGGTGGCGCGGCCGATGATGCTCGCTTCCGCCAGCGGAGAGTTAAAGACCCGGTCGGCGCCGAATTCAGTCTGTAACCCGGAGGTAAGCTTGAAGACTCCGCCTTTGCCCTTAATCAGCTTTTGCTTGATGTATTCCTCGCGACTGCAGTCGGCGACATCTTCCCCGAAGACGATTACGCGCGGGTCGCGGCGCATCTCGTCGCGCAGCGTGGAGTTGATCAAATCCGCCATGGTCTTCGCAGGCCCGGCGGCGCGCTTGCCGTCGCCAGTCGTATCCTGGCCGGCAGTTGCCGGGTGACTGGCGCAAGCCGGGGACGTGGGATCGAGGTCTGGCGAATAGACGTAGTCGTAGATGGTTTCCGGCTGCGGGAGCGCGGCGGCGAGGGCGCGATCGGCATCGGCCTGGATGCGCTCTTCGACTTCCTTCTCGATCTTGTTGATTCTGTTTTCGTCGAGAATGCCTTCCCGCAGCAGAAACATTTGCAGGCGGGGAACCGGATCTCGCGCCGCGTCGGCCTGGCGTTCGGCGTCGGGGCGGTAGAGGCGTTCGTCGTCGGAGAGCGAGTGCGAATACGGACGAATCACATGGGCATGAACAAACGCGGGGCCGTGTCCGGCCCGGCAATGGGCGGCGGCACGCTTAAAGGCGGCGTACACGACAATGGGATCGGTGCCCTCGATTTCCTCGAAATGGAAATTGGGGAAGCCGGACACCAGCCGCGAAATATTTCCGCCCGCGGTTTGCACTTCGACGGGGACGGAGATGGCATATTCGTTGTCCTGCACGCAAAAAATCACCGGCAAGCGCAGGTTGGAGGCCGAGTTCAGCGCCTCCCAGAATTCACCTTCGCTGGTGGTGCCGTCGCCGAGTGAAACGTAGGTGACTTCATCGCCCTGAAATTGGACGTCCTTGAATTGGCGGTAATCGCCCTGCGCCTTTTCGGCGGCCTGGGGATGGCGGGAGAAGTAGCGCCCGGCTTCGGCGCATCCGAGCGCCTGAAGAATCTGCGAGCCGGTGGCGGACGATTGCGTGACCACATTGAGCCGCTTGTACGACCAATGCGAGGGCATCTGCCGCCCTCCCGAACACGGGTCGTCCGCCGCGCCCACGGAACCGAGCAACATTTCGTAGGGGGTGGCTCCGAGCGCGAGGCAAAGCGCGCGATCGCGATAGTAGGGATAGAACC
Organism: uncultured Acidobacteriaceae bacterium; assembly: GCA_963746205.1. Classification (GTDB taxonomy): domain Bacteria; phylum Acidobacteriota; class Terriglobia; order Terriglobales; family Acidobacteriaceae; genus Acidiflorens. The sequence continues at coordinate 32,876 of CAVVAP010000025.1, read as the reverse complement.
AGTCGTAGCCCGCTTTCAGGGCCAGGGCGGCGGCGACGCCGATGGCTTCATGCCCGGCGCCTGAAATCTGGAAGAAGACCTTTTGCTGGCGTTTGAGCAGAATTTCCCGGTCGTCCACGCGGCGCGAGGTGAACATGAGGCGGTAGGCATCGACCAGTTGTTCGCCGCTCAGCCCCTGATAGTTCCGCGCGCTTTTCGTGGCATCAACTTTGGTGGTTGCCATGGAGGGCCGCTCCAATCCCGCATCATTGTAAATGAGGTGTAAGGAGTTCGGTCCCAGGGCTGGGAAAAACTTTCCCGGACGTGAGGCAGGCCCCTAAGACCTAAAACCTAAAACCCAGCCCCGATTTATCGTTATCCTGAACTCATGCCCCGCTTCCTCCGCCCCTTCGATCCCCGCCGCATACGCCTGCTGGTCTTCGATCTTGACGGCACACTGATCGACTCGCGCCTCGATTTGATTGATTCCGTGAACGCCATGTTGCGGTATATCGGACGTCCGGGACTGGAAGGGGACGTAATTGCCAGCTACGTGGGAGACGGCGCTCCAACCCTGGTGAACCGCGCGCTGGGAGACCCGGCGGATGCAAACCTGCAACGCGTCGCGCTGGACTATTTTCTCGGATATTACCGACTGCACAAACTCGACCACACCACGGTCTACGAGGGGATACCGCAAGTTCTGTCGGAGTTGGCGCAAGGTCAGGATGGCGTGCAGAGGCGGATGGCCGTGCTCTCCAACAAACCGGTCAACCCGTCGCATGACATTGTGCACGCGCTCGGACTGGGAGAGTTTTTTGTCCGTATTTATGGCGGAAACAGTTTCGCCACAAAAAAGCCCGATCCCCTTGGAGTTCAGACCATTCTGAAGGAAACCGGCGTACCCGCGCCCGAGGCTCTCATGATTGGCGACTCGGCGGTGGATGTGTTGACCGGCAGCAACGCGGGTTTATGGACTTGCGGTGTGACCTACGGCTTCGCGCCGCAATCGCTGGAGACCGTGCCACCCGATGTGCTGATCGAAAATCCGAGAGAGATCGGAGAACTGTTTCGACGATAGAAGAACGGTAGACACGACTGAAGACAAAACGTTAGAAAAGAGTCGCCGGAGTGTCGGGCCCACTCCTCCGGCGAACTTTTCGATTCACAAGCGCCGGGTTACATTTTTATGGCCGAGGCCTGGCTGGCGACACACTGCCACTTGCCACCCGCCATCTTTACCCAGGTGTCGGTGAAGCGCTCGTTCTCGTCGATCGCCTTGCCCTTCTCGCCGGTACCTTTGCCTTTGAAAACTCCGACGGCCACGGCGGCGTCGCCAAAAACGGTTACCTTCATGTCAGCGTATTCGACGCTGGTCCAATGGGTCGCTTTAGCCATCGCCAAAGTTTCTTTCCTGTCGGTGACTTTTCCCTCGCTGCTCGTCTCCACGAACTTATCCGCCAACAGGGGTTCGAGCAGTGCGACATTATTTGTGGTCTGTGACTTGAGCCATTGCATTTCGAGAGCCGTGACCGCTTTTTCGATGGCGCCGGCGCTCTGCATTTCCTGCGACCAGGCGGGGCTTGTCAGCAAGAGCGCGCCCAGCAGGCAGCACATTGCAATCCTGTTCATAGTTTCCTTTGTGTAACGTGTTGGAATTTTGTTGGACCTGCGCCGCCATTGTACGCCGGTCAGTCGGCCAGTGGGATCGTCACAGCGGGCGGGACAGTTGGCCATCGGCGATCACGATTCAGTCGTCATCATTAACGCTGAACATTGACTGGCGATCCCTGTCAGCTCTCACGATCCGGTGCTTCATCGAGGAACGGCCAGTGGCAATCTGGCGGCCACTGGAAAGAAGTCTTCGAAGCGGGCGTTGAGATTTTCGACGGGCCGGGTTGCTTGCCGTGTTCCGCCAAGCCGGGTGACACGTCGATCGGAGCTAGATCTCAGTCATCGGGGTACCCCTCGTTCCTTAGTTCTCGGTCCTCGGTCTTCAGTTCTCGATCCGGGCCGAAAAAAATGTGGCGCAGCACTGCGGCTGCGCCACTTGCAAGGGAACGGGAAGATGCTGGGGAAGAGCTGCCCCGCCCCCGAGGTTCCATAGCGACTAGACTACAACGGGCTCATTTTGATGTCTGTTCAGAATCGCACACTTTGCGGAGAACATTACGGTGTGGTTTGCCGGGGGAAGCGCCGCAGGCATCTGCTTCGGAAATCTTGGCTGGAATTGGAGGTTACGACTTCCGCGGTTCCCGGATACGGGGTTGCGCTGCGCCGGAATGGCCGCGGCTGGTGTCGTCATCGTGAAGCACGACATTGAGCAACGAACTATGCACATGCAGGTTGTCGCCCACGTCGTATTTTATGAAGCCGAGCTTGCGGAAACGGTTCATAAAAAAGCTGACCCGCGAACGGGTCGTGCCCACCATCGCGGCCAGAGTCGCCTGGCTGAGCCGCGGCACCGACATTTCCGACACCCCTTCCTTGCCGAAGTGGGCCATCAGCAAGAGGACTCTTGCCAGGCGCTTTTCGCTCGAATTAAAGAGCTGATCCACCAGGTCGTCCTGGTACCGGATGTTGCGTTTTAGCAGATACTTGAGAAACAGAGCCGAAAGTTTGGGCTCGCGGCTCATGGCCAGCATCATCGACTTTTTTTCGATGTGTAAGAGCACGCAATCTTCCATGGCGCTCGCCGAGGACATCCGCAGTAACTGTCCCGCCAGTCCGCCTTCGCCAAAAAAATCACCCTCGCTCAAAATGCCCAGGGTCGCCTCTTTGCCGGCCTCCGACACGACGCCCAGTCGCACTTTCCCACTTTGAATAAAGTAGAGTCCATCGGAAGGTTCGCCCTGGGCGAAGATGGCCCGCTTCTTCTTGCAGGTAAGCATGGTCCGGCCTTTGCCAATGGTTGACAAAAAGGTGTGCGGATCGAAATCGTGGATCTTCACCATGGTAAGTTGCTTTGCCAAATAAGAGTTCCCGACATTTAGAGAAGCCGCCATTCTCAATTATCCTCGCAGGTACGTCCGCGTGGCTGTGCAATATCGCTCACCCGGGGCGAAAAGTGAAGGTCTTAAGAACAGCCGGAGCAGGCAGGCACAAGCGGGAAACCAAATCCCTCATTTGGGGCGGCAAGCAGGCGAGTCGAGCGCCACTGACGGCGTTGCACAGTAAATTGTCGAATCCGGGTCGTCTTCCCAATCGCTGCCCGCTCCTGCTACCTTCGAAATGCGTGGCGCGGGGGAAATGGCGCCGGCTACGGATGGTTTCCGGGGGAAGGTGAGATGTCGAAGAGCGTCGCGACCTGGGATCTATCTCCCGCCGAACTGGCCCCGGCCGAACTGCGCAAGCTGCGGGGATTGAAAAGTCCCTACGGGATCCAGCGGGCCCTCGACGACATGCCGTATCACCTCGCCGACACTGCCTGGTCGCCGCGGCGTGTGTTGCGGGAGAACACCTCGCATTGCTATGAGGGCGCGCTGTTCGCGGCGGCGGCGCTGCGGGTGCTGGGTTTTCCACCGCTCATTCTCGATCTCGAGGCGGAGCGCGACACCGACCACGTGATTGCGGTGTATCGCCATGCCGGCGACGGGCATTGGGGTGCGCTTGCCAAGTCCAACTACACCGGCTGCCGCTACCGCGAGCCGGTGTATCGTTCGCTGCGCGAACTGGCGCTCAGCTATTTCGACGTCTACTTCAACCTGCGGGGAGAGCGCACGCTGCGAACATTTTCCCGTCCCGTCAATCTGCGGAGGTTCGATCCCCAGCAGTGGATGACGACCGAGCGGCCGGTATGGTTTGTGGCGGAATACCTGCTCACGATTTCTCATACTTCGCTCATCACTCCCGCCCAGGCAGCGCGACTCCACCGCCTGGACGGGCGTTCGTTTCGGGCGGGATGTTTAGAGCGGGCGGAGAAGGGGAAATGACGGGGCGAGATGCAAGGCTCCATGGGAGGCCGGCGGTGGCAAAGGCGCGGACCGGCGCGGTTTTGCTGGCGCTTCTTTTCGCCACCGGGTTTTGCGGGCAGAGCATGTTCGGGGAGGCGAATTCCGGTCAGGAGAAGGGTTCGCCGCCTTCCGCCTCCGGGGCAAGCGGCGGCGACAACCCGCCCGTCGACCTGACTCCGGATGCGTCCGGGGTTGTGCCCGCGGCGCAGATTCGCGAACTGCTTTTGCGCGCGGAGCAGAACGATATCGAGAACGATAAGCGGCAACGCGATTACACCTACATGGAGCGCGAGGAGCGCCGCCACCTCGACCATCACGGTGAGTTGAAGAAAGTGGAGTCGGAGACTTCCGAAGTCCTCGAAATTTACGGCGAGCAGGTGCAGCGGTTGACCGCGAAGAACGACCAGCCGCTACCGGCGGACGAGGCAAAAAAAGAAGAGGAAAAAATTCAAAAGATCATCGACAAGCGCAAGAACGAGTCGGAAGACGACCGCCGCAAGCGCCTGGCAAAAGACGAGAAGGCTCGGGAAGAGGATCGCAAGTTTGTGCTCGAGGTCGCCGACGCCTTCAACTTCCGGCTGCTTGGCTCCGCCCAACTGGAGGGACGCGATACCTGGCTGCTGGAGGGTGAACCGCGTCCCGGCTTCCAGCCCAAAGAGCGCGAGAGCAGGATCCTGAGCAAGTTCAAGGGCCGCGTCTGGATCGACAAGCGGCAAGCGCAATGGGTGAAACTCGACATCACGGCCATCGATACCATCTCCGTGGGCTTGGTGCTGGCGAGGATTCACCAGGGCACACATCTGGTGGTCGAGTTGACCCAGGTGAATGGCGAAGTTTGGCTTCCGAAACAGGTTCAGGTCCACCTCGACGCACGGGTCGCATTGTTCAAGAGCTATGACGAAGACGTGGCCCAGACGTATAGCGATTACAGGAAATTCCGGACGGATACGAGAATGACGGTGGTCGGCGAGCAGCCGTAGGTCAGCCAGCCTCCGGTCTCCCAACCGGCGACTCGATCGATAGGTGAAGCGGCGGTGCAGGTTCGCGGCGTTGCGTTTTCAATACCTTGCGCGGCCGTTCCAGCACTTCCGTACCGTCTGTAGTACTTTGGTTATCCTCAGACGGGTGACCGATCCCCAAAGGGCGTCCCAAGTACGACCTATTGTGTCTACCGTTGGCTTTAGCGCAACAGGTAGACTCGATCTGCAACTCCCGATTTCCTCAATTCCAGAAAAACCGCATAAAACCCAGCAAAACCGTGAAATTCACGCCGAGAGGCCCGGACTACCGGTTGGGATATGCTCAGCACACCAAAATACACTCGAACGCGCTTGATCGAGTGCCTGGTTCTCCCGATTTCGTCAGCCAAGCCGGAAAGAAAAGGCGAGGCTGGTAGCCGAGTTCAGTGGGAGAGGGGAAAAAGATTATGGCCGACTCGCGGGAAGTGATGAACATTCGCCAGGCTTCGCAGTATCTGGGAGTGAGTCCCGACACTTTGTACAAGTACGTCAACGAGCAGAAGATTCCGGCTTTCAAGTTGGGCAATCGCTGGCGCTTCAAGAAATCGAAGCTCGACCAGTGGATGGAAGAGAAGTCGATGGAAATGGAACCGCGCGGCAAGAAGAAGATCAAGGCGGCAGGTAAAGCCGCCGGCACCCTGTAGCGCGGTTGCCGCCGAAGCTGCCCTCGCGCCAGAAGCCAGGAAGCAGCGTAGACGGGTCAGCGACGCGTGGCGCAACGGGGTTCACAAGTCAGGTTCAAGAAGGGCGGGGCACATGTTTGGAATGGCAGCGAAGTCGATCGTGGGTCTGGATGTAGGCTCTTCCAGCATCAAGGCGGTGGAACTGCGGAGGACGCGCACGGGGATCGAAGTGGCGCACCTCGGGCTGGAGCCGATCGCGCCCGATATCGTGGTCGATTCCATGATCGTGGATTCGGGCACAGTTTCGGCGGCGATTGCGAAGCTTTTTATCGATAACCAGATCAAGTCGAAAGCGGTGGCCACGGCAGTCAGCGGGCACTCCGTGATCGTCAAGAAGATCTCGCTGCCCTCCATGAGCGACCAGGAACTCTCCGACACCATTCAGAAGGAAGCCGCGCAGCACATACCGTTCGATCTGGCGGATGTCAATCTCGACTACCAGATCCTCTCCGAAGACGCAGGCAGCCCGCAGATGGATGTCCTGCTGGTGGCGGTCAAGAAAGACAAGATTCTCAACTACACCAACGTACTCTCGATGGCGGGCAAGACTCCGGCTATTGTGGATATCGATGCGCTGGCCCTGCAGAATTGCTACGAGTACAACTACGAGCCGGCGGCGACGCAAGTGGTGGCTTTGCTCAACCTGGGCGCGAGCGTGATGAACATCAACATCGTGAAGGGCACGACGCCGCTGTTCCCGCGCGACGTTTCAGTGGGCGGCCATCAGTACACCGATTCTCTGCAGAAGGAACTGGACCTCAGCTTCGAGGATGCGGAATCGCTGAAGCTGGGCCAGAGGGCGGGAACCTCGAACGACGACGCCAAGACGCCCATCCTGCAACAGGTCACGGAAATTATTGTTCTCGAAATTCAGAAGACCTTCGACTTCTTCCGCGCCAGCGCGGCCGGGGAGCACATCGAAAAGATCTATCTCGCGGGCGGCTCGGCCAAGGTTCCGGGGCTGGTGGAGGCGTTGCGGCAGGAGTTCTCCATGCCCGTCGAGCTGTTCAATCCCTTTCAAAGAGTGGTGCCTCCCGCGGATGGCGTGGGAGCCGGCCTGGTGGAGCAGAACGCGGGCCAGTTGGCGGTGGCCGTGGGTTTGGCCCTGAGGAGCTTTGAAAAGCTATGATCCGAATCAATTTGCTCGGTTCACCGAAAGCGAAGAACAAAAAATCCTCCGCCCTGACCATGCCAAGTTTCGATTTGGGCAACCTCGGCGGGCCCATGCTTCAGATACCGGCGGTGCTGCTGGTGGCGGCCGCGCTCAACTTCGGGTACTGGTACCAGCTCGACCGGGACCAGAAAGCGATTGAAGTGCAGACCCGGGTGGCGGAGCAAAAAAACCGCGAGCTGGCGGACATCAAGGTGCGCTACCTGGAGCGGCAGAAGCAAGCCGACTCCTACAAGCGGCGCGTGGATGTGATCGATCAGTTGCGCTCCAATCAGTCCGGACCGGTGAACCTGCTGGCTATGATCGGGGATACGGTCAACAGCACGGAAGCGGTGTGGTTGAACAGCATGCAGGATCAGGGCGCAAGCGTGGCCATCGACGGCACGGCGCTGAGCAGCGATGCCGTCGCCAACCTCATTTCCAACCTGCAGAAGACGGGTTATTTCCGCAACGTCGAAATCAAGGAAAGCTACCAGGACGACACGATTAAAGACATGCAGGCGTTCCAGTTCACCCTGACCTGCGAAAAGACGAAGTCGTAAAGGCGGAACCGACTATGAATCTAGGTGAATTGACAGGTGTGAAGCTGCTGGGCGTTCTTTTGCTGGCGGCCGGGCTGGTGACGGGCGGTCTGTACTACACGGTGTTTAAAACGCAGCGCGATCAAAATGACGCGGCCCGCATCCGGCTGCAGGCGAAATTACGGGAGAACGCGGAACTCGAAGCCTACCGGCCGAAGCTGGCGGATATCGAGCGCCAGCTCACCAGCCTCAAACAGCAGCTCGAAATCGAGCGTCGCATTGTGCCCGATGAAAAAGAAGTCGACAACTTCATGCGCATGGTGAGCGAGGAGGCGCGAAAGTCGGGGGTGGAAATTCGCCGCTACACGGCAAAACCTTACGTCACCAGGGAGTTCTACACGGAAGTGCCGTTCGAGGTCGAGTTCGACGGGCCGTACTACTCGATGCTCGGCTTCTTCGAGCGCCTGGGAAAAGTGGAACGGATCGTCAACGTCGCCAATCTGATGGTGGCATCTACCCGCAAGCCGGCCGACGCCAAAGCCAAGCATACCTACCAGTACGCGGCCAATGAAAGCGTAGTGGCGACCTGCCTGACGACGACGTACTTCAGCCATGACCTGGATCCGGGGACGCCGGCTGCGAAAGCGGCGCTTCCGGTGAAGAAGTAGGAGGGACACGATGAAGCTGAAACTGACAATTCTGGTTGCGGCAATAGCGGCGGGCTCGGTGCTGGTTCAGGCGCAAAGTGTCAGCGCAGTGCAGAACACACGCGCGGCCATGCAGGGGGTGAATAATCCTGAGCCTGCGAAAAATGCTTCGGATGGGTCTGCGGCAAATAATCCAGCGACGCCCCCGGCCGCTCCGCTGAAATCTGTGGCGCATCAGAAACATGCGGCACAACCCTTCGCTCCATCGAACGATGTCCCGAAGCGGACCCCGGTGATCGTGGGCCGGGCGGGAGGAATCGTCGCTGTTCCCAAGACCGGCAACAATATGCCGCCGGCCGGAGATCGCGACAACACTTCGCGCGACCAGGCGACGGGCCGGGAGGAAGGCAAGTACAACGCGACCGGGAAGCGCGATCCATTTCTCAGTCCGGTGGTGAGTCACGCGACCGGTTCGGGATGCAGCACAGGCAAGAAGTGCCTGGAAATCGCAGCCATCAACCTGCGCGGCGTGGTGCACTCGGAAGGCGGCTTCATCGCGGTGGTCAGCAACAGCCTCAACAAAGCTTATTTTCTGAAGGAAAACGATCCCGTGTTCGACGGTTTTGTGGTGAAAATCACGGGCGACTCGATCATCTTTCAGGAAACGCTCCAGGATCGCCTGGGCAAGACGTTCACCCGGGAAGTGGTCAAGAAAATAACGACTCCGGCGGTTTAGCCCTGGAGAGACAAGACTTCGAAGAAACGCAGCGAGGCGGCAACGGCCTCGGATGGGGAGAATAGGGAAATGCGAAAGCTAACGCTGGGTCTCTTGGTTCCGCTGTTGACGTTCGGATACTTATCGAACGCGAACGCGGATGAAATGACGGGCAAGGGAGCGGCCGCGAGCGCTGCGCTGCAGAGGCTCGAGGTCACGCACAGCCATGATGGGTTGAGTGTGGAATTTCGCGCGAAGGGCATGCTGACGCCGCGGCTCTCGACCCTCGATTCCCCGGCGCGCATCGTCGTCGACTTTCCCAACACCGTGATGGCCACTTCGCAGAGCCTGATCAGCGTGGGCCAGGACGGCGTGAAGGAACTCCGCATTGGGATGGACGGTCAGGTCCCGCCCCACACGCGCGTGGTCGTCGATCTCACCTCCGCCGCGGCTGGCCGACAGCACGAACTGGTGTCGCGTCCCGATGGCAGTTTTGTGCTGAATGTCCACGATGCGGCGGTCACTCGCCTCCGCCCGGCCTCGGCTCCGGCTGCGACGCAACTGGCGCCCGCCAGCGCTCTTCAGCAACTGGTTGCGGCCTCGACTGCGGCGAATTCCGCTTCTGCGCCAAGCCCCGCAGCCTCGTCTGCGGCGTCACCCGTAAGCTCTCCCATAACTTCGCCTTCTTCTTCAAACTCGGCTCCCGAGGTTGGCGCCGCTCCTGCTGTGGCCGCCGGCGCGGATTCGCCCTCCGGCTTCGCGTTCATCGAGCCTAAGTATTCCGTCAAGGAAAACAAAGCAGAAGACAAAGCAAGCGATAACAACCACCCATCGATGCGCCCGCCGCCAAGGCGCAGGAAGCGGCCAGTCGCTTCGCCGATAAAACGGCGGCCGAACTGGTCGCCGGCAACATGAATGTGAACGCGGCCATGGGGCAGGCTGCGCCTTCCACCGGTAGCACTCCTATTACTCCGGCTGTGAATCTGGCGGCCGAGCAGAAAACCCAGTTGGCGCAGAAGCCTGCGGTCAGCGGCGCGAAGTATACGGGGGAGCCGATATCGGTCAATTTGAAAGATGTCGACCTGAAAGACTTCTTCCGCCTGATTCATGAGATCAGCGGCCTAAACGTGGTGCTCGATCCCATGATCCACGGCACCCTGACGATTGTGCTGGATGACGTGCCCTGGGATCAGGCGCTCGATATCGTGCTGAAGAACAACGATCTGTCGCGGCAACTGGATGGCAACGTACTGCGCATCGCCACCGTCGAAACCCTGCGGCATGAAGCCGAAGGCCGGCGCGCGCAAATCGACGCCGAGGCGCTGGCGGTGGATAAAGTCAGCATCACCCGCTTCCTGAGCTACGCGCACGCCAAGGATGTGTTGCTCCCGGTGAAAAAATTCCTCAGCCAGCGCGGCGATGTGGTGGCCGATGAGCGCACCAATTCGCTGATTGTCTCCGATATTCCGGCGGTGATGCCGCAAATCGACCGCATCATCCAGCAGATGGACCGCAAGACGCAGGAGGTCGAAATTGAAGCTCGCGTGGTGGCCGCGACGCGCAGCTTTGCCCGCGACATCGGCGTGCAACTGGGTCTGGGATGGGGCAACGGCGTAAGTGGCGTAGGCGGCGTGGGCAACGTCGGCACCTCGCCCATCACGGTCAATGGCCTGAATCCGCTGTACCCGGTCAGCTCCAGCGGAACTTCCATCCCGCTATTTTCCAACCTGGGGGCCACCGCTCCATCCAGCGGTCTGGAGTTTGTAAACGCCACCAACAATATGCGCGTCGATCTCCTGCTCACCATGGCGGAGACGCGCGGCTTGCTGAAAATTCTTTCCCGGCCGCGCGTAGTCACGCAAAATAACATTCAAGCCGTGGTCAAACAGGGCGTGAAGATTCCCATCATGACCGCATCCGCCCTCGGTTCGCCGGCCACCGCGACTTATGTGGATGCGTTCCTGCGCTTGACCGTTACACCGCAAATCACTTCGGAAGGAACCATCTTCCTCAATGTGGACGTCGAGAATACCTTGCCCAACTTCGGCCAGGTGGACTCTCTCGGCAATCCCGAATTGATCACCCAGCAAGCCACCACGCAAGTGCTGGTAACAGACGGCGGCACGGTGGTGATTGGCGGCGTGATCCAGACCAACAACTCGCTGAACGTGTCACAGGTACCTTTGCTCGGCGACATCCCTTACCTGGGCTATTTGTTCAAGCACCGCTCGGTGCAGACAACGAACCAGGAATTGATTTTCTTCATTACTCCGCGCATCGTTCAGACATAGTGTTGAGACATCGTGTCCGGACGTAGCGCGAGGGGAGAATAGCAAGCCGCCGGCTTTCTCGGAGAACCTGCCGAGATCCGGCGGCTTTCGCTTTTCCGGTGTAGCGCCGGCACTGCCAAAAGCCTTGCTAAACTTCTGGCATGGATCACTCCCTGCGGCTGCGCCTCCTGCGCTCGCAATTAGAAGCGAACGGGCTCGACTTTCTCCTGGTGACGCATCTTCCGAATATCCGTTATCTCTGTGGTTTTACGGGAAGCGCGGCGGCCCTGCTGGTCAGCCATCGCGCGGCGGCTCTTTTTACCGACGGCCGCTATACGGCGCAGGCGAAAAACGAAGTGAAAGGCGCGAGGGTGGCAATCGCGGCCAAGGCTCCGCTGCTCGCCGCCGCCGAATGGCTGACGAAATCGGGAAAAAATTCGCGAGAGTTGGCGGTTGGGATCGAATCGGAGTCAATCACGGTCGGCATGCGGGACCGTTTGGCCTCCGCGCTGAAACCGGGTGGCGGCGATCGCTCCGGCGCGACTCTGAAAGTCCGTCTGCGGCCCGTGCCGCCAATGATCGAACGAGCCCGCATGGTAAAGGATACCGCCGAGATCGCCCTCCTGCGGCAAGCGGCGGAGTTGGGAGCGAGTCTGTTCCCAATTGCCTGCAAGAATATTCGCCCCGGAGTGACGGAGATGGAAGTCGCTGCCGCGATGGAATACGAGGCTCGAGCCGCTGGTGCCGATGGCATGTCGTTCCCCACCATCCTCGCGTCCGGGCCACGCTCGGCGGTTGTGCATGGCCGTGCTGCCGCGGCACGCATCCCGCGGCGCGGATTCGTGGTCTGCGATTTTGGTGTTATACTCGCCGGTTATTGTTCCGACCGCACTCGAACTGTGCACGTGGGGCGTCCTCCGCAGCAAGCCCGGCGCATGTATGATGCCGTGCTGGAAGCGCAGTTCGCGGCGATTGCTGCGGTTCGGCCGGGCGTCACCGCCGGCGATGTCGATGGCGCGGCGCGGCGTGTGCTCGCTAAGCATAAACTTGCCGCTTACTTCACCCATTCGACGGGCCATGGTTTAGGATTGGAGATTCACGAAGCGCCTCGCCTGGCGGCGGGGCAGACGCAAGTGCTGGAACCGGGGATGGTCATTACGATCGAGCCCGGCGCCTACATTCCTGGGAAATACGGGGTCCGTATCGAAGATGTGGTGGTCGTCACCGCCCCGGGTTGCGAAGTGTTGACGCCGACAAACCGGGATCTCGTGGTTCTCTAGATTCGTAGTTTTGTCGAGACCGGGCTTGCCGCATCTCCACGGAAAAGATTACAGTAGACCCGCCCCTCATCCATGAATCAACGTCCATGAATCAACAGCCATGAATCAAAAAGAGCTGAAGGAACTCATCGAGTTCTTAATCGAGAAAGACATAGCCGAGTTTGAATTGGAGCGCGGCGATGTCAAAGTGAGAATCAAGCGCGGTGCCGAACCTCTACCCGTGCCGGACTCGCGTTTCTTTGCGGTGCACCCGGCGCCGGTTGCGCCGTCCCCCATTTCCTCGCCAAGCCGTGTTGACCTGTCCGCGACCGCCGCCGCCCCGGAACCGGCGGAAGCCGCCGAGGACTTGCATATTGTGAAGTCGCCCATCGTGGGCACTTTCTACGAGTGCCCCTCGCCGGGATCGCCGCCTTTTGTGAAAGTGGGCGATACTCTGGATGTGGGTCAGGTTTTGTGCATTGTGGAAGCCATGAAATTGATGAACGAAATCGAATGCGACGTAGCCGGAGAGTTGGTCAAGAAACTCGTCGCCAACGGCCAACCGATTGAGTACGGGCAGGATTTGTTTGTGGTGCGCCCGGCGAAATAGTTCTCCGCCGCCGGTGGCGAGCGAATCCGATTTTCCTGAGCGCCCATTTTCCTGAGAAGCGAGAGCCGAAAAGCGGAGAGCTTTCCGATCATGTTCAAAAAAATATTAGTTGCCAATCGCGGAGAGATCGCTCTGCGCGTCATTTGCGCGTGCAAGGAACTCGGCATCCGCTCGGTCGCCATCTACAGCGAGGCCGACCGCAATTCGCTGCACGTGCGTTTCGCCGACGAGGCGATTTGCATTGGACCGCCGCAACTGGCGCTGAGTTATCTCAATATTCCTGCCGTCATCAGCGCCGCCGAAATCGCGAATGTGGACGCCATCCATCCCGGCTACGGCCTGCTCTCGGAGAACGCCAACTTCGCCGCCGTCTGCGAGGCCTGCCACATCAAGTTCATCGGCCCCACGCCCGACGTCATACGGCTGATGGGCGAAAAGGAAAAAGCCCGCGCCGCCATGAAGCAGCATGGCGTGCCCATCCTGCCCGGCTCCGATGGCGTGGTCGCCTCGCGGAGGCGAAGCGGTGGAATGGGCGCGGCAGGTTGGATTCCCCGTCATTCTGAAGGCGACGGCCGGCGGCGGAGGTCGCGGCATGCGCATCGTGCGCGACGCCGAGGAGTTGCCTGCCCTCTACCAGCAGGCCCAGTCCGAGGCTTCGGCCGCCTTCGGCAACGGCGACCTATATCTGGAAAAATATGTCGAGCACCCGCGCCACATCGAGTTCCAGGTGCTGGGCGACGAGCACGGCAACGTCGTCAGCCTGGGAGAACGCGAGTGCTCCATCCAGCGCCGCCATCAAAAGCTGCTGGAAGAATCGCCATCGGTCAGGATGACGCCCGAGCTGCGCAAAGAAATCGGAGAAATCCTGAGCAAAACGCTCAGCAAAGTCGGTTATCACAACGCCGGCACCATCGAATTTCTCATGGACCAGGATCGCAAACTCTACTTCATCGAGATGAACACCCGCATCCAGGTCGAACACCCTGTAACCGAAATGGTCACCGACGTAGACCTGGTCAAAAGCCAGCTCATGATAGCCGCGGGCGAAAAGTTATCCGACGTTCTGCAAGGCCCCATCGTGCATCGCGGACACGCCATCGAGTGCCGCATCAACGCGGAGCATCCGGAAAAGTTCACGCCCTCGGCGGGCAAGATCACGACCTTCAATCCTCCCGGCGGGACGGGCGTCCGCATCGACACGGCCGCCTATGCCGAGGGCACCATTCCTCCTTATTACGATTCGCTGATCGCCAAACTGGTGGTGCGCGGCAAAGACCGGGCCGAGGCGATTTCACGCATGAGCCGCGCGTTGGGCATGTTCATCGTAGAAGGGATTCACACCACAATCCCCCTGCACCGGAAGATTCTGGCGGACCCGGATTTTCGCGCGGGGAATTTTGATACGGGGTTTATTGAGAGATTTTTGGCGAAGGGGAAGTAAACACTGACAGGCTACTGACATCCGTAAATGTACTTCCCAGAATGTTTGTAGTCTGTCTGCCCAGAGTCTGTCCTGACCGTGTCGAAGGCTTCGGGCCGTCTCCTAGCGCTAATCTAACTACAACTGTGTCGCCCCAATCTCATGGCCCTGCGGCATTTCCCGCAGAACAGAAACTGGAGTTGCTCCCATATACTGAAGCAACTCCCGTGCCCACCGTCTTTCCGCCACTGAGGACCCCATGAAGCCGACCGCGCTCGCTGCGGCAATTTTTCTGGCCCTCTCGCTGCCGGCGGCCCGCTCGCAAACTCACGATCCTAAAGACGAAATTCCCATTGAGCGCTGCGACAGTCTCCCTGTAGTAACGATGAAAGTTTCGGGCGAGAACAAGCGTTTTCTTCTGGATACCGGGGCGACCACAATTCTCAACATAAAGTCGTTCAGCAAAGGCGAATCGAAACAGATTCATGTTCAGTCCTAGAGCGGCAACGCGGCTACGAGCGCGCGCGAAGTCCTGCTCCCCGAAGTCGAACTGGGTACGCACACGCTAACCCACCTCAAACTGCCGGCCATCGACCTGAGCCCCATCGGAAAAGCCTGCGGCGGCGAGATCGACGGCATTCTCGGCGTCGATTTGCTCGATCAGATGGGAATGACCATTGATTTGAAGAGGCGTGTCGCCATACTTGCGGGCTCATCCCAGAATGCAACCTCCCAGGGTTCAACACCGCATGACACGGAGTCGCAGGATTCCAGCGCCGTTTACGCCGATATGGAACGCCAGATGATGTCCTGCAATGCCGCCTTCAATCGGGGAGATGCGAAGACGCTGGCAGATTGCTTTGACCCTGAAATCATTCTCTATACTCCACATGGCGAGTATCGCGGGCGGCAGCAGGTGGTCGGCTATCTGTCGGAGCATTACTTTAAGTTCGCCCCGAACCTACGCTACAGTATGCAACCGCATGACATTCGTATGTTTGCCGACGCCCTGTGGTACTCCTACGATTACGAAATTGATACTCCCGTAGAACACTTTGTGGGACACGGCATGTCCATGTGCCGCAAGGATGCCGCGGGCCGCTGGCACATTTTGAACATGCACAACTCTTTGCGGGACGCAGCCCGGGCCAGCAATCCCGTACACTAAGCGCACCAAGAATGCCGCTGCAAACCACGGTCGCTCTTCCTCGTCTCTATTGCATCCTGGATCCATCATGCTTTCCTGATCACGCCGCCCTGTGCAGCGCGGCGCGCGAACTAGTCGCCGCCGGATGCACCCTCCTGCAATACCGCAACAAGTCCGGAGACGCCCGCGCCATACTGCAGGAAGCCCGCGAACTAAAATGCGCCTCGCCATGGGCGCAGGACCCGGCATCATGCTCATCATGAACGACCGCGCCGACCTCTGCCTGGCCGCACAATTCGACGGCCTGCACATCGGACAGGACGATATTTTTCCCGAATCCGCCAGCCAGATCATCGGCTCCTCCCGCCTCCTGGGAGTCTCCACCCACACATCCGGAGCAACTCGTCGAAGCCGATCGAACCTCCGCCGACTACCTCGCCATCGGCCCCATCTTTGCAACCGGCAGCAAGGCCAACCCCGACCCCGTCGTTGGACTCGACGGCTTGCGTCGCGCCCGCCAACTTACTCGCAAGCCGCTGGTCGCGATCGGCGGCATTACCCGCGCTAATGTCCGCTCGGTCATCGATGCGGGGGCGGACTGCGTCGCCGTCATATCCGACTTGTTGCGGGAGCCGGGCAAATCAGCAGAAGAATTTTTGCGGGTTCTGGGGTAAAGTGTAATTCGCTAAATTTTGTCATCCCGAGCGCAGCGCGAGACCTGCAGTTTGCGGCGGACTGCGGATTCCCTGGCTGCGCTCGGGATGACAATCCAGGAAGTGACCGTTTGCCCGGCGATCCACGAGGAGGTTCGTGAGCACGAACGTCGAACCCACGGCACCCTCCGCTGGCGTCAGCGATTGGGATCTCCACACCCATCAGGATAAAGAACTGGTCAAAGGCCTCGGCCTGACCAGCGCCACCATGCTGGTGATGGGCTCGATGATCGGCTCCGGCATCTTTATTGTGTCGGCGGAAATCTCGCGCGAAGTCAGTTCGCCCGCGCTGCTGATCGGCGGCGTGGCTGGTCACCGGATTCCTCACCATCGTCGGCGCGCTCACCTACGGCGAACTCGCCGCCATGATGCCGCGCGCCGGCGGGCAATACGTCTACCTGCGCGAATCGCTCGGCCCGCTCTGGGGATTTCTCTACGGCTGGACTTTGTTCCTCGTCATCCAGACGGGCACGATTGCCGCCGTGGGCGTGGCTTTCGGCAAATTTCTCGGCATCTTCTGGCCGGCCATTTCCTCCAGCCATTGGATCGTCCATCTCTGGAAAGTGCCCAAATTTGCCATCGGCCCCATGCTGCTCGGGGGCATGGATGTCGGCCTGAACACGCAGAACCTGATCGCGATCCTGGTTGTCATCCTGCTTTCCGTCGATCAATATTTTCGGCG
Organism: uncultured Acidobacteriaceae bacterium; assembly: GCA_963746205.1. Taxonomy (GTDB): domain Bacteria; phylum Acidobacteriota; class Terriglobia; order Terriglobales; family Acidobacteriaceae; genus Acidiflorens. Next base: position 16,087 of record CAVVAP010000025.1, on the reverse strand, counting down.
TCAAGACGGGCGCGCTCATCCAGAACGTCTTCACCACGGCGAAGGTCTCCGGCCTGCTCGGCCTGGTGCTCTTCGGAATCTTTCTGGGCAGGAACGCGCAGGCCCTGGCCGCGAATTTCGGCGCAAACTTCTGGCACAACTCCGCCTCGGAACCCTGCATGACGTCGGGGGCGGCGTTCTGGTTTCAACCCTCACCGTGCTGGCGATCGCGCAGGTCGGATCGCTGTTTTCGGCGGACGCCTGGAACAACGTAACCTTCACGGCCGGCGAGGTGAAAAATCCCAGCCGCAATCTGCCCTTATCGCTGGCCATGGGCACGGGCGTGGTGATCGCCCTCTACATCGCCTGCAATTTCATTTACCTGACCGCTCTGCCCCTGATGGGAAGCGCGAGCGGGCTCGACGCTGCTGGAGCGCGGCATCCAGTACGCCAACGAAGACCGCGTGGCCACCGCGGTCATGACCCAGATGTTCGGCTCCGCCGGCGGAGCGCTGATGGCGGTCGCCATCATGATCTCCGGGTTTGGTTGCTGTAACGGGTTGATTCTCTCCGGCGCGCGCGTTTACTACGCCATGGCGAAAGACCGTCTCTTCTTCCGCAGCGTCGCGCGCCTGCATCCGGGCTACAAAACGCCCGCCGTTTCCCTCATGGTGCAGATGATCTGGACCTGCGTCCTCTGCGTTTCCGGCAGCTACGGCCAGCTTTTGGACTACATCATTTTCGCCGTGCTCCTGTTTTACGTCCTCACCATCGTCGGACTGTTCGTCCTGCGCCGCACCCATCCCACCGCCGAGCGACCTTACAAAGCCCTTGGGTATCCGCTTTTGCCCGCAATCTATATCGTGATGGCTTTGTTTATCGACGTCGTGCTGTTACGCTACAAACCTCAATACACTTGGCCCGGATTGTTTATCGTGTTGCTGGGCATTCCGGTGTATTACATCTGGCGTCCGCGCGCCCAGACAACTTCGGTTTAAACAGGAGACACGAAACCGCATGACCGACCTCTTAGCGACCAAGCCGCTTGAAATGATCCTGTCTGAATCCTCCGAAGGCGGGGAACACTCGCTGAAGCGGGCGCTGGGCGCGACCAATCTCATCACCCTCGGCATCGGCGCAATTATCGGCGCCGGCATTTTTGTCCTCACCGGAGCGGCGGCGGCGCAATACGCCGGACCCGCTATCGTGCTCTCCTTTATTCTCGCGGGTATCGCCTGCGCTTTCGCGGGCCTGTGTTACTCGGAGTTCGCCGCGCTGATTCCAATCGCCGGTTCGGCTTACACCTACGGTTACGCCACCCTCGGCGAGATTTTCGCCTGGATCATCGGATGGGACCTCATCCTCGAATACGCCTTCGGCGCCGCCACCGTCGCCTCCGGTTGGAGCGGCTACGTCAACAGCTTCCTGCAGGATTATGGCATTCACCTGCCGCCGTCGCTCACTGCCACTCCAGGCACGGACATGGTCCTCTACCACAACCGCTGGGAGCGCCTCGGCACGATCCTGCCGACCTTGCAAGCGCACGCAGTCGACCCCGCCAGCCTCGCGCACAGCACCGGCTCCTTCAACCTGATCGCCTTTATCGGCATTTTTCTCGTCACCGTCGTCCTCGTCATCGGCATCCAGGAGTCGGCCAATTTCAATTCCGCCATCGTCATTATTAAGGTCGCCATCGTGCTCACGTTCATTGCCATTGCGGGCGCCTTCGTTTTGAAGAACCCGGAAGTGGCCGCCCGCAACTGGCATCCTTTTATACCCCCGAATACCGGCGAGTTCGGACACTATGGCTGGTCGGGAATTGCGCGCGGGGCGGGCGTGATTTTCTTCGCTTATATCGGATTTGACGCAGTTTCCACCGCCGCCCAGGAGGCGAAGCGGCCGCAGCGCGATATGCCCATCGGCATCCTCGGCTCCCTCGTCATCTGCACCATCCTCTATATTCTGGTCTCCGGGCTGCTTACCGGAGTCGTCTCCTATACCACGCTCAACGTCCCCGATCCCGTCGCCGTGGGCATCGATCACACCGGCGTGCGCTGGGGTAGCGTGCTCGTCAAACTGGGAGCGATTGCCGGTCTGGGCAGCGTCATGCTCGTCATGCTGCTGGGGCAGTCTCGCGTGTTCTATTCCATGTCGCGCGATGGATTGCTGCCGCAATGGGCGGGCGCAGTGCATCCGCGCTTTCGGACGCCGTGGATTTCGAGCATCACGGTCGGCGTCTTCGTCGCCATATTTGCCTCGCTCATTCCCATCGGAATCCTGGGCGAGTTGGTCAGCATCGGTACGCTGCTCGCCTTTGTCATCGTCTGCGCCGGAGTCTGGATTCTGCGCGTGCGCCGCCCCGATCTCCCTCGTCCCTTTAGAACGCCCTGGGTGCCGTTTGTGCCCATCATGGGGATTGCCGTCGCCGGCCTGATGATGGTCAGTCTCCCCGGCAGCACCTGGCTTCGCCTCGTCATCTGGCTGGCCATCGGCATGGTCATCTACTTCGGTTACGGACGCCATCACAGCCGCGTGCAAACTGCCACGGCCAGCCGAAAGTAGGAAGCCGGAAGCCGAAGGCCGGAAGTAACAACCCAGTTGGTTGGAAGGGTCGGCTTAATCCCGACGCTGGTAGCGGGTGTCTGAAACTGAATCGCTACCGCCCGTGGCGTTGAATTTGATGCCTCAGGCACTCCGGCCAGCGCCGGTACCTTGGTCACCTTACGAAGGTCTCCAGGCACTTGCTAGAATCAGCCGTGCAGGCGCTAATTCTGCTTCTTGTCCTCCTCGCCGCGCTGCCCGCGACCTGCGACGTCATTCACCTCAAGAATGGACGCAGCATTTGGGCCGACGCGGTTCGCGACGGCAAAGACCGGGTAGAGTATGACCTCGGCGAGGATACTTACGCCATCCCGAAGTCGTCCGTCGAACGAATTGAGACGGGGGGCGTGGCTCCTGCGCGCGCCGGGTCCGCCGAGTCGGACAAAGTTCCCGAGATTTCTCCCGCTCTACCGTCATTTCATCATGCGGCGGATTTAGCCGACAAAGTTGTGCGCGATGGCAAGGTCGATGTCGAGGCCCTCGCCAGCCTGACGCAAAGCGGCGACCCTGAGATTGCCGCCACCGCCTACTTCCTCGCGGGCAAACACGAATCCGATCGCGGCAACTTTCCGCAGGCCAGGTCTTATTACGAATCGGCATTACGGGTTCAGCCGGATAATTCCACCCTGCTCATTTACTATTCCGCCGCGCTGCTTCGGTCTGGCCATGCGGCAGAAGCCCTGCCCTACGCGCAACACGCGGCCGGCGTTGCCCCCGATTCGCCGGATGCGCTGGCCATGCTGGGCTTCGTACAATTTGCCGGCGATCATACGCCCGAGGCCATCCGCTCGTGGAAGAAGTCTCTTGCCCTGCGACCGGACGCCACGGTCAGTCAATATCTGGCCCGCGCCGAGCGCGAATCGGCTGCCGAGACGGACTTTTCGCAACGCGAGAGCAGCCACTTCAATCTCCACTTCGAAGGCCGGGACACGTCCGAAATCTTCCGCCGCGACCTGCTCGCCACGCTCGATTCCGAGTATGACGATCTGGTCCGCGATCTCGGCTACTCGCCTCACAACACGATCGCCGTTACCCTCTACACGCAACAGGCTTTCTTTGACGTGACCCGCGCTCCTGCCTGGACGGGCGCTCTCAATGATGGCAAATTGCGCATCCCGCTGAGCGGAGTTGCCACCGTTACGCCGGAGCTGGCTCGGATCCTTAAACACGAACTGACGCATTCCTTTATCGCGCAAATATCCGGTAACCGCTGCCCGACCTGGCTTAATGAAGGCATCGCTCAGATCGAGGAGGGCAAGTCCTCGGCCGCCTATGGACGCCAGTTGGCGCAACTGTTCGCCGCCGGAAACGAGATTCCCTTCAACGTGCTGGAGGGGAGCTTCATGAACTTTTCTGCGCCGGAGGCCACGCTGGCGTATGCCGAATCGCTGGCCGCCGCCGAATATATTCGGGATGCTTATGGAATGAGCGAAATTTCCGGCATTCTGCAGCGGCTTTCCCAGGGTAGTTCCACCGAGGCCGCTTTGCGAGCCACCGTTCACTCGGATTATCGCCAACTGCGTGACGAAATGAAGGCCAAGCTCAAAGACAGATACGGAGAATAAGCTCGCGCATCAATCGAAGACGGCTTCTTCGCCCGCTTCCGCTTCTGCATCGGCCTGAAAACGCCCCCCACTTTGTGTTTATTGCTCCCACCAAAATTTTGTGATAGTTTCGCCGCTCATGGCTGGCCTGTTTTCCAAGCTCGGGTTTCGATCGACGCCGGACGAAGCGCCTGAAATCGTCCAGGTAGAGAGCCCTTCGGTCGAAGGCGCAGACCTTTCCGTGGCCTATTTGTCCTCGCGCGCAGGAGGCGATCTGCATGATTTCCTGCGAGTCAGCCCCCAGCGCTTTCTTTTCGGGTTGCTGGACGTGGCCGGCAAGCGGGAAACCAGCGGCCCCGTTTTACAGGCCGCGCAGGCTTGCTTTCGCGCGTCCGGGGAGGAGCTTTTTTCCGCCGACGAATTGAACGAATCGGAGGCGATGGTGGAACTGTCGCGCCGCTTGAATCTCGAGATCATGCGCGCTGCCGGCGGCGTGCGCAGCTGTCCCGCTTTTGCCGGATGCTACAACGAAGAACTGGGCACGGTGTGCTATGTGAACGCGGGCCATACCCCCGGTCTCTTACTCGATGGCACCGGCCTGGTGGAATTACCCGCGACCGGATTACCCCTGGGCCTTTTTTCGCTGGCTCCGACCGATGCCCGCATCGTCGGACTTGGCCCGGCTGGCGCCATGGCGGTGGTGTCGCGGGGAGTGGTGGAGGCGGAATCGAAGCAAGCCGAATTTGGCCTCGGCGGGGTGAAGAGCGTAATGCAATCGGCGCCTGCTTCCGCCAAAGACCTTTCCCGGAACATCCTGCAACGGGTGCAGGAATTCGTGCACCTCGGTCCCAAGCACAACGATGTGACCGCGTTGACCTTGACGCGGAGAAACTAGACGCTTCTCGAACAGCCGCGCCCCGACGGCAACCAAATCAATCCGACTTTCAGCCCAGTATCGTTGCTTCGCTTTCCTTGGCCTCCACGGCCTTGGCGTCGTAAAATAAGAGGACAATTTTCCTCGGGTCTTGCCCAGGTTCTGAGAGATATCATCTGAGAGACATCACAATGAAGGCTAAACTCCCCTTGCTGCTGGTCGTTGGATCCGTTTTGCTCCTGCCCTCATTTTCTCCCGCCGATACGGTGGTGGAAGAGATCATCGCCCGGGTCAACAATGAGATCGTTACCCGCTCCGAGTATGTGCGCAGCCGCGACCAGCTTAAGCAGGAAGTCCAGCAGCAGGATGCGGCCAACGCCGACAAGATTTTTGCGGAGAAGCAGCGCGACGTTCTACGCGATCTGATCGACCAGCAATTGTTGCTGCAAAAAGGCAAGGATCTGAGCATCACCGGCGATACCGAGTTGATCAAGCGCCTGGACGAGATGCGCAAGGAAATGAAGCTCGAAACCATGGAGGACCTGGAGAAAGCGGCGGAGGCGCAAGGGGCTTCGTACGAGGATTTCAAACAGAACCTGCGCAACCAGATCATCACCCAGAAAGTGATTGGCCAGGAAGTGGGCTCGCACCTCTCCATGAACAAGGACGACGAGAAAAAATTCTATGACCAGCATCGGCTGGAGTTGGAGCAACCGGAGCAGGTCCGCCTGAGCGAAATCCTGATTGCGCCCAAGCCGCCTGCCCCAGCCGCTGCCGCCGCCGGAGAAAAGCCCGCGCCCCCGTCGCCGGAGGAGTTGGACGCCGCCCTCCAGGCGGCCAAGGCGAAAGCGGAGGACCTTCTCCAGCAGATTCAAAAAGGGGCCAAGTTTGCCGACCTGGCCAAGAAATATTCCGACGGACCCTCGGCCAAGGACGGAGGCGACCTGCAGCGTTTCAAGCGCGGCGAGCTTTCGAAAGAGCTGGAGGATAAGGTTTTTGCGCTCAAGGCAGGAGAAACCACGGATGTGATCCGCACCAAACAGGGCTATGTAATCCTGCAGACGACCGAGCACCAGAGTGCCGGCATCCCCACCCTGAAGGAAATTGAGCCGCGCATTCAGGACGCGCTGTATATGCAGAAGCTACAGCCCGCCCTGCGCGCCTATCTCTCCACGCTGCGGGAAGAAGCCTTCATTGACATCAAATCGGGCTACAGCGATACCGGCGCAAGCACCAAGCAAACCAAGCCGGTCGAGACGGCGGTCAAAGAGAACAACGAGAAGAAGTTGAAAAAGAAGAAGAAGCTGGGCGTGTTTTAGGCTAGTCTTGCATCGTGGCGCTGGTCCGGCGATTTGGCGGAGGTTAGCGGAGGTTCATTGAAGGATTTTTTTATCGGCGACTGCGCCCGGCAGGAAAACAAGATCATTACCTCCAGCTTCGTGGTGGCGTCGAAGCAGGTGAAGCCGAAGAAGAATGGAGAGCCTTACCTGGCGCTGGTTCTGGGCGATCGCAGCGGACAGATCGAAGCCAAGATGTGGGACAACGTCGAGGATTTCATCGGCGTCTTCGAGCAGGACGACTTCCTCAAGGTCAAAGGGCTGATCAACAAGTACAAGAATCGCTTTCAGCTCACCATTCACAAGCTGCGGCGCATGGATGAAGTCGATATCGACTTTACCGACTACCTCCCAAAAACCACCAAGGACATCGGGGAACTGTGGAGAACGCTGGCGAGTTCGTGGCCACGTTCCAGAATCCCCACCTCAAGGCCCTGGTCGAGGTGTTCATGGCCGACCCGGAGATCGCGGAAAGCTACCGCAACGCTCCCGCCGCCAAGACCCTCCACCACGCCTACATCGGGGGATTGCTCGATCACGTGGTTTCGCTATTCCATTCCTGCGATCTTTTGAGCCGGAACTATCCCCAGATCAATCGCGACCTCTTACTGACCGGCGCATTCCTGCATGACATCGGCAAGATTCAGGAATTGACCTATAACCGCTCTTTCTCCTATACCACGCGGGGACAGTTGCTCGGGCACATGGTGATTGAACTGGAAATGCTGCAGACCAAGCTCGCCCAATTGCCCGACTTTCCGATGGAGCTGAAGACTCTTCTCGAACATCTGATCATCAGCCATCATGGGCAATACGATTTTGGCTCGCCCAAGTTGCCCATGTTTCCGGAAGCCCTCATGCTGCACTATCTCGACGATCTGGATTCAAAAATGGAGAGCCATGCGGGCGCAGTTCGAGCGCGAGTCCCTGCTCGAAGGGCCGTGGACGGGCTATAACGCGTCACTCGGGCGGCCGCTGCTCGATTCCAGAAAATTCCTGGAGGGTGAGAAGGCGGCGGCGAAAAGCGAGGCGGAAGATTCCGTTACCGAACCCGCTTCGCCGCAATTTCCCCCGTCCTCGGCCTCGTCCGCTCCGCTACTGGATTTGTTGAGCGAACAGAAAACCTAGATCCGCGCTCGCGCCGCCCAACCTCGAACCGCCTTCGCCCATGGATTTCTCGCATTTTACGACCATCACGTTTGACTGTTACGGCACGCTGATCGATTGGGAAGCGGGAATGCTTCCCGTTTTGCGCGCCCTGCTGGCGAGCCATGGCGTAACGGCTTCGGACGCCGCGATTCTCGAGCTCTATGGCGAGTTTGAAGCGGCCGCGGAAAGCGGAGAATACCAGAGCTACCGCGATGTGCTGCAATCGGTGGTGCGGGCCTTCGCCAAGCGCTTCCAATTTGAGGCGAGTCCTGCGGAACAACGATCGTTGCCGGAATCTGTCGCTTTGTGGCGCCCTTTTGCGGACACAGTACCCGCGCTGCGGGAACTTCAAAAACAGTACAAGCTGGCGGTAATATCCAACATCGACGATGACCTGTTTGCCGCGACCAGCAAACATCTGGGGGTGGACTTCGAGGTTGTGATCACGGCCGAACAGGCGCGAAGTTACAAACCTGCGATCAACAATTTTCAGCTCGCCCTGCGCCGCCTGGCAATACTTCCCGAGCGCCTGTTGCACGCCGGGCAAAGCATCTATCACGACGTGGTGCCAGCGCGGTCTCTCGGCATTGCGACGGCATGGGTCAATCGCAAGTCCGCTCGTCCCGGAATCGGCGCGGTTCGCGCTGCCAATGCCAACGCAACGGAGATGCAACCGGATTTGGAGTTTCCCGACCTCGCCAGCCTGGCCGCTGCGGCGCTAGAACAGCCATGAGGATTGGTTCGTCCCCCGGGAAATTACTGCAGGGCGCTGGGCAGGGGGAGAATTTTCTTCTGGATCGCAACCGTCACCAGTTGTGCCTTGTTGTGAATGTCGAGTTTGCGCATTAAGTTGGTTTTGTGCGCTTCCACCGTCTTCACCCCGATGCCGAGCGCTGCCGCCGCTCCTTTCACGGTATAGCCCTCGGCGAGCAATTTCATCACCTCGCGCTCGCGCAAAGTCAGGGCGCCTTTCCGCAAGGGCAAGCGTGTCGATGCATTGGATCCGGCGGGACGGAGGTTCGCCTCCTCCTGCAGCTGCGAATCGATCCCCGAACCGACGCGTTCCCCGCCGCCATGGGCCTCGCGCAGCGCGCGCAACAACATTGCAGGAGGAGCGTCTTTCAGCACCCAACTGGCAGTGCCCGGCGTTCCCGCGATCGGGGAATATGATCGCCCCTCACGCAAGTTGAGGTAGACGACGCGCGTGCCCGGGCAGTGTTCTTTGATCAATCGGCCGGCTTGCAGTGGCGGCATGCCGGGCATGCCTATGTCGAGCAACACCATGTCCGGACGATTTCGCAGAACTAATTTGAGCGCTTCGTTCGCATCACCCGCTTCCCCCACCACGGCAAAGTCGGATGCATCCTCCAGCAGACGTCGCAGGCCATAGCGCAGCATTTCATGACCGTCCGCGATCACACAGCGCACGCGCGAAGTTTTTTCCCGGTAAAACGGAATGGGTTTCGTAGTCAGCATTACAAATCCTCGCGAGAAATGACGACCCAACGCGATGAGCTGGATTTCCGGTGCCTGGCTGCCGGATCTAAGGCTGCGAACGATTGTAACCGCTCCCGGGGGACTTTGGTTTTAAAAAAGCCGGGCCGCGCCTCAATTTTTACTCATCATTTACAATGCCCTTTCCGCATGCTTCGCTATTTCACCTCCGGCGAGTCCCACGGCGAGTCCCTGGTCGGGTTCCTTTCTGGACTGCCGGCGGGTTTGGCCGTGGATCAGGAGTTTGTGGACCGCGAACTGTGGCGGCGTCAGCAGGGTTTTGGACGCGGCGGCCGAATGAAGATAGAGACCGACCGGGCGCATTTTCTTTCCGGCGTGCATCACGGCAAAACCATCGGCTCGCCCATTGCCGTGGTGCTGCAGAATCGCGACTGGCAGAATTGGAAAGACTCCTTGCCGGTGGAGACAGGCGATCCGGAAAAGCACAAGCGCGTCGCCTCGCCTCGCCCCGGGCATGCCGATCTGGCGGGCGCGTTGAAGTACGATTTCGCGGAAGCGCGCTACGTTTTGGAGCGCGCCTCGGCGCGGGAATCCGCGGCGCGGGTGGCGGTGGGAGCGTTGGCGAAGCTTCTGCTGCGGGAGTTGGGCGTCGAGGTCTTGAGTCACGTCATCGCGGTGGGCGCGGTTTCCATCGCCGACAGGGAAATTCCCTGGGAGCAGATTGAGCCGGTTTCGCGGAGAAGCGAGGTTCTGCTGGCGTGCGCCGATTCCGAAGCCGAACTGCGTATGAAGGGTGAAGTCGATAAGGTCTTGCGTACCGGCGATTCGGTGGGCGGAGTTTTCGAGGTGGTGGCGCATAATGTTCCTCCCGGCCTCGGCAGCTACGCGCAATGGGATGAACGGCTGGATGGGCTTTTGGCGGGTGCGGTCATGTCGTTGCAGGCGGTGAAAGCGGTGGAAATCGGTAGCGCAATTCAGGCGGCGCACTCGCCGGGCTCGGCGGTTCATGACGAAATCGGCTATCAAAACGAGATCGGATTCAGCGGCTTCACCCGCACGCGGAACAATGCGGGAGGGCTGGAGGGCGGCGTCTCCAACGGGCAGGAAATTAGGGTTCGCGGTTATCTCAAGCCGATTTCCACCCTCCGGCGCCCCTTGCAGTCCGTGGATTTCGCCACCCGCGAGCCGGTGAAGGCGGCCTATGAGCGCTCCGATGTATGCGTTGTGCCCGCCGCCGGCGTTGCCGCAGAGGCTATGGTCGCGCTCACCCTGGCGCGTTGTGCGCTGGAGAAATTTGGCGGCGACTCGATGAAGGAAACCAAACGAAACTTCCAGGGCTATCTGGAACAACTCAAGAATTATTAGTCCAGGTCTTTTGATACCAAGATGATTTATCCCATTGTGAAGTTCGGCGATCTCGTGCTGGAAAAGCCCGCTGCCGATGTGACCAGCTTCGATGATGGCCTGAAGAAGCTGGTGGAAGACATGTTCGAGTCCATGTACGCCGCCCGCGGCGTCGGCTTGGCCGCACCGCAGATCGGCATTTCCAGCCGGATCGCGGTGGTGGATGTAACCTTCAAGGAAGATCCGCGCGCCCAGTTGGTCTTAATCAATCCGGTGATCGTCAGCAAGGAGGGCAAACAGCGCAATAGCGAGGGCTGCCTCAGCATTCCCGAATTTAGGGAGGACGTGACTCGTGCCCGCACCGTAACCGTACGCGCCCAGGACCTGAGCGGAAAATTTTTCGAACACACTGGAGAAGAACTGCTGGCGCGTGCGTTTCTGCACGAGACGGATCACTTGAATGGCAAGCTCTATATCTCCCACATCAGCGCGGTAAAGCGCGACTTGATCAAGCGCAAGATCAAGAAGATGGTGAAGGCGGGAGAGTGGTAATGCCCTCCTCTGAGCCTGTCAGCTTTCCCCAACCAGTGAAACTTCAGATCCGTTTCATCCTCCACAGGATTGTCATCCCGAGCGCAGCCAGGGATCTGCGTTACAAAATTGTCATCCCGAGCGAAGCGAGGGATCTGCATCTGCTTCGAGATTCCCTCTCCCCGCTCGCCATCACCGCATCGTTTCCATCCGCGCACTTATGATTCTGGTTTTCTGCGGCACGCCGCAATTCGCTGTTCCCGCGCTGGAGAGGCTGTTCGAGGCCGGACACACGCTGCGCCTGGTAGTGACCCAGCCCGACCGGCCTCGCGGGCGCGGGATGGAACTGACCATCTCTCCCGTGAAGTCGGCCGCAACCCGCCTTGGCATTCCGCTGGCGCAGCCCGCGACTATCAGGAGCAATGCCGAGTTCCGAGATGAGCTCGCGACGATTCATCCGGACGCGATCATCGTGGTCGGTTACGGCCGCATTATTCCGCCATGGATGATCGACCTTCCCCGGCTCGGAAACTTGAATCTGCACGCCTCCCTGCTGCCGAAGTATCGCGGCGCGGCGCCCATCCAGTGGGCGATTGCGAGTGGCGAGTCCGTGACCGGCGTCACCACCATGCGCATCGACGCCGGGCTGGACACGGGAGATATCCTGCTGCAACGGGAAATCCCGATCGCTTCGGACGACACCGCCGAGACGCTAGGGCCAAAGCTCTCCAGCGTGGGCGCGGAGCTTATGGTCGAGACGCTGCGCGGGCTGGAAGATGGGCAAATCCGCCCAATGCCGCAAGATCATTCCCAGGCCTCACTCGCCCCGATTCTAAAAAAAGAAGATGGCCGCATGGATTTCGCGCGCAGCGCGAGCGACCTCTCGAATCGGCTGCGCGGCTTTCAGCCGTGGCCGGGCGCGTTCACCATCTTCAAAGGCAAGACACTCCAGGTGCACCGCGCGCAAGCGTTAGGTCAATCGATGCCGCTGCGGCCCGCAGAAATTGCCGCGAACGGGCCGCGTCTTTTCGCCGGCTGCGGAAAGAACGAAAACGGCGCCGATTCCACTCTCGAGCTCTTCGAGATTCAACTCGAGGGCAAGCGCCGCATGACGGCGCAGGAATTCATCAACGGCTACCGACCCCAGTCCGGCGACCGTCTGGGATAATATGGCCGTTTCTCCGGCTCGCGCCGCCGCTTTCGAAATTCTCTGGCGAGTCGAACGCGAAGCGTCCTACGCCCCGGAGTTGCTCCATTCCGACCGCTTCGCCGCGCTCGACGAGCGCGATCATGGGCTCGCCACCGAACTTGTGATGGGAGTTCTACGCTGGCAGTCGCTGCTCGATCGCCAGCTCGCGGCTGCGTCCGCGCAGAAAATCGAGCGTCTGGATGGCGAGGTTCTCACCGCCTTGCGGCTCGCCATCTATCAGCTTCAGTTCCTCTCCCGGATTCCGGCGCGGGCCGCGATTTTTGAAAGTGTGGAACTGGTGAAAGCGGCGCGCAAACGATCCGCCGCATCCTTCGTAAACGCTGTATTACGAAAAATTGTCGCCATTGGCGGGCACGACTTCTTCGCGGAAATCGGCCGTTCGCTCGACGCCGCCGAACTGGCGCGAACCGCCGCGCACCCTCTATGGCTGGTCGAACGCTGGACGCAGCAGTACGGCCTGGACGCGGCGCGCCAGATCTGCGCCAGCAACCAAACAGTCCCGGAAACCGCGCTTCGCATTGCTGCCGATACTTATAGTTATATTGACGGGCAGTCCAGCTGCGATGCAGAACTCGCCGCGGCGGGCGTGCGCCTCTCACCCGGACGCTTGCTCTCGGCGGCGCGCCGGGTGGTTTCCGGTGACGTCACCCGCACCCGTGCCTTTCGTGAAAGCCGCGTTTCCATTCAGGACGAGGCGTCGAAACTGGTGGCGTTGCTCCTCGGCCGCGGCCAACTCATCCTCGATTGTTGCGCCGCGCCCGGCGGCAAGACGGCTGTGATCGCCCGGCGGAACCCCGGTGCTCGAGTGCTGGCCGCAGAGTTGCACCCTCATCGCGCCCATTTATTGCGGAGCCTCATCGCTTCGCCGAATGTGCAGGTCATTGCCGCCGACGCGCGTGCTCTACCACTCGCGGGCGGCTTCGACCGCATCCTCGCTGACGTTCCCTGTTCGGGCACTGGAACTCTGGCGCGGAATCCCGATATAAAATGGCGCCTCAAATTGAAAGATCTTCACGATCTTCAGACCCGGCAAATTGCAATCTTGAATTCAGCTCTCGCTCAATTGGCGCGGGGCGGGAGCCTGGTATATTCCACGTGTTCGCTTGAGCCCGAGGAAAACCAGGCGGTAGTCGAAGCGGCGATCGATGGCGCCACAGAATTCAAAGTGGCCGATTTGAAAGCCGAGATGAATCTCTTGCGGGACGGTGGCGAGCTTTCCCCGGACCTCGACATCCCGTCGCTCTTCGCCGGACCTTACCTGCGAACTCTACCCGGCATCCATCCTTGCGACGGTTTTTTTGCGGCAATGATCCTGCGGGAATGATCTTGGGGAAATGATATTCCGGAAATGACCGGCTTCTAGCGGACCTCGAAGTTCACCGCCGCGCCAGCAACAACCTTTTCGCCGGGCGCAGGAGTCTGCGTAACGATCAGGCTGGCGGCGCTCGGCAGTGGAACCAGCGGAGCGCCGGCCGCGGACTCGACGGTGGATGCAGGTGGCAGCACCTCCACTTTTCCCACCTTCAGGCCGGCATCTTGCAATGCCAGTGTCGCGCTACCGAGGGGTTGCCCGCCCAGGTCCGGCATCACATAACTGGGAGTTTCTGGACCGTCACTGATCAGCAAACTGATCTTCGGAACCGCCACGCCGCTGGCGTTTGCCGGCGGACTCTGCGCGATCACCTGATCCTGCGCAACATCCGCCAGGTTGACATGCGCAACCGAACCCAGTCTGAGGCCGCGACGCCGTAGATTCAGCTCCGCGACCCGGTCGCTTCCCCCCGTCACGTCGGGAATCGAAACCCGCTGCGGGCCCAGGCTTTGCGCCACCCGCACCGACCAGCCGCGCCGTACCTTCGTTCCCGGCGGGGGCACCTGAGCCACGATTTTACCTTCCGGAATGGCGGCGCTATAGAACTGCTTTTCGACCACAACTTCCAGGCCCGAAGCCGCGCCGCTGCGTTCAGCTTCGGCGGGACTCATTCCCACAAATTCGGGAATGGCGACTTCCCGCCCGTGAATCGCCAGCTGCATAGACGTCAACGCCGAAATCAGCGCCACCGCCAGAAGAATCAGCGCCAAAGTCAGCATGCGAAAAAATTGCCGCATGGCACCGATTATAGCGATTGAGTCGAGCGGCGGCGGGGCTTCACCCCGCCATCGCACGTCAAGTCGCCCTGCTACGACGCTTTAATCCCCTTTTTGAGCAGTCGGCGTCACCGCTGCCTGCATTTTCTGATTGGCCGTCCACTCGTGAATGCGAGTGCTCAGCACATCCATGGGAAGCGCGCCGCCGGAAAGCACTTCGTCATGGAAGCCGCGCAAGTCAAACTTGGCGCCCAACTGGTCTTTCGCGTACTGCCGCAGCTTGAGAATTTCGAGCTGTCCGATTTTGTAGCCGAGCGCTTGCGCCGGCCAGGCCATGTAGCGGTCGGTCTCGCTCTGCACTGACGGTTCATCGATGGCCGAGTGCTCGTGGAAATAATCGACCACCTGCTGCCGGGTCCAGTGCTTATAGTGGAAACCGGTATCGACCACCAGGCGAATCGCGCGCAGCATGTCATCCTGCAAATGCCCGTAATAGCTGTAGGGATCCTGGTAAAACCCGACTTCCTTGCCCAGGCGCTCCGCGTACAGCGCCCAGCCCTCGGTATACGCCGTGTAGTACTCGTGCTGGCGGAAGGGTGGAAGCTGCGGCAACTCCTGCGCGATCGTAATTTGCAGATGATGCCCGGGGATGCCTTCGTGATAAGCCGTAGTCTCCACATCCATCAGGGTGCGCTTGGCGAAGTCACCGGTGTTCACCATAATGTGGCCGGGACGCGAACCATCCGGCGTGCCATCCACGTAGCTCGCGGCGGATGCCTCCTTCTCGCGGTATTCCTCCACCGGCAGAACTTCCATCCGGGCCTTGGGCAGACGGCCAAACATCTCCGGCAGCTTGGTGTACATCTGATCGATGTATTTCCGGTACAAGTCGAGAATCTGCTCGCGCGAATGCGCGTGCAATTTAGGATCGGCTTCGCAGGCCGCGTTAAAGCTCTTCACATCCTTGTAGCCCAGTTGCTTGGCCACGGCCAACGTGCGGGCTTCGATATCCTTCACTTGCTCCAGGCCGATCTGGTGAATTTCTTCCGGAGTCAAATTCGTAGTCGTACTTTCCTTAACACGGAAGGCGTACCAAGCGTCGCCGTCGGGCAGCGCCCACGCCCCGGGCTCGGTTCTGCCCTTGGGCGCATATTCGTCGCGTACGAAGGCGGTGAACTGTACATACGTCGGGATGATGGAATCCTTCACCGCCGCCAGGCCCGCTTCGCGCAGACGCTTGCGATCGGCCTCGCTGACGGAAGCGGGGAACTTCTGAAAGGGCTGGCTGAACGGACTTTGATCCGGCGACGTGCTGGCGATGCCATTCGCCTGGGTCGCGACTTTTTCCAACAAAATCTTTGGCGGCATCATGCCATCCGCCATGCCTTTTCGCATCTGCACGATGGTCTGGTCAAACAACCGGGGAAGCAGCTTCAGTCGCGTGATGTAGTCTTCGTAATCTTTCACCGAGTCGAACGATAGAACGCTGACCAGTTGCGGCGCGTCAATATGAATGCCGTTCTGCTGACTCACCGGCATCTCCCAGGGTTTGAAGCGCGCGCCTTCCAGGCCCATCTTCAAATCGCGAATCATGAGCGCCTTGTTCAACACTTCCTGCTCGGGGAAGCCGGCCGTGTCGACCGCTTCAAAGCGGGCGAGATCGATGCGGGACTGTTGCAGATCGTCGTCGATTGCCTTCTGCGAAAAGTCGTCGATCTGGTCGTTGTAGCGCTTGTCGCCGAGAATGGATGCATAGATCGGGCTGGTGCGCAGGCTGTATTCCCAGCGTTCCTGCAACAGATCGTTGAGTGCTTTGCGCCGCGTTTCGAGATCGGCAGTAGGATTCGCGGCAAGGGCGGCCGCCGGAATCAGAATGGCAAGGGCCAGCAGACAGACTAAGGATCGCATTGGGGCTCCAGGAGAAAATTTTAGTGGCTTGAACTATCGCCACATCGAAAATGCCACATGGATGCTG
>CAVVAP010000024.1:0-41541 GCA_963746205.1 uncultured Acidobacteriaceae bacterium | reverse complement strand
GTGACGAGCGTGCTGTTTGGCAAAGGCAACGGCAGCTTTGCGGCGGAGCAGATCATGCAGGTGGCGGAATCTCCCAGTCAGATCGTGGTGGCAGACCTCAACGGTGACCTGCGTCCCGACGTCGTGATCGAGGGCGGGAACGCGCCGGGGATGGTGTTCATCCTGATGAACGAATACGGGGTGGTGAGTGATAGCGACGGGCCGCTTCTCGAAATCCGCGACAACAAATGAGGCACCCTCGGGTCTTACGGGGCAAGACAGCCATGTGAGACCGATGTGAGACAACCTGTCCGTGTTAGTGGACTATCGCGACTACCACTGAGAAGACGCAGCCCGGTAGAGTTCTACGAGAGTATCTCGGGACGCGGCCGGTGACAGATCGAGCGATTGCCGAATGCTTGTCCACAACTGCTAAAATTGGCCCATATGGCGTTTCCCGCTAGCCGCCTGCGTCGTTTGCGTCGCAGCGAAAGCCTGCGCGATCTGGTGCGCGAGACCCGGCTTACGCCGGAGGCGCTGGTGTATCCGCTTTTTATATGCCCCGGTTCGGGAGTTCGAAAAGCGGTGCGTTCGATGCCGGGCGTTTTCAATCTTTCCGTCGACGAGGCGGTGAAGGAAGTTCGCGAGGCGCAGGCTCTCGGAGTTTCGTCCATCATCTTGTTCGGCTTGCCGGAGAAAAAAGATGAGGTCGCCAGCGGGGCGTGGGCGGAAGACGGCATTGTGCAACGGGCGGCGCGCGCGCTCAAGAGCGAGGTGCCGGGCGTGGTCATCATGGGCGACGTTTGCCTGTGCGAATACATGTCGCATGGACATTGCGGAGTAGTGAAAGCGGAGCCGCAATCGCTGGGCGCGGCAGCGGCAGCGCCGCCCGCCACCGGGGAATACGAGATCGAAAACGATGCCACCCTGGAATTGCTGGCGCGTACTTCGCTATCGCTGGCGCGAGCCGGGGTGGACATCATCGCGCCTTCCGACATGATGGATGGTCGAGTCGCGGCTATTCGCGAGGCGCTCGATCAATCGGGCTTCGAGAATACTCCGATCCTTTCTTACGCGGCCAAGTTCGCTTCCGGTTTTTACGGTCCCTTTCGTGAAGCCGCCGATTCCACGCCTCAGTTTGGCGATCGCCGCTCCTACCAGATGGACCCGGGCAACTTGCGCGAGGCGATGCGCGAGATCGAGCTCGATATTGAAGAGGGGGCGGACATGATCATGGTGAAGCCGGCTCTGCCCTATCTGGACGTGATTGCCGCCGCCCGCGAGCGCTTCGACCTGCCACTGGCCGCGTACCAGGTTTCGGGCGAGTACGCCATGATCGAAGCGGCCGCCCGCAATCAGTGGATCGATCGGGACCGGGTGATGATGGAATCGCTGCTGTGCATTCGGCGCGCCGGGGCCAGCGTGATCCTGACTTACTACGCCAAAGAAGCTGCGAAACTTCTGAGCTAACTGCCATGAACAGGATTGGCTGTGCACCTGAAACCGATTTAGAGTGCCTCAAGGTTCAGTCGTATAAGCAATTTGGATGTAGCGTTTTTTCGCCCGCGACCGTGGGATCAGCAGTGTCCTGTCGGATGCCCAGGAATCGCATAAGTCGCTTCATAACAATGACTTAGTCCGATGCCCTCGCGCGAGCATCCGATCCCCCAATCTTTTCAACTTGGCCTCGGCCAAACCGTTGTAAAATCCTTCAGCTCCACGTGTTTCGGGCTCGCCCTATGGATCTCTCGCCAAAAGCCTTACTCGTAGCCTGTTCCGAGTCGAACGATGAGATGGTTTGGACGGAATTCATCCGCCGATTCCAGGTGGTGATCGCCTCGGCCGTCCTGCGAACGGCGCGGCTGTGGGAGGAGCCTTCGCGCTCTTTACTGGACGATCTGATTCAGGAGACCTATCTCAAGCTCTGCGAAGACGGCTGCCGCCTGCTGCGTTCGTTCCACCCCCAGCGCGAAGATTCGGTGTATGGCTTCCTTAAGGTAGTGGCGGCGAACGTGGTGCACGATCATTTCAGGTTGGCGCTGGCAGCCAAGCGCGGGGTCAAGTGGACGCAAACTATGGATAGCTTGCCGATGGAGCCGAAAACCGCCGCCCCGGACAGTTTTGATCTGCTTAGCCACCGCCTGCGACTGGAGCAAGTGGACAAGATTCTAAGTCAGGTCACCGCTGGCAAGGACCAGGAGAGAAAGCGCATCATTTTTTGGCTGCGCCACCGGCAGGGACTTACTGCCTCCGAGATCGCCGACATCCCGTCGATTGGTTTGACCACAGAGGGGGTAGAAAGCGTGCTCGTCCGTCTGGCGGTCATGATTCGGGATCACTATGTCAATTCCACCCCCCACCGCGAAGTGAAGGGTTTCTCCCGCAAAATTCGTTCTAAGAGGTTAGGGAGTTAGTTACTCGATCGCAAAATACTATAGCGACGCATTCGCCGAATCATTAAAGATGGAGAACGAACCGCTTAAA
Source organism: uncultured Acidobacteriaceae bacterium (assembly GCA_963746205.1). GTDB lineage: Bacteria > Acidobacteriota > Terriglobia > Terriglobales > Acidobacteriaceae > Acidiflorens. Next base: position 39,078 of record CAVVAP010000024.1, on the reverse strand, counting down.
CCCGCCGCCCCGGTCTACGCGTGCCCCGTTCCGGCGCTATGGCGTGAGGTTGCCGGCGGCCTGACGCCGGCGGACGAGACCATTGTCCACCTGGATCATGCCAGCCGCTGCAACCATTGCGGCCCCTTGCTTAGATCCGCAGTGTCCGAAGTTAGCGCTTTGCATGGGGTGGTCACCGAGTCGGAGCGCAAGCGTATCGCCAGCCTCGAAAGCGCGCGGGAACGCTGGCAGAGGAAACTGGCCCAGCGCATTGCCGGAACCCGGGCCACGGAAGCAAAACCTGCGCCCTGGGGACGACGCTGGCTGGCTCTCCCCGCTCTGGCGCTGGCCGGTGCCTCAGTTCTAGCAGTGATTGGCGTTGCCGCGTGGTTCGAGGCTCACCGCAACCAGCCTGCGGCTGCGGAACAGTTGCTGGCGAAAGCCTACACCGAAAAGCGCACGCTCCAACTGAGGATTGCGGGGGCCGAGTATGCTCCGGTGCGCGTTTCGCGCGGTCCGGTGACCTCGTTTATCGGCCGTCCTGCGCCGCTGCTCCAGGCCGAGGCTCTGATTGCGACCCAGTTGCAGGCGCAACCCGCCGATCCGGCGTGGCTGCGGGCGCGGGCGCAAGCCGACGTGCTGGAGGGCAGATACGATGCGGCGGTGGAGGCGCTCCGCCATGCGCTGCAGGCGCAACCGAATTCCCCGGCCGTTCTTAGCGACGTTCTTACCGATCTGGCGACGGCTTACTTTCAGCGTGGCCTGGAAGCGGATCGCGGGCAGGACTTCGGCGCCGCCTACGAATATCTAAGCCAGGCTTTGAAAGTATCCCCGGAGGATTCGGTGGCCTTGTTTAACCGGGCCATCGTGTCAGAACAACTTTTTCTATACCGCCAGGCGGTCGACGACTGGGACCATTACCTGCGTCTGGACTCGCACTCCCGCTGGGCGGAAGAAGCGCGTACGCGAGCCGACGCGGTGCGGAAAAAATTGCAGGAGCATGGCGGTAAAATCGCTCCGTTGTTGTCTCCCGCACAGGTCGCGCGTGCGGACCAATCGCCGGATGCGTCAGCGGAGATCGAGTCTCGCATCGAGGAATATCAGCATCAGGCCATTGTCCTCTGGCTGCCGCAGGCTTTTCCCGAAAGTAAGTCCCGCGAAGCAGTCGTGGCGGCCGATTCCAGCGCCGAGACGGCGCTTTTTTTTTTGGCGGAGCTAAGTCGCCGCGAGCACTCTGACCCCTGGCTGAGCGATCTGCTGCGGGGTTCTTCGTCGCCTGATTTTCCGCGCGCCGCGGCCGCCCTGGCGCGCGCAGTGAGGGCGGACGACGGGGGCGACTACGACGACGCCCGGGTGCAGGACGATCTCGCGGAAAAGTTGTTTACCGCTTCCGGCAACTCAGCCGGCGATCTGCGGGCGCAATTCGAAAAAACTTTTATTACTCAAATTGAGCGCCATAGCGATCAGTGCGTGCGGCAAGCCGCAGCGGCGCTTCCGGTCGCCGAACGACTGCACTATTCCTGGTTGCAGATCCAGTTCGGGCTGGAGAAAGGCGCTTGTTCCGGCATTCTGGGGGACATCGGCAGCGATCAGCGGACGGTGCAGCGCGCCCTGGATGAGGCGCGGGAGAATCGATACGGCGCCCTGTTGCTCCGGGCGACCGGCTTTCTGGCGGACGATAAGTTCGACCTCGGCGACCGGGCCACCGGCTCAAAGCTGGCGCGAGACGGCCTGCGCGGCTACTGGTCGGCGCCCTACCCGGTGATGCGGGGGTACAACCTCTACACCGAACTGGCCTACAACGCGGAATCCATGGGTCGATCGACTTTGCGGACTGCCTTCTGGCGGGAAGCGGTTGCTTTGATAGATGCCTCCGATGATTCCTCGAATGATCTGCTGCTTCGCGCCCTGGCCCACAACGAACTGGCGGACGCGGCCACGGCGGCCAAGTTGCCGGCGATTGCCGGCCGTGAATACGCGGAGGCCGCCCGGTTGTACGCCGCCGCCCCGCCGACGGATGCCAGCCGGAGCGCGGCCCTGGCGGTGGAGATTAAGTCTGCCCGACTCGAGGCGCAGCAGGGCCGAGCGGAGGAAGCAATTGCGCGGTTAAATCGCCTCCGGGAGCAAATTCCGGGGCTTTCGAACGACTATCTTGCGCAAAGCTTTTATTCCACGCTGGGAGAGTTGGAGGTGCGGGCGAATCATGCGGCCGAAGCCGAGCGAGCTTTGCGTCCGGCTCTCGCCCTGGCCGAGCGCACCCTGGCGACCTTGACTTCCGACGCGGAACGCGCGCAGTGGAGCCGCGATGCCGCTCCCGCGTATCTTGCGCTGATCGAAGCGGAACTGGTCCAGGGCCGGTCGCAGGACGCCCTGGACGCCTACGAATGGTATCTGGGAGTCCCGCAGAGGCAGAAGGCGGCGGATGCATCGTTACGCCAGCCTGCCATCGCAGCCAGACTTCCCCTGCTCACGCGCGAGACGGTGCTGGTCTACGCTGTGCTGCCTGACGGGTTGGCCATTTGGGAATACGACGACCGGGGGGTAAATTCGCGCTGGATTCCGCAGTCGACGATCGCCTTGCAAGAGCTGGTCGAAAGGTTCGGCGACCTTACTTCCGATCCCCGGTCAGAGCTGGGAGCTGTACGAGGGGTGGCTCGCAGCCTGCAGAAATATCTGATCGCTCCGGTTGAAGCCCATCTCGATCCCAGACGCACGCTGGTGATCGAGGCGCAGGGATGGCTGGCGGATGTCCCCTTCGAAGCTCTTCTCGATGCCGAGGGTCGCTATCTGATCGAGAAAGCGCCGATTGTTTATTCCCGGGGACAGGTTTCGCAAGCGCGGTTGCGCGGCGGTGCGGGCATCGCGCCGGGGGTTTCCGCGCTGGTGGTGGGCAGTTCAGCGTCCTCGCAGGTGGAAGGACTGGTGCCGCTGCCGGAGGCGATGGCGGAAGCCGATAACGCCGCGCGGCACTTCGATTCTCCGCGCCTGCTGAAAGGCGGCCAAGCCAGCCTTGCGGCGGTTCGCAAAGCGCTGCCCGCCGCGGTTGTGTTTCACTTTGCCGGGCATTCCTTCGCCACTCCAGACAAGGCGGGTTTGTTGCTGGGCAATGGCGCCGGTCTGCCGGAGGGCAACCTGCTCGACGCGGCCGAGTTACGGCACGTGTCACTGGCACACCTGCAACTGGCGGTTCTTTCCTCATGCAATGCCGCCGGAGGGGACGAAAGTTCACGCGGCTTCAACGACATCAGCGACGCCTTTCTGCGCGCGGGCGTTCCCCACGTAGTGGCCAGCCGCTGGGCGGTGGATTCAGTCGAGAGTCGCGTGTTTGCCGAGGATTTCTACAACAGCTTATTCTCGGGCGCGGCGGTCTCCGAAGCGATGCGGAGCACTTCCCGCAAAATGCTGGCGAATCCCGAAACTTCTCATCCTTACTATTGGGCGGCCTTCGCGGCCTATGGCCGGCGTTGAATCATTCAAGCCGCGCGACGGTCGCGGAAACACGGCCTGGAAGCCGCGGATTAATGGCGGGTGAAAAGCCTGTTTTCCTCAGATTTCGCGCTTGACACGCTTCGTTCAATCGACTTACAACTCTTACACTCTAAGCACCACGGGCTCATGGGCATTATGCAGAATTTCTACCGAGTATCCGCTCTCGCGAAACAAGAAATGAAGACCCCATGCAAATCTCAGGCCGCCGCTCCTTTCTCGCCGTTGTCTTAGGCACGCTGCTCAGTTTTGTCGGGTGTGAGCAGTCCAAACCGGCTCCGTCCGTGGCTGCGCCTGGGGCGCCGAGCACGGAGAAGGTATACGTGGTATTTGACGGGCCGTGGGCTTTCGCGGCCGATCCGCAGGATGCGAGCAGCGTGCTGGCCATCGCTCCGCGGTCAAAAGGACATCGCGAGCTTTACGTTAAGGCGTCCAATCAATCGACGCTGCTGGCGGGCAGGTACGATCTCACGTTCCCGGCCCATACAGGGCCTGCGGCCGCGACCGCCGATCCGGATATTGCCCAGGCGAGGATCGATTCGAAAAGTCTGCAACAGGCGCTGGACAACAAGTTTGCGCGCTATGTCATACGGCTGCCGAAGCCGGAGGAATATGTGATTGCCTCGCGGTCCAGGAGCCGCCTCGGTGCGACTTATCCGCCCGAAGCTTCCAGCGAGAAGGATTACGCCACCGCGGTGGCGCTGCGTTACGACGTCACCACTAAGACGGGATTTTCCCTGGCAGGAGTGTCCGACAGCGCGCCTTTCGACACGCTGCCGCTGCGCGTGGAAACGCCGGCGTTACACTTCGTCATCGAACCCATGCAGGATGACGATCCCAAAGACAAATGCGACACGCACTCGCGAGAGGCTTTCCGCGATCTAGCGAGCTTGCTGGGATTAAAGTTGTATGTCGATTTCGCGGATAACCCTGCCGCTTGCCACGCCAAAGACCCGCAGCGCATGTCTCCGGCGAAGGCGGAAATTGACGGTTCCCGTTTGGGAGTTTTGTTCGCAATGCTTTCCGGGAACCTGGTGGATGCTAATGCGAGCGCGAGTGCAGGAGATCCCTTGGTTGGTTACTTCGCCTCCGCCATCTATTTCTTCACCCATCCCTCGGGAGATTGTCATGCGCCCGACCTGATTCTCACCACCGGTCCCTGAGAACGGGGGTGCAATCACGCCGGACCAAACCCGATACAATAACGGCGTGAACTCCCTGAAATCGCCGGCCGGGCGACCTGCTGACCGTCCGATTGATGACCGGCAGAAGCATCGCCCGGCGGTTTATGCCGCCGAAGCCCGGGGCTTGCTTATTCTGGCCGTGTTGCTCCTGATTGTCGCCCTCGTCCGCTACTGGCGATTCATTCCGTGGAGCGCGCGCTAGAAGTGGCGGACATAACTTCTGCCGACCCGCTGGTGGTGGCCGTGCTCGGTCCGACAGCCAGCGGCAAAACCGCTCTGGCGATGGCTATCGCGCGCCGATTCGGCGGGGAAATCCTCAATTGTGATTCGGTGGCGATGTATCGAGATTTCGACATCGGCACCGCGAAACCCACCGCGGCGGAACGCGCCGAAGTGCCTCATCACCTGATGGACTTTCTCGATCCGCGGGAAGAAATGACTGCCGGAGAATACGCCCGCCGGGGCCGCGAGATTCTGCATCAGATCGTCGCCCGCACTGCGGCGCGGAAGGAAGGCCGGGAAACAGCACTTCAGACGAGCTGCCTGCCCATCGTGAGCGGAGGCACCGGGCTGTACTTGCGGGCGCTGTTCGAGGGGCTTTTCTCCGGCCCTTTGCGCTCCGAGGAACTGCGCGAAAAGCTCCGTGCACGCGCCGGGCGGCGAGGAGCTGAACACTTGCATCGCGTACTCCGGCGGCTCGATGCGGCGGCGGCGGCGCGCATTCACGCGCACGACATACCCAAGGTGATTCGAGCCATCGAAGTTTGTCTGGCCTCCAGACGGCCCATGACCGAACTGTGGCAGCGCGGGCGGGAAGGGTTGCAGGGTTTTCGTATCCTGCGCCTCGGACTTAATCCGGAGCGGGAGACTCTCTATGCCCGCATCAACCATCGCGCGGCGAGGATGTTCGAGGATGGCCTGATCGCGGAGACAGAAAAAATCGTGGCCAAATACGGCGACGGGGCCCGTCCTCTGGGATCGCTGGGATACAAACAGGCGGTACAGTTCTTGCGCGGAGAACTGGACCGGGAGGGCGCTCTCGCCGCCGCCCAGCAGGCACATCGGAATTACGCCAAGCGCCAGATGACCTGGTTCCGGCGCGAGCCGGATGTCCATTGGCTGCCGGGTTTCGGAGACGAAGCGGGCATTCAGGCTGAAAGCATGGCCGCTATCGATTCCCACCTCTAAATACGAGGGGCGAATTGCGCTGCGACCGGGCAAGAGGTTTGCTATTGTCATTCTCATGCTGATGGGCATGGGCTTGTCCAGACCTCTGCTGCCGGTCGCGCTGTTGCTGGCGGCGACGATTTGCTTCGCCAAGGACAAAAGTAAAGATCGCTTCCTGACGGCCAGCCCGATCCACCTCGATAAATCCGGCAAAAAGTGGGCCGACAAAACGCTGCGCAAAATGCCGGTCGAGGAAAAAGTTGGCCAGCTTTTCGCCATCTGGGTCAAAGTGCAATTTCTTAACGAGGCCGACCCGGTTCTGATGCAACTGCGCCAGAACATCGCCAAATATCACATCGGCTCGCTGGTTATGACCGTTCCGGTGGAGGGCTCGGTTCTGCTCAAGAGCCAGCCTGACGTCGCCTTGGCCCTGCTGAACCGCCTGCAAAAATCTTCCCGGCTGCCGCTGCTGGTGGCGGCCGACTTTGAGCGCGGCGTCTCCATGCGCCTGAATGGAGCCACCGTCTTTCCCCACGCCATGGCGTTCGGAGCCACGGGCAACCCGGAAAATGCCGACGCTTTTGGCCGCATCACGGCCCTCGAGGCGCGGGCCATCGGGGTGCACTGGAACTTTTTCCCGGATGCCGATGTGAATTCGAATCCCGCGAATCCCATTATCAACACGCGCTCTTTTGGAGAAGATCCCACCGCGGTGGGCAATTTTGTGGCGGCGTACATTCACGGTGCGCACGAGGGCAGCATGCTGGTGACGGCGAAGCATTTTCCCGGACACGGTGACACTGCCGCCGACTCGCATCTCGGCCTAGCGCAGGTCACGGGGGATCACGCGCGCCTCGAGGCCATCGAACTGCCGCCCTTTAAGCGGGCGATCGAGGCCGGAGTGGACGCCGTAATGGTGGCGCATGTCACGGTTCCCGCGCTCGACGCGCAACCCAACCGGGTGGCGACGACCTCGCCCGCCATGATCGAAGGCCTGCTGCGGGAGGAATTGGAATTCAAGGGAATCGTGGTCACGGACGCGCTTGACATGGCTGGACTGACGCGACTCTATGCCAACGACATCGGTCGCGCCGCGGTGGAATCGTTTAAGGCGGGCAACGATGTGCTCATCATTCCAGCGGATCTGGAGGCCAGCTATCGCTCCGTGCTGCAAGCCGTCCAGAGCGGCGAGATCAGCCGGCAGAGGCTGGACCAATCGGTGCGTAAGATTCTGGAATTGAAGGCTTCTCTCGGCTTGCACAAGGCGCGACTCGCCGATCCCGCGCAACTCGCCAAGCTGATCGCCCGGCCGGAAAATCTGGCCGCCGGTCAAAGCATTGCCGATGCAGCCATTACTCTGGTCCGCGACAATGGTAAAGTGATTCCGCTGCGGGCGACGGCAACATCGGTGGGAACCGGAGCGGCGGCGCTTCCGTATCAATCTCAAGCCGTGACAGCGGTGCACAATCGTCTGCTGGCGGTAATTTTTTCCGACGATCTGCGGGCAGAGTCGGGACGCACGCTGGAACGGCAGATTCTGGCTCGGGTGCCTGACGCTCGCGTCCTTTATGTGGATGCCCGGTCCGCCGCCGGGGTAAAGCCGGCGCTGGTCGAGGCTCTGGACGCGGCGGAACAGGTGATTGCGGCGGTCTATGTGGTGCCGACTGCGGGCAAGGCGATACGCGCGGCGGGAGGCGGTTTGACCAACACGGTGTCCATGGATGAAGCCACGTCGCCGTTGCTGGCGACGATCCTTGAGCGCGCCGCCAGTCGGACGATCGTGCTCGCCATGGGTAATCCCTATGTGGCGCAGGATTTTCCAGCCGTCGAGAATTATGTTTGCGCCTTTTCCAATTCGAGCGTCTCGGAGATCGCGGCGGTGAAGGCAATTTTTGGAGAGATACCGATTCGCGGTCATTTGCCGGTTACGATTCCCGGCATTGCGCGGCGGGGCGACGGAATCGAACGCGCGGTGCGCCCCATTCCAGCTTCAGGAGGGTCCAGCGATGGTCAGCCAGGTGTTCAGAAATAAAAATGATATGAGCCAAAAACAAACAATTTCTCCAGCGCGTTTGGCAGGTCTTACTTTGACAAGTCTTACTTTGACACGTCTTCCTGTGACACGTCTTGCAAAGTCTCGCCGAGGCCCGGCGGCATTTTCTTTCATCACGCTTTGCGTTGCGCTCCTGTTTGGGCTGTTCCTTCTGCCGGCATGCAGCATCGATGCCAATGACAATTCCAAGGATGGCGAGAAGCACGTGGATATCAAGTCGCCGATGGGCGATTTACATGTCAGCCAGGAAGCCGACATACGGGACGCAGGTTTGACGCTGTATCCCGGCGCAAAGCCCGCTCCAAAGAGCGATAGCGACGATAAGAAGAGCGCGAATGTCAATCTGTCGTTGCCCGGATTCGCTCTGAAAGTGGTGGCTGCCGAATTCGTCTCGGACGACGCTCCCGATAAAATTCTCGCCTATTACAACAAAGAGCTTCCGAAATATGGCAAGACCATCCAGTGCCACGGGGGCTGGGAAAACGGGCACGCCAATTTTGACGACAAGGACGAAATGTCGAAGCCGGTATCGTGCGGCAAGGACGGCGGCGGAGACGCGGTTGAGTTGAAGGTTGGGACGGAGGGAAACCAGCACATCGTTTCCGTGAAACCCAACGTTATGCCGAACGGCAAGGGGAGCCGCTTTGCGCTCGTCTATATACGCATGCACACCGGGTCCGACACGACGATCTGATGCCGCCTTGCCCTCTTTTGCGTAGTGCGCTAGTTTCAAATGGGTGGAGCACTCGTGCCAACAATGCGGGGCTGAGGTGGAGGATGGACGCCCGTTTTGTCCACACTGCCGGGCCCCTCAGATCCAAGTAAGAGTGTCGCTTCCCGACGCCGACCTGAGTCCAGCGGTTGGCGATATTTCCCCCGAAGTCTCGCCGGGGCAGTCGGGGCCGCCGCTGATCATGGCGGGCAGCACGATGCATCGGGGCGTGGCCGCTCGGGCCGCGCTGAAAGCGGGCCTGCTCGGGGTTTTCCTTGGGATGATTCCGCTGCTCGGCATCGTGCTCACGGGCGCTCTCGCCATCTTTTTCTACCGCCGGGAAAGCGGCTTTACGCTGCCGCCGGCGCTCGCGTCGCGCTTGGGTGGCGCGGCCGGAATTGTCGCCTTCGCGGTCAACGCGCTGCTGGTCACGGTCCAAATTTTCTTTTTCCATGCGCAACAGAAATACGCCGAGCAAATCATGAACATTGCGCAGAAATTCGGCGCCAACGTGGCCGACCCCGAGGTGCTAGCCAACATTCACAACCTTTTCACCCCGGCGGGGCTGGCATTTACGTTTCTCTTTGGCATGATCTTTGCGGTGGTGCTCGCATCGGTGGGGGGCGCGCTGGCGTCGCTGTTTATGCGCTCGGGCAACCCTCGGAGCTAAAGGCCTTCGTATACAGAAGCCGCTTAGTAGGTCGATCTAATGGTGTGCGATGATTAGACTGTTACTGCAATCAGCTTATCGGCCGACCGAGTAACCCGATGCCAAAAATAAAAAGCCGAATGGTTGGCCTGAAAATCGTATCCGGCCATGAATTCATCAAGCGGTACTCTTCGGGAAACCTTGGGCCTGAGTCTTTGGACCGGAAGCCAGGATCGCTCGCGCTAGCGACCATGTGCTCCTTTACCAAGGGTCGAAGTGCCGGCAAGAAACAAAAACGACGCCCCTAGCAATTTTGCTCGCTACTTTCGCGAGTCTCTTTCCGTGGTTACAAAATCCGCCCTTCAGATGCGGATAAGGGGCGACGAGCGCATTCTCTACGACGAACCCCCAGTTAAACTTCGGCGGAGCGCCGGCCATGTCCCGCCTTGCCCTCATCTCTCCTGCCGCGTATGATTCGGCGTTTATGAATTCACCTGCGCCCCCGCGTCCGGAGTCGTTAGAGGTTCGCGAGAAGGCGCAGCTCATGTCGGCGTCGGAAATCGAGCGCACGCTGATCCGCCTGGCGCACCAGATCCTGGAAAAGAATAACGGGGTCGAAGGGCTGGCGCTCGTCGGAATCCGGCGGCGCGGCGTTCCGCTGGCCGAGCGCCTGGGCAAGATTATTCAGCGCATCGAAAAGAAACCGGTACCCATCGGTGCTCTCGACATCACTCTGTATCGCGACGACCTTGCGACCCACGACCCTCAGCCGGAGGCGCAGAAGGGCGTTCAGAAAGACGAAATTGGCATCGCCATCGAAGGCAAGGTGGTGCTGGTAGATGACGTACTTTACACCGGCCGCACCACGCGTGCCGCCATGGACGCGCTGTTTCGGTCCGGACGGCCGCACCGCCTGCAGTTGTGCGTCCTGATCGACCGCGGCCACCGGGAGTTGCCGATTGAAGCCGCCTTCGTTGGCCGGGTAGTGCAAACCACGGAAAATCAGATTATTGAAGTCAAGCTTCGGGAAGTGGACGGCGCCGAGAAAGTTTTGCTCATGGAAAAACAGGTGCGTTGTTGATTTGCGATTGGGATTCGCAAATGTCGGAAAACCCGCAATGACCAGTGCCGCTCGATTACAAATTACAAGTCGCAAATCGCAAATTCCGGCGCCTGGGTCGCTGCTTGACATCGAGCATATGGTAGCGCCGGAGATTGTGAAGATTTTGCAATTTGCCCGCCGCATGAATCCCCAGAAACCGCGCCCCTCGCTCAAGGGCAAGCGGGTTCTTCTTCTGTTTTATGAAGCTTCCACCCGCACCCGCAGCTCTTTTGAAATCGCCGCCAAGGCGCTGGGTGCTTGCACGGTTTTGATCCAGTCCGGCGGATCGAGCATCGAGAAAGGCGAGTCCCTGCTGGACACGGGATACACGGTGCGGGCGCTGGGCGCCGACGTCATCGTCCTGCGGCACCCGAATGCCGGCGCGCCCTGCCTGATGGCGCAGCATATCGACGTGCCCGTGATCAATGCGGGGGACGGCTTGCACGAGCATCCTTCGCAGGCCTTGCTCGACGCCTATACCATCCTGCGCAACAAGAAAACTTTGAAGGGTCTGCAAGTCGCCATCGTGGGCGATATTTTTCACAGCCGCGTGGCGCGCTCGGCGTGCCACCTTCTCAGCAAGTTCGGGGTGAAGATCATTCTTTGCGGTCCGCCGGAACTGGTTCCTGACATCGCGGCCACTCTCGCGCATGGGGTGCGGGTGACGCGCTACATAGAAGACGCGTTGCGCGGCACCGATGTAGTCATGCTGCTGCGGGTGCAGACGGAGCGCCTCGCGGGATTGCGACTCGACCTGGGCGATTACATCGCTCGCTACCAGATGAACCCGGCGCGGCTGAAGTTGGCCCGGAAGGATGCCATCCTCATGCATCCCGGGCCCATCATTCGCGGATTGGAGTTGACCGGCGAGGTCGCGGACGGCGCTCAGTCCCGCATCCTGGAAGAGGTGCACAACGGCGTGGCGATAAGAATGGCCATTCTGGCGCGCGCGGTGGGGAAGATGCGATGAGACCGGAGAAGCAGCCAAGCAGCCTGTTGATCAGAGGCGGTCACCTGATCGATCCGGCGGGTCGCGTGGATGCGCCGATGGACGTGCTGCTGAAAGACGGACTGGTGGCCGAGATCGCGCCTCCCAACCAAATCAAGGGCGCTGCCGGCGAGAAATTCGACGCTCGGGGCTTGATCGTCGCCCCGGGTTTCATTGATCTCCATGTGCACTTGCGCGAACCCGGACAGAGTCATAAAGAAACGATTGCGACCGGAACGGCGGCGGCGGCGGCAGGCGGATTTACCACCGTCTGCAGCATGCCGAACACGGTTCCGGTGGTGGATACCGCGGACTGGATCGAATGGCTGCGCCAACCGGAGCGCGGCGCGGTGGTTAATGTTTTTGCCATCGCAGCCGCTACACGTTCCAGCAAAGGCGCTATCCTGAGCGACTTTCGCGCCCTGCAATCGGCGGGTGCCATCGCGGCTACCGATGACGGCAAGCCCCTTCTCGAGGACGGCATCATGCGCCAGGCGTTGCTGCTGGGCGGCGAGTTAAATTTCCCCGTGGTGCAGCACGCCGAGGATACGCGTTTGACCGAGCATTGCTCGATGCACGCGGGGGCGCGCTCTTTTCGGCTGGGATTGCGCGGCATGACGGCGGCGGCGGAAGCCTCCATCGTGGAACGTGACGTGCAACTGGCACTGCATATTCCGAACGCACGGCTGCACGTGGCGCATCTCTCGACTGCCGACGCGCTCAAGAGCGTGCGCCGCGGAAAACGCGCCCACGCGCGCATCACCTGTGAAGTCACGCCTCACCATTTCACACTGACTGACGAGGACATGCGCGACTATGACAGTAATTACAAGATGAATCCGCCGCTGCGTTCCGCCGCCGATCGCGAGGCCATCCTGGTGGCGCTCGCCGACGGCACGGTGGATGCCATTGCCACCGATCACGCTCCGCACGCTTCTCACGAAAAGGAAGTGGAATTCGAACGCGCCGCGTTCGGTATCACCGGTCTCGAAACCGCGCTGGCGCTCGCCGTCACGCGGTTGCATCGCGAAAAGCGCATGCCTTTGGGCCGGATCGTTGAACTCTTTACCGCCGGCCCGGCGCGCTGTTTCGACCTGCGGGGCCGGGGATCCCTGGGACGCGGCTCGATTGCCGATGTAACCATTTTCGATCCCAGAAAGAAGTGGACTTTCGATTCCTCGAAGTCGCACTCGAAATCGAAAAATACGCCTTTCGACGGCTGGCAGCTTACGGGGAAAGTGGTGGCTACGATTGTCGCGGGAAAGATCGTTTATTCGGGATGAGTATACGGCCTCAAAATGATTGAGGGGCCTGATTTGTCACGATTTCCCGCTGTCAGACAAATATGCTACGATGTCTGACATCATGTCGTCGCAACGCATCACCGTCCGAGTTTCCGATTCCCTGGTCAAGCGGCTCAAGAAGCGTGCCGGTATGAAAGGTTGTCCGGAGTCGTCTTTGGTGCGGGAAGCGCTGGAGCGCTACCTGGCGGAAGAGCCCGCCTCACGTTCGGCTTACGATATGGCGAAAGCTGCGGGTTTGATCGGCTCCGTGCGTGGGGAAGCACCGGACCTGAGTACAAATCCTAAATATTTCCGCGGTTTTGGCGAAGGCCGTTGAGGCGGGTATTGGTGGACACGGGGCCGCTGGTGGCGGTACTTTCGCGCGCCGATCAGCACCACGAGACTTGCGTTGCTGCCTTGCGGGATTTGCCGGGCCCGCTGTTTTCCTGCTGGCCAGTCATCACCGAAACGGCCTGGCTATTGCGCCGGCGTCCGGAGGCTATACGCCAGTTGCTAAGCGGGATGGCGGCGGGCTTTCTTGAAATGCTGCCGATCCGAAGTTCGGAAGCGGCAGACATCGGGAAGTTACTGCAAAAGTACGCCAATATCCGTCCCCAGTTGGCCGACGCCGCCTTGGTTTATCTGGCCGAGCGTGACGCATTTGACGTGATCTTCACCCTCGATCGGCGAGATTTCTCCGTGTACAACGCCGGCCGCAAGCGGGCTTTCGTCATTGTCCCGTAGTGCTGTGCCGCAGGGTTCGGGTACGGCTATGATTTTGCGTTTCCTGACTTGCCTACGCGCTCTTTAGCAGCGGATTGCCGGGCGATACCAAACCCACACGGTGCAATTTGGCGGTGATGCGGTCTTTGTCATTGGAGGTGGAGGCGGCGCTCAGGCTCTTGCGCAGCTTCGCGATTTTCTCGGCGCGCGTGCGGCGACGGCGGATTTCGGGACGACGGCTGGGTGCTGACATGGTGTTTCTCCCTGTTTTGTGTCAGTGGGTTGGCTATGTTAAATCGATCATTTCGATTATAGGCTCGATTATAAGCTTGACTACAGTTTTGCTCGCCGCGGACGGGCAAAAGGCGACTACGTTCATGCCGATCCCGTCGCTGCCCCCAGCGGACTGTAACCGGCGCAAGCTCGCACGGGCAGGGGCGGATATTTTGCGAAGCGGGAATCGGTAAGCGCCAGGTTGCACCGTAAGAAGGTGGACCCGCGGTCGGACTCGATCACCTGGACGTGACGGCAACTCGCACACAATCCTGCATTCGTAGGCTTCGGCTTATCGTTACCGGCAAACGCCATACTGACCAATCTACCAATCAAACTAAATCCGCGTACTAATAAAGGCTGTATTAGTATGGTCGGCGCAATGAGCCGCCTTCAGCGCATGCTTCTCTCTCTAGCCTTGCCCTCGGCCTCGCGGTGGTTCTGGCCCCAACTCCGGTTCACGCTGCCACGTATCAGTATTTTCGCCTGGGCAATAAGGATGACGTCCGAACCACTCCCGCGTTCGGCATTGCCATGATGGGGGGAGGCAGCGATCTGGATGAAGCCTTTCGCTGGCTTTGCCATAAGGCCAATGGCGGCGACTTCCTCATCCTGCGGGCGACGGGAGACGATGACTATAACGCCTACGTCAACGGACTCTGCAAGCTGAATTCGGTGGCCACGCTGATTTTGCCCGACCGGCAAGCGGCGGAGGATCCCGCCGTGGCGAAGATCATTGGCCGGGCCGAGGCCGTGTTTATCGCGGGCGGCGATCAGGCCAACTACATTCGCGGGTGGAAAGATACTCCGGTGCAGCAGGCGATCAACGCCGGGCTGGCCGAGGGCAAGCCTATCGGCGGCACCAGCGCCGGACTGGCGGTGCTCGGGGAGTTTGCTTATGGGGCGCTCGGAGACAAGCCCGACGACAACGATCTCGCTTCGAGCGACGTGCTAGCGAATCCTTACTTCGCGCGGGTGACGCTGGTGCGCGGATTTCTCAAAGTTCCGCATCTCGACAACCTGCTGACCGATTCTCACTTCGCGAAACGGAAACGCATGGGGCGCACCCTGGGCTTTCTGGCGCGCATTATGCAGGATGGCTGGTCGCAGTCGCCGCGCGAAGTTGCCATCGACGAGAAATCGGCGGTTCTGGTGGAGGAGGACGGCAAGGCCACGGTCGTCGGAAACGGACAGGGCGCGTACTTCCTGCGGCCGACGCGTCCGCCCGCGGTGTGCCGGCCGGGACAACCCCTGAGCTTCCGGGAAGTCAGCGTCTACAAAGTTCCGACCGGCGGACACTTTGATCTCGGGTCATGGTATGGCGACGGCGCGAAGGGCGCGGGCGGCAGCGCTTATACGCTCAGCGTGGATCAGGGAAAAATCATAAGCTCGCGTGCGGACAAATCGATAGATTGAATTTGCAACTCTGGTTTGACTTCTGACTTCTTCTCTGCCAAACTTTCGCGATCTAAATTGACTGGACTCGCCATGGGCCCATATCTCCACTTATACGTTCGGGCTTTATCACTTCAGCGGCGGCATTTCCTGGTCGATGCGGGGAAGCTCGAAGCCGGCCTGTGAGTATTTGACCGGTTGGCGCGCGGTTTCCCCCGGCGTTGCGAGTAACACCAATTTCAAAAGCTCCATTGGACACCTCAGGAGGGTTCCCGTGAAACGATCCGCCATCTTATTGCTCTCCCTGTTTCTGGTCGCGGCCGCCGAAATGGCGACTGCGCAGGATGCAACCGGAAGAATTTATGGCACCGTGTATGACGAACAGGGAGCCGTGATTCCGAGTGTGAAGGTAACCGCCACCAACACGGCCACGCAGGACGCCCGCAGCACCACGACGACCAAAGACGGATCGTTCCAGATTCTCGCGCTGCCTATCGGCAATTACAAAGTGACCGCTGACCACGAAGGCTTCCGCACCGTGGTCAGCGCCGAACAGAAACTGCTCATCAACCAGGCGTTGCGCATCGACGTAAAGATGCGGGTGGGCGCGGAAAGTCAGACGGTCGACGTGGGAGCGGAAGCGGCGCCGGTGGAAACCGTCAACCCGACTCTCGGTCAGTCCATCACCGGGCGAGTGCTCACCAACATGCCATTGAACGGGCGCGACATGCTCGACCTGGCACTGCTGCAACCGGGAGTGACCGAGCAAAACGACGATAACGGCGCCGCCGGGCAACTACAGCATTGCCGGCGGACGCACCGACTCGGTTACTTTTCTGCTCGATGGTGGACTGAACAACGACTTACTCGATAACAGTAACCTGCTCGACCCCAATCCCGATGCCATCGCCGAGTTCAGGCTGCTCACCAGCGATTACACGGCGGAATATGGGCGCAATGGCGGAGGCGTCATCAGCGTGGTGACGAAATCCGGGAGCAATGAAATTCATGGCAGCCTTTTTGAGTTCTTCCGCAACCGGGTGCTCGACGCCAACGACTATTTCAACAAGGAAGAGGTCTTCCCCGGTTTGATTTGAAGCGCAACCAGTACGGGGCAACGCTGGGCGGGCCGATCGTCAAGGACAAAGCTTTCTTCTTCCTCGCCTATCAGGGGCAGCGGCAGATTGAAGCGCAATCGGACAACCAGACGCCTGTGTTCACCACGCAGGAACTGGGCGGGGACTTCTCGAATTCTTCGAGTGGCGGGACTCCCGACCCCGGTGTCGTCTCATTCCTGCGGAAGAACCCGTACTTCAAAATGGGAAACGCCGCCGATGGCATCATCAACCCCGCCCGGATCGACCCGGTGGCGCAGAATTACATCGCGGCGGGCTTGATCCCAAGCAACCAAAGCGGGCTGCTCTCCACTTCCCTGGATTCGACCGACGACACCGACGAGCTGACCAGCAAGTTCGATTTCAATCTCAACCCGAAAGACAAACTGGCCGCGACCATTGGAGTGAACCGATACTCTTCGATTAACCCCTTCCCGTACGCCAGCGTCCCCGGCTTTCCCAGCCTTACGGTGGCCAATTACTACTTCGGAAACATCGAATACACGCGTATTTTTTCGCCGACGGTGCTCAATGAATTTCATTTCGTTGCGCATCGCAGCAACTATCTGGCGGACCATGTTGTGGGAAATCTCCCGAGCGGACAGAGCCTCGGCATTCAGATCACGCCCGATCTCACCACCGGCCCCACCAACCTGTACTTCGACAACGGCCTTTTTGTCGGACCGAGCGAAAACGGACCCACCCGTTACATAGAAAACACCTACTCCTGGACGGACGCGCTTTCCTGGTCGCGCGGCAAGCACAACTGGAAGTTCGGGGCGGGCTTTTCCCCCTACCAGCAAAACCTGGTTTACGACTATTACACCAACGGCGAATTTGATTTCTACACGGGGACGATCGGCACCGGAAACCCGTACGCTAATTTCCTGCTGGGCATCCCCGACGCTTACTTCCAGGGGGCGCTGGCGCCCTCCACCATTCGCAGCAAGAGCACCTATTTGTTTGCCCAGGACGAATGGCACGTCACCAAACGACTGGTGGTGACGGCGGGCCTGCGCTACGAATACAACACGCCCAAGGCTGACACCCAGGGGCGGACCTTTTCAGTGATTCCCGGACTTCAGTCGCAGCGTTTCATCAATGCACCCCCGGGTCTGGTGTTCCCCGGCGATCCGGGTGTGCCGACGGGCACGAACTTTCCCGACAAAAAGAATTTCGCTCCGCGCTTTGGCTTTGCCCTGGATCCCACGGGCACCGGCAAGACGAGCCTGCGCGGTGGCATCGGGATTTTTTACGACATTCTAAAAGGCGAGGACAATCTGCAATTCAACGGCCAGCCTCCCTTCGTCAGCAATGCGGGGTTCTATTTCAATGACGTCGGGCCGCATCAGACCGGGCCCGTCGGTTACCTGACGGATCCTTTTGGCTCGGCCGGCGTGCCTAATACTTTTCCCTCGAAGCCGCCGGCAGCGGACGTCGACTTCTCGCCTTTTCTACCCATCAACAGCACGGGCTTTGTTTTTCTCGACGATCCTCATCTGCGTACTCCGTACGTGTACCAGTACAACCTGAGTTTCCAGCGCAACCTGATCGCGGACACGGTGCTGGAAGCCAATTATGTGGGCAGTTCGTCGCATGGGCTGACCTCGCTCAAGGACATCAATCCCACCATTCTGGGGAGCTACAGCCGGGTGCTGGATAGCACTTGTCCGACGCAATATCAGAGCACGGGATGCTTCGGCCAGCTTCCAGAATTCCAGAACGTTGCCAACGCCAACTACAATGCCTTCGAGGCCAGCCTAACGCGCCAACCCAAGGGGTCACCGCTGGGCACGGTGTATTACACCTTCGCCTATACCTACGGCCACGCCCTCGATGACGCTTCGGGTTTCCGGCAGCGCAACTACGGCGTTCCGGTGTACGACCCGCACTACTTTTACGCTTCGAGCGACAGCGACGTTCGCCAACGCATCAGCTTCAGCGGCGGCTGGGATTTGCCCTTCGACCGCTTGTGGGACGCGGGCCCGAAGCGCCTGACCAAAGGCTGGAGCCTCTATCCCATTCTGAGCTGGCGGACGGGATTTCCGATCGACATTTCTGCCAACCTGCCGGATACGTATGACCCCGCCAATCCCGGTTCATCCGGTGCCGGCGACCCTTACTTTTCCAATGTGGCGGTGATCGCGCCCATCCAGATGTACAATCCGCATCAGCTCCGCACCATCAACGAGCTTAGTTACTCCGCTGACGAGCATGGCAACTGCGTAATCACTCCGACCCCGGTTACCGGCCATTTCATCTTCAACCCCAACAGCTTTTCCAACCTGCCGCTGGAGAATAATCCTTATTACGACAACGAGAATCCCTGCTTTCCGGAAATCGATCCGGTGAACAATCCGGCGGACCGGACTTATGGCCTGCACCGCAACACGCTGCGCGCGCTCGGCCGCACCAACCTGGACGTGGCGCTCGCCAAAACGACGGCCATCACAGAGCGCTTCAAGCTGGAATTTCGCGCCGAGTTTTTCAACATTCTGAATCACACCCAATTCGCTCAGCCGACAGCCGCCAACGGAGCCACCAATGTGGACAGCCCGGATTTTGGTCTGGTTACGACCACCGGCACCGCTCGCGTCGAGGGACCGCGCATTGGGCAGTTGGCGTTGCGGCTGACTTTCTAGAGGAAGGCGGGCGTTGGGGGTGGGTTGGGTTAACGGGGGACAACACCAACACCAGCAACACCAGCAACACCCAACGGCAACAACAACACCAACCAACACCAACACCAACGGCAGCGGGCGGGGCGCCCGCTCTACACTGGGTGCGTTGCCTTGCTCTCGGATGTAGAGCATAATCACAGGAAGCCGCCCTCGCGGCCATGATTCAGCTAGCCCGTGAATCTCCCCAATTCCATCACGCTCACCCGCATCGCAGCCATTCCGCTCCTGATATGGATTCTGTGCACGCCGCGATTCTCCGCTGAACGAACGGGAGAGCGCGAAATTCTGGCTTCAGCCGTATTCATTCTGGCCTCGATCACGGATGGCATCGACGGCTATCTCGCACGCAAACGCGGGCAGATCACCACCATGGGCATGCTGCTCGATCCGCTGGCGGACAAGTTGCTGGTGGCTGCCGCGTTCATCACGCTGGTGCAGTTCAATCCCGCGCTGGTGCCGGCGTGGATGGCCGTGGTCGTGATTGGGCGCGAGTTTCTGGTGAGCGGGCTGCGCTCGATCGCGGCCTCCGAGGGTTTTACCATCCAGGCGAGTGAACTGGGCAAATTCAAGATGCTGGTGCAGATTATTTCGGTGGTCGCGGTGATTCTCGCGCGGCGCTGGCATGACTGGCCTCTGGTTGGCTTTACCATCTTTCCCGTCTACTGGGTTGCGTGGGTCGCGGTCTGGTTCATGGTTTTGCTCTCGCTGGTTTCCGCTCTCGACTACTTTGTCGCCTTCTGGTCCCGCATCGACCGCAAGTCGGAGAAACGGCGGCGCCGGTCGTTCGTCCTCGCCCGGCGGAGAAAGAGCAATGTCCAGGCGGTCTGAAAATCCAAGTTCTGCAATCGGGACGAAACTCGCGCCCCAAGGCGCGTTTCCCGCCGACCAACGCCGCCTGCTCCTCGGCATCGCCCACCGGGCGATTCTTGCCCGCTGGGACAACGCACCTCTCCCGGAGCCGTATGCGCTGCCCGCCGAACTGTCGGAGCCGCGAGGGGTATTCACAACTCTCTATTTGCGCTCGGGCGAACTGGGCTCGGACAATGCCGGCCGCCAGCTTCGGGGATGCGTCGGCTACGCCATGCCGATTGCGCCGCTGTATCGCGCCGTGGCGGAAACGGCGCGGGTGGCGGCCTTCGAAGACTCCCGCTTCCCGCCGGTGAGCCGGGAGGAGGCTGCCGAGTTGGATATTTCGCTCAGCGTGCTCTCCCCGATGTGTGCCATTCATCCGGACGTGGTCGAGGTGGGGCGTCATGGCCTGCTCATCTCAGAGGGCGATCATCGCGGTCTCCTGCTGCCGCAAGTCGCGGTGGAGCACGGGTGGGATCGAGAGCAGTTTCTGGGGCAGACGTGCCGCAAAGCTGGCCTGCCACTTGACGCATGGCGCAAGAGTGCAACCCTCCAAGCCTTTACGGCCGAGGTATTCGGCGACGCCGACGTGGACTAATCCGCCGCCCGAAGGCTGCGGATCGGGCTAACTTGAAGATCGGTCTACCTCAAAATGAGAAATGGCACGGACGTAACTTGGCTTTTCTGGCGAAAAAGATAGGCTAACGATTGGCTATTTGATTGCTCGATTGTTCGGGGGGGGCCATGGAATTAGCCATCGTCATTGTGGTTGTGGTCGTTGCGGGAGCCCTGATTCCGGGGAATCCCGAAATACAGTTTTACCGCTGAAACCTGGCGTCAGAGTTTCGCCTGTCAGTCATACAGAGAGCCGGCGGCAGGCGTTGCGGCCCAGCCTTGCGAAAAAACCGGAAACTCAGAGTGCGCCGAAAAGAAAAAAAGGGGAGAGTTCTCTCTCCCCTTTTTTGTTTGCCTGGCTTTTTTCTGATGCGCTTCTACGGTTGTTCGTCCAGTTCGACGGTATCGCCGGCGTAGACATCCTCCAACGCGAAAACGATCATGGCCGAGGATGCGGTCGGGGTCACGTTAAGCACCACGACTTCTCCCAAGCCGCGGGTGGGCAGGTCACGCACATGAATGTTCGCGCCTTTGGTGCGGGTAAAGCGATTGGCTTCAAAGCTCGGCGGCCGCATTTGCGTATCTTCCGAAGTCTGGGCCTTGAAAGACAGGGAGTCGACAGGATCGCTCAAAGTAGCAGTGTAGGGACGCACCACGCGGAAATAGTCCCCCACCTTGACGCCCTGGTTTGAACCGAGATTCATATAGAGTTTCATGCCCGTGCCGAGCACGCCGTCGAAGTCCTTACCGAGGACGATGCGCCCGGTGAGTTTGCCATTGGGCGGCGCGAAGCGATCAAAGTGTCCCGGCACATGGAAGGAAATCGGCTGCCGTTCGACGAAGGGCACGGCGATGTCGCCCGGGTTGATGGGATCGCAACTGAATTCCACTTGCGCAACCGCGCTGTGGCTGCGGGTATCGACGACTCGCACACGTCCCACTTCGCCGTAGGGCTGTCCCGCGCCGGCCAGAGCTTTTCTCATGCCGGGATAGATTTCGTACTCGTTCACGTCGCGCAGTTCGCGGACAATGGAATAGAGTTGCCCCGCCTGGTAACCGCCGCCGGCGAGGTAGATCAGTTCCCCGATTTCGAACTTCGTGGAGGTTGGGGTTTCGAGGCCGCCGTTGACGTATTTGGAATCGGGAATGCGCTCTTTGGTAATAAATCCAGCGCAATAAATGTCCGCTTGGGTAGGCGTCTGGAAGCGAACGTAAGGCATGTTGACCGAGGTATGGACGATGCCGTCGGTATCGGGTTCGCTCGCCGTAGTCGGCACCTGGGCCATCGCAGCAGCCCCCAGTAACAGCAATAACAATCCTGTTTTCTTCATGTTACCTCCGACCATCCTGCCCTCCGGGGCTACCCCAGCGAACCTTTGCGATCTCGTTGGGAAGACAAGGGTTACATCCAAAAAGTAACAAGGGGCGGGGGGAGGGTCAAGGTTACGAGGGTGTTTGGAGGGCGTGCTCCCAAAGTGTTCAACGCCCTATACCTCTGGCTGGTTGCATCTGCGCTGTGACCCTTGTAATATCGCGCCGTCGTTGAAAACAAATGGCCTTGTCTATTTCCTCCACTCTCGTGCCCCGATTTCTGCCTACGCGCCTGCCCAGGGTTTGCCTGGCATTGAGTGGCGACACCATCGAAGACATGCTGGCGGCCGCCGAATTAATGGCGAGGGATAATCCCTTGCTGGAATTTCGCCTGGACTACCTCAAGCAGCCTTTAGCGGCGATGACCAAGGTTCGCCGCTTTCTCGAGACCCATCAATATGTCACCGCCATCGCGACCTGCCGCCGGGCCGACAACGGCGGCAAGTTTAAAGGCTCTTTGGCTGCGGAAATGGAAGTGTTAAACAAGGCGCGGAGCGCGGGCTGCCAGATTGTCGACCTGGAATTGCAAAGTGCTTTGAAATCGAAGCCGGAGGCCATCGCCCGCCTGCGCGGCCATGCCGGACTGATTCTTTCCTTCCATGACTTCCGGGGGACGCGCGGTCTGGATGACACGCTGGAAAAGATGGTGGGCATCCCCGCCGACTTCTACAAGGTTGTCGGCACCGCGACGTCGCTCTCCGACAATGTGACCATGATGAAGTTTCTGCAGGCGCGCAGCGGGCAGCATTCGCTGGTCGGAGTCTGCATGGGAGAACAAGGCATCATCAGCCGCGTGCTGGGTGTGCGCGCGGGCAGCGTGTTTACCTTTGGCGCGATCGGCGCTGGCCTCGGAACCGCACCTGGGCAGGTCAGCGCGAAGGATCTACGCTCTATTTACCGCATCGATCAAGTCGATGCCGCGACCCGCATTTATGGGGTGGCGGGTGATCCGGTGGAGCATTCGCTCTCCCCGATAATCATGAACGCGGCGCTGCACCGGGAGAATGTGAACGCTGTTTATTTGCCGCTACATGCCAAGGCGATGAAGGATTTGATTCATTGTGTGCGCGAGATTCCGCTGCACGGGTTGAGCGTGACCATGCCCTACAAGCAGGCAATTTTGCCGTTTCTCGATAACACGGACGCACACACAGCGAAGATCGGCGCTTGCAATACCGTCGTCCGGGGACAGGATGGCAAGCTTTATGGCTTCAACACCGATGTCGCGGGCGTGCTTAGTCCGCTGGAGCAACGCATCTCGATCGAGAACGCCAAGGTTCTGGTGCTGGGCGCGGGCGGGGCGGCGCGGGCGGCAGTATTCGGGCTGAAGGGGCGGGGAGCGGAAGTCTGGGTGCTCAATCGGACGTCGGTCAAGGGACAAAAGCTGGCCCGCCAGGCGAAAGCTCACGCCATCAAACGGGCCGACCTGAGGAAGGTATCGTTTGATGTCATCATCAACGCCACTCCGGTGGGTATGGGGAACACGCGCGATTGTCCGCTCAAAGATGCCGAGATTCAGGCCCGCGTGGTCTTCGACATGGTCTACGACCCGGTGGAAACGCGCCTGCTAAAAGTGGCGCGAACCAAGGGAATTGCGGTCATCGCGGGGATTGAGATGTTCGTACAGCAAGCGGCACGGCAGTTCGAAATCTGGACGGGAAAGCCCGCTCCCGCGGGCGATATGCTGCGCGCGGTGACGGTGGCTCTGCAGGAACGGGCGGCGTCCAAGCCCGTCAAGGGCTGAGCCATCCCGCTGAATCGTAGCAAAATGAGACAAAAGCGATGCAATCGTCTCAAGAATGGTTGCAAATTACTCGGAACGGAAGTACTATAACTTTGGACTTGAAATTCATCTTGTCCTAACAAAACACAAATCACAGGTAGAAACGCAGCCCTAGGTTTCAAATCTAAAGGGGTGCCATAAGTCCCCCGGTGCTATTCGGAGAGAATGCATGTCGTGGTACGCGTACTGCCTTACGGAGCACCAGACCCTAGCCAACGGTGTCCGCGCCCGTCGCCCCTTTGTCCTGGATGGAATTCAAGGTGTGAATTCCGCGCCTGTTATGAGCTACCCGAGCGGGGAATTCGCGGTGATTGTCAGCGAATATGACCGCGCCACGTCCAAACTTGACGAAAAGTCGGTTTTGGAACATGCCCGGGTGGTGAGCCAGAGCTTTCGAACTGCCACGGTGCTCCCATTCCGGTTTGGCACGATTTTCGACACCGAGGATGCTATCCGGCAGGCGGTTCGCTCCAACCGGCGTACTTTTTGTGAGAGCGTGGCCCGGTTGCGCGGGAAGTCGGAAATGCGGATTAAGCTGACGGTTCGCGATGGCTCGGTACGCGGACCGCTGGAAGAGATCGTTTTGCCGGACACGGTGGGACGCGAGTACCTCATCAAGTTGCGGGAAAAGGCTTCGCGGGAACGGGAACGGCAGACCAAGGCGCGCGCCTTGTCGGTCCAGGTCCATAAGCTGTTTAATCCGCTGGAGGAAGAGATCAGTTGTAAGCGCGTGGACTCCGACGGCATGCTGCTGGATATCGCCCACCTGATCGATACCAAGTCGATCGAAAAATATCAGAACCGTTACAGCACGGCGGCCAAGCAACTCAAGAATTGCCAGATGGTCGTGACCGGCCCGTGGCCACCCTACCACTTCCTGCCGGGAAAAGTACGCACAGTCGCGGGCGACAGCTAGAACATACGCCCCTTGTCCGCAAGACCCACGGAGCGCCGGAGGTGTTTTTCCGGCACGCGTTGACAGTTTCTGGTCGCGGCTTTTGAGTCATCATCTTGCTGCCTCCAAAGTGCAGCTTTCTGCATGTGGGATCCTGACAGAACCACCAGAGCGCCCTTCGTCCCACTTTTAACTTGCCCCTAAATTGCTGATTAGGAAAAGGTTCCGCGGTTCTTCGAGGTAGTCGAGAAGCCCCGGGAATTTGGTTCGGCAGTTGCTCAATTCAAGGGCATTAGAGAGGCCGTACCTGATCGAAAAACTTCACTGAAGAAACGACACCTCACTCTGTCCGTTCCAATCCCCAGAGCGGCGTCAAAATTTCTTTCCTCTGATTCCCGCCACCTAAGCCTCTTTGAAAAATGGCCCCGAAAGGGGCCACTTTTTTTGGGCTGCGCCACATACGCGATCCTGCGGCAAGTTTTAGAAGAGCGAGACCTGCGTGCGGGCTGATTCGACTACATGGCTCCCCGAGTTGACGCCTGAAGTCTCCGGCGCTTAGGATGCTTGTTTGTATGGCGCGAAGCATGCGTCTCCGTGGCGCGCGGTCGAGCCGAATTGTGGGCAGTAATCATGGATAAGAAGAAACTCGATACCTTCCGAAAAAGGCTGGAGACCCGGCGCCAGGAACTGAGCCACATGGTGGTACGCAACCAGAAGGATGGACGTACGGTCGACGATGAGGCCACCCAGGACGTCGCTGACCGCGCCGCCAGTTCTTACAACAAGGAATTCCTTTTCAGCCAGAGCAATAACGACCGCCAGTTGCTGAACATGGTGGACGGGGCTTTGGCGCGCATACGGGACGGCAGTTTCGGGGAATGCGCCTCCTGCGGAAAAGAAATCAATGCCAAGCGGCTGGAGGCTGTGCCCTGGACCCGGCACTGCATCGAGTGTCAGGAAAAGGCGGAGCAGGGTCTGCTGGAAGCGGCGCAGTAGCGGCCTTGCCGGGCACGTTAACCGGAAGCTTGCGGAATAAAGTAGCCCATTTGGGCTATACGAATGCACGGGTTTCCCACTCCGAAGCAACCACTGCGATGGTATTATTCATCTACTTCAACGCTGTCTCCGGAAGGATCGGCGCAGAAAATCTTAAATTCAAGAAGGTGAAAAGTTATGGCTTGGACCAGCCCGAAGTTCGAAGAAGTTGTTCTCTGCTGCGAAATCAATTCCTACGTCAGCGCAAAACTCTAAACCCTGCATGGCGGTGCAGAAATAAACGATGCACATTCGGATCCTCGGTTCTGCGGCCGGGGGTGGGTTTCCGCAGTGGAATTGCGGCTGCGGAAACTGCGTTGATGTACGAGACAAGAAATTTCCCGGCAAAGCGCGCACCCAGGCGCAAATCTCGCTGAGCGCCGATAGCTCCACCTGGTTTCTGGCGGGAGCTTCTCCTGATTTGAGATTTCAGATTGAAGGTTGCGCGGCGTTACATCCGCGCGCGCTGCGCGATTCTCCGGTCGCCGGCGTGGTGTTGTCGAGTTGCGACCTCGATCACGTGATGGGGCTGCTGCTGCTGCGCGAACTTCAGCCTCTGCGGGTGTATGCCGCGCCTTCCATCCTGCACATTCTTCGCGAAGAGAACAGCATGTTCGGCATGCTGAACCGGGTTGAGCCGCAAGTGCTGTGGACTCCGGTGGCGGAGGGCATTCCGATGCCTCTGCTCTCCGCCGACGGGCGGGATTCGGGATTGCGCTGCGAAGTGGTTTACCTTTCCGGACGTTATCCAAAATATGTGAAGAGCCCGCTCGCGACGTTCGCGGCCGGCGAGGGGACGGCGGCTTTGTTCTTTACCTCGCCCTCCAACTCGCCCTCCGCCTCGGCGCCCTCTACCTCGGCGTTCGTAACCTCGGGGGCGGAAAAGCGGGTGGCTTACATTCCGGCGGTGGGCGGGCTGAACGATGCGCTGCTCGCGAAAATCGAGGGCGCGGATTTGCTCCTGTTCGACGGAACTTTCTGGAGCGATGACGAATTACGCCGGCTGCAGGGCGGCGGTGAGACGGCGCACGAAATGGGACACATTCCGATTGAAGAAAGTCTGGTCCTGCTGAAGAATGTAAAGGCGGGGCGGAAAATGTTCATCCACTTGAATAACACGAATCCCGTTCTCAACGAGACGAGTCCGGAGCATCATGCCGTGCGCCAGGCAGGGTGGGAAGTGGCGGAGGACAATTGGCAACTGGCACTGTAGCCGCTCCGACAACACCGACGGCTCACGTTCGAACAATTACGCGCGGCTCTGCGGCAGGTTGGGGAGGAGCGCTACCATCACAAACATCCTTTCCACCTGCTGATGCACGAAGGCAAACTCAGCCGGGGACAGTTGCAGGCGTGGGCGCTGAACCGCTATTACTACCAATCGATCATTCCCCTGAAGGATGCGATCATTCTTTCGCGCGCCACCGATCCAGCTTTCCGGCGGGTATGGCGGAAACGTATTGTCGATCACGACGGAGATGAAACGAGAAATGGCGGAATTCTGCGCTGGATCAAACTGGCGGAGGCCTACCGGACTGGAGAAAGAACGCGTGATCAGCGGCCGCGAGGTTCTGCCTGCGACCCGCTTCATCGGAAACGAGTACCTCAACCTGGTGCGCACGCGGCCTTTTACGGAGTGCGTGGCGTCATCGCTGACGGAACTTTTTTCCAAGGACTTGATCACTCTGCGCATGGAGAAATTGCGGCAATACTATCCCTGGCTGGCCTCCGGTCTGGATTATTTTGAAGCGCGGCTGACGGAGGCTCCCGAGGACGCGGCATTCGCCATCCAATATGCCTTTGACCACGCCGCCACGCGCGCCGAACAGGACCGTGTAATACAGGCCCTGCGCGACAAGTGCGACATCCTGTGGGCGCAGCTCGACGCGCTCTATTTCGCTTATGTCGAACCAGGATGGCCAGCGCCGGGGGCGTTTCGCATCGCCAGCGGCAATGAGGAAGAAGCTCTTGGCTGAACTGAGCGATGCCAGCGTCCCGAGGTTGGCCGCCGGATGCCGCTGGGGCGGGACAACCGAAGCACCCGTCGTCCTTTTTCCCGAGGGCGCGATTCGGGTGGAGGGCACGGGGCGCATCATTCTTGAACTCTGCGACGGGCATTTCTCGCTGGCGGAGATTATTAAGAAACTGGAAGAGCAGTTCTTCCTCGCGCCCAAGGGCAAAATCCGCGCCGAAGTGCTGGTTTTCCTGGAGCAGTTGAACGCCAAGCGGATCATCGACTATTAAACGCGCTACATTCCGCCCGCGTCGCGCGGCGGACCATCGCTTCAGGCTAGAATATTCTGGGTGGTGAATGCAGAATCCGCTGGCACTGATTGCCGAGGTCACGCACCGGTGTCCCCTGCATTGCGTTTATTGTTCGAATCCGCTGGAACTCACTTCTCGTAAAGAAGAGCTCTCGACCGCCGACTGGCTGCGGGTTTTCGCGCGAGGCGGCCGGGCTCGGCGTTTTGCATCTTCACCTCACCGGGGGCGAACCGCTGGCGCGGCCGGACCTGGTCGAACTGGTGGCGGGAGCTCGCCAGTCGCGTTTGTATACGAATCTCATCACCTCTGGAGTCGGCCTTTCGCGCGATCGTCTCGCTCAGCTTGTCGCAGCCGGACTGGACCACATCCAACTCAGCTTTCAGGATTCCACCGAAGGTCACGCCAACTGGATTGCCGGCACCCGCGCCCATGCCCACAAGGTCGAACTGGCGGCCACGATTCGCGAGCATCGCATTGCGTTTACCACCAACCTGGTTGTGCACCGGCAGAATATCGACCACCTGGAGGCGATGATCGCGGCGCTGGAAGCACTGCATCCCGATCGCATGGAAATCGCGCACGCCCAGTACTACGGATGGGCCTTGCAGAATCGCTCGGCCTTGCTCCCGACCCGCGCGCAACTGGATCGCGCCGTGGCCGTGGTTGCCGCCGCCGAGGAACGTTTGCGCGGCCGGGTTCGCATCGACATGGTGGTACCGGATTATCACGCGCGCTTCCCCAAAGCCTGCATGGGCGGATGGGGACGCCAGTTGCTGCTGATCGACCCTGCGGGCCGGGCGTTGCCGTGTCACGCGGCCGGCGTGATTCCCGGTTTGCAGTTTGACAACGTTCGCGAGCGTGGACTGGATTGGATCTGGCAAAATTCGCCGGCCTTCCAGAAATTTCGCGGCGAAGACTGGATGCCGGAGCCGTGCCGCTCCTGTGACCGGCGTAAAGAAGATTTCGGCGGATGCCGGTGCCAGGCATTTCTCTTGACCGGCGACGCCAGCGCCACCGATCCGGTATGTGAACTGGCGCCGCTGCATCACCTGATCGAAGCGGCGGTGCAGGAGGACGCAGTCGTCGGTGCCGTTCCCGAAGTTCAAGAGGCGTCATTCCACGTGTTGCAGGAGAAGATGGCGGGTTTCTGGAGTTACCGGACGGATGCGAAGTGAGAGGCCACGAAGGAACGAATGCAACCTAGCCCGACCCTGATTACAGCGGCGCCAGACACACTGCCGGCGGTTTGTATTTTGCAAAGAGCGGGCGTATAGTTGCAAATGAATACTGTTGTGTCGTAGTGTCAGGATTGTCGAAGCACACCAGTGGGCGCAAGCCCACTTTTTCGTTGGGCCGATTGTGGGTCGTGTCGGGGTCGGCGGCTTCGGCATAAATTGCTGAAAACATGGCTTTTGATCTGGATAAGGTCCGGCACATCGCCGAGCGGGTGGCGGGCTCGAGCGGGCTGGAAGTAGTCGAAGTGGAAGTGTGCGGGGCGGGCAAGCATCGCACGCTGCGGGTGTTTATTGACCGGCCGGGAGCGGCGCCGGCGGCGAATCGTCCGGACGGAGTTACGCACGAAGATTGCGCGAATTTCAGCCGCGAGTTTGGCACCATTGTCGAAGTTGAGGATGCGTTTCCGGGCGGGTCGTATGTGCTGGAGGTTTCTTCTCCGGGGCTGGATCGCAAGCTGACGAAAGCGGGCGACTTCGAGCGCTTCCGCGGACAACGTGTAAAGCTGATGACGCGCGAACCGGTGAACAACAACCGCCATTTTGAAGGCAAGCTGGAAAGCTTCGAGAGCGGAAAGCTGCTGCTGGATTTGAGCGTGGCGCGCAAGAAGAAGATGCGTCCGAAAGAAGGCGAGTCGGCCAGAGTGGAAATCGACTTCAGCAACGTCGAGAAGGCGAATCTGGTGCCGGAGATTTAGGGCAGAGATCAGGCTTTAGGTGGCAGGTTTTAGTTATCACGTACATCTGAATTTACATCTGAGTTTTTATGGCTAGCGAGCTTTATAACATCATCGAAGGGGTCAGCCGGGAGAAGGGCATTGATCCGCAGATTGTGGTCAGCGCGGTCGAAGACGCGATTGTCGTCGCCACGCGCAAATACTACAAGACTCAGGAAAACCTTCGCGCCGTGCTCGACAAAGACAGCGGCAAGATCAACGCCTATGCGGTGAAGTCGATCGTCGACAGCTCCGAACTGGTGGAAGATCCCAATCTGCAGGTGACCGTGGATGAGGCGCGCAAGCTCGATCCCAGCGCGCAAGCAGGCGGCGAACTGCTGATTCCAAAAGTGACGGAAGGCATACTGGGACGGATCGCGGCGCAACTGGCGAAGCAAGTCATCTTCCAGAAGGTGCGCGAAGCGGAGCGCGACACGGTTTACAACGAATACATCGGGCACGTGAACGAAGTTGTGAACGCGACGGTGAAGCGGCTGGAAGGTCCGGATGTAATTCTCGATATCGGCAAGGCGGAAGCGCGCATGGGCCGCAAGGAGCAGTCGCGGCTGGAGTCTTTCGCGGTGGGCGAGCGCATTCGAGTGGTGATCGTGCGGGTGGAGAAGGCGACGAAAGGGCCGGGGGTCATCGCCTCGCGCTCGGCGCCGGAACTGGTGCAGACCCTGTTCCAGACGGAAGTACCAGAGATTTATGACGGCACGGTGGTGATCCGGGCGATCGCGCGGGAAGCGGGCGAGCGCACGAAGATCGCCGTGATGTCGAGAGACAAAGAAGTGGATGCGGTCGGAGCCTGCGTGGGCATGAAGGGCATGCGCGTGCAGTCGATCATCCGCGAGTTGCGGGGCGAGAAGATTGACATCATCGAGTATCACGAGGATCCCGTGACGTTTGCGGAAAAGGCCTTGCAGCCCGCAAAAGTGAGCCGGGTGACGGTGGTGGACGCGGCGGACAAACATCTGGAAGTGGTGGTCGACGATACCCAGCTCTCTCTGGCGATTGGGAAAAAGGGACAGAATGTGCGGCTGGCGGCGAAACTGCTGGGTTGGAAGATCGACATCAAGAGCGAAGAAGAAAAGCGCCAGGAAGTGGAACAGCAGATGTCCGCCCTGGTCACGCAGACGGTAACTCCGCTCGAACTGGTGACCGGACTGGGCGAGGGCTTGGTCGAGAAACTGAAGGCGGCGGGCGTGAACACGGTGGAATCGCTGGCCGATATGACACCGGAACAGTTGGAAGCGATTGAGGGTATTGGCCCGAAAACGGTGGAAAAAATCAGTATTGCGGTCAATAATTATTTCGCCAGTCTGGATGGCGGCGAGGCAGTCGCCGCCGCGGAACCTGAAGGCGGGGCAGAGGACGCAATGGACGCGGCTCCGGCGGCCGTGGCGGAGGGTTCGATTGAGGAAGGCTCCATTGAAGCCGATACTCTCGACCCAGAATCAGATACCTTGCCGGCGAATGCTGAGCCCGCGGGAGCGACGGCGGCTGAGGGTGATGCTGAATTGGCGGCGGCCCAGCCCGACTCCGAGAGCGCGGCTGAAGCTGGGAGCTCCGAAGCTGAGACTTTGGAAGTTCCGGAAGACAAGCAGAACTGAATTCGGCAGGCTGCCGCGGTAAGTTTTGCATTGAGTTTGACGGCGGCCGAAGGGAAAAACGCGGCTCTCCAAAAACCGGGGTGTGAGGTTCTTATGCGAGCTTAGATACACGAGATTCGTGGGATAAGAGGAAATTAGAGCGGATGAGTAAGATTCGAATCAACGATTTGGCCCGTGAGTTGGAAGTCAAGAGCAAGGAAATTCTGGACGTGCTGACCACGGTTGGAGTGACGGAGAAGAAGACTCACTCCAGTTCGCTGGAAGACCACGAGGCGGACCTGGTGCGGAAATATCTGCGCGGCCGCTCGGACGCCGCTCCCAGCTCCGCGAGAGCCTCGCGCGCCCCTTCCGGCGAAGAAGGCATTAAGACCAAGATCGACCTCTCGAATATTTCGCGCCCGGGAGACGTTTTAAAGGCGATTACGCAACATAAAGGAGCAGCCGAGGCTCCGGTGGCGCGTCCCGCGGCCAAGCCCCCGGTTGCGCCTCCTGCGGCGGAAACCACGCCCAAAGTAGAGATGTCCGCCGCCCCGGTTGCGCCCGGCGTTGTGCCGCCCGGCGTGGGACCGAAAGTTGCCCCGAAAGTTGGACCCTCTAAACCGGTTGCCGAGGAATCCGCGCCCGCGCCGCGAATGGTGACGCCGGCTTCGGTGGCGGCGGGGTATCGGCCGCCCTCGGTAGTGGTGATTCCACCCAAGGTTCCGCCCGCATCCGCAACCACGGCAACAACCACTGCGGCGCCGTCTGCGCCCTCGGCGATTGCGGTTCCGCCGCGAGTCGCGCCGCCGCCCGCCGCGCCCTCCAGCAGCGCTACTCTTCCTCCGCCATCGCAAGCCGCGTCGAATGTGACGCAAATGGCAAGCCCCAGCGCGGCACCGCCCAAGCCCGCAGCTCCGATCGCTCCGCCACCGCGTATGATCATGCCGCAGACTGGCCCGCGTCCGGTGTACAAAGCGCCTTTGCCGGCTCCGGGAGCGGTTTCGCAGGGCGCGCCCGGGGCGAATCCCGTTTCGCGTCCGGCGCCGGGTCGGCCGGTGCCCGGACAACCGATATTTCAACGCACTTCGCGTCCACCGGCGCCGGGAGCGCCGCGTCCGCCGCTGCGTCCGGGAGAACGGCGTCCAATGCATCCCACGCGAGTCGCTCCGGCGGGATCGCGTCCGCTGGGCGTGGGTCCGGGGGCGGGGGGGATGGCGCCGCCGGGACCGGTGCGTCCCGGAGCGCGCCCGGGAGCGCCGTCGCGACGGCCGGGTCAGAGATATGTGCCACGCGGGGTAAAGGAAGGCCCGATGAAGGGCTACACGCCGCCGCCGCGCATGATGATCAGCAACGAGCCGGCGCCGATCACGCGAAACATCACGATTACAGAAGGAATCTCGGTCAAAGACCTGGCGGAAAAGCTCGGCATCCGCGCCAAGGATGTCATCGCGCGGCTGGTGGTGCGCGGGGTGTTCGCGACCATCAACCAGACGCTGGACGCGGAACTGGCCAGCGAAATGGCGCGCTTTTTCGGAGCGGACACGGAAGTGATCACCTTCGAGGAGCAAGCGGCGAAAGATACGACCGAGGCGACGGAAAGCAGCGAGGAAGGCGCGGAAGCGGGCCCCCGTCCGCCGGTGGTGACCATCATGGGCCATGTCGATCATGGCAAAACCACCCTGCTCGATTCGATTCGCTCGACCAATGTGGCCGGCGGCGAGGCGGGCGGAATCACCCAGCACATCGGGGCGTACAAAGTTGCGATCACGGATAAGGCGTCTCCCGCTTTTGGACGCGAGATCGTGTTCCTCGATACGCCGGGCCACGAAGCGTTTACCCGCATGCGTTCACGGGGCGCGAAGGCGACCGACATCGTGGTGCTGGTTACGGCGGCGGATGACGGGGTGATGCCGCAGACGGTGGAGGCGATCGATCATGCCCATGCCGCCGAGGTGCCGATCATTGTGGCAGTCAACAAAATCGACAAGCCGGGGGCGCTGCCCGAGCGAGTCAAGAAGCAACTGGCGGATCGCGGGCTGGTACCGGAAGAATGGGGCGGGAAGACTGTGTTTGTCGATGTTTCCGCCAAGCAGAAGACGAATCTGAATCTGCTGATGGAAATGATCCTGCTGACGGCCGACATTCAGGAGTTAAAAGCAACTCCGGGACGGGCGGCCAGCGGGCTGGTGCTGGAAGCGAAACTGGATCGCGGTCGCGGTCCGGTGGGCACCATACTGGTGCAGAACGGCACGCTGCGCGCGGGCGACAATTTCGTCGTCGGCAATGTCTACGGAAAAGTCCGCGCCATGTTTGATGATCGCGGGAGGCCGCTCAAGGAAGCGCCGCCTTCGACCCCGGTGGAGATCATCGGGCTGGAGGGCTTGCCGCAGGCGGGCGATCAGTTCGTGGTCGTGACCGATCGGGAGAAGGCGCGCGACATCTCGGAATACCGCGAGCAGAAATTCCGCGAAGCCACCCTGGCCAAGAGTTCGCGAGTCTCGCTGGAAGGTCTGGCGGAGCAGTTGAAGACGGCGGGGATGAAGGAACTGAACATCATCCTGAAAGCCGACGTGCAGGGATCGGTGGAAGTGCTGGGCGATCTGCTGGGGCGGTTATCGAACGACAAAGTGCGTCTCAAGCTGTTGCGCTCGGGCATCGGCGCGATCACGGAAACCGACGTGCTGCTGGCTTCGGCGTCGAATGCCATCATCATTGGATTCAACGTTCGTCCGGAGCGCAAAGCGCAGGAACTGGCGGATCAGGAAAAAGTGGAGATACGGCTGCACTCCATCATTTACGAATTGCAGGACGAGATCAAGCGCGCCATGACCGGACTGCTCGAGCCGACCATCAAGGAAACCTACCAGGGGCGGGCGGAAGTGCAGGAAACGTTCCGCATTCCGAAGGTGGGCACGATCGCGGGCTGCCGCGTGAGCGATGGACTGATCAAGCGCGATTCGGAGGTGCGGCTGCTGCGGGACAACGTCGTGGTATTCAAAGGCAAAGTCGCATCACTACGGCGGTTCAAGGACGATGCTTCCCAGGTCACGAGCGGGATGGAGTGCGGAATTTCCATCGCCAACTACGGCGACATTAAAGCCGGGGACGTGATCGAGGCGTTCGTGACCGAGAGAATCGCGGCGGAAGCGATTCGTTAAGGCAATCGAGCGCCAAGCGCTCTCTATAAAATAACCAAAAAAAGGGGCGCGGCTTTTAGCCGCGCCCCTTTTGGCGTTCAGCAGTCTACTTACTTACTCGCGGAGTCCACTTCTGTGGCGGTTTCGCCGCTGCATGGCCGTGAGCTGCGGTGTGCATCATGGCCACTACGGGATGCTTTAACACTGCCGAACTCGGCGTCGTTTGCTGTATAAACGACCCCAGCGCGACCTGTTCGTTATCGCCGTTTCCGCCCTCGATAAACAGGGTTGTGGTGCCGTCGACAACGTAGTACTCCAGGCTAAAGCCGCCGTTGACCGTACCCAAAGTTGGGGCCGAGAATGTTACCCCGTCCCGTCGATCCCGAGTCCGGAGTGTAGGTGGCGGAGAAGGTCAGGCTACGTGCGAAATCGCCGTCCGCATTCTCATCGATCAGACCGGTGAGGTTTGGCGAACTGGTCGAGGCCAGGGAAGCGAATTGCGCGATATCGTCAACCTCAACTTCATCCCCAATGTTGATACCGGTGAGGTTGAAGCCGAAGTCTTGAGTCGCCGCAATTGCGGTTGCCGATTGCGCGTAGGCCGCGCCCAGGGCGACGTTCGCCGAGTCCGCTTCCAGAATCAACAAGCCGTAGCCGCCTGTAGGATAGAGGATCCAGGTGGTCGCCGGCGAATTCGTGAGGGTTACGACAACACGCCCACCGACTCCCGCCGACCCGGCGGAACCGGAGAACGCGATACTGGAGACAAACGTTCCGAATTCGTTTATGTCTTCGGAACCGGCGCTGATGTTGCCGCGATTGTCCGTAGTCGCGTAACCGCCAATCACCGTCGGTCCGATATTGTTCGTGCCTCCCGCCATAGTGAATACCACTTGACCCGAAGGAATGCTGGCGTCGGCCTGACTGTAAAAGTCACCGGCGAGCAAAGCATTGGTCAAGTCGGTTTCGATAACCTTGAAGTGCGTCGCGTCGATCGGGTAGAAATCGAATTGGGAGTCGCTGCCCAGAGCGTTATTCAGCACGATGCTGCCCGGCGCCAACCCGGTGCCCAGAGTTACCGAGCCGGAGAGCGAAGTGCCCGTCTCAGGAATGCCGTTTTGGTTGAAGTCCTCGACTCCGGCGGTGCTCACACCGCTGGAATTGAAGGTAATGGAACCGGCGGTGGCAATCGGGAAACTGTCGCCGACATCGGCTCCGGCCAGACTCAAGGCGTAAGAGTTCGCCAGTTGATTCAATCCCGTGAGTGAAGTCTGCAGGTCGAGGGTGCCGCTGCCGGTGCCGAAGTCATCGAACTCGGTGACCAAGCCGTGCCCCGTGGAAGAGAGCGCGAAATCAAAACTGAAGCTTTGCACGCCGGTTACCGAGACCGTGAACTGACCACGCCCGTCGGTGCCCACCGAATAGCTTCCCGTGGCCGCGCCGCTGCCGAAGCCGGCATCGTAGTCGACGACATCCACGTTGCCGGCAGTGATGTGGCCATTGCCGTCGGCTGTAATCGCCCCGGCAAGCGCCAGGAATGACCCGGAGGAAGAATCCGTTCCGGTTGAGGAAAACACATACGTGCCATTGAGACTCGCGTTGCTAAACCCGACCGGATTGGTTGGGGCGGAGCTGCTGGAGCCGCAACTGGCGGCGAAAATGATGCCTGTGATTGCTGCCACGGCAAGGAACGCACGCCGGGCATATTTAGGGTCGAGGGAATTCATCGTCACTCCTGTTTCTTTTATCTATATTTGATTTGTGTCTTTGGCCCATCAAACTACTTTTTTGCAGAGCGTGTCTGTCCAAAATAGAACACTTTGGGGACCCAATCTCTAATCAAACAATCCTGCTTTTGAGCCTTATCTTCCAAACCTTAAGATGCGGTAAACCCAGATTGTAGAGAAAAGTTTCGGTAAAGAAATGTCACTGCGCGGGGGCGGGACCGCGGCAGGGAACCCCGGTTTATGGGCGGTTTTTGTCCCATTTCTCTCCTGCTAAAATGGGAATGGTGCCTATCCTATGAAAAATTATGGAAGTTCGATGTCCCGCCCGTTGTATGAAGTCGATCCCCAGGTGGCGAACGCTATCGATAACGAGGCTCGGCGGCAGCATGAAGGGCTGGAGCTGATCGCGTCGGAAAATTTCGTCAGCGAGGCGGTGCTGGAGGCCGCGGGATCAGTCTTCACCAACAAGTATGCGGAGGGGTATCCCGGCAAGCGCTATTACGGCGGGTGCGAGTTTACCGACGTGGTGGAAAACCTGGCGCGCGAGCGGGCGAAGAGCCTTTTTGGCGCGGAACACGCGAACGTGCAGCCGCATTCCGGCTCGCAGGCGAACCAGGCGGCTTTTGCGGCCGTGCTGCAGCCGGGAGACAAGATTCTGGGGTTGAACCTGGCCCATGGCGGTCACCTGACGCACGGGCACCATCTGAATTTCTCCGGCAGAACTTACAAGATCGTGCCTTATGGAGTGACCCGGGAAACGGAGACGATCGATTACGACGAACTGGAGCGACTGGCGACGGCAGAGCGCCCCAAGCTGATTATTGGCGGCGGTAGCGCTTATCCGCGGGCGATCGATTTCGCCCGCATGCGACAGATTGCGGACAAAGTCGGGGCCCTGTACCTGGTCGATATGGCGCACTTCGCGGGACTGGTGGCGGGAGGGGCACATGCTTCGCCGCTGCCTCACGCGCATATCGTGACTTCGACCACGCACAAGACTTTGCGCGGGCCGCGCTCGGGGATGATCCTGAGCAAACAGGAATTTGCCGCGGCCATCGACAAAAATGTGTTTCCGGGAATGCAGGGAGGGCCGCTGGTGCACATTATGGCGGCCAAGGCGGTGTGTTTTCTGGAAGCTTCGCAACCCGGCTTCCGGGACTACGCGCGGCAGATCGTGACCAACGCGAAAGTGATGGCGGAGACCCTGGCGGCGGACGGCTATCGCATCGTTTCCGGAGGCACCGACACGCACCTCATGCTGGTGGATGTGTTCGCCAAGGGAATGCTGGGGAGCGAGGCGGAGAAGGCGTTGGGCGATGCCGGCATCACTGTGAACAAGAATGCGATTCCGTTCGACGTCAATCCCCCGATGAAGCCCAGCGGAATTCGGATTGGGACTCCGGCGGTGACGACGCGGGGCATGAAAGAAGGGGAAATGCGGCAGATTTCCCACTGGATCTCGGAAGCGCTCGACCACCGGGGGGACGCGGCGGTGCTGGCAAGAATCCGCAAGCAGGTGCTGGGACTGGCGGAGGAGTTTCCGCTGTATGCCGAGCGCCGGGCGCAAGCCCAGGCGGAAGCGAGAGCCTGAGCCGGGAAGAGGCCTTTCGATCCTGATTGACGCCAAGCGACAAAGATTTATTACGGTATGCCTCTCCCCAACTCTGTGGTTAAATTCCATTCGTGAAAGTGGCCATCGACATCCGTCGCATGACGGAGTTTGGCGTGGGGACCTACATACGGAACGTGGTCCGCACGCTGGCGCGCCTGGACCTGGAAAGCCGGTATTACTTAATAGGGTCGCCCGAAAAGGTGGCCGAGTTTGGCACGCTGCCGCCGAATTTTGAAACCATCCACCTGGCGGGGCGCGATGACACGCTTCGGGGAAGCATCGAGTTCCGCGCCATCGTCAAGCGCCTGGGTTGCGATGTCGCGCACATTCCCCACCTCTTCTGGATTCCGCGGGCGCTGAGTTGTCCTTATGTATTGACGGTGCACGATCTGCTGGAGCATATGTACGGATCGCGCAACGCTTCAAGCGCGCGCCGCAACCTGCATTATTATCTGACGCGCCGGGTGTTGCAGAATGCAGCGCGGGTGATTGCGGTGTCGCAATTCACCCGCAACGAGATCGAAAAGCTCCTGGCGATCGCGGACGATCGCATCGAAGTTGTCTATAACGCGATTGACGAGCGCTTTCTCTCCGGCCACGCGACGGCAGCGGACCGCGAGCTGATCGCGCAGCGTTATCTGGTGAATTATCCGTTTATTTTGTATGCCGGAGCGATTCGTCCGCATAAGAACGTGGTGCGCATTATCGAAGCGTTCTCCGCCCTCAAGAGCGAACTGCAAAAAGAGGGGCAATTCCCCGATTTGAAGCTGATTGTGATCGGGGACGATCTTTCGAGCCATCCCCGCCTGCGGCGGACGGTGGTGCGGGGATGCGTGCAGAACGACGTTCGCTTTCTGGGGTTTGTCCCGATTGAAGTGCTGCGCATTTTTTACGACGTTGCCAAGATTTTTGTTTTTCCGTCGCTCTATGAGGGCTTCGGATTGCCGCCCCTGGAAGCGATGGCGCACGGCACTCCGGTGGTCACTTCGAACACGTCCAGCCTGCCGGAAGTGGCGGGGAACGCGGCGTTGCTGGTGAATCCAGAGAACGTATTTGAGATTCGGCGGGGCTTGCAGCGCGTACTGCTGGATGCGGCGCTGCGGGAGCGGATGAAGCAGCGGGGATACGAGCAGGCGCAAAAATTTTCGTGGACCACCTCGGTGTCGCGAATCCTGGAGATTTACCGCGAAGTAGCGGGAGCGGGCAAGGCGCATGGGGCGGCGGCCGACTGAATTTGGGCGATCGCGGGGCTGCGCTACGCGCGGCGGGACCTGACGGAACGCGGTTACCATGCTTGTGCCCCGTCACGCACCGCGGCTGAGGCTCCCGTATAATGGGAATCCGCGATGAATCCCAGCGCCGCGCGCCATCTCGACCCGCCGACGATTGAGGCGAACGGTCCATCCACCAAGACCCAATCCACGATGATTCAACCTTCCATGAATCAATCTTCGATGAA
>CAVVAP010000023.1:0-126080 GCA_963746205.1 uncultured Acidobacteriaceae bacterium | reverse complement strand
CGCCCGCGCCTCGTCCTGGGGCTTGAGCAGCAACTCCAGAAGAACATCGCCGATCCCGCTTACGTCTACGAAGCGCTGAAGGTCTATCTGATGCTCGGCGGCAAAGCCCCGACTGTCGACAAAGGCCTCATCGTCGATTGGTTCACCCATGATTGGGAAGAGCGCGTCTTCCCAGGCGCCCCCTACGCCGAAGGGCGGGCGCTGCTCACGGCGCATCTGGAGGCGATGCTCGCCCTGGGCGCCGGCTCGACGCCGAAGGTGCAGCTCAACGGCCCCCTGGTCGAACAGGCGCAAGCGACCCTGGCCCGGATGCCCGTGGCGACGCGCGCCTATACGCTGCTCAAGACCGAGGCGCACAACGAGCCGATCGTGGATTGGGTCGCTTCCCAGCACGGCGGCCAGGACATGAACCTCGTGTACACCGCCGACGGCGGCCTGGATAACGTGCGCGTGCCGGCGTTTTTCACGCATCAGGGTTTTTACACCGCGCTGCTCGCGCACATGACCTCGATCGCCACGCAGTTGGAGAAGGAGAATTGGGTGCTCGGGCCGGCGGGCGAACAGGCCGCCGTGAAGACGCAATACGAAGGGCTGTTTCCCAGCATCCTCGAGCTCTATGGCCGCGACTTCCTCGACGCCTGGAATCTTGCGCTCAACAATCTTCAGCTCAAGCCGCTGCTCGCGGACAAGCCGAAATATCTGGCTTTGAGCGCCGCCTCGGCGCCGACGTCGCCGATCAAGCTGCTGTTTCAGTCGGTGCGCGACGAAACCGCGCTGACGAGCGATCCGCCTGGAAACGCCGCCAACAACGCCGCAGCCAAAGCCGCCGGCGCGGAGGCTTCCAATCAGGGCAAGGCGATCGGCCTGAACTCGGTCGACGCTCTCGCGGGGTCGCGCGCGCGCGAAGTCGTCGAGGCCGCGCTCAAGGCGCAAAGGCGGGCGGGCGACGCTCCGGCCGAAGTGCCGGGCGCTTCGATCGAGAACAACTTCAAGCCGTTCCAACTGTTGTTCGAGGGCGACAGCGGTTCGCGCCCGATCGACGCGCTGCTGGCGAATTTGAACGAGCTCTACAAACAGCTGACGCTCGCCGCCACCAACCCCAGTCAGGCCAAAGAGGCCCTCGATCAGGTCGAGGTGCAGGTCGCCAGCCTGCGCTCCAATGTCTCGCGCCTGCCGCAGCCTTTGTCCGGGCAAATGGAGAAGGTCGTGAAGGACGCGGCGAACGACGCATCGGCCGCCTCGATCGCCGATCTCGCCAGCGCGCTGGCGCAGGAAGTGACGGGGCCGTGCCAGAAAGTGGTCACCGGCAATTACCCCTTCTCCTCGGGCAGCAAGAAGGACGCGCCGCTGGCCGACTTCGCGCGGGTGTTCGCGCCCAACGGCATCATCGACAAGTTCTTCAACACCAGCGTCGCGCCGCTCGTGAACACCAGCGGCAAAACCTGGACCTGGAAGCCCAATCCCAACCTGGCGCGCAAGCTGTCCGACAAGACGCTCGCTTCCTTCCAATCGGCGGCGGACATCCGCGACGCCTTCTTTCCGACCGGCGGCGGCATGCCGAACGTCACCTTCGAAGTGAAGCCGCTGTCGCTGAGCTCCGACGCGCAGAGCGCGACCCTGACCGTGAACGGCACCGCCATCACGGCGACGACGGGGCAGCCGCCGACCCCGGCGAACTTGAGTTGGCCGGGCGCCGGCGCCGGCGCGGCCTCGATCGCGTTCCTGCCCGATCTGCCCGACCGCAAATCGACGCTCGACCGCTCGGGGCCGTGGGCGCTGTTCCGGCTCGTCGACAAATCCGGGCCGACGCCGCACGGCAATGTCGTCTCGGTCAATTTCGTCGCCGGCGGGCGGTTCGCCGCCTATCAATTCACTTCGGCGACAGCGACCAATCCGCTGGTCATGCCGTCGCTGCATACGTTCTCGTGCCCCAACGGATTGTGAGCTGACATGCCCACAGGCCTCTTCGGCAAACTGCCCGCCAAGCGGGACTTCATCGCGATGAACGCGCCGCGGCGCTTTCTCGACGTGTACGAACCTTGGCTCCAAGGAGGCCTGGCGAGCGCGCGCGTGCAGCTCGGCGAGGACTTTGCGAACGCCTACAACAGCGCGCCGCTGTGGCGCTTCTGGTTGGGCAAGGACGTCGCGGGCGAAGCCACGATCGGCGTGTTCATGTCCAGCGTCGACGGCGTCGGGCGCTCGTTTCCGCTCACCGTGCTGTTTTCCAACGGCGATTCCGGGCCGCCGCCGCCGGAGGTCGATTCCAACGACGCTTGGTTCGCCGCGGCCGAGGAGGTTCTGCTCGGCGCATTGTCGGAGGGCGCTTCCTTCGACGAGGTCGCGATCGCGGTCGGCGCGCTGCCGCCGGCCAATGTCGTTCCGAACGGCGGCGACGCGGCGGGATTTTCCGAGCTGGAGGGCGGGGGCGTCCTGCTTGAGGAAGCCGCGTCGAATTGGTCGCTCGGCTTTCGCGCCGCCGGCCGATTCGCGCAGCGGCGTAGTCTTGCTGGACAGACGTTTTGGTGGACGCTTGGCGGGGGGGCCTTTCCGGCGTTGAGCCTATCCTGGCCAAAGCTGCCCCCTCCCGCCCGCTTCGCCGACTATCTCTCCGGGCGCTTCGCCGAAGCGCCGGCGTCGGCGAGGGCGCCGGCTTGAGCGGATTTCTCGTTTTACGCGCGACGGAATTGAGTCACGTTGGCGCGGTGCGCAGCTCAATGAAGACGGCGTCGTCGCCCGGCCGGAGATCGGCCTGTTCGCCGTCGCCGACGGCATGGGCGGCCACGGCGGCGGCGACGTCGCCAGCGGCAAGGTCGTCGCCATGCTGAAAAGATGCGCCGACGCCGCGCTCCGCGCCCGCCTTTCTCGCCGAATTCGAAGCGCGCATCGTCGCGGTCAATGCGGAGCTTAGAGCCCTCGCCAA
Organism: uncultured Acidobacteriaceae bacterium; assembly: GCA_963746205.1. Taxonomy (GTDB): domain Bacteria; phylum Acidobacteriota; class Terriglobia; order Terriglobales; family Acidobacteriaceae; genus Acidiflorens. The sequence continues at coordinate 123,160 of CAVVAP010000023.1, read as the reverse complement.
GGCGCGCGGCGCGCTCCTTCATCGGCACCACGCTGGCGGCGCTGCTGATTCACGGCGGGCACTACGCCTGCGTCTGGTGCGGCGATTTTCGGGTCTATCGCCTGCGCGCCGGAGAACTTACGCGGCTGACGCGCGACCATTCCGAGGTTCAGGACCTGGTCGATCGCGGCATTCTCGACGAAGACGAGGCGCGCAGCTGGCCCCGGCGCAACATCATCACCCGAGGCCTTGGCGTCGCCGATACGCCCGATCTCGAGATCGTCGACGGCCCCGCCCTGCCCGGCGACCGCTACCTGCTCTGCAGCGATGGGTTGACCGGCCCGGTGCAGGATTCTGAGATCGCGACGCTGCTGGCGATGCCGGAGATTGAGGCCGCCGCCAAAGCGATGATCGACCTCACGCTGCAGCGCGGCGCCAAGGACAACGTCTCGGTCGTCTTGGTGGAGTGTTTCGACGGCGAGAAGACGGTGAAGCTGAGCTAGAGCTTCTTCGGACAGTTTGAAGCGACGCTCTTGCCCGCTCCCCGTTGAAAACGGGCAGAGGCGCGAAATCGTCACTTCGTGCGGTCCGCCCGCACCCACACTTGCGCGCCCCTGGAGGCGAACGCGCTGCGATAGAGCGCAATCTTTGCCCAGACATATCTGAACGCCAGCGCGGCGACAGCGGTCACCGGCAGCACGTCGCGCCCGCACTTGGCCCAGCTTAGCCCGACCGCAGCGACGAACGCGAAGAGACCTGCCTTGCTGATCGCCAACGCGGCGGACGAAACTCCAGCGACGGAGGCGAGCGCAGCGACGGCGAAGCTCAGCGCGAGCGCGAGCCCCAGCAGCACCAGCGGAGGAATCGCGGCGTCGAGCGCCGCCAAAGCGAGCGCCCCGTTTCCGGTCGCGACGGCGCGGCGCAGCAGATGCAGGCACAATCGACGCCAGGACGGCGAGACTGCCGTTCTCCCAACGCCGGCGCTGGCTCAGAGCGCCCGCGGCGGTCGTCGGAAAGGCGCTCGTGATCAGCGCTTGCGGGCAAAAGACGCCGGGATACCCGGCCTGCGTCATATCAAGGCTAAGCTTGAGGTCTTCGACCAAAAGCCCGGTGGCCAGATCGACCTCGCGGAGCGCCTGCCAAGGCAACGCCATGCCGGTGCCGGTGAGCTGGCACGGCAGGCCGAGCACGCTCGCGCCCAACGCGCGCATGTAATTCTTGAGGCGAAAGGCGAAGATTGCGACCCGATGGTCCTGAGACGACCGCTCCGGCGCGACCATCAGGTTCAGCGCTTGCGCCGGCCGGCCGGTCGCAGCGCAGGCGCTCGCCAGATGCGCCAGCGCGTTGGGCCCGAGGCGGCAGTCGGCGTCGACGACCGCGACAATCACGGGCGGATCCTTGGCCAGATGCCTGAGGCCGTAATCGAGCGCGTAGCCCTTGCCGACGCGTGTAGGCTCGTTGCGAACGATGACCTCCGCGCCTGCGTCCGCCGCGACCTCCGCCGTGTCGTCCGAGCAATTGTCGGCGACCACGAGCAGGCGGTCCCCGGCGCGCAGCTGGGCCTGGATGTCGAGCAGGGTATCGCGCACGCCCATGCCTTCGTCGTGCGCGGGAACAAGAACGGCGAGTTGCCCGTAGACGCGCGCGACCGTCGTCGCGTTGGAGGCGTCGCTGCGCGCAAAAAACGCCGCCACGACCTCAAAGAACAGCGGAAAGGCCGGAATGGCGGGAAGGGCGGCGATCAGGATCGCGATGAGCGAGAGCAAAACCACGGCCGCTCCGTTGCAAGAATGTTAGGGGTCGGATGCCGGCGCACGCATCCGCTTCGCGCGCACCCTCGGACATTTGACCCTCGATTTCCAATCAAACTCGTCCGGGCTTGAATTTATCCTTAATAATTAAAGGTACGTAAATTAACGGAATCAAGTTAAATAAAATTATTCGTGTCTCGGGATTCACCACTTCACTTCAGCCGGATTGACTTATTCCGACCGTTTTGTCAAAATTACTACAAAGTCTCGTTGAATGTATTGCGACTTTACTGGTGACCATATTGTTAGTAAGAACTCAATACAGCGACCATCCTAACGCCGAAGCGTCGACAGCTTCCGCAGTTGATCAATCGCTATTAACGCATATTTCAATCAATATTGAAGATATGGACTCCGCGATTGAAAATACTCTTTCCTGCATCCGGGCAGGAGAAGGGTTCTGCTTCTACACTGTTAACCTCGACCATCTCGTGAAGCTGCAGTCGGATGCTGCGTTCGGCGCCGCCTATCGTGAGGCGGACTTTATCTCCGCGGACGGCTGGCCCGTCGTGTGGCTGCTGCGACGGCAGGGCGACATCGTCGCGCGGACCACAGGCGCGGATCTGGTCGAGCCGCTCTGCGCGAGCGCCGCAGAGGCCGGCGTGCAGGTCTATTTCGTCGGGCCGGGGCCCGAGCCGCTGCACGACGCGCTGGCGCTTCTCCAGGGATGGAGTCCCAATCTCAAAATCGCGGGCGCCGAATCGCCGACCCTCGCGCGCGAATTTTCCGACGCGGAGGCGGATGCGATCGCCGACCGCCTGCGCGCGTCGCGCGCGCAGTTGTGCTTCCTTTCGCTCGGCGCGCCGAAGCAGGAGTTGCTCGCGCAGGCGCTGCGGCGGCGCTGCCCTGACGTCGGTTTCGTTTGCGTCGGCGCCGCGCTTGATTTTCTGTCTGGTCACACGGCGCGCGCGCCTCGGCTCGTGCGGGCCGTCGGCTTGGAGTGGTTGTGGCGCGTGGTGACGAATCCGCGGCGGCTCGGAGGACGCTACGCCCAATGCCTTGCTTGGTTCGCTGTGGCGAGCCTGCGCTCCTACGCCAATCGCCCGCAGGCGATCACGTTGTCGGCGACCGCCGCGCGGTCGGCGCGCGCGCCCTACGCGCACGCATCCAACGCGAAATCCGTCGACGCCGCACCGGCGCCGGCGCGGCGGCGCGCGTGATCACAGCCGCGCGATTTACCGAGCGTAATGAAGGCGCCGTCGCGGACTCGCGGATACCGCAACGACAGGCTTCGCACGTGTTCATTTGAAAATAAGGAAGAATGCACGGATTTAAATTCGACGCATCGTTGAGTTAGGATTCGCCCACGGAGTTAGCGTAGAGTGTCGGCGCCGGGGTGGCGAAAACGTCAGCCCATCGCCCGATCCTAACGATGCGCATCGCTTATTTCGTCAATCGCTATCCCGCCGTCAGTCACACCTTCATCCGCCGCGAAATCAGGGCGCTGGAGGCGCACGGCGTATCGATTGCGCGTTTTGCGTTGAGGCCGGGCGCCGACCTTGTCGATCCGGACGACATGGCGGAGGCCAAGCAGACGCGGTTCCTTCTCGAAGAGGGCGTTTGGGCCTTCGTAGCGGCGCTCGCGCGCACCGCGCTCGCCCGGCCTCTGACGCTCGCCGCGGTGTTCGGCCAAGCGCTCAAAATGAGCTGGCGCTCGGAAAGCGGGCTTGCTGCGGCACATCGCTTATGCCCTCGAAGGCGCCGTGCTTGCCGATGGCTGCCTGAGGGCGAAGGCCGAGCACATCCACGCCCATTTCGGCACGAACTCCGCCGCCATCGCGATGTTCGCCTCAAGGCTCTCGCGAATCCCATACAGCTTCACCGCGCATGGCCCCGAGGAATTCGACAACGGCCCGCTGATGTCGCTTGACGAGAAGCTGCGCTACGCCGCCTTCGCTGTCTGCGTCAGCGCCTTCGGCCGCGTTCAGTTGATGCGGCTGTCGAGCCCCGAGCTTTGGCCGAAGATCAAGATCGTGCACTGCGGTCTTGACGATACGTTCCTCGGCGGCGAGCCCACCGAATGTCCTGATGTCAGACGTTTCGTCTGCATCGGTCGCCTGTGCCCGGAAAAGGCGCAGCAGGTCCTTGTCGCGGCGGCGAAAATCCTGGCCAAGTCCGAACAGCCGTTCGAGATCGTTCTTGCCGGCGACGGCGCAACGCGGCCGATGCTTGAAAGCGCGGTCGCCGAGGCCGGCCTCAACGCATCGATCCGCTTGATCGGATGGGTGTCCGGCCCCCAGGTCAGGGCGGAGCTGCTCGCCGCGCGTGCCTTCATCCTTCCGAGCTTTTCCGAGAACATGCCGGTCGTCATTATGGAGGCGATGGCGCTCAAGCGCCCCGTCATCTCCACGTATGTCGCCGGAATCCCCGAGCTCGTCGAACAGGGCAAAACCGGCTGGCTCGTGCCGGCGGGCGACGAGACGGCGCTCGCCGGCGCGATCGGCGAAGCGCTCGCCGCGCCGCTCGAGTCGCTTCACGCGATGGGCGCGGCCGGACGCGCGCATGTGTTGGAGCAACACGATGCACTGAAAGAAGCCGCCAAGCTGAAAGCGCTATTCGAAGCTTCGGCGAAGCCGGGAGAAAGCGCGCCCTAGCCGCGTTGCGCCGCGAGCGTCGCGCCTTGGGCCGCCGCAGGCGCGACGACGCTCCGCAAGAACTCTCGGTACTGGCCGGCCACGCGTGTCCACGAGAACAGCGCCGCGCGCGCGACGCGCTCCTCGCGGCCCTGCGGCGACGCGCTCGCCGCGTCGAAAAGCGCACGCCGCAGCGCGCCCACGTCTTCCGTATTCGCCAGAAAGCCTTCGTTGCCGACGATCCAGCGCAAGCGCGAGGTGTCGTGGCCGACGACGGGCAGCCCGCACGCTAGGGCCTCGATGAAGACATTGCCAAACGCTTCTTCGAGCGAGAGGTGCAAGAAGACGTCGGCGGAGCGATAGAGGTCGGGCATGCGCGCCGCCGGAGCGGTCAGCAACGTGAAGCGCCCCGGCAGCGCCTGAGCCGCCCTGTCGATGATCTGCTGCCGCAACGGCCCCGCGCCGGCGACGACGAGATGCGCGTCAGGCATGCCGCTGACCGCCTCGATCCCCGCCTCGACGCGCTTGGAATCGATCAACGCGCTGACCATCAGGACGATCGTCTTGTCGCCGGGCAGTCCGAACGCCTCGCGCTGCGCCGCGCCGGGGCGAAACCGCCTGACGTCGACGCCGTTGGGGATCAGGCTGCAGTTCCACCGCGTCTTGTTGCGCTCGAAATAGTCGGGGTTGGTGCAGACGAGACCGTCGCAGCCGAAATAGCGAAATTCCGCGCCGCTTTGCTGCGGCGCCCAGTCGCCGTTCTGCGTCACGAAGACGTGGCGCGGCTTGGCGACGCCGAGCGTCGGGCGGCGCAGGATCCAATTGGTGAAGGGGTAGCTGCAGGTGACCGTGACGTCGTAGTCGGCGGGCTTGTAGGCGGCCAGCAACGCCGGCGCGAAGGTCAGCTCTTCCCACGCGTATTCGTGGCGCAACATGGGAATTTTTGGATAACTTTCGAAGCGCGTGCGGTCGACCGAGGCCGCTTGCCGATAGGCGTAGGGCGCGCCGTCGCGCTTCGGCCCCGAGCCGATCAGCGTCACCTGCTCGCCGCAGGCGGAAAGCTCCTCGGCGATCGACAGAAACGCGATTTCCGCGCCGCGGTCGCAGCGATGGAGCCCGGGAAGCGCGAACAATATCCTCATGCGTCAGCCGCGCTCAAAGCGATCCTCCCGCCAGCCTGCCGAGGACGTCGTAGGACACGCCGAACCCGGCGAGCCAACGCATCCCCTGGAAGAACGCAATCCCTGCGATGACGACAAGCGTCGCCAGCATATCCTGCCGGCCGAAGGAAAAGCGCTCGCGGACCTGGCCGTAGAACACGGGGGCGTAGCGGAAGAGATCGCTGGCCGCGACGACCACCACGCCGCCGAACACCCCATAGCGCGGCACCGCCGCGGTCATGCCAACGACGATGAAGACGAGCTTGGCGAAATTGCCGGCGACGTTGAACGCCGGCCGGCCGAGGCCGAGCAGGCTCGAACTCGTTGATATGGGCCAGAATCGTGAACCATGCGCCCGAGACCAGCACGGGCAACATCCAAGTCGCCGCCTGATAGCGCTGGTCATAGAGCAGCTTGACGGCGAGGTCCGCGGACGCGGCGAACACGGCGAACCCGCCCGCCGCGACCAACAGAAACCGCAGCCGCGTCGGCGCGAACTGGGTCCTGAGTTCGGCGCGCGGCATCCGCGCATGCGAGGCCAGGAAAGGAAAAATGAGATGGAAAAGTCGTCGGGCTTCAGATGCTCGGCGGCATCGTTGAAGGCCTGATTATCGAGCAGCACGGCGCCCAAAATGGAGCGCTCGGCGTCGATATTGGCGGGCATACGGCTGATACTGGTTTCGAGGGTCGCCACGATATTCAGGTGAGTACGCTGCATGGTAAATCGCCTCCGCCTGTGGACGTATGAGGGGACGGATGGAAAAGCAGTCCGAAATCGAGTTTTCTTGGCGCTCCTGATCATTACCCGTCCCAGGGCTCGGCATTTGTAACTCAGAACGCCGCTGCCGGAGTATGGCACAAAGCGAATAAAAAGCAAATATGCGAATGCATTCCCGGCGGCAATCGATTTAATACGGCAGTAACAATCCTTCCGTATATTGTCGCAACTGCGCAGTTATCAGCGCTTCCAAGTCATCGCTTAGAGGACAAAAAGGAGAGATATATATGGCGACCGCCAGGCATGTGCTCGATGCAAAACTGAATCGGAGTCCGGGGGCGATTGGGATGATCGGATTCGGGATCATTCTGGTGATTGGGGTCGTCTATTCCGCGTACCACTTACTCAGCGATCTTTCGACCGTGCACAACGGATCCATCCTGCCTTATCTGCTGCTCGGGATTGCCTTGCTGGTGGCGCTCGGTTTTGAGTTCGTCAACGGATTCCACGATACGGCCAACGCGGTGGCGACGGTCATTTACACCCATACTTTAGAGCCGCATATCGCGGTGGTGTGGTCAGGATTCTGGAATTTCATCGGGGTACTGACTTCGAGCGGTCTGGTGGCATTCGGAATCGTTTCGCTGCTGCCGGTGGAACTGATTTTGCAGGTGGGGAGCAAGGCGGGTTTCGCCATGGTGTTTGCCCTGCTGGTGGCGGCGATTATCTGGAACCTGGGGACATGGTATTTCGGATTGCCCGCTTCCAGTTCGCATACGCTGATCGGCTCGATCATTGGCGTGGGCATTGCCAACCAACTGATGGCCGCGAAAACCGGCACCAGCGGGGTGGACTGGGCCCAGGCGTCGAATATCGGGAAGTCGCTGCTGCTCTCGCCCATCGTGGGTTTCGTCTGCGCCTTTCTGTTGCTGACGCTGATGAAAGCGGTAATCAAGAACCGGGCGCTCTACGAGGCTCCGGTGGGAGCGGAGCCGCCGCCCTTCTGGATTCGCGGCCTGCTGCTGCTGACCTGCACCGGTGTGAGCTTTGCGCACGGCTCGAACGATGGGCAAAAAGGTATGGGACTGATCATGCTGATTCTGGTGGGAACGGTGCCTACGGCGTACGCCCTGAATCACGCCATCACGCGGGGGCAGTCGGACGACTTTATCGCGGTTTCGCAACAGGCGGCAGGGATACTTTCGAAGTATGTCAGCCCGGAGGCGGTGATCGGCGACGATCGTGAGGAGGTCACGGATTACATTCGCACCAAGGAATTCACTCCCAACACCATGCTGGCGCTGCGCCAACTGGTGAGCGGTATCGGCAACGAGACGGCGCTGTTTGGGGAGATGGCAAAAATTCCCAATGACCGGGTACGCAATTTCCGCAACGACATGTATGTCGCGAGCGAAGCGCTGCGGCTGATGAAGAAGAGCGGGAAGCCGGCGATGACTGTGACCGACTGGCAGGGTCTGGACAACTACAAAAAACACGTTGACGCGGCGACGCGATTTATTCCCGGCTGGGTAAAGGTTGCGGTCGCGCTCTCTCTTGGCCTCGGAACCATGATTGGATGGAAGCGCATCGTGGTCACGGTCGGCGAAAAAATCGGTAAGGACCACCTCACTTACGGACAGGGAGCGGCGGCCGAAATCACTGCCATGTTTACGATTGGCGCGGCCGACTGGTTCGGATTGCCGGTGAGCACGACGCACGTGCTCTCCTCGGGCATCGCAGGGACGATGGCCGCGAACCATTCCGGCTTGCAATGGGGGACAGTGCGCAACCTCGCCATGGCCTGGGTGTTGACGCTTCCCGCTTCCATGGTGCTCTCCGGATTTTTGTTCTGGGGATTCAGGAATATGTTCTGAGGTTGAAAGCTGACGACTTTACCGTGCGGGTGTTCTGGAAGAAGTTTTTTGCAACGCCGCAGTCCTCCACCCGCTTAAAGTCGCCTTTGATTCCCGGCAGATTACGGCACGACTCAAAAGTCGTGCCCTTCCCCTTCCGCGACTTCGGTAACCAGATCCCAACCAAGTCAAACTGCCCCACGATCCAACCGCGACGCTTCCCCATGCGATACTGCAATTTATGGCCTTGCCCGATTTCACTCCCCGTGTGGGAAACGATCCCAAGTCGGTTGTAATTTATCTGACGACCGGGGCGGGGGTGGAAATTGAGTGGAAAGACGGGCACCGCTCCGCTTACAGCTTCCCGTATCTGCGGGATGCCTGTCCCTGCGCACTGTGCGACGAGGAGCGCAGCAAGTCGGGGCGAAAGGTGGGCGCGCCCGCCAAATTGTTGCCCGGCGCTCTGCCCATGTATAAGGAGGCGGTGAAGGCGCTGGCGGCGGAAGCGGTGGGCAAGTATGCGCTGAAGTTTTCCTGGAGCGACCGTCACGATCTGGGGATTTACTCCTGGTTCTATCTGCGCGAATACTGTCCGTGCGCGGAGTGCGCGGCGGCGAGGCAATAACTGCCCCAGGCCATCAGGCAGGTTATGAAAGTACGCATTCGATTGGCGCAAAGTCGCGACGTTCCCTTGTTGCGTGAGTTGATCGAGGCCTCGGTGCGGGAATTGCAGGCGCAGGATTACTCTCCGGCACAGTTGGAAAACGCGCTGCGGACGGTCTACGGCGTGGACACGCAACTGATCTCCGACGGAACGTATTTTGCCGCAGAAGAGACGGAAACCTCGGACGAACCGCTGCTCGTTGGCTGCGGCGGGTGGAGCAGGCGCAAAACTCTGTATGGTGGCGATCATTGGGTAGAGCGGGAGGATGCATTGCTCGATCCCGCGACCGATGCGGCGAAAATCCGTGCGTTTTTCGTGCATCCGGCATGGGCGCGGCGGGGGATCGGGGGCCTGATTCTGGAGGCTTGCGAGGCCGCCGCTGAGAGGGCGGGCTTTCGGCGGCTGGAAATGGGCGCGACTTTAACCGGCGTTCCTTTTTACCGGGTCAAGGGATATGTGGACGTAGAAGGGGCGGAGGTGGCGCTGGGAGAAGGCTTGACGCTGCCGATTTTGAGGATGGAGAAAGTCTTATAGCCTGGGTGTTGGGTCTCAGCTCCGCCAGCATGATTTGACGCAAAATGTTATTCACGCGGGTCTGGTAACCTCGGCCGCCCGGCCCAATACAGGCGCTGCCCAACGCTAGGTTGATGCTCTTAGTTCTTCGCTCAACGACGCGCCCAGCGCCGCCTGCCGGTCCGCGCTTAACTTTAGGCCGCCGGCGGTTAGATAGAGGACGTCGATGGCCATCTGCCCTTCGGTTTCGATCAACGCGATTTCGATGTTGCATTCGTGCTGGGAGACGAGCGAGCACATGCGGTAGAGCAGTCCGGGGCGATCCTGCGTGATCACCTGAAGCAAAGTGCTGTGGGCGGAGGAATTGTCGTCGAACTCAATCTGGGTTGCGATCTTTACCTTGGCGCCGTCGGCCTTAGCGGATTTTAAACGATCGCGCAACATGCGCTCCAGGTCGGCTTCGCCATGGACCACGGCGGCGATGCTCTTCTTCAGGCGTTCCCACTCCTGCAAATTCATTTCGAGGGTGCGGAAGCGGTCGGTGAAATAGAAAGTATCGACGACGATGCCAGCGGCGTTCGAAAAGGCGTTGGCTTTGACGATGTTCATTCCCCAGGCGGCCAGGGCTCCCGAAACGGAGGCGAAGAGAAACCGGCGGTCGGTGGTGATCAGCGTCAGTTCGTACCAGTGACGAATCTGTTTGAGGCTGAGTTCGATGCCCTCGCGCGCCGCCCGCGCCGCCATTTCGGCGTGCGCTAAAACGTCGGTCGCGCCGTGAATGCGCAGATAGCGCTGGGGCAAGCCCTCCGAGAAAAACATTGATTTTTTTTCCCGCCACGGGGGCGAGAGAGTGGAGATGAGCGAGGGTCGAGGGGCCCGCACCGGAGCCGTCATCCGCGGTATGAACCCGCTCATCGGCGCTGCGGTTCAGATAATTCGCGCAGGCGATATAGAGTTGCCAGAGGTTATCCGCCTTCCAGGGAGTCATGGCTTCGGGGTTGACGGCCTTGATGTCGGCGAAGGTCATCAGGCACAACATTTTGAGGCGCTCGGGGACACCAACTTTTTCGGCGAAGGATTTCACGTTGGCGGGATCGAACACGTCGCGGCGCATGGCGGCCGACATTTCCAGATGATTGGCCACCAAATAGCGCACCGTCTCGCGATCGACAGGATCGAGATCGAGACGTCCGGCGCAGCTCTCGGTGAGTTGCAGGCTGAGGAGGATGTGGTTGTCGCTGGGCACCGCCTTTCCGGAATCATGCAGCAGCAAGGCGAGGTATAAAAGCTCGGGCTGTTCGAGCTCACCGAGCAACTCGGCAAAGCGCCGGTCCCATTCCGATTTCGATTCCTTCAGGCGATGCAGATTTTCGATGGCGAGGAAGGAATGTTCATCGACGGTATAACGATGATAGAAATCGCGCACCACGAGGGCTTCGATGCCCTTCAGTTCGGGCAGGAGAAGGGCCAGGAGGCGCAGCGCGTTCATGGCGCGCAAGGCGTCGGCGGCATGAGGCTGCACCAGCGTTTCCTGAAGATAGAGCCACAACTCTGAGCCTCGCGGAGGGGTTGCGGCGAGCGCGGGCAGGGCCTGTTCGACTTTATATTCCGTGGTGGTGCTGAGCTTGAGGCCATGTTTGGCCATGAAGTGAAAGAGGCGCAAGAGCATTTCGGGATCGCGCAACTGGGTGCCGGTTTGCGGGGTCTGCTTCAGGAAGATCAAGCCATCGACCACGGAAAAGTCTTCGCTCGGAACGCGGGAGCGCCAACCCTGGAATTGCCGTTGCAGGGACGACCAGGCTGCCGGAATTTCCTCCAGCAGTTGGGTGCAGACGCGATGGACGGCGCGGACGTGGCCAAAGTAGAGGCGCATCCAGTCGGCGGCGTTGGTAATTTCAAGATCGCGGGCGCCGATTTTTCTGGCCGCCGCTTCGTCCTGCGCCTCCCAGGTGAGGGTGTTGTCATGGCGTCCGTGCCGGAAGTGGAGAAAGCAGCGAACCGACATTTGAAAATCGAGGGCGGCGTCGAGGGCCCGTCGCGAGGAGACGGGAAGCAGCGTATTCGTATCCGGCCAAAGCTTTAGCTTTTCCATGGCGGAAATCAGCGCCAGCCAGTTGGCGACGTTGTAATCGCGCAGGCCGCCGGGGCCATCCTTAACATTTGGTTCGAGGTGAAACACAGTATTGCCGAATTTGTGATGACGGGAGCGGGTGATCTCGCCGAGGTTCTGAATCAGCGCGTGGCACTCCCGGCCGACGAGGCGGGGGACGGCCTTTTCACGGAGGCGGGAAAAGAGGTCGCGATCGCCGGCCAGGTAGCGGCAGTCGAGCAAGGAGACGGCAAATTCGATGTTGTCAGGATCGAGCTTCTCGCACTCCGCCAAATCGCGGGTGACGGGGCTGAGCTTCAAGCGGAGATCCCATAGTTCCTGCGAGATGTTGCGGATGAAATCCTTACACTGGTTGTCGCTTTCGCTGCCCCCGGCGTGGAGGAACAGGAGATCGATGTCGGAGTGGGGAAAAAGCCAGCCCCGGCCGAAGCCGCCGGTCGCGATCAGAGCGAAATTTCTTGGAATTTCAGGATTCGACGGGGCCGCGACCAGTTCATCCCACAGGCGCTGGACGATGCTGTCCACCAGCGCGGTACGGCGGGTGAGGGCGATGCGACCTTCGCCGGTGAGGCTAAACTCCTGCTCGATGGCGGCGGATTCCCGAAGGTAGAGATCGCGAAGTTCGGCGCGAACGCTGGGCAGGCTGGTCATGAATTCGAGCCGGTTCCGGGAAGCGCTACCCCCACAGCTTCTCTAGCGCCCATTGAAATCGTGCCGTTACGAAAAACTGGCTCGCCCGGCGTTCCCGCGGGCGGCTAGAGCACGCTCTCGCCGCGTTCGTCGTTGCGAATGCGAATCGCTTCGTCGATGCGGGAAAGAAAAATCTTGCCATCGCCGATCTTGCCGGTACGCGCGGCGACGGTGATGGCCTGGACAACTTTTTCCACCATATCATCGGCCAGCACAATTTCGAGTTTCGCTTTGGGGATCAAGTCCACGGTGTACTCGCGGCCGCGGTAGAACTCGGTATGTCCTTTTTGACGGCCGTGTCCCCGGGCTTCAAAAACGGTCATACCTTCGACGCCCACTTCGTGGAGAGCGTCCTTCACGGCTTCGAGCTTGGAGACCTGAATTATCGCTTCGACTTTCGTCATGGTTATCCGTCCTGGTTGACCAGCCTGTTCTCGGTGGAAGACAGTCAATCATATCCGTACATATCTATGCCGGGCGCGGCGAAATTCTGGATTATTTCTATCTCTCGGTATGGCTGAACCACAGCATGATAACAATAGCGGCAGCGCCGCAGCCCGCGGAAATTGAAACTATTTATATTTCCGATTGGAAAATCGCATTCGATTTTCAGCGGGGTTCGTCCGCCCTGCGCCTGAGAGTCGACGACTCGTTCGGCGCGATGCGATTGACGCCGGCGGCCTTTGTGGGGTTGGATGGAAGCTGCGTGCCTTCCGCTCCTAAACTCCTCGATCCCGAAGCACGACGGTTGAACCGCCTGGACGCGGTGTGGCTGACGATCTGGCTGATTTTTCTGGCCGGACTGGCGGTGTTGCCTCCGCAATTTGAATGGCACAAGCAGCTCATCCTTCTCGCCATCGGGCTGGTGCAGCTGCTGGAGACACGGTTGATTTCGTACTCTCCCCGGCGGGGAGTTTTCTATGTTGTTCTGCTGAAGATTGTGCTTGCGACTTTGCTGATTGATCACACGGGCGAAATTGGAATCAACAGCAGTTACTATCCTATTTATTACCTGCCGGTGGTGACGGCGGCGCTTTACTGCGGCCCCTGGTTGACGCTGTTGTGGACAGGGCTGGCCTCCGCCGCGTACTGCTCGTATCTCTATCCGGCGATGCAGGAATATGACCTGACGCCCGACGCTTTCCGCTACCTCGCGCTGCGCATCATGTTTTTCTTTCTGGCGGGCATGGTTGTCAACCGTTTTGCGCAACAGAGTCAGCATCAGACGCAGCTCTACCGCGAACTGGCGGAACGGCTGGCGGAGACGAATCGGCGACTTGAACTGGCGCAGGCGGAAGCACGACGCTCGGAGCGGTTGGCGGCGCTCGGTCAGCTTTCGGCGGGCCTGGCGCATGAAATCCGAAACCCGCTCGGCGTCATCAAAGGTTCGGCGGAAATGTTGACCCAGAAGTTGCAGGCGTCGGACGAATTGGCGCGCGAGCTGGCGGGATACATTTCGACCGAGGTTAACCGGTTGAGCGCGCTGGTGACGGAGTTTCTGGACTTCGCGCGCCCGCTGCATGCGCAGCCACATCCTGCCGACCTGATTGCTCTTCTGGACCGGGTGCTGCAAATTGTCGCGTCGCGCTGGCAGGCAAAACAGGGTAAGCCGGTGCGCGTCGAGCGCCGCTACGCGAGCGGGCTGCCGCCGGTTCCACTGGACGAAAGCCTGTGCGAGCAGGCGTTCCTCAATCTGGTGCAGAACGCCTATGAAGCGATGGAGGCGCAGGGCGGAACGTTGCTGGTGGAAGTCAAACGGACGGTCAAGAATGAGCAGGCGGGAGTCGAACTTCTGCTGGCGGACAGTGGTACCGGCGTTCCTGAGGAACTGCGGGAAGAAATTTTCAACCCGTTCGTGACGACGAAAAAAACCGGCGTGGGATTGGGGCTCTCCATCGTTTCGAAGATCGTCGACGGGCATCGGGGGTCGATTCACGTTGAGAACGGGGCGGCAGGCGGGGCTCGGTTCACTATCTTTTTTCCGTTGGACGAGGTTGAAGAATCGCAGGGAAATGCCGGGGCAGGCGCGCGTTTCCCGGCACATTAAAGGCTAATAACTGAAGATTGACCTATTGACCATGCCGACCATACTCATCATCGAAGACGAAGCGAAAATGCGGCGATTGCTGGAGTTGAATCTTGGCGAGGACGGCTTCAAGACGCTCTCGGCAGGCGATGCTGAAACCGGATTGAAGCTGCTCGCCTCGGAGACGGTTCATCTCGTGCTCACCGACCTCAAGCTGCCCGGCATCAGCGGCCTGGAATTTTTGAACGCGGCGAAGCGGCAGAATCCCACGTTGCCGATTGTGGTCATGACGGCGTTTGGCTCGGTGGAAACCGCGGTAGAAGCGATGAAAGCGGGGGCGAGTGACTACGTGCTCAAGCCCTTCTCGCTGGCCGAAATGCGCATGGTGGTGCACAAGGAGTTGGACCATTCCCGGCTGCGGGAGGAGAATCGCTCGCTGCGCGAAGCTCTGGGACAAAAGTACGGGCATCCCAACATCGTCGCCGTCAGCCCAAAAATGCAGGAGGTGCTGGCCACGGTGGAACGGGTGGCGCCGACCAACTCCACGGTTCTTCTGGGGGGCGAGAGTGGGGTGGGCAAAGACCTCGTGGCCCGGGTTATTCATGAGAAGTCGCGGCGCGCTTCCGGCCCCTTTATCAAGATCAACAGCACAGCCATTCCGGAGAATCTGTTGGAGAGTGAACTCTTCGGCTACGAGAAGGGAGCATTCACCGGGGCCACGACCAGCAAGCCGGGTAAATTCGAGCTGGCCGATAAAGGCACGCTCTTTCTCGACGAAATCGGAGACGTCCCCGCCGCCACACAGGTCAAGCTTCTGCGGGTGCTGCAAGAGCGCGATTTCGAACGACTCGGCGGCACGCGCACCATTAAAGTGGATGTACGCTTGGTGGCAGCCACCAATCGCGATCTGCGGGCGGCACTCGAAGACGGAACTTTTCGCGAAGATCTCTACTACCGCCTCAACGTGGTCCCCATCGATATTCCGCCGCTGCGCGAGCATAAGGAGGATATTCCCGGACTCGCCAATCTTTTTCTGGCGCGCTTCGCCAAAGATTCCGGGCGGGAGCGTAATCTCACGGGGATAGCGCCCGCCGCCATGCAACTCCTGAGCAGCCATTACTGGCCGGGCAACGTGCGCGAACTGCAAAACGTGATCGAGCGCGCCTGCGCCTTGGCGGCGGGTCCGATGTTGGAAGCGAGCGACGTGCAACTGGACACGCCACGAAATCGCGCCGGCGCGTCCGATCACTTTCTTCCCGAGGGCATGACGCTCGACCAGTGGGAGGATGAAATGATCCGGGAGGCGTTGAAACGCGCCGGGGGAAATAAGTCCCAGGCCGCGCGTCTGCTGGGGCTATCGCGCAATGCGCTGCGCTATCGTTTATCGAAGATTGGAATTGACGACAATGAGGGGGAGAACGGATGAATTCTGCAGGCTACACGCGGCGCCGGCCCTCCACCCCACGCGCAAAGTCGCAGGCAGCGGGGCTAGCATGTTACATGGGCGGCAAATCGGTATTAAACATGTCGGGCCACTACCTTCGAGCTTCCATCGGAATGTTTGAATCGCGAGCTGTGCTCATGGAAAGCTGACCCAGGCGCTGGCTGAAAACCACCACCCTGGTGGAACCGGGCCACCGCTGCACTTGATAGCGCCCTGATTTCCCCTTTATATCTTGCCTTATCTTGCTAAAAATAAAGTGTTTACAACGATGTTTGCGGGTCTCGAAGATTTGGCATTCGGGCTGCATGGTTATGCAACGGGAAGTTGTGTCGAAAGTCGCAATAATAAATGTGAGGTAGGTTTATGAAGCTCAAATTGATCGCCGCTCTTCTGGGATTGCTGATCGTGGTTCCGGGCTTTGTGGTGACGCGAAGTGCGGCACAAAGTGCGGCGCAGAATCCGGATCAGAACGCAGAAGGCCAGACGCCCGATCAGTATTCCAAACCATCGCCGAACGTAGAGGCTCCGATGCCCGGTCCGAACGACCAGGGGTCGGTTGATTCGGCACCCATGGATTCGGCGCCGGCGGATTCGGACGCCATGAGCTCCGGCCCCAACCAGCCGGGCGCGAACGAGTCCGGAACTGGCGCTACCACTTCGAATGCGCCCGCTCCGGAGGAGAAAAATGGGGTGGCGCGCATCAGCCTGATCCACGGCGATGTTTCGACGCAGCGCGGCGATTCCAAGGATTGGTCGGCGGCGGCGTTGAATGCTCCCGTTCTCGCCGGCGACAGCGTTTCCACCGGCGACAAGGCGCGGACCGAACTGCAACTCGACTACGCCAACATGTTGCGACTGTCGGAGCACACCCAGGCCAACATCAAGCAACTCACGCACTCGCAAATCCAGATTCAACTGGGCCATGGCATGGCGAACTACTCGGTGTTCAACAACAGCGATGCCGACGCGGAGATCGACACGCCGAATGTGGCGATTCGCACCGAGCGCCGCGAATCGAGCTTCCGCATTCTGGTGACCGCGGACGACCACACGGAAGTGCTGGTGCGCAAAGGCGAAATTGAAGTGACCACTCCGCAGGGCGGAACTCGGGTCGGGCAAAACCAGTTCATCACCATCCAGGGCAATGGCGCGGACGAGCAATACAAGATTGGGGACGCTCCGGCAAGGGACGATTTCGATCAGTGGAACAGCGATCGCGACAACATGATCCGGAACTCGGTGGCGCGCAAGCATACCAACGACTATTACGTGGGCACGGAGGATCTGGATTCTCACGGAACCTGGTCGGAGGTTCCGGACTACGGTCCGGTCTGGCGGCCAGCGGAGCCTGCGGGTTGGGCTCCCTATCGCGATGGCCGCTGGGTGTATGAACCGTATTGGGGTTGGACCTGGGTCTCGTATGACTCGTGGGGCTGGGCTCCGTACCACTACGGCCGCTGGATGTATGTGGATGGAGGATGGGGATGGTGGCCTGGTCCGGCCTACGGATATCCCTACTATCGTCCGATATGGGCGCCGGCTTATGTTTCATTCTTCGGATTCGGCCGAGGCTTTGGCGTGGGCTTCGGATTTGGCTTCGGCTCCATCGGCTGGCTGCCTCTGGGACCGGGTGACTTTTTCCATCCCTGGTGGGGGCGTTGGGGCGGAGGGTTTGGCTACGCACGGTTCGGCGAATTCAATCGCGGCGGCTTTGCTCCCTTGCGCGGCGGGTCGCGGTTCTCCAACGTGAACCTGGCGATGCATAACCCCAACTTCCGTGGCGGAACCTCGGTGTCCGGGAAAGAGTTCGGCACGGGACACATGAATGCGCAGGCAGTGAGCCACGCGCAATTCCAGAATGCGCGTTTCAGTACGGGCAGGCTGGGAGTCAGTCCGAGCCGGGAAAGTTTCTCGGCCAGCGGACGGGCGGCGGCGCCATCGACCACTCGGAACGTTTCGCAAAATCAGCACTTCTTCTCGGCGGCGAATGGCCGTGGGGCGGAATCGGCCCGCGGCGGCGGCGGCGGCAACAAGGAAGGCTTGAATTCCAACGCTGGCCTGCACAACTCCGGTCGAAATTCGGAGGCGCGGACTAATAACAGTTCCGCTCCGGGTAGCCGGATGAGTGGCTCGACAGGGCGAGAGAGCAAGAGCAGCGGCAATGGCGGATGGCAGAAATTTTCGCCGATGACGCCGCGGTCGTCTTCTGAGTCAGGCAGAGGGACCGAGTCAGGCAGAGCGAGTGAATCGGCAGGCCGCGCCTCCGCGGGCTTCGGACGGTCTCAGGATCGCGGAGTGTATGGCGGGTCGCGCGAATCGTCGGCTGGGCCGGGACGCAGTTATAGCTCGGAGGGTCGCGGTTACGGCGGGTCGTCGCGTCCTTCGCTGAACATGCGGCAGCCGATCGTGACCCCGCGGTCTTATGGAGGCGGCTACGGCGGAGGCGGCTACGGTGGGGGACGCTCGGCTCCGAGTTACGGCGGAGCGCGCTCCGCTCCGAGTTACGGGGGCGGGCATTCGGCTCCCAGCGGCGGTGGACATTCGGCTCCCAGCAGTCACAGCGGCGGATCTTCTCATGGTGGCGGATCGCACGGCGGCGGAGGCGGCAGACATAGCCGGTAACTACGCGGGTTTCAGCGTAGCAGTAGCATAGCAACACTCTTCCCAGCAGTGGGGCGCTCAAAGCGTCTCACTGCTTTTTTTCGTCTTCAGTTTGAGTTTTTCCTCCTGGGCCGCAACATGTTTCGAACGAACTGAGTCGGAGATTGCTTAGCGGGACATCAGGAACTCTACCTGCTGCTCGATTTCGGCGATCGCGATGGGTTCGAGGTTCGAGCGCTGCAATTGCTGGTTGAGTTTCTGGAGTCTGGTTTGTTTCAGTTCGGTCCAAGCGGCCAAGCGGTCTTTGACCTGGCGGCTGGACTCCTCATAGACCGCGATGGCGGCAGAGGGGACAGCTCGATCTCCACTCTCGACCACTTGCAGGGCTGAGGCTAAGTTGGAATAGGCTTCGTTCAGGCTGGTTTTGCTGTCGCCCTGGTTTTTTAGAATGGCGTCGATCGCAGATTGCGCGTCTTCGAGGGCGGACTTGAGTTGCGCGCCCGATCCCGTCAGGTTCCGGAGCTTGTCGGCGAGTTGTTTTTGAACGGACGCGATCTCGGCCAGCCCGCGCCGGGCTTCTAGAGTTTCGGCAAAGATCTGACGGCCCAGTTGCAACTGCTGCGCGAGCACGGCGTCGGTCGCGGGAGAGCGCGGATCCATGATGACTTGCAGCGGCTGCTCCAGTGTTTCGTGGTCGAGCGTTTTGCCATTGACCGTCTTGCCATCCACGGTGAGACGAACTTTATAGACTCCTGGAACGCAGGCGGGGCCGGCGGGATTGCGGTCGTCGGAGTCCTGTTCGGCGCTCGATCCGCCCGAACTGTTCCACTTCAGGTTCCACACAAAACGATGCGCGCCGGGAGTTTTCTCCAGCAACTCAGGTTTCGGAAACCAGCGCTCGGCCACGGGAAGCGGCGGGTGGGTGCGCGGTACTAAATCTTCCGAGGAAAACTTTCTGACGAGGTTCTCCTGGTTGTCGAAAACTTCCAGGCGCACAATTCTTGCGCCGGAGGGCAAGAAATAATCGATGACCGCGCCACTGGGAGGATTATCGGCGGCCGGTTCTTCCATTTCCAGGGGTGTGCCGGGAAAGGAATCGTTGTCGATGCGAACCGCGGTGGCGGGATGGAACAGCCAGGTTGCGGCGGCCTTGTTCGCGTCCGTGCGCATGGACATGGACATGTTTCTGGCCTGGCGGAGGGGCGTGATGTTGTCGAGAATCCAGAACGACCTGCCGAAGGTGGCTGCCACGAGATCGTCGCCGTGGATGACGAGGTCACGAACGGAACTCACGGGGAGATTCAATTGCAGAGACTGCCAATGGTCGCCATCGTCGAAGGAGGCGTAGACGCCAAACTCGGTGCCGGCGAAAAGCAGGCCTCGGGTCTGGGGATCTTCGCGAATGGAGCGGAGGAATGCGGGGGCGGGAATGCCGGCGGTGATCGGCTGCCAGGTCGCGCCGAAGTCGCGGGTGCGGTAGAGATAAGGAGTCTGATCGTCGAGGCGTCCGCGATCGACCGCGGCGTAGGCGACGGCGGGATCGAAATGGGAGGCCTCGATCATGGAAATCTTGCTCCAATCGGCGAGGCCCGGGGGCGAAACATCGCTCCAATTCTTGCCGGCGTCGCGGGTGAGGTGGATCAGTCCGGTGTCGCTTCCGGCCCAGATTAAGTCGGGGTTCAGGGGTGAAGGGGCGATGGCGTAGACGACGCCAAAGCCGTCTCGTTTCGGAGTGGAGAGGCGCGGATCTCCGCCGCTGACGGCGCCGGTCAAGTCGGGGCTGATGGTCTCCCAATGCGAGCCGCCATCGGTGGTTTTCATGACATATTGCGTGCCGAGATAGAGCACGCGGGGATCGGCCGGCGACAGGACGAGCGCGGGAGTCCAGGGATCGCGATACTTACGCTGATTGATGGAGGCTTCGAAGGAGAACGCCGGCCAGGGAGCGATGTTCTGGGTAAGGCTGGTGCGCTTGTTGAAGCGCTCGACGGTGCCGTAGGTTCCGCTGAGATAAATGATGTTGGGGTCGGCCGGATCGACGACGAGATAACCGCTTTCGCTGGCGCCGGCAAGGAACCAGTCGCGCGCCGTAATCTGGCCGTGGTCGGTGCGACTGGGAACGGCGGCGCTGCCGCTATCCTGCTGCGCTCCGTAGACGGTGTAGGGAAACTGATGGTCGGTGGTGACGTGATAAAACTGCGCCGTGGGCTGGTTGTACCAGCTACTAAACGTGGCACCGCGATTGAGGCTGACGGAGGTTCCCTGGTCGGTTCCAAGCACCATGCTGGCGGAATTTTTGGGATCGATCCAGAGCTGGTGATAGTCGTCTCCGCCGGGCGCGCCGCGCAGGACGGAAATGGTTTTGCCGCCGTCCTCGGAACGATAGAGGGCGACGTTCGGCACATAAAGCACGTCGGGATTGCGGGGATCGATGGTGACGCGATTGAAGTACCAGGCGCGGCTGGTGAGACGAGAGTCGCTGTTGGCGAGAACCCAGGTGTCGCCGCCGTCATCGGAGCGATAAAGTCCGGATTTGTCCGGGTCGGCTGACGGCGGCGCGCCGGGTTGCGATTCCTTTTTTGCCTCGATTTTCACTTCGATTAGCGCGTAGACGCGCTTCCCGTCGGGAGCGACATCGACGCCGACGCGTCCCCAGTTGCCGGCGGGAAGGCCGCTGCCATGCAGACGAGTCCAGGTCGCGCCTGCATCCTGGGAGCGGTACAGGCCGCTGCCGGGGCCGTCAATGGGAGCGTAGGCGCTCCAGGGGGCGCGATGGGTTTGCCAGGCGGCGGCGAACAAAAGCCGGGGAGTGGAAGCGCAGATGGCCAAATCGGAGATGCCGACTTCGGGCCCGAGATCAAGGGAGTGAGTCCAATGCGATCCACCGTCGATGGATTTGAAAACACCGCGCTGCTGGTTGGGCGCGTAAGCGTGGCCGAGGGTACCGACGTAAACCACGTCCGGGTTCAAGGGATCGATCACGATGCGGCTGATTTGCCGCGTGTCTTCCAAGCCGAGGTGTTTCCACGTGACCCCGGCGTCGTTCGACTTGTAGACGCCGTTGCCCGAAGACAGGTCCTCGCGGATATCGCTCTCCCCGGTTCCGGCATAAATAATGTTGGGAGCGGAGGTCGCGACCGCGAGAGCGCCGATGGAGCCGACGGGCTGGCCATCAAATACAGGAGTCCAAACCGACGCCCGCGTCGGTCGACTTCCAGATGCCGCCGTTGACCGACCCGAAGTAGAAGGTTGCAGAGTCGCCGGGAACACCGGCGACCGCGACGGCGCGCCCTCCGCGAAATGGGCCGATCAGCCTCCACTTGAGGCCATTGAGCAGGGTTTGCGGGACGGGCTGGGCCAGCGCGGCCGCGGAAAGCGCGAGGAGCAAAGAGGTAAGAAATTGTCTTATGGATACATTGACTCGCGACAAATGGCAGTCCCTCGTTTTCTGGTGGCGGTTGGTGGACATATTATGCCCGAGTCGGCGATTCGCCACCCAGCCTTGGGCAAAAAACACGCGAAGGCTCACGCCCGCCTTTAGGGATCGGATTCGGCGTCAAGTTTGGTGGGTGGTGATACCATCAATTCGCCGCGCCGGTGGCAGAGGCGTGAGTTTTTTAGTTTGCCTTTAATTTTGCATCTTTAGTTTGCCATGGACCAGTCCGCCCGCTCCGTAGCTTCTCCCCGCGTGGTCAGCATTGCCGACCTGCGCTCGATCGCCAAGCGCCGTGTTCCCAGCTCCGTATTCGATTATCTGGATGGCGGCGCGGAAGGCGAAGTTACGCTGCGGGAAAATTGCCGCGTGTACGAAGACGTCACGTTTCGACCCCGTCATGCGGTGGCGTTCGCGAAGTGCAACCTGGGTACGCGGGTCATGGGATTCGACCTGGCTCTGCCATTCTTACTGGCGCCCGTCGGCTACAGCCGCCTGATGCATCCGGTGGGAGAAGTGGGCGCGGCTCGCGCGGCGGGCCGGGCGGGTACCGCTTATATTCTTTCGACGATCTCGGGACACAAACTGGAGGATGTAAAGGCGGCTTCGACGGGACCCGTATTTCATCAACTGTACCTGATGGGCGGGCGCGCCGCCGCGGAAGGCGCGATCGAGCGCGCCCGCGTGGCAGGAATGTCAGCCCTGGTGGTGACCATCGACACGGCGGTATCGGGAATTCGCGAGCGCGACTATCGCAACGGGATGAAGGAACTGGTGAGCGGAAGCGTTTTTGAGAAGATACCCGTATCTTCCGCAAATCATGTCGCGACCGGGATGGCTGGTGAGTTTTTTGCGCGACGGCGGCACGCCTCCGCTGCCCAATGTGGTGATTCCCGGCAAAGGACCGATGCCGCTCATCGATGTAGCGGCGGCACTGGCCGAGTCCACGGTCACCTGGGATGACTTGAAATGGATTCGCGAGTTGTGGCGCGGGCCGATCGTGGTGAAAGGCGTGCTGACGGGGGACGATGCGCGGCGGGCGGTGGATGAAGGCGCCGCGGCAATTTCCGTCTCCAATCACGGTGGCCGGCAACTGGATTGCGTGGCGTCATCGTTGCGCGCCCTGCCGGAAGTGGTGAAGGCGGTGGAGGGGCAGACGGAAATCCTGATGGACGGCGGAATCCGGCGGGGCACCGACATTCTGAAGGCGCTTTGCCTGGGGGCGCGCGCCGTGCTCTGCGGACGAGCGTATGCCTACGGACTGGCGGCGGCGGGAGAAGCCGGGGTAAATCGCGCCATCGAAATTTTGCGCACCGATCTGGAACGTTCGCTGCGGTTGCTCGGTTGTCCGTCGGTGACGGAGTTGGATCGCTCGTATGTGACGGTTCCAGCGAGTTGGGATGTGAATTGAGTTGGGATTCCATTTAAGGAGAAGCCGTGCCCCTTGTCCGCATCGATCTTCTGGCAGGCAAGCCGGCGGAATATCGCGCCCAGGTGGGCCATATCGTTTATCAGGCGATGGTGGACACGCTGGGGGTTCCGCAGGACGACCGTTTTCAGGTGATCACCGAACATCCGGCAAGCGGGTTGCTTTTTGACCGGGATTATCTCGGCATACACCGGAGCGACGATTGCATCTTTGTGCAGATCACGCTCAACGCGGGGCGCACGGTGGAAGTGAAGGAGCGCTTTTATAAAGCTGTGGCCGACGGATTGCACAATGCCCTGAAACTGCGCCGCGAGGATGTCCTTATCAATCTGGTGGAAGTGGTCAAGGAGAACTGGTCGTTCGGGAATGGGGAGGCGCAGTATGCCAAGTAGCAAGAAGCCGGGGACGCGCAAAGCGGCGCTGATCGGAATTCGGGAAAATTTCCGCCCAGCCGCTGCCGAACGGTGTTACTGCTGATCGGAGAAGAGCGTCACCCGAGGGATTCGCGAGGCGCTGGCCCCTTATAGCGGTAACGCAGACACGAGGCTGGCAACATTGCCCATCCCTTGCGGTTGGCGGTGCCGACTGGACCGAGTACAGTAGCACCATGAAACGTAAGCTGCGGATAGGCCAATTGCTCCATCGGCACTCCTTGAGTTTAGTGGCGTTCGCGATCGTGGTGCTCTTAATTTCGGCTTATACACGCTCGAACCCCAGCACCCATCTGGGGTCGTTTTTTGGGAACGCGATCGCGGATTGGTCGGGAGTGCTGGTTACCGTCCTGATGACCAAGCATCTCTACGAAAAGGGTTCTCCAGAGAGCAAGCGTCCGAAGGGCATCGTGCGGCCGCGCATCTTAGAGTTGCTGCGCGAACACTCGCTTACTTTATTGCTATTGGTGACGGGGATTGCCTGGGTTGTGGCTTTCAGGGCGATGGACCCGACGAGCAAGTGGGGACAAGTGGTGGGCAACATCGTTTCCGAGTGGACGCAGATTCTGGGCCTGCTGCTGATGACGAAACAATTGATCGAAGCGGGCTCGAAGGTCAACTAAGTCGGTCCGCTACTGCGATGGCTCTCCTGTGACGCAACTTTCCATCGAAAAATTAATCTACGGCGGCGACGGCCTCGCGCGGACGGCGGCGGGCGAGGACGGACGCAGCATGGCCGTGTTTGTCCCGTTCGTTTTGCCGGGGGAGAAAATCGAGGCCGAGCTCGGCCCGGGGAAGGCGGGCTTTGCTCGCGCGACCATCGGAAGTGTACTCGCCGCGTCGCCGGATCGCGTGACCGCGGCTTGCCCCTACTACCAGCAGTGCGGCGGATGCCACTACCAGCACATCCCCTACCGCAATCAAATCGCATTCAAAGCTGGCATCCTGCGGGAGACGCTGCAGCGCATCGCGCGAATCGATTTGCAATCCGAGATTCGCCTGCACGAATCGCCGGCGTGGAATTATCGCAACCGGACGCGTCTGCAAGTGCGGACCGCGCCCCGGTTCGCGCTGGGATACTTCCGCTTCAGCGCGCACGAATTTCTTCCGGTGCACCAATGTCCGATTAATTCGCCGCTGCTCAATCGTGCTCTAGCTAGACTGCTCGAAGTGGGCGGCGCGGATTGTCCACCAACTATTGAAGAGCTCGAGCTCTTTGCCGATGCCGGGGATGAGCATTTGCTGGCATGGGCATTCTGCGGGCGCGAGGCGGCCGAGAGCGATCTGCTGCGCTGGGCGGAAGCACTGCGGCGCGAACTGCCGGAAGTCAGCGGGCTCAGCTTTTTCGCGTCGCGGTTGCGGAGGGGAACACAATCGCGTGACAACGGCGGCGACGACGACTATGGCGGCGGCCTGCATCCCAGGCTGCTGGCGCGGTCGGGGGCGGGCAGCATGGAGTATCGAGTTGGGCGGCACGGTTATCGAGTCAGCGCCGGGTCTTTTTTCCAAGCCAACCGCTTTCTGATTGACGAACTAATTTCCTCGGTCGTGGGGAATGCGGCGGGGGAGTTCGCGCTCGATCTGTACGCTGGCGTGGGATTGTTTTCGCTCCCACTGGCGGAAAAGTTTCGTCACATTTTTGGTGTAGAGGCGTCACAGACAGCGTATGACGACTTTGTGCACAATGTTCTTGCTAGCGGGGTCTCTGCGAGCGTGAAAGCGGTCGCAGCGCGAACCGAAGATTATCTGGGAAGTGGTTCCCTGAAAAACCGGCGGTCAAGGCCTGATTTGGTGGTGCTTGATCCGCCGCGGGCCGGGGCGGGAAAGGCGGTGATCCGCTCTCTGGTGGAACTCGGTGCGCCTCGCGTCCGCTATGTATCGTGCGACCCTTCGACGATGGCCAGAGACATTGTCCCCCTCATCGCAGCTGGCTATCGCGTGGAAGAAGCACACCTGTTCGATCTGTTTCCGGAGACGTTTCATATCGAAACGGTGCTGCTGTTGGCGCGATAACGGGTTCCTCCTGGAAGACGGGTGGGATGGCCGAGGGTCCTGGCGAGTGTATGCAGCGCCCGGACCCACTCGTCATGCGCGGCGCAAATCGTCTTTGGGTGTTAAGAAATGCGGTCTCAGCCTTGACTTGATTTCACTCCATGACTCACTCCCACAACGCGCCACGCCAACCCGCGTTCTGGGCGGCGCTGAGCTTTTCGCTTGGCCTTTGGACGGGCGTGCGGGCCTGGCGTCCTCCCTTGTGGTGGCTCGTGGCGCTGATCGCGTTTATCTTTGCCGCCGCCTGGTTTGTTTACCGCCGAGGGTGGCTCGCCAAAGCCCTGTCATTAAGCACATGGTTCCTGCTGGCAGCGTTTCTGATTCAAACCCATGGGGAGGCATTGCCGGGCGATTCTCAAATACCGATGCTGGTGGATGGGCGCAGCGTGGTGCTCACCGGGCACGTGATCCGGGAGGGCTATCCTCCGGAGATTTATAGGGGAGCGGCGCGACAATCCATCGACATCGAGACGGAGGAAGTCGTCGGCGAAGGCGGGATTCAACCCTTTCGCGCGGGAGTGCGGCTGACCATTCGCGGGTCGCCAGAGGAACAGTCGCGTCCTGAGGAGGAACGCGGCGAAATAGAATTCCAGCCCAACGCCGGTCTGCCGGTGTCGCTGAATTACGGTAGCCGCCTGCGGCTTCGGGCGCGGCTTCACCCACCGCGCAACTACCGCAATCCCGGAGCCTTTGACTACGAAGGCTATTTGCACGACCGCGGCGTACGCCTGCTGGGCACGGCGGACGCCCGTGATATTGAGCCCCTGCCGGGTTTTGTCGGCAGCCGCGTCGAACTGTATCGCACGCGCATCCACGGCAGCATCGTGGGCAAAATCCACCAACTGTGGCCGTCGCCGCAGGCGGCGCTGATGGACGCCATGGTCCTCGGGGAAGAAGCCTTTCTGCGCAATGCAACGCGCACGGAATATCAGCGCTCGGGAACTTATCACGTTCTCGTGGTTTCGGGCATGAACCTGAGCATTCTGGCCCTGGCCATCTTCTGGACGCTGCGGCAATTTCGCGTGGATCCGGCGGTGGCAGCCATGGTCACGCTCGCGCTGTCGTTTGCCTATGCGTTTGTGGTGGGAGTGGGGCCGCCAGTGTGGCGCGCCGTAGTGATGCTGGCGATCTATCTCGGCGCCCGCCTGCTCTATCGCGAGCGCAACATGATGAATGCCATCGGAGCGGCGGCGCTGGGCATTCTGATTGCCGATCCGCGGGCTCTCTTCGGGGCGAGTTTTCAACTTACCTTCCTCGCCGTTTTCATCATCGCCGGTATCGGCTCGCCAATTCTGGAGCGGACTACCTCGCCATACACACGTGCACTGCGGCTGTGGCCGGCGACCACGGATGCCACCCTGGTGCAGCCGGGGGTGGCACAAATGCAGATGGACCTCCGGTTGTTCGGGCCGCGCCTGGAGCCATTCGTCGGACGATGGCTTAGTGTGAGGCTGCCGGCGCGGCTGTTGCGTTTCGGCATACGCCTGAGTGAATTCATCTTTATCTCCGCCCTGATGCAGGCCGGATTGGCATTGCTCATGGCCTACCATTTTCATCGTGCCACCACGATGGGGGTGCCGGCGAACCTGGCGGTGATTCCGCTGACGCAGTTGTTGATGCCCACCGCTGCCGCCGCCGTGGGCCTGGGATATTTATCTCCTGCTTTAGCCAAACCTGCGGTGTGGCTCTCCGGACTCGCGCTGGAAGGCATTGCAGGCACGGTGCACCGCGCCGGCGGGGCTCATCTCGCGGGCGCGTCGATCGCCGACCTGAGAGTCGCCATGCCCGCGCTCGCCACGATTCTATTGTCGATCGCCGCCCTCGCGCTGGCGATGCTCGTGGCACGGAGCCGCCTTGGACGCGCGGCCGTAATCACCGCCTTGGCGGCGCTCTTTGTGCTCGCCGCCTGGATTGCTTTCGTGCCTTCCCGGCCGCAGGTGCGTTCCGGGGTTTTGGAGATAACCACGATCGACGTGGGGCAGGGCGATTCCATTCTGCTGGTCACGCCGCAAGGCCGGACCCTGCTGGTTGATGCGGGCGGCCTGCCGCAATGGATGCACTCCGAATTCGATTTGGGGGAACAAGTTGTGTCTTCGTACCTTTGGAATCGCGGCATCGATCGCCTGGATGTCGTCGTGATTACTCATCCGCACGCCGATCATCTCGGAGGCATGCCCGCCGTGATGGCCAATTTTCATCCCCGCGAATTGTGGCTCAGCATCGATCATCCCGTGGGAGAGCTGGCGAAAATCGTGGCGCAGGCGGAAGCTGCGGACATGCGGATTGTGGTGAAAAAGGAAGGCGACCAATTTGATTATGGCGGCGTGCATTTTGACATGCTCGCACCGGGACGCGATCAAATTACGGGATCGATGCGTCCGAATGACGATTGCCTGGTGTTTACCGCGGCGCTGGGAGGGACGACAGCTCTGCTGGAAGCCGACGCGGAACGCGCGGTCGAGCGCCGCATTGCGGCGGCGCGTCCGGCAGCCATGTTGCTGAAAGTGGCGCACCATGGCAGCGCGAGCGCCACCTCGGACGCACTACTTTCCGCCGTGCATCCTCGTTATGCCGTGATTTCGGTGGGCGCGCGGAATGTGTATGGGCATCCGCGCCGCGAAGTGCTGCAGCGGCTGCAACAGGCGGGAGTGAAAACCTACCGCACCGATGAAGAAGGTGCGGTGAGCTTCTATCTGGACGGCACGTCCGTGAGGCCGGAGGTTGCTCTGCTCCACTAAGTTACTGAGGAGCGGATGCCCTCAACAGCCGGTAGAAACCTCAACCTTCGAACTGCCGGCCTTGCCAAAGGGCGGCTCGTGAGAAAATCTTGCTTTGGCCTTTACTGAAAAAATCCCTTTACTAAGAAAATCAATGACTAAGCATACTAAGGAAAACGACCGGCTGCGGAAGGTCGTGGAGTCTTTCCCGAAACTCACGATCACGGTGCTTGCCGACCTGGTGGCAGATGAGTTTGTGTTTGGGGAAATTTCCCGGGTTTCGCGGGAAGCGCCGGTGCTGATCTTGAAGCATCATGATCGCAAAGTCGTTCCGGGAGGCGGAGCCAACGCGGTATATAACCTGGCCGACCTGGGAGTGAATGTGCTGCCGGTTGGGGTGGTGGGCGACGACGAGCCGGGGAAAATGCTGCTCCGTGCTTTCCGGCACAAGCGGATTCCGGTCAGCGGTGTATTCAAAGATAAGAGTTACACGACGGTGACGAAGACCAGAATTCTGGCGGGATTCGCGCACACGGCGGGGCAGCAGGTGGTGCGGCTGGATCGAGAACCGGCGGAGGGTCCGAATGCGCATTTGCGGCGGGAGATCGTGCTGGCGGCGCGGGAATACACGCGAGCGTCGGATGGGTTGCTGGTTTCCGATTACGGGTACGGCGCGGCCACGCCGACTTTGCTGAAAGTGATTCGGGAGAAGCGCGGGATCGACAAGGTTCCGGTGACGCTCGATTCGCGGCATCGCATGCTGGAGTTCGAGGGCATCACGGCGGCGACACCGAATGAGTCTGAGGTGGAAGAAGTGCTGGGCATACGCATTGGCAACGAGTGGGAGCGGCTGCTGGCGGCGGGGGAGCAGATTGCGGGCGAGATGAATCTGGAATCACTGCTGATCACTCGCGGCAAGGATGGCATGGTGGTATTCCCGAGGCGGCACCGGGCCGTGGACATTCCAATTTACGGCAGTGACGAGGTGGCGGACGTTACGGGCGCGGGTGATACGGTAATTGCGACGTTCACGGCATCTCTTGCGGCGGGAGCGACGGCCGAAGAGGCGGCGCATCTGGCGAATTACGCGGGCGGGATCGTGGTGATGAAGCGGGGCACGGCGACCGTGAGCCAGGCGGAATTGCTGGAGGCGGTGGATAAGGCGCCGGCGGGGAGTCGCGAGCATTGAAGCGAGTATTGAAGATTGTTGCGCGCGACGCGCTAGGGACGCTGGTGGCGGAGTGGCGGCGCGCGGGTGAGCGCGTCACGCTGGCCAACGGGTGTTTCGATGTGCTGCATGTCGGGCATGTTCGCTATTTGCGCGCGGCGCGGGAACTGGGCGGCAAACTCCTGGTGGCGGTGAACGGCGATGAATCGGTGCGCGCGCTGAAAGGGGAAGGGCGTCCGGTGATGCCGGCGGAAGAGCGGGCGGAACTTCTGGCGGCGCTCGGGGATGTAGATGCGGTGGTGATTTTTCCCGAACGGGACGTGCGCGCCATCGTGCGCGAAGTCCGCCCCGATTTTCACGCCAAGGGCACCGATTATACGGTGGAGAGTGTTCCGGAGCGCGACGAGGTGGAAGCCTGCGGCGGGCGGGTGATGATTGTGGGCGACGCCAAGAATCACTCGGCGACGCAGATTCTGCGGGCGCGCGGACGGGCGGAGACGGGAAAGTCATGAGCGGCGTGAGGCCGGGGAATAAGGATGACTGATTCCGCTGCCCGTGGAATTCCGCGATTGCAGCGCTTGCTGGTGGTGCGGTTAAGCGCCATGGGGGATATCATCCACACGCTGCCCGCGGCGACGGCGTTGCGGCGGGCGTTTCCCGAGGCGACTTTGGGCTGGATGGTGGAAGAGCGCTGGGCCGAGTTGCTCTGCGCGCCGCAATCTCCTCGCGCGGGCGCGCGCTCTCCCCAGCGGCCGCTGGCGGATTGCGTTCATGCCGTGAATACGGCGGGGTGGCGGCGGGCTCCGCTTGCCTTCAGCACATGGCAGGAGATGGCGAAGGCATGGCGGGAAGTGCGTGGGGCGCGATACGACGCGGTGGTGGATTTTCAGGGCGCGATTCGCTCCGGCGTGCTGGCGCGCTGGGCGGGCGCTCCGCTGGTGTATGGCGACGCCAATCCCCGGGAAAGTATCGCCCGCGTGCTGTACAACCGCAGGGTGCGCATGCCGGAAAGCGCGGCGCACGTGGTGGAACAGGCGGAGAGGCTGGCGGATGTGGTTATCTCCGACGCTGGCGGGGAGACGCGAAGCTCGGTTTCGCCCGCACAACCCGAAGTGGAGTTTCCCGTGGATGCGGATGCGGATACTGACGCGAAGGAGAAAATCGAGAGGCTGACGGCGGGCGGGAAGTTCGCGATTATGAATCCGGGCGCGGGATGGGGGGCAAAGATGTGGCCGGCGGAGCGCTACGGCGAAGTGGCCAGGGAACTGGGACGGCGAGGGGTGTTTTCGCTCATCAATTTCGGTCCTGGAGAAGAAGGGCTGGCGGCCCGGGTGGAGAGTGCGGGCGCGGGCGCGGCACGGAGCGTCCGCTGCTCGATTTCGGAGTTGATCGCGCTGACGCGACGGGCGCGGCTGTTTATCGGAGGCGACACGGGACCGGCACATCTGGCCGCGGCGTTGAAAATTCCGGTGGTGGGGATTTTTGGTCCGACGAATCCGGCGCGCAATGGGCCTTTCCGGACGCGATCCATCGTGCTGCGGAGCGCTCGCAGCCGCACCGATCACAGCCGCTACCGGGAGCCGGAAGCGGGGTTGATGGAAGTCACGGCGGGCGAGGTCACGGCGGCGGCGTTGGAGTTGTTGGGGATGGCGGCGGGCGAGTCTGCCTGAAACTCCTGCAGGTGAGTGAAATTTCACAACCCGGATCAGCGGCGCAGAGTGCGAGAGACTTATGGGGGCGGGTCGCTCGCCGCGTCCGAGTACCTTTGGGGTTCATTTTGGCGGTGGTGTACGTGTGGCTGGCGCGTCCCACGTGGGCTTCGCTCATGGCGGGCTTGCTGCTGGTGATTCCGGGGTTGGCGCTGCGGGGATTGGCATCCGGCCACCTGCAAAAAGATAGAAAGCTGACGACCAGCGGTCCTTATGCTTATACGCGCAATCCTCTATATCTGGGGTCGCTGATGCTGGCTGCGGGCTTCGCTATTGCGGCGCGCAGCGTGTGGATGGTCGGGGTGATGCTGTTGATGTTTGGGGCGATTTATCTTCCGGTGATGGCGGGCGAGGAGCGATATCTCCGGCGCACGTTTCCCGGCTACGTCGATTATGCGCGTCAAGTGCCGCGCCTGTTGCCCCGGCTGACGCGGTATGGCAATGAGCGGGGAGCGTACTCCGGGGAACGGTATTGGAAACATCGCGAATACCAGGCCAGCCTCGGGTGCCTGGCCATGCTGGCGGTGCTGGTGCTGAAGCTGGTGTGGTAGTCTGCCGTGAAGCATGAGGCGTTTAACGCAGAGGCTAACCAGTGTGCGGGAGCGCGTCAGTCGAGCTTGCGGGACGGCGGTCTTGAGCCTTTGCGGATTGGGGTTGGTGTGGGCTGGAGCCTTGGGGTCCCAGGCAGGTCCGACAACCGCATCGGTGGGAGCAGCCACGGCACGCATTGTTGCGCCGCGTCCTAACTATGCTTTCCCGGATGGGCAGGGCTACGTGTATTCGGCGGAGTGGCATTTGATTACCGCCGGGACCGGCGTGGTGCGCATGGAAGTTGCCGGGAACGAGCGGAGAGTCACCGCGATGGCGGAATCCGCGGGGGCGGTGAACGTTCTTTTCCCGGTCCACGACCGGTTTGAATCGCACTTCGATCCCCGGACGTTCTGTTCACTTTCCATCTTCAAGCACAGCGAGGAAGGTTCGCACCGGCGGGAGACGTCGATCCATTTCGATTACGCGCGGCAGAAAAGCACGCTCGACGAGAAGAGCCTGAAGACCGGCGAAACCAAGCACGTGGAAAACGATCTTGCGGGCTGCAGCACGGATGTGATTACGGGCTTCTATTATCTGCAGTCCCTGCCGCTGCAGTTGGGGTCGCGCTACGAATTTCCCATCAGCGATGGAAAGTCGGCGATGGTGCGAGCCAGCGTGGAGAAGCGCGAACCGATCAAAGTGCCTGCGGGCACATTTTCAACGGTCATGGTCACGGCGGAGGCCATCTCCGGCTCGCTCCAGTCTAAGGGCAAAGTCTGGGTATGGTATTCCGAGGACGCGAGCCACACGCCGGTGCAAATGCGCGTGAAGCTGGGATGGGGCACGCTTTTATTCCGCCTGCAACGAATTGAGAAATAGGAAGTAGAAGTGGAGTTGCGTAGAAGCCGGGTTTTTCGCCAGCCCGACGTGGCCGCAGGCTGAGCCGTGATCGCTCGGCGAGACAGAGAGGTGGGGACTGCCGTAATCTGTAAACGGAAGAACTTGTGGAGGACAAAATGCCGAACACCTCGCCGCCGGAACCCAACGAAAAGCTGATTAAGGTTTTCGATACGGAGCAGGAAAACGAAGCCATCGTGGTGCAGGGTCTGCTGGAATCGGACGGCATCGAATCGGATTTGCAATCGCTGGATGCGGTGCAGAATGCGTTCCCCGGGGTGGGCGGATCGGTGCTTCTGGTGCGCGAGGAAGATGCGGCGGAAGCCAAGCGCATTATCGAGGAGTATCGGAATTTGCCGCCGCTGGATGACGAGACCGCGAGCGGGTGAATGCCGTTCTCGCCAGAATCTGATCCAAGGCTGCGGACCCGTCTTTCAGAACAACCTCGAGCCGGCTGACGGCCAGCGAGCTTAACCGTGCCCGCAACTCTCCTAGATTGATCGCATCTTTTTCGGTGGTTAGAAGACCTCCGGCCGCGAGTTTTCCGCGCAAAGCCAGCAGACGTTGGACGTCCCGGCTGGTGTAGGCGTGGTGGTCGCGAAACGCCACTTCCGCGGCGGGCGTGATGCCGCCGGCGCGCACCTGGGCAAAGTACTGTTCCGGCCGCGCCACTCCACAGAAAACGACGGGCGATGCAGGCGCGCCCTCCAGTCTGAGCTCGCGCTGGATGCGCCAGATGGATTTTTGCCGGAGCGCGGGATGATCCGCGGCCAACCCTTCAGGCAACACCACCACGTCGGCACGGGAGAGCGCTGACAGAGGCTCTCGCAGTCGTCCGGCGGGAAGCAAGCTGTCCTCGAAGTCGCGCTCGGTGAGCAGCACGATATCGAAATCGCGCGCCAGGGAACGATGCTGAAAACCATCGTCGAGAATGTGCAGACGGGAGGCAAATTCCCGCTCGGCGATTATTCCGGCCGCATGGCGGCTTTCGCCGACAATGACGGGAACCCGCAGGCGGCGCGCGATCAGCAGCGGCTCGTCGCCGAAGTCGGCAGGGTCGCCATCCCCCTCGACCACCAGCACGCCGCGAGTTCTGCGGCGATATCCGCGGGAGAGCACGTCGAAAGAAATGCCGCGCGCATGTAACAATTCGCCCAGCGCAATGACGAACGGAGTCTTGCCTGATCCGCCGACCGAAAGATTTCCAACACTGACCACGGGCTTCTCTAGTGTCCGCGAAACCAGCAGGCCGCGATCGAAGAGAGTATTGCGGAACGTTCCGGCGACGCCGTAGATCCCACTGAGTGCGGCCAGGGGCTTCATGGTGCGACCTGCATCAACTGCAGGAGCGCCGCCACGGTTCGTCCGGTTGCGCCGCGCTCCGCCTCCAGCGCCGCCAGGGCGTTGCGGCCCAGCGCTTCGCGCTCGCCCCGGTTTTCGATCAACTCCATGAAGAGGAGCGGCAGTTCCGCCAGCCCGACCACGCGCACGGCATTGCGGCTGACAAACAAATTAACGATATCGCGGAAGTTTTCGTAGTGGTTGCCGGTCACGATGGGAACGCCGTGGAGCGCGGGCTCCAGAATGTTGTGCCCTCCCCGCGGCACCAGGCTGCCTCCAACAAACGCCACGGTGGCGAGGGCGTAGAGTGCGGCCAACTCTCCAATGGTATCGACGAGGAACACTCCGCCCGCGAGGGGCGCGCCGTTCCACAGCGAACGCCGCCACAGCGGGAAACCCAGTTTCCCGATGAGGGCGGCGACCTCCGTAAAGCGCTCGGGATGGCGCGGTGCAAGCAGCATGACGGCCTGCGGATGATTCAGCAAAATGTTCCGGAAGGCGGAGAGCAGCAAGCCTTCTTCATCCGCCAGCGTGCTGCCGCAGACGAGAATTGGATCCGCTCCGGACTGGCGAAGACTCACCCGCAGGTTGGCGACAATTTTCGGCGGGGGGGGCGGCGTGACGTCGAATTTCAAGTTGCCTGCCACCGTGACCTTGCCCGCCGCCGCCCCGATCTCGAGCAGCCGCCGGCGGTCTTCGTCAGTTTGCGCCAAAAAGACGTCGACATTATCCAGGGATTTCGTCAGCAATCGCGGCAGCCAGAAACGCAAGCGGCGATATCCCGGAAGCGAGCGGTCGGAAATGCGGCAGTTGATCACGGCAATGCGGGCTCCGCTGTTTTTGGCGAGGCGCAGAAAGTTGGGCCAGAATTCCGTCTCCGCCACAACCACAAGTTCGGGCTGCACAGCCTTAAGGTATGGACGGATCGCGAAGGGAAAATCGAGCGGGAAATAGAATACGTTCTCCGCGCCAAAGCGCTGCGCGGCCAATCTGTGGCCAGTACTGGTCGTCGTAGAAACGAGGACTTGATGTGCGGGGAATGTCTGGCGCAGGGCGATCACCACGCCGGTTGACGCTAGGACCTCGCCCACCGAAACAGCGTGCAGCCAGATCGCGGGCCTCGCCTGCCGCCGGGTAAGGGTGGCGGGAACTGCGCCGAGGCGCTGCCGCAAGCCGGCGCGATATTTGCCGTGGCGCAATATTTGCAGCACCCAATAAGGAAGGGTGAGCAGCAAAACGAAAGCGAGCAAGGCAGTGTAGAGGGCGTAGATCAAGAGCCCCATTCTAACCGCCGCGTCAGGTTTGCAAAATCGCGCACGGCGGAGCGAATGCGCCGGGAGTGGGGTTTAGCGGGCCTATAATTTAGCCATGCCCCAGTTAGACCCGCTGCAGCCCCCGCACCCGCCTCGCACTCCGCGTCTCATGCTGATGTGCAGTCTGCATCTACGTGCAGCATGATCTGCCTCTTTGCCATCTATGCTGTGGCCGCCAAGGACTTCATCATGCCAGCGGCGCAGCCCGCGAGGAGTTATCCGGCGCACGATGAGCATCCGCAGGAAAAGGTAGCGGTTGCGGTCGATCCTTATGACGTAGAGGACAAGGCGGCGATCTTCAGCGTCAACTATCGCAATAATGGATTGCTGCCGGTTTTCTTCGTGATCACGAATGATGGCGACCAGCCCGTATCTCTGGTGGCCATGAAGCCGCAGTTGAATACCAAAGATCGCAGCAAACTTTATCCCGAGACCATGGACGATCTGCTCCGACGCCTCTCCCACCCCTCGCGCAACGATGGCGCCCGCGCCCCCATCCCCGATCCCGCTGCCGAGAAAGGAAGTGAAAGGCGGCGTGAATCGCAAGGCATGGGACGAGATCGAGGCGGCGCAGTTCAGCGCCAAAGCGGTTGAACCGCACTCCACGGCACGCGGCTTTCTGTTTTTCGATATTGCAGACATCGCACATCCGCTTCCCGGCGCAACCTTTTACCTGATGGGGGCGCAGGATGCCAAAGGCAACGAGCTGATGTATTTTGAAATTCCACTGGAAAAATATCTGAGCGCCTCGCCCAGCAAGTAGGTCACCGCAGTCCCGCCAGCTATAATTTGCGGTTATGGCCACCATCCCAGCTCTCAGCGAAGATCTACGGGCCAGGTACGAGCCGGTCATCGGACTCGAAGTGCACGTGCAACTACTGACCGAGTCGAAAATCTTCTGCTCCTGTTCGACCCACTTCGGCGCCCCCCCCAACACGAATGTGTGTCCGGTTTGCCTCGGGCTGCCGGGAGCTTTGCCGGTCCTGAACCGCAAAGCGGTGGAATTCGCTGCCCTGGCGGCCATGGCGTTGCAGTGCCGGGTGAACCGGACGTCGATTTTCGCGCGCAAGAATTATTTTTATCCCGATTTGCCGAAGGGCTACCAGATCTCGCAATATGACAAGCCCCTGGCGGAGTTTGGAGCGATTGAAATCGAGCTGGGGGGCGGGAGAAAGAAAATCGGTATCACCCGTCTTCACCTGGAGGAAGACGCGGGCAAAAGCCTGCACGAGGGATTCGCCGACGCTGCCGCGAAGACGGCCATCGACCTGAACCGGGCGGGCGTGCCTTTGGCGGAGATCGTCAGCGATCCCGACATGCGCTCGCCGGACGAAGCCTACGAATATCTGACGCGGCTGAAGGAAATCATCCTCTATACCGGTGTCAGCGATTGCAATATGGAAGAAGGCTCGCTGCGCTGCGATGCCAACATCAGCGTGCGCCCGCGGGGCCAAAAGGAATTCGGCATCAAGACGGAAGTGAAGAACGTCAACTCGTTCCGCTTTATCAAGCAGGCGCTGGAGTACGAAATCGAGCGCCATATTGACGTTCTGGAATCGGGCGGGCGCATCACGCAGGAAACGCGCCTCTATAATCCGCACGAGGGCCGGACTTACGGGATGCGCTCCAAGGAACAGGCGCATGACTACCGTTATTTTCCCGAGCCCGACTTGCTCCCCCTGGTGGTGGACGAAAAGTGGCAGGCCGAGATACGCGCCGGGCTTCCAGAACTTCCG
The DNA here is from genome assembly GCA_963746205.1 of uncultured Acidobacteriaceae bacterium. Taxonomy (GTDB): domain Bacteria; phylum Acidobacteriota; class Terriglobia; order Terriglobales; family Acidobacteriaceae; genus Acidiflorens. Next base: position 86,261 of record CAVVAP010000023.1, on the reverse strand, counting down.
GAAGCCCGGCGGCAGCGCCTGGTGCGGGAGTATGGCATCACCGCGGGAGACGCGCACACGCTGACATTGACGCGGGCGCTGGCGGATCAATTCGAGTCGGCGGCGAAGGCGGCGAGCAATCCGAAGCGCGTCGCCAACCTGGTGCAGAGCGAATTACTGGGGCGGCTCAAAGCGCGGGGGTTGGACCTGGAGCACTCGTCGATCTCGATGGCCGGAGTTACGGCATCGTCTGACCTGGTGGAATCGGGCGCTATTTCCGGCAAGATGCTGAAGGATCTGTACGATTTGTGTTTCGAACGTGGGCAGGACTTCCCCGCGGTGTACGAAGCGGAAGGGCGGCCGCAGCAATCGCGGGATACCTCGGCGCTGGAGAAAATCGCGGACGAACTGATCGCCGCAAATCCGAAGCAAGTGGAGCAGTATCGCGCCGGGAAAAAAACCACGCTGGGATTTTTTGTGGGACAGGCGATGAAAGCGTCGAAAGGCCAGGCCAATCCGCAATTAGTCAACCAAGTGTTGACGAAAAAATTGGAGGGCTAGCGGGGCGGCGTTTTCAAAAAACTTTCCCGCATCCTCCTTGGAATTCTTGCCCTTCCTGGAATCGCGCGCGAACGTCTTACTTGGCTGCGCCTGCGTTCTTCAAAACTTCTTCCGCGAAGTGGTTGGTAACCCTGGCATCGTCGCGGATGGTCTCGTAATACGCCGCCTTCAAGAGTTGTTCACGCCGATCGCGTAACTGCTGGCGTATTGCCTGCTGCACGCGGGGATCGTTCAGGTCGCGCTGGCCCGCCGGCTCTTTAGAAATCAGTTTCACGATCATGTAGGCGTAAGGCTGATGATTCGTGGGGTTGATCATGGGGATGACCGGGGTATATTGGCCCGGTTTTAACTTCATGACCGCGTCGCGGGTCGCGGGGTCGGCGCTTTTCAAGGCCGATTCCGGGGCCATCCCCAGATCGCCGCCATTGTTGCTGGTCTCCGGGTCCTCAGAATAATTCATCGCCATGGTGGCGAAATCGTCGCCGCTGTCGAGGCGGTTGGCCACCATCTGGATTTTTTTGCGGGCGTCGGCATCGTTCTGCGCCTTGCTGTTTTGCAGGTTGTGCACCTGCGCGCCCGCCATTCCGGTGACCATAATTTTTGCCAGGTGGTACTGCGCCTCGATCAGGTTGAACTCCGCCTTGTGCTCGTTGTAATACCCGGAGACATCCTGATCGGTGATGTTGATGCGCGAAGTGATCTCCTTATTCAGGACCTTGTCGCGAGTGAGAGAACGGCGGAGATCGCGCTTGAAATCGTCGAGCGATATTTTTTTATCGACCAGGCGCTTGTTGAATTCCTCGGCCGTGTAGGGGGACTTTATCTCGTTCAGCTTGCGATCGACTTCCTCGTCGGTGGCGAGCAACCCCAGTTTCTCGGCGCGTTGCATGAGGATTTCGGTTTCAATGAGCTCGTTGAGAATGCTCAGGCGCAAACTGACGGCCTGCTCCCCGGTGGGCGTCTTGTCGGAGCCGGCGGTCTGATTAGCGTAGTATTTATCGACTTCGCTGCGATAAATCTTCCGTCCATTGACGGAAGCCATCACGTCGCCGCCGCTGCCGTCGCGGTTGCATCCGGCGAGCGACAGCAACAAGGCAGCGGCCAGCACGAGCCCGTTCAGGCGTCTAGGATTGTTCAAAGTTCTCCCCTGAAGAATTTGCGATTTGGTTTGTGATTTGTGATTGGCCCAAGGGCGAATCACTTCGCTTCTTTCAATGCCTGGTCCAACTCCAACTTTACTTCTTCGGCGGGCACCGCGCCATCGAGTTTATGACCGTTGATGAAGAGCGTTGGCGTGGCGTCCACGCCGAGCGCTTCCGCTTCCGCCATGGAAGCGCGCACGGCTTTTTCGTCCTGCGCCTTGACGCAGGCCTGCAATTTCGGCGCGTCGAGTTTGTGTTTCTCCCCCTGCACCGTGGCCAGGTTATCGAGGTCGGCAAATTGCTGGTCGCGTCCCTTGCCGCCGCCGACGGCATGCTGATTGAGATGCAGGTAGTCGGCATAGTCCCAATATGCGTCGAAGTTTTGCGCCGCCAGGCAGTTGGCGTCAACGGCGGCGTGCACGGCCCAGGGATGAATCTCCTCCAGCGGATAATCCTTGTAGATAAAAAGCACGCGGTCGCCGTACTGCCTGAGCAGATCGGGAAAAATGGTGGCGTGCATGCGGGCGCAGAATGGGCACTCGAAATCGTCGTAGTTGATCAGTCGCACCTTCGCGTCTTTATTGCCGCGCGTGGGCCGTCCGGTGACGTCGATCTTCTTCATGATCTCGGCAAAGGGGTCGCCGTTCAGGTCCAACTTCGTGATACGGACGAGGGTCTTGTGATCGTGAGAGAGCAGAAAATCGAACTCTTGTTTCTTGTTAGGGCCGGCAAAGGTGATGGTCAGCGCGTCATAGTTCGGGAAATCGCTGGGACGCAGCGGCCCGGAAATCACGGTGATGTCGGGGGGCAGCGCGTAATGCGCGCGCACCTGCCGCTCGATGGACTGGGCGACGTCCGGGGGAATTGACGGCGGAGACTGGGCGGAGCAGCCCAGACAAATCAGCACGAACATAATCCAGGCGCGCCGCTTAATCATGAATAGAAACCACCTGTGTGGAATGGAACCGCTCGACTCTTCAGTCTTAAATCTTACGCCAATTGTAGATACGACCAAGCCCGCCGTTGCCGGGCCGGAATGCCGCGAGTCACAGTCTATCGCGAAGCGCGCAGCAACTCCTCCGGAGTGAGCAACTGATTCATGGAGCCGGAGCGGAAGCCTTCGAGATCGAGGGTTACGAATTTGAATCCCAGACTTTTGAATAAAGTGGCGAAAGCGGCCGCCATTTCCGGGTTCAATGCGCGGGGCATTTCGTCGCGGGCGATTTCGATGCGCACGGTTTCCCCATGATGGCGCACGCGGAATTGCCGGAAACCCATTCCCCGGAGGGCGTCCTCTCCGCGCTCGATAGTCAGCAAAGCTTCGGGCGTAACCTCGCGGCCATATTCCATGCGCGACGAGAGGCAGGCGGAGGCGGGCTTGTCCCACACCCGCAAATCGGCTTGCTGCGCGAGTTGGCGAATCTCGGATTTGGTTAAGGCCGCCTCTAGCAGGGGAGCGAGAACCTGGTGGCGGCGGGCGGCCTGCTGGCCGGGGCGGAAATCTCCCGTGTCGTCGGCATTCACTCCGTAGGCGATGCTGTCAAAGCCGTGGCTATCGCGGTAGCGCTCCATGACACTGAACAATTCATCCTTACAGTGGAAGCAGCGCCGGGCATCGTTGCGGACGTAGGCGGGATTGTCGAGCTCCAAGGTCTGAACCACGGCGAGGGGAATTTCCCGCTCGCGGGCGAACCCGAGAGCGTCCTGCAAATGAGTGCGTGCCAGGCTGGGAGAATCGGCGATCACGGCGAGCATCTGGCCGCCCAGTACCCGATGCGCCTGCCAGGCTAGGAAAGCGGAATCCACGCCGCCCGAGTAAGCGACGAGCATGCGCCCATTGCGGGACAGGATCTGGCGCAGGCGCTCCGACTTCGACTCGAGGGTGGCGGGAGCAATCATAATTAAAAGGTGTCCCTGTTGGATGCTGCATGAGGACGCGCCGTTGTAGCGGCGGCGACCTCGCACTTCCCCTTCACTAGTACAGTCGTTCCGTTCGTTTGAGATTGCCGAAGGCACCGACATTCGCCAGCGTAAAGGAAAAACGATACTGATTCTCGTTGCGCACCGAACCCAGGGCGAAGCGGCGGTATTCCACGCTTAGGCCGCAACAATCCCAGGTGTAACTGGTCTGCGCCGTGGCATATTGCAGGTCGCCGTGATTGGCGTCAAAACCGAAACTGCCGGCGGCGCTCAGACCCAGCTTGTTGAGCTGTCCGTATCCCAACAATACCCTGAACTGGTGGAAGTCGTTGGCTCCGGTCGGGTTTGAGCCCAGCGAGTTGTCGAGCACGCGCAGGAAGGCGTCTCCTCCGCCCATGGTAAAAGGTCCGTAGTGATAGTTCACCAGTGCCAGGCTGGAGTTAATCCGACCCGCTTCGAGGTCGTAATCCAAGTCCCACTCGGTGGTGGTGCGCGGACTGGTTTCCACCCGCAAGCGGGAAATCAGGGGAGCAAAGCGGCGCTCGTCGTTGAGGAAGGCGACGCCGGTGAAATCCGCCGTGGTAGTAAACACATTGCGCGCGCCCGCGATCAGGGCGTTGCCAAAGGTGGGATCGAAGAAATATTTTTGCCCGATTTCCCAACTTAAAATTTCCCGCGGACCGGTGGCGCACACCGGCGTATCGAGGTTGTGCGGAGTTTCCCACGGAACGGCGCCGGCCGGGGGCGCACCGCCGATGGCCAGCAAACTCATGGCGGGCACGTCGCAATCCTCTGCATTCGCATCCTGACGCTTGGCGTAGATGCGATTCACCAGAGAATACTCGAGTTCATTCGTATTGGTGAGGACATCGGTGGCGTCAAAACGCAGAATTTCGGCGAAGTTGTCGATCCCGGTTACGTAGTCGTAGCGCATGCGCGGCTCGATAACATGCTTCCACTTGCGACCCAGCCAGGGCCGCTCGAAAACCCGCGATAAAGCCGGGGGACGGACCTCCACCGAGGTTTCCAGAGACTTGCGATTCAGTACGTTGTCATCGGCGCGGCCGGTGGCGGCCACGAGCCCGGCATCATACTGCTGGGTGTAGAGCGTGTCGCGGAGGGTGAGCGCGGGACGAAACGACCAACCCCGCCACTGCACCGGCATGGTGAGGGTGGGGGCCAGATCGAATCGGCCTACTAGCGCGGCGGTGCGCAGTCCCAGAAGGCGCTGCGGCAAATCTTCCGGAACCTCGCGGCGCTGCAAGCCTTCGGCGGCGCTTTCGAACGACCAGTAGAGCGGCGTATCTCCGATTTGGCGTTCCTCCCCGGAGAAAAAAAGACTGGGGGTATGCAAGGTCCGGATCAACTCCGTCTGGGTGATGGTCGTGCAATCGCCGGTGGCGGGGGGCGAGGGAGGAACGCAAACTTCGAAGTTCTGGTAGCGCTCCGCGAGCGCGTTGAGGTGAAATCCCCGCGTCGTATTGGAGAGGAAAATCTGCGATCGGACTTCGGAGTCGATGGCCTGGGTGTAGACATCGGTGAAGGCGATGCGAAAGACGAACGAACTCAGGTAATCGATATTGGCCACGCCGCGAAAAGTGCCAAACGGGCGCTCGGCGATGAAGCGCGCGTCCTCGCCGCCCTGGTCCTGGCGCGGATTGCCGATGCCGCGGTCGACCATTCCGGCATAGTTGAAAAAGACGAACGAGTTGTCGCTCGGCCGCGAGCGGAATTCTCCGTGCTGAAACCAGCCGCGTTTGGAGTAATAATCGGCACCGGCCAGCGCATCGGTGCTGCGGTCGGGCGCCCAGTAGACGGCATCGCCCGCAATATAGCCCTTGGTCGAGGACTTGCCGAAGGTGGGGATGAGCAATCCGCTCGCGCGCTCCTTCTCCACGGGATAGCTGACGTAGGGAAAATAAAATACCGGCATCCCCATCAACCGGAAATCGCTGTGGTAAATCTTCGCTGTGTCGTCCACATCGACCAGGATGCGGCGTCCGCTGAACAGCCACTTGGGATGAGGAAGGTCGCAGGTGGTGACGGTTCCCTGGCGCACTAAATAATGGTCCGGCCCTTGTTTCTCCACGATTTTCCCGGTAAACGCGAAAGGATTGGTGGTGCTCAGCACGTAACGCGACTTGCGCACCTGCAAGCCGAGCGTGCCGACGACGCTGTAAAACGTGCCGCTCTCACTACGGATGTTGTAGGTGCCATGACTGGCCTCGACGTGTTCGTCATAAGGGCCACCCTCGAGCAACACATGGCCTTCGAGTTCGCTGTCGCCGGTGTCGGCGTTATAGGTGATCTGATCGGCGTGGACGATGTAATTGCGGTAGTGAATTTCGGCTTTGCCCTGGAGGTGGTACATCAAGGAATCTTTTTCCTGGCGCAGGGCGCGGATCATGACCTCTTCCGGTTCTCTGGGGATGTCTTTTGGTGAGGTGGCCGGCGCGACCGCGGACGGTTCAGGGGGCAGCGTCTGGCTGGTTACTATCCGCGCCGCGAGTAGCAGATGACAGACCCATACGGCCGTGATAAAGATTCGGTAGCGGATGACCATGAAGGGACGACCCTGGGCAGGCGACCACTGCCTGCCAGCCGGTCTGCCAACGGGAACGCCCTGACCTTAGCACGCGAGCGGCAAGCGAAGCAAAGTTGGCGTTCTCCTGTGCCGGGCGGATTGGAAGGGGCCGAGTCTCCAAATTGCAGATCACGCATTGCAAACGGCAAAATTACAAATAGCACTGCCGCTACTTTAGGATAAAACGCTGACCGCGCCCTCGAACACGAACGCGCTCGCTGCGACCGATCTGCTCGTTTCTGCGGGTGGGCAAGGCGTGACGCCTGTGACTGATCCGGCAGCGCAGAGCCTTCCGCTGGAAGTTGCAGCGAGCGATGCGGCAGCGGATTCCTGGCGGGTCGAGGTGGCGGCGCGCCTGGAGCGCTATCGTACACGCCGCCGCCCGCGCGCTCCGCGTTATCCTTCGCTGCTTCTGCCCTTTGAGATGTTCAACCGCTGCGCCGAGGTCGAGCCGCCTTCTGAATTGCGGGAGCCGTTAGACTCTCCTGGCCCGCCGGAGCCGAAGGTCATCCCGAACGTCACCCCGAACGCCGCTTCGCATTTCGCGCCGGCGCTCGACCACGCAGCCACAACCCTCTCGGCGAATGCCATCTCGGGGAAGGTCATCGGGTTCCCCCGCTCCGCCGCGGTGCCTCTGTTTCACGCGGTCGAACTTGCGGAGCCCGTTGTCGAGCGTCCGCGCATTGTGGAAGCTCCCGAGATTCTGCCGCCGCCGCCTGCCCTCGGCGGAATGCTCATCGAACCCGAGCGAGCTGAAGCGCTCGCGGCTGAGAGCTCGACCGACGCTCTGGTTTCCGCCTCCATTGCGAGGCGCGCGCTGGCCGCGTTGATCGATGGCGCGATCCTTAGCGCGGCGGTGGGCGCATTTGGCGCAATTTTTCTCCGCGTCAACCCGGTTCGCGGACCGCTTCCGCTGCTCAGCGCCGGACTCGGCGTGATCGCTCTGCTGCTCTGGGCAATCTACCAGCTTGTCTTCCTTGTCTACACAGGTTCAACGCCGGGACTGCGAGCCGCAGGCTTACAACTCACGCGCTTTGATGGCGGCGCTGTGCCTCGCCGAGTTCGCCGGTTCCGCGCGCTGGCGTGTTTACTTTCCGCGATGGCCGCCGGACTGGGTTATTTCTGGTGCTTCCTCGATCCCGACGAACTGTGCTGGCATGACCGAATCACGCGCACTTTAATGCAACGTGGCGACCCGGATCACACCTGAGTGCCGCCGCCTGCACTTGCGCAGAACCCCTTAAATTTGAGAAGGTTATACGCAGGGAGCGACACGCCTATGACGAAAGCCGACCTGATCGAAGAAGTTTCCCGCTTGGCGGAACTGACCCGTAAAGACAGCGAAGTAATTGTCGACACGATCTTTGACAGCGTGGTGCGCTCGCTGCGCGTGGGGGACAAAATCGAGATCCGCGGATTTGGCAGTTTCCGCACCCGGCAGCGCAAGCCGCGCGTCGGCCGCAATCCGAAAACCGGAGACCGGGTGGAAGTGCCGGCGAAGAAGATTCCATTTTTCAAGCCGAGCAAGGAATTGAAGGACCTGGTGAACAACAGTCCGACGCCGGTGGCCGCGCCAACTCCTCCGCCGGCTCCGGCAGGAACGACGGGGTGACGTAAGCTGCCGAAGGCATCTCCGATTTAGATGCGAGAAACGATTTTGCTAGTGTCATACCCATGGTGGTAACAGTTAACATTCCGGATGAACTCGCGGCCAAGGCGAAAGCTCGCGGTTTGTCGCTGGAAGCCTACGTTGCGGAAGTTTTGGCAAGAGAGCTGTCCCTCGAGTCTCGAGAGAATCGGGTCCGTTCCGCTGAAGAGATCCGAGCGTGGCTCGACTCGCTCGCGCAGTTTTCGGAAAAGATTCCTCCGTTGCCGAAAACAATCTCTCGCGAATGGATTTATCAGGACCACGATTAGATGGCGGTTGGCGCATGCCTCGTCGACACTAATGTCCTGCTCCGCATGACCCGGCGATCTGACCCACACCATCCACCTGTGGATGCAGCCCTCATGACACGACCGGTCATCCGAAACGGTCTTGGATTGACGTCTGAGGACGGGGAATGCGAGGTCCGGGCCATCGAAGCCGGCATGTCATTTCTGCCGGACAACGAGGCTGTGTACCGTGAGTGGCGGAAAATTGTGACACAGTACTCGGTCACAGGCACCCAAGCGCATGACGCTCGCCTGGTCGCGGTCATGTACGTACACAAAATGGATCACATCCTGACGCTGAATGATTCGGATTTCGCTCGCTATCGCGGCGTCACCTCCATAGTCCCCGGCAACCCTTAGAGAATAGGACGATGTGGTCTAAGATATTTGAAAGACCGGGCCCATAGCTCAACGGTTAGAGCAGCAGACTCATAATCTGTTGGTTCTAGGTTCAAATCCTAGTGGGCCCACCAAAATTCTTTCCCGCAGGCATTAACCTCAGCGGTCCAACCATCTCTCAGCACCCCGGTTACGGCTTCGCCTCTCGCAGCAGCACCACGTCCGAATCGGTGTGGCCCCGCAATATGCCGAGATTCTTGCCGTCCGGCGACCAGTGGAAGGCCAGGATTTGCTCGCTATTGAAATGGGTGATCTGGCGGCCGGGCGAGCCGTCCAGAGGCTCGATCCACACATTGTCCACTCCGTTTTCGCGAATCGGATAGGCGACGGCTTTGCCATCGCTCGTGAATTGCGGGCCGGCGGAGATGTGTGGATTCACTTCCAGGAGGCGCGGGTTCTTAAGGCTGGCCAGGTCCAGCAGGGCAATTCTTGCGACGCCGATAGCGGCATTGGTGTTCACGAATTCGACCAGGTAGGCCAGGGTTTTTCCGTCCGGCGAGATGCCCATGCCACGTCCTGCCTGAAAAGCGCCGGGGAGGGCGGTGGCGGCAACGGCTTCGGCTTTCCCCGATCCATCCAAAGGAACGCGCCACACGGTGTTTACGTTTCTGGAGAAATAAACGTAGTTGTGATGGCCCGAGCAAGCGGTGGAATTGAACCAGCCGTCGTTGCTGCCTTCGGTTAATTGGGTGGGTTGAGAGCCATCCGCATTCAAACGCCAGATGCCGATGTAATTTGCGCCATTGTGAAATGCCCACGGGAAGACGATGGACTGAGCGCCGCAGGTCACGAGGCCCAAAATTCCGGCGGCTGGATCGGCAACGAGCACGGTGGGATTTTTTCCGCTGCGGTCGGTGCGCAGCAGGCGAGCGCCGTCGGAGATCAGCACATTGCCATCGGCGGTCCAATTGAAATTGACCAGACGTTCGCCCTCCAACCCGAGCGGGGTGGCGCTGGTAGAGGCGTTACCGGCGCCATCGAGCACAGAAAGATTGCTGGCCGCTTTTTGCTGCACCGTGGCGAGAGTCTTGCCGTCGGCGGAAACACCAAGAGCCGCGTAGCTGTTGGTGTCGCGCGAAATCGGGCGGATCTGCGCGTCGTTGAGCGAGAAAAATCCAATCTGTTCGCGGGCCACGTCGGGGCCTTTTTGGCGATAGGTAACAAACAGTCCGTCGCCTGTCGTGGACCAATGCAAGGCCGAGATCTGTTTGTCGGCGAGAGGTATTGTGCGTATTTTGCCGGTCTCGACTTCAATCAAGTTTAACGCGCCAAAAGTTTCGGGGGGCTCATAGGGATAGGCGATGGTCTGGCCGTCGGGAGACCATGCCAGCCAGCGGGGGAGAAAGACCAGGGTCTCGATATGCAGAATTTTTTCGTCGCTGCCATCCAATTTCGCGCTTAACAAGCGCCACTTGCCGGTGTCTGGATCGTTGGCGCGGAAGTAGGCGAGTCGGAACCCGTCGGGCGAGAAGGCAAAGGAGCTATCGACATCGCGGACCACAACTTGAGGCGTGCCGCCCAGGACGGGGGTGCGGTAGATGCTGAAGTCGCTGTTGATGCCGTTCTCGGCCTTGCGAAAATAAACGTAATTGCCATCCGGCGAAAAAGCGACGTTGGGGATGGTATTGGTGGGAGAAACGATCTGGGTGTCGCTCCCGGTGGCCACGTTGCGCAGCCAGAGGCTGTTCAGCCCCTTGTCGTCCAGCACGGTAAGCAGGTACCTGGCGTCGCTGGAAATGGCGGTCGCTGCGGCTTTGTTGGAGCTGGTGATCTGGGAGATGGTGAAATTTTGAAAGGGCGCGGGCGCGGAGTGATGCAGCATGGAATAGACGCCGAAGCCCGCAGCTGCGAGGACCGCCAAAGCGACAAAGACGCCGCCGGCGAAGCCGAATTTGTGTTGCTTTGCGGCGGCGACGACTGCGGAACTGCTGCCGTGGGCGGAGTGCGCTCCGCTGCTCTGGACGGATTGAACGGCGGCGCTGGCGAGCTCGGCGCTAGCGCCGACCATGGCGCTCGACGACCCTGAGGGCGAGTCCGCCCGACTGGAGAGAGGGGCGCGGTTGGTGTCGGTTTCGCGCTTCAGGCGCTTGAGGTCGGCGCGCATGTCGGCGGCGTGCTGGTAGCGCAGGTCGCGGTCTTTTTCCAGAGCTTTGTTGATGATGCGTTCCAGTTCGGCGGGCAGATCGGGATTCATGCGCACCGCAGCAACCGGCGTGGCGTCGAGGATTTCGCGCTGGATCACGCCCGAACTCTCTCCGCGGAAGGGCAACATGCCGGTCGCCATTTCGTAGAGCACGGCTCCGAAAGAAAACAGGTCGGTGCGGGCGTCCAGTTCTTTGGCGCGCACCTGCTCCGGCGACATGTAAGCGACGGTTCCGACCGCGGTCCCGGGACTGGTGAGGTGGGTCTCGCCGCCGCCGGTAACGGTGGCGTCGGAAATTTGTTTCCCATCCGCCGCGCTGACCTTAGCCAGTCCAAAGTCGAGAATCTTGGCGTGCCCCCGTTTGGTGACGAAGATGTTGGCGGGCTTGATGTCGCGATGAACAATGCCGCCGGAGTGAGCCGCGTCGAGAGCATCGGCGATTTCGATGGCCAGGCTGAGCAGGGCATCGGTCTCCATCGGTCGGCCGGCGATGCGATGCTTGAGGGTTATTCCCTCAAGGTATTCCATCGCGATGAAGGCCTGGCCGTCCTGGTCGCCGATGTCGTAAATGGTGCAGATATTGGGATGATTCAGCGCCGATGCGGATTGGGCCTCGCGCTGGAAACGGGCGAGTGCCTGGCGATCGCGGGCGACATCTTCGGGCAGAAATTTCAGCGCCACAAAGCGATGTAGGCGGGTGTCTTCCGCTTTGTAGACGACACCCATGCCACCGCCGCCAAGTTTTTCGACGATGCGGTAATGGGAGATAGTTTGGCCGATCATAAGAGGCCGATCACCGAGAGGTCAATGGATCGCGACCCCGTTTGTCAGGCGGGAAGTCGTATGTGGCGCTGGACAACTCATCGTCCGACCGCAGTAATGGTAGGCGGGATGGCGGGCCAAGTCAACGAAAGCGGGAGCGATCAACACCTGGCTTTCAGACCCTCATCCGCCGGGGGAATCAGATAGCCAAATGCGCCGCCGCCCTTCACACTAAATCTTGCAGCGCCGCCCGCAGCTTGCGGAAGCGAAATGTATACCCACTCGACGCGAGCTTCCCCGGCTGCACCCGCTGACTCGCCAGCAGCATTTCGTCGGCGGCTTGTCTGCCGAAAGCGAGCCGCAGGGCAAACGCGGGCACCGGAAAGATGGCGGGACGCCGCAGCACCGACGCCAGTGTTCTTGTGAACTCGGCATTGCGCACGGCATTCGGCGCCACCAGATTCACCGGCCCGGAGAGCGACTCGAGGGCAATCGCGTGCTCGATGCCGCCCACAATGTCATTGACGTGGATCCAACTCCACCACTGTTGGCCTCGGCCCAGCCGCCCGCCCAAGCCTAGTTTGAAGGGAATCAGCATTTGCGCGAGAGCCCCGCCTTTCGGGCTGAGCACGAGGCCGAAGCGCACATTTACCGTGCGGATGCCGGCTGCCACCGCGCTGCCGGCAAGCTTCCTCCCATTCGCGGCAAACCTCAGGCAGGAAGCCTTGTCCGCTCGGACTCTTTTCGCCCAGAATTTCTTCACCGCGATCGCCGTAGAATCCGATGGCCGACGCGCAAATCGAAAACCCGCGGTCGAACTTCACATTGCGCCAAAGCCGAGGCGACGTGCCGTGTCCCGAGCACCCTGCTCTGGCGAATCGCCTCCTTGCGGGCATGCGTCCAGCGTCCGGTCACGCTCTCGCCCGCCAGGTGCACGACAGCGTCGAAGCCCGACACCACTGCGGGCAATAGAGGAGCCAAGGGGTTCCATTCAATTTCATCCGCGTTCCGGGGACGGCCCCGGACCAGGCGAATCGTCTTCGTCCCCCTCGCCGCCAGTGACGCGAGAAGAGCCCTACCGATAGGCCCCGAGGCTCCGGTTACCAATACACGCGGCAAGTTGCCACCTCCAGAAATCGTACTGTCCTGTGGGTTGAACCCATTCTACCGTCCCACGATGTACCTCCGACTGATCATGGATAAAGCGCCGCGTCGTCATTTCCAAAACCTGCGTCAGGAGTTGCGTCTGGAGCCCGGCGTCGCATCCTCTAATGCATATAGAACAAACTCAACCGTGGAACCCCGCACTTCTCCAGCAGACGTTTGTGTACGTACTGCCGGTGAAGCTGCTCAATTTGCGCTGCTGTCATGTTTCGGCGATACGGCGCCAGGTCACGGTCGGCTTCAGCTCGGATATTGACCAGATCGTCGTCGAGAGCCGCCGCCATCAGCACCGCGAACAGCTTTTCCTCCAGCACGGTCAGCCGCCGTTCCAGATCCTCCAGGCGGGGAAGCTTCCCCGCGCTCTCGATGTTCGCCGCCATTTCTCGTAGCGTCGCGGCTTCTTCCCGAGCCAGCGCCGAGGCGGCGAATCCCTCGCGCTGCGGCAGTTTCGCATTCTCCAGTTTGTCTGCATTTTCCCGAAGAAAGCCTGCGATCTGCGCTACCTCGAATCCCGGCTCCGCTTCTTCCTTGCCGGTAGCGCCTATCGCCGCTTCCTTCATGTCCTCCGCCGCGGCCAGCACCGCCTGCGAACAATACGTCAGGCTATTTACTTTTTTTGATTTCGAGGGACGCCGGTCATATTTGTCGAAGGCATCGTCCACGCCGCGCAGCACCGCCTCCAACGGCACCCCCGACATTTTCCATGTTTCGATCAGCGCCCAATCGAGCGTCGAAAGTAGAAGATGAGTTCCTCGACGCCGCAGGTAGTGCTCTTCGATTTCGGTGAAATAGTTGAAGTAATTTTCCACGGACCTTCTTTGCGGATGCCTCAGCGCTGCAGGAAAACTCGATTTCCCACTTGCTTTTGGGTGGCGCAGCGCTTTAGCGCCGCGATAACTCCATTTCTTAATAACGCGGCTTTAGCCGCCGAGGGAACGCCGCGTCAAAAACACCACTAGGCCCGCGCAGTCTTTTTTAAGCCTACGCCGCCTTGCCCAGAACCGGCTCCGAGCAATGGCTGCACCTGCGGGCATCGATGGGGATTTCACTGAGGCACTCCGGACATTTCTTCGTGGTCGGATCGGCCGGCGCCGGATCCCTGCGCGTGCGCGCGATCAGCGCGTTCACCGGAGTCACCACGAAAAAGTAAACCGCAAACGCCACCAGCAGGAAGCTGACCACCGCGGTTATGAAATCGCCAATCGGAAACAACGTGCGTCGAACGGAGAAGGAGATGGCGGAGAAGTCCGGCTTACCGACCAGCAGGGCGATCAGGGGATTGAGAAGATCCTTGACCAGAGCGGTGACCACTGTGCCGAACGCCGCGCCGATCACGACGCCCACGGCCAGATCCACCACGTTCCCGCGTAGCACGAACTGCTTGAACCCGGATAGCATAGACCACCCTCCACAGCCGTTGAAGTCTGATTTTTAACCCATCGCGCTGCGCAGGGGAAGCGGCGTCTCTCATATCCGCATCGGCATCACGATATAGCGGTACTTGTAATCCTCGCTCTCAGCCGGACGAAGCTGCCCCGCCGACTGCGCGTCTTTCAACTCCAGTTTCACTTCGCAGGAGCCCGTGGCCTTGATGAAGTCAGTCAGATATTGCGCGTTGAATCCGATCGCGATCGCTTCCCCGTCGTAAGCCACTTCAATCGAATCCTCCGACTCGCCCGTCTCGGTGGAGGAGGCCGACAGCTTCAATTCGCCTTTCTCCAGGCGCAGGCGCACCGCCCGCGAGCGTTCGTCCGCGAATTGGGCCACGCGCGCGATCGCGGCTCCCAGTTCCTCGCCCTGCAGAGTGATCGACTTCGTGATCTCTTTCGGCAGCACCGCCTCGTAGTTGGGGAACTGCCCGGTAAGCTGCCGTGAAGTGAGCAGCCGCGAGCCCACCCGGAAAAACAGCGTCGACTCGTCCTTCGCGAACTCGATGGTCTCGACTTCAGACTCGGCATGCGCATCGAGAAGGGATTTCAATTCGTCCATCGCTTTCTTCGGAATCAGCGTCTTCATTTCGCCGGAAACGCCTTCGAACTTTTCTCCCGCGCGCTCCATGTGCGCCAGTCGATGTCCATCCGTCGCCACCATGGTGATCGACTCCGGCTTCAGCACCATCAGAGCGCCATTTAATGTGTAGCGCGATTCCTCGCTGGCGATCGCAAAACCCGTGCGCGCAATCATCGAGCGCAGCACCGCGGCGGGAATCTTGATGATTCCGGCGGCGGGGAAAACCGGCAGCCCCGGAAAATTCGACCTCGCCATGCCCACCATTTTTGTATTCGAGCGCCCGCAACGAATGCTCACCCAGTGATTCTCCAGCAGGCGTATGGTGATGTCGGCATCCGGCAGCAGTTTTACGTAGTCGTAAAGTTTGCGCGCCGGGATGGTGCAGGACCCTTCTTTCTTGATCTTCGCCGGGCATGACGTCCGCAGGCTCAGGTCGAGATCGGTGGCCGTCAGCGACAATTTATCCCCCGCCGCCTCAAAAAGATAATTGGAGAGAATGGGGATGGTCGTTTTCCGCTCGACCACACCTTGCGTGGCCGTGAGTTCGCGCAGAAGCTCAAATTTGCTGACTGTGATTTCCATGGTCGTAGTGGCGAGGGCAGGGGCGGCTTCCACCGGCATATTGAACTCTCCCGACTCTAGAACTGGTTTTCTTTGCGGTACTTGTCCGCTTTCTGCAAACCGGCCAACCAGCCTTACTTCTGTCTCTTCTTATATCAAATACAAAAGCTATAAAACCAGTAGTAACCGTAGGTGCTGTGGAGAAGTGGAAAAACCGTCAAATCGCCCACCCTGCAACAGTTTCCACATCCACCCTTAGGGTGAACCCTCAGCCGCCCCAACCGGTGGAGAAGTGCAATCCGCGGACCGCCCCCCGATTGCCAACCCGTCTCCCACAGTTTCCACAATCCCTGCACAGCGTCGTCGTCGGAAGAACCCGCCCATCCGTGGATAACCCGGCCCAACCCCACATCTACGTGCCCAACTGCTCTGTCAGTTTATTCAGCAACCTGTTCAAATCCTTGTCTTCCTTGCGCAGCTTTTCAATCTTGTCCACGGAGTGCAATACCGTGGTGTGGTGCTTGCCCCCAAACTGCCGCCCGATTTCCGGCAGCGACGCTTCCGTCAGATGCTTCGCCAGGTACATTGCGATCTGCCTCGGATAGACGATCGACCGCGAATTATTCTTCGCTTTGATCTCCACCAGGCGAAGTCCAAACTGCTCCGCCACCGCTTTCTGAATCGACTCGATCGTCACCTTCCGAGCCTGGGAATCGATGAAGTTCTTCAACACCTGCTGCGTGTAGGGAAGCGTGATCTCCGTTCCAATCAGCGAAGAATGCGCAACCAGGCGGATCAACGCCCCCTCCAACTCCCGCACATTGGAGCGAATGTTTGACGCGATGAACAACGCCACGTCAGTCGGTAGCGTCACCTGCTCCTGCTCCGCCTTTTTTTGCAGGATCGCCACTTTGGTTTCGAGGTCGGGCGGTTGAATATCGGCAATCAGCCCCCATTCGAAGCGGCTGCGCAGCCGGTCCTCGAATTCCGCCAGCTCCTTCGGCGGACGATCGCTCGCGATCACGATCTGCTTCATGGATTCGTGCAGCGCGTTAAAGGTGTGGAAAAACTCCTCCTGTGTGCGCTCCTTCTGCGCCAGGAACTGTATGTCGTCCACCAGCAAAACATCCATGGTGCGGAATTTATCGCGGAAGCTGATCATCTTGTCGTAGCGCAGTGAGTTGATCATCTCGTTCGTGAACTTCTCACTGGATACGTAGCAGATGGCCGCCTGCGGCGTCCGCCGCTTGATCTCGTGCCCGATCGCCTGCATCAGGTGCGTCTTACCCATGCCCACGCCGCCGTAGAGGAAGAGCGGGTTGTAGGCCTTCGAGGGACGCTCCGCCACCGCCTGACAGGCCGCGTGCGCAAACTGGTTGCCGCTCCCGATCACGAATGCGTCGAAGGTATAGCGCGGATTCAGTTGCGCGGCGCTGTCCCAGTCGAAGCGCGCCTGCGCCGGATGCAAGCCTGGGGCCAACTGTGGGCCCAGCGTCGCGCTCGCCGCCCGCGCCGACAATCCGCCGTCGTGCCGGATCGGCGTGTTCGAGGGATCGTCCTCCGCCGTCACGAACTTTACGTCCTCGTAGCCCAGCCCGAGGTTGTCTACCGCCTCCTGTATCAGGTCAGCGTACTTGTCGCCCACGTGGCGAAACTCCGCCGTGGGCACGCGCACGAACAGAACTCCATTGGCGGCGTGGCTATAGCGCGTGGGCTTCAACCACGTGTCGTAGGAGTGCCGGTTGATTTTCTTTTCCAGGGCGTCGAGAATACGCACCCACGGATTCGGGATGATTGCGGAACTTGTGACGGACATTTTTTACCAGAATTATCGAATACGCCAGCGCTGTAAAGCCCAGGGAAAAACGAATCTTGAATATTGAGTCTGCTTTTTTTACCGCAGAGCTGCTCGTGTCTTGACGTACGGAGTGTCGAGAAAATTATTGCGAGACGAACGGCATACTAGCATAAAAAATCGTCGCGCCGGAGCTTTGCCCACAAAATCATTTCGCGCGCGTCCCCTATCGGACCGCGATTTCCGCGCCCTGTCAAGTGTCGAGAAACTAACTGCCGCACAAACAGTGCAACCGGATTTATTCACTGAATTCGATTCTGGATTCGAGAGGTAACATGGCCCTCGAAAGCGAGAGAACTGTTTTGGGCGAAGCCGCGATTTACTGATACGAGGACGGGCTTATCTTGGAATCGGAGCTTCTTAGTCCCGCGGCGACTTCTCCATCCGGCAAGCCACTTGGATTCACGATATCTGCCGCTCGCGGCGCGGCGCGGTAGCCGGCTTGTAGTTCTCCGGATACACCACCACCGACCGTCGTCCACCCTCACCATCACTTTCCGTGCGCAAATCTTTTTGCTCGCGCAGCGCCAGGTGAACGATGCGTCGCTCTCGCGACGACATGGGACCAAAGCGGTAAGGCGCGCTCGTTCGGCGCACTTCGTCGGCTGCCACCCGCGCCGCCGTCTGCAACTCCTCAATCCGCAGCGCGCGAAAATTCTGGCAGTCGAACCACAGCTTCTCGTGATCGTTACCCTGCAAGTGGAGAATTTCCGACGCCAGAAGTTCCAGCGAGCGCAGCAACTCCCCGCCGCGTTCCAGCAGCAGCGAAGAATCCGGACCCGCAAATTCCACCAGGATTTCCGGATGCTCCCACTCCCGGTTCTGCGCGATCGGGGGATCGACCGTGATGCGATATTTCAACTTGAACCCGCCATGGGAAATGACGGCCTGCAGAAATTCGCCAATCTGCTTCGCGGCGGCTACTTTGTCAGTAATCGGCATAGTGGAGGTCTCAAAGTTTCGCTCTCAGGTTTTTCTGTAAATCTTCCTTCGGGACGCAAAGCTGGCGCAAGGCAACCCGCCCGCCTCGGCTCTACTTGTCCTTTTTTCGCGCGCGTTTCTCCATCATCTCGCGCATCTCGCGGCCCAGCGACGTGCGATTCATCACCGACTGCTGCACAATCCCAATCACCTGGCCCGCCGACCAATATAAGCCCAATCCGGCTGGAAGATTCCAGCTCATCAGCCCCAGCATTCCCGGCATCATTACATTCATCATCTTCTGCTGCGCCGGATCCATTCCCGCCTGCGGCGTCATGCGCTGCATCAGAAACATGGTTACGATGATTGCGATCGGAAGAATGTGCAGAGGGTCGGGCGCCGAAAGATCGTGCACCCACAGCCACGGAGCATGCCGCAAATCCATGGCCACGTTCAGCATGCGGTAGTAGGCGAAGAGAAACGGCATCTGGATCACCAGCGGCAAACAGCCGCCCGCCGGATTTACGCCTTCCTTCTTATAGAGCTCGGAAATCTCCGTGTTCATCTCCGCTTTGCGCGGATCGCGTAGACTGTACTTCTTGTATCTTTCCTGGATCGATTTGATCTGCGGCGCGACCCGCTGCATCTTCAGCATCGACTTCATCTGCGACAGCCGCAGCGGCAGCAACGCCAGGTTAATCACCAGCGTCTGCAAAAGAATGGCCCAGCCCCAGTTGCCGACAATGTGCCCGTACATCCATTTCAACCACAAAAACAGCGGTCGAGCGATAATGCCCAGCCAGCCGAAGTCGATCACCGACCGCAGATCGGGTTCGGCTCCCGTGATGCCCGGCACCGCTACCGCTTCCAGATCGGCGAGAGCCTTCGGTCCAACGTACAGACGCCCATCGCTCGGACCCTTCAGACTGCCCACCGCCACGCCGAACACGTCGATCTTGTCCAGCTTGCCGCCCGGCTCGCCGGCATTGTGCGGAATCTCCAGCGGGCTGCGCAGCGTCACCATCGCCGCATGCTGCGGATCTTGCGGCAAGAACGCGGCCGCGAAGTATTGATCGGAAACCGCCGCCCAGTGCAGCGGACCAGCCACCGTTCCGCCGCCCACAATCTTGATGCTCGGGAACACCGAAAAACCCGTCGTCAGCCGTTCCACCTTGCTGTCGTATTCGTACGCGATCTGGCTCTGCGCGTAAGCGGAGCCCGTGGCCTGGTCGCCAAATCCCGAGGGCCACATGGGAAACGCCGTGGTTTGCGCTCCTTTTTCATAGACCGCCGTCCGCACCCCAACCACATAACTGCCGCGATCGAAGCTGTAGCTCTTGTGCACCGCGAGCTCGCCGTCGTTGTAATTGAATTCGATCCCCGAGGGCGCTCCATCCTTCGCCGGCAGCGCCTGCGCCACATAAAGGACCGAATTCACCTTATCGCGCAATCCCTCGTCATAAGTCCACAAGCTCAAAGGCAGTCCATATTTTTCCGAGGCCGCCGCATTCACCAGCTCCAGCATGCCGCCCTTGTCGTCGGTGTACTTTTTCAGCACCCACGACCGAACCCGCCCGCCGCGATTGGTGAAGACGATGCGATAGACGTCATTCTCGATCGTCGTCTCCGCTTCGCCGGTCGCGACCAGAGTAGCCGGCGGAGCGGGCTCATTGCCGGCACTGGAGCGATGCGGAGCACCTTGAGGCGCGCTTGACGCAATTACCACTGACGCCGTCGGCGTCAAGCCTCCCGTCTGCGCCATGGGACGAGACTCGGTCGTACTCTCGACCTTGCTGGGAGCGGGAGGCTGCGGTCCATACTTCTTCAATAGCGGCTGGAAAATCAGTATGACGACGAAGGTCAGCGCAAAGACCAGCAAAAGCCTGCGCTCGGTCCCGGGTTCTTGTTGAGGATTGTTGAATTCGGCCAAATCAGTAGCTCGTCATTTCTTTTGCCACAGCCGCTTGTGTTCCAGCCTCGCCCGCTGGTCTCGCCGAACCTTGTGGAAAGCCGCCCTTTTTAACCGGATCCAGCCCCCCCGCGGCCAGCGGATGGCACCGCAACAACCGCCACGCCGCCATCATCCCACCTCGCGCCGCGCCGTGGCGCTCCACTGCCTCCGCCGCGTACTCCGAACAGGTCGGCACATAGCGGCAGGAAGCCGGAAGCGCCGGCGAAATCCACCGCTTATAAAACCGCAGCATCGCCAAAACCAGGAATTTCATTCGCGCCCCGTTCGTCTCTGGGCATGCTCGCTGAACATGTTAACTATGCCCCATCTTTTTTGCGACTGTTTCGAACGCCTGGCCCACTTCCTCCACCAGCACTGGAAATTCCAAAGTAAGCACCGATTTTTTCGGATTCATCACCACATCCGCGGCCATCCGCAACGCCGCCCGCCGCAATTGCACCGCTTCCCGCAGTCGCCGCTTAATCCGGTTCCGGACCACCGCTCCGCCCAGCACCTTGCCCACCGTGAACCCCACCCGCGGACCCGCGGATAAAGATTCGCTCTGCCGCGCCAGATAAAACAAGGTGAAATGCCGGGAAAAGTGACGCCGCCCCTGTTTGTATACGCGCTCGAAGTCGGAGTGCTTCAGCAGCCGCGCCGTCCGCGGAATGCTGGCGTCGCCGGAGCCCTGAACGAGTTCACTATTCTGCACGGCGGCATCCCAATATCCCGTCGCCAGCCCTGTGTCCGGCTCTTTTGCTCTTCCGTTCTTTCTGGCAACGGCTGGCAACGGCGCACGAGCGTCTGGCAACAGCCTTACGGTGGGAAAACTAATCGCGGAAACCCGGCGCCACTGAAACGCGCTTGCGCCCCTTGGCCCGGCGGCGCGAAAGCACGGCCGCTCCGCTCTTCGTCTTCATGCGAGTGCGGAACCCGTGCTTTTTCGAGCGCTTGCGCTTGTTGGGTTGAAATGTACGTTTCGGCATCTAAAATCCCTTGCTCCTGCTCATCAGATGGCTTAAGGCAAACCACGAGTATAAACGAGCCGTGCCGCGCCCGGCAAACGCGACCGCAAACATCCGCCGCCCCCCGCCCGCTAGAATGTCCCCATGAATCTCGACGACACCATCGTCGCCATCGCCACCCCTCCCGGCCGCGGAGGCATTGGCATCGTCCGCCTTGCCGGACCCCAGGCGAAATCCATCGCCCAGCCCATGCTCAGAACCGGCCGCCCCCTCGAACCCGGCCGCGCCCTGCGCGCCGATCTAATCGACCCAGATGACATCGGCCACCAGGGTCCCGATCCCCAACCCACTCCCACCCCAGCCCGCATAGACGAAGTAATCGTCACCCACTTCGCGAAGCCCCATTCCTACACCACCGACGACATCGTCGAAATCTCCGCCCATGGCTCCCCAGTCATCCTCCGCCACATCGTCGAGATGGCCTTGGCCAGCGGCGCCCGGCTGGCCGAGCCCGGAGAATTCACCATGCGCGCCTTTCTGAATGGACGCCTCGACCTCACCCAGGCCGAAGCCGTCCGCGATCTGATCGACGCGCAAACTTTTTTTCAGGCCAAAGTCGCGGCCCAGCAGCTCGAGGGCGCGCTTTCGCGCCGCCTCCAGCCCATCAAGAAAAAACTGATTGACCTGATTGCCCTGCTCGAGGCCGGCATCGATTTCGCCGAGGACGATATCTCCGTCGCACCCGACGCCGCCATCCGCCGTCACATCGCCGAAGTGCAAGCGCCACTGCGTCAATTAGCCGCCAGCTTCACTTACGGAAACATCGTGCAGCACGGCCTGACCCTCGCCATCGTGGGACGACCAAACGTGGGCAAGTCGAGCCTCTTCAACCGCCTCGTGGAGCGCGAGCGCGCCATCGTCACCGCCCAGCCCGGCACCACCCGCGACCTCGTCAGCGAGACCGTCGCCATCGGTGGAATTCCTGTGCAACTCGTGGATACCGCCGGCATTCGCCGCGCCCTCGATGAAGCCGAAAGCATCGGCATCAAGAAATCCCTGGAGGCCCTCGCCGATGCCGACTTAGTCCTGATAGTAATCGATAAAACTCAGCCCCCGGCGCAAGAAGACCACGAGTTACTGCTCGCAGTAAAAGGACGCCCCGCGCTCATAGTCGAGAATAAGACCGACTTACTGGAGCCAGCCTCATCATCGGACGAGCTTTCCCCATCGCCGCCGCGCATTCCAACCTCGGCGCTCACCGGGGCAGGCATCCCTGAGTTGCGCGCCGCCATCCTGCACCACATCGGCGGCGATTTCACTACCGCGCAGGAGCCCGGCTTCCTCACCAGCCTGCGCCACCAGAAACTCGTCAACGACGCCATCCGCGCCCTCGAAACCGCCGACCACGCCGTCGGCGCCCGCGTTCCCCACGAGATGCTGTTACTCGATCTCTACGTTGCCTTGCGCGCCCTCGATGAAATCACCGGCGCAACCACCACCGACGACATCCTGAATCTCATCTTCGGAACCTTCTGCATCGGAAAGTAAAAGTTAGTGAAAGTACTAAATTAGGCGCACTTCGCCAGATGTCCCTCATCCGCCCGCACCAGGGTAAAAGTCCGCGGCATATCCTGACCCTCGACGTAAACCTCCAGCCGCAAGCTCGACCCGCTGAGCGTTCCGCTATAGGTCGCCTTCACCCCACGGCCTGCGGAATGACCAGCGAAACCGCCGTCCACCGCGGCATTTGCCGGGCTCTCCGCGATATACATACCCTCGACCTTGAACCCTCCCTTGTCGTCTACCTGCAGGCGTTGCGAAATACTTCCCCTCGCGCAGTCGAATTCCAGGTCTGCGCCGCTGTTGCTTACTTCCATGCGAATGTGCTCACCGCCCCACACTCCATTCGGTACCGCTTTGCTGGCAGAAGACGAGCCGGATTGCCCCCGGCCCAAAGCCTTCATCTGCCCAGCCCACAATAGACCGAAGCATGCACTGATCACCACCACCGCCACGAACCGCATTTCAACCATCTCCTCGCTAGACTGTCCTCGTAACCCGCTGCATGCACGCAGTCACAAGACAAGAAAAGGGGACGCGGAATAATCCGTGCCCCCTGTAACCATGTAACGAGCGTGGTTTCTCGCTACGGGCCCGATACGTAAGTCGCGGACGTGCTCAACCATTGTCCTCCGACATACGAGTACAGAGTTACGTAGATCGTGCTTCCATTCGCCGGTAGGCTCGTCACCGACGTTGTCTGCACGTTGCCCAGGTTGCCCGAACTGTAGATCGTGTTGCCGCCCGGCGCCGTACCGATGTCCATCCAGTACGCCATCGCGTTCGCATCCACGCTCCAGGTAAACGTCGCCGCGTTTCCGCTCAACATCGTATTCGGTGACGGCGACTGGATGGTTGCCAATCCACTGCTCGCATTGATCGCCGCGTAGTTATAAGTGTTTCCCGACCATGTGCTTCCGATCAGGGAGTAGAGAGTTACGTAGACCGGGCTGCCATCCGTCGGCAATCCGTTTACGCTGACAGTCAGGACGTTGCCCAGGTTGCCGGAAGAATAGTAATCGTGTCCGCCTGTGGTTGAGCCCACATCCAGCCAGTACGCCGAGGCGCCTGATCCCGCGCTCCAGGTAAAGGTGACGCTGCTGCCCGTCAAGGTTGAACCGGGATTCGGCGAGGAAATCACTCCATCCGCCGCCGCCAGATTGAACGCCGTGTAAGTGTACGCATTGCTCAGCCAGTTGCCGCCGACCAGCGAATACAGCGTTACATAAACCGTGCTTCCGTTGCTCGGCAGGTTGCTTACTGTGGTCGTCAGTACGTTACCCAGATTTCCGGAGGAGTAGTAATCGTGCCCTCCCGCCGTTGAGCCGGCGTCAACCCAGTAACCGGTAGCCCCCGACCCTGCCGACCAACTGAAGGCCACGCTGCTTCCAGTCAGAGTCGTGTTATTAGTCGGTGACGTGATGGCGCCTCTGCTGCTGCTGCCCCCGATCGCCGTATAGGTATACGCGTTGCTGGCCCAGGTACCGCTGACCAGCGTATACAGCGTGACGTACACCGTGCTGCCGTCGCTCGGCAGGCTGGTGACGGTCTGCGACAGCGTCGTGGTCGGCAGACTGCCTGACGAGTAATAGTTGTGGCCACCCGGAGCGCTGCCCACGTCGATCCAGTAGGCCTGCGCTGCGCTGCTCTGGTACCAGGTGAAGTTCACCGAGGTACCCGTCAGGGTTGAAGCCGTCGCCGGAGTCGACATAGTCGCCGCACCCGCCGGACCGCTCTCCGGTCCTGAGGGCAGCGGCCAGACAAAAGCGCCGCGGCTGCGCGTCCACAATGCCAGCGTCGTGGATCCACGATCAATCGTCATGTCCCAAACCATTACGTTGGGTAGCCCGCTGTTAAACCGGTTCCATACCGGGGGATTGGCCGTAATGTCGTCGGTGTAATACAGCCCGAAGTCCGTACCCGCATACACCTGGCTGGGATAGTTCGGGTTCACGATGACGGAATCAACCGGTATGTCAGGCAGATTGCCCGTCATGTCCGTCCACGTAAACCCATCGCACGGAGTTGAGGTCATGGTGCAAACTACCCGGAACACGTGGCCCGGAGTGCTGGGACTGTTGTTGTTGAAGCCGCCGACCGCCGCATATCCGATTGGCGTGCCTACCGCTGGAGAGCTCGGATCCAGCGCGATCCCCTGGATCGGACGGTTAGGCAGTACCGCGTTGCCGCCCGTCACATTGACCCAGTTGGCTTGCGCTTGCGTGCCCGTGCCCAGATTGAAGCCAATCTGCACGTTGCCATCGTTTGTTCCCACGATAGCCACGCTCTGGTACTTCGGCGAGAACTTGACCTGATTGATGTAAGAGCGGTTGCCCAGA
This sequence comes from uncultured Acidobacteriaceae bacterium, assembly GCA_963746205.1. GTDB lineage: Bacteria > Acidobacteriota > Terriglobia > Terriglobales > Acidobacteriaceae > Acidiflorens. The sequence goes on along the minus strand of CAVVAP010000023.1, from coordinate 61,510 downwards.
TTGCCCTTCGTGAGGTTCGTCGTGATCGGGTTATTGGTTACGTACCACGATTTGGTCGACGTGCCGGTGATCGTTTCCCAAACTCGGGTCGTGCCGGCAAGCAGGTGTCCGCATCCGGAGGTCAAGCCCGCGGGCGCGCAGTCATCGCCTCCCGCTATGCCTCCACGGAAAATGTGAACCGGCAGAACGAAAGACTGGGTGTCGCTGGTCCAGCTGCCCGACCATGATGTCCAGGTCGCGCCCGGCTGGGTGCAGTTGTTGATGCAACGGCTGAAACCGCCGCTGTTGTTGCCTTCCCAGTAGCGCAGACTGCCGGTGTTGTTGCCCGGTGTCGTGCCCCCCAGCAACCCGCTCCCGTTCATGGAAAAGTTGCTGGCGTTGATGTTATTAAACACAATCGAATTGCCGCTGGTACCGCCCGTCACGGCGGTGACCACTACCGTCGCTCCACTGCGTGCGGCCGTTGCCACGGTCGGGATGTCTCGCGTAATCGAGGTGACGATGTTATTGCCTTCCGTCGTGGTGCTTGAGTTCAACACCACATTTCCCGTGGCAGTCCCCGAGGTGACGAACGTGAATACCTGCGAACCGATCTGGAATTGCTGACCGGCCGTGGCACCACCCGTTGTCAATGTGATGGTTCCCTGAGCCTGGGTCGACCCGGTGCCCATGGGATCGATCAACCCCGAGAAGCCGTCGCCGCCCGTACCCATCTGCCACTGCGCAGGGCCTGTCGGCGTGCCGCTAAACATCACCGAGCTGGGTCCGTTGTCCTGAGCCCCCGCGACGGCGGAGGGATTCGCCGAGGTCGCAAAATTTCCGCTGATGTCGCCGGAGTAGAACTCGATACCAATGATGCCGCCATCCATATTCGTCCACGTGGGGCGGGCGGTGTTCAGGGCCGCGGTGCTGGCGTTGAGCGTGGCGTGCACGCCACCGTCGTTGCCCACCAAAAGGTAGTCAGACGAGCCGTGAACGAAAGCGAGAGCGTGCTGATCAACGTGCACCGCGTGGTTGCTCACGCTGTTGCCGTTGTATCCGCAGGTAAGGTCATACCAGGCCGTGCCCGTGCGGGTCGCCAGCCAGATGTCGAACGTGTCGAAGATCACGCGATCGGAATTATTGGGATCGACCGCGATGCCCTGGTCGTACCAGTTCTGCGAATAATCGCCGCCGCCGGCTGTGCCTGAGCCGGTGCCGGACTGGCGCACGCCGCCAGCGATCCGCCCGCCGAGCCCGTCATGAAGCTCCAGGTGTTGCCGCCGTCAGTACTGGCCCACGCGCCCAGTTGGCAACCGTCTACGCCGCCGCAACCGCTGGCGCTGTTCCAGTTGATGGACCCTACTTGGGCATAAATCACGTTCGGATTACTGGGTGCCACGGCGATGTCGATGCGGCCCAGGTTATTAACCGTGCCCCCGTTCGTCGTGCTGCCGCCCGTTGTGCCGTTACCGCAGTAGGTCGCGTTAGCAGTGGTGCCGGTTAAATATGGATAGTTGCACGGAACGCCGCTGCCCGCATTCATCAGCGCGCCCGTCAGGTACGGGCTGCCGCTCACCTGCGTGCCAAAAACAAAGCCGTTGCTGTTGCTCGCTATCGACGCAAACGTGGGGCAGCCACTGCCTGCCATCGTCGCGCTGTAGATGCCGTTCGCGCCGTTAAGCCCGAGATCGTACTGCACATAGGTGGGGAAGCCGCGCACACCTACGGCCGCCAGAACACGCGTAACGCCGCCGCCCATGTCGGTAAGCTCGAGGCCGGTGATGTCTTGGCGCTGGCTGGTGTAGGTGTTCGTAAGGCAATTCGCCCAGGTCTGGCCCTGGTCATAGGAGAACCAAAGCCCCTTCTTTGTCCCGGCCACGATGTTATTGCTGTTATTCGGATCCACCCGAACCTTGCCGACCGAGTCGTACTGCGGGTAGTTGCCCGCCGGCTCGCTGTACTCCGGGCCAAAAACCGACGCGCCCAGAACCGTCCATGTGTTGCCCCCGTCGGTCGATTGCAGAATGCCCTGGCTCCCCATCGAGAATGATCCGTAATTCAGATCGCCCGTTCCCGCATAAATGGTGTTGTGATTGTTCGGATCGATCGCCAGCGTGTCGATGCTGGTCGTCGACAGCAGCGGGCTGTCGGTCGTGACGCTCCACGTGGTGCTGGCAGTACAGCAGTTGGTTGTTTTCCATACCCCGCCGCCCACATTGCCCAGATAGGCGACGATACTGCCGTTGGTGGTCGTCGTCGGATCGGTCACGATGGTATTGACGCGACCTTCAGTCGTTCCGTAGTCATAACATCCGGAGCAACCCGTCATGTGCTCGGGCATCGGCCCCAACGCCAGTAAGCTCGAGGCATTGAGCGGTTGGACGCCATTTGCGATCGCGATTGCGGGGTTTACCACTCCGCCCTTGTGTCCAGCCGGCACTCCACGCTTGATCGCGCGATCCTGTTCGGCTGCCTTCCGCACCCAGGCGGGCGAGTAGCGCCCCGTGGGATATGTCAACCGGTGGTTCCAGTATTCTTCTTCGCTGATCAGCCGCTCCGCATCGGTCGGAGCATGGCCCAGAGTGAACTGAGTGGAGATTTTCCCCGACGAACCTGTCGCCGTAGCTGTGAGAATCGGAGTGTTCTTGCCTCCATTGTCCGCACTGCCCGAGGACGGCAACTTCGGCATAGTTGCGGAGACATTCAATATACCATTTTCGTCGGCGACGCCTTGGACGGTGGCGACGATGCCCGCGGAACCGGCTTTAATGACAATCGTCACTCCCTCGCCCGGCTTCCAGCTGCTGCCGCTAAAAATCATCGTCTCGTCCGGCAGATAGCTGATCTTGTCGGCCACCAGCGTCGGCTTTTCCACGATCCGGCCGTCCGCGCGCTGCGCCCCCGCCATGGATGAAAGAGCGAGCATTGCCAGGATACAAAGCGGCATGCAAGTAAAAACAAAAGCAGAATGACGGCGCACACGATGACTCATGGATTGGTCTCCGATTAGATCTGAATCTCTTAAGGAAAATTCGTTGACGCGCGTCAATTCGGAAGGAGGTGAAATCAAAAATCCAAGACCCAAGAGCTAAAACCTAAAACCTGCCCTTTTAGACTTCACCGTTTGACTCGAGGCCCCGCTACGCGGGAACTATCAGGCATCGTACAGGCACCTGTCAAGAGAAAATCATGTCACTCTGAAGTTGCGCGAACTGAAACTGTGTGAAGAAAATCAGTTCCAGCGCGAATCCCGGTCTTTATTCCCAAGTTATTGTTCCCAAGTTATTTTTGCGATTGCGTGTCATGTCCACCGCGCTTCCCAGGTGAAAAGATTTTCTCTTAGCCATGCCCGATCACCAATCCCACACATTTCTTCGACGCGCGCACGATACGGCGCCCATCCCGCCCCTCGTTTGACAACCCCCGCCGCATTTGGCATAGTCTCAAAGCGGTTAGAATTTCGCCGGACGGGCATTCCACGCATGAATCTCATCCCCGCAGAAAGCGCCACCGAAGGCGCGTTTCTCTTCCACTCCTCGATCCTGCCGCCGCAAACCACCGGGGAATTGCTCCATCTCTCCCGTCAGCACGCGCATTGGGACTGGATGAGTTTTTTTGTTCATCGCGTTCAACCCGGCGACAGTCTTCGTGTCGAATTGAAGGGTGAGGAAGCCGTCTTTGTGATCCTGGGCGGCACCTGCGCCGCCAACTGGGGTCAGGGCTCGCAGTCCATCGGCAAGCGCCGCCATGTTTTCGACGGCCTCCCTTACACTCTCTACTTGCCCTCCGGAAACGGCGTGGAATTCACCGCCGAAACCGCCTGTGAAATTGCCGAATGCCGCGTCGCCTCCACTGCCCATTTCGAGCCCCGTCTCATCACTCCCCGCGATGTCGTCAGCAGTCTGCGCGGCGGTGGCAATGTCTCCCGCCAGATTGTGGATATCATGGGCCCCGCCTTCCCCGCCGACAAACTCATGGCCATCGAGGTCTATACCCCGGGAGGAAACTGGTCAAGTTATCCGCCCCATAAACACGATGTCCACAGCCCCCCGGCCGAGGTCGATCTCGACGAAATTTACTACTACCGCATCGCCCAGCCTGAGGGCTTCGCTTTCCAGCACCTCTATGCCGGCGAGCATGCCGGCGAGCGTACCCTCAAGGCCCGCGATGGCGACACCGTCCTCGTGCACAGCGGATATCATCCCGTGGTCGCAGGCCCCGGCTATGACGTCTATTACCTCAATTTTCTCGCCGGTTCCGCTCGCGCCCTGGCGGTGACCGAAGATCCCAGCCATGTCTGGATTCGTTCCACCTGGAAGGAAATGGACCCGCGCCTGCCATTGGTGCGCGAGTAACATCCTTTCGAGAAAGACTATGAGCTCGTTGACTTCCAGGGGAAACCGGTTGCGCCATAATTCGGCCCCGGGCCGCGACCCGTTTTCGCTTGCGGTCAGGGTTTCGTCTAAACGGTTAGATTTGGTTTTGGAGCGGGCTGTTTCCACATTTGCGCCACCCGGATTTCAGCATAGACTGCTGGGGAACCTGCGTGCTCCGCGAGCAGGCGTGCGCCTATGAAACTCCGAAGAATCACCGCCGCCCAGGCCACCATTGCCTTCCTGAAAAACCAGTTTTCGGAGCGCGACAACCTGCGCCAGCCTTTTTTCGGCGGATGCCTTGGCATCTTCGGCCACGGTAATGTCGCGGGCCTCGGCCAGGCTCTCGAGCAGGATCCCGGCCTGCGTTATTACTTGTTTCGCAACGAACAGGCCATGGTCCATGCCGCCACCGGTTTTGCCAAAAGCAGTCTGCGCATGCGAACCCTGGCTTGCACCACCTCCATCGGTCCCGGGGCCACGAACATGGTGACCGGCGCGGCCACCGCCACTATCAATCGTTTGCCCGTTCTCCTGCTCCCCGGCGACATCTTCGCCCGGCGTAACGTCGCTCCCGTGTTGCAGCAACTGGAGTCCGCATCCACCCAGGACGTTTCCGTCAACGATTGTTTCAAGCCTGTCTCCCGCTACTGGGATCGCATCTCCCGCCCCGAGCAACTGCTCACCTCTCTTCCCGAGGCCATGCGTGTTCTCACCTCGCCCGCCGAGACCGGCGCAGTCACCATCGCCTTTCCCCAGGACGTTCAGGCCGAAGCCTTCGATTTTCCCCAGGAATTCTTCGCGCCGCGGACCTGGCACATTCCCCGCGCCCGCTGCGATCGCAGCCGTTTACTCCAGGCCGCGCAATGGATTCGCGAATCGAAGCGGCCGCTCATCGTCGCCGGCGGCGGCGTCCTCTACTCCTGCGCTTGGGAAGCCCTGGCCAAACTTGCCGAAACCACCGGCATTCCCGTTTGTGAAACCCAGGCTGGCAAGGGCTCGTTGCCCTTCAACCATCCCCGGCAACTCGGCGCGGTCGGAGTCACCGGAACCCCCGGAGCGAACCTCGCCGCCCGCGAAGCCGATCTCGTCCTCGGCATCGGCACCCGCTACAGCGATTTCACCACCGCCTCGAAAACCGCGTTTCAGCATCCCTCGGTCCGCTTCATCAATATCAATGTGGCGGAGTTCGACGCCTACAAACACGCCGCTCTCCCTCTCACCGGCGATGCCCGCGTCACCCTCGAAGAACTGCAACCGGCGCTCGCCGGCTATCGCGTCGACGCGGACTACACCGCCAAAATTCAAGCCTGGCGCGAACAGTGGGAAGCCGAAGTGGATCGCATTCACGCTCTCGCCAAAGCTCCGCCGCATCGCCCAGGGTGAGGTCATCGGGATCCTCAACCACTTCACCCAGCCTTCCGACATTCTGGTCTGCGCCGCCGGCAGCCTGCCCGGTGACCTGCATAAACTCTGGCGCACGCGCCAGCCCGGCGGCTACCACATGGAGTACGGCTACTCCTGCATGGGTTACGAAATCGCCGGTGGATTAGGCGCTCGCATGGCTGATCCCGACCGCGAAGTCTACATTCTGGTCGGCGACGGCTCCTATCTCATGATGGCGCAGGAGATCGTGACTTCTCTGCAAGAGGGTTACAAACTCAACATCGTCCTCCTCGACAATCAAGGCTTCTCCAGCATCGGCGGCCTCAGCCGCGCCTGCGGAAATCAAGGCATGGGCACCAATTATCGCTATCGCGGGCCAGACAAAGCCGACCAAGCCACCAAAGCCGATAACCACGAAAATGACAAGGCCGAAAATGGCAACTACACCGGCGAACCCATCCCCGTGGACTTCGTCGCCAACGCCGCCAGCCTGGGAGCATGGGCCATCCGCGCCACCACCGCCGAAGACCTCAAAGCCGCTTTGATTTTGGGCAGGCAGCAAACTCGCACCGCCGTCATCGTGATGGAAACCTCCTACGACCACCGGGTCCCGGGATACGAGTCCTGGTGGGATGTCCCGATCGCCGAAGTTTCCGAACGCGATGCCGTGCGCGCCGCGCGCAAGAATTACGAGACAGCGCGCGCCCGCGAGCGGTTTTTCTTTTAGGACTTTGCATCCGTTTTGACCGCAGGCTGTCTTGTGGTTAGACCCCCTCTGGGGCGGTCTTTTATAATCAAAGACTTAGACCGAATCGATCTACGGTCTCTGATTCTAAAGGAGTTACGGGTAAAGTATTTTGGAATGTGTGAGTTAGGGGGCTTTATCAGGCGGGGGGATATTTAAGCATCCCCGCAGCGCTCCATAGAGGCTTGAGCTTAAGAAGGTGACTGCGATGTTCAGAAAGAGGGGTCAGACTTGACGGATTCCATCACCGGCGCTCCCGCATCCCAGCCTCACCTCAAGCGCGTTCTCAGTCTGTGGGACCTGATTTATTACGGCGTCATCCTCACTTCGCCCATAGCAGCCGTCCCCCTCTTCGGAGAAGCCCAGGTACTTTCCCGCGGACACTCGGTCGCCACTTTGCTGCTGGCCATGGTCGCCATGTCGGTCACGGCCATCAGTTTTGGCCGCATGGCCAGCGTCTACCCGTCCTCCGGTTCGGTCTACACCTACATCAGCCGCGAACTCAATTCCCACGTCGGCTTTGTCGTCGGCTGGGCCATGTTCCTCGAGTACTTATTTCAGCCGGTGCAGAACGCCCTCTACGCCGTCCTCGCCATTCAGCGCATGGCGCCCCGCATTCCCTTCGCCATTCTCGCCGCCGCCACCGTCGGGCTCATCACGCTCATGACCGTGCAGGGCATCCGCTTCACCGCCCGCACCAATGAGGTCTTGCTCGGCTTCATGCTGCTCGTCACCACCATATTTCTCGTCGAATCTTTTCGCTTCATCGTCCTCCACCAGCATTTTTCCGGACTCTTTTCTCTCCAGCCCATCTACAATCCCGCCACTTTCAACATCCGCGCCCTCGCCTCGGGAACCTCGCTCGCCGCCCTCGTCTTCATCGGCTTCGACGGCGTTTCCGTTCTCGCCGAGGAAGTCCGCAACCCGCGCCGCAACGTTCTTCTCGCGTCGGTTCTGGTCGTCGTCTTCACCGGACTCTTCAGCGGCCTGCAAGTCTACCTCGCGCAGCGCGTCTGGCCCGACTACACTACGCTGCAGAATCCCGAAACCGCTTTCATGGATGTCGCCCGTATGGCCAGCGGTCCCTGGCTCTTTACCGCTTATGGCGTAATGCTCCTCATTTCCAGCATCGCCTGCGGACTCGCCGGACATGTCGGCGCGTCGCGACTCCTCTACAGCATGGGACGCGACGATGTTCTCCCCCGCAAAATCTTCGGTTATCTCAGTCCCCAAAAAAGCAACCCCACCTACGCCATCTGGATCGTCGGCGTCGTCGCCTACATCGCCGTGCTTACCGTTCCCTGGGAGCACGCCGCCGAGGTCGTCACCTTCGGCGCTCTGCTCGCCTTCATGGGCGTAAATTTCGCCGCTCTCAATCACTTCTACATTTCCGCCGGGGCAGCGAAACGCAACTTCTTTCTCGACGCCTTCGTCCCCGGCTTCGGCATCCTCTTCTGTTTCGTCTTGCTCATCAGCCTCCAGTCGTGGACGAAATATGCGGGCTCGGCCTGGCTGGTTCTGGGGATTCTCTACGGCGCATACAAGACCCGCGGCTTCACCCTGCGCCCCAAGCTCATCGATTTCAGCGAATCCTGATCCCAGGCAGGACGTGCGCCCCCGTCCGCCGCGCCAATAGCGGAGAAACACAACCTGACTGTGGAACCGCCGAACTCTCGTCTAATCGGTTATCGGGAGCAGGATCGATCGCCGACGACCTTTATGATTGCGCAGCCGCGCGGCGCTGCCCAGATGTAGAGATCGTCCGACGCCGTACCCGCGTCAAGTCTGGCACCCCGTCGCGATCCCTCGTGCGGGCAGGTCGTAAACCGGCAAGCGCTTCATCGTTTTCTTGGTTTCCAGTCATCGTGTTTATGGATACTAAAATCAATAGTGCTGCGCATAGCGTGAATAGGCCGCAGCGGGCGTTTCCCGCAACTATCGACGCACCCGAATACAATTTTTAATATTCCCGCTCGCGCCCCTCAGGACAAAAATGCTGAAAACTTCTTGACAAAGCGGAAGCCTTGGCCTTTTAATCCTGTGCAAGCTATAAGCGGTTAGAATGTTTGGCGGCTCGCGTCTGCCGGGCGAAATTCTAAGCACGCAATCGTACGCTGCCATCCGGCGCTGCACTCTGCGGTTCAAAAGGGGGAATAATGCGAACACCGAAATTTGGCGGAATGATTTGCGCAATGAAATTAGGCCAAACGACATCGGGCATAACACTCGGCCTTCTGACGCTCGCCCTGCTGCTCGTCCCAAGCCGCCCGCTCATGGCCAGCGTCACCGCCAGCATCTCGGGCACCGTCACCGATCCCAGTGGCGCGACCGTCCCCCATTGCACCGTCACCGCCACCAACCTGGATACCGGCGTCAGCAGCACCCAGGCCACCAATAATCAGGGCTTTTATTCCTTCCCCGTGCTCGCGCTCGGCACCTATTCCGTGAAGGTCGAGCAATCCGGCTTCAAGGCTTACACCCAAACCGGCATCGTGCTCGATGTGAACTCGGCGCTGGTAATCGACGTGAAACTGCAAATCGGTAAAACTTCGGAGCAGGTCGAGGTCACCGGCGACGCCCTCCGCGTCGATACCGAAAGCACCCAGATGGGCGAGGTGATCACCGCCCGCGAAATGACCGGCGTGCCTCTCGAAACTCGCAGCTATACCGACCTGCTGGCGCTGCAACCGGGCGTCGTCCCGCAAGCCTCGCAGATGACCGGCGCTTACGCCGGTTCGTTTATTTCCGCCGGCTTCGCCGCGCCGCTCGTCTCCGGGGATTTAAATTCCGGCGCGCTCTCGGTCAACGGCATGCGCGAGTCCGAGAATGGATTCATTCTCAACGGCATGCTCGTCCAGGAAGTGGGATTCTCCGGCGCGGGCGCCATCCCCAACCTCGATTCCCTTGCCGAATTTCGCATCATTACCAACAACTTCGACGCCGAGTATGGCAATTACTCCGGCGGTCAGATCAACGTGGTGACCAAGTCCGGAACCAACCGCTTCCATGGCAACGTGTTTGAGTTTCTGCGCAACACCGACTTCGATGCCGCCAACTACTTCAACGCCGGTTCCAGAGGCTCCTATCACCAGAACCAGTTCGGTGGGACGTTTGGCGGCCCCATCCTGAAAGACAAGATTTTCTTCTTCGGCGACTACCAGGGCAATCGCGTGATTCAGGGCCAGACCGAAGTGATTGGAGCGGCCCCAACCGCCGCCACCGAGTCGGGAGACTTCACCGGAATTGAAAGCACCCTCGAAGCCAATACCGTCTACAACCAGACCTGGGCCAATCAACTGACCGCTCAGTTGGGATATACCGTAAACGCCGGCGAGCCGTATTACTCGGCCGGATGCACGACGAGCGCGCAATGCGTTTTCCCCAATGCGCAATTGTCGCCCACGCTGTTTAATCCCATCGCGAAGAACCTTCTGCAATACATTTTGCCCGCCAACGGCCCCATCAACTCGGCTACGGGAACCGGCCAGTACATCAATAGTTCCTTGTCCACGGTGCTGCACGATAACAAGTTCAGCGGACGTGTGGATGCCAACACCGGCCTCGGTCTCCTCAGCGGCTATTACTATTTCGACCGCTACAATCGCGTCGATCCTTATTGGCCCGGCAACGAGCCGCTCTATCCCGGTTTTTCCGTCCTCGGCAAGGGCCAGACGCACAACATCACCCTCGGAGCCACGAAGACTTTCGGTAACGGATCGGTCAACGAGCTGCGCATCGGATATTTCCGGCTGAACACGGCGTTTAACCAGCCCCAGGGCGGAAAGGGAGTTTCGCTCTCGAGCCTCGGATTTGCCTCCGGCGCAGATGGCGCGCCCGGCATCTTCCCGGTCGCGCCCAGCCTCGAAGGCGTCCCGGAAATCGACTTCAACAGCTTCGTGATCGGGGTCCCCAGCCGGCCCAACGGCCTCATCGAAAATATCTACCAGGTCCTCGACAACTACAGCAAAATCATCGGCACCCACACCCTGAAATTCGGCGTGCAATATCACTACGACCAGCTCGAGGAAGACCTGATCGATAACGTCTCCAACGGCAACTTTTTCTTTGGCTCTTTGAATGGCGGTACGAGCGAGACCGGCAGCGACTTCGTCGACTTCCTGCTGGGAGCGCCCAGTTCCTACGTCCAGGGCCAATCCTATCCTTCCTACGGCCATAACTTTTACTTCGGCCTTTACGGGCAGGATAGTTGGCGCGTGCGCTCGAACCTCACCTTTAATTATGGCCTGCGCTACGATGTGAGCGCTCCCTACGCGGAAAAACACGGCCAATTCCAAACCTTGATTCAGGGCGAACAGTCGGTGGTGTTCCCCGGCGCGCCGGTAGGTTGGGTGTTCCCCGGCGACCCCGGCGTGCCCAGCACTCTGGCGCCGACGCGCTGGAACAATTTTGCTCCGCGGCTCGGGCTCGCCTATTCCTTCGGTCAGCACGAAGGCACGCTCGGCAAGATACTCGGCAGCCCCGGATCGACCAGCCTGCGTCTCGCCTACGGCATCTTCTACAGCACGTTTGAAGGCGCCAGCGACTTCAATGAAATCGGCGACGCTCCCTTCGGCAACTACACCGGCCAGGGCTCCCCCGAGTTCGCCTCTCCCTTTATCAACCATCGCACTGGAGTGGTAACAACGAACTTCTTCCCCGCGCCACAGCCACCGCTGCATTTCTCCGCGCAGCATCCGGCGTCCGGGTATCCCTATGACAACCTCAGTGACTTCTATAGCGCCTTCGGAACCATCAGCAGTTCACCGGCTTTTTACAACGGCAACCGCCTGCCTTATGCGGAAGAATACGAACTCTCTATTGAGCACCAGATCAGTAAGTCGGATCTGTTGACTCTTAGTTATGTGGGGACGGAGGGCCACAGGCTCCTCGCCTCGAAGTCTGCTAATCCCGGTAATCCCGCGTTGTGCCTGGCGACACCCGGCTGCGGTCCGAACGGGGAGAACGGCATCTACGGCTCCGGTGACTCCCTCGTCATCGGGACGCGTACTAATTTCCCGGGCGTCATCGTACCCAGCGGAAGTTTGGCCGGGACGCCGATTGTGCCCTTCGGCAACGATTCCTACTTCATCACCGACGGAATGTCCTCCTACAACTCGGCGCAGATCAACTATCGCCACACCAGCGGCCGCCTGCAGACCCTGGTTGGCTACACCTTCAGCCGGTCCTTTGACGACTCGTCCGGCTACGGCGAGCAAATCAACCCCTATAACCCGCGTCTAAGTCGCGGACTCTCCGCCTTTGACAGCACCAACAACTTTGTCGTGAGTTATAACTACCAGTTGGGACTCGACCGCTTCGGCGGCCCGAAGCGCCTGACCAGCGGATGGTCGATCAACGGCATCACTCGCTTTTCCACGGGCTTGCCGGTCACCCTCGTCGAGACCGACGATCAGTCGCTCGAAGGCACGGCTTTCGGCGGACCCATCATTCTGCCCGCCGACACCCCCAATCAGGTCGCGCCGGTCCACATCATGAATCCGCGCGACACGCCGCAGCACCTTTATTTCGATCCCGCATCGTTCGGGCAATCGGCTCTGGGCCAGGAAGGTAATGCCCGCCGCCGTTTCTTCCATGGCCCCGGCCTCAACAACTGGGACTTTTCGCTGACCAAGGACACGGCGATTACCGAAACCACCAATCTCCAGTTCCGCGCCGAGTTCTTCAACCTGTTCAACCATACCCAGTTCCTTGGACCCAGCGGCATCATCACCGGCTTTACCGACAACGTGCCCAACTCGCCGGTGGGCCAGGTTCCGGGCGCGCTCGATCCTCGCATCGGGCAGTTGTCTCTGAAATTTAACTTCTAAGGAAGCGTCGCCGATTTTGCCCGGCGGCGCAGCCCTCCCCGCGTGCGGACCGTGCCCTGATTGGCGGCCGCACGTTTCTCCCGAGCCGCGGGCCCGGCCGCGAATTTAGCGTTTTTCCCAGTCATTTATGGCGAATCAATCCGTGCTTGCGGCGACCCTGGTGAAGCCGGGCCAGTATGAGGTCCGCGAGTATCCCCTTCCCGATCCCGCGCCCGGCTGCGTTCTCGTGAAGATGGAGTTTTCCGGAATCTGCGGCACCGACAAACACACCTTCCAGGGGTACACCACGCAATATGGCGCGCGGCAACTCGAGTTCCCCATTATTCAAGGTCACGAAAACGTGGGCACCGTGGCCGCCATCGGAGGCGACGGTACTTATTCCGATTTTGAGGGACTGACTTTGCGCGAAGGTGACCGTGTGGTCGTCGGGGCCAATGTAAGTTGCGGAGCATGTTATTACTGCCGCCATGACTTTCCTTATTACTGCTGCGAGAACACCACGGATTACGGCAATAACCTGAGCGCCCGCAATCCTCCGTATCTGTTCGGCGGCTGGTCGCAGTATATGTACATCGTCCCGGGAAGTTTTCTCGTGAAGGTGCCGGACGATCTGCCTTCGGAAGTAGCCGTCCTGACTGAGATCTTCGCCGTTTCCGCCGGCCTCGACCGGGCGAAGCAGATGTCCGCCTTCCCCAACGAGTCGTTTCGCTTTGACGATACCGTGGTGGTGCTCGGCGTAGGCCCTCTCGGCATGTGCTTTCTCATGAAGGCCCGAATGCTCGGTGCAGGCAACATCGTCGCCATCGATCTGTCGGACTACCGCCTCCAGTTCGCGCAGCGCTTAGGCGCAGATGTCGTGGTGAATGCCGCCACCACGTCCGCCGCCGAGCGCGTGCAACTGCTCAAGGATTTGACTCACGGACGCGGCGCCGACATGGTGATCGAGTGCGCCGGAGTGCCCGCGGCTGTCCCCGAGGCGCTGGAGTTGCTCCGCGTCGGCGGCTTGCTCGTCGAAGCGGGAAACTTTTCCGACTTGGGCGAAGTGGCGTTCAGCCCGCATCGCCACCTCTGCGCGAAGAATGCGCGGATTCTCAGCGTGGGCGGAGAAGAACCCGCCGCCTATGCTCCGGGCATGCGGCAAATGGCAAGATATATGAAACAGTATCCGCTGCGGGAATTTGTTACCCACCGCTTCGGCTTGCGTGATGTCGACGCGGCTATGCAAAAGTCCATGGCGGCGGATTCCATGAAAGTTGTATTACAACCGTGGCAGTAACCCGGCGTCGCTGACGGCGCGACATCAAAGTCAAAGGCGATGCGTAAAAGACTGATACATAAATGACAGATGTGTGAAAGAAAATACGAGGCCCTTACAATGAGCGAAAATCCGCGATTTCAATTTGCTTCCGCGCCCGATAGCTGGGGAGTCCTGGATTACCCCGGCCCTTCCTGGCAACAATCCTACGAGACCATGCTCGATGAGATGGTGGAAGCCGGATACACCGGGTCGGAACTCGGTCCTTACGGATTTTTTCCCACCGACGCCGCCGTTCTTAAACCGCAGCTCGAAAAAAGAAAACTCAAGCTTCTCGCTTCGTTCGTGCCCGTGAAGATGACCGACCCCGGCGCCAGCAAGGCCGTGATGGAGCGCATCCGCAAGGTTGGCGGCTTGCTCGCAACCTTGAAGGCGCCTTTCCTCGTGGTCGCCGACGATCAGTCGAACGAACGCAACGCCTTTTCCGGCCGCGCCTACGACAAGGATTGTCCCACCTTGACCGCCGAACAATGGAAGCACATGGGCAGCATCGTGGCCGATGCGGAGAAAGTCGCGAACGAGTTTGGCCTCGACCTCGTCTTCCATCCCCACGTCGCCACCTATGTCGAGACCCCGGAAGAATGCGAGACTTTCTTTGACGTCACTTCGCACACCAACGTCGGCCTCTGCCTCGATACCGGCCATTGTGTCTATGGGCACGGCGACTCCGTGACCGAAGCGGAGAAATACAAGAACAAGCTGCGCTTCGTGCATATTAAGGATTGCGACGTCAAGGTTCTCGAAGAGGCCCGCCGCCACAAATGGACCTTTGAAGAAGCCATCGAGCACAAAGTTTTTACCGTGATTGGCCAGGGCAATATCGACTTCCCCGCTTTTTTTCGCACCTTGGTCAAAAACGGCTACTCTGGCTGGTCCGTGGTCGAGCAGGACGTGAAGTTCGGCGCCACTCCCATTCCGCCCGCCGAGAGCATCGCCGCAAGTTTGAAATATCTGCGCAAGGTGGTCAAGGAGTTGGAACTGCCGGCGGGGGCGCGTTAATCGCGTACAAAGGAAGTGCGAACCAAAATGCGAAAGCTAGGAATCGGCGTGCTGGGTATCGGAGAAATGGGCAAACGCCACGCGGAAAATCTTCGCCGCAACGTGCCCGAGGCGCGCCTTGTCGCTGTGGCCGATGTCGCCGAAGGGCGCGCCCGCCAGACCGCCGCCGAGTTGGAGATCGACCATTCCTACACCAGCCTGGAAGCCATGCTGCAGACCGAAGCCGCCGAGCTCGATGCGGTCCTCATTGCGACTCCGGACAAGTTTCATGCCCGCGCCGTCTCGCAGGCGGCGGCTGCGGGCAAGCACATTCTCTGCGAAAAGCCGCTCGCCTTGAGCCTCGCGGACGCGGAGGAAGCGCTGGCTGCCGTAAAAAAAGCCGGCGTGCGCCTGCAAGTCGGATTCATGCGCCGCTACGATCCCGCCTACGCCCGCGCCAAGGAACGAATTGAGGCGGGTGAGATCGGCACGCCGGTCGTGTTCAAATCGGTGGGCCGCGATAAAGACCAGCCGCCACTCGCCGCCTACGAATCGAACGTCAACGGCATGATTTTTTACACCAACACCATCCACGATTTCGACCTGGCGCGCTGGCTGATGGCCGATGAAGTCACCGAGGTCCAGGCCTATACCACCAGCACCGTGCGTCCGGAAGTGGCGAAGTACGGCGACGTCGTGGCCAGCCTGGTCAATCTGCGATACCGCCAGGGAGCGATTGGAAATGTCGAATCCTACGCCCAGGCCGTTTACGGCTATGACGTGCGCACCGAAATCGTGGGCACGAAAGGCACGATTCTGGTGGGAAGTGTTGATCGCACCCCCGCCGTGTTCCTGAGCGCGCGCGGCGGCGAGCATATTCTCGCCGACCATTTCCTCACGCGCTTTGCCGATGCCTATCTCGCCGAGGTAATCGACTTCACCCACAACATTTTGCACGACCGCGAACCCCGCGTCTCCGGCGAAGACGGACTGCGGGCTTTGGCCATCGCCGTGGCCGCGGAAGAGTCCCATAAACAGGGCACCCCGATCCCGGTCGCCTCGGATCCGTCTGAGACCCTTGACCACGGCAAATCATGAAGGACGAGTAACATGACCACGTCGTCAGTCCCGACTTATAAGAGCCCGCTCCATAAGATGACGCAGACCACTCGCACCCGCCTGTGGAATGACTCCGCGTCCGTGCGCGAGCTGCAATATTCCATCGAACACGGCGCGGTCGGAGCCACCTGCAATCCCGTGATCGTGCTCGGCGTGCTCAGGCAGGAGTTGGCATCATGGCGAGGCCGCATCGAGGCCCTCATCCAGGAATTCCCCACCGCCACCGAGGAATACATTGCCTGGCGCTTGGTGCGCGAAATTTCCGTGCAGGCCGCGCGCGTGCTGCAACCGATTTTTCAGGCGGAGGGAGGCAGGAACGGCAGGCTGTCCATCCAGACCGACCCTCGCTTGTTCCGCGATAGCAAAGCCATGGTTGAACAGGCGGTCGAGTTGAGCCAACTGGCCGAAAATATGATCGTCAAGATCCCGGCGACCGCCGCCGGAATACCCGCCATAGAAGAGGCGACTTATCGCGGTGTAACCATCAATGCCACCGTCAGCTTCACTCTGCCCCAGGCCATCGCGGTCGCCGAAGCAGTCGAGCGCGGCTTGCAGCGCCGCGAGGCCGAGGGCAAGGCCACCAGTCACATGGGGCCGGTCTGCACCATCATGGTCGGCAGGCTCGATGACTGGCTCAAAGTCTTAATGGAGAAGAACAATATCTCCATCGACCCCGGTTACCTGGAGTGGGCCGGAGTTGCAGTGGTGAAGCAGGCCTATCGCGTCTTCATGGAGCGCGGCTACCGTACCCGATTACTCTCGGCGGCCTTCCGCAACCACATGCATTGGAGCCAACTGATTGGCGGAGACCTCGTTATCTCTCCACCTTATGCCTGGCAAGTGCGATTCAACGCCAGCGACATCGAAGTCCGGCCGCGCATTGATGACCCTGTGCGGGAAGAGATCGAGCACGAGTTATCCAGCAAGTTTCCCGACTTTCGCCGGGCGAGCACGCCCGACGGCCTGACGGTTGCGGAATTCGATAGTTTCGGTCCGACAAGGCGCACACTCCGGCAATTCATCGCGGCCTGTTACGACTTAAATGGGGTAGTCCGCGATGTTCTAATACCCGACCCCGACAAAAGTTAAGCAAGCTGAACAACTTACTCCGTGACCTGGTTTTTGCACGTGATTGTGGGTGGCGCAGCGCTTCAGCGCTGCGATAAGTGCATTGTTGATAACGCGGCGTCAAACAACACGCATAGGAGGTTTCTAAGTGGGACAACTTGCGATTACCGGTGGTCAACCTCTGCGCACCCGGCCCTTCACCGCCTGGCCCCTCTCGACCGCGGACGAGGCGGCCGCGCTCCAGGACGTCCTCACCAGCACAAAATGGGGAGGCCAGCCCTTTCCCGGCAAACATGCCGCGCAATTTGCGAAGAAGTTTGCCGAGGTCCACACCGCGAAGTACGCGCAGTGCGTCAACACCGGGACCGTCGCCATCCAGGCGTCGCTGAAGGCCATCGGCATCCGCCCCGGCGACGAAGTAATCGTGCCCGCCTACACCTGGGAGGGCACGGTGGGCCCCGTGTTGCTGGTGAACGCCGTGCCCGTATTCGTGGACGTCGATCCCGATACCTATTGCCTGGACGCGCGGCTCATTGAAGCAGCCATCACCCCGAAAACCAGGGCGATCCTGCCGGTTCACCTGGGCATGCGCTTCGCGGACATGGATGAAATCCTCAAAATCGCCGCGAAGCATAATTTAAAGGTCATCGAAGACTGCGCCCACGCACACGGCGGCATGTGGAAGGGCAAAGGCGCGGGCTCCATGGGCGACCTCGGCGCGTTCAGTTTTCAGTCGAGCAAGCTCATTACTTCAGGCGAAGGTGGCGCGGTGATTACCAACAACCTGGAGTACATGGAGTTAGTGCAGAGTTACATCAACGCCGGACGTGCCAGCCTGACCGACCAATATCACCATCGCATCATCGGATTCAATTACCGCCTGGGCGAGTTTCAGGCCGCGGTCCTCGGACCACAATTGGAGCGCTTGCCGCAACAGGCCGCGATCCGCGAAAAGAACATGAAGCATTTCGAAACCCGCCTGCAAAAAACCGGCGCCATCGGACTCCTTAAGCCCGATCCGCGCATCACGCGACTGGCGCCCTATGGCTATGTCGTCAAGTATTTTGCCGGCAAAGCCAAAGACATTCCCCGCGCCGCCTTCGTGGCCGCGCTGCAACTGGAGGGCGTGCCCTGCGACGGTCTGTTCTACGAGCCCGTCTACAAGAGCTCGCTCTTTCCCGTCGATGCGTCCGATTTCCCCGCCTTGAGTTGGGGTCGCGAAAAGGCGCTTGACCTGCGCCACGCCTACTCCTGCCCCGAAGCGGATAAGGCGGCCTATCACGAGGCGATCTGGTTTCCCCACCAGCATTTTCTCGGCCCCGTCGAAGACGTGGACGCTATCGCCGACGCCATCCAGAAGGTCCTCGCGAATATCGAGGAACTGCGCGGCCTCGACCACAAAGCCATCCGCAATCAGAAACTCGGGCGCGCCGACCGTGAGAGCTAAAGCGCAACAGAACACTCGTCATGAATAAGCAATCGCGCGCCAAAAACGCAAAGCCCGCGAATAACAAAGTCGGCTTCGCCGTCATCGGACTCGGCAGCATCGCCCAAAGCTCAGTCTTGCCTGCCTTCCGGAATTGCCGCCGAGCAAAACTGGTGGCGCTGGTCGGCCGCGATGCCCGGACCACCTCCCGCCTCGCGAAGAAGTTTAAGGCGCCCTGGCAATACGACAGCGGCGATTTCGACCAGTGCCTCGCCAATCCGGAAATCCATGCCGTCTACATCGCCACGCCCCAGGGTGAGCACGAACAACTCACTCTGCAAGCCGCCCGGGCCGGCAAACATGTACTCTGTGAAAAGCCATTGGCCGCCACCGTCGAGCAATCGGCCGCCATGGTCTCTGCTTGTGACGAACATCGCGTGCTCCTCATGACCGCCTACCGAAAGTTCTACGAGCCCAGCACGCTCTATTTAAAAAACCTGATTCACAGCGGCCAGCTCGGCCGCATCGACGTCATCCACACCGCTTTCAGCGAACTGCACACCGCGGGCGTCTCCGTTGCCTGGCTCCTGGACGCGAAAATGGCCGGCGGCGGACCCCTGATGGACCTCGGCGTGTACTGCGTCAACACGTCCCGCTGGCTGGTGGACGAGGATCCAATCGAGGCAGCGGCGCAATCCTGGGTGCACGATCCCTCCCGCTTTCGTCAAGTAGAAGAGGGCATTTCCTTCCGATTGCGTTTTCCCAGCGGACTCGTCCTCCAGGGCGCTTCGTCCTACAGCGCCGCTCCATCCTCATTTATGTACGTACAAGGAAGTAAGGGTTGGGCCTGGTTGTCGCCCGCCTTTCCCTTCGATGAGGAGCGCCACCTGCGCGCCAAAATCGGCCAGCGCCAAATCCGGCGCAGTTTCAGGGTAAGCGACGAATTCGCCCCCGAGATCGACGCCCTCGCCCGCTCCATCCAGACCGGAGCCCCTCTTGCGTCCGATGGCCGCCAGGGACACCGCGACATGATCATCATCGACGCCATCTACCGCGCGGCCCGAAGCACCCGCTCGGTTGTCATAAACTATGCAGGCGGCTCTTGAACAGCCCGCGAATACCTATGGCTGCCGCAAGTAAACCCGAACGCAAGCCCGGCCAGAAATCCGCCAGCATCTACGATGTCGCCCGCGAATCGCAGGTCTCCGTCTTCACCGTTTCCGCCGTCATCAACGGCAAAAAACACGTCGGCAAAAAGCTGCGCGAGCGTGTGGAGTCGGCCATCCGCAAGCTCAACTACCGGCCCAACCTCATCGCCCGCAGCCTCGCCAAACAGCGCACCCACACCATCGGCATGATCGTGCCCGACATCGCCAATCCATTTTTCCCCATGGTTGTCCGCGGCGCGGAAGACGCCGCCCAGAAGCACGGCTACAACCTCCTGCTCTGCAACAGCGATGACAGCCTCGCCAAAGAAGAAGCCTCCGTCGAACTGCTGCTCTCCAAGCGTGTCGATGGCATCCTGCTGACCAAGGCCGCCGAAGATTTCCGCCCCTCCCTCATGCAGATGATCCGCGAAGTCAATATTCCCTTCGTCCTCGTCATGCGGACTTATCCCCGGCTCACCAAAGACGCCGTCATCACCGACGACTATCAGGGAGCCTACGACGCCGTCTCCCATCTGGCGCGTTCCGGCCGCCGCCGCATCGGTCTCATCGGCGGCCCGCTTAAAGTCAGCAACGCCATCGCCCGCTGGGAGGGTTTTCGCGACGCCCTCAAGGCGCGCGGTCTCCCCTATAAAGAGGAGTTGATTATTGAAGGCGATTACCGCATCGAATCGGGATTTCGCGCCGGACACGCCCTGCTCTCGCACCGTCCCGATGGCATCTACGTCGCCAACCACCTCATGACCATCGGCCTGTTAAAAGCGGCCGAGGAGATGGGACTTAGTTGTCCCGAAGATTACGGCCTCGTGAGCTTCGACGACTATCCCTGGCTGGGAGTCTTTCGTCCGCGCCTCACCACCGTCGAATTGCCCAAACACCAACTCGGAACCGAAGCCGCCGAACTGCTGATCAGGCGCATCGCCGGCGACCACAGCCCCGCCGTAGTCAAGAAGCTCCCACCCGAACTCCGCGTCCGCGAGTCCTGCGGCTTCGCCCGAAGCGCAACTAAACCTCGCAAGCGCCGTGCGAAACGCGCCTAAGTGATCCCCAAGCGAAAACTCTCTCGATTTGTCATCCCGAGCGGAGCGAGGGATCTGCAGTTTCTAGCGCCCGACCAGCCTAGTGCTGCTTAAACCAACTAGTTGGTAAACTAGTTTTCTCCATGAAATAATGCACGGATCAATTTTGCGGAAGTGCGCGGCATGTCAAGGATGCCGATCCGGTCGATGGATACGTGATCTTTAACATCCGACATAACTGGGACAGGAGATTTGGAACAAAATGAGTACAGTTCTACTCTCAGAACCAAATTGAGGAATCAGGTCACGTTGGGTGAGGTTCTGCGCGGCGAATTCAAACCCATTGGCCGGTTTTTACCTCTTGCTATTTCTCGTCATGGCAATTTACGCAATCGCTAAGGGGCGCGATGGAAAACAAGAGCTCATCAATCTAGCAATTATCGTTGGATTTATCGCAGGCGGGTGGCCCAAGTAACTGAGGGTGCCCCACTCATTCGCGTTCTTTGCGAATGAGTGGGTGCTGCGTGAGGCAAGACTCTTCGGGTTAGGATGAGAGTTCCATCAGAAATACTCGGAACTCCCGCGGAGGTTGACTGTGATCTCGACGCACTCCGTTGGCGGCGAAACCCACACATCGCAAAGTGCGCGATGTGTGGGGCACCCGGCCTTCGGCCTAACAGAAGAGACCGCAGACCGTACCGACCGAATCAAGGGAGAAGACGCTTCCGGCCCGGCAAGCCAGAGCTTGACGACAAGGTCTGGCAGCGGGATTCGGAACATGACCGGCGCGAGGAGCCAGCCAAGGAAACGCCGCCAGCCCCGCATCGGGCTGGTTGCGAACCCAGCACAGAGGACCACCCCCTCAAGGTTCTCAGGATTCGACGCCGCGTACTTGATCGCAAGCGGCGTCGAATAGGACTCAGCCAGAAGCACGAACGGCCCAGAAGTCGGACAGGCCACTCGCACGAAGTCTTCCAACTCGGAGTAGGAGAGACTTTCTTCGGTTGGGTACCGCACCGTGGCTATCTCGAACTCCCCGGCGAGCGCGGCGGCAAACTTCGAGAACAGATCACCCGTTCCATCCATCCCCGGCAAAAGAACAAGCTTTACCCTCTGCGTCTTTGTCGAACCATCCATGCGACTAAGGCGCTCCAAAAGACGCCGATCAAAACGAAGGTCGCCACACGTACATACAGTCGTGTGCGCCATTCGTTTGTGTTGGCGAACGGGTAAGCCGTCATCCAAACATCGAACAACACCTGATAAAGGGTGGTGAGTCCAGCCATAGTCAAGACGAATAACGCCATACCTGCGCTCATGAGCTTCATTCTAGGGCTCATCAAATCACCTCCCTGTGGCCCGTGCTACCGCCGTACCGTCGTGGGACATCATGGACCTCCGGGGGAGTGAACCGTGCCGTCCGCATACACAACAGCGCTGTGGTACAGAAGCTGGCCCTGAGTCACTCCTGCTTTGGTGATCACGCTTGGACTGTATATGTCATGAGGAGTAGAGGCGCTGATTGCATTTTGGACGAAAGTGTTGCAATCGTTGACTCCCGGTACCCAAGGACCCTGAGGCGTACCGATTTTCAGGAAGCTGTTTATGGCTGCTTTATCGACATTCGTATAGGTTGTTGTTGAGACAGCAGTCTCGCCATGGTGGTCAACAACCTCTGTCGGAGTGAATGGTAGGTCGGGAGACCCTTTGGGCACGCCTTTCGCAGTTCCCAAGCCCGCTGAAGCACCATCACTTGTAGTGATCCACTGATGATCTATTCCCATCTTGTCGAGCGTTTTCCCACCGGGAATATCAGCAGGCCGATTGTTCACCGTCACCGTGAACTGGTTGCTATTATTTTGCGCCGACCGATCTCCGGATAGCTTCATCTGCTTGTCGGAGCACGCCTTAGCAGAACCGCATGGAATTTGAAGCTGCCCGAAGAGTGCGAAATCTCCGAGACCCACCATCAGGTGTCCATCCGGATCGACTTGGCTCACGGGGTCATTGCGCACATAACCGTAAAGGTTCAACGACTGCGGGTCTCCAAATACGGCATAAGGAACGGCGGTGGCGCGGGCGGCCCAGTCCGGTGTCATGAATCTTCCGAAGCTGCTGGCGTAGTATCTCGCGCCGAACTCATCGAGGCCTGATTCCGCATCGCGTTCTTTGCCGGTGAACTTGTAGCCCTGGGGCACGCTATCGGTGCTGGTCGGCGCGATGCCCCCATACGGATAGTAGTCGAGACTTTCGTCTAACGACGATCCCGTGGCATTGGTCACGGCGCTCGCCGATCCCAGATGGTCGGGGAAGTAATAATGCACCGTGTTGCCGGAAACATCCCGCCGCGCCACCCGCTTTCCGCCAAAGAAAACATACTCTTCGAGACTTGTGCCGGTGAGGCTGGTCTCGGCAATGGTTTCGCCTCCGGTGTACCGCCAGTAGAGCGTCCCCGTCGAGCCGGTTGGGCAACTGCTGCTTTGCGTGGCCGGGTGGCCCAGGTAACTGAGGGTGCCCCACTCATTCGCGTTTTTGCGAATGAGTGGGTGCTGCGTGAGGCAAGACTCTTCGGGTTAGGATGAGAGTTCCATCAGAAATACTCGGAACTCCCGCGGAGGTTGACTGTGATCTCGACGCACTCCGTTGGCGGCGAAACCCACACATCGCAAAGTGCGCGATGTGTGGGGCACCCGGCGGATGTTCCCACGGGCGACCATCGAGAAGTTCAGGATTGCGTCGAAAAAAGACGATTTCCCGCCACCGTTCGGGCCGACGAATACGGTTATCGGAGATAGGTTGAGCATGGTGGATTTATGTACGAGGTAATTCTTGACTGTGAATTGGCGAATGTACATAGCTGTCGGTCCTGCCTCTTGCCCTAAGAGTGTAAGCAGGGCGCAGGTTCGGCGCAAGGCGTCAAGCTTCATTGGACGGGTGGCGCAGCTTTTCGCTAGCGCCAACCACAGTGCGGATGCCCCATCCTTCGCGCGTCTTTTGCGCGAAGGGTGGGGAGCAACTCCGCTCGCACACCGACTGAGGTGAACCTTGAAGTGAGACACGGAGTTAAAGGGGACAAGTCCCTCCGAGGCCACATCGCCCCCATCGGAGGTTCCATCCCTTCGATCTCAAGGTCGGTCAAAGTCAGAATTCAGCAACCCCGTCACCCTCCCGGAAACCCGCGACTTCAATCCCCCTTCAGCATGCTAACCACCCGGTCAAAATCCTCCAGAGTCGTGTACTCGATCACCACTTTCCCCCTCCCGTTGCGATCCCGAATCCGCACCCTCATCCCCAACGCCTCTTCCAGCGACCTCTGCGCCGCCTTCACGTTCGGATCCGTCCACCGCGCCACGCCGCCCAGTCTGGCTTCGCCACTCTCGTGCTCTCCACCCACCCCCAACACCAGGTCTTCCAGTTTCGCCACGGACATCTTTTCCGCCATCGCCCGCTGCGCCACTTTCCACATCTGGACTTTATCCCGCAAGTGCAACAAGGTCCGCGCGTGGCTGTACGTTAACTTGCCCGTTTGCAGCGCCCCGATCACCCCCTCCGGCAACAACAAAAGCCGCATGTAATTCGAGACCTGCTCCCGCGACACCCCCGCCCGCCTGCCAATATCCTCCTGCGTCATCTTGAACCTGGTGCTCAGCTTGGAGAACGCGTCCGCCATTTCCATGCAATTCAGATCCTGCCGCTGCAGATTCTCCACCAGCGTCATCTCCGCCGCCCGCTGGTCCGACACCCGCACCACGATCGCTGGAATCGTCGTCTTCCCAGCCATCCGCGACGCGCGGAACCGCCGCTCCCCCAGTACCAGCACGTACCGCTCTTGTTCGACGCTCTCCCCAACCTCCGGTCCCGTGCCCTCGGGCGATGGCGCCTTCGTGACCAGCGTACGCCGTACCACTATCGGCTGCATCACCCCCTGCGCCTCAATCGAGGCCGCCAGCTCCGCCATCGCCTGGGGATCGAAATGGGTTCGCGTCTGGTAAGGATTGTCTTCAATCTCATCCAGCGCCAACTCCACCAACGGCCCATCCTCCCCGGCAGCCTGCAACTCCGGCAACATCGCACCCGTAGCCGATGGAGTTCCCGCCGCCGGCGCGTCGCCCGCCGCCCGATCGCTGTGCGCCACCGTCGGAGCCACCGGGCGCGGCCCCGGCAACAGGGACTCCAGCCCCCGTCCCAAAGCCCGCCGCTTCTCCGCCAGCTTCTCGGGCGCCTTCTCCGCCGCCAAATTCGTATTCGTCATTCCACCCTCCTCAATCAAACACCAACCCTGCGCTGCCGATGGATTCGCGCAACGTTACTTATATCGACTGACATAAATATTCACATCCGTAAATCTAAATCCTGCGAAACATCTAGGCCGCTTCGCCCGGACCCTGGCGCGCCCCCGCCCGCCGGTCCAGAATCTCCTTGGCCAGCCGAATGTAGCTTTCCGCTCCCCGCGAGCGGACGTCATATAACAGCGCCGGCTGCCCATGACTGGGAGCCTCCGCCAGCCGAATGTTCCGCGGTATTGTGGTCGCGCACAGCCTGTCCCCAAAATATTTCTTCAACTCCTCCGCCACCTGTTGCGCCAGGTTGGTGCGCTCGTCGAACATGGTCAGCACCACCCCCTCCACCGCCAGCGCCGGATTCAACTCCGCCCGTATTCGCTCGATTGTGTCCAGCAGCTCTGACACTCCCTCCAGGGCAAAGTACTCCGCCTGCATCGGAATCAGAACTCCGTCGGCCGCCACCAGTGCGTTCAGGTTGAGGAGGTCGAGGGCCGGCGGACAGTCCAGGACGATGAACTGAAAGCGCTCCAGCAACCCGGATAATGCATCGCGCAGCCGGTACTCGCGCCGCTCCGCGGACACCAGTTCGAGGTTGGCGCCGATCAGGTTTTTATGGGAAGGGATCAGCCATAGCTGCTCCAAGGCAGTGAGCTGTAACGCCTCCTCGGCTGAGGCGGCTCCCATCAGGACATCGTAAATGCTGATCCGCTCCGGGTTCTTGCCGAAACCCAGCCCGCTCGTGGAGTTCGACTGGGGATCGCAGTCCACGAGGAGGGTGTTGACCTCGGCGGCGGCGAGCGAAGCGGCAAGGTTGATGGCAGTCGTAGTCTTGCCGACGCCACCCTTCTGGTTGGCAACCGCGATCACGCGTCCCATAGTTTGTTTTGGCTGCCCGCAGGATAGGCGAAATTGGGGCCCGAAAGCAATGCCAGGTTTCGGTGCAAGTGTTTCACGTGGAACACTTCGCAATAGTGTTTCACGTGAAACACTTTGATGATTCTTACAAAATCGCGTTATGTTTCACGTGAAACACTTTTTCGAATTACCACTTTTAGATTTTATAGTGTGATTTCTGCCGTCGTGTGGCTTTTTCATGGGCCTAATCTACCACTTGGCCAATGGTTAGTATCTTTTCTTGTGACTCAGGGACATGTATAGGGGCGGTCCAGTTCAGCGGGGGGAGGTGCCGAAGTTGGGACTCGGTGATTAGCAGGGCCATTCGTCCCTGGGGGAGTAGAAAGGCCCGGGCTTGGGGGAGGATGGTGGTGAACTGCTCCACGGCTCTCAGGGTAACGAGGTCGGCTCGGGGGAATCCGGGGCGGGCGGCGAGCGCCTCGGCGCGCTCAGCGATTATATTTACGTCCGTCAATGTAAGTGCCCGGACCACCTCGCGGAGAAAAGTGGCCTTCTTGTGATTGGCTTCGAGCAGGGTCAGGTGAATCTCCGGGGACCAGAGTTTGAGGGGGAGCCCGGGGAATCCCGCGCCGGAACCGATATCGAGAACATGGGGCGGAGGGTCCGCGGGACTTGTCTGGCGGGGAAACAGGTGGCGGGCCATAAATAAGGATTCGCCGAAATGGCGGGTGACGATGTCCTCTTCGCGGCGGATGGCGGTGAGGTTCATGCGCGCGTTCCAACGGAGCAATAGATCGATGTATATCGATATTTGACGCAGTTGGGATTCGGTGAGTGGGGATTCGAGGAAGGGCGCGAGGAGAGAGGCGATGCGGGTGGTTTCCATGGAGGGCTGGCTAGAGATTTTAACGGGAATGCGGGGGCGCCGCTCGACGTCGAGAAAAACAAAAGCGGCCCGGGCCAGCCACCCAAGCCGCTTTGTTATCGTGGACGAATCTGAATGGCCGTCTCCCGCCTTGAGCGGGAGAACACCGGGACCGCGCTCCGAGGAGCGGCGGTGCCGCGATGCCCAACCGAAGCTTGCGCTTCGGAGTTATGAATCAGCGCTTTCCATCCTCCTGGAGGAGGGTTTCTGAGGAGGCCGTTAAGCCCGGGCACGAGCGCACTGGACATGCGTCGAAATTCCCCCGATGAGATCCGCTTTCGCAAACATCACCGGCGCCGCTGAAACTTTGTCGGAACCAAATTCAGAACATCTCACGCTTTGACTGCAAGCACTGTGCGGGAGGGGTGAAATTAAGGCAACGGAAAAATCGGCGAGGGTTGTGCAAAAGCTGTTAAGGGAAGCAGGTTCTTGTGGAACGGGGAGGAAAAATGGACATTAATCTCCCGGTGTGGGCGACCCAAGTAAGCGGAGGCTTGTAATCGAAGGATAAGGAGGGACACCCACCTGTGGCAAGAATCGCTCAGGACTTGGATGTGGGTGATGGGTGTTGTCGTCGTATCGCTAGCAGGGGTGTTCTACTACGAGCATTCGTCGACTTGCAACCGCAAACTCGTACAATCGCGAGGATGCTTGCGAAATGCGACTTCCTCTTTGCGGTCGCGAAAGCGAAGGTCGGAGTGCGAGCGGTGTACCGCCCACCCTTCGCATCCGCGCTGTACTTGGCGCCATCGAAAGCTGCGCCACCCGTCCTGGTGTCGGCGGGGTCGCACCCGCCGTTGTTTTGGTGACGGCCCGAGATAAATGCTCCGTTGGAGAAGTTGGCCACCCGCCCTGGTCAACACTTCAGCGATCGGCGTTATACTCACCGCCGGGGAGTGGGGCACCCGGCTGCAATCCAGAACATCGTCCGGTACGAGTACCCCAACTCGCAGGTTAGAGCTTTTGAACGCAACACAGCCGGAGGCCACTAGATGCGTCTTTTCTGGTTGATCGTACTGGGTAGTATCGTGGCTGCGGCAAATGCGCAAAACGCAGAGAGTCGGTCCTTTGTGCTAAATGAGTCAAAACCATATGCCTATATCACTTTCGATCACGTTGGGAAAAGGAAGCCTCTGGGAAAAGGTGAGACTGAACAGGGTTTGTGGCTGAGGTTTGTGAATAACTGTCGGGTTCCTTTAGTCATAGCGACATTTGAACCGGGAACCGGTGATGCCGGTGTCGGCGTGTTCCACGACGTAGTGCCGTACGAGGCGGGTGTCGTCCGGGGTATCCCGGGTCCCCAAAGAGAGGCTCCATCGAATGAAACGCGCCAAGAACCATCGATACAGGTCATGAACCATCCCGGGGGCTACTCTGGTGAGGTTAGCTCAACCACAACGGTCGGACCTGGTGAAAGTGTTCTCTTCAGCGTGCCCTCGAACCACGTTAGTCCCAACTGGTACTTACGTGTACGATTCACCCTCGCTGTTTCGCCAACCAGGATTGGTAATCAACCCTACAGCTACGCTGATTTTCGATGGGAGCAATTACCAGATACGGCGAAGGAACGCAAAGAGTGATCGCGGCCGCCAGCATGGGTAGGGAAGGTGTAAGTTAAACTGTGCAAGTGAACCGACCCGGTAGTTTATCCGTTCGGTCGGGCGGCCCATTCTTAATTTCGCGTCCTTTGCGAAATTTAGAGTGGGGAGTGTTAGAGGCTGCGCTCGAGTTGGAAGAGAAGGTCGGAGTGCGAGCGTTGTGCCGCCCACCCTTCGCGCACAAAACGCGCGAAGGATGGGGCACCCGCCGCGAGAAGGGAGGCACCCCCGGTTTCTTTGGTATCAGACGAGGAATGCGCGGCAGTATGACTCCTGCGCTGGAGAAGCTTGGCTACCCGCCCGAACAAATCAAAGTCAACCCCAAGGTCAAAAGCGGCATACAAGAGTGTCCGCCCCACACGGGCTTCAACGGTTGCACCCTCGGGAATGGAGAGGGGAGTTGGATTTAGGCTGGGCCAGTCTCCCGCCTTAGAGAACCGTCTGATTTGTTTCTATTGCGCGAAACTTTCAGTGACGGAACGGGTTTTGTCCAAACGAAGCTCGACCCCTTCCGGGTCGCAGCAGTGAACGGCGCGCCGATCGGGCATCCGTAGTGCTGGTCCGCGCGCGACTTATCCATCCATCAAAATCAGAACTCGAAATCGGAACTGAACCTTCGATCACCTTTAAGGAGACCTATGAACCTTCGCACGAGTGTCATTTTGCAACTTGCTGCCGTATGGCTTGCTCTCGCCGTTTCCAGCTTCGCGGCGGATAATGCTTATCTTTATATTGTGCATGGCGTCCCGGGACGGGACATCGGGGCGAGCTTCAACCCTGGGTTTCCCGTCGACATTTCGATTAATGGCGATTGCCTGGTGCGGGGACTCACGTTCGACAACACGAGTGGGCCGCTCAGTTTTACGCCGGGAACCTATGAGGTGCAGGTCAGCGAGGCTAATTCGCTGGCGGCCTGCACCAATCCTCCGGCGGTTACGGCGCAGGTCGCGCTGGCGGGCGGGGCGAGCGTGTCGGCGGTAGCGGCGCTCAACAGTGCCGGCCAACCTAGTGTTCTGCAATTCTCTGACGACTTCTCTTCAGTGGCGGCGGGCGAGGCGCGGTTTGTGTTCGCCGATGCCGCTGATTCTCCCGGGCTGGAAGCTACGCTGACTAAAGTGGGGGTCAAGGATCCGCCCGTCCTCAGCGTCAAAGCGAATGCGGGGGCCGAAGGGCATGTGACGGTGGCGTCGGGCGTGTATCTGATACAGGTCTATGCCGCAGGGAATACGACGGTGTTGGCGTCGGAACAGATTGCGCTGAACAATCAATCCGTAACGCTGACTTATGCGGTGGGAGAGGCGGCGAATAGCTCGATTGGGTTGATTAATCGAGTGGTGCGAGATGTGTTCTGAGTCAGCAGCGTTTCTGGCTGCGGGCCGCCTTCGGGCGGCCCTTTTTCTTTGGATTTGTGATTATTTGTGATTTGAAATGGGGATCATCGGGAGGGGGCTGGAGAAGTTGGGCAGCGCTCCGGGATCATGCCTTCGCGGCCAAGCCGGACTGTTCTTTGACGGCCAGAAAGCTGGCGATGGTTTGCTTCAACTGGGAGTCCACTTCGTCGGCAATGATCATGATGTCGGGCAAGACCGACGTGAAATTTACGGTAGCCAGGTTGCGTTCGATGGTCTCGAAGATGCTTACCTGGAGGATGCGCGACTCCTGCACGATCAGGGGGGCGGTGTAACCCTGACGACAGCGGAGCCTGCCGTGGTTGGCGGCAGCTTCGCAGGGCGTGTCGATCACCTCGATATCGCGAACGGCGCGCAGCCGCGAGTTAATGCTCTTGATCATCTCCGGGAGATAGGCGGAGCGATCTTTCGCGCTCAGTGGGATGGCGGTCAATTCTGCCACCGTCTCTACTCTGGATAGCCAGCGCTGCATGAGGAGGGCGAGGTCGCGATCGAGAATGGCGGCGACACTTTCTTTTCCGGGCTTGGGCAACGGCTTGGAGGTCGGCAGCCTTTTGGCCAGCAGGCCGGCAAGTTGCTCGGCATCGAAGGGCTTGACCAGAACTTCATCGGCCTGCATGGCGATGGCGGAGAGCGATTTTTGCAAGTCGGGATAGCCGCTCACCACCAGATTCAATACGTTCGGCTGGATGTGGCGCATCGCGGTCACGACGGCAAATCCATCGCCGGGTTCGGGCATATGGAGATCGGTGATCAGCACATCGAAGCACTGCGCACCAATCTGCCGCAAGGCCTCAGTGACGCTGGTTGCGGTGACCACATCGCAGCCTTTTCGCTCCAGCGACTTTCGCGTCAGCAGAATGTCATCGGCGTTGTCATCGACCAGAAGGACCCTGGTGCGGATGGGAGACAGGCTGTCCGGGTGGGATGGTTCGGGCGGGTGATTGCTGGCAGATGGTCCCGTGGGCATGGCGGACGACTCCTCCGGTGAGGACGAAAGTCCCCTTCAAGCAATACCATAGGGCGCAATCTGAAAGGCAGAGTGTTCAATATCGCACAGGTTGTCGGAACGAAGGGTGCCCCCTGATCATCGGTTGGCTGGCAGGCAAGGGACGGGTGGCGGGCGGCCCGAGATCTCCGCGCTGCAGCAACCGCGACTCTTTGCGACCGTCAAGATACGGGAAGCGGTCATCATCGAGGAAAAGGCGTGAGATCCAGAACGTTCCCCAGTTTTCCCACCTATTTTTTTTGTTGGTCCGCGATACCTTTGCGCAATAGACTGGTTATCGCGTTTCTGACTGAATCAACTGCCGCTGATAGAGCAGTTGTGAGGGCTGCAACGAACGTGGATCCTATCCGGCGGACACTTTATCGAAATTGGAGTAGCCATGACCGAGACATCGATGAACGCAGTTAAAATCGGCCAAGAGAGCTATGAGATGCCCCCGCGGGAGGGGATCAGCATCGCGCAATTTCTCACCGTCGCCGACATTGAGCGCTCGGCTCGCTACTATGAAAATGTCTTCGGCGCGCGCATTCTGACGCTGGGTGACGGCAACGCGCCAGCGTACCTTCTGCTGGCGAATATATGGATGATCCTGAACGTTGGCGGCGGGCCTACCCCGGATAAGCCGACGGTAACGCTCAGCGTACCCGACCCGAATCACATCAACAGTTTTATGAACTTCCGGGTTGCGGATATTCAAGCGTGCTACAAACTATGGAAAAGTCGCGGGGCCGAGTTCATCACCGAGCCCATACCCAAGTACGGCGAGATACGATGCTACATACGCGATCCTGACGGCTACATTATCGAAGTCGGACAGAGCACCGACCTCAAATACGGTTAACTGCCGGTTCACGTCCTGGGCCGGATGGGAAATCAAAAAGAGATCAGGCCCGCTTTATCAGTCGAGTGATGCCAACCAGAATTACGGCACCTACGAAGGCTACGATGATGGCGCCGAGGACTCCGCCGCCGGGCCAGATTCCGAGGAGGCCGAAGACCCAGCCGCCGACTACTCCGCCCAGAATTCCGAGAATGATGTCGACTAGAATGCCGTAGCCGCCACCTTTCATGACGGTGCCTGCCAGCCAGCCCGCAATCAGACCTACGATGATCCAGGTGATGAATCCCATGTCATGCTCCTTCTTTTCTTAAATTCTTGAGCGCGGATTAGAGTGGGGTGTGAGTCCACTCGCAGTCCGCTCGGAACTATACATTCCGAGCGGTCGCATGTGCAACCCGGGCATCCCCGGGGGCGGGTTATTGGATCTCGTTCGAGAGGAGGGCGCGGGCGATTTTGACGATATCGGCGCGAGATCCGCGGTAGGCCCAGAGCTGGGAGCGGTCTTCCATGTGGCGGAGGCCGGTGTCGCCGCCGATGGCGGGAGCGTGATACTCCATCTCACTGAACATTCCCCAGCGGCTGTTGACGCTGCAGGCCTGGGCGGAGTAGCCGCGATCGTCGGGCTCAGTCCATGGGACGTCGGCATATTCGCCCGAAGGATTGACGGAAAAGTTGCGGATGAGGAGCGCGTATTTGTCGCCGGCAGGATAAAGGTAGCCCATGCGGCCGGTGGTGACGGTGGCATGCAATCCGATTTTGTGTTCGCCGGCGGCGCGCATTTTGAAGCGCAGCAGACGGTCGCTGAGGGCGAGTTCGTCGGCGGGAGTATCGACGAGGCCGAAGTAGATACGGGGCTGGCTGCGAGAGTAAGTGGGGATGAAGAGCTCTCCCTGATGGGGCATCTGGGTCAAGCTCCAGAGGCCGACGAGGGGAGCTTTTTCCGGGGGCTGATCGACGATGGCGAGCGAGGTAAGCAGGGTGTGGCCGGCGTACTCGACGGCGCGGGTGTCGATGGCCGGTTCGTGACGCAGGGGATTGGGAGCGGAGGCGACGGACTTTGTAATCTCCAGCTCGACCCGTTTTTTGGATCGAAAGGCGTCGATATGAAGACGGTTTCTGAGCCGGATGCCGTGTTCGGTTTTCTCCACCTGATAATTGCCGGGATCGAGGCTGCGGGGCTGCCAGTAGCCGGCGATGTCGATGTTGGGAAATTTGGGGAAAAAGAAATCGACCTCGGGCGCCAGCCAGGTTCGGTCGCCGCCGGAATTCTGCCAGTCGTCGCTGGCGTAATAGGCGCGGGCCGCGGCGGGACTGTCGAGGACGGAGTTGGTCCAGAGAAAATTTTCGTCGCTGCGGGGCGAGAAAACGCCGAGAATCCGGCCGCCATAGGGCAGGATGAGAAGGCGCGTACCATCGTTCGTCTGATGGAGTTCGGCGGACTTACCCACCGCTTTGAGCGTCGCCAAGAGTTGTTGCAGCATTCGGGGCACCTATACGCCGGGGATATAACCTCTGCCAAAAGTGTTGGTGGATTCCTGGCGAAAATCCGAGACGAGAGACATGAGGGCGGTGGTTCCGCCGTCGGCCACGATGACCTGGCCGACGATGAAGGAAGCGTCGTCCGAACATAAAAAGGCGGCCAGTTTGGCGATGTCGGAGGGCTCGCCGCAACGCGCGATGGGGATGGCCTGATAACCGCGTTCGGCGGCAATTTCTTTGGTGAAGCCGGGGATGCATTTGAAATAGTTATCGACGGTGACCCAGCCGGGCGCGATGGCGTTGACGCGAATGCCGCGGTGGCCGAGCTCCATGGCGAGGGAACGGGTGTAGGCGATGATCGCGCCCTTGGTGGCGGCGTAGGCGGTATGTTCGGGGACGCCTTGCAGTCCGTGAATCGAGGACATGTTGCAGATGACGCCGCCGCCGCGCTGGAGCATGCCTTCGACGATGCGTTGGGTGAGAAAGTACTGGCCGCGAAAGTTTATGTTAAAGAGCTTGTCGAATTGTTCGGGGGTGACTTTGAGGAAGGGGCGGTTCATGGTGACGCCGGCGTTGTTCACCAGGCAATTGATGCCGCCGAGGAACTCGTTGGCCTGGTCGGCGAGGCGTGTGACTTCATGGAGGTGGTCGAAGTCGGCCTGGAAGGCGGCCGATTTGCGTCCCATGGCCTGGGCCTGCTCGACGGAGGCTTGCACTCCGGAATCGCTTTGCACGTAGTGGAATACGACGTCAGCGCCCTGGCGGGCAAATTCCAGTCCGACTTCATGACCGATGCCGGTATCGGAGCCGGTGACGAGGGCCTTGCGTCCGTGCAGTCTGAGTTCTTGAGGCATAGGAAATTACCCGTGGCAGAACTTACAGCAAGTAGATTGGGAGAACCTTTATTACCATACACCGCTTGCGCCGCGCCCGGGAGCGGAGGACGGCAGGGCACACTCTACGGCCCGGTGACGAAGATTGTCAACAATAATGTTGACTGTAAGCTCGGGGCTCGGAGATAATTTCGAGTCACTGCGCACTTTCCCTTCCATGAAAATCACGGCAGTCGAAACCATCTATCTGAATCGCGGAATTAACGTTCACGTCGGCGCCATCAATTATCTGTGGGTGCGCATCCACACGGACGAGGGACTGATCGGTCTGGGCGAGAGCTATCCTAACGCCGAAGCGGAAGCGGCGGTGGTGCACACGCGGCTGGCGCCGGTGCTGCTGGGAAAAGATCCGGGGGCGATCGATCGGCTGTGGGCGGACATGTTCCTGAATATTTCCTACAGCGGATGGGCGGGAGCGGAGATGCGCGCCCTGAGCGCGGTGGACATCGCGCTCTGGGATTTGCTGGGGAAGGCGACGGGGCAGCCCATCTACCGGCTGCTGGGCGGGGCTTCGCGGCCGTCGATTCGGATCTACAACACGTGCTACGACAAGATCGACTTCAATTGTGAGTCTGGCCGCCTGGCCAAGGAACTTCTCGCGGGCAAAATTCAGAGCCATGAAAATATGGCCGTTTGACCCGGTGGCACGGGAAACTCGACGGCAATCATATTTCCGCCGAGCAATTGCGGCGTGGCGATTGAGCCGCTGCGGCTGATCCGCGAGGAGGTGGGCGACGCGATGGAGGTGGCGATCGAGTTCCACGGGTTTTGGAATCTGCCCAGCGCGAAGAAAATTGCCGCGGCGCTGGAGATCTATAAGCCGATGTGGCTCGAGGAAATGCTGCCGCAGGACAACCTTGCGGCGTATGCCGAGCTGGCGCGCTCGACGAACCTGCCACTGTGCATCAGCGAGCGATTGATGACGCGCTGGGCGTTCCGGGAACTGCTGGAGAACGGCGCCGCCAGCATCATTATGCCGGACCTCTCATGGTGCGGCGGCATCTCCGAGGGTAAGAAGATTGCGACCATGGCGGAGACTTACTATCTTCCGATTGCGCCGCACAACTGCGGCGGCCCGATTCTGCACTATGCCACGGCGCATCTCTCGGCGAATGTGACTAACCTGTACATCATGGAGAGCGTGCGACGCCACTATAACGACGAATATGACGGCCTGGTGACAGGGAAACTTACTCCGGATGCGGAGGGAAATCTGCCGCTGCCGCCGGGGCCTGGACTGGGGGTTGAGCTAACTCCCGAGGTGCTGGCACGCAAGGATGCGGTGGTGAAGAAATCTGTTGTTGGCTCGGCGTGAAGGAGGCATCCCGCAGCGGCCGAAGCGCAGTGTTAACAATTGAGTTATCGCAGCGCTAAAAAGCGCTGCTCCACCCAAAATCCGTCACACAAAAGCAAATTGCAACAATCGAGTTTTCCCGGCGGCCTCTAGGTAGCGTCCGGAGAGTCGTTCAGGGTTGCTAGCAGGGTTCCGACGGGAACTTTCAGGCCGTTTTCAACCTGGATCGCGCTCAGATAGCCTTTGCCCATGGATTCCACTTCCATTTCGATCTTATCGGTCTCCACGGTGAAGAGGGGATCGCCTTTGTCGACCCACTCTCCCGGTTTCTTGAGCCAGCCTGTTACGGACCCTTCTTCCATGGTGAGGCCGAGTTGCGGCATTACAATCTTGTACGCCATCTTTAAGACTATCTCCTTGAGCTAATCGCATTCATGCTTGTCTTCATCATTGCCCGCACTTCGCCGACAATGCGTTCGACCGAGGGTATCATCTGATTTTCCAGAACCGGACTGAAGGGATTGGGAACCGGCAGGGAACAAATTCGCTTCGGGGTGGTGCGCAAATCTTCGAAGCAATCCTCAACCGCAATGGCCAGGAGTTCGCCGGCAAAACTGCAGTAGGACGGCGATTCGTCAATGACGACGAGCCTTCCAGTTTTCTTAATCGAGTTGGTGATCTTCGCGCGATCGAGCGGCACGATGGTGCGGGGATCGATCACTTCGGCGGAGATGCCTTCCTGGGCGAGCGCTTCGGCAGGCTTTAGCGGCCAAATCCACCATGCGGGACATGGCAACGATCGTCAGATCCGTGCCTTCGCGTACGATGCGAGCATCGCCGAACGGAATGAGATACTCCTCCTCGGGAACGACGCTCTTTGAGTGTTGTAGAGCGACTTATGCTCGATCAAGAGACTGGTCCGGGATCGCGCAGCGCTGTCTTGAAAAGACCTTTAACGTCGTAAGGCGTTGACGGTCAGTGCCACTTTAATCCCGGGGTGTTGGCGAACCAGTTATAAAAAGTGTGCGAATGGTGAGCTCCGGCATTGCGCACCGCGCCCATGGCTCCGCGAATCACGACAGGCGCTTTGATCTTGCCATTCGACATGTAGGAAATATTCGCAGCCTGCTGAATGATCTGGGTGATGGCCTCGAGAGCGAAATCGAGAAACACCTCGTCCACGACGGTGCGCGTGCCGGCCATGGCGGCGCCAATCGCTACTCCGGTGGCGCCCAGTTCGATGATGCCGGTGTCGCGCAGACGGTGATCGCCGAATTCCTTCCAGAGTCCCTTGGTTTGGCGGAAATTTCCGCCGCGCGGGCCGATGCCCTGCCCGATATAAACGATGGTGGCGTCCCGGCGCATTTCTTCGCGCAGAGCTTCGACTCCAGCATCGACGTAATTAATGACGCGGCCTTGCTCTGACATCCGCTTTCCTCCGCTAAAATACGTGGTCGTCAACCGAATCGGCCGATGGTTCGGGACTTTTTTCGGCGAACTCAACCGCTTCATCGATGAGCTGTTCAACTTCCAGATCGGCGGCCTGTAAGACGCTTCTCGGGAGTCCCCCCGTCGAGCAGTTTCTTGCGGGCGCGCTTTACGGGATCCTTGGCCTTCCACTGCTGCACTTCTTCGCGGGTCCGGTAATCGGTGCCGGGATCGCCCTCGTGGTGGCCGACGTAACGATAGGTTTTGCATTCGATCAAAGTGGGGCCTCCGCCGGCGCGGGCGCGACAATCGGCCTGTTCAGCGGCTTCGTGGACGGCGACGACGTCCTGGCCATCGACCGCGACGCCGATCATTCCATAAG
Organism: uncultured Acidobacteriaceae bacterium; assembly: GCA_963746205.1. Lineage (GTDB taxonomy): Bacteria > Acidobacteriota > Terriglobia > Terriglobales > Acidobacteriaceae > Acidiflorens. The sequence goes on along the minus strand of CAVVAP010000023.1, from coordinate 24,709 downwards.
CGGCGGCGCGACTGGCAACGCTGGTATTTTTTGTGGCGCGACTGAAGGCCATCTCGGTGGCGTAGAGATTGTTCTCGCAGACGTAAATCACGGGCAGATCCCAGACTGCGCCAAGATTCACGGCCTCATGAAACGATCCGCTGTTGACCGCGCCTTCGCCAAAAAAGCTGACGACGACCTGGCCCTGCCCGCGGAGTTTGGCGCTGAGACCCGCGCCGGTGGCGAGGGGGATGGGCGCGCCGACAATTCCGTTGGTGCCCATGAATCCGTATTCGGGGGCGTACATGTGCATGCTGCCGCCGCGTCCGCCGGAACTACCGGTGACCTTGCCCCAGAGCTCGGCGAGGACCACGCCGGCGGGAACGCCCTTGGCTAAGGCGTGACCGTGGCCGCGATGGGTGCTGAAGACGAGGTCCGCCGGTTCGAGGTTCGAACACACGCCGACTCCGGCGGCTTCCTCTCCGACGTATAAGTGGACAAATCCGGGGAGGCGTCCGTTGCGATAGAGTTCCTGCACCTTGAGCTCGAAGAGGCGGAGTTCGAGCATCTTCTTATAGTAAGTCAGGAGCAATGTCTGATCGACTGGCTGGGCCAGAACCTGTTGCGTCATGTTTCAACCTCCCTAAGTCTCATCGCTAAGTCTTATTCCTACGTCTTAGCGGGCAAGCGGTAACTGCACCGGGGCGCGATCGCGTTGCGAACGGTAGACCGCGGTAAACAACTCCACCACGCGGCGGCCGGCCTCGGCATCCACGGCCGGCTCGCGGTTCTCGGCGATGGCGGCGAGAAAATCCGCCAGCTGCAACTGATGATAATAAGTCATCACATCGCAGGGGCGGGATCGATCCTCGTGATTCCATTTTTCGAGGCTCGACTCTTCACCGGGGACCGTCCAAATATCGTTGAAAGGCGGATCCATCTTTTCGGTCACACCGGAAATAAAAGGCGAACCGCTGTCTGTTTCCGCGCCGACCGAAGCGCCGGAAGAACCGTGAATGTGAATTTTTCCCCATAAGCCGGGACGTTGCGAGTTACTCAGGACAATCGAACCCATGCCGCCGTTCTTGAAGCGAACCGAGGCGACGACGGTATCGTCGACTTCGATTCCGGGATGGTTATAGTTATCCCAATAGGCGTGTAATTCGACAGCCGGTCCCATAAACCAACTCATCAAATCGAGATAGTGAGGCGCCTGGCTCACTACCACGCCACCGCCCTCGCCCTTCCAGGTGCCACGCCACGGATCGGAAAGGTAGTAAGAAGGCTCGCGCCATCCGAGCATGGTGACAATCGCCAATACAGGTTTGCCGATTTTGCCGGCGTCGATGGCGTCCCGCATTCTCTGCACCGGCTCGTACCAGCGGCGCTGGCTGATGACGCCGAGTTTGATGCCGGCGGCACGGGCAGCGGCTATGGCCTGGTCGCAGGAAATGAGATCCACGGCCAGCGGTTTCTCGGAGATGACGTGCACTTTGGCAGCGGCGGCCGCTTCGACGGCGGCGGGATGTTCGGTGTGCTGGGTGCAGACGGACAAGACATCCACATGCTCCCGCTTGAGCATCTCGGCCAGGTCGGTGTAGGGCTTGACGCCAAATTTTTCGGCGAAGCCCTGGGCACGATCGGGTGCCATGTCGCAGACCGCCACAAATTCGGAGTTGGGCAGAGCCTGGTAGGCGAGCGCGTGAGTGCCGCCGACCTTACCGCAACCGACCAGCGCGGTCCGGAGACGAGTTGTAAGTGCGTTGGGCATAACTTCTAATGACAATCTTGCAGATGGAGGATGCGGTATCTTCTAGACACCGCGTTTCCCCAGCGGCTAAAGCCGCGGTGTTACAAAAGAGTTATCGCCGCGCTAAAGCGCTGCGCCACCCAAAAATCAAGTGCAGCAACCGAGCTTCTCAGTAAACACTAAAGCCGTGCCCTTCCCGAAGCCAGGGAAAGGCTTTAAGGAATAGAGGTGCCGTCGGACTGTCCGGGACGGTGCCGCAATTCCACGAAAAATCCCAGTAGCTGTTGTGTGTCGAGCAAAGCCCAGCGGGTTCCGGGACGAATTCCCGTGCCCGATTGCAACACGGTGACTCCGGATTTCGCCAATGTGTTCAATCACGGGATCGATATCGCTGACTTCAAAAAGAACGTGGTGAATACCGCCGCCGGTCTGGTCGAGAAAATCCTGATATGCGTTTTGACCCTCGAGGGGCTGGATCAGTTCGACTTCGACGTCTCCTAGCTGCACAAAGGCCTGCTTAACGCGGATCTTTTGTTCCACGCCACGATAGTAATATTTGGACTCGGCGCGATCCGGCCACTCCACGAGACGAAAGGGACCAATCCCGAACAGGGAAGTTAGTAACTTGGTCGTTTGATCGCGGTCGGAGACGACGATTCCAATCTGGACAATCCGCTTCAGCGGCAATCCGGCGGGAAGGGATAGCGACAGGTTCGGGGTTGTCATCATCATGGTCATCATTTACGCGCGCTTACTTCGATTGACATGAGTTGCTCAGCGCGCGAGATATCCTCCGTCTACAGGGAGGATCACGCCGGTGACCATGGAAGAAGCGTTGGAGGCGAGAAAAAGGGCCGGGCCAACGATTTCTTCGGGCTCGCCAACACGACCAAGGGGGATGCCGGAGACCCAGGTCTGCATAAGTTTCTTGGGATCGAATTGCGGGTCGGCAAGGACCTCCTTGAGGCCGGGTGTCATGAACTGGCAAGGGGCGAGGGCGTTGACGCGGATGCCGCGGTCGGCCCATTCCAGCGCGAGTTGCTTGGTGAGGGCGTTGACTCCGCCTTTGCTGGCGCAGTAGGCGTTGGAGCCTCGGCCCACGCCCACGATGCCGGCAATGGACGAGAAATTGATGATCACGCCCGAACCTTTTTTCAGCATGACGCGGGCCGCCGCCTGACAACATAAGAAGGTACCGCGCAGGTTGATATCGAGGACATTGTCCCAGGTTTCAAGCGGCGTGGATTCCGCCGGATTATGTTGCGGGATACCGGCGCAGTTGACGAGGATGTCTACGCCGCCGAGGCCACTGACGGTGGCATCGACCATGGCGGTGATATCCGCGGGAACGGCGACATTAGCCTGCAAGGCGATGGCGCGCCGTCCCAAGTTGCGGACGCGCTCGGCGGTGCGGCGGGGATTTTCAATATCGAGGTCGCAAGCGGCAATGTCGCATCCGTATTCCGCGAAGCCGAGGGAGATGGCCTCGCCGAGGCCGACTCCCGCGCCGGTGATGAGGGCTACGCGCCCGCTGAGATCGAACAATTTTCGAGCGGCTGTTTTTTCAGTGTCCATGGTTTCACGACTCGGGGAAACTCGTGTTCGGCAACTGCTTAACGACTTTTCGCCATCGCGGGCAAACTTTCAAACAACAACATTTCCGACGTGCCGGCTGTTTCCAGACGGAGGGGAATGCCATCGGTCATCAATGCAATGCCCGAGCGCTCGAAAGTCTCGCCGCGATTTTCGAACGTCACTTTGTAGTTGGCGGAGCTATCCAGCCCGCGGGGTACAAAATGATAGACCGGGTCCTCAAAATTAGAAGTGCGGAACAGGGTAGCGACGCTGCGTTTGCGATCGGGGCTGGCGTATTCGAGCACCAGCCACGGGGACTGACTCAAGTAGGGCGTCAAGGGGGTGTGGTGATATACCACACTGTCGCGCAGAATCGGCCGCAGATCGGTTTTGTAGAGATCGATCCCGGCGCGGATCTTGTTGCGCAAGGTGGGATTCAATTCCGCAGGCGACGGGGCGATGCCGCGGAATATGGGCAGTGACATCTCCACCTGGCGCAACTGGGAATCGATATCGCCGTCCCCCGCGAGATCGGGGACTTCGGTGCCGAAGGTGCGGAGGAGAATCTCCGGGGGCAACACCCAGGTCATGCCGTTGAGAATTTTCACGCCGCGTGGTTCGCGCATCCAGTCGGAGAGTTCGGTGTTGTCAAACCGTCTCAGGATACCCCAGTCCAGGCGACCGCCACCGCCGGCGCAATTCTGAAAGATAACACCCGGGAATTGGAGGCGGAGGCGATCGAACATGGCGTAGAGGTTTTCCACATGACGCCAGGATGAGTTTTCGAGAAAGCCGCGGCGCATCTGATTGCCGTCTTCTTCGACGGACATGTTGTAGTCGATGCGGAAGACGTCGAGGTCATACTTTGTGATGAGCCGGGCAATCTCGGATTCCATCCACTTTGCGACCACCGGATTGCCGACATCGAGATGACGTCCGTTGGCGAAAGTATGGCCGTTGCGAGTGAGAATCCAGTCGGGATGTTCTTTGCGCAGGCGGGAGGCAGCGCCGGCGGCTTCAATTTCCACCCAGAGGCCGAAACGCATTCCTTTTTTGCGGGCATACTCCCGAATGGGCTGAATGTCATTCGGCAACCAGTCGCCGGCGTACCAGTCGCCGGTGTTCTGATACCAGACATTGGGCTCGGGACCGTACCAGCCGGCGTCGATGAGAAAGGTCTCGGCACCGATGTCGGCGGCCATGTCGATCTCGCGGTCAATGCCGGCCTCGGTCTCGTGATCCACGATATAGCCACGATGATTGGCTTCGATGTCGAAGACATGCTCGGAGGGCGGACGCGGCAGGATGTCGCGGCGGACGTGCTCCAAGAGCGCCTGAGTTACGTGGTCGAGGTCGGCTTTCATGCAGAGGATGTGAGTTTCGGGAGTCTTGACCGATTCGCCGGGATCGAGCACGCGCATGGCGGGGTCCACGGAACTGGGGCCCATCTCGAAAAATAATCGAGCTTCATTGACGGGACGGTCGATGGAGTCGGAGCGGTCGACGGGAGATTTCTCGACCTTGGTGGTGATTCGGATTTTCCAGTTGGCGCTCCATGCGAGGGAGGCTACGAACCACTCGCCGGTGGCGTTGTTGCGGGCAAAGAATGTGGGATGTCCCCAGCCCGACTTACCGCGATCTCCCGAGATAATCTTGGTCTCGTTGACGACCGGGTCGAAGCGCCAGGCTCCTTCGTATCCCCACTTACTGTATTGCGCGTAGCCGACATCGTAGACGTCTTCGGAATCAGGAGGAAGTTTCTCGGCAAAGTTGGGAGTGTGCCAGAGTTGACCAGCCCAGGGTGACACGTTGGAGATGGCGGTGGGTTGCTGGCCGGTATTGATGACCTCAAGCCAGCGAACCATCACGGGGCGGCCGCTGAGTAGAGTGTGGAGCTTGACTCGGATGGGACGGACGCTGCTTTCGAGCACGACGGTGACCAGCAATCCGTCGGGATTGTGGGAATCGGACTTATCGGCGCCGATCCATTTCCACGTCCCGGAAAGTTCCTGGCCTTCGATTTCGAGGCGGAAGGCATCGACGGGCAGCAGATCCATTTGCGAGCGCTCGGCGTCGATCTGGATGTCGGCGACAATCTGGCCACTCGATTCCCAGTAACGGCTCATCCAACGGCCGTTGCGTAACTCCTCGTCACAGACTGTCAGTCCGGAATTGAAGCGCACGCCGGGAAAGGCGCCGGTGCGGATGACGGCGGAGCGCGGGCCCAGTTCGGCGCCGGCGGCGAAGGAATGAGGGATAAAGATGCAAAGGGCCGCGATGGCTGCGGTGAGGGCGGTTCCGCGGCGGCGATTTCCGCGCACCCGAACCCTCGCGCCTGAAAATTCCATCTCGACCCTCGCCCCCCCTCAAACCCACTTCTTCCGAAATGCCTCTGGCACCATACTAGACTGAAAAGCTCATCGTCAACAGTTTTGTTGACATAATTCGGAGCCAGGGCGGAGCATGGCGCCCCCATAAGCTTTGTGGGGCGGAGCTTTTCGGCGGTGTGGCGAGAGGGTCAAAACACCTACCCTAAATTTCGCTAAGAGCGCGAAATTTAGGATGCGGGACCCGGCCTTCATCCGGCACCGGTTTGTGATAGCCTGCCGTGTTTGAGTGGAAACGAAATCACTGGAGGCCAGCCTTGAAGGTAGCGAATTCGGCCGTCTTTTTCTTGTTCCTGCTGGTGATTTTTAGCGTTGCCGCCGGCCCGGTGGCTATGGGGCAAAATGGGGGCGGAAACCGGGTTTTGGTGGAGCGCGTGGGGGACACGGCTTTCGTCCGGCCAGGAGCGCCCAGTTTCGCGACGCTTTCGGGGCGCGAGCAGGCGCTGGCGTACTGGTTAACGCAGGCTGCCATTGCGATCGATCCCATTATTTACGATCAGGTATCCGCTTATGGGCTGCGGCAGAAGCGTTTACTGGAGGAAATCATGGCGTTTCCGGAGGGCGTCGATGCGGCGGCGCTGCCGGAGATTGCGGAATTCGCCAAGCTCTTCTGGGGCAATCGCGGCAATCACAATGAGGTGACGGCGCAGAAATTCCTGCCCGAGTTTACTTTTGAGCAACTAGAGGCGGCTGCCCTGAAGGCGCAGCAAAACGGAGCCTTCCGGACGCCCAGCGCCGATCTGCCTGCATTGCTGAAACCGGCCGACGTGAAGCGCGAAGTGGAAGCTTTGCGAGCGTCGCTCTTTGACCCGGGATTTGAACCGATGGTTACGGCGAAGAGTCCGGTGGGCGGAAAAGATACGATCCAGGCGAGTTCGAACACGTTTTACAGCGGATTGGGTTTGGCGGACCTGCAAGGCCTGCGGGAGAAGTATGCGCTGAACTCGCGGGTGGTGAAAGGCGCGGACGGCAAACTGACTGAACTGGTCTATCGCGCGGGCACCCCGGATGGCAAGGTGGCGGCGGGGTTGTACGCTCCGTTTCTCAAGAAAGCGGTGGAGTATTTCGGCAAGGCGCGGGCTTATGCCGGGCCGCGGCAGGCGGAGGCCATCGACCATCTCATCCGTTTCTACGAAACCGGCGACTATTCGGAATGGGTCGCTTTTGGCACCATCTGGGTGCAGGACGACACGACGGTGGATTTCGATAATGGTTTTATCGAAGTCTATCGTGACGCGCGGGGCGCCAAAGGCACTTCGCAGAGCTTTGTGACCATCACGGATAAGCCGGTCACCACGGCCATGAAGAAGCTGGCAGAGAAAGCCGGCTATTTTGAAGCGAAGGCGCCCTGGGAGGCAAAGTACCGGCGCGATTCCTTCAAGCTTCCGGTGGTGAAGGCGGTGGAGACGGTGGCGGAAACGGGCGATTTCAGCGTGACCACGATCGGGGACAATCTGCCCAACGAAAATGAGATTCACGAAAAGTACGGCTCGAAGAATTTCCTCTTTATGGGAAGCAAGCGGGCCATAGAAGCGACGGTGGGCAAAGCGGCGACGGCGGAGTTTGCGGCCGACGCGGGCGAGATCGAACGCGCCGACAAGTATGGCGTCGAGGCCAGCGACCTGCAGGTGGCGATGCATGAAGTGATCGGGCACGGCTCGGGCAAGCTGAGTCCGCGGGTGAGCGCCGGAGCGCAATCGTATCTGAAAGAATATTTCTCCACGATGGAAGAAGCGCGCGCCGACTTGATGGCGCTGTGGAATGCCTGGGATCCCAAGCTGAAGGAGCTGGGTTTGGTCTCAAATCAGGAGGAAGTGGCGAAGGCGATGTACGACAGCGCGGTCCTGGTGGCGCTGCGGCAACTGGAGCGGATTCAGCGCGGTGACACGATCGAGGAGGACCACGAGCGCGACCGGCAACTAATCGCGCACTACATCGCCGACAAGGTCCCGGGCTCCATCGAACAGTTCCAGCGCAATGGGAAGACGTATGTGCGGGTGACCGACTATCAAAAAATGCGCCAGGGAGTGGGCCTGCTGCTGGGGGAACTGATGCGCATCAAGGCGGAAGGGGACTATGACGCGGTCAAGGCGCTGGTGGATCGGTATGGGGTGCACTTCGATCCGGCGTTGCGCGACGAAGTGATGGCGCGCTACAAGAAGCTCGACCTGCCGACCTATTTTGCCGGAATAAACTCCCACCTGACGGCGAGGTTTGACAAGGCGGGCGAGGTGGAAAAAGTGGAAATCGGATATTTCGACGATCCCGTCGCGCAGTACCTCGACTATGGCGCCATGTACGACAAGGGGCTGGAAGGGCGCGCCGCGAAGCATTGATTTTAAAGGCTAATGAAGTGCCGGGGGCTATTTCGGGCCTGCGACAAACGGGGTACTTTGGTGATCTGCCTTGGCGAGGCGGGCTGGGGCAGAATTGTTGGGGAATGCCGTCATCCACATCCAGCCATAACGTGCAACGCGGGCCGCGAGTGAAACTTGGCGGGTCGGTTCTGGCGCTGCTACTGCTCGAAAACGGACGCCAGATTCGCAGCCGCGTCAGCCAGCTCTCGGCCAACGGGGGACTGGTTTCTCTGGAAGAGCCGCTCGACGAAGGCATTCCGGTGACGGTCCTGTTCCATATGGGTTTCAGCGTGCGGTGCAAGGCGCAGATGATGTTTCCCATGTGGGCGACGCAGGGCTGCCTGCAACCCTTTCGCTTCCTGGAGTTGTCAGAGGCCATCCGCGAGGGACTGAACCGCGAACTAGAGAGTCTGGTGCAGTCCGGCGCGCCGCAGGTGGAAGTGGAAGAGACGCCGGAGATTTGACGCTCTCGCGCGAAAAAATCAGACGTAAGCCGCGGCCAGAATCTGCTCCCGGGAATAATTTTTCAACTCGCCGATTCTCTCGATGGTGATATCGGGTTTGGGGTACTGCGCCAACTGAGCCAGATCCAAGGCATAGTGTCCCTGGCGCGGGAAAATGGTGGTTACGCGCGCGCCCCAGTATTTCTTGATCGCCGCCAGAATTCTCACTTTGTCATCCACCATCACGTAGTGGGTGGCGGGATATTTTGCCTCCACGTCGGGTAATTCGTGTTCCTTGTGAATGTATATGAGAACCTGGCCGGCGAAGACTTCATTGAGGCCGGAGCGATCGACTTTGCGCGGCTGAAAGACGACGTCGCCGTCACTCAGGATTACAGACTGGCCCAGAGCCCTGGGCGTATTCGACGGCGTCCAGCGCCTCGGGAAACAGGCGGTTGGCAAAGGGATAGTTGATCATGAAGTGGGAGACGGCGAGCAGGCTCGATTCGCGCGGACGCTCGATGCGATAGCGTTGCAGGGCGCCGAGGTAGTCGGCGTATCCCAGTTCGGTGCGCAACTCTTCGAAGATCTGCCAATAACGACCGGCGCTGGCCTCGCCGACACTCTTTTTGAGATAGCGCTTCAGGTCTTCCGAGACGCGATCATTGTCGAGGAGGGTATTATCCACGTCGAAAAGGAAGACGATGGCGGCAGCGGATTGGCCGGGCAGAAGAACCTCCAGGGGAATGCGTTCCCAAACTGTTCTTAATTGCTCCTAAACCGTTCTTAATTAATGACAGAATCTTAATAACAGAATCAGGGCGGGGTGGGGCATTCGTCAACCCTTGGCTGTCCACCGGGAGGCGAAGTTTGCGGGTAGTCGAATCGAGCGGAATCGTCTAAATGGCGCGGAATTCGGCATACGGACGAGGGGGGTTGCCACCCGGCCCGGCTTGTAGTAAAAAGGGCTCGCCTATAATGGAGAAATTATTCGGGGCAGGACTCTGTGAATCTGCCTCCCAAACCCGGGGAATCTTCCCCGCTTCTGCCAGGAGCACTCTTCGTGGAACACATTGATCCGGCCGTGATTTATCGTTTCGACACACCGCGTTCCAGCCAGCCTTGTGAATTCTGCCGGGAACTTGACCCGCAATTTCCGCAGCGGCGCCCGCTCGACCAAATGGTTGCCCACCGCCGTAAAGCCAGTGCGGCGGCGCATGTGACGGAGGATGGATACGTCCGTCATCGCATGCTGGAATTGCGGCGCATGCTTTCGCGGGCGCCACTGACCGCGGCGTAGGCCTCCGACTTATTCCCGAGTGACGGAGTTCTTGCCGGGCTTTTGGGGAGTCCTCGTTTGCCTGCTTTCGTGTTTCCTTCCTGTTGCTCTCCTGCTCCTTCCTCCTTGATTTTTCTGCATCGGGGTTTCTGCGCGTGCTTGCCGATGCGCGGTCTACATGCTGGTTTCTGAAGGCATGCCGCCGGGTATTTCGCGCTTGACAGGGGTTCGCCGCCGGATGGATACTTATTCATTACGGTGGATTTTTATTCATGTCGAAGACTGCCCGGCATAGAGCGATTCTGGAGCTGCTTGACGAAGGTCCGGTGGAGAGCCAAGACAGCCTGCAGCAGCGACTGGAAGAGCGGGGATTCGAGGTTGGGCAGGCGACTCTGTCGCGGGACATTCATGAGCTGAAGCTGGTCAAGGGCGGCAGTGGTTACCGGAGGGCGGCGGGCGAAAGTGTGGGAAGCGAGGGTGTTCTGCCCTCGGTGATGCGGCTGGCGCGCCAGTTTGTGATCGAGATACGGCAGGCGCAGAACTTGCTGGTGGTGAAGACCACGGTGGGCAGCGCGCAACCGGTGGCGGCGGCGCTGGACGCTTCGCGATGGCCGGAAGTGGTGGGCACAATTGCGGGGGACGACACGGTGTTGGTGATCGCGAGCGATAATAAGCGGGCGCAATCGCTGGCGCGGCGGATTCGCGAACTGTCATAGACAGTCATAGTCATTTTTGGGAGGTTGAACACGAACATGAAAAACGATTTGACGGGGCTGATGAATTTGCCCGCGATGAAGACGAAAACGCAGCCTCCGAACCTGCTGCCGGAAGTGGTGGCGCCGCGCGACCTGGTCTCGATTCACGATCTTGCGCCCAATGAGATTCTTGCGCTTTTCAATCTGACGGCTATGCTGAAGCAGCGGCCGGCCGACTTCCGCAGTGCGCTTGCGGGCAAGCAGATGGTGATGTTTTTCGAGAAGCCCTCGCTGCGCACGCGGCTCACGTTTGAGGCGGGCATGGACAGCTTGGGGGGCAGCACTTTTTTTGTCGACCAAACGGCGAGCCGCTTGAACGCGCGCGAGTCGCTCTACGACATAGCCCATAATCTTGAGCGCTGGATCGACTTGATCGTGCTGCGCACGTTCAGCCACTCGGTGGTGGAGGAAATGGCGACCTACGCCGGCGTACCGGTGATTAATGCGCTCAGCGAGCTGGAGCATCCCTGCCAGGCGCTGGCCGATTTTTTCACTTTGCAGGAGCATTTTGGCGATCTCACGAAAATTCATTTCGCGTATGTGGGCGACGGCAACAATATGGCGCACTCGCTGCTGCTGGCGGGAGCGTCGGCGGGAGCGAGGGTTTCGATCGCGACGCCGGAGCGGTATGCGATGAATCCGGTAATCGTGACCATGGCGAAGGCAATCGCGGAAAAGACCAAGGCGACGCTGCGCGTGATGAACGATCCGCGGAAAGCGGTGGCGGGAGCGGATGCGGTTTACACCGACGCGTGGGCGAGCATGGGCAGCGAGCAGGAGGCGGCGGAACGAGCGGCAATTTTCGCGCCCTTTCAGGTGAACGCCGGATTGATGCAACTAGCCAAGCCGCACGCGCGTTTTATGCACTGCCTGCCGGCGCATCGGGGCCAGGAAGTGACGGACCAGGTGATCGATTCGGTAAACTCCGTGGTCTTCGACCAGGCGGAGAATCGGCTCCACATCCAGAAGGCGATACTAGTATGGCTGCTCGGCGGCGCGGCGGGCCGCTTCTCGGGAAGGAGCGCACACGCGCATGCCTGATCGAAATTCCGTTTCCGCGAGAAGTTCCGGTTCGGCGAAGCCCGAAAAAATTGTTCTCGCCTACTCCGGCGGGCTGGATACATCCATCATCATTCCGTGGCTCAAGGAGAACTATGCCTATGAAGTGATTGCCATGGTGGCCGACGTGGGGCAGGGAGACGACGCCGAGGCGGTGGTGGAAAAGGCTTATAAGACGGGCGCCAGCAAGGTGGTGGTGGAGGACCTGCGGGAAGAATTTCTGACCGGCTACGTTTGGCCGGCGCTGAAGGCGGGAGCGGTTTACGAAAATAAATATCTGCTGGGCACGTCGCTGGCGCGACCGGTGATCGCGAAACATCAGGTGGACGTGGCGCTGCGCGAGGGCGCGACCGCGGTCAGCCACGGCTGCACCGGCAAGGGCAACGATCAGGTGCGCTTCGAGATGGCCTACCAGGCGCTGGCTCCGGAGCTGAAGATTGTCGCTCCTTGGCGGGAGTGGGACCTCAAATCGCGCGAGGATTGCCTGGACTACGCGGAAAAGCGTGGCATCGCGGTGAGCGCGAGCCGGGAAAAGATTCACAGCCGCGATCGCAACCTGTGGCACCTGAGCCATGAGGGCGGAGAACTGGAAGATGCGGGCAACTCGCCTTTTGCCAGCACCTGGCAGTTGACGAAGTCGCCGCAAGAGGCCCCGGATCATGAAGAGCGGGTGGAAATCGGATTCGAAAATGGCGCGCCGGTTTCGGTTGGCGGCCAGGCGCTCGATCCCGTGTCGCTGGTGGAACTGCTGAACGAAATCGCGGGTCGCAACGCGGTGGGGCGGATCGACCTGGTGGAGAACCGGTTTGTCGGGATCAAATCGAGGGGTTGCTACGAGACTCCGGGAGGGACGCTGCTGGTTGCGGCTCATGGCGAACTGGAGGCGCTCTGCCTGGATCGCGATTTGTTGCATTTCAAACAACACGTCGCGCTCAAGTACGCGGAACTGGTCTATTTCGGGCTGTGGTTTACACCCTTGCGCGAGGCGCTTGACGCCTTCGTGGAGACGACGCAGCGCAATCTCACCGGTTGGGTCACGCTGTCGCTGTATAAGGGCAACGTCAGCGTGGTGAGCCGCAGGTCCGATTACTCGCTTTATCGCACCGACCTCTCGTCCTTCACGATGGGCGCCAGCTATGATCAGAAAGACGCGGAGGGGTTCATACGCATCCTGGGTTTGCCCTCGCGCTGCCGGGCCCAGAGTCAGCCGGCGAAAACGGTGGGCACAGTGCATGAGTTTTCGTCGCAAGAATAAGTGGCGAAGTGTGGGACGATGGACGCGCGGTTGGGCTTCGCTGAATTCCAGCTTTTAGCTCTTAGCTCTTAGCTCTTAGTTTTTTAGGTTTCTAATGTTTGGGCCCTGAGGTCGCGCCGTGAAGATGTGGTCGGGAAGATTCCGGCAGCCGCTGGACTCCGAATTCGAAAAATGGCAGCGTTCGTTTCCCTACGATCGAAGGCTGCTGCCCTTCGAACTGGTGGCGAGCCGGGCCCATGCCAACGCGCTTGAACAGGCAGGGGTGCTGACCTCGGAAGAGCTATCCGAAATCGTCAAGGGGCTGGCGAAAATTGGCGCGCGGGCGGAAGGTTCGCCGGAATTTCTCGACGATCCGGAAGCGGAAGACGTCCACCACTTCGTGGAAAAGCAACTGGTGGCGCTGATCGGCGACACCGGCTACAAGCTGCATACGGGGCGCAGCCGCAACGAGCAGATCGCAACCGACCTGCGGCTATTTGTGCGGGATGGCATCGACACCCTGCAAAACCTGATCGCGGACTGGGTGGAGTCGTTGCTCGCCCGCGCCGAGGCGGCAGGGACCGCCGCCATGCCCGCCTACACCCACCTGCAGCCGGCGGAACCGGTACTGGTCGCGCATTGGCTGCTGGCCTACGTGGAAATGTTTCTGCGCGACGCATCCCGCCTGTCGGACTGCCGCAGGCGCGCGAATCTTTGTCCTCTGGGATCGGGCGCGGTGGCGGGAGCGACTCTTGACGCTTGATCGTCAGGCGCTCGCCGCCGAACTGGGATTCGACGGCCCCACATTGAACAGCATGGATGCCACCAGCGACCGCGACTTTGCGCTGGAGTTCGTGGATGGGCTGGCGCTGCTGGCGCTTCACCTGAGCCGCTGGGCGGCAGAGATGATTTTGTTTTCCACTCCGGCTTACGGTTTTGTGGAGTTGCCGGAAACGTACTCGACGGGCAGCAGCGCCATGCCGCAGAAGAAGAATCCCGACCTGCTGGAGTTGGCGCGCGGGAAAGCGGCGCGCATCATGGGCTGCGCGGGCACGTTGCACGGATTAGTAAAGGGACTACCTCTCGCCTACAACAAAGATCTGCAGGAGACGCAAGAGCCGGTTTTCATTGCCTGCGATACGGTCACGGCGCTGCTGCCGCTGGTGACGGGATTTATGAGCGCGGTTGCGTTCCGCAATGAAAGCATGAATCAAGCGGCGCAATCGGACTTCATGAACGCCTGGGCAGCCGCGGCCTATCTGGTGGAGCGCGGAGTGCCCTCGCGCCTGGCGCACGAGGCGGTGGGCAAAGTGGTGCGACTGGCGCTGGAGCGGGGCTGCGAATTGCAGGCGCTGCCGCTGGCCGACCTGCAAGCCATCCACCCAAGTTTTGATGTGAAGGTTCACTCCTGCCTGGGACTGTCGGCGGTGCTGGCGCTGCATGATGTGCCCGGAGGCACGGCGCCTCGACATGTGAAACGGGCACTGCAAAATGCCCGGGAGCGCGCCAGCACGTTGCGGGGGCGGCAGTCAGTGGCAGCGAGTTAGAGGCGATGGGATCGTGCGCTGAAAGGTGCCCGCGGAGAAATAGTCCGCGTCGATTTTGTAAGGACGAGAGCTTGGACTAGGGTTGCGGAGGGGCGGTTTTTGGAATTTTTGGGGTAATTTTGCGGATGAAAAATTCCTCCACAATGTTTGAGGCGGAAGTGGCTATGAGGCCGAGAGCAGCGTTTTCGAAGGTTAGTCCCGCGCCGTTGCGATTTTGCCGGGGATAGTAAAGGTTGGAAATGCCGCCGGCAGCGAGGCTGCCGAGGACATTCGAATAATTCGGCTGCCAGCGTCCATTGTCGCCCTTGCAGATAAAGGAACTGGCGATGGCGTAGGAAAACCGGTAGAGCTTGCTGCCGGTTCCCTTGTAGAAGTAGCGCGGATCCTGCTTCAGGAGCGAGGGCAGGACGGCGCCGCCGACGAAGGTGCCAGCGGCGGCATCAGCGTAGTTGGCTCCGAAACGCTTCCCGTACCCCTGAGCCCCCTGACCGTATCCGTTGAAATGATTTTGCGCCTGCTCGACTCCGGCAGCCGCGCCCACGATCACGAGAGTGACGGGATCGATGGTGGTTTTCCAGGCAATCTCGAATTTTTGCCGGGAGTTTAGCGGAAGCGCGTCGGGAACATAGGTGACATAGAAGTTGGGGACCACGCCGAGAACGCGCTGCTTCTCTTCCATCTTGATTTCTTTTTCCGCCTCCTCGGTCCGGGTGAGGGTGACCTCGACTTCCGCCACCCGGGTGGCCACTGCGAGGGCGATTTGCGGGACGGTGTAGGTTTCGCCGGGGTGCAGCACGCCAGAGGAGGTTTGCGCCTGGAAGCCGGAGGCGGCGATGGTGAGCTGGAAAGGTCCGGAGTCTACGGCGGTGAAGTAGAACTGGCCATCGCCCCCGGAAACCGCGGATTGGGTTCGTGAAGGATTCGGGCAGGTCAAGCTGACCCTTGCGCCGCTGACGACGGCTCCGCTCTGGTCGACGACGGTGCCATGGATGGCGCCGGTCGAGGCCTGACTGATGGATGGGTCGGGGGCTGAATGGTTCGGCCAAGGCTGGGCATCAAGGGATTGGGAGAGGCAGGGTGAAGTCCAACTCCGGGCGACAAAGGTCAGCGTCAGTGCCCAGGCCAGCATCGAGCATTTGGGCTTGCGCTGGAACATCATGAGTCGGAACATCATGGATAGTCTAACTTTATCCCTTTGTGCTGTCGGTTTGCACATGACCAAAGGCGGCAGCGCGGCTCGATATGAGCCGGGCCCGGTGCAATGCCGGGATGTGGGAAGTTGGATGCCTGGGGGCCGTTCGGCGGCCACATGACACCTGGATGTGGGCGTTTCGGGGAGCCTTCGGGTAACGGAACGGCATCTAAAGTAGCGTTGGCAAAACGGAGCATTACCCTGATTCTTACTCGCGTTCTCTTTCTAGCCGTCTTTCTGCTGGCGCTGTATGCCGTGCAGCGCTTCTGGTTTCTGCGGGCGTGGTCGTGGATGGGGTCGTCAGCGGATTCCAGCTGGCGCTTTGGTCTGCGGGCGCTGCTGATCGTGCTGGCAGCAACCTTGCTGGCCACGCTGCTGGATCCCCTGATTGGCCACGCGTTGACGCGCCTGCGGGTTGGCCATTTCGATTTCGGCAAAGCACTCTCCACCGTGATGCGATTGTGGATGGTCGCTTCTTTCTTCGGATTCCTCGCCATTGAATCGGTGGCAGCGATTGAGTGGGCGACGAATCTGGGGGCGCGGCTGCGGCCGGGGGCGGTGGCGGGAGGCTTCAGTCCGTCGCGCCGAACTTTCTTTCAATATGCCGCGATCGTGGCGGGGGGATTTCCCTTTCTCGCCGCCACCTACGGATTTGCCGCGGGACGCCTACGCTACACCGTGGAACGCGTTGATGTGCCGGTGGCTAATCTGCCTCCCGAGTTGGAGGGGCTGCGCATCGCTCAACTCAGCGACATCCATATCGGCAGTTACATGCCGCCGCACGAAATTGCGCGCGCTGTGGCCATGGCAAACGACCTGCGGCCGGACATTTCTTTCGTGACCGGCGACTTTGTTTCGAGCGAAGGCGATCCGCTGGACGCCTGCATCAGCGAGTTAGCGCGATTGCGGGCTCCGCTGGGCGTATGGGGGTGTAATGGCAACCACGAAATTTATGCCGGCGTGGAGGACGAGGCGGAACGCCTGTTCCACGAAAAGGGTATGCGGTTGCTGCGCGCCTCCTCGGCGGTGGTCGAGCACAACGGCGGGCGGTTTAACCTGCTGGGCGTCGATTACCAGCGCGACCACATGGTGAGTGGCGAGCGCACGGGCCCCATGCTGCAGGAGATCGAAAGACTGATCCGGCGCGATATGCCGAACATTTTGCTCTCGCACAATCCGAATTCGTTTCGCCGCGCCGCTGAACTGGGGATTGAACTCAGCCTGGCGGGGCACACACACGGGGGGCAGGTGAAGGTTGAGATTGTGGATCACAGCGTGAGTCCGGCGCGGCTTATTTCGCCGTTTGTCGCGGGACTTTATCGCTTGCCGATAGCGAGCAAGGGCGAGGTGGTGCAAAAGGAACCGCAGGCCGCTCTCTATGTGAACCGGGGCCTCGGAACATTTGGCATCCCGGTGCGAATCGGAGTGCCGCCGGAGATTACGCTGATGACGCTGCGTAGGGCGTGAGGGGAAGCACGGGCCCGCCT
Organism: uncultured Acidobacteriaceae bacterium; assembly: GCA_963746205.1. GTDB lineage: Bacteria > Acidobacteriota > Terriglobia > Terriglobales > Acidobacteriaceae > Acidiflorens. The sequence continues at coordinate 7,665 of CAVVAP010000023.1, read as the reverse complement.
GGGCCCGCGCCTCCAACCCACTCAACGACCCTTTGACTCAGGGTTTGAACTTACGTTGCCCCCTGACGCGCGCGGGTGCGTCGGGAATCGTGCAGGCCCCGGTGGTACTGGTAATGGGGAACGGCACCGTCCAATAGGTGCCGGTCGGAGTGCCATTCCCGGTGGTTCCGCTATCTTCGAGAATCCCGGCGCACGCGCTTTCCAGAATTATGTTTCCCGTGACATTGTTGCCGTTGCCCGTGCCCCCCATGCAAGCATTGTCCAGATGTACAGCCGACTGCTGGCTGTTGAAGATGGTGTTGGTGGTGACGGAATTGTTGTTGGTGCAGACGTCGACGCCGTCGAAGGTGGAGGTGCCGAAGATTCTGTTGGCGCTGACGGTAACGCCATCGCCAACCGCCGCCGTGTCCGTCTCCAATGCAATCGCGATGTTACTGTTGCCCGCGATGTTGCCGGAAACCACGATGGATGTATTTTCGGCTGTATCGTACAAGAGGATGTCGGACGCGGTGTCTGAGGTGGGGATGTAGAAATTGTCGATCACGGTATTGTTCTTGACCGATCCGGTGGCCCCAAAGGCGATCTCAATGCCGTTCTGGGCGATATAGCTAATGGGCCCGGCACCCTGGACGTAATTCCCGGTGGCGGTGAGCGTGGCGCCAGTGTAGCGGGCCACGATCCCATTCTTATTGTAGTTGTGCACCGAACTGTTCTCGACAATCAAAGACGCGCTGCTGGAATTGGTCGTCTCCACAAAGATGCCCTGCCCGGATTGGTCGCCGGTGGGGACGTCGTTGGGTATCTCGTTGCGCACGGCAACGTGATTCACGGTGCCGCTGGCGTCCTGATACAGGATGCCGCGAAGGTCATCGCTGGTGTACTGGTTCCCTGTGCCATCCACGGTCAGGTTCGTGATCACGACTGGGCCTGGGGTGTTATAGACCCAGACCTGGGGGGCGACATTTCCTCTTTGGTCGGTCGTCTTCACGAGAACGCCTCCCGGGGGCGGAGTGATCACAACCGCGTCCTGTGTGCCGGTGGTGATGCCTTCGAGCGTAAGCTTTTTGTCGATCACGACCTGCTCCGGGTAAACACCGGGGCACACCTTAATGACGCTACCGGATGGGACCGCACTTACCGCCTGAGAAATGGTGGTGAAATGGACCAGCGTGGTACAGGTCCCCACGGCGACGGTGGAAGCGAACGCCATTTGCGCCAGCCGCGAAAAGCAGATCGAGCGTGACGATGTTCTGGAAGCCATGGAGCAGGCCATCCAGAAAGCCGGCCGCGCCAAATACGGCCATGAGAAAGACATCCGCGCCACCATCGACCGCAAGACCGGCGATGTCCGCCTCTCGCGCTGGACCGAAATCGTCGAAACCGTGGAGAACGAGGAAACCCAGATCCCCCACGCCATCTCCAAGAAATTCGCGCCCGAGAAGGAAATCGGCGAATTCCTGGTCGATCCGCTCCCGCCGATCGATTTCGGCCGCATCGCCGCGCAGACCGCCAAGCAGGTCATCGTCCAGCGTGTCCGCGAGTACGAACGCAGCAAGCAGTTCAACGAATTCAAGGACCGCGTCGGCGAAATCGTCAACGGCGTCGTCAAGCGCACCGAATATGGCAACCTGATGGTCGATCTCGGCCGCGCCGAAGCCCTGCTCCGCCGGGATGAGACCATCCCGCGCGAAAACCTTCGCAACGGCGACCGCGTCCGCGCCTTCATCTACGACGTGCGCGAGGAACAGCGCGGCCCGCAGATCTTCCTCTCGCGCACCCATCCCGGCTTCCTCGCCAAACTCTTCGCCCAGGAAGTGCCGGAAATCTATGACGGCATCATCGAAATCAAGGCGGTCTCGCGCGACCCCGGCTCACGCGCCAAAATGGCCGTCATCTCGCGCGACCAGTCCATCGACCCGGTCGGCGCCTGCGTCGGCATGCGCGGCTCGCGCGTCCAGGCGGTCGTCGCCGAATTGCAGGGCGAGAAGATCGACATCATCCCCTGGTCCCCCAATGTCGCCACCTTCGTGGTGAACGCGCTCGCCCCCGCGGAAGTCTCCAAGGTGGTGATGGACGAGGATGCCGGCCGCGTCGAAGTCGTGGTCCCGGACAGCCAGCTCTCGCTCGCCATCGGAAGGCGCGGCCAGAATGTCCGCCTTGCCTCCCAGCTCACCCGCTGGGACATCGACATCCTGACCGAGGCCGAGGAATCCGAACGCCGCCAGGAAGAATTCCGCCGCCGCACCGGCCTGTTCGTCGAAGCCCTCGACGTTGACGACATGATCGCCGGCCTGCTGGTCGCGGAAGGTTTCGAAACCATTGAGGACCTTGCCATGACCCCGCTTGAAGAACTCGCCTCGATCGAAGGCTTCGATGACAATGTCGCCGCCGAGCTGCACCGCCGCGCCGAGGCGTCGGTCGCGAAACAAGCCGGCGAGCTTGAGGAGCAGCGCCTGTCGCTTGGCGTCTCCGACGAAATCGCCGCCATCGAGGCGCTCAGCGCCAAGGATCTCGTTACCCTCGGCGAAAAAGGCGTCAAGACGCTGGACGACCTCGCCGATCTCGCCGGCGACGAGCTGGTGGAGATGCTCGGGGCGGATGCGATCACCGAAGAAGCCGCCAACGAAATCATCATGGCCGCGCGTGCCCATTGGTTCGAGGGAGAAGACGGCGACGCAGCCTGATTCAGAACCCCGGGACGAGGATCCGGACCCGCATAAGGGCCCGCTCCGCCGCTGTCTGGTCACGCGCGAGAGCTACGCGCGCGAGACCATGCTGCGTTTCGTCCTCGGCCCGGAGGCCGAGCTGGTGTTTGATGCCCCCGCAACCCTGCCCGGCCGCGGCATGTGGTTGAGTGCAAGCGGCGTTGTGGTAGAACAGGCCCTCAAGCGTGGCGTATTTCCACGCGCCGCGAAAACGCAGCTACGGATTCCGCCAGATCTGCGGAGCCGGATCGAAACCCTGCTCCGCAACCGGCTGGTTGAACTGCTTGGCCTGGCGCGGCGCAGCGGCAACGCCATCGCGGGGTTCGAGAAGGGCCGTGAATGGCTGGCTTCCGGCAAAGCCGGGCTGATCGTGCAGGCCTTGGACGGCAGCCCGGAAGAACGGGCCCGTTTTGCCGGGAGTAAGAAAATCCCCGTGGCGACGGTACCCTCCGCCGCCACGCTGGGAAAAATTTTTGGGCGCGATCATGCCGTGCACGCCGTCATCGCCGATGGCAGGCTGGCGCGGATGATAGAAGTTGAAGCGGCGCGGTTGCAAGGTGTTGCGGGCGGCGCGTCAAGCGGGCAGTAGAGGCCCCTACGGCGGCGCTTGAAGTGTTTGAAGTGATAGTGACTGTTTGAAGATATTGTACTGGACCGGATTGGCATGAGTGACGGCAACGATCAGACTGAGACCAAAGGCAGGCTTTCCCTTCGCCCGGTGGCGCGGGGCGATGCCGGTCACACCGTTGATGCCGGCTCCGTGCGGCAGAGTTTTTCCCATGGCCGTTCCAAGGTTGTGCAAGTGGAAGTGCGTAAGAAACGCGGTCTCACGCCCGGCGCCGCACCCGCAGCACCCGGCACGCCGGAACCCAGCACGCTGAGCCTGGCACCTTCCGCGAAAGCGGAGGCGACCGCCGCGTTCAACAAGATCACCGCCAAGCCCGCCGCCCCCGCCCCGGCGCCCGCGCAGCCGGTCCGCCCCGTCACCACGCGCCCCGGCGCCGCCCCGCGCGCGCTGACCCCGGCTGAGGTCGCTACCCGCCAGCGCGTGCTGGAACAGCAGCGTATCACCGCCCAGCGCGAGGCCGAGCGCCGCGAACAGGAAAAGATTTCCATCCTCTCCGCCGCCGAGGAAGCCCGCCGCCGCGAGGAAGAACAGCGCGAGGCCGACGAAGCCGCCGCGCGTGAGGCCGCGGAAGCCGCGCGCCTGGCCCCGCCCCGCCCGGCCGAGCCCGTGCCGGACGATCAGGCTCCGGAAGCCGCCACACCCGCCGCCGCTGAGGCCAAAGCCCCGGAGGCGCCGAAGCCAGCCGCCAGGCCGGATGGCCGCCCCGCCGCTGCCGCGCCCGCCCGTCCCGGCACGCCCGCCGCCGCTGCCGCCGCCGAAACCCTGCGTCTGAAACCCGGCGGCGCCCGCCCGGCAACCGAAGACGAGGATGAGGCCCCGCGCGGCGTCCGCCGCGTCAGCGCCGCCGCGCCCAAGCGCGGCGTCCCCGTGGTCGCACCCAAAAAACTCGGCGACGGCCATCGCCGCCCCGGCAAGATCGACGTCCAGGCCGCTCTGGAAGGCGATGACGAAAAAGTGCGCAGCCTCGCCTCGGTCCGCCGCCAGCGCGAACGCGAACGCCGCCAGGCCGAACTCGAACTCCTGCGCTCGGACGGCCTGAAAGTCGTCCGCGAAGTGATCCTGCCGGAAACCATCACCGTGCAGGAACTCGCCAACCGCATGGCCGCCCGCGGCAATGAGGTCGTGAAGGCCCTGATGAAGCTCGGCGTGATGGCCACCATCACCCAGGCCATCGATGCCGACACCGCCGAACTGGTGGTCAGCGAATTCGGCCACCGCTCCCGCCGCGTCGCCGACAGCGATGTCGAACTCGGGCTGGAAGGCACCGAGGACGTCGATTCCGACCTCCTGCTGCGCGCCCCGGTCGTCACCATCATGGGCCATGTCGATCACGGCAAAACCAGCCTGCTGGACGCGCTCCGCTCTTCCGGCGTCGCTGCCGGCGAGGCAGGCGGCATCACCCAGCATATCGGCGCCTATCAGGTGAAACTCCCCTCCGGCGCGGAAATCACCTTCCTCGACACGCCCGGCCACGAAGCCTTCACCGCCATGCGCGCACGCGGCGCCAGCGTCACGGACATCGTGGTCCTGGTGGTCGCCGCCGATGACGGCGTGATGCCGCAGACCATCGAGGCAATCAAACACGCCAAGGCCGCCGAAGTTCCGCTGATCGTTGCCATCAACAAGATCGACCGTCCCGGCGCCGATTCCAGCCGCGTCCGCAACGAGCTGCTGCAGCACGAAATCGTGGTCGAGGAAATGGGCGGCGAAACCCAGGACGTCGAAGTCTCCGCCCTCAAGAAACTCGGCCTCGACAAGCTCGAGGAAGCGATCCTCCTGCAGGCCGAAGTGCTCGAACTGCGCGCCAACCCCAACCGCAGCGCCGAAGGCGCGGTCATCGAATCCCGCCTCGACCGCGGCCGTGGCCCGGTCGCCACCGTCCTGGTGCAGAAGGGCACGCTCTACCCCGGTGACATCGTGGTCGCTGGCGCCGAATGGGGCCGCGTCCGCGCCATGCAGGACGACAAGGGCCAGGCCCTGAAATCCGCCGGCCCCTCGACCCCGGTGGAACTGCTCGGCCTCTCCGCCGCCCCGCCCGCTGGCGAGCCTTTCGTGGTGGTGGAAAGCGACACCCGCGCCCGCGAGATCGTGGAATTCCGCGCCCGCCGCCTGCGCGACCGCTCCGCCGCCGCCCTGCATGCCGGGCGCGGCACGATGGAAGAAATGCTCGCCCGCATCCAGGCCGGCCAGCGCAAGGAAGTCGCCGTCGTCGTCAAGGCGGACGTACAGGGCTCCGCCGAGGCGATCGGCGTGGTGCTGGGCAAGCTCGGCAACGAGGAAGTTCGCGTCCGCATCCTCTATTCCGGCGTCGGCCAGATCACCGAAAGCGACGTCCAGCTCGCCAAAGCCTCGGACGGCATCATCATCGCCTTCAATGTCCGCGCCAACGCCCAGGCCCGCGAACTCGCGCATCGCGACGGCATCGATGTCCGCTACTACTCGATCATCTACGAAGTCGCGGACGACATCGAAAAACTCGTCAAGGGCAAGCTCGCCCCGGTGCATCGCGAGAAATTCCTCGGCTACGCCGAAATCCGCCAGGTCTTCAACATCACCAAAACCGGCAAGGTCGCCGGCTGCTACGTCACCGAGGGCCTGGTCAAGCGCGGCGCCGGCGTCCGCCTGTTGCGCGAGAACGTCGTCATCCATCAGGGCGAGCTTTCGCAGCTCAAACGCTTCAAGGATGACGTGCGGGAAGTCGCGCGCGGCTATGAATGCGGCCTGTCCTTCGCCGGCTTCCAGGATCTGCAGGTCGGCGACATGGTGGAATGTTATGAAACCGAAATCGTCGCGGCCTGACAAAACGGGACCCTCGCAGCGCCAGCTCCGTGTGGCTGAGGAGATCCGCCACATCCTGGCCGAGATCCTGCTGCGCACGGAGTTCCACGATCCGGAACTCTCCAGGGCGCATCTGACGATTTCGGAAGTGCGGACGTCGCCGGATCTGAAGCACGCGACCGTGTTCCTGACACAGCTCGGCAACCAGGACGTCTCCCCCCTGCTGCCGGCCTTGCGCCGTGTCGCGCCCTTCCTGCGCAGCCAGATCGCCCCGAAAATCGGCCTGCGTGTCGTTCCGGACCTGAAATTCCTCCCCGATACCGCGCTCGACGAAGCGACCAAAATCAACCAGCTCCTGCACGCCCCGGAAGTCCTCCGCGATCTCGAAAAATAACCGGGCCGGCCCTCTATGGCTGAACTTCTCACCCAAGCCGACATCCCCCGCGCCGCCGCTCTCTTAAGCGCCGGCAAACTCGTCGCCTTCGGCACCGAAACGGTCTACGGCCTCGGCGCCGACGCCGAAAACGCACAAGCCGTGGCGGGCATTTTCGAAGCCAAGGGCCGCCCGCAGTTCAACCCGCTGATCTGCCACTACGCCAGCCCGGAAGCCGTCTTCGCGGCGGTCGAAGCCCCCGGCCTCGCCATGATCCTCGCCGCCCGCTTCTGGCCCGGCCCGCTCACCCTCGTGCTGCCCCGCCGCCCCAGCTGCCAAGTCGCCCAGCTGGCCGCCGCCGGCCTGCCGACACTCGCCGTCCGCATCCCCGCGCACCCGGTCGCGCTTGCCCTCATCGAAGCCCTCGGCCGCCCCATCGCCGCCCCCTCGGCCAACCGATCCGGCCGCATCAGCCCCACCACCGCCGCCCACGTCCAGGCCCAACTGGGCGCCCGCATCGCCGCCATCATCGATTCCGGCCCCTCCAGCATCGGCCTCGAATCCACCATCATCGACCTCTCCGGCCCCACCCCAACCCTGCTCCGCCCCGGCGGCATCGCGCTCGAAACCCTGGAATCCGCCATCGGCCCCATCGCCCGCCGCACCTTGGAAACCGCCGGGTCCAACCCCGCCCCCAACGCCCCCGGCCTGCTGCGCTCGCACTACGCCCCAACCCTGCCGCTCCGCCTGAACGCCGCGCACGCCGCGCCGGACGAAGCCCTGCTCGCCTTCGGCCCCGCGCCCCCGGCCCCGCTCACCTACCAGCTCTCGGAATCCGCCAATCTCGGGCAAGCCGCCGCCCGCCTCTTCGAAGCCCTGCACTGGCTGGACGCCAACGCCCCGGCCCACAACCTGCACCGCATCGCCACCATGCCCATCCCCGCCACGGGTCTCGGCCTCGCCATCAACGACCGCCTGACCCGCGCCGCCGCGAGATAGTAGGGTGCAATGCCGCTCCGGCATTGCACCACCCGGCCCAACGAAAGCAAAACCCCGCCATGCAATTCACCCGCGACCCCAGGCTTCACCCCGTCCCCGTCATCTCGCTCCGCCCCACGCAAATCACGGTCGGCATGCGGGAGGTGGAAGCCAAGCGCCAGCAATGGCGCGCCCAGAAGGAT
>CAVVAP010000022.1:0-18153 GCA_963746205.1 uncultured Acidobacteriaceae bacterium | reverse complement strand
TAGCGTATTGCCGCGAGAGAATTGCGGGAGTCGAGTCGGTTCCCTGCAAGATGCTGACCAGTGTGACCGGGCTGGTGAGGTGCGCGTCTTTGATCGACGCATGTTGAGTGACCAGGGGCCCTGGACGTCCGGGCTAGCTTGAGCTTCGAGCGTAATCGCGGCGGGTGTTATGACTGCGGCTGCGGCAAGTCCTGAGGACTTGAGAATTCTGCACCGACCCGTCGCCAAAAGTCTTGTCTCCACGACGTCGCCGCGGGCATTCTCGAGGATCGCAGCCGCCACAATTTCGGAAGGTCCGGCGGTGCCACGGTTTACGAGGACGGCCAAGGGAAGCTTGGTGATGTCCTTCAGCGGATCGGCATTGAAGGCCTGGCGGGGATACTTTTGCCCTTGCAGATAAGTGATGGTGCCGTGATCGAGGAAAAGATTGGCGGTGGCCACACCCTCTGACTCGGGGCCGCCGGCGGTGTTGCGCAGATCGAGTACCAACTTGGTCGCGCCCTGCTTTTGCAGATCGCGGATGCGGCCGGCAATTTCCTGCGCCTTGCCTTCGGTTAGAGTGTCCGCCTTGATATAGCCGACGTTATTCGCCAGCATTTTGTCGGTGACCGGCGGGATGACGACCAGGTCGCGTGTGATGACGACTTTCTGGGGCTCGGCGCGGCGCGGGCGAACGACGGCGACAGTGACGGTGGAACCGACATCGCCGACGAGCAGGCTGCGCACTTCCGCCAGCGACATGTCGTGCGTGCTCTTGCCTTCGATGGACTCGATGATGTCGGAGTTATCGACTCCCGCTTTGTCGGCCGGGCCTCCGGGAATCATCGGCGACCACGGCGGCGTAGCCGAAGCGCTTCGAAACGTAGGCACCGATATCCGCCCTGGCATCACTCTTCATCTCGTTTTGTAATGTTTATACTCGGCCGCCGACAAGTAACTGGAGTTGGCGTCGAGCGACTCCAGCAGTCCATGCAACGCGCCGTCGGTGACGCCGGCGATATTCGGCTCCTCGACATACTCGAGGCGGATGCGCGAGAGCACTTCGCTGTACACCGACAACTGGCGATATGCGCCGTCATTCGAATTGGCACGGACGTTGGAATAACGGCCAACGATGGTGAAGAGAAGAATGAGCAGGGAACCGGAAATGACGGTGACCTTCAGCTTCGTCGACATAATTTGATTCCCTCTTTGATGCTCAGGCGATTCCTGAATGGTGAAGCTTGTGACTTGATTATAGACGGTTGGATGCGTTGAGTTGAGAGCACGTTGGCGGCGGCGAAGGTAACCTGCGGGGTGTGTCTTTAAGTCATTGATAAATCTGAGCTTATTTTATCTTGTGTGGAGTCGCTGCGGAGGATTCGGTCGGAGGCGGCTTAGCTTTTGCCTTCCAGCAGGGCTGCCAATTCTGCGTGGCCCTTTGCTTTCGCCACCATGGCGGGAGTTTTGCCTTCGTCGTTGGGCGCTTTGGGATCGGCTCCGTGCTGGAGGAGCAATTCCACCATGGCGCGATCTCCGTTTTGGGCGGCGGCGTGAATCGCGGTCCAACCGAGGTGCTGGCGGGCGTTGACTGGGGCGCCGTGTTCGAGGAGCAGGCGGACGGCGGGCAGGTTTCGGGCGGAAGCAGCGGAGTGGAGGGGCATCACTCGCATGGGATTTCCGGCCACTATGTCAACCCCAGCGCCGTTCTCAAGGAGAATTCGCGCAGCTTCGGGCTGGCCAAAAAAGCAGGCTAGATGCAGGGCGGTGAAACCATCTTTCGAGAGCGCGTTGAGGTCGAAGTGACGCGGGTCAGAGTCGCGAATGAGGTCGAGTCGGCCAAGGGCTGCCGCCTCAAAGATATCGAGATCTTTCCCGGCACCTATGAATTCGGCGAGATCGCGACGGCCGCGATAGATGGAATGCATCAGCAGGCTGACGCCACTCGGGTCACGGGCTTCAAAAAGGGAGGCGTCCTGGCTCAGGAGCCGGCGAAGGCCGGGCTCGTCGCCGGACTGCAGGAGTTCAAAGCAGCGCTCGTAATCCGCCATGGCAACCACCTCTCGATTAGTTAGCACAGCTAACTAAATATCCGATTACGGCCGGCTTGTCAAGGATAACGTTAGCCTGGCTAAGCATCCACGATGGTAAGCTAAAGCCCATGGCGCTTGCGGGCGGCTCAAAACGGCTGGAGGTGGCGGATAGTCTGCACTCCGCCGCGATCCATCTTCTGCGTCAGGTGCGCAAGCAGGATGGTGCGGCGCGGCAAGGCCCGGCGCGGCTTTCGGCGCTTTCCGTCCTGGTGTTCGGCGGGCCCATGGCGCTAGGGCAATTGGCGGCAGCTGAGCAGGTAAAGGCTCCCACCATGAGCCGCATCGTGGCGGGATTGAAGCGCTCGGGACTGGCGAGGATTGAGACGGATGCGAAGGATGCGCGCCGTATCCGGGTGACGGCCACGCCGAAAGGTAAACGCATTATGCAGTTGGCGAGGGCGCGAAGAATACGGTTGCTGGCGGAGAGTCTGCGTGGGTTGAGGGATGCGGAACTGGACTCGCTCCAGCGGGCGGCGGAGATTATAAAGCGAGTGCTCAGAGAGTCAGGCTAAACCGCAGCAGTTGGGTTGGAGCGGATTCCGGAGGACGCGCCAACTATTTACGGTTGCTGATCGGCCACGGGGTTTCGCAACTGGCCAATGCCTTCCACGGATACTTCGACCGTTTCGCCCGCGACCACCGGGCCGACGCCCGCGGGGGTGCCGGTGGCGATGAGGTCTCCCGGTTCGAGGGTCATGATCCGCGAAATGTAACGGATGACAACATCCAGGGGAAAAATAAAATCGCGGGTGTTGCCGGACTGCCGCAGGTCGCCATTGACGCGGGTTTCGACCTGGACTCCCAGCCAGGGATCGAGGCCGTCAGCGACCACAGGCCCCACCGGGCAGAAGGTGTCAAAGCCTTTGCCGCGAACCCACTGCGGCTCCTTTTTCTGCAGATCGCGGGCGGTGAAATCGTTGACGCAAGTGTAGCCGAGGATATAAGGCCGCACGTCCTCGTCCTCGGAGAGCAGGTGGCAGCGGCGGGCGATTACGACGCCGAGTTCGCCTTCGTAATCGGTGCGCTCGGAAACCGGCGGGCGAAGAATGGTTCCCCCGGGCGGCAGCAAGGCCGACGGCGGCTTGAAAAACAAGAGCGGCTCGGAGGGCAGTTCGTTACCAAGTTCGGCGGCGTGGTCGCGATAATTTCGGCCCACGCAGACGATTTTCGAGGGCTGCACCGGCTCCAGAAGCGATGCCTCCTGCAATGGGATGCGATCCAGGCGGCGGCTGGGCAGGCCCTCCACATCTCCATCGCTCAAGTGCGGGGCCTGAAGGAGCAGGCGCGTGATTTCTTCCCGGCCCGCCACGGATTCGACCAGGCCGTAATGGACGGAAGCATCGAGCTGAAAGCGGCAGTATTTCATGGGCAGCACCTCATCTATGGCAGCAGAGAATTCGTAATCTTTGCGATTTGCCGGTTACGACAACCGGCAAGGGAATTTTCTTCTCCACTTCTTCTCCACTTTCTTCTCCAGCTACGGTACGGGCTCGCTGGCTGGCTCTGAGCATGAGCTTTCGTTTCGCCGGGCATCCACCGCGGAGACGCAGTAAGTATAGGTCTTGCCTGGTGCCACTCTGCTGTCGCGGTAAGCGGGCGATTTCACCAGGCTGGAATTTTGTTTCAGCATGTTCGGTTTTACGGACGTGGAGTTGGATTCAGAGCGATAGACGTTGTATCCGTCAAGATCGGCATTCGTGACGGGCGCCCAGATAAGGTCGATAAATGGTTTCTGCCCCTCGCCGGAGTAGGCGGCTTGCAGTCCGGTGGGCGTGGCGGGCGGAAAAACGTCGTGGGCGACGACGCGGTGCGGCGGGGTGTCGTCTCCCTCAACCTGCACCTCGCCGCCCGGCCGCTGGAGGATGCTCACGGCGGTGACACGGTAAAGGTAGGTGTTTTCCCACTCGAAACCGGTGTCGGTGAAGCTGGTGGGTCCGGATTCTCCGAAGGGTATTTCGCCGGCGATGGCGTCCTTCCCTGAACTCTCATCGCGACGATAGATGCGGTAACGAAGTTGCACCCTTGGCCATTGGGTGGCGGAGTCGCCGGCGCTGGTCCAGGAGAGGATTACGCCGTCACCGGTGAGATTAACGCTCAGGTCGGCGGGCGGAGGCACGGTCGCGATGGCGGGCACGTGCACTTGATTGGAGAATCCCGCGCTCCGCGCGTTGCGATTCAAGACTTCGACGGAATAGGTGACTTCGGAGGCGGCATCCTGCGACTGCATGGCGGCGGGGAGCGTATCGGTGAAGGTCTGAGAAGCGGGGCGCGCGGAATGCGACCTTTGAGCGGCATGACGGGAAGAAGATTTGGGCGGCTGGTCGGACGGAGGAGCAATCGTAGCGGCAGGATTTCGGCAATCGGCGACTTCCATGCCGGAGGCGCGGCAGAGGCGAGTGGGTCCTATATAGCGCAGGCTCTGGCGGTCGGTGGTGAGGATGGGTTGGCTCCAGGCCAGAGTGACCTGACTGCCTTTGCGGAGGGCGCGGAGATCGGAAGGAGGCTTGGGGAGTTCGAGCGACGGGGGCAGCGGCGGCCCGGTCTGAGCGCAACTGGCCAGGAGCAGACAGAGCGCGGCGGGTGCGATGACGGTTGCAGGAAATGCCCTCATGCGGAAGGGAAAGAGTACCAGAACCGTCCGCTGCGCACCTGCGAAGGCATAATTACAAAATGTAACGAGACAGGTCCTGATCCTTGACGATTTCGCTCAGCATTTTTTGTACGTACGACGAGTCGACGACGAATTGCTGGCCTTTTTTTTCGGGCGCTTCGAAGCTGATTTCGTCGAGCACGCGCTCCATGATGGTGTGCAGGCGGCGGGCTCCAATGTTCTCCGTGCCTTCGTTGACGCGAAAGGCGAAGCGGGCGACCTCTTCGAGGGCGTCGGGGGTGAACTCGAGCTTTACGCCTTCGGTTTCGAGCAGGGCGATGTATTGCCGGGTCAGGGAGGACTTGGGCTCGGTCAGGATGCGCACGAAGTCCGTCATGGTGAGGGACTGGAGCTCGACGCGAATGGGAAAGCGGCCTTGCAGTTCGGGAATCAGGTCGCTGGGCTTCGACACGTGAAATGCGCCTGCGGCCACGAACAGGATGTGATCGGTGCGCACCATGCCGTAGCGGGTGTTGACGGTGGTCCCTTCGACGATGGGCAGGATGTCGCGCTGCACGCCTTCGCGGGAAACGTCAGGGCCGCCATGGCCGCTTTCGCGGCCGGCGATCTTGTCGATTTCGTCGAGGAAGATGATGCCGGAATTTTCCACACGGTCGATGGCGGTGCGGGTGACCTGCTCCATATCGATGAGGCGCTGCTCTTCTTCCTGGATGAGGTACTCGAAAGCCTCGTTGACTTTGATCTTCCGCTTCTTGGTGCGCTGGCCGAAGAGGTTGGGCAACATGTCCTTGAGATTGACGTCCATCTCTTCAACGCCCTGGTTGGAGATAATTTCGAAGGAGGGGAAATTGCGCTCGCGAGTTTCGATTTCGACAGTGCGGTCGTCAAGCTTACCTTCGCGCAACTGCTGGCGCAGCTTCTCGCGGGTGCGGTTGGAGGAATCGGTCCCGGGGCGCCGGCGTCGATGACCACGCCGCCGGTTGCGGTGGCATCGGCGGGTCGCGGCGAAGTGGGGGGCAGAAGAATATCCAGCAGGCGCTCTTCGGCATTGAGTTCGGCTTTGTCGGAGACGTCCTCGAGCTTTTCTTCGCGAACCATTTCGATGGCGATTTCAACCAGGTCGCGGATCATGGATTCAACGTCTCGACCCACATAGCCGACTTCGGTGAACTTTGACGCCTCCACCTTGAGAAAGGGAGAGTTGGCCAGTTTGGCGAGGCGGCGGGCGATTTCGGTTTTGCCGACGCCGGTGGGGCCGATCATGATGATGTTCTTGGGAATGACCTCTTCGGCCATTTCGGGAGCGAGCTTTTGCCGGCGCATGCGATTGCGCAGGGCAATGGCGACGGCGCGCTTGGCGTCCTTCTGCCCGACCACGTATTTGTCGAGTTCAGTGACGATTTCGCGCGGGGTTAATTCGTCGAGCGTGACTTGTTCTTCTTCGGCGGTTCCGGGGAGATACATAGCCATAATAAAATCTCGGTTCTCAGTTCCCGGTTCTCAGCAAAACCACTGAGGACGGGAAACAGAGAACTTCCTCACAACTCCTCAATCGTAATCCTGTCATTGGTATAGATGCACAAGCGGCTGGCAATCTTCATGGCTTCTTCGGCAATTTCGCGCGAGGAAAGCTTGGTGTGATCCGCCAGGGCCTGGGCGGCGGCCTGAGCAAAAGGGCCGCCGGAGCCAATGGCGGCGATGCCGGTATCGGGCTCGATCACGTCTCCCTGGCCGCTGAGGAGGAAGGTCAGCTTCCTTGTCGGAGACCAGCAGCAGGGCTTCGAGATGGCGGAGAAATTTGTCGGTGCGCCAGTCTTTAGCGAGCTCGACGGCGGCGCGGCCGAGGTTGCCGTGGTACTGCTCCAGCTTGGCCTCGAAGCGGCTGAACAGAGTGAAAGCGTCGGCGGTCGAGCCGGCGAACCCGGCCAGAATTTTGTCCTGATAGAGGCGGCGGATTTTTTTCGCGCCGTGCTTGATGACCGATTCGCCGAGCGTGACCTGGCCGTCCCCGGCCATGACCACTTTGTCTTCGCGACGGACGCAGAGGACGGTCGTGGAGCGTATGAGGCGGCGAGCGGGCGTTACGGGGTGACTCTCAGCGACTGCAATTACTGGGGAGTTCTTTTTCATGAGCGCAATTTTTTGATTATAGCAGCCACCAACGGCGGGCTTTTCGCTTGCACATGCAGCGTGCGCTCATAATCGGGAGAGCGGTAGATTCTCGTCCAGTTTGGCCTTCATCAAGACGCTAGGAACGGCTGGAAAGGGGAGCTCTTCCCTCGGCTGAGGCTGCTGCAAAAGCGATGGCGGCCTCAACATCTTCGGTTCTGATTCGGTTCTGAGAGTTGGAAAGTCGGTGAGGATGTTATTCAGTTGCATCGCCCGCCGCAAGACTTGCGAGCACAGTTCGGAGCAGGAGTCGCGTGCCCTTAAATACCGGCTCTCCACCGCAGATTTGGCGCCCGCGAACGATGCGGTCAGTCGAGCGATGTTTGGATTTCGTGATTGAGGAGAGTAAGGCGAATCGGCTGGGGGATCGGGAAGTGCAGTCCTCATTGAAGGCTTGTTTCCCGATTGTGGTATACGGGCGGAGCGATTTCTCCTTTGGCCAAAGTCATTTGTAGTTTGGAGGTAGAGGGCCGCGTTTTCGATCTGCCCGCTGACCTGTGCTCAGCCTTCGGCTCCTCCTGTAAAATCTCTCCAGCGCCCTCGGAGCCATTCTCTTTTGTCGTTCCTTGATCAACTGAACCCGCAACAACGCGAAGCCGTCGAAACCACCGAGGGCCCGGTCCTTATTCTGGCTGGAGCGGGTAGTGGGAAGACTCGCGTTATCACGTATCGCATTGCTTACCTGATCGAGCATCTGGGCGTGATGCCCGAGTCCATTCTGGCGGTCACGTTCACCAACAAGGCGTCCTCGGAGATGGCCGAGCGCGTGGAAAAGCTGGTCGGCGGGCTGAGCGTGGCCAAGCCGGTGCTTTCGACCTTCCACTCATTTTGTGTGCGCGTGCTGCGGCGCGACATCGAGGCTTTGCGGATTCCTTCTTCCGTGCCGGGGCAGCCGCCGATCGGGCTGACCAAGAATTTCGTGATCTACGACGAGAGCGATCAGCAGCAGGTGGTCAAGGGCGTGACGCGGCGGCTGGGCCTCGATGACAAGCAGCTCACGCCGCGCAATGTGCTGTCGCGGATTTCCTGGGCCAAGAATCACATGCTGAATCCGCAGGAAATTTACCTGCAATCGGCCGACCCGAAGATGGAGAAGATCGCCCACATTTTCGAGGAGTACCGCAAAGAGCTGCTCAAAGCCAACGCCATGGACTTTGACGACCTGCTGCTGGAAGCGGCGCGACTGCTGAAGTCGGTGGCGGCGGTGCGCGAATATTACAACCGGCGATTTCAGTATTTGCTGGTCGATGAATATCAGGATACGAATCGTCCGCAGTATGAACTGATGCAGCTCCTGGCGGGCGAGCGGCACAATGTGTGCGCGGTGGGCGATGAGGATCAGTCAATCTATTCGTGGCGGGGAGCCGATATTCGTAACATTCTGGAATTTGAACGCGATTTTCCGGAAGCGAAGATCGTGCGGCTGGAAGAAAACTATCGCTCGACGCAGAACATACTGAGCGCGGCTTCGGCGGTGGTGGCGAATAATGTCCGGCGCAAGGGCAAGAACTTGTGGACGTCACGGCAGGGCGGGGCGAAGATCGGTTACTACGAGGCTCCGGATGGCGAAAACGAAGCGCTGTTTGCGGCCGACACCATCAGTAAGTATCTGCGCGAGGCGGTCGAGCGAAAGCGGAGAGACGGCGCGGGCGGCGGTGCTGTATCGCACCAACTCGCAGTCGCGGCTGTTTGAAGAAGCGCATGCGGCGGTATCAGTTGAAATATCACGTGGTGGGCGGGTTTTCGTTTTATGACCGGGCTGAGATCAAGGACATCATCTCCTATCTGAAGGTCATCCACAATCCCGACGATTCGGTTCGCTGCTGCGGGTGATCAATACGCCGGTGCGCGGGATTGGCAAGACGACCATCGAGATGATCGAGCAGCTTGCGCTGGAGACGGGATTGTCGTTGTGGGGCGCGCTTGGGCGAAGCGATCTCGGCGGCAGTTGTTGCCGGCGCGGGCGCTGGCGGCGCTGAAGAGTTTTCGCGATCTGATTGAGGATGGGCGGGCGATGCTGGCGGGATCGTTATGTCGAGCGGCTGGGGAGACGGCTTCGCCGAAAATTCTGCCGGAGGCGGCCGCGTCGACGGAGCGGGCGAAGGAGTCGGCGGCCGCGTCGGGGAGTGATACGGATTTCGATCCGGGGAATTTCAGCTTTGATTTTGGGGATGCGGAATCCGCGGGGGACGGAAATACGAACGAGGACGCTGGCCTTGCCGCCGGCGAGGGAGTCGGCGAAGCGGTAGAGGGGTTTCGCGCACCTGGGGCGGCGCGCGAATACCGCTGAGTTGCTGAAGTTCCTGATCGATCGCACGGGGTATATCAAGTTGCTGGAAGAGGAGGACACGCCGGAGGCTTACTCGCGAATCGACAACCTGCGCGAATTGGTGAATGCGGCGATGGATTCGCGCGATCGCGGCGAGACGCTGGATGAGTTTCTGGATCACGCGGCTCTGGTCAGCGATGCCGACCATACGACGAGAACTCGCAGATCACGCTGATGACGCTGCATGCGGCTAAGGGGCTGGAGTTTCCGCTGGTGATTCTAGCGGGAATGGAAGAGGGACTGTTCCCGAGTTCGCGCACTTTGATGGAGCCGGATGCGATCGAGGAAGAACGGCGGTTGTGTTATGTGGGCATGACGCGGGCGATGGATACTTTGATTTTGTCGCGCGCCGTGTACCGGCGGCGCTATGGGACCGACCTGCCCGAGGCGAGCGTGCCATCGCGATTTCTGGACGAGGTGCCGCCGCAGTTGGTAGATGAGTTGGGGGGATCGCGGCGGCGGGCGTCTTCCGCGGGCTCGGCGGGTTTTTCTTCTGCATCAGGCTTTTCTTCTTCCGCCAGCCACTCGCGGACAAGAGTGTCCGCGCCACACTCCAAGGGGCCGCATTACTCCTATGAGGACGAGGACCAGAGTGCGACGTGGGATCCGGCGCGGGTGCAGGTGAAAGCGCCGACTGTGCTGCAGAATTACAACTCCATCGACAATATTGCGGAGTTTTTCGCCTCGCGGGGGAAGAAGTTCAGCGTCCCGAAGCTTGCCCCGGAAGAGCCCAGGGGACGCCGCGGATTCCGTCCCGGGCAGAAGGTGCAAGCATCCCAAATATGGCGAAGGGACTGTGTATCAACGCGAAGGAGATGGGGAAGAGGCCAAGATTACGGTACAATTCCCTCGCTTCGGTTTGAAGAAACTGGTGGAGAAGTACGCGCAGCTGGAACAGGCCTAGGTTTGCCGCGACGCACGCTTAAGTATTGCGGGCCGATAACTTTGAGATTTTGTGGAACGCTGCGAGAATTCAGCCGCGATGTTTCAGCCGCCGTTGGACGCCGCGACCTTAGACAAAAGCTTGAGTGCCCGGGAGTGGCATAAAGAACTTTAGAAACTAAAGGAAAATCACCGCAATTATGGCAAACACAGAGAAGCTGTCCAAAGAAGAGCGAAAGAAGAGCAAGCGAGCCTCCCGCAAGAAAAGCAAGGCGGAAAAGCCGAAGAAGCCCCGCGACTATGCTCGCGGATCGAAGAAGCGCAAAGTGAAAAAGCTGGCGCGCGGCCAAGCCAAACGGTAAGCGGTTCGCGTGAAGAGTTGCGGGCATGGGCGAGCGCCCATGCCCGGCTGTAGCCCCCAGGAGACAACCAACCCTTGTCGCCATTGCCGATCGAGTCCACGGACGATGTTGTACGTACATCGAACACGCAGGCCTTCTGCTGCAAGTCCATCGACAAACTGATCTCCGAGTCAGAGAACCCGGAGCACCGGCTGAGCAAGACGCTGGGGCCGTGGTCGCTGACCGCGCTGGGCATTGGCGCGATTATTGGCTCGGGAATTTTTGTGCTCACGGGGACGGCGGCGGCTGGAGAATATTTTCAGGCGCCATCCATCCTGCACGCTCAGGCACTAGACCTGCTGTTCAATTTTCTGCGCACCGGGAGCACGGCCGGGGCGCTCATGCATGGCCGTCCGCCGGCCGGGCCTTCGATTGCAATTTCATTTTTTCTGGTGGCGATCGCCTGCAGTTTTGCCGGGCTGTGCTACGCCGAACTGGCCTCGATGATTCCGATTGCGGGCAGCGCCTACACATATTCCTACGCCACGCTGGGCGAGATTTTTGCCTGGATCATCGGCTGGGATCTGATTCTTGAATATGTGGTCAGCAATGTGGCGGTGGCGGTTGGCTTTGCGCGGTTACACGAAAGCGCAATTGGCGGCCTTTGGCCTGAACCTGCCGGATAAATGGGCGAGTCCGGTGTGGGCGGGGGGACAGTGGACGGGAGCCTACTTCAATCTTCCGGGCTTCCTCATCGTCTTCGTTCTGACGCTGCTGCTGGTGCGCGGAGTGAAGGAATCGGCCAAAACCAACAACATCATGGTGATGATCAAGATTGGCGCGATCCTCACCTTTCTGGTGGTCGGCGGCATGCTGGTAAAGCCAGCGAACTGGACGCCATTCGCGCCTTCCGGCTTTGCCGGAATCGTCACGGGCGGGGCCATTGTGTTCTTTACCTACATCGGGTTCGACTCCGTTTCCACCGCCGCCGAAGAATCACGTAATCCGCAAAAAGACTTGCCGTTTGGCATCATCGCGTCGCTGGTTGTCTGCACAATTCTTTATGTCGGCGTAGCCCTGGTGCTGCTCGGCATGTTGAAGTACACGACCTTCGTCTCCGGCGAAGCGGCCGAGGCTCCGGTGGCGTATGCCATGAAGTATCTGGGCGTGCATCCGTTTTTCCGATCAGTGATCGTGATTGGAGCGCTGACCGGAATGATCTCTTCCCTGCTGGTTTTTCAGTATGGGCAGGCGCGCATCTGGTACGCCATGTCGCGCGACGGGTTGCTGCCGAAGTTATTCTCCGCGGTGCATCCGAAGTATAAGACGCCTTACTGGTCCACCTGGATTGCCTGTTTCGCGGTGGGCATTCCGGCGGGACTGGTGGATATCGGCGATGCGGCCGACCTTTCGAATATCGGCACTTTGTTTGCGTTTGTCCTGGTTTCGCTGGGCGTGATTCTGTTGCGCCGCAAACAACCGGACCGCAGGCGGGCGTTTCGCGTGCCCTTTGTGCCCTGGTTTCCGCTGATTTCGGTTGTTTTGTGCGGCGGGCTGATGCTCGGATTGACGCTGATTACGTGGCTGCGTTTTGTGATCTGGCTGGCGCTGGGAATGGTGATTTATATCTTCTACAGCCGCCGTCACAGTGAGTTCAGGAAAAGAACCGGATGATGCGGAACTCCTGCCCTTCCGGCTCAGGGCCGAGAAATGGAGTCGTGGGGTTGCTGGAAGTAGAGATGATAATGGTTGCGGCATCGGGGGTTGAAGGAGTGCCGGCACGCCGGGCAGCGGGAATCGCTCTGCATGTATTGATGGATGGATAGCTCCGTGCCACAGGAGCCGCAGAGGATCGCTGGCTCGCTCCATTCCGATTGCGGCCAGACAATGGCGTCATGGCCGGCGAGGGCGGCGTGGCACTCGATGCAGGCGTAATAAAGGCCGCAGCACTTCATGCGGATGGCGACGATGTCGGTGGGGCCGCGATAGTGTTCGCAGCGGGACTGTGGATCGAGATTCAGGCCGCGGACTTTGGGAGCAATGCGATTCATGCCGGCTATCCGATGGTGAGCAACTCTTCGTAGAAGCCGCCGATCTGGCGGGCGCGGTCGACAAAGTGAATCTCGAGAATCCAGTGGCGCTGGCGGCCGGAAGCGTCGGGCAGGCGCATGCGGTTGGGATTGTCGGGATGGACGTAGAGGGTCACTTTGTCATTGGCGATTTTCTCGTGGGGAAACACGCCAATCAGGTGTCCGGCGATGGGTCCGCCATACTCCCAGCCAGATTGTAAGGCTAACTGTTGGGCATAGACATAGAGTTCCGCCGCGGTGATATCGGGACACTCTTGAAAATGCTTCTTGCCCTGGGCGAAGGCCTGTTCGATATCCTGACGAAGCTTGTGTTTCAGCGGGTCGTTACCGACGACGTAGGTGCGGCCGAAGTCGGCTTCCCACTCCTCGAAAACCGGGCCGAGATCCAGAAAAGCGATGTCGTCGGCGGCCACCGTTAAATCGGGAGGATCCTCGTTGTAGGGCGCCAGGGTGTTGCGGCCGGCGCGCACTATGCGCTTGTGCCAGTAACGCGAAACCCCGTACATACGCGAGGCCAGTTCATAGATGGCTTCGTTGATTTCACTTTCGCGGGAGCCGGGCCGAATCAGGTTTAACGCTTCGACTTCGGCAAACAGGCCCTGGGCTTTGCGTTGAGCGTCCAGCAAACCGGTGACCAGGGCTTCTTCTGAGGGCTGCATGTCTGACGGCTCCAATGGTGAAAGATTACCGCATTGCTGTTAGTCCGTCGAGAAACTGGCCGGTTTCGGCGTGGAAGTGCAACTTTCCCGCCACCCGATAATCCAACTGGTGGCGGGAGAATTGTCCCGCATCAGAAACCGAAGAGTTCAGCGAAAAATCGATTCGAACAATTGAGCTAACAGTCGAGCTAAATATGTTGATTTACTTATTGGCCTTCGTCGGCGGCGTGCTGACTATTTTGAGCCCGTGCATTCTGCCGGTTCTGCCATTCGTGTTTGCGCGGGCTGAGCAGCCGTTCCGGCGCTCCGGGTTGCCGCTGCTTATAGGCATGGCGCTGACTTTTTCCGTGGTCGCCGCTGCCGCAGCAATCGGCGGGCATTGGGTGGTGCGCCTGAACCAGGGTGGACGGTATGTGGCGATGGTGATTTTCCTGATCCTTGGAATCAGCCTACTGTTTCCGACGCTGGCGGAAACTTTAGCCCGTCCGCTGGTGCGGGCCGGGAACCGACTTCAGGGCAAGCCCTCGGCGGAAAACGGCGTTGCGAAATCGCTGGTGCTGGGAATCTCGACCGGCCTGCTGTGGGCTCCCTGCGCCGGGCCAATCCTTGGACTGATCCTGACGGGAGCGGCGATTCAGGGCCCGGGAGCGCGCACATCGTTTCTGTTGATGTCTTTTGCGCTGGGAGCGGCGGCGTCTCTGGGGGTCGCTCTGTTTGCCGGCAACAAAGTATTTTCCGCGCTGAAACGGTCTTTATCATTCGAGATCTGGATACGGCGGGCACTGGGCGTGGCGGTAATTATGGGAGTGGCAGCGATCGCGCTGGGATGGGACACGAACCTGCTGACCAAGTTCTCCTTCGTCAATACTTCCAAGGTTGAGGCGCATTTGATCGACGCCCTAGGACCAGCCCGGCTGGTAGCGCAACCGGTAAACGCATCCGGCAACTCGCCGGATTTGGGCATGGTTCTGGGCGACGAAGGGGCGATGCCCGAACTGGATGGCGCGGTGGCCTGGCTGAACTCTCCGGCGCTGAGCCGCAAGTCCCTTCGTGGCAAGGTGGTGCTGATCGATTTCTGGACTTACTCGTGCATCAACTGCCTGCGCGCTTTGCCCTACACCGAGGCGTGGGGGGCAAAATATAAAGACTCCGGCCTGGTGGTGATCGGAGTCCACACGCCGGAGTTCGCGTTCGAGAAAGAGCGCGCCAACGTGGAAAAGGCGGTGCGCGATCTGAATATCCATTATCCCGTGGCAATCGACAGTGACTATGCGATCTGGCGAGCCTTCAACAATGAGTACTGGCCGGCGCATTACTTTATCGACGGGAAAGGGCGCATTCGGTATCACCATTTCGGCGAAGGCGATTATGACCAATCCGAGCGCGTGATCCAGCAACTTCTCAAGGAGAATGGGGCGCAATCGGTTTCGAGCGACGCCATCACGATTTCCGCCAGTGGGGTTGAGGCTGCGCCGGATAAGGGAAATACCCGCTCCCCTGAAACCTATGTGGGATATCATCGCGCGGAGCACTTTGCGTCCGCCGAGCCGATCGCCAGGGACTCGCGCAAAACCTATAGCTTAATACCCAGGCTTTCGCTGAATCAGTGGGGCTTATCCGGCGCGTGGAAGGTGGGCGAGGAAAGCGCGGTGTTGCAGTCCGCCCCGGGAAAGGTCGTGTTCCGGTTTCACGCGCGCGACCTGCACCTGGTGCTGGGAACGGTGAAGGCTGGCAAGCCGGTTCGTTTCACTGTCAAACTTGACGGGGCCGCACCAGGGGACGATCATGGCAGCGATTGCGACGCGAAGGGAACGGGATTGGTGGAGGATCACCGGCTTTATCAACTGATACGACAAAAGGGGCCGGTGGAGGATCGAACATTCGAAATTGAATTTCTCGATCCTGGAGTGCAGGCTTTCGCGTTTACATTTGGATGAGTTTCAGACGGCCGCGCGGCTCTACTTCTGCGATAAAAGAGCTGATTTAGGATAGAGCCGAGGTTGAAAATGTATATCCCCCGGCACAACGAAGAGAAACGCGTGCCCGTGATGCACGCGCTCATGGTCTCCGAACCGCTGGCCACGGTTGTCACGCTGGGATCTTCGGGCTTGTTTGCCTCCCATATTCCGCTGTTGCTCGAAGAGGATGGTTCAGAGTTCGGAGTGCTAAAAGGCCACATCTCGCGCGCCAACCCGCAGTGGCGTGATTTTGTGGCGGAAGTGGATGCGCTCGCGATCTTTGCCGGGCATCAGCATTACATCACGCCCAGGTGGTATCCCGGAACCGAGGAGCATGGCAAAGAAGTGCCGACATGGAATTATGTGGTAGTGCACGCCTATGGTCCGCTGAAGGTGACGCAGGACGAGGATTGGCTGCGCGCGAATGTGGAGAAGCTCACAAACATTCACGAGGCGGGGGCGCAGGTTCCGTGGAAGGTGAGCGATGCGCCGGCGGATTTCATAAGCTCGCAATTGAGAGGCATTGTCGGCATTGAATTGCCGATCCGCCGGCTTGAGGGGAAGTGGAAGGTAAGCCAAAACCGAAACGAAAGCGAACGAAAGGGAGTGATCCAGGGCCTCACGGATCTCAATACGCCGGCAAGCCTGGCCATGAAAACGCTGGTGGAAGAAAGATAAAGATTAAAGATAAAGGCAGATTCCGCTGCCGGACGACTCGTCTTAAGCTTTCCCGCCACGGGATCGCATACAGGAAATACCTTATATGACAAGGGCATTAGAACCTACTAGTCTGAGCCGGTATTGGTATCACCCGCCTGGGTAGGGGCCCTCCATGAAAATTGAAACGGCGATTCCCGTAATGCAAACTGTTGCGGATGCGCACCTCCCTCTGGATCGTGACGTTTTTTTACGCACGCTGATTCGTGAACTGGCGGGAACGCTGGAAGAAATCATCGGCTTAACCGACGCCTCCGGCTACATCAGCGTGGTGGGGCGCAAAATCGGGGAGCAGATGAATCAGGATTACAAGAACGCGCTGCAAACCTCGCGACTTTCTCGGGAACAAGTGGCGGCGGTTCTGGTGGATCTGAAGCGGCGAATCCAGGGAGATTTCTACATTCTCGAGGAAAGCGACGAAAAAATTGTTCTGGGTAACCGGAAATGCCCCTTCGCGGAGAAAGTCATCGGACGTTCGTCGATGTGCATGATGACATCGAATGTTTTCGGCGAGATCGCGGCGGAGAATCTGGGCTACGCCAAGGTGGCGCTGAATCAGACGATCGCAAAGGGAGACCTGGGATGCGTGGTCACGGTGTATTTGCGGCAATCGGTGGAATCCGATGAGGCACCCGGGCGAGAGTACTTTCAATAACGATAACCAATGTCCATCGCACTCCATGAAAGGAAGCTGCTGGACCCGCTTCCGGAGGCTACCCTGCTGGTCTCGGAAGAGGGGCGCTTTCTTTTTGTGAACAAGGCCGGCGCCGAATTATTTCAGAGCACGAACAGGGATATGGCGGACAAGCATTTTTGCGAGTTCGTCACGGAGCCTTCCGACGACGTCGGATTGTACCTGCGCGAGTGCTCTCGCAGCGCCCAATTTCATCTCGGCCGTTTCACATTCAAGACCACGCTGGGGCGCGAAGTGATTTGCCGGTGCGAGGGGGCGCACGTCGTCCTGAGTGGCGGCACGGACGCGTTGATCATCCGGCAAACGCCCAGAGCGGCGGGCAAGAATCCTTTTGTCTCGCTCAACGGTCAGATCGAAGCGCTCAATCGAGCGCGCCACGCGCTGGAGCGCCAAGTCGAGTCGCGAACCGCGGACTTGCTGAACGCACGCGGTATTTTGCGGGAACTTTCCGCGAAATTAATGCGGGCGCAGGACGAAGAGCGGAGAAGGCTGGCGCGGGAATTGCATGACAGCACGGGCCAGGTACTCACCGGCATACAGCTCAATTTAGGTCTGTTGCTGGCATCGACGGATCTGGCTCCTGAAAATCGGACACGGCTGGCGCAAACCATAGAACTTACGAAACAGGCGATTTCGGAAGTGCGCACGCTGTCGCATCTGCTTCACCCTCCACTGCTGGACGAAGCGGGACTGCCTCTCGCCCTGCGCAGTTTCGCCGAGGGGTTCGAAGAGCGCAGCGGAATCGCGGTGACGGTCGATGTTCCGGAGAAGTTTGAGCGCATTGGCTCGGACCTCGAGAGAGCCATCTTTCGAATCGTGCAGGAGTGTTTGACCAATGTGCATCGCCATTCGGGAAGCACCCGCGCCGAAGTTCGACTGGAGGAGAAGGGCGACAATGTGAAGCTGGAAATTCGCGACGAGGGGCGCGGGATGCCGGGCCAGAGCGAGGGAAACGGCGTGGCAACTAAAGACGGCGTGGGCTTACGCGGAATGCAGGAACGAGTTCGGCTGCTCGGCGGCACAATCGAGTTTCTGGCGGCGCACCCCGGCACTCTGATACGGGTGACTCTGCCTCGAGGTGTGTCCTCGAATTGCCCTGATTTACAATTTGAGAGCGATGAAGGCAAAGGCAAGGCAGGGGATGAAAATGGCGGTTAAGATCTTTTTAGTCGACGATCACGACGTGGTTCGCGAGGGCGTGAGGTCACTGCTCAAGAACCGGGCGGACTGGGTGGTTTGCGGCGAAGCCTCCAATGGTTACGAAGCCGTCGAGGCAATTCGGGAGATGCAACCGGACGTAGCGGTGGTCGACATCAGCTTGCCGGGGATCAACGGTCTGGATGTGGCGCGGCAGGTGACTGCCATGAATCTCGGAACCAAGACGCTGATGTTTACCATGCATGACGGAAAAAGCCTGTTGGAAGCGGCGGAACAGGCTGGGGCGAAAGGGCTGGTACTGAAGTCGTTTGCCGCGCGCGACCTGATACGCGGCGTGGAGACGGTGATCGCGGGCGGAACCTTCTTCGAAGTCCAGAATTGATGTCGCTCGACTGCCCGATTGGAATATCTCTAAGAAACCATCCTGAAGGCTGTTGCACGCATGACGCCACAAACTACCACCGGCGCGGATC
>CAVVAP010000021.1:0-15907 GCA_963746205.1 uncultured Acidobacteriaceae bacterium | reverse complement strand
GGGAACAGGCTTGACCGGTTTGCTGACTTTGGTCACCGCAGCGGCCTTCACCGGAGCGCTGGCCTTCCCGGCAGCCACCCCCTTCGCCGTCTTTTGGGCGGGACAAAGCTGCGACCGGTTTCTCCGGCGTGACTGCAACCGCAGCTTTCCCCTTGCCCTTGCCCCCCGCCTTGCCGTTCGGCACTGCAGGACCAGAAGCATCAGAAGGGGGACTGGCAGCGGCCGCCGCAGCCGCAGCCTTCGCCCCGCGGCCACGTTTCTCGGCGGCGGTGGTGGCGGCGGTGGCGGTGGTGGCGCCAGCGGCTTCAGGAACTTCATCGTTTCCGTCTTCGATCGCAGCTTCCCGTCCAGCAACAGCATGAACACATCGTTCGCGATCTTCGGATACTCCGGCATCTGCGGCGTGATGCGCAGTTCTGTCATCTCCAGCAGTGGAATCTTCTGCTGCACCTGACGCCACTTCGTGAAGAAATTCTTGATCTTCTGTGCCACCGCCTGCTGCCGCGCCGTCACCGCGAGAAACAGCACCATCTCCGGCCGGGCCGACGACAGTAACTGCCAGGTCCTCGACGGCGTCGCCGCTTCTTTGCCCGTCAGCCGCTTCGCCAGTCCCTGGGCGTTGTCCTCAAGATCCTTCCAGGCCTCCACCAGATCCTTGCGCGGAATCGCCCGCCGCAGGTCCGCAATATCCTTGTCGCCAGCCGCTCCGTCAGGAAATGCAATACCGCGGGCGCCACTTCGGGCGTATAGCCCAGTTCGTTCATCTGCTGGCGCGTCTTCATCAGCGCGCCCAGCCCGCCGTATCAACTTTAGCCGTGCTCCAGTGCGGATTCAGAACCTTCAGCCAGCCTTCTTTCTCATAAGCCTTCAGCACGCCTAGCGCGTCATCCTCATAGGCCAACTGCTCGATCTCATACTCCAATGCTCGCACTGCGCACGTGATCGATATACCCGTTCTCTTTCGCCGATTCATAGCGCGCCTGCGTGCGCTCTTCCAGCGGCCAGTGAAAGCGCGTCGTAAAACGCGTCGCCCGGATCAATCGCGACGGATCTTCCAGAAAAGCGTAGTTGTGCAACACCCGAATGACTTTCGCTTCTACGTCCGCCACTCCGTTAAACGGATCCATCAGCAACCCGCGCGATCCCTCATTCAGGGAGAGCGCCATCGCATTCACCGTAAAGTCACGCCGGCGAAGGTCGTCAATAATGGTTGCGGGAGCAATCTGCGGAGGCTTGCCCTGTTTTTCGTAATGCTCGGAGCGCGCCATCGCCACTTCTGCGCGAACCCCTCCCGGCAACGTGACCAGCAAGGCGCGAGTTTCGCTGTCTGCATCTCCCACCACCGCGCCCGCCCGCTCCAGATCCTTCTGCAGCTTGAGCGCGTTCCCCTGCACCGTAAAGTCCAGGTCGCGTATGGGGAAGCCGGTAATGATGTCGCGGATTGCGCCGCCCGTGAGATAAAGGTTCATTCCCGCCGCTTTGGCGGCTTCTTGGACGAGCGTCACTGCCTTCTGTTGGTCGGGCGAGAGCCTGGTTTCGAGCGTGTATATGTAATCGGCCATGCCTTCCTAGTCGCCTCGTGGCGGCCCGTCTGAGGGCTCGGCTGAGACGTTTTTCACAGGTTTTCCACAGGGGTCGCCGCCCGCGGCTCGATGTCACCCCCGCGAGCGGAATCTAACTTACTCTAGACATTAGAGTTATACCGCAAAACCGCAATGTCAGCAAACTACAGAAAATAACACAAGGTTTACCGTTTGGCTACTGTGAAGGCGGGAACTACGCGAATTCCCGCGAGAAGTGCGAGAATCCCTCTAGCAGTAGTGCAAGTAAGAGTCGGTACAGGTATGGGAAAGAATCCTTATTCATGCCCTCGACCCACAAGAAAGTGATCGTGCGCAAAAACGACCGCGACTCCATCAGCGGCTACGTTGCGCCCGCCAACTTTGTCGTGGAAGGCAAACTCGAACTGCTCAACACCTCCGGCAACGTGGTCGCCATCGACCTGCGCGAGATTAAAGCGGTTTATTTTGTCCGCGACTTTTCCGATACCGACCTGCTCCTGCGCAAGACCTTCACCACGCGCCCCCGAACGGAAGGACTGTGGGTCCGACTGAAGTTCAAAGACAGCGATGTGATCGAGGGCATCCTGCCCAACGACCTCACACAAAATCCGGCGGAGGGATTTCTCATGAATCCTCCCGACCTGCGCTCGAACACGCAGCGTGTGTTCGTCCCCCGCGAGGCGCTGGCTTCTGTAACCGTGCTGGCGGTAGTAGGAGCAGCGAACCGCCGCCGCAAAGGCGGCCAGCCCGATAACCGCCAGGTGACTTTGTTTGAACAGTAGTTGCTTAAACGCGAATTGCTCGAACCGCAGGGATCGACACAGTAAAGATCGGCGACGCCGAGGATCGGCTCGAAAAGGCGCGGCTTCACCGGCTGCCGAAAAACTCATTCTCCCCGTTGACCGGGAAACCGCGGCTGCACCCACGAACTTCTAGTCATCACGTTACGTCGCGGTGCTCAATACTTTTTCCCTCTCCTCAGCATCCTGCATCGCCTCGCGCGGCGTACTGGGGAGCGCGAACTCCAGCACTTCGTCGATCGTCTTCACGTAGTGCGTGGTCAGGCCATGCAACTGCTCGGGAGTCAGATCTTCCTCGACGTTGGTTCGGTTTTCCGCCGGCAGAATCACGTCATGCACCCCGGCGCGTTTCGCCGCCAGAACTTTTTCCTTGATGCCGCCGACCGGAAGCACGTTTCCACTGAGCGTGATTTCACCCGTCATCGCGGTCAGCGGACGCACCTGCTTGCCCGAAAGGAGCGAGACCAGCGCGGTCACGATGGTCACCCCTGCCGAAGGTCCGTCCTTCGGAATCGCGCCCGCAGGCACGTGGATGTGAATGTCGTGGTTGGAGAAAAACTCATCGTCGATCCCCAATTGCGTGGCATTGGAACGCACCCAGCTCAAGCCGGCCTGCATCGATTCGCGCATCACATCCTGAATCTGCCCGGTGATGGTCAGTCCGCCTTTGCCTTTCATCTGGTTGGCTTCGACAAATAACACGTCGCCGCCGGAGGGCGTCCAGGCCAGTCCGACGACCACGCCCGCCCGCTTGGTGCGCTCCGCAATCTCGCCTTCGCTCCGGACCTTGATGCCGCCGAGAAATTCCTGCACGATTTCCTTCGTCACTACCAGCTTCCCGGTTTTTCCTTCCGCGATGCGGCGCGCCTGCTTGCGGCAGATGGTGCCGATGGTGCGCTCCAGATTGCGCACGCCCGCTTCCCGCGTGTAATGGCGGATCACGTGGCTCACCGCGTCTTCCGGAAATTCGATCTGCTCCGGCGTGATGCCGTTTTCCTCGATCTGCCGCGGAATCAGGTACTGGAAAGAGATGTGAATCTTCTCTTCCTCGGTGTAACCCTGCAGTTCGATGATCTCCATGCGGTCGCGCAGCGGCTCGGGGATGGGGTCGAGCATGTTCGCCGTGGTGATGAACAACACCTTGGAGAGATCGAAGGTGACGTCCAGATAATTGTCGCGGAAAGTGGAGTTCTGCTCGGGATCGAGCGCCTCCAGCAGCGCCGAGCCCGGATCGCCGCGGAAGTCGCGCCCGATCTTGTCGATTTCATCCAGCATGAAAACCGGATCCTTGGTTTCCGCGCGCCGGATGCCCTGAATGATCTGCCCCGGCAACGCCCCAATGTACGTACGCCGGTGGCCCCGTATTTCCGCCTCATCATGCACGCCGCCGAGCGACAGTCGCGTGAACTTGCGGCCCAGGGCGCGCGCAATGGACTTGCCGAGCGAGGTCTTGCCCACACCCGGAGGGCCCACAAAACACAGGATTGGACCCTTCATGTTCGGCTTTAGGCGTCGCACCGAAAGGTAGTCGAGGATGCGGTCCTTGACCTTTTGCAGATCGTAATGGTCGGTGTCGAGAATCTCTTTCGCCTTCAGAATCTCAATCTCTCCACCCGACGTTTTTGCCCACGGAAGCACAGCCAGCCACTCGATGTAGTTGCGGGTGACGGAATAATCGGCGGCCATCGGCGACATGCGCGCCAGGCGCCCCAGCTCCTTCAACGCCTCTTTTTTTACCTCGTCCGGCATGCCCGCCGCTTCGATCTTCTGTTTCAACTCTTCCGTGTCGCGTTGCCCTTCATCCTGCTCGCCGAGCTCTTTCTGTATGGCTTTCATCTGCTCGCGCAAGTAGTATTCGCGCTGCGTCTGCTGCACCCGGTCCTGCACCTCGGACTGGATCTTGTTGCGCAGTTGCTGCACTTCCAGCTCCTTGGCCAGATGCTGATTGATTTTCTCCAGCCGCGCCCGCACGTCGCTCGTCTCCAGCGTTTCCTGCTTGTCGGAGGTGGAGAGCGAGGGCAGCGAGGAGGCAATGAAATCCACCAGGCGTCCCGGTTCTTCGATGTTCATGGCCACCGTTGACAGCTCATCGGACAGCGTGGGCGAACCCGCGACAATCTGCTGGAACAGGGTCAGCACATTGCGTTGCAGAGCTTCAATTTCAGAGTCCTTCGGCGGAATCATCTCCGGAATTGTGGTCACGCGCGCGCTCATAAACGGCGCGAGTTGCCCGAATTCTGAGAGCTTCACGCGCTCCAGCCCCTCGGCAAAAACGAAAAGGCTTTGATTCGGCATCTTCACCACTTTGTGGACTACCGCTAAAGTCCCAATGGAGTACAGGTCCGTCGGCTGCGGCGAATCCACCCGAGCCTCGCGTTGCGCTACCACCACAATTGTCTTATCTTCGCCGAGCGAATTGATCAGCTGCACCGAACTGTCCCGCCCCACCGTCAACGGCAACACCGCGTGCGGAAACAAAACGGTGTCGCGCACGGGCAGAATTGGCAGGGAGCGCTCAGTCGTATCAGTATTGTAAAGAGTGACTTCCGCAGAATTAGGATCGCTCATAATTTTTCCTTGAGTGAGTTGCACTCAACTTTGATGAACTGAGACGCAAAAAAGATGCAGCCCGGATGCTAGGTTGTTGAATTCTAGACCTTTTTTGAGGCATTGCAAGACACGGAAGGGCGGCAACACCGTAACCTCGATTGCCTCGCCTAACTCAAGACGACCATAGACGAACCCCGGACGAATACAGCGGAGACCACAAACGCCGCGGCTTCAAATCGCGTTCCCCTCTAGGCCTGGGGATAAAACCCCAGCACTTTGACCAGTTCCGCCACCTCGCTCAAGTGACGTAGCGCATTCCGCGAATCCTCATCGTCGCCGCGCAGGAGGTCGACAAAAAACACATATTCCCAGGGACGTCCGCGCATCGGCCGCGATTCGATTTTGCTCAAACTGATGTCGCGCAAAGCGAATACACTGAGTGCCTTGAAAAGCGCTCCGGGAATATTCCTGACGCTGAACGCCAGCGAAGTCTTATTCGCATTTCTGCCCGACCGCGGCTTACCCCGCCGGATGAGGAAAAAGCGGGTAAAGTTTTTCTTGTCGTCCTCGATTCCAGCCTTCAGAATCTTCCCGCCATACACTTGCGCCGCGCGCCGGCTGGCAATGGCCGCCGCATCCTCCAGTCGCTCGGCAACTACGTGTTTCACGCTGCCCGCCGTGTCGTAGAACGGCACAGCCTCGAATTTCGCATGCCGGCGAAACAGGTCACGACACTGGTCGAGCGCCACAGGATGCGAAAGCACGCGCCGCACCTGGCTGAGTTTGACGCCCGGCGGCGCGATCAGATTGTGCACGATGCGCAGGCGGAACTCGCGCACCACGTGCACTTCGCGCGTGAGCAAAAGATCGAAATGCTCGGCTACCGAGCCTGCCAGTGAGTTCTCAATCGGGATCACCGCGCCATCCACGGTACCGCGCTGGATGCGATCGAAGACTTCGAGCGAGCGCGCGCAAGGCACCAGGTTCGCCCTCGGCAACATGCTCTCCGCCGCCTCGTGGCTGAAGGAACCGAGTTCCCCCTGGATGGCGATCTTCATTGCGCTACCGTCTCTACAGTCGTGTCCGGTGTACCGGGTTCCCGCAATTGTTTGCTCATGAGCAGGGCGTCCAACCCGCCAGAATAGTATCCGGCGATAGTTTTTACCACGAGGTAGCCTTTGCTCTTGTAAAAGCGAATGGCCGCATCGTTATTGACCGGCGTCTCCAGGTTGACGAGCGCCGCGCCCGCGCCCCGCAATTGCTCTTCGGCTGCATGCAACAGCGCCGAACCTACGCCTTGCCGCCGCGCCTCGGCGAGCACGTCGATGGTGATAATGTGTCCGCTCTGCCGACGTCGCTCACCCACGATGAATCCCAGAATAGCGGCACGGCCATTCGCCGCGCCGGCCGGCCCTGCTCCCACTTTCGCAGCCTCGACGCCTTGGCTTTCTGCCAACAGCGTGAACGAACCGGTCCGCCGCATATAGAACCCCAGTTCGACCCGAGAGTATGCCAATTGCGGATCAAAGCAAGCCTGGTCGATTCGCCAGAGCGTGTCAAAGTCCGTTTTCTGGAATTGCCGAAGGCGAAACGACACGCCGCCATTGTAGCGGGATTGGCTACGGGATTCGCGCCCCGGTGCCGGCGCCTTAAAAATTTGAGAGAAAATATCGGAAATTGCGAGTGCATCAGCCAGCCCCCGGGTTCATCCAATGAGGCGGAGGATGAAGTGCGACAGATATCGGCCCGACGACTATGGGCTATGCGATTGTTTCTGACTGCCTGCGCAATGAGTCTGTCTTTACTCGCGGGAGCGCAAAACAATTCTCCAATGCTGAGCCCGCAAACCGTCGGGGTTGCAACCGTTCAGGGCGAACTCGAGGGCGCGCGGGTCGCCGTCTTCGAGACGCCGGCACAGTCCTGCAACTCGAACGACGTTCCGGATGCCATGGCGCGGGCGTTTCGCGATTACACCGGCGCGGTGCACCTTGTGGCCGCGAGCGCCGAGCTTTTCCAGAGCATTGGGCCCACTCTCGACTCCGTGCAGCATAGTTGCGAGATCGGTCACCAATCCGCAGGCGATCCCGATCCGGCAAACTTCAACGACCAGACTTGGATCGATTCCTTTTACACCTTCGACGGCAAGAAAATTGCCGGCCTCACCCACACCGAATATCACGGCTGGGCTCATCCCGGTAAATGCAGGTTGCAGAACGGCTACAGCGAGTGCGAGTACGACTCCGACACCTATCACCTTTCGATGGATGGCGGCTACCACTTCTTCGGATTCAAAGCTCCGGCTAATTTTGTGGCGGGAGTTCCTTATCAGTATCAAATCGATCGCGGCCCCAGCGGCCACAGTGTGGACAGCAACATCATCGCGTGGGACGGATGGTATTACGCCATGGTGACGTCCTATGCCTGGCCTCCGAACTGCACCGGACAAAAAGGGCCGCAGCGTTGTCTGGTAGCGGGAGGCGGTTCGCCGATGCGCACCACGGACGTGTTTGACGCCACTTCCTGGCGCGGATGGAGCGGCACGGACTTCTCCGTTTCCTTCGCCGACCCATACCCCGGTCCGGTGCACGATCGAAGGGAGCATGTCTATACGCCGGTGCAGTACATGGACGTCGTAACCGCTGTTAACATTTTTGCATCGGGCAACGTGGTGGTCGCCACCTTGTGGGATCCGTGGGACCACGAATACGGAGAAAAAGGCCTCTACCTCTCCACCTCCACCGACATGGTCCACTGGACCAAACCCAGGCTGGTGGCTCACCCGCGACCAGATTACGGCGCCGGACCCGCGGGGAAGTTGGCTATATGCCTACTTTTCCCTGATCGATCCCGCCGCGCCCGATTTGAATTTTTCTGTGATTGGCGATGAACCCTATCTTTACTATGTGCGGCTCGACAACAACAGTTCCGGACGCGTATTGTTCCGCCAGAAGATTCGCTTGACCCTGAAGCCCTGAGATAGCTTGCCCGCAAATGCATTCTTCTCGGCAGAAGACAATTCCTTTTCGCCCTCCGCCCGGTCCGTCAAGTTTTTCCTTTCTCCTCCCCTTGCGCAGCAGGCTGGATAAGAAGTACGATTTCGCCAAGAGGGCGATGTGGGGCGTTTCTTTTTGATCGACGTGGCGGCGGCGCTGGCGCTCTCGATTCTGTGGTACGCGTGTTTCGTCCGCTATAACCGGCGGCGTGCGGCCAACGTGCTGCAATGGGTGCAGGCGGCGTGTCTCGGGCGAGGCCAGGTGGATGACTTGCGCTGGCAGTCCCACAGTTCTCGTCTGAAGGCCACATTGCATCTCTCGTCGCGCTGGTTTGAGGAGGCCCGTCTCACCATCCGCCTGCTCCCGCGACCGCTTCCCGTGCAATGGGCTCTCGCGCGCTGGCGCCAGCAGCAGGAAACCCTGACCTTCGAAGCGAATATGGGATTCCCGCCCGGCTTCCGTCTCGACGTGATTCGCCATCGCTGGTCCGGTCATTCCGGCGCCAAGAGTTCAAAAGCCAGGGGCTCAGAAACGAAGATCTCGCGGCCCACTCGCACCTGGACCATCAGCCGTCCCGGGCCCGTGATTCTGACCACCAAGGAAGACTGGCCGGTGGAATTAAACCCGGTGGTGAATGCGCTGGCAGCATGGCGCGATAAGGATTTCGTGGGCGTCCGCTTCAACTCCACCTCGCCCCATTTCACCGCCACCGTGGCTCTGGAAAATCTCTCCAATCAGAAAGCCGCCACCGCGCTGCTCGGGCTGTTCCGCGAACTGGCAGCCAGTTCCTCGGCCAAGCAGCACTAGCGAACCGTCGTACCGAATTCCTTAAATAACTCGTAAGAGAAGTCGCGCGACTGCCGTCATCACTCGACTGTCCCCGCGACCTGGACGTCAGAAAATGTCTCGTTTTGCTCAGACTTCGCTTCGACGATTTCCTATCATGCGCCATGGAAAATCTTACCGCCCTGATGCAGCGGCTGCTTGAGATCCAGAGTGGCGACCGAAAAAGAAGTCCCGAATTAATCATCGAGGACGGATGGCTGCTGGATGGCTTGCAGAAAAAAATTATAGCCGGCAAGCCAGCCGAGCGCACCGGCAAAGGCTAAGGCGACGCCAAACATTCCGCCGAGGACTTCACCCGTGTTCTCCCCGGCGCGCAGCCCGCAGCCGAAACGGCGGATCGATATCTTCCTCCCGCCAGCGCAAAATCGTGTACCATGCTTCCGACCCGCTGTCCGCTCTTTGCCGGCAGTGGGAGAACCCAGGTCGTAGTTCCCATGCGCGAATGTTGCATTTTTTTTTTGCGCATCCGCCGCCGTTGCAGCACCCTTAACAACTTACCGATGAAAAATGAAAAGAGGATTTCCATGAAACGTCAGCATCTGATGTCAGCTCTCGCCGCGATTTTGTTTTTAATAGGTGCGCTGGCCGCCCAGGACAAGCCCGGAAGTTTAGCCAGTCTGGAATTTCAAAAGCCCAAGAACGGCGCCGTGCCGCAATATGAGGCGGGACGAAAACAGAAAGTCGCCTGGCACAAACAACAGAACGACACGCAAGCTTTGCTGGTGTGGGAAACCATGAGTGGCGACACCACCGGCACCTACATCGTTGGCCACTTCGGCCAGCGTTGGGCCGACCTCGACAAGCCGGCCGTTACCGACGCGGCCGATCTCGCCGAGTACCAGAAGGTGATCGGCACCTACGTGGAATCGCTCACCACCCGCTACTACGAATACCTGCCCAAGATCAGCAACGCGCCCGGCGATCCGGGCCCTGCCAAGTTTTCGGAAATACTTACGTTCCATGTCCATTACGGCAGGAACGCCGATTTCCGGTCGGCCATCGACCGCATCTACGAAGCCTCCCAGAAAACGAAGTGGCCCGTCAAGTTTGCCTGGTACGAACTGGTGAATGGCGGCCAGGTAGGCGAGTACGTGCTGGCACTGCCGCGCGACAGTTGGGCGGATTTCGAGGACAAGCCGGACGTGAAGCCCTTCCGCGACATGCTCAAGGAAGCCTTTGGCCAGGTCGAGGCCGATTCCATCGTCGATCGTCTCGATCATTCGGTGGAAAAGGAAACCAGCGAGATCCTGCAGTTCCGCCCCGACTTGAGCTACATGCCGGGCAAGTAAGAAACGCCGCAACCAGGCAATGCCCTTCCGCCCAGTATCCGGCGGAAGGGCATTGTGGTTTTGCTTCGAAAGCTAAAGAAAACGCGCTCGAATCGGGAGATGCGGCTACTGTTTGTCGTAGAACCCGACATACTTCACCTTCATCCCCATGGCATCGGTACCGGTCACGGTGATAGTGCGGCTCTTGCCGTCAGCCGAAATCACGATCCTGCCGGTAAGCGTCGCCTTGCCATCTTTCTTGTTCACCAGGTCGGTGGTGTGGGCATCCACCAGCTTGTACGAGCGCGTGTCGGCCGACGGGTCTCCCATCAGCGGATAGTCTTTGCCATCGAACTTGCCGGTCCATTCGTTGTGCGTGGGCTTGCCCTTGGCGTCGACGCCATCGACGGTGACTTTAATACTGTCTCCCACCGCCTCGTAGACCACCATGGTGTTCTTGGGCGATCCGGGGGGGAACTTTGACTTGGCTTCGTTCAGCTTCCATGCGCCGATATTTGGATTGGCGGCGAATGCCATGGTCATGCCGACCAAACAAACCGATAACAGCAGCATCAATTTTCTTGTTTGCATTTTTTTTCTCTCCTCTGAGTTAAGCACGGCTAAAGCACAAACTATTTTTTTAGACTGATTAACCGCGCGTGATTCTAGACCCCGGAGATGCCCTTCGCAACGCCCATCACTATGGAATCCACGCGCATCGTACGGCCGCGCCGGTTCAGAGTTAAACATTGAATTGAAGTATGGATGGCAAACTAATGTTTGGATTGAAGATGTGCGACGGCACCGGCCGCATGAATACTTTGGGCACACGGCGGCACCGATACGCCTGTGGGTAACGGCCAGAATTTTCGCGCTGGAAAAAAGCTGCCCCTGACTACTTCGTCCGCACTAGCTGACGACGCTTGACCCCTGACTAATCTCTTTGGGTAATTGTAAAGGAATTGCACAAAGGAAGAGAGTCTTTACCAGCGCCCCATTGCTATCCTCCCCCAGCGTCAGGCGCCAAACCACCATGGAGGATTTAAGAATGAAAAGAGTTGGATTTTTGCTGTTTCTCGTCCTGATGCTGGGAATTGCTTCAGGTTCTGCCCTGGCGCAATCTGCACCCTCGGGCGATGGCAGTTCGTATTTCGTCACCTATTACGCGAATGCGACCTCCGGAGCACCGGATGCGGTCGTGCGTTTCATCAACGATGGCGATGCCGGCACCGATCTCTGGGCCGCCTACTACGTGTTCGATGACAGCCAGGAATTGCAGGAATGCTGCGCCTGTGATGTCTCGGCGGACGGACTGAACTCGGAAGATGTGAGCAAGAATCTTCTGGGCAACGTGCTGACCTCCAAGTCGAGCCCCAAAGGCGTCATCAAGGTCATCTCCTCTTCCACCAGCGATCCGACGGCCACCAAGCCGACGGCTGGACTGCGGGGTTTTGCTACCCACATCCAGAGGGCTACGCCCAGCTACTCTGGCGGCAGCGGATCGTACTACGTGACTGAAACCGCTTTCGCTGATTCGAACCTCATTGCCACCGAGCAAAGCTATCTCGGCTTACTCTGCAAGTTCGCTGTCATTCTCGGCAGCGGCCGCGGAGTCTGCTCTTGCACGCCGGAAGACTACGACTTCTAGTCGAAGGACGAAGGCGTTCCATCCCAAGCACTATTGGGCCCTGAGTTACCCAAAAAAAGAAAACGGCTGGATACGTCCGGCCGTTTTCATTTTGCGCTGAACCTCTTCGCCCGCCCACCGCAGCTTGCCTCGCCGGCTTCACCTCAGTTCTGCCACAAAGCGATATCCCACGCCTCGCACCGTCTGCAAATGCCTGGGCTGCGATGGATCATCCTCGATGTAACGGCGCAACCGGACCACGAAGTTATCGATGGCGCGGGTGTCGGTGTCCTCATGCAATCCCCAGACCTCTTCTAGAATCGCCTTGCGAGAAACCACCCGGCCTTCGCTGCGCACCAGGTAATGCAAAAGCTCCGCCTCCATCAGCGTGAGGTGGATGATGTTTCCCAGGGAGCGCAGTTCCAGTTCCGCGAAATCGATCGATTTTCCCGCAAAGTTGAAAATATCGCCGGTAACTCCGGCTGTCGCCGGCGGCATGCGTTTCGTCTCACTAGCGCCCAGTTCGCCCTGAACCGTTTCGCCGTGTTTGATCCACGCGCTCCGGCGCAGCAGACTGTCGAGACGCGCCATCAGAATCGCCAGTTCAAAAGGCTTGGGCAGGTAATCGTCGGCCCCGGAGGCAAACCCCTGCAGCACGTCTTCCGCCCGGCCGCGAGCCGTCAACATCAGGATGGGTACAAAGTTTTTCTTTTCGCGCAGCGCCGCGGCCACGTCGAAGCCGCTTTTGCCGGGCAGCATGACGTCGAGAATGATAATGTCGAACCGTTCCCTTTTATCGATCAGTTTTTCGATCGCCGTCTCCGCGTCGCCCGCAACTTCCACCGCGTGCCCTTCGGCTTGCAGGTTGAAGCGCAGGCCGTCCGCCAGGTGAGACTCGTCCTCCACCACCAGCACCCGGCTCATGCGATCATCACTTTTCGCGGCAATTCCAGGGTGACGGTGGTTCCCTTACCCGCTCCCGCGCTTTGCGCGTATACCCGGCCGCCGTGCTTTTTTGCGATGGAGCGCACGATGAACAATCCCAGACCCGTGCCCTTCACCTGCGCCAGCGAGCGCTGCGTCACCCGGTAAAAGCGCTTGAAGATGCGTTTCAACTCCTGCTCCGGAATGCCCACTCCCTGATCGCGCACCCGCAGCACGATGCGCTCGTCGTCCGGAGCCTCCAGTTCCACCGAAATTTGCACGCCGTCGGGCGAGTACTTCACCGCATTGTCCAGCAGATTCGAGACCGCGGTGCGCAGTTCCTCGGCGTCGCCCAACACGCTGGCCGGCTTGCCGTTTTGCAGGGATGGCGACACACGGTAGTCCAGGTCGGGGGGTTGCAAGTGATGCCGCACCCGCGCCAGCTCAATGGATTCACGTACCAGCGCGTCAAACTCCACCGGCAGACGCCGCGCTGGACTCTTCTTCTGCGCCGCCTCTCCTGCTTTCAGAACCTGCTCCACCGTGTGCATCAGGCGGTCGCTGTCCAGCAGCATCAATTCGTAGAACTGCCGGCGCTGCGCTTCTTCCACTTCGAGTCTCTGCAAGGTTTGCAGGTACAGTCGAATGCTGGCAATGGGCGTCTTCAATTCGTGGGTGACGGCATTGATAAAACTGTCGTGCTGCTCGTTGCGGCGAATCTCCCGCACCAGAAAAATCGTATTCAGCACCAGCCCGGCGACAATCGCTCCGAAAAAAATGATGCCCAGAAAAACCCTGATCCCTTCGCGCCAGTTCAGGATGATCCATCCGCTGCCCACCGCAAAAGCAACCGCCGCCAGACACACCCCCAGCGAGAGGAAGGTGTAAATCGCCTTCTGACGGCTGATGATGCGCATGGGGAGATTGTAGCGGGGCGGGAGGAAGGTGTCAGGTAAATGTGTGATAGCGGGCAAAAGCAGACTTACGACTACCCGGATGTGGATTGCCCCGCTCGCGCGGCCGCAACCGACCTCGCGATCAGAGCCTGCAACACTTTTTGGTCCACATCAGCCAGCCTCTTTATGTACAGGCAACCTTTGCCAGTAGTATGTTTACCGAGCTTCGCCAACAGCACGTTCGAGTCGGGGGACCCGGTCACGCCATAGAGAACGATTGCCGCCTTACGCGGCGAAAAAGCAATCAGTGGCGTGTCGCCTTCGCGGCCACTGTCATATTTGTAGTGGCGGCTGTCGAAGCCGACGATGGATGGTCCCCACATCTGCGGTTTTTTCCCAGTCCCGTCTTGCATGAGTTTGCTCAAGAGTTTGGCGTCTGCCTTCCGGGTTTGATCGGTGAGAGCGTCAAGAAACGCCGAAGCACTTACTTTCGTGGGCTTGGTTTTACTTTCTGCCATCGCTCTTCCCTCGTAATGTAGGTTGGGGTTTTGCTCGTGGGCATTGCCGGAATCGCTGTACCGCCCGCTGCTGGCCGATCTGGTATCTTCTCTGCATCGCGACCCTGTCCCCTTATTTTCTTGGCAGAAAACACCACCGCGATCATTATGCCCGCCGCTGAGAGTCGCTACTTTCTACGCATTAACGGGCGCCCTCGGCTGTCAAGGCCGAAGATAAAATGAGGGTTTTTCCCGGTCGCGTCTTGCATGAGTTTGACCCAAAGTTTGCCGTGACTTTCGTCCTCGATACCTTTAATAGACTCGGACTCGAGAGCTTTAAGAAACTCGGACACACTTACTTTCGTCGGTTTGGTTTTGTTGTCGGCCATCTACCCCGCCTTTTAATATCGCAGAATCCACCGATCCCAGAATTATATAAAGATCGGGTCAGAATAGCCCCAATTTCTTGTGAAATACTGGACAGCGCTCCGTCGCGAGTTGCACCGGGTGTAGTCGCCGTCTGGCGACTGCTGATTCGAACGGGGAGATTGCAGCGAACCCGGTCTCAAGCTCGCAGGTCAGATGCCGGATAGGTCGGGTGCTGAATACTACGGGTGCCGGATACTACGGATGTTCGAACCCTGTCAGGCGCAACGCCGCACTACGATCAAGACCTACCTCCGTGCTGTCTAAGATTCTGCCGGCAAGCGTTGGGCACGTCGGGACGATAGAATACCGTTCGTGAACCCGATTTCCTGGCGTGCGCAATTGCGTTGGGTTGGTGTGGCCTATGCCGCCGTCACAGCAGTTTCTCTTGCCCTGCTACTCGGTCGCTACCTGATGGAGCGTTGGAACGATGACAACGCCGCGCAAGTCGCGGGCGCCGGCGGCATGTACGCCTTTGGCGACTTGTTACTCGGTATCTTCATCGTCTGTCTGTTCATGATTCCAACCCTCGCACTGATCTGGGTGATGGCAAAGTCTGAACCTCTCTACACCACCTATTCGCAACTCCTCGTTGGTATCACCCTGACGGCACCGCTTAGTTTGATTTTGGTCTGGTTGGGGAAAAACACGTCCCCCAATAGGGTCCCTGATCGTCGGGCGGTCGGGGTTGTGCACGACCTTGCCGTTTTTGCGATAAGAGATGCCGAGAATCTGTTCGATCGGTTTGCCTTGCGCGTATTCGACAATCGAGTAATCGAACTCTTTGCGGCACACCACGTAGATCACGCTGGCTTCCATCAAGGACTTCTCGGGAAGCACGCTGACGTGGGGTCCGACGAATGCGATCTTGATGTGGGGATTGGCGTCTTTGATTGCCTCTGCGATGCGAATGTCGCCCTTGAATCCGGGGGTGCTGGTGAACAGCACGAGCAGTTCGTAATCCTTACAGGTACGGATGGTTTCTTCGGCGGTGATGTGGTGGGGCGGAGCGTGAGGAAGGAACGCGCCTTCCAACGTAACCGTGGGTGGCTAACCAGACCGGATACCAGTAAGACTCGAGTTCGCGCGTGGCGGGCCAACGCGAACCGGCGCCTCCATAGAAAATACTCAAACGAAGGCGGATTCAAAAACAGTGTTTTTAGGGGCATAGTGTCTGTCTCTATTTTAGCATTCGGCAGCGTGCAAATACCGCCGCTGAGGCTACCATTCTATGGTATAAGCCCCAGGGATCTCTGGAAAATGTGGAAGCCTTTATGCAAGTGTCCCTCAGCGCGGGTTAAATCGCAAAAGAAGCTGGCTGAACGTCGCTTTCGCGCATTGAGGCGCGAGAGTTTGGGGCGGTGGTTAAATGGCCCCTCTTGCGGCATCCTTATCGATCGTTTTCGAGGAGCTCCGCGCCAGGTAAACCGCACTGCACTCGCGGATGCGCTTTTTGCAGTTTCGCTAGGCAACGCCCAACTTTCCAGATCGCCGGTAGCCCTTATAAGATCACAATGC
>CAVVAP010000020.1:0-62021 GCA_963746205.1 uncultured Acidobacteriaceae bacterium | reverse complement strand
TCGGGATGGCGCATGGCCGCGGTTGGACGAATCGCCTCGTGCGCCGCCTGCGCTTCCTTCTTCTCCTTATATGTATTGGGAGACTCCGGAAGGTACGGGGCACCAAATTGTTCGTTGATGTATTCCCGAACCTCGGTAATCGCTTCGGGAGCGACCCGTGTGGAATCGGTTCGCATGTAGGTGATGAGGCCGACCAGACCTTCCTGCCCCAGTTCGACGCCTTCGTAAAGGCGCTGCGCAATCATCATGGTGCGTTTGACGCTGAAACGCAACTTGCGCGAGGAGTCCTGCTGCAACTTGCTGGTGGTGAAGGGAGGCGTGGCGTGGCGGCGGCGCTCTTTTTTCTCCGCCGAGCGTACCACCCAGTCGGCCTGCTCCAGAGCGGCGCGAATTTGCTCGGCCTGCTCGCCATTTGTGACTTCGATTTTTTCCTCGCCCTTGCCGAGGAAGCGGGCGTCGAACGCCGGCGGCTTGGCGGCGGCCAGGTTGGCGTCAATGGTCCAATACTCTTTTTTCTCGAAGGCCTTGATTTCGCGTTCGCGATCCACAATCAGACGCAACGCGACCGTCTGCACTCTGCCGGCGGACAGGCCACGGCGAACTTTGTCCCACAATAAAGGAGAAACCTGATAGCCCACAAGGCGATCGAGCACACGGCGGGTTTGCTGCGCATCGACCAGATGGCGATCGATGTCACGGGGATGCTCGAAGGCGGCCTTGACGGCACGCTGGGTAATTTCATTAAACGTTACGCGGCGAATACGGGCACCGTCGCCGATATCGTCCGTCTTGGGCTTGGCCTTCTTCCCTTTCTTTGTTTTCTTGCTGGAAT
The DNA here is from genome assembly GCA_963746205.1 of uncultured Acidobacteriaceae bacterium. GTDB lineage: Bacteria > Acidobacteriota > Terriglobia > Terriglobales > Acidobacteriaceae > Acidiflorens. The sequence continues at coordinate 61,189 of CAVVAP010000020.1, read as the reverse complement.
CCTCCCCAAGTTCGTCGGCCAAGTGCGCGGCGATGGCTTCGCCCTCGCGGTCCGGGTCGGGCGCGAGGTAGATGTGATCCGCCGACAGCGCCAGCTTCTTCAGCTTCGCCAGGACCTTTTCTTTGCCCGGGATGACGACATATTCGGTTTCGAAATCGTTTTCGAGATCGACACCCAGACTGCTCTTAGGGAGATCTTTCACGTGGCCGTAAGAGGCGTCAACCGTGAATCCCTTGCCTAAATACTTCTGGATGGTTTTCGCCTTGGCGGGCGATTCGACAATGACTAGTCCTTTGGACAATGGTTCCTCAGTTTGGCGGTAATGGAATTGAAGCTAGCACGAATGGGCGGAATGCAACAACTCTCAAGGCCTTCCGTGCAGGGCTTTGGTGCTTGTCTCGGGACCGGGCGGGCTTGTCCGCGAGTGGCTCGGGACTAAACGTTGGATGCACTTCAACTCCGGGAGATGCATTCAGCAAGTTTGCCTGTCGCCCCCTCCCTTACAATTGCAGCGTGCAAATTCTGATTTCGGCGGGCGAAGCCTCAGGGGAGATGTATGGCGCCCAACTGATGGAAGCTTTGCAACGGAAGCAGGCGGCTCGTGCGGCGGGCCAGTTCCGCCGCGTCCACCCAGGACTCGACCCCGACCCCGCGCCGCCCCGGCTGCAATTTTTTGGCGCAGGCGGGGAGCGCATGCGGGCCGCCGGATGCGAAATCACCGTTGACGCCAAAGATCTCGCGGTCGTGGGCATCACCGAAATCCTCAGCCACCTGCCTAAAATATTCCGCCTCTATAGAAAATTAATCCGAGCCGCGGACGCGAAAAAGCCTGCGCTCGCCATCGTCATCGATTCGCCGGCGTTCAACTGGCGGGTGGCGCGGCAAATGCGAAAGCGCGGCGTTCCGGTGGCATATTACGTTTGTCCGCAGTTCTGGGCCTGGCGCCAGGGGCGTGTGAAACTGCTGCGCAAGTACGTCGATAAGGCGTTGGTGATTTTTCCCTTTGAGGAGAAGTTTTATCGCGACCGGGGAGTGGATGCGATCTTCGTTGGGCATCCCCTGGCCGCGCTGCCTTCGCCCGCCGTGACCCGCGCCGCATATGCCGCAGAGAATGGCCTCGACGCCGCGAAAACATGGGTCACGCTGATGCCAGGCAGCCGAAGGAAAGAAGTACGCCTCAACCTGCCCACCATGCTGGCGGCGGCGGACCGTCTTCTGCGGGGCGGGCCGGGCGGCAATGAAAATGAATTCGAATTCCTCCTGCCGGTCGCGCCCACGCTGGACCGGGCGTTTCTACGCGGTCTGTTGATTGAGATACGGGAGCGGACGCGGCCAGCCTCGTCTTCCGCGGCGAATATTCATCTTCTTCCCGAAGCTCTGCCCGCTCTGTATCATGCGCGCGCCGGCATTGTCGCCAGCGGCACGGCTACGGTGGAAGCTGCCATTATGGGCACGCCGTTCGTCATGGTGTACCGGGTATCGCGGCTCACTTACGCGCTCGGCAAACCGCGGGTCAAGGTTCCCCACTTTGCCATGGTCAACCTGATTGCCGGGGAGGAAATCGTGCCGGAGTTAGTGCAACACAAATTTACCGTGGAGAACATCCTCACGGAGTTGGGCAAAATCATCCCTGAAGGGGAACCGCGGGCGCGCATGATCCGCCGCCTGGCTGAGGTAAAAACGAGTCTCCAGCCCGCGACCCTCTCCAGTCCGCATCCTTCGGAAACCGCGGCCGACATCCTGTTGGATATGATCCCCTGACGCCATTTGCAGCCGGCAAATACGCCGGACCTTGTACGCACTGCATCTTTTGCGGGAAAATTAACATCATACTGAGGGTAGTGATCCCCAGGAGCTTCCAGTTGAAATCCGATTACTCTAAAGGTGTGCCGCGAGCGGGTCTTGCCCGGTCGGGGCGGTCCGGTTTCCCGCTGTCGAGGGTCTCTGTGCGCGCCGCGCTCGGCATGGCCCTGGCGTTATCGTTTTGCCTGCCCGCGCTGGCAGCCGAAAAAACGCGCCTGCGCGTCGATGACTATCAGATTGATGCTGAATTGCTGCCGCAGAGTCACCGGCTGAATGCCCGCGCCGTGGTCAAAATTACCGCCCTCGAAGACATTAATGTCGCTGTGTTTCAGTTAAATAACGATCTGCGCATCACCAAGCTCACTGACGCCAACAATAAGCCCCTGACACCGGAGCGCAACACGTCGGATTCCACGGTTCGGTTCTCGCTCAACAGCGGAGTGGCCAAGAACGCCACGACGACTTTCAACTTCGAGTACGAAGGCACCCTGGAGAGCGCTGACGACAGCCCCGTGCCCGGATTGAAGCTGGCTTACGTTGGCCCCGAAACCAGTTACCTGCTTTATTCCGGACTGTGGTTTCCGGTGGCGGGGTATGGCATCAATCGCTTCACTTCGACGATCAATGTCACCGTCCCGGCGCAGATGATCGTGATCGGCAGCGGTAAGGAGCCTGCGGCGCCCAAGGCTATGCCGAAAAAGCCGGCGACGGATTTGGCCAACTCCAAAACTTTCAGCTTCCAGTGGGACAAGCCCAGTTTCCCGGGCACCATCATCGCGGGCGCGTTCAAGGAATTCAAGAGCGATGAGGCGGGCATCGACATGCACGTGTACCTCAGGCCCAACAAGGAAAGCCTGGGCGCGGAATACGCCTCTACGGCCGTCAAAGCGTTTACTTATTTCATCACGCAGTACGGCATCGCTCCCTCGCCCCATCTGAAGATTGTTGAGCTACCGGATGACACCGTGCCTTCAGCATGGGCGCCTGAGATCGCGGCTCTCTCCAGCCGGGCGATCACGGATAAGGTCAACTACCGCTTGCTGGCCAACACCATCGCCCATCAATGGTGGGGAGTATCGGTGAGTCCGGCGTCGAAGGACGACTGGTGGATCAGCGACGGGTTTTCGCGTTACTCCGAAGCCCGTTATGTGGAAAGCGCGGCTGGCGAAGCCGGGCTGGATGAAATGGTCAAGGACATGTCGGTGGGCGCGCTCGCCTATGACAGCGTGCCGCTTTCGAGCGCCGACAAGCTCGATTATTTTTCTCCCGAGTTTCAATCGCTCGTCACCGACAAGGGCGCCATGATCCTGCACATGCTGCGCTGGGTGGTGGGAGAAAAGAAGTATCTGGAAATCATGCGCGACTTCGCGTCCAAATATGCCGGCAAGTCCGCCAGCACCGAGGATTTCCGCGAGGTGAGCGAGCATGTCTCCGGGGAAAAACTTACCTGGTTTTACTCGCAATGGATGGATTCCACCAGCGCTCCCGAGTTTAAGGCGAAGTACACCTGCTACCGGCTGGGCAACAACAAGGGATTCCGCATCGTCGGCGCCATCACCCAGGATCTTGACCTGTTCCGCATGCCGGTCAATCTGAAAATCGATACCGATGGCCGGACGGAAGAGAAACGCATTGAAGTGGTGGGCACGGATTCCCCGTTTTCGGTGGAAACTTTTGGACGGCCGCGCCGCATCTCCATCGACCCCGAAAACCGGGTCCTGACCAACTCGCGCGACATCAAGCTGCGGTCGTCCATTTTGCGCGGCCAGGGTTTGATTCAGCAAAACGATCTGGCGGGAGCGCTCAGCGAATTCAATAAGGCGCTGGAAGCCAATAAAAACAGCTCCCTGGCGCACTACCGCATCGCCGAGGTTTTTTATCTGCAAAGAAATTACCAGGCCTCCGCGAACGCCTACCGCTCCTCCCTGAATGGCGACGGAGAGCCCCGTTGGACCGAGGTTTGGAGTCATCTGCAACTGGGCAAGATCTTCGATGTCACGGGCCAGCGCGAGCGCGCAATCAATGAATACCGCCAAGCGATTCAGACCAATGACAACACCCAGGGCGCGCTCGAAGAGTCCCGCAAATACATGCAGAAGCCCTTCGAGCGGGAAAAGGGAAGTTGAAAGTTCCCGTATCTACCAGCGGGAAATTTACCTGGCAAAAAAACTAAGCCCGTACCGCCAGGGCGAGTGGCGGTACAGGCTGGGAGGGAATTACTCAAACGAGCGATTTCCAATATAGCCCAGACCACCATCAATGTCAAGTAAGTCTATGGACTTTATTTTTGGCTTCCCAGCCTCACTCTTTGGGGGGGCCAAAGCCCTTCCGGCGCTGCTCGCTGTAGTTGTGCAGGGCGTCTTCGATGATGGGATAGGCTGCGGTGGCCGGCTGGATCTCGTCCACCTCGACGGATTTGCCCTCCAGCTGTTTATAGTCCTGAAAAAAGCGGCGTAGCATGATCAGCCGGTGCGGCGGCATCTCCGCCGCCTCGCGGTAGGCGTTGAACTCCGGGTCCTCGGTGGCGATGGCGATGATCTTGTGATCTTTTTTCCCGGAGTCGATCATGGTCATCAGCCCGATGGCGCGGGCGTGGATGATGGTCAGCGGGACCACCGTCTCCTGACACAAAACCAGCACGTCGAGGGGATCGTCATCTTCCGCCAGCGTCTGCGGGATGAAGCCATAGTTGGCAGGATAGTAAACCGCGGAATACAAAACCCGGTCCAGTTTGATCAGGCCGCTGACCTTGTCCAGTTCGTACTTCACGCTCGAGCCGAAGGGAATCTCGATCACCGAGTTGAACTCCTGCGGCAGCTCGCTGCCGGGAGTGACGTCGTGCCAGGGATGAATCATGCCATGACCCCGCCTGTGAAATTTCGTTTCGGTCGCTGAGAACATTGTAAGCGCCCGGCTTGCGTGCCACGGGTGACATCGGTAATTCCGCTCGCGGGAAGGCACCGCTCTCAGTCCACCAGCGCATCCTTGACCCACACCCCACTGGCGCGTAGAGTTTTTTGAGAGGACGAGGGGTTCATAACGATGTCCGGCGCATTTGGCTCCAGCGAATTCAACAGATATCTTAGATTCGGATCGGTGATGGTCTTGATTCTGCTGTCGCTCGGCTACCTGGCCTACACGGGCGTGCAGGAGAGCAAGAGCTACTACGTGACCATTAAGGAATTGAACGGCATGGGTAATGCAGCCTATGCCAAGCGTCTGCGCGTGGCTGGCAACGTGGTGCCGGGTTCGATTCGGCGGTCGGGAACGCATGTGGACTTTACGCTGAAAGAGAACGATCTGCTGCTCCCCGTCTCCTACAACGGCACGGAGGCTCCTCCCGACACTTTTAAAGACGACTCGCAGGCCCTGGCCGACGGCAGTTTCGGGCGAGACGGCGTCTTCCACGCCCGGCAATTGCAGGCCAAATGCGCGTCCAAGTACGCGCCGCAACCGGGCGCTGCTCCGGCCCCTCAGTCGGGCAAGAGCGTGTCGCAGAATAAGACTTTCGGATCGAGTGGAATGGCCAACTAACCCTCGTTCCATATTCCTTTGACTGAAACTGTCGTCATCGCCGTCTCCAACCTGATCAAACAGTTCGGGAGCTTTGCCGCCCTGCGAGGGGTTACCGCGGAATTCGCCCGCGGGAAACTCTACGCCATTCTCGGGGATAACGGCGCCGGCAAAACCACCCTGCTGCGCACCCTGGCGGGACTCAGTCGCCCTTCCAGCGGCGAGGTTTCCATCCTCGGCGCCGTAAGATTTCGCGATGTCTGCGCGCAGCTTGGCTACATGGCGCATCCTTCGCTGCTGTACGACGAGATGAGCGGCATGGAGAACCTGCGCTACTTTGCCAGGCTGTACGGCATACGGGATGGAGCTGACCTGCGCTGCCAGGCGGTGATCCGTGCGGTCAATCTGGATCCGGCCTCGCGCGTCCCGTGGGGCGATATTCGCAGGGCATGCGACAACGGATGTCGCTGGCGCGGGCATTGCTCAACGATCCCGAGATTCTGTTGCTGGACGAGCCTTTCTCGAACGTGGATGTACGTTCCGCCGGCGAAATGGCCGGCCTGCTGGCCGGCATCCGCGACCAGGGCAAGACGATCCTCGTAGTCACCCACCAAGCCGGGTTGCTGGAGAGCGTGGCTGACGAATTTGTCTGGATGGAATTCGGCAGGATTGTCGAGCGCACCAGGGATTTGGGAAGCGCCGCGGGAAACTTAAAGGCGGGAAACTTAAAATGTGCGCACCCGCCGGCATTGCCGCGCGCCACGCTGGTCAAAGACCTGCGCCTGGAATGGCGCTCCAAAGATGCCATCAACTCCATGCTGTTTTTTGCCCTGCTGGTGGTGGTGATTTTCAGTTTCTCTTTTGATCCCACGGCGGAAGAATCTCGCCAGATTGCAGGCGGGCTGATCTGGGTGGCATTTCTATTTGCGGCGGTGGTGGCGCTGAACCAGACCTGGGCACGGGAAATTCGCAATCAGGTGCTGGACGCCTACCGGGTATCGCCGGCTCCGGCAAATGCGCTTTTCATCGCCAAGACACTCGGCAACTTCATTTTTGTGACCACCCTGGAAGCGCTGATGGCTCCGCTGTTCATTGTGTTTTACCGTCTGCGGGCGCTGGGCCCGGCATGGGAATTGCTGCTGGTTGCGATGCTCGGCACCTGGGCGCTGGTCGTCAACGGAACATTTTTCGCCGCGATGTCTCTGCGCACCCGCACCCGCGAAATCATGCTGCCGCTGCTGCTTTTTCCCATTTCGATTCCGGCGTTGCTGGCCATGGTGCAGGCCACCACCTCTATACTCAACGGCGAAGGGGCGCGGTTCTGGATGGTGTTGCTGGCAACCTATGACCTCGTTTTTACGACGGTCTGCCTTCTCTTATTTGAGACTGTGCTCAACGCGGAATGAAGAGCGGAATAAGACCTAATGAAGAACATTGAGAATTTGAGAGATTTCTTCAATCAAGACGTGCGATGCTTTTCTTACCCAATGCTTCAATATTTATGAAACGAGCCTTTCCCATCTTCGGCGTGCTGACTGCAATTCTGTTGGGCTATGCGCTCTATGAGGGGCTGGTCGTCGCTCCCACCGAGCAGACCATGGGCGATGTGCAACGTATCTTTTATTACCATGTGCCCTCGGCTTGGACGGCGTTCATCCTATTCTTCATTAATTTCGGAGCCTCGGTATATTACCTCATCAAGCGCAACCCCGCGGCCGATATGGTGGCGCTCGTTTGCGCTGAAGTCGGCGTGGTTTTTTGCACCGTGGTGCTGGTCACGGGTCCCATCTGGGCGCGTCCGGTGTGGGGCATATGGTGGACTTGGGACTTGCGCCTGACGTCGACGCTCGTGCTCTGGCTGATTTATGTGAGCTATCTTTTATTACGGCGCTTTTCTTTCAGTGGAGAGACGGCATTGCTGGCCGCCGCCCTCGCCGTAATGGGGGCGGCCTGTGTGCCTTTCGTTTATTTTTCCATATGGTTCTTCAAAACCCAGCACCCGCAGCCTGTGGTGGGCGGAGGCGGATCGATCGATCCCCGCATGCTGCGCGCGCTGCTCATCAACTGGCTCGCCTTTTCCTGCTTCGCCTTCCTTCTCTGCTGGGTACGGTACGCCGTGGAAAAGTTGCAACGCGAGTTGAATGAGGCGCGCGCCATGCAGTCACTCCTCGAAACACGCGGGAGCACGAGATGATGGGAAACCCGTACCTCTTTGCCGCCTATACCGCGACATGGGTGATTCATATCGCTTATCTGGCCACGATCCTCAGCCGCTATTGGCGTTTGCGCCGGGAAGCGAAAGACGCGGGCGTAAGCAGTTAATGGAGCAGATCGAGCTGTGCGGTCGCGCTCGCCCAGCCCGCGGGGTGCGGAAAAACTTGATCGGACAAACCCCGCGCCGGGTGCACGAGCGATGGCCGGTCTGTTCCTGAGGGCTGCGAGCTTTTTTCTTTACAACCATTTGCCTCCGATTCTGCTTCTCACTAGAGCGGCCCCGGCTTGACAGCCTATGTGTTGGATGTAAAAGTATTTGTTGGTCAATCCCAGCATTTCTGGTGACAGGCATGCGCCCGCTGCCCGGGTACGTCGAGGGGCGGCGCTGTGGCATGCCACTCTCGTTCTCACCCCACGAAATTGGGAAATTGGAGGAGCTTCGTGATTCGGAATTACCCGGTGTCGTTTAGAGGTTCGGTGAGAAATACCCCGGCGGGAAAATCTGGGAAAAAATCAGGAAATGGGATGGGGAGCAAAGTCGCCTCGGCCGCTTTGGCATTTCTCGCCAGCGCCGGTATCGCGCTATCCGGAGCCGCCTTGCATACTGTCCAAGCCGGCGGCCCTGCACCCGCAAACCATCAGGCGCTGGTTTCGCAGTCGATGTCTTTGCCGTTATTCTTCGAACCCAATCAGGGTCAAACCGCTTCTACGGTAAAGTTTCTGGCGCACGGCGCAGGCTACGGACTGTTTCTGACTGCCGACGAGGCCGTGCTGGAGTTTCAGCGGCCCGCAGCCAGCGCTCAGCCTTCCGATCCCGGGTCCCGGTTACCCGTTACCGCGTCTGCAACCGGAGCCGGTTCCGCGATTCGAATGCGGCTGGACGGTGCAAACCGCAATCCGCGGATTTCGGGCACTTCTCCGCTGCATGGAAGAAGCAATTACTTCGTGGGTAACGATCCTTCCAAGTGGCGTCATGACGTCCCGCAATTTGCGCGCGTGCGGTATCGGTCGATCTATCGCGGCGTCGATTTGATCTATTACGGCAACCAAGGACAACTGGAGTATGACTTCCGCATCGCCCCCGGCGCCGATCCGAAGCAGATTGCCCTTAGCTTTCAGGGGGCCGCAGCGCGCATCGACTCGCATAGTTCCGGCGATCTCATCCTTTCGACAGTGGACGGCGAAGTCCGTTTCCACGCTCCGCGTATTTATCAGCCTGCAACCTCGCCAGCGGGAGATTCAGCAGCCGCGTCTCAGAAGGAGAAAGTGGTGGCGGGAAGGTTCCGTCAACTCGCCGGCAATCGCATCGGCTTCGCTATCGCGGACTATGATCACAGCCGCGAACTGGTCATTGACCCGACTTTGAGTTATGCCACCTACCTCGGCGGCACTGGCAATGAGGGTCTGGTGCAGGTCGCAGTCGACAGCGCCGGTTTGATTTACCTCGCGGGGTCGACCACCTCTACTTATTTTTTCCCGTATCCGGCTGTGAATATCAACAACCCGCCCATTCAGCATAGTCTCAACGGTGCCCAGAACATCTTTATCGCGGTCATCAACCCGGCGCTGCTGCCTCCCATCACCAATCAGGAACTGGTTTTCGCCACGTATCTTGGCGGCTCGGGAACGGACAACCTGGCGGGGCTGGCGGTCGATTCCTCGTTCAGCATCTACATCGCGGGCTCGACCAATTCCACGGATTTCCCCACCACCAGCAATGGCTTTCAGTCAGAACCCTCGACGACCGGTGTGTACCACGGATTTCTCAGCAAGATCAGCAACGTCAGCAATACCCAGATTCTTACCTACGGGCTCTCATATTCGACTTATATAGGGGGCAACGGCACCGACAACATCACCGGACTCGCCATCGACCCCTCGTGCACCAAACAGTCCTGCGACGCCTACCTCACCGGCAATACCACATCCACCAACCCCGCCAGTGACTACTTTCCGGCAAATCCTAACGGCTACCAGTTGACCTCAAATGCTCCCGTGGACTCGACCGCTTATCCCCAGTTTTTTGCGAGCAAGATCAACACCACCGGCAGCGGCAAGCTGAGCATGTTGTATTCCACCTATTTCGGTGGCGGCTTTCCCCCGTCCCCGACTGTGGTCGGCGGAGGCATCGCGGTGGACGCCTCCGGCAACATGTACTTCGACGGAACCACCAACATGCTTCCCGGCAAGGGACCGAACGGCGAGGCCGGCTTCCCGCTTTTCAACGCGCAGCAGGCTTGCCTCAACGACCCCAGCGCGATCAGCGACTGCATCCCCGCCACCAGCAAAACTGACGGATTCGTTGCCAAGATCAATCCCAACCAGCCGGGATTTGACCCTGTTTACTCCACTTATATTGGCGGCGGCGACAATGATACCGCGGTAGCCATTGCTGTGGATTCCAGTTCCAATGTTTACGTTACCGGGTCCACCTTCTCGAACAACTGGACCAGCGCCGGCGTGGGAGGGTTTCAAGCGTACGCCGGTGGCGGAGACGCCTACATCGCCAAGATCGGTCCGCTGAGCGGTTCGACCTATCCCCTGAATTATTTCACTTATTTGGGTGGTTCCGGCTTCGATACGGGAAATGCCATTCAAGTGGATTCTCTGGGATACGCTCACGTGGCGGGCAGCACCACATCCAGCGACCTGCCCGTCACCTCGAATAAGCTCCAGGGCTACGGAGGCGGCGGTGACGCTTTTGTGGCGTTGATTTCGACCACTCTGGCGGGCGTCGGCGCCGGTGACTATCTAACTTATGTGGGAGGCGGCGGCCTCGATCAAGGCACAGGCATCGCCATCGATTCCTTTGGCGCAGCCTATATTGCCGGCAATACCTCATCGGCGGATTTCCCGGTGACTTCCAACGCTTATCAGCCCGCCGCCGGCGGAGGCTCAGATGCCTTTGTCACCAAGGTCGGCGCCATCAGTACGCTGGTGGTGACCGCCTCTGCCGCCGGGCCATCGCCCAATCCGGTCGCCGCCGGCGCGCAGGTGGTGTTCACCTTCAACGTTACCAATGCCAATCCGCTGGGAACCGATCCCGCGAACCACGTGATCTTCACCGCCCAGCTTTCGCCCACCACCGGTTTCGCATCATCGCCCACTGCCACCATCACCAGTCAAACCGGGACCTGTAACTCCATTCAAAGCGATGGCACAATCACCTGCGTAATTCAGAGCCTGGCGGTCAATAGCGTCGCTACGATTGAGGTCAATGTCACACCTTCCGCCAGCACTTCGAACGTCCTCACCGAACTGAGCGTCTCGGGCACAGCCAGCGCCAATGGCGGCGCGTCGGTCAGCCCAGTAGCGCAGACGGTGAACGTTGTCGACTTCACGGTGAGCGCGGCGTTGCAGTATCCCACCATCACCGCCGGGAATCCTGACACCGTTCAGGTCAATTTTTGCCCGACACCAGCCAGCCAGGCGGTAGGCGGTTATAGCGGCACTATTACTCCGACTCAGACCACTGCACCCTCTATGGTGACCGGCAGCACCCCGACGTTCAGTCCCACCAGCGTCACCCTCGCCGGAAGCGTCTGCCAAACCACCACCTTGTTGATCTCGACGGTGGCTCGTCCGGTGAACTCCGGCAGCTTGCGCCGCCGCGGTTTGTTCTACGCCACCTGGCTTCCGGTGGGCGGCCTGAGCCTGTTTGGGCTGGGCCTGGGAGCGTTTCGTAAACGCAGGCGCTGGATCTGTAGCCGCCGCGCTCGCTTTGGCAGCTGGAATTCTTCTGCTGCAACTCGGGTGTAGTTCGTCAAGCAATGCCACCAACACTACCGGAGGCACCCTGGCCGGGGAGTATTCGATTACCGTGACTGGAGCCGTTGGGTCGGCATCGCACAGCGCATTGGTGACCTTGACGGTGCAGTAGGGGCTTGCGTTTACGGAAAGAACAACTCGCTTCGCGAATAGAATCGCGAGATATCCATGCGCAAAGCCTTCCATTTTGACTCGCCCGCCGAAGCCTACGTGGCCGACGCCGCCGTCCTCTGCTGCTTCGATCACCGCATCAGCAACGTCGTCCGCAAGTTCCTGAAGAATCAAGCCATCGAGCGCCCCGATATGATCGTCGTCGCCGGGGGCGCCAAAACCCTGGCCTCGCCGCGGAACGACTTTGAGCGGGACTTCATTGTCGAACAAGTGCGCATGTCTATCCGCCTGCACCAGACCAGGCGTGTGCTGGTAATGAGCCACTCCGACTGTGCCACCTACGGCGGACTCGCGCATTTCAAGGGTGACCAGCACGCCGAAGCCGAGCATCATCGCAGCGAACTGTTGCGCGCGGGGGAGTTGCTGATATCCAGCTTCCCCGGCATTTCAGTGGAACCTTATTTTGTTAAGTTCGACGGCGTCTGGGAAGTGAAGAATGGAGATTCTTAGGGAGATCGCAGGAGCAAGAAGAGCCGCAAATCAGGTCCGGGCCCAATCTTTCCACTCCAGCCCTTTCACCCGGCGGAACTCGCGCTGGTTGGCAGTGACGAGCACCGCGCTCAATACTGGGGAGTCTAGGCGCTGGCCTTGTCCAGTAGCGGCAGCGGCTTGTCGACGGGCGTAGAATTTTCCAGTTCCAACTGCTCCTGGCCGCTGAGCGCCGTCACCTTGCCGCGATAGTTTTTCAAGTGGCGCTGCGCCGTCTCGAACGCCTCCTGCGCCTTGTTCAGATTCTTGCCCACATTTTCGAACTGGCTCTGGAAAAAGTCGAACGACTTCTGCGCCTTGGCCAGTTCGGCGCGGCTCTTCTCGAAGCCTCTCGCCACTTCATACCATTTATGCACCAGCGAAATGGTATGCAGCGTCATCAGCAGAGTATTGGGCGAGACGGGAAAAACGTGCTGCGGTTGAGCCAGTCGCCAAGTTCGCGATTGCGGATCGCTTCCATGTAAAGCGTTTCGCTCGGCAGATACATGAGCGCGATGTCGGTGGTGCCGTTCTCCGGCTGGATGTAGGCTTGATGCGTCTGGCCTCCGCCTTCATCACGCGCACAAACTCGATGCGCGCCTGCTTCGATCTCGGCCTTGATCGTTGCTCTCGAAGAGCGCCATCACCTGCTCGCGGGGAAATTTCGCGTCAATCGGCAGCTTGCGATCAGGAAAATGGATGACCGCGTCGGCGCGCCCCCCGCCATCGCCTGGCGAGGCCTGCATCCGAACATGTGCGCCGGGAGAAAGTCCGCCAGCAGCCGCTCCAGGCTGGCCTCGCCGAACTGGCCGCGCAGATGCGGCAGCTTGAGCAGATTGTTCAGGTCGTTGATGGAGTGGCCGAGCGCGCCGACTTCGCGCAGTTGCTCTTCCGCGGCCTTCAAATGCTGCTGCACCTTTTCGAACTGCGCGAAGCCTTCCTTGATGTTCTGATCGAGCTTCACCTGCACCTGCTCGGTAATCGCCATTAGCTTGGCATCCACGCGATCGCGGATCGCTTCCAGGCTCTGCGCCGTCTGCTGGTTGAGATTTTGAAATTCGCGTTTAAGCTGTTGCGTGGTGAGCAGCAGCGACGCCGTCATCTCTCCGCGGCCCTCGCTCAAGCTGCGATTTTGCTCTTCCCTGCCCGCCGCGAGTTGCCGCTCCACAGAAAGGCGAATCTCTGAAAAGCCTTGCTGGATGCGGTCTGTGACCTGCTGCCGCAGGTCCCCTTTAGTCTGCTCCAGGCGACTGGCCATGTCGGCAGTGCTGCCACTGATCTTCTGGCCAAGGGCCGCATTGAACCTCTCGAGCTGACTTGCAACCTCCGCTTTTACATCGACTTGCGCGGCGGCCGAAACGCGCCGCAGCAACACCGCCGAAAACCCAAGCAGGACAAGGACTCCGGCGAGCACGGTAACCAGCAGTAAGGTCCCCATAGTAAGTGGTTGACAAGAATTGTAGAGGCTAGCGTGAGAGATGGAAAGCGGAACGGGTGCGTGGACTCGCGCGGCGACCTCACACCGCCACCGCCAAAACGAGAAAACTCTTATGCTTCGAGCACTGGCTCTTACGTTCGCGACGTGGGCGCTGATTTCCGCTTCGAGTCTGGCGGAAACCGCTCCCCAGCCAGTCCCTTGCAACGACTTTGCCAGGTCACCCGCCCCCCACTCTGGCTCGGCGACGGAATCATCCTCGGGTGAGGACAGCGCCGCCGAGAATGAGCTGCTGGCGGCGGCGAACCGCAGCCGGCAATTGACCGGCGTGCCCCTTTTGCGCGTGGACGAAAGTTTACGGGCTGCAGCCCTCGCGCACGCCCAGCGCATGGTCCATAGCGCGCAACTCGAGCATCAATTTCCCGACGAGCCTCAACTTCTGGAAAGAATAGCGAGGGTCAGCCCGCTAAAGGTGGATCGGGCGGGAGAAAATATAGCCTATGCGGATTGCGCGCCCAGAGCGAACGAAGCCCTGATGGAATCTCCTCACCACCGCGAGAACCTGCTCGACGGTGGCTTCAATGTCGCCGGTTTCGCGGCCATCTGGCGCCAAGGCCGGATCTACGTGGTGCAGGATTTTGCGCACGAAGTTCCGACCTATTCCGCCCGACAAACGACGGAGTTGGTGGGAAAATCAGTGAATGAAATACGGCAACAGGCCGGCCTGACTCAGCTCGTCCGTCTGGCCCCGCCCGATCTCGATCAAGCCGCGTGCAGGTTGGCTGAAAGTTCCTCCAATGCCCGCCTGATCCCGGCCGCCTACGAAAATCGCAAAATGGTCACTTACACGCAGAGCCGCCCTGAGATTCTGCCCCCAGTGGCACTGCGGCTGCTGCGAGATGCCGACGTAACACGCTTTGCCGTCGGCTCTTGCTACGCGCGGGACGCGAGTCATCCCGCAGGAACTTACTGGATCGCGATTTTGCTTTACTGATTCGCGCCTGCTGTTTTATTACCAAAAGACCGTCCGCTTCCTTGAAAGTGTTTTCCTTTGCCGCACGGGGGCGTGGGCGCCCGCGCCACACAAACACCTGTGCTAACCTGCAGGCATCTCAACCTTTTATGGCACCTGGCTCGCGCATCCGCATCGGAACCGCCGGATGGTCCTACAAAGACTGGGACGGCATTCTGTATCCGCCGGAGGTGACGAGGAAGAAGATTCACCCCGTCGAATTTCTGGCGCGATTCTTCGAGGTCATCGAGATCAACACCTCATTCTACGGGCACATCCGGCCGGAAATTGGACGGCTATGGGCGCGCAAAGCGGCGGCGATAAATCCCGGTTTTCTCTTCACCGCGAAACTGCACCGCTCCTTCACGCATTCACCCCTATCGGTTATGGAGCCGACCTCGGCGGCGAGTATTCGCCCCAACGACAAAGACGAACGCCTGGCGCGCGAGGGACTCGACTCGCTGGCGGCCGAAGGCAAGCTGGGCGCGCTGCTCATCCAGTTTCCCGTTTCCTTCAAAAACACCGCCCTCAACCGCGATTATCTCGAATTGCTGCTGCGCCAGTTTATCGAGTATCCCCGCGTGATCGAGGTACGGCACGAGAGTTGGAACCACCCGGAGACGATTGCCGAGTTCATGCGGCAGAACGTCGGCTTCTGCAACATCGATCAGCCGCTGCTGGGACGGTCGCTCGGACCAACCGAACACGTTACATCGGGCGTGGGATACGTCCGCCTGCATGGACGCAACTATGAAAACTGGTTCGACAGCGACAGCGGCAACGACCGCTACAACTATCTTTACAAGTCTGCCGAGCTGGAAAAATGGAAAGAGAGGATCGCCGGCATTGCGCAGCGGGCGGAATCCACCTACGTAATTGCCAACAACCATTTTCAGGCCAAGGCAGCCGTGAATGCGCTCGAGCTCAGGCACCTGCTTGAGGGGAAGAAGGTCCTCGCCCCGGATACTCTGCTGAAAAACTATCCGGGACTCAGGGATATCGTTGAGATTCAAGACCCAGGTAGACCGGCGGGAAACTTCATTAGCAGCGGGGGCGATGCTTTGCTGGATTGACGCAATTGTCGTTGGCGGAAGGTAAATGGAACCGCCACAGGGCACGAATTAACCATGAACTTTCGGACTCGCTCCTCCCATGGGCGCCCTTACCGTCCTGCGCTATAATCAGGTTACTTCGATGATTTCTGGCCGCATCGGATGTGAATTGGCTGTCATCGCCCTGTTCTGCGTCGTGACCATCTTCTTTTTCCCGGCGATGCAAGGGCCTTATTCCGTCGTGCACGGCCCTGCGACTGGATTGCTCGCGGCGCGGTATGCCACCCGTCTGCGGAACGCCATTGTGCAGGGCGCGCGCCGCCTGCTCGCCCACGGTATCGCATGCCGCCTCCTCCTGCTTTCCTGGCAGCCGCCCTCCGGCAGTGTGTTGCCGCCTCTCGCTTTGCACGAGTGCGATCTAACCCTTCGCTGCTGATTTCACCGCTCGTCTATCCTCAAAAACCTCTATCGGCGCCGCATTCGCCTCGCATTTGGCGTTCATATTCCGGCGCAGGTCCGGGCAAAGTCCAACGGAAGGCCGGCGGAAGCCCCCGGTAGAGATTGTTCCCACTAATGAGCACAACTTTCCCTTTCGTGAGGAGACTTACAAGGAGATACAAAATGACATCCAACAAGATCGATCTGAAAATGCTCGCCATTGTAACCACCCTGGGCGTGGTCGCCCTGACGGGTTGCGCTAAGAAGGTCGCGAAGGTGACGCCCCCGCCGCCGCCAGCCGCAGCCGCTCCGGCGGCGACACTCGCGGCGAATCCCAGCGTTCTACAGCAGGGACAAACGTCGACGCTGACCTGGCAAACCAGCAACGCCAATGAAGTGGCCATCGCGGGCCTGGGAACTGTACCGCCTTCCGGCTCTCGCGCGGTCACGCCCGATCAATCGACGACCTATACGCTCGTTGCCAAAGGGCCGGGGGGATCGCAAGACGCCTCCGCCCGAGTAACGGTTAATGCCGTGCTTGCGGCCGCCGCGCCTTCGCTGACCGATGAAGAGCTATTTGCCCGAAATGTAAAAGATGTGTTTTTCGATTATGACAAGTATTCCATCCGGCCCGGGGAGGCTCCGGTCGTGCAAAACGACGAGGCCTTCCTGGCGCAGCACCCCGCGATCAAGGTTCTGGTCGAAGGGCACTGCGATGACCGCGGATCGGAGGAATACAACATTGCCCTGGGCGCCAGCCGCGCGGAAAGCGTGAAACAAACGCTGGTGCAACAGGGAGTGGCGTCGGCGCGCATCCAGACCGTCAGCTACGGCAAGGAGAAGCCCTTCTGTACCGAGGACAACGATCAATGCTGGCAGCAGAACCGGGTTGACCATTTCGCATTCCAGCGTTGAACCCGGCATGCGTCGTGCGGGGGCGGCTCTTCCCGGGCCGCCTTCCGTACTGGTTTCCGAAAGCAGTTACCATACACTTGCAACTACTGACAGTTTCTTCTATGACCGAGAGCGCCAGCATCACGAGCGGCGGCAGCAGAGCGTGGCTGCTGCAGCGCGTCGCCGAACTGCGGCAACGCGAGGGCCAGATATTTCTGGTGTTAGCGCTGATCATCGGCGCCCTCACCGGCCTGGCGGTGGTCGCCTTCATTCTCTTGACGGAACGTCTGGGGATGCGGCTGTACCCGGTAGGAGGCGCCCCATGGCGGCGGTTGTTGTTCCCCGTCGCAGGCTCGCTCGGCATTGGCTACCTGCTCTATCGCTATTTTCCCGATGCTCGCGGCAGCGGCGTGCCGCAGACCAAGGCCGCGCTCTTTGCCCGCGACGGACGCATCACCCTGCGCACCGTTCTCGGCAAGTTCTTCTGCACCTCGGCGACGCTCGCCAGCGGCATCCCGCTGGGCCGCGAAGGGCCGTCGGTGCAAGTCGGCGCCGGAATCGGCTCGGTGCTCGGACGCGCCCTCGGACTGCGCACCGAGCAAGTAAAGCGCCTCATCCCGGTGGGCGCAGCGGCGGCGATTGCCGCCGCCTTTAATACGCCACTCGCCGCGGTTCTGTTTTCTCTCGAGGAAGTCACCGGCGACCTCTACGCCCCGGTGATGGGTGCAGTGGTGCTGGCTTCTGCCACTGCCTGGATGGTCTTGCGCGTTTTCCTGGGAGATCATCCCCTCTTCAAGGTTCCGCAATACCAGTTGACCCATCCCGTCGAGTTCGCGTTCTACGCTGTGCTGGGCGTGGCCGGCGGAGTAGTTTCCGCGGCCTTCACCCGGCTGCTCCTCGAAATCCGCGCCCGCTTCCTGCGTTTTCCCCTGAAAACCGTCTGGTTCCAGCCCGTCGTCGGAGGTCTGCTCGTCGGAATCATAGGTTGGTCTGTGCCGCAAGTGATGGGCGTCGGCTATGGCTATGTTGGCGACGCCCTGAACGGGACTATGGCGTTCCGGTTGATGGCCCTCCTCGTGGTTCTGAAACTGGTTGCGGTGACCACCAGCTACGCCACCGGCAACGCCGGCGGTATCTTCGGACCCTCCCTGTTTATCGGCGCCATGCTGGGAGGTTCGGTGGGAACTCTGGCCCACCGTTTGTTTCCCGCTTACACCGCAAACCCGGGCGCATACGCGCTGGTGGGCATGGGCGCTGTGTTTGCGGGGGTGGTGCGCACTCCCATGACTTCTGTTCTGATGATCTTTGAGATGACGCAGGACTATGCCGTCATCGTCCCCCTGATGATTGCCAATCTGGTGAGCCTGTTCATCGCCTCCCGCTTGCAGAAGGAGCCAATTTACGACGGCCTGGCCATGCAGGATGGCATTCATTTGCCCACGGCGGAGTCCCGCCAGCGGTACAGCCAGCGACAGGTGATCACCGTCATGCAGACCGCGGGCGAACAACTTCCGGGCGAGATGACCGTGCAAGAGGCGTTGGCCCGAGTTCGATCGGGGCCGGTGCATACCTGGCTAGTCGCGGATCGCCGGGGCGTCGTTGGCGTCGTTAACCTCCCCTGGCTGGAACAAAAACTGGCAGATGGAGCCGATAAAACGCTTGAAGGATTGGTCGATCCCCTGGCTTTTCCGCACGTCCACGCCGACCACGGTCTGGACCTCGCACTGGAGCGCATGGGCGCAAACCAAATTGAAATCCTCCCCGTGGTCAATCGCGCCGACATCCACAAACTGGAGGGCATCGTCACTCTCCGCAACGTGCTCAATGCCTACGGCGTAAACAGAGCCTAGCACGTGTAGTGGCAATCTGGTTTCACGCAAAGCTGCCAACAAACATCTACTTTTTTTTGAACATCGAATCTTGAACATCGAATCGAATTGACATCGACCGTCATCTATTTGGCATGAATCTGGAAAATGTGTTTGCCGGACCTCTTTCTTCCCAGCCGTTTTCCCATCACCCCCTGGACGCAACTCACCCCGAGGCGACTCTTCCCGACGCAGCTCTGCATGAGGAAAATCTTCGCCCCCCTGCCACGCCACTGAAAGATGGCGAGTTGCTGGACGCTTATTCGCAAGCGGTAGCGACGGTGGCGGAGCGGGTGAGTCCCTCGGTGGCGAATGTTGAAGTGCATCACTCCAGCGCTCGATCCCGCGCCGATGAGTCGCGCGAGCGCCGGGGCGGTGGTTCCGGCTTTGTTTTCACACCGGATGGTCTGATTCTCACCAACAGTCACGTGGTGCATGCTGCGACTCGGATCGAAGTCACCCTGTCCGATGGCCGCCATGCTCCCGCACACACCATTGGCGATGACCCGGCGACCGACCTCGCCGTGATTCGGATTGATGCGTCCTCATTACCCGCCGTTCCGCTCGGCGACTCGCAACGCTTGCGTCCCGGTCAGATGGCCATTGCTATCGGCAATCCGTACGGCTTTCAATCCACCGTGACCGCGGGAGTAATCAGCGCGCTCGGCCGATCGCTGCGCTCCTATTCCGGTCGTTTGATTGAGGACGTCATTCAAACCGACGCTGCCTTGAATCCGGGTAATTCCGGCGGACCGCTCGTGGATTCGCAAGGCCGCGTGATCGGAGTGAACACCGCCACCATTCTTTCGGCGCAAGGTATCTGTTTCGCCATCGGCATCAATACCGCAAAATTCGTCGCCAGCCGCCTGCTGCGCGACGGACGCATTCGTCGGAGCTACATCGGCGTCTCCGCCCAGACCGTTCCCATCCATCGCCGCGTAGTGCGCTTCTTCGAACTGCCGAAGGAATCGGGCGCGCTGGCTGTGTCCGTCGAGGAAAACAGTCCGGCCAAGCGGGCTGGGCTTCGCGATGGCGACATCATAATTATGCTGGAAGGCAAGCCCGTGGCCGGTGTGGACGATCTGCACCGCCTGCTTACCGATGTTCAGGCAAACCTCAGTTGCGCGATGACCGTGCTACGGAGGACGGAGAAATTGGAGTTGACAATCATCCCCGAGGAAGCGAGGTAGCTCCAGCAGTTCTAGCGCCGGCGTCTGGCTGTCAGTCGCGGAAAGAAGAAAGACGCACCCAACTTTTCGCGCCCCCACCGTCCCGGCTTCCGCCCAATTCTGCCTTTCTCCGATGCAAATTGGGCGCCTTCAGTCGCCCTCCTATCCCATTGCACACATTGGATTTCCTGTGTTAGCTTCGATTTCGGAGAGTTCCGCTTGCGACAAACGGTTCCGGCTGGGATGGAACGCAAGGAGGCCGACGTTTACCTGCGCCTTGATGCGTCTCGCCTGCCCCAGCATATTGCCATCATCATGGACGGAAACGGCCGCTGGGCCCGGCGGCGGCACTTGCCCCGGGTCGCCGGACATCGCGCCGGTGTCGCCTCGGTTCGCTCCACCATAGAAACGGCGGCCCGTATCGGAATTCCCGCCCTGACCCTCTACGCCTTCTCTGAAGAGAACTGGAAAAAGCGTCCCAAGACGGAAGTCGATTTCCTGATGCGTTTGCTGTGCCGCTACCTCAAAGCGGAAATCGCGACGCTCAACCGGAACAACATCCAACTGCGCTACATCGGACGGCAACACGAGTTACCCGAGTCGGTGCAGCGTGAAATGGCTGAGGCGCATTACGTCACCTCGAAGAATAATGGAATGCTATTGACCCTCGCACTGAATTACAGTTCGCGCAGCGAGATTGTCGACGCCTTTCGCTCGCTGGCCGAAGCCGCCGCCCGCAACGGCGGTATCGACCACATGCAGGTCGATGAGCAATCCATCAGCGCCCACCTTTATACCCGAGGCCTTCCCGACCCAGACTTGGTAATACGCACCAGTGGCGAAATGCGACTGAGCAACTTCCTGCTTTGGCAACTGGCTTACGCCGAGATTTATGTCACCCCGACCTTGTGGCCCGATTTTCGCGGCGTGCACCTGCTCGAAGGCATCGAGGATTATCAGGGGCGGGACCGGCGCTACGGCGGCTTGGGACAAACCGGCCATGTCAAGCAATCCGCGCACCGAGTGCACGCTCAGTTGAAAGGCTGATTTTTGACTCGAGCCGAAAATCGACTAGCGGCGAATTTTGAGGCTGCTCGAACGGCGCATCCTTCGGCCGTGCAGACCGTCAGCGCCCCGCCGCGGCAGTCAGCGCTGCTGGAGTCATCGCCGCTGCCTTACCCGACTCTCGGGCGGCCGCGTTCAGTTCATTCTCCAACGAAGAAAAGCGCTGAAACACTTCGTGAAGCCGCAGCGCCATATTGCGAATAGTATCGGCTTGCGCTGCCACCGACGCGGGCAATCCCGACTCCAGGGCCATCAGTTCCGCGTTTCCCAGCATGCCGGTGAGGGCGTTAGTGACGTTCGACCGCATCTCGATCATGTAACGTCCCAGCGTGGCTTGGGCTTGCGTTACAGCCGTCAGTTGCTCCGCCTCCCGCGCCCGCGATTCGGCCTGGCAGCGACGCAGAATTTCGCGGCCCACTAAGCCCGTGATTGCGGGCCAGACTCCCTTGACGCAGCGCAACTCCAGCAGAGATCCCTGAATATTGTAAAAATCGAGTGACGGATCGGAGTGAATCAGAATGGCGGGCTTGCCACTGGCGAGCAGTGCCTGCTTGAGGGACCGGTCCACCCGCTTGGTCAACGGCTTACGCTGAGTCTTTCCAGCACCCGGCATACCGGATGAGGCATCGGCGATGGCCAGGTCATAGGCTACGCTGCGCAAGTTGCCGGAGAAATCTTCCCCGAGCGCGATGAATTCCGGAATTTCGCAGTGCGGCGGCGGATCATGCGGCCAGTGCGCGGCGATTTCGCGCGAAAAGCCGCGGTCGCTGGCTCCGGTACCACCACTGGTGCCACTCGCAATGATCAAGACGGTTGGGCGATGAAGGTTCATGGTCGTTTGTCTCGGCGAGCCGGCTCGCCGGGTTTGCCGAAAGGCGGAGAGCCCCGTTTCACGGCGGAGGCTCTCAGCCCGCCGACGCCCCGGAAGCGACGGCGCTCTTGGCGAGCGGCTTCGGGTTGACTCCCGCCTGCAATGCGTCATCCACCGCCGCTCGCAGATCGACCAGCATGCGCAACGGCTGTCCCGAGGAATATTCGGCGTGGAACATGACTTTCCAGGACTGACATATCATGCGCAACCGCGCCACCGGCTCCTCACCGGAAAATTGTGCGCGGCGGCAATCGATCACGCCCACTCCGCGCCGATCGAGTTCCCGCAAACCGTCCTGAATGGCGTTGAGATCGTCGTGCATCAGGCGGAAAAATATGCGCCGGATCAGGAAGTTGAAACGGGCAAAGGCCAGCATCGCCGCGGGCTCGAAGAAACGAGCCGAGTTCTGAGTTTTCAGCTTGCGCGCCTGTTCCAGGGCGCCGCTATGCAAAAGTTCGCTCAGCCGCTTGCAGCGCACCGCCGATTGCAGAATGCCTTCGAGCGAACTCAACCATGCGGACGGCTCCGCCGGTTGCGGACCCAACACCGGTTCCAGCACCCGGGCAATGCAATCAAGCCCCAGCCGGGCATCGTCCAGACCGGCGGGCGCGCACAGCGAAAAATACTGCACCAGAAGAAAATCCGTTTTGTCGCGGTCGCCGCTTGACTTCGCGGCGAGATGCACATGGTGCCACAGCAAATGCCGGAGGACGACTTCATTGGCGAGCGGAGTGCTCTGCAGAAACTGCCGCAATTGGTGAACCTGTATCTCGGCGTCGACTTGCTGAAACCAGGCTTCCACGCGCTCCAGCGACTCATTCGAATCCTTGGATTCGGCTGCAGCCGGGAAATCCCCCTCCATGGGGCAGGGCGCGACCTCGATGACAAATTCCCGAACCAACGAGGAATAAATCGGCAGCAGAGCCCGCAATGTGGTCTCCCGCTGTTGCACAGAAGGTTTGGTCAAAAATTGCGCGGTGGAAGCTAGTGCGGTCGTCATTTCACAATCCAATGTTTCACAATCCAATTGGGAGTTTGTTTCAGAAAACGGGCGGCGACGGCGGTGTGCGCAGGTTGATATTGCACCGCGATCACGGCCGCTTCCGCGCGCAGCGAACCGTCTTCGCTTTCGACAAACACACGGTCGGCGAATTCCAGGGGGCGGTCCACCATAAACAGCGCTTCCCGCGGCGTGCCAAATTCAATCACTGTGTTTTGCAGAAAAACATGGACAGGCTTTCCGCCCGCGCTGCCAGTTTCCGCCAGGGGACTCAAACTGAGCCGGATGGGCATCCGCACCGCCGTGGCTTCGGGAAAAAACCTCGCCAGGCGACCGACTGGGTTAGGTTCATGAGCGAGCGCGGCTGCCGGGCTGGGCACAGTAGACCTTTCTTGCCTGTGAGCCGCCAAGCCTCCATTTCTTCCTGGTTTGGAAGCGCTACGGGAGACTGGCGCTCGGGCGATCCCCATGGCTGGTGCACGAGCTTAGCCAAAACCTTGATGGGCATGCACTTATGGGCAAGTGCAATAGCGGCCACCAGATAGAAGCGCAGGAAAAGGTAAGAACCGACTAATGGCGGGAATGCGACGACTCAGCGCGTCTCATAATAGAACCCATGTCTCAATTTTGAACAGAATAGCGGAATCATCGCAGCCGAAATCCGCCGGCCCGCAATCGGGTTTGCATCCGAGATCTCTCAAATTTATTTTTATTGCAGCGTCGTCGGACGGCTCTCCTCTCGCGCTCCTATGTTGTAGCGCTTGAGTTTGCGATACAGGGTGGCTCGACTGATGCCGAGCATTTTGCCGGCGCGCGCTTTGTCGCCCTTGACTTGGGAAAATACCCGCTCAATGGTGGCGCGCTCGATATCCTCGAGGTCCGCTCCCTGAACTTCCAGCAGGTCGAGCGTCCCTCCGTTGTTCTCCGCTCGCGCCACCGCGGGCGGCAGGTCGTGCACTTCAATGACGCGCTGATCTCCCAGGGCCACCGCCCGTTCCAGACAATTCTCCAGTTCCCGTACATTGCCCGGCCAGTCGTAGTCGAGCAGGGCTTTCATGGCGCTGCCAGAAACCTGTATGCCACGCCCCGGCGCCAATCGATCGAGGAACCACGCCGCCAGCATGGGAATGTCGGAGCGGCGTTCGCGCAACGGCGGCAGAGAAATCGTAACCACGTTCAGGCGGAAATAGAGATCTTTGCGGAAAGTTCCCTTCTTGTATTCGGCATCGAGGTCGCGATTGGTCGCCGCCATGATGCGCACGTCCACCTTCACTTTTTCAGTGCTGCCCACCGGGCGGACTTCTTTCTCCTGAAGAAAGCGCAGAAGCTTGGCTTGCATTTCCAGAGGAAGCTCGCCGATTTCGTCGAGAAAAATCGTGCCCGTGTCAGCCGATTGCAGCAGGCCCGGCTTGGCGCGCAGGGCTCCTGTGAACGCCCCTTTTTCGTGGCCAAACAATTCGCTTTCAATGAGCGTCGGCACCAGTGAGCCGCAATCCACCGCGACAAAAGGACGGCTCGCCATGGGGCCCCGAAAATGGAGCGCCCGGGCTACCAGTTCCTTGCCGGTTCCGCTCTCGCCCGAAATCAATACCGGGGTGCGCGTGTCCTTGAGGCGCGAGACCATGCGCAGAACATTCTGAATTCCGCTGGAGTTGCCGATGATGCCGTGCAGGGAAATTTCGCTTTCCGAGCGTTCTCGAAGAAAGTGATTTTCCTCCACCAAGCGAACCTTGTCGGCCATGCGGCGGAGGAACAGCCGCAATTCATCGAGCGGCGAAAACGGTTTGGCTATGTAATCGTAGGCCCCCAGCTTCATCGCCTGCACCGCGGTTTCCACCGAGCCATGCCCCGTCATGACCGCCACTTCAATCCGCGGATGTCTGCGTTTCGCCTGCTCGAGGAATTCAATTCCCGTCATGCGCGGCATCACCATATCCGTCAGCACCATATGGGCAGGCTCTTGCTCGAGCAGCGCCAGGGCGGCGTCGCCGCTTTCTGCCTCCAGGCAGGTGAAGCCAAGCGATTCCCCGACCGTCATGCAGAGCCGCCGTATGGTCTGCTCGTCATCGACAATCAATAACCGTATGCGGAAATCTTCACTCATGCGGCAGCCTTGCCCATGGTCTTTTCCACCACGGAAATAAATTCGTGAACCCGGAACGGTTTCTCCACGCACGGAGCGCCGGTGCGCAGCAGGGTGGCGGCGGTCTCCTCGCTGGCAATGTCGCCCGTGATGAAGACCAGGCGGGAGGCCAGTTCCGGGCGATGGCTCGCGATCCAGGCATAGACCTGCGCCCCGTCCACGCCTCCGGGGGTCCGCATATCGGAAACCACGCCATGAAAATTTCCCGTCTCCAGAAGGCGCAGGGCTTCGGCCCCGGATTCGGTCGGCACCACCGCGTATCCGTGCCCCTCCAGAACGGCACGGACCAACGCCATCACGGCGGGCTCGTCTTCGATCAGCAACACTGGCGCATTTTTGCTTATTGTCTGGCTCATTTTGGATAGACTCCGGCAACAGCCCCAAAAGACGCGGGTTCCGATGCAATCGGGAGGCGCACGATGAAGGTCGCTCCTTCCGACTCGTGGTTGTTGTGGCACACAATTTCCCCACCATGTTCATGCACGATCCCGTAACAGATGCTCAGCCCCAAACCCGTGCCCTTGCCCACGTCCTTGGTGGTGAAGAACGGGTCGAAGATGCGTTCCGGGTCGATGATCCCCATGCCGTTGTCGCGGAAAGAAATCTCCACGTAAGAGCCGGCGCGTGCGCTCATGATTTCAATCCGCGCCGGGCGTGCGCTCTCGCGCACCGCGTCGTAGGCGTTGTTCAGGATGTTCAGAAACACCTGTTGCAGCTGGTGGGAATCGCCGACCACCGGGGGCAGCGACTCGTCCAGTCGTTCGACGACCTGCACCCCGTGGCTGATGAAGTCGTAGGAACGCAAATGCACCGTGCGCTGCAAAATGGAGTTGAGCTGCACGGGCTGGCGCTGCGGCGGCATCTGCCGCGCGAAGCTCAGCAGATTTTGCACGATCTGCTTCGTCCGTTGCGCTTCCTGCAAAATCACCCGCAAATCGCGGCGCGCGCTTTCCGGGAGTTCGGGATTCTCCATCAGCAGGTCGGTAAATCCGAGAATGGCGGTGAGCGGGTTGTTAACTTCGTGGGCCACGCCCGAAACCAGTTTCCCCACCGCCGCCATTTTTTCCGCATGCACCAGCTTGGCGCGCAACACCGCCGAATCGGTGACATCGGTCATTACCACCACGATGCTGCTGACCCGCCCATCCTCGTTATGAATCGGACTGAGATTCACGGAAAACTGCCCGCTGACGCCGTCCCCGCGCAACAGCGGCAGATCAAAGTTATCCACCTGCTGTCCGTGCGCCACCGCCGCCAGGGCGTCGCGCAGCGCGGCGCGTCGAGGAGGCGCGCAAAGATCGGCCAAAGCATGTCCCAGAATCTGGTTCTGCTGAAAGCCGAGCCCGCTCCAGCGCCGGTTGGCATAGCTGATCATGCCCTCGGTATCGGTGACCAGAATCAAGCTCTGGGTGTGATTGAGGATCTTGCCCGTGAAATCCCGCTCCTTCTGCAATTCGGTCTGCGATTGGCGCAGGCTGGTAACGTCCAGCATCAGGCCGCGATGCTGGACGATGTTGCCGGCGGCATCGAGGAGCGCGAAGTAATTCAAGAACACATGCACCGCCGACCCATCTTTACGCCGCAGGACCTCCTCCACACTGCAGATCCCACCCTCCCGTCGAATCAGTTCGGCGAGTTCACGCCAGCGCTCGGGAGAGAAGTAAACCTGCGTCGGCAGGTCGAGTTGCAGCACTTCGTCCCGGCTGCCATAGCCGAGAATGCCCACCAGGGCATCGTTCACTTCGACGAAACGGCCTTCCGGAGTGGAGAAGAAGATTCCCTCCTGAATGTTGTTGAAAAGCTCGCGATAACGGCGCTCCGCTTCCCTGCGATCCGTAATGTCCTTGAGCACATGCACCGTCTGCAACTGGGCGCTTTGCGACTGCGCACCGCCGGCGGCGTGAATGCGCGAGGTGGAAATCAGGTAGGTGCGCTCCCGCGCGGGGTGGACGTATTCATCTATGCCGTCGCCCATCCGGCAGAATGGGCAGGAGAGTGGAGACGCGCCGTTGCCGAGTACGTCGAGCGCGCGCATGTTGATGCCAACCAACTGTTCGGGGGCGATTCCGACGAATTCGGCGAGCGAGCGATTCACCCGCAGGATGTTGTGCTGCTCGTCATGCACCACGATAAAGTCGCTTATGGCATCGAACACCTCCATCCAGTGATGGTTGGCCTGCTCCATGCGCGTGAACAGCCGCGCGTTTTCCAGCGCGATACCGCCGTAAGCGGTAATGGCTCGGAGCAGTTGCTGATCTTCTCCGAATGGTTTGCGCCCGGTATCAGCCATGCACAAAATGCCCGCCAATTCGCCCTCGGAACCGGTCAGCCTTAACAGCGTGCAATCGCTCCAGCCCAGGCTCGACGCGAGCGCCGGCCCCAAAACATCCTGTGCCAAAGCGAAACTGATTTCCGCGGGAAACCTCGCCAACGCGGCGTCAAGCGCCTGCCGTAAGCGCTGCCGTAATGGCGGATCCTCGATTTCGGACGCCCCCGAAACCAGAATCGTAGCCGCCTCCCCAGTCTGCGAGAGGCTGAGGGCTACCGCTGCTGCCCCCAGCAGGCTGCCCGCGCGCCGGGCAAAGTTGCGGGCGAAATCCGGCAGGTGCAAAAAGGCGTTGAGTTCGAGAGCGACGGCCAGCAGCGACTCGGCGCGCTGTCGTTGCTCTTCGGATTGGCGCAGATTGTGTGCCAGTTCGAGCGCGATGGCTACTTGCGCGGCCAGAGCGCGGGTACGCCGGACGTCTTCATTATTGATGGGCCCGGACGCGATGCGGTCGAGTACGGCGAACATTCCCCGCACCTCCCCATTCGAGCCGAGCAGCGGCGCCGCCAGCATTTGGCGAATATTCAAGGCGGTGAAGAAATCGACATCCGTGACCGGAGTCTGGCCCGGGTCTTCCACCACGAAGACATTTTTTTTCTTCAGCGCGTGCGCCACATGTCCATCCGCAAGCGGGATGTCGAGAGCATGAGCCACCCCCCTCTCGGCTCCCCAGCGAACCCGAAAATCGGATTCTTCGAGCAGCCCTATGACGCAGCGCTCGAAACCGAGGAAACTGGCGGCGCGCACCACCGCCGCCGGCATGAACGCGTCCAGATTTCCGGCCGAACCCAGTTCTAAGGAGATCTCCAGAATTTCGTGCAACTCCCTCGCCTGCGCCCGCGCTGTTCCAGACAACTCGGCATTGGCTATGGCGACCGCGCCAAAGCCGGCCAGGGCCGAAACCAGGGTCTTGTCCTCTTGCGAAAACGGGTTCGCGGCGCGCGGATACACCAGAATCACGCCGTGTGAGTTCGAGGTCCGAAAGGGCGCGGCGATCAGCACTCCCGGCGGCGAGTCCTTCCCGAAATGCGTGGCGCCGTCAATGCTCACCGTAATTCGCTCTCCGGCGGCAACCGCGCGGGCCGCAATCTCGAGCGGAGAACGCAGGTCGTTTTGCTGAAAGCGCGCACGAATCGATAGAGAAAGAAGTGGACCTTCGGTGGAGACTGCCCGCAACTGAAAAAGGTTCTCCTGCTGCACGAAGATCAGTACTACCGGCGCGCGCAGCAATACCCGCAGGCGGTCGGCAATGCTCTCAATCACCGCCGCCGTATCCGGCAAGCCATGCAGCGCCGTGGCCACCTCAATCAGAATATTGGCGCGGCGGTGCTCTTCCCGGGATAGCTGGTGTAAACGCAGTGTCTCCAGTGCGGTGCCGAGTTGTGCCGTCAGGATCGCGACTTTGAGGATGGCGTCCCGCTCAAAGCGGCTCTCCGGCGTGGCCTGTAACACGGCGATCGCACCCACCACCTGCCCTGAAACCATGACCGGCGCAGCCAGGGCGGCGTACGCGCCATATTCGGCCAGCCATGGGTCGCGACCGGCCGGGCCGAGATCCGGGGAACCGTCGGGGGAAACATCGTCCGCACCATTCACGAAAAGCGCGCGGCGACTGCGCACCGCCGCCATTACGATCGAGGAGGCTCGCGAGGGGTCGTCCGCGCGCAGCCGACAGCTACGAAACGACTCCGCTTGCCCGCCATCGGCTTCCGATCCAATCAGTTCGCCATCCGCGGCCAGTCGCCAAAAGTAGGTTCCGCTGGCGCGAAAAAAGGCGCGCGTCAGGGCACAGAAGGAAAAGATCAGGTGGCCGGCATCGCTGCTCTGAGACCCAATGCGGGAGAGCTCCTGCAACAGTTGTTGAAAGGCCTCGTCAGAGTGAGACATGTTGCCCGGGACGGGATTTCCAGCTTGCGGTGGCAGTGTTCACCAGATCTCAGCTAAGCGATTGAAAACAATTGAATTACATTTAGAACCTACGCTGGATTCTCAAATTGAGTCAAGCGAATAGAAGCCCGAGTATCGAGTTGGGAAACTCCCCCAAAACGATAGGGCGCCCGACTTTTAGTCGGAGGTCGGCTTCAATCGAACGAGCGGTTCCATATCCTGCCATCGCTTATTTTCATACCTCATCGGATCTCCCCCATCGCTCTCCGCTGATTGCTCATCCGCATTTCACTTCCTCGCGCATCGCCCCTCAGCGCTCTTTTGTGTACGAAAGTAATGCGCCGACGGAACTTTTGATATCCGTCGACCCCGTGCTTGCACGAAGATGGAGGAAATGAATCGAGACGTGAGTCGGGCCGTGTCTTTTCAGGGGTTCAGTCGTTCGTTGGTGCTGGCTCTTCTGCTGATTGGTGTATTGGCGGTGAGGTGCGTGCCGGGGGCCAGTGGGCAGGAAGTGCTGCATCGCAAAGTCAGAAGCAAGACCACGCCACCCTACCCCGATTTGGCTCGGCGTTTGAAGATCACAGGCGTGGTCCGAGTGGTGGTTACAGTTTCGGCCAACGGCGCGGTCAAGGATGTCAAGTTGACGGGGGGCAATCCGGTGCTGGCGAACGCGGCGTTGGACGCGGTAAAGGAGTGGCGCTTCGAGCCTAGCACCGGGGAGTCCACGGGTTTGGTGGAATTTCGTTTCGAACCGGGCCGGTGAACCGGCGCACCGCATTCAGCGCTATCGCTGAGGGAACTAAAGCATGAACATCGGCAAGAAACTTTACCTGAACTTCGGCGTCATACTGGCCACGGTCCTGGTGTTGCTCGCCATCAACCTGATCGCGGTACAACGCGAGCACGAAACCAAGGCCGCCGCGCAGCGTTCCATCGACATGACCGAAGCGACCTCTTCCGTGCGCTTCCAGATGATGCAGAACCGTCTTCACCTGCAGAACTATTTGCTCAGCGGCGACACCCGCGATGTGGAGAAAATGACGGAAGGCGAACGCGTCTTAAGTGAAGCGCTGCGCCGCGCCCAAGCCCTCGCGAATTCCGAAGAACAGCGCGTTGGCCTCGAGAAAGTCCAGCACATGGAGCAGGATTGGGCAGCCGAATTTGCCGCCGGCCTGGTGGAAAAACGGCGGGCCGTGGATAGCGGCAATGCCACCGTGGCCGAGTTACAGATTTTCTATCTGCAAAGGGATCCCAACTCCTGGGTTTCCCGCTCCAGCGACGTGCTCGAGGACGTGGATCGCGAGAATCGCCAACTTCTCGATGAGCGCCGCCATTCCGATGAACTGGCGGCGACTTGGACCGTCCTCGTGGCCGTGATCAGCTCCATATTCGCCCTCGGCCTCGGCATCTTCATCGCCTACCGCACTGCTACGGGAATCACCGGACCCCTGAATCGCCTGATCTATGTCGCCGAACAGATCGCCCACGCCGGCGATCTCGATCACACCATCGACGTTCACGGTCTGGACGAAATCGGTCACCTCGCTCGGACTTTCGACTCCATGGTGAAGTACCTGCGCGAAATGGCGGGAGTTTCCGAGGCCATTGCCGGCGGCAACCTGTCCGTGGACGTCCGCCCCCGCTCCGCCAATGACACGCTGGCTAACGCCTTCACCCGCATGGTGGATGGTCTCCGCGGACTGGTCCGCAATGTGCGTGACGCCGCCTCCCAGGTGGCCAGCGCCTCCACCCAGGTAGCTACCGCTTCGGACGAGTCGGCCCGCAACAGCCTGCAGACTTCCTCCGCCATCGATGAAGTCACCAGCACCATGCACGAGATGAGCGTCAACGTGCAGAACATGGTGAAGAGCACGCAAACCCAGGCCTCGAGCGTCAGCGAAACTTCCGCTTCCATCGACGAGATGGTGACTTCGATCCAGCGCGTCGCCGACACCGCCAAGGTTCTGCTCGATATCTCCAACCGTTCCCGGGAAGAGGTGCACAGCGGCATCGGCACCATGGAAAAAGCCACCGACGGCCTCAACCGGATCAACACCACCATCCGCTCCTCGGGCGAGATCATTGATGCCCTCGGCGGGCGCGCCGACGATATCGGCAAGATCGTCGAAGTAATTGACGATTTGGCGGAACAGACCAACCTGCTGGCGCTGAACGCCGCCATCGAAGCAGCGCGCGCCGGCGAGCACGGCCTGGGATTCGCCGTGGTGGCCGATGAAGTACGGAAACTCGCGGAAAAATCGGCGCAGTCCACCAAGGAAATCTCCGAACTCATCGAGAGTATTCAGAAGGAAGCGCGCAAAGCCGTCGACAACATGGAGAAGAGCACCACCATCGTCAACGAGGGGCTCAATCTGGGCCAGGATTTGAACGCCGCGCTGCGAAAAATCTCGAACGTGGTCACCGAGGTCTACAAGTTCGCCCAGGAGATCGGGGCCGCCACCAACGAACAATCGCACGGCTCGTCGCAAATCGCGCGCGCCACCACCCGCTTGAACGAAATCACGCACGAGATCAACTCGGCGGTCGAGGAGCAGGCTTCGGGAGCGCAGGCCGTGGTTCTGGCCATGGAACGTATGCGCGAACTGGTGCAATCTTCCACTTCGGGGTCGACGGAATTGGCCGCCTCCTCCGACCAGATGTCCAAAATGTCCCGTGAATTACTGGATTCCATGGACCGCTTTGCCCTGCGCTCGAGCGACCAGTCGGCCGAACGGGCGGGCGGCCGAACGGACGACCGTAGTAGCGACAAAAATGGCGCGCCCCTCCAGGGCAACGCCGCCCGCATGGCGGCGGGATCTCGTTAGAGGAAATTCTTCATGAGCCGGGAATCACACATCGTCGGCTTCCGGGTGGGCCGGGAAACTTACGGCGTCCCCATCACCGCTCTGCATGAAATCGTGCGCGTGCCGGAAATCACGGCGGTGCCGGATGCCCCGGACTATCTGGAAGGCGTGATCAACCTGCGGGGAAAGATTGTCTCGGTCGTCGACTTACGCAAGAGATTCGGCCAGCCCTCCGCCGAAATCGGCCGCCACAACCGCATCCTTGTCGTCGAGCATCGCGGCCGCCTGGCGGGCATGATCGTGGACTCGGCTTCCGAAGTCTTGAAGATTCCCGAGGGCGATATCGAAGCCGCCCCCGCCATGATGCAACAGGGCGGACTGGACTGCGTGACCGGTCTCGGAAAATACCAGGGCAGGCTGATCATCCTGCTGGATATCGGCAAGGTTTTGGAGGCCCGCGACCTGGCAAGCCACGGCCCGGCGGAGAAGACGGCATTAATTGGTAACGGCAACGCGGCGACAGGAATGATAAAGAGCGCCACGGCCGGAAAATAGGAGCTCCATGACTCCCAGCGCGATCCCCGCGTTCACCGACGCGGAACTCAAACTCCTGCAGAATCTGGTCTACCAGGAGTGTGGCATGCACTTCGACGAGCGCCGCACCTCGTTCCTGCAGGACCGCCTGCAGCGCCGCTTGAAGGAGTGCCAGCTGGATAACTTCTATAGCTATTACCACCTGCTGATTAGTGAGCCGGAAAAACAGGAACTCTCCCGCCTGCTGGAAAATCTCACCGTCAATGAGACCAGTTTTTTTCGCAACAAGGCGCAAATGGAGCTTTTTCAGCGGGACGTCATGGATGACATTCTGCAAGGCAAGCAGGCAAGTGGGCAGCACGGCCTTAAAATCTGGAGTGCCGGCTGCTCCACCGGACAGGAACCCTATACCCTGGCCATGCTGGTGGCGGATGCCATGTCGTATCACTGTTTGCGCAATCCCCTCCGCCTCGACGCTCCCCTCCCAAAGCCGCTCGTGCCCGCGCCTTGGCAGGTGGAAATCCTGGCCAGTGACATCAACTACTCGGTTCTGCGCACCGCCCAGACGGGCTCCTACTCCGAGCATCAGATGACGTCCGTCGATTATGGCTATCGCTTGCGCTACTTCGACAAGGTGGGCGACCGCTACGCCGTCAAGAAGGGCATCAAGGACTTGGTGCACTTCGATTTTCACAACCTGAAAACCGAATACCTGCCGCAGCGGAACGACATCATCTTCTGTCGCAACGTGATGATGTATTTCGACGAAGCCGAGCAAAAACGCCTGGTGGAGAAGTTTCATCGCTGCCTGAATCCCGGCGGCTATCTGTTTGTCGGCCACGCCGAAAGCCTGCTCAGCCTGACGGAAAAATTTCGCATGGTTTACCGCAACAGCGGCACCGCCTACCAGCGCGTCGAGGTGAACGGGTGACAGCCCCTCCCGAGGACCGCATGAGCGACCTGCGCCAGCTCTTTTTTGAGAGCGCGGCCGAACTCGTCCAGAAGCTGAACGACGAAGCCATGCAACTCGAAAAATCTCCCGGCGACTCCGAAACCACCCGCAGTATCCGGCGCACCGTGCATACCCTCAAAGGGGATGCCGCCGCCTGTGGCTTCCGGGAGCTGGGCGAATTGTGCCACGAGTTCGAGGACGTGCTGACGCTGGCAGATGGCGCGGCCGCCGCTCTGGTTCCCGGTATCGCGTTGCGCGCCGCCGACCTCTTTGCCGCTCTGCTGGCGGCGTATCGCAAAGGGACGAAGCTTCCGGACCTGGAAGCCGTGCGCGCCGACATCGCCCGTCTGGCCAACCCCGCGGCGAGCGCGACCGTCGAGACCAATCTTCACACGACGAGACCGGCGAGAGCAAAATCGGGCCGCAAAGCAAATGCCGGATCGAAAGCCCATCAGCCAGAGGAATACCCGTGGACAGAATACGAGCGGCTCGCCATTGCCCGCGCCTGCGCCGACGGAAAACGCGTCTATGGTATCGCGGTGCAGCTCGATCCGCAGTGTGGCATGCCCATCGTCGCGCGGCAGATGGTCCACTCGGCTCTGGCCGATCTCGGAGAAGTGCTGGCGTTCCATCCCGCCGACGGCCACGCCGGCCCCCTGGCCAAAGTGGAAGTCGCGTTGGCGTCGGAAAAATCGCTGGAGGGGATACGCCGAAAGTGCGCCATTCCAACCGTAGCCCTCAAAGTCCGCGTGCAGAAACTCGATCTCGAGGCGTTCCTAGCCTTGGCGCCCAGCTCCGCGGTAGTACCCACCGAATTCGCGCCCGAAAGCCCGCACGACAGCAGCCGAATTCGGAAGGAAGTTCGTAACGAAAACGACGTCGAAAACAAAAACGAAGAAGCCGAAAAGGATGCGGGGCAGCTCGACTTTGCCCCCTCCGCCGCCGAGTCGAGGCCGCAGGAAGCGCCAGCCCCACCCTCCGCGCCCGGCAGCCCCATCACCGCTCCGCTCCGCGTCGATGCCGGACGAATCGACAGCGTGCTCAATCTGGTCGGCGAGCTGATCCTTGCGAAATCGATGCTGCAACAGGCCGTATTAGAGTTCGAGGAACGCTTTCCGAAGGATGGGTTACAGAAAAAATTCACCGACGCCATGGCCTTTCAGTCCCGCGTGCTAAACGATCTGCAACACTCCGTCATGAAGATTCGCATGGTGCCGGTCGAACAGCTCTTCCGCCGCTTTCCCCGCATCGTGCGCGACGTCGGACTGCTCTGCGGAAAAGAAGTCGATCTCGTCTTGCGCGGCGAACAAACCGATCTCGATAAAAGCATTCTTGATGCTATCGCCGAGCCCCTGACGCACCTGGTTCGCAATGCCATCGGCCATGGCATCGAGGCCGCCGAAGAGCGCCTGCGCGCCGGCAAGCCTGCCCGGGGAACCCTGCACCTGGCGGCGTATCATCAGGGCAATCAGGTGGTGATCGAGGTCTCCGACGATGGCGCCGGCATCGACGTCGAAAAAATTCGCCGGCGCGCGCTCTCCCAGGGATTGATCGGCGAGCAGCAGGCGGAACGGCTCAGCGACGCCGAGACCCTGAATCTGATCCTGCAACCGGGTTTCTCCACCGCCGAACAGATCACCGAGCTCTCCGGCCGCGGCGTCGGGCTGGACGTAGTCGAGAGCGTGCTCGCCCGCCTTAAGGGAACCATACAGATCGAGACGGTGGTCGGCCGCGGCACTACTTTCCGTATGCGCCTCCCGCTCACCCTGGCCATCATTCGCGCCCTGCTGTTTCGCGTGCGCCAACGGCTCTACGCCCTGCCTCTCAATGCGGTGGCGGAGATCACCCGCGCCTTCGAATCCGATATCCATCAGGTGGAGCATTACGACGTGTTGCAACTGCGCCAAGATGTGCTCCCCCTGCTGCGGCTGGGCGCCAAGCCCGCGGACGGTCCCGCGGCGGCTGGCCACAAGGTGTTCGTCCTCGTGATCAACGCGGGAGAGCAAAAGTTTGGGGTTTTAGTGGATGCGATCGAGGGCGAAGAAGAGCTGGTGATCAAGGCGCTCGACGACCACTCCATTACCACCGATTTGGTCAGCGGCGCCTCCATTCTCGGCGACGGCCGAGTGGTTCTCATCCTGAACATGATCGCCCTCATGGAGCGCTTTACCCGCGGGCGCGCGGATAGCCGCATTGCCATGGCAGGCCTGCTTGCGGGATCGGCAGTCGCGCGCGCGACAACTCAGGTCGACGGAAGCGTTGGTGTGGGATTCGCCACCGCCGGGGGCCAGGCATGAACAAACCGGTGCGCGTGCTGGTGGTCGACGATTCCGCCTTAATGCGCAAGCTCATCCCCAAAATCCTCGAGCAGGATACCTCCATCGAGGTCGTAGGCACGGCCATGGACGGTAACTTCGGCTTGAAGAAAATTGAGGACCTGCAGCCCGAGGTGGTGACGCTCGACTTGGAAATGCCCGGCTTGAACGGAATCGACACCCTGAAGGAAATTATGCGGCGCTGGCG
Source organism: uncultured Acidobacteriaceae bacterium (assembly GCA_963746205.1). GTDB lineage: Bacteria > Acidobacteriota > Terriglobia > Terriglobales > Acidobacteriaceae > Acidiflorens. Next base: position 25,276 of record CAVVAP010000020.1, on the reverse strand, counting down.
GCTTCCCGTCATCGTGGTGAGTTCGCACAGTACTGCTGGAGCGGCCATCACCCTTAAGGCGCTGGCCCTCGGCGCCTTCGATTTCGTGGCCAAGCCGCAGGATGTGTCCGCCCGGATGCCCGAAATCGCCGGCGAATTGATCGAAAAAATCCATGCCGCGGCGCAGAGCGTGGGGGTACAGGAACAGTTTCTGCCGGAGGAAACGCGCGATCCGCATCCCGGCAAACTCCGGCCGGTAGCGCCGACCCGCATCATCGCCATTGGGGTTTCCACCGGCGGTCCCAACGCTTTGCAGTACATTTTTTCCCACCTCTCCGAGGATTTTGCCGGCAGCATCCTGGTCGTGCAACACATGCCCGACGGATTCACCGAGTTGTTTGCGCGCAGGCTGGACGAGAGCTGTCCCATACGCGTCAAGGAAGCGCAAAACGGCGACCTGCTGGTCGCCGGCCGGGCGCTGATCTGTCCCGGCAACCGGCACATGAGAGTAAAGAAAATGCCGCTCGGCAACGTGGTGGCGCTCACCGACGAGGCCCCGGTCAACGGGCATCGTCCTTCTGTCGACGTACTTTTCCGCAGTGTTGCGGAAGAATTCGGCTCGCAATCCGTGGCTTTGCTCATGACCGGCATGGGAGAAGACGGGGCGCTTGGCATGGGCGACGTGCGCGCCGCCGGAGGCTATACCGTGGCCCAGAGCCAGGAAACATGCGTCGTCTTTGGCATGCCCAAAGCGGCCATTGACCGCGGGTTCGCCCTGCGTGTCGCCAATCTCCAGGATCTGCCGGCTCTTTTGCAGTCCCAGTGCGCGCCGCAATGGCCGCCCGACCGCAGCCGCATGGAAGCGGGCGACGTCAAGCGCGCCGCGGCCGCTGGAAGTAACTAGGGTTATCTATCGCAGGTTGCCGGGATCGTGGTTAAGTAATGTTGGGGAGGAGTGTCATGGAAAAGTTTGCGCCGGTCAAGCGCAGTGAAGATGGACAGCCGGTGCGCTATCTCATCGTGGACGACTCCGTCTTCGCCCGCAAAAACCTCGCCCGCATGGTCGAAACCTTCGGGGGAGAGGTCATCGGCGAGGCCGTCGACGGCATCTCGGCGATCAGCGAATATGCCCGCCTCACGCCCGACATCGTATTGATGGATATCACCATGCCACAGATGGAAGGCATTGAGGCGGCGGAGAAAATTGTTCGCGATCATCCCACCGCCCGCATCGTCATGGTGTCATCGGTTGGTTATCAGGAAAACATCGTGGCTGCTTTGCAGCGCGGCGCTCGTCACTTCGTGCAAAAACCGGTCAAGCCGGAAGTTCTCTACGAAGTCATCAAGTACGTCATGCGCGACGATGGAACCGCAGCGCGCAACGCCCGCGCCGGAGCCTAAACCATGCGCATGGATATCATTCAGCCCTTCATCAACTCCGCCGACGCCGTGCTCGCCCAGGGGCTGGAGTCTCCCGTCTCCATAGAGAACCTAACCATGGAGCAGGAGGCTTACCGCCGCAAGGGCGTCGCCGCCGAAGTTCGCCTCTCCGGCGAAATTGAAGGCCGCATTATTTTTGACGTGGACCCCGCCACCGCCGCCCAACTCGCCACCCGCCTCTGCGGCATGGAGGTTTCCGAAACCGATCCCATGGTCAGCGAGGCGGTGTGTGAGCTCGCCAACCAGATCATCGGCAACTCCGTCACCACCCTCAACGATCAGGGATTTCATTTCCGCGTTCACCCGCCAAGCTTGCTTACGTCCGAAGAGGCAAACCAGAACAATAACAACGAAGACACCGAAGCTCTCGTCATGTGCTTCAACGCCGGGAGCGGCAAGGTCTTCATGAACGTGGCGCTGAGCTACCAGTGGCGGCCCCGGCAAAGCTCCGCTGCGGCTTGGGGAGAAGTCAGCAGTTACAGTTAAGAAATTTTAGAGACTCTCTCTTATAGCTGGCTATGGTCCCGCCAGCAGAAACACCGGATTCTGCGACGGGTTCAGGGGATTCGGGGAAATCGGCGGGCGCACCCCGATCGGCGCCGCCAGATTCAGGATGTAAGTGTCGCTCGCGGTATCGATGACATCGACAGTACCTCCGTCGCAACTCGATAGATAAGTTCGACTGCTGTCGCCTCCGGCAGCCATCATAAAACGGAAACGCGTGCTGGCGCAGACCGGCACGTAATACTGGCCCATATACGAACCGCCTTGAATGGTGGCATCCGGAAACCCCGGGACTGGAGTCACAGTCTTAACCGTGCTGCTCGCCAGGTCGATGACCGTCACTTGCGGACAGACATTGCTTCCCGAGTCGTCGTAATACGCTCCCACATACAGCCTGCTTTCATCCGGCAAAACCGTGACTGCGGCCACCGTCAGCGGTGTCTGCGGAGCATTGTTGAGGCAAGGGTCCCCGGCAGAACGCGATGACGCCGGCGCCATGGCAATCGCAATGGGATTCCCGGTAATCACCACCGGAATGGACTGGGACACGTCCAGCATCGTCAGTTGACTGCCGTTCGGAATGTAAATCCGGTTCAGATTTGCGTCGTACAGCATATCAGTCGCGCCCGGTACGCTGATGCTGGCGTCGATCACCGCATCCGGCCCCGCCGTGGAGGTGGTATCGATGGTGCTGACGACCCCGTTGCCCAGCACGTACACGCGCTGGCTGTCGGAACGTGCGCTGAGCCACACCGGCGCCGTGACCGAACCATTGATCGTCCGCGGCGAAAGGTCCAGCGTGTTAAAGGCGCTGATCGAATTGGAGCCGAGGTTCGCCACATACAGCTTGTTGTTGTTCGGGGTGACGGCCAAGGCATCGGGATTGCTCCCCACCGGGACCGTAGCCACCTGGCTCTCGCTGAGCTTGACCACGCCCACCGCGTTCAAATTCGGCAGAGTCACATACACAGTCGTGCTGGAGGGTGCGGTGGCGACGAAGTTCGGCCCCGAGTTCGCTGGCAGAGCGATCGTGTCATTCGCGGAAATGCTCGCGCCGCTGAAGAACAGCGCGCTCAGCGAATCGCCAGTGTTGGAAGTGGCTACGGAATGATTCACCACCAGCACTTCGTTCGCCGATTGCTGCACCGCGAAGACGGGGGCCAGGCCGACATTGGCGATGGCGGACTCCGTGTCGCCCGAGACGTCGATCACCATGGCCGTGCCCGGCGCAACCTCCGGCTGCCCCACCGACGGGGTAGCATTGTCGTTGATCGATACCACCGAATGCGTCGCGGCGGGATTGGGATAGGTCGGAGGATTCGGGATGATGATCGGGCGGAAAGTGTCGCCGCACCCGATACAGATCACATGCAGACAGAGCACGAACCCGAGCCAGAGATACCGCTTCATTCAAACTCCATGAAAAATCGGGATTAACGCGGAATCCGATATTGTATCGGGAACCGGGTCGCAAGGGGAAATCATCGCCCCTGATGAGAAGCCTGCAGGGCGTGGTTTGGTTGTGTCGCGGCCTGTAAGTCAGGTCGGGGGCACCGGCAAAAGTCCGTGGTTATCCCCGCCCGCGCTTCGCTTTTGCCTGGCTCTTGGCCGGCATCTCCGCCACTTTCTCCGATGCCGCGGGTTTCTTCGTCTGCGCCAGGCTTTCTTTCAGGGCCGCCATCAGATCCACCACCGGGGCGAGTTTTTTGGGAGGCTCGGAGGCCTGCACTTCACCGCCTTCCAGCTTCGTCTCAATCAGCTTCTTCAAATTCTCCTGAAAGGTATCGTGATATTTCTCCGGGTCCCATTCCCCCGCCAGCGCTTCAATCAACTGGTGCGCCACCTTGATTTCGGCTTCTTTCACTTCCACATCGGGAGCTCCAAACGATTCCACCTGCCGGACCTCCTCGGCGTAATACATGGTGTGCAGCATCATTCCACCTTTGTGCGGGCGCAGAAACACCGTATATTCGCGATTGTGCATGGTCAGTTTGGCAATGGCCACAAACTCACTTTCCTCGAGCGCTTTCGTCAGCAGCGCATAGGGACGCCGTCCGGCTTCTTCCGGCATCATGTAATAGGAGGACTCGAAATACACGGGGTCGACTTCGCTCGACTTCACAAATTCAAGAATTTCCATCGTTTTCGCGGTCTTGGGCTCGATTTTCTTGATCTCGTCCGGTTCGATGATGACGTATTCGCCCTTGCGGTACTCGTAGCCCTTCACAATGTCGCTGCGCTCCAGAACCTGATTGTCGGCCGGGCAAATCAGTTGCTGTTTGACGCGATGGAGGTCAGTCCGATGGAGTTGGTTGAACGAAATGCCGCTGCTGCGCGCGCCCGAAAAAAGTCGCACCGGCATGGAAATTAGTCCGAACGTCAGATATCCCGACCAGACTGAAGCCGCCATTAGTTTTGCCCCCCGTTAAAGCAAGGTAGATACCAGGTTAGACCGAGTTATAGACCAGGGTTGCCTGGTCTCCGGCGCCCCAACCTCAGATGCCTGATTTCCCCCCAGCGTACAGAAGTCTAGCCTAAACAGGCGACTTTTCGCCCCACCAGATTACAGGGCGAATCCAATGCCCAAGCCCCACAGGGTGTGATGTGTCCGCCGTAACTACCGAATATGGTGTTATCGAGAGCGATGCATGCCCAAGCCTCCCAGTCGGCCCGTGCACAGCCGCCCTATGGCATTTGAGGCCCGCGCGAAACTCCGGAGTTTTAGTCCTTGGTGTCTGCGCTTCGTACACACCCAACGGGATTCTACCGATGCCCAAAACTCTTTCCCTAACGGCCCCAAAATCACCGCATGTGTCAACCCGCGCCAAAACCGGAATTCGGCGAGCCTCTAGATGAACTGGGACGCATGCTATAATTTTTGGGTATCTTTTCCCGTCAAATCAGCACACGGAGGACAGTATCGACAAGCGTTTTATTCGCATGAACGAGCGCATCCGAGCGCGTGAAGTTCGCGTCATCGGGGACGAAGGGGAACAGATCGGCGTGATGCCTCCCTTTGAGGCGCTCAAAATGGCCCGCGAAAGAAACCTCGATCTGGTGGAGATTTCCCCGACCGCGCAACCTCCGGTTTGCCGCATTATGGATTACGGGAAATTCCTGTACCAGAACGAAAAGCGCGAGCGTGAAGCCAAGAAGAAACAGAAAGTTATCACCGTCAAAGAAGTGAAGTTTCGTATCAACGTAGACGACCACGACTACGAAACCAAAAAGAATCACGTGCTGCGCTTCCTCGACGAAGGCGACAAGGTCAAAGCGACGATTTTCTTCCGCGGGCGCGAAATGACGCGGCAAAGCCTGGGACGCCAGATTCTGGAACGCTTGATTAAGGATATCGATCAGCGCGGCCTGGTGGAATTCCGCCCCAGGCAGGAAGGCAACACCCTGCATTTGATTCTGGCGCCGAATAAGAAAGAAGGCGGAGGAAAAGAAAAGTCGGCCGCTCCTCCTCCCAAGCCCGCGTCACCTTCCACGTCACGCGGCGGCGCGCAGACCGCATAGCGGCGGTCGTCAGCATTCAGCCGTGAGAAAAATCACTTGACGTTAGCGGGCCCGGCCGGATTCTGCGCAGTCAAGAAATTTTACTCGAAACTGAGAACGAAAATCCGAGAACGGAAAACTGATTTTCTATGCCTAAACTGAAAACTCACAAGGGCGCTGCCAAGCGCTTCAAAAAAACCGCGACGGGAAAGATCAAGCGGCACAAAACCGGTTTGCGTCACATGCTGAGCTCCAAAGCCAAGAAGCGCAAGAAACATCTGGGCAAATCGGCTTTGGTGAGCGACGGTGATTACAAAAAAGCGGCGCGCATGATCCCGTACATGTAATGTAACGAATGGGATGTGACGAGGCGCGCCTTCGTCCGTCCTTAGCCCAGTCTGCGGAGCGAAAATGCGCCGCAGCAGCGAGTGAAGAGGCCCGGGCTTCACAAATCCCGTTTCCCCAAGAAACGCGGTAGAAGCCTCCTTACCTCCAGCCGCCTGCTGTTAGCAACACCAAAAAAAGGAGAACAGCAATGCCTCGTGTAAAACGCGGAACCAAACGCCGCGCCAAGCGCAAAAAGATTCTTGAGCGCGCCAGCGGATACTTCCTAACCAAATCCAAACTTTACCGCTCGGCAAAAGAAGCCGTCGACCGCGCGCTCAAGTTCGCCTACTCCGGCCGCAAGCAGAAGAAGCGCCAGTACCGCTCCATCTGGATCGTGCGCATCGGCGCCGCCGCCCGTCTGAACGGCTTGAACTACAACCAGTTCATCAGCGGCCTGAAAAAAGCCGGCGTCGAACTCGACCGCAAAATCCTCGCCGACCTGGCGGTAAAAGACCCGGCCGGATTCGCGCACTTGGCCGAGCAGGCAAAAAAAGCGCATGCCGAAGCGCAGCCGGCGACAGCATAGTAGGCAGCCTCACTTCATTTGTCATCCTGAGCGGACCAGGGACTTCACGAAAGTGAAGTCCCTGCGGAGTCGAAGGACCCCTACAACGGGCGCGCCCCAACGCCGCTGAGGGGAGTTCTCTCGACGAACTATGTTGACAAGAGTTGCCTGAAAATATGCCCTATAGCGTGCCCAAACTTACCGACTTCTCAGAGACCGCACTCGAGTCTGCGGCGCAAGAGCTCTTGTCCGCGCTCGATCAAGAGTCAGCGTCAGTATCTTCCGAGAACGACCATAAGGCATTCCGCGACCGCTGGATGGCGCGTAAGAACGGCATCCTTACCGAACTCAACGACTTGTGGCTAAAAACCGCGCCAGGGCCTGCCAAGCGCGTGGTAGGACAGCGCGTAAACCAACTCAAAGCCAAAGTCGAGCAAGCAGTGGATACCGCCTTCGCGCGCACCCAAAGTGGCGTGTCCTCCGCCAACTTTGCCGCCGATCGTCTCGACATCACCCTCCCCGGCATTCGCCGCCCCCTCGGCGCCGAGCATCCCGTCATCAGGACAATGAACGAAATCGTCCGCGTCTTCCGCAACCTGGGTTACTCGGTCGAAGAAGGTCCGGAGATCGAAACGGATTACTACAACTTCGAGGCGCTTAACTTTCCTCCCAATCATCCCGCGCGCGACACGCAGGACACGCTCTTTATCGCCGGCCAGGAATCGAAGCCCCTGCGCGACCGCCTGCTGCTGCGTACGCACACCTCGCCCGTACAAATTCGCACCATGCAAAAAATGCAGCCGCCGGTGCGAGTCGTCTGTCCGGGAAAAGTCCACCGCAACGATGCGCCCGACGCGACGCACTCTCCGATCTTTCATCAGGTCGAAGGCCTCGCCGTCGACACCAACATCACTTTCTGCGATCTGAAAGGCACGCTCGACCACGCCATGAAAGCGCTCTTCGGATCGAGCGTAAAGACGCGCTTCTATCCGTCGTTCTTCCCTTTCACCGAGCCCAGCGCCGATGTGCAGATCAGTTGCATTTTTTGCGGCGGCACGGGCGCTCGCGATGCCGCTCCCTGCCGCAACTGCAAGGCCAGTGGGTGGATTGAACTGCTCGGTTGCGGCATGGTCGATCCCAACGTCTATGGCTTTGTCGATTACGACGCGGCGAAAGGTTTCCGGATTCGCCTTCGGCATGGGCGTGGAACGCATTGCCATTCTGAAGTACGGTGTAGATGACATTCAGCTTTTCTTTCAGGGCGATGTCAGATTCCTGGAGCAGTTTGGATAAAGTCTTAAGGCTTTGTCATCCCGAGTGAAGCGCGGGATCTGCAGTCCGCCGCAAAACGCAGATCCCTCATTTCGTCCGGAATCACAAAATCAAAATGAAAATCTCTCCCCAATGGCTCCGCGATTTCGTCGACATGCCCGTCGATTACCCGCGCCTGGCCGACGAACTCACTCTATGCGGCGTCGCCGTCGAAGGCATTTCCGGCTCCGGCGACAATACCGTCTTCGAGATGGAGATCACCACCAACCGTCCCGACGCCATGAACCATTACGGCGTAGCCCGCGAAGCTTCAGCCCTTTACGATCTCCCGCTCCTATCCCATTGAGCCCCGAAGCTTCCACCGCCTCAGGGCGAGTCCGAGGTCACCGTCGATGTTCAGGACCCCGACCTGTGCCGGCGATTCACCGCCCGTGAAATCCGCGGCGCTGCGATTCGGCCTTCGCCACCGCAGGTTGCCGCGCGCCTTGAACTGCTCGGTCATCGCCCCATCAGCAACGCCGTCGACGCCACCAACTACGTTTTGTGGGAGAGCGGAAAGCCGACGCATGTGTTCGACCTCGACCTGCTCGAAGGCCGCCGCCTGATCATTCGGAAAGCCCGGGCCGGCGAGACGCTGAAGACTCTCGACGGCGTGGAGCGCAAACTCTCGACCGATGATCTTGTCGTGGCCGACGCCAGAAAGCCCGTCGCCCTCGCCGGCGTCATGGGTGGCTTCGACACCATGATCACCGAGCGCTCAACGAATATCGTCATCGAGTCCGCTTGGTTTGATCCGGTCGCGGTGCGCCGCATGTCGAAGCGTCACGGCCTGCACACCGACGCCTCCCACCGCTTCGAACGTGGCGCCGATTTTGCATCGACCGTCCCCTCAACCAACCGCGTCGCCGAACTGATTCTCGCTTCCGGCGGCGGCGCTCTCGTCGGCGGTGTCATCGACATCATCGCGAGCCCGCTGGACCTGCCTCCAGTGCAACTCGATCTGCGCGAAGTGCACCGCATTCTCGGCGAAAAGATCGCCACCGCGGAGATTCGCCGCATCCTTACCCGTCTCGGTTTCGCCATGGTCCCGGCTGAAGAGGACACTTATCTGGTCCATATCCCGACTTGGCGTCTCGATGTGGAGCGCGACATCGACGTCATCGAAGAAGTGGCCCGCCTGCATGGCTACGACAAGTTTCCCAATACCCTGCCCGCCTACCGCGGCGGCGTTCGCGAACTGGCCGGCGCCGAAAAGGACGAGCGCTTACGCTCGTCGCTGCTCGCGCTCGGTTACAACGAGTCGATTTCGCTGACCTTTATTTCCAAGAACGACGCCCGGCGCTTTTCGACCGCCGCCGAACTCGATCTCGCCAACCCGCTGAGCGACGAAGCCTCGGTCATGCGCACCTCGCTCGTTCCCAGCATGATCCACATGCTCGCCCACAACCTGAATCGCGGCAGCGACAACGTCCGCCTGTTCGAAGCGGGCAACGTATTCGAGTCGTCAAGCCCGGATGCGAAAAAGCCGAACAACGCGCTCGAACTGAAGCGCATCGCCCTCGGCGCCACCGGAAGCGCAAACCCCGAAGTGGTTCGCGGGCTGGCCCCGGGAGCGGAAGCCCGCCCCCTGACCTTCTTCGACCTGAAGGGAGACATTGAAGCTCTACTCGCGCCCTTCGACCGCCAGACCTTCGACTACGACGCGCAAACACCCGACTACTACCATCCCGGCCGCTCCGCCCGCGCCCTGCTGAATGGCGCAACCGTGGCTCAGTTTGGTCAGATTCATCCCGAAGTGGCGGCCGCTCGCAAACTGCGGCAAGAGGTTTTTGTCGCCGAGATATTTCTCGACCGGCTCTATGAGCACGACCTGCGCCGTGCGCGCTACGAAGCCCTGCCACGCTTCCCCGCCGTCGAACGCGACTTGTCGTTTGTCTTCGAAGACAACGTTAATTTCGAGAAAATTTGCCAGAGCATAACGGCCTTGGGAATCCGCGAGCTGCGCAGTTTTGTCCCGGTCGAAATTTTCCGCGGCGAAAAAATTGGCGCGGGCAAGTACTCGATCCTGCTGCGGGCCCAGCTGCAATCAAGCGAACGGACGTTGCGGGATGATGAGGTCGCGCGATGGGCGGCACAGATTACTACGACGCTGGAGGGGCTGGGCGGAGTGCAGCGAGCGTAAGGTTCGGTTTCTTAGATTGTTTGCCCGTATTGGCTGAGTGACTGCCATGGAGAAATCTTTCAGAACTCTGCGCGGGTTCCTCGCGAAAAAGAGGCCTGAGGAGGACAACTAATTCCACTATCCTGCGACCCTGCGCATTTCCGGCGGTATCCCGGACATGAAAAAGATTTCTACGCGCCTTGGCCTCCAACCGACGTACTCTCACCGAAAAGGGGGGAAACCTAACCCGGGGGCTGCCCCGCATCGTCAGGATATGTGGTTGTACACTGCGCCTTTGGATGAGCGCGAACCACTGCGCAGACAGATTGATGCTTTATGGCTGGAATTGAAGCCGCACAAGCGATACTTGCTTCGACTTAAGAAGTCCCTCAAACATTGATGTGTTCGTCGGATATCGGTCAAACTGTGATACCACTGGGATCGAAGTACCCCACACCTCCCTGGAAATGTTCTCACAATTGAAAATTCCGTTCGGCATCTCAATAATGATCACCTAGCTTACAATCTGCAGAATCGCGCAGAACCTCCCACTCATCCTCGTCGTTCGCCGGAGACACAATGTCACCGAGAATTTTGCAGCTGGGTTTCAGCGAGCCAATGCAGGCGTCGCGGTCCATCACCACCGTGGGCGGCACAACCCCGGCCACCGGCTTACCGTAGCGACTGATTCTGATCGGCTCCCCCGTGGCGCGGACCTGCTCCAACGAAGCGAGACACTTAACCTTAAATTTTAAAATGGGTATTTCCTGCATATTTTCCGCCTTCGACCATTGTATTCCGCGAGTCCGCTGCCCCCGGCGTGAACGCTATCTTGTGCTAGCCTCTTTCCCATGACCCCAGTCTCCGCCCACGCCAGGCAGTTCCTCTCCGACAAGGTTGAGCATTTCACCGAGTCCGTGATCCGCGAGATGACGCGCCAGGCCATGCAATATGACGCCGTCAACCTGGCGCAGGGTTTCCCCGATTTCGCCGCGCCCGCCGAAATCAAACGCGCCGCCGAGGAAGCTATCGCCGCCGACATTAATCAGTATGCCATCACCTGGGGCGCGAAAAGTCTGCGCCATGCCATCGCCCGCCAGATGCGGCAGTGGCAGGGCATCGAGGTCGATCCGGAAAAAGAAGTCGTCGTCTGCTGCGGCTCCACCGAGGCCATGATCGCAACCCTTCTCGCCATCTGCAATAAGGGCGATGAGGTAGTTGTATTCGAGCCTTTCTACGAGAATTATGGCCCCGATGCGGTCCTCAGCGGTGCCAAGCCGCGCTTCGTCAGCCTTCATCCTCCGCAAACTGCCAGCGCCGAATGGACCTTCGACGAACAGGAATTGCGGGCCGCTTTTCAGCATCGCACCGCGACTCATCACACCAAAGCGATCGTCGTCAACACGCCCAACAACCCAACCGGCAAGGTTTTCAGCCGCCAGGAACTGGAACTGATTCGCGACCTGTGTGTTGAGTACAACGTGCTCGCCATCACCGACGAAATCTACGAACACATTCTCTACGATGGAGCGGAGCACATTTCTCTCGCCCGCCTCGACGGCATGCGGGAACGTACCATCACCATCAACGGCCTCTCCAAAAGTTACAGCGTCACGGGATGGCGCGTAGGCTGGGCGGTTGCGCCGGCGGCCATTACTAACGCCATCCGCAAAGTGCACGATTTCTTGACCGTGGGCGCGCCCGCGCCTTTGCAGGAAGCCGGAGCGGCCGCCCTGAGCCTGCCTCCCGGCTACTACCGCGAACTCGCCGACCGCTACCGCTCCCGCCGCGACCAGATAATTCCGGCACTCGAAAAAGCCGGCTTCCGATGCTACCTTCCGAGGGGCGCTTACTACGTGATGACCGACATTAGCGCCTTCGGCTTTGCCAGCGATATCGAGTTCGCCACTTACCTGGTGAAAGAGATCGGAGTCGCGTGCGTTCCGGGATCAAGTTTTTACAAGCATCCGAAAGACGGATCCCAACAGGTACGTTTCGCCTTTTGTAAAAAGCCTGAGACACTGGATGCGGCGGCCGGGCGGCTGGATAAACTCCAGTCGCGCCTCTAGGGACGGACGAGATTGCCCGCCTTCAGCGGTCGCCGAGGCGGGCCCGGCCCCGTCTCTACCGTGGTACGAGTTAGGGCAATGAAACGCATTCTTCCACAGGAAACTGCGCTATACTTCGCCTCAACGCACCCTGATTTTTTCGAAAGTGAGTCGTCCTTATGTCTTTAAAAACCGTGGAAGAGGTATCGGCGCAGGTTCCGGCGGAAGATTTTCAGGCGCTGGAAGAGAAAGTGTATCGCACCATTGAGTTGTACAAGGCTGCGAAAGATGCGCGAGCCACGGCAGAACGCGACGCCAAGCGACTGCGCGAGCAACTCGAGGAACGCGAGGAGCAGAACGACACCATGCGCCGCGAGTTGATGCAACTTCGCAAGGATCGCGAGGATATTCGTTCCCGGGTCGAAAAAATGCTGGGGCAGATGGATAGCCTGACTCACGAGCAGGCCGCCAGCTGAACCGCGATTCCGAATTTTCCTCCGGCTGGAGTATGGCTGGAAGTAGTCCGTCGAGGAGTGAGATGGCGACTGCGAGCAAAGCCCCCCCCGCCGAATCCTTGCCGAGCGCGCCATCCACCCGGGACATGCCCGCGGCCAATCCCGGCGCTCCCAGCGTTCGCGTGGAGATCTTCGATCAGGTGTACAACCTGCGCGGCTCGGACGCCGAGTACATTCTAAAGCTTGCCGAGTACGTCGACGGCAAGATGCGTGCCGTATCGCAGCAGACCGCAACCGTCGATTCCGTTCGACTGGCGGTGCTGGCGGCGCTGAATATCGCGGATGAATATCACCTGCTCAAGCGACGCGTGGAGACGCCCTGGCCAGAGGCTCGACAGCGCGCCAGCAAACTGGCGAGTGCGCTCGACGAAGTCTTGCAGGATACACGGCGCACTGGCTGAATCGCTTTCCCCGTGCCAACCACCCCGACGAATTCCGCTACCGCTCCTCGCCTGCGAAATGAAACTATTTTCGAAGGCCGCTCAATCGTTCGTAACCTGGGATTCATGTGGCATTCTCTCGTCGAAACTTTGGCATGCGGATCCTTGCAAACTTCCTGCCAACTATTTTGTATTTTCCTCTTGCGAATCTCTTCCCGATTTCCTAGCATCCAAAGTGAAAGTCGACCTGCGGAGTTGGTGCTGGTGGTAACCGATTTTTGAACCAATGCCGAATGAACGGGGACTCGACTCGCAAAAAGATCCGGTGTGCTATGTTCCGCCATGCGGAAAAGCCTAAAGGGTCGCGGCGGGTTCCCACCGTCTGAGACGGGTTCATTCTCGGCCCACCACACGGCGCAGTGGGTCGGCTTTTTGTCAGGTCTTATGTTGTTAGGTTTTAGGTCTTAGAAAAAGCTGGCATCCTGCTGTTACTAAGACCTAACACCCGCCTCCCGAGACCTTTCTTTCTCTGCTAGCATCCAAATCATCGTGTTCCCTCAACTCTTTCATATTGGCAGCTTCTACCTGCCCACCTATGGCGTGCTGGTCGCTTCCGGAGTGCTCATCGGCCTGTGGATCAGCGTCCGCAATTCCGAGACACAGGGGATCGACGGCGACGACGCCTGGAACCTGGGAATTCTTGTCGTCCTGGCCGGAATCGTCGGCGCCAAGATTCTCTATGTCGTCAATGACTGGGGCTTTTACGCGCACAACCCGCGCGAGATTTTCAGCCTTAACACTCTTCAGGCAGGAGGCGTATTTTCCGGCGGCCTGGTTGCCGCGCTCATCATGGCGGCCTGGTACATGCGGCGCCATCACATGCCGGTGTTGCGCACCACGGACGGCTTTGCCCCTGGACTGGCTTTTGGCCACGTCCTCGGCCGCTTTGGCTGTTTCTCCGCCGGATGCTGTTATGGCAAGCCGACCGCCCATTTCTGGGGCGTGATTTTCACCAATCCTCTTGCCAACAAAATCAGCGAAACGCCGCTCGGCGTCAGGCTTGAGCCGACGCAGTTGATCGAGGCTGCCGCCGAGTTCTTCAATTTCCTGCTGCTGACCTGGATGTTCAAGCGCAAGAAGTTCGATGGACAGGTATGGGCCAGCTTCATGGTCCTCTATGGAGTCGAACGCTTTTTCATCGAGTTTCTCCGCGGCGATGGCGGCCGCGGCGAAGTCTTCGGCGGTCTGATGACGGGAACACAACTGATTTCGATCTTCCTCGTGATTGGCGGGGGTTTGATCTGGTGGCTGAAGTCGAGCACTCAGCCTTCAGCACTCACCCCTCAGAAGTCCGTCACCTAGTTCGTTTCGATCGTTCCGGTCTCTCGACTGCAGGACTGCGCCACCAGATTCCCCTTGCGCAAGCCTTCCGAATGCTGAATGCTGAGTACTGTAGCCCGCCATGCCCATGCCCGCCTTCCCGCTAACGCTCACCGCCTCGCCTGACGCCGCTGGCCAGCGTCTGGATCACTATCTGGCGACCCAACTCTCCGATCCCCAGAAGGAAGTCAGCCGCGCCCGCGTCCAACAACTCATCGCGAAAGGTGAGGTGTTGATCAACGACGAAGCGGCGAAGGCGTCGCTGCGCCTGAGAGGAGACGAGCGAATCACAATCACCGGACCGCCAATTGCTCCCCCGCTGCGCGCCATCGCCGAAAACATCGCCCTTGACATCGTCTACGAAGACGACGACCTCGCCATCGTCAACAAACCCGCCGGGATGATCGTGCACGCCGGCGCCGGAGCGACTGAAGAGGCCCGCAACCGCGGCACCCTGGTAAATGCCCTGCTGCATCACTTCGCCCGGCTTTCTCAGCTTGGCGGCGAGCAACGCCCCGGAATCGTGCACCGCCTCGATCGCGCCACCAGCGGACTGATGGTGGTGGCGAAAAACGATGAATCTCACCACCGGCTGGCCCGTCAGTTCAGTGAGCGAAAGGTCCACAAAACCTACCTCGCCCTCGTCCATGGCTGGCCTGAGGAGGATCGCGGTACGATTCAGAGCGCCATCAGCCGCCACTCCCAGAAGCGCACTCGAATGACGACGCAAGGCTCCGGCGGCCGCGCGGCCGTGACGCACTACACGGTGCGGCGAAAAATCGACTCTCCGTACGGCAAGTTCGCCCTGCTCGAACTTAAGATCGAAACCGGGCGCACCCACCAGATTCGCGTCCACCTGTCATCCCTGGGCCATCCCGTGGTCGGGGATGCGCTCTATGGCGCGCCCGCCGAATTGCGCTCGCAGTCGAACAAGCGCCGCACCCCCGGCATGCCCGCCACGCTCGCCCTGGGCCGCAATTTCCTCCATTCCGCCGCCCTCGCGCTCACCCATCCCGGGAACGGCGAATCGCTCCAGTTCTCCAGCACCCTGCCACTCGAATTGCAGGAATTCATGGACCGTCTGGAAAATGTTCGCCAGGAAGGTCCACGGCTGGAACCAGCCTCTGCCGAGAACATCCTGTAAGTGTAATCCTGGAAGCGCGTAGGTATACCGGCGCGCAACTCGCCGTATCTCCCCTGCTGGACACCGGCTATAATGGGGAAATCAACTCAGACCAAGTTGTCCGGATGACATTGCGCATTCTTCTGTTTCTCGCCACCTTACTCCTGCTCCCAGGTGTGCTCCTCGGCCAGACCACGCCGCCTGGCACCGCGCCAGACGCTACGGCGCAGAGTGCTCCCGGGCAGAGCAGTGCCCCGGCCGGCAGCCCGAGGCCCACTCCTCCCAAAAGCGACTCCGACGAGTCCGTCACTACCATCGTCCACGAAGTCAACGAAGTTCGGGTGGTGTTCACCGTCACCGACCGTCACGGTCGCTATATCAAGGACCTCGGCAAGAACGAATTTCGGGTGATTGACGATCAAAAGCCCGCCGTGGTGCTCGGCTTCAATAACGAAACCGATCTGCCGCTTCAGGTTGGCCTGCTGGTCGACGCCAGCAATTCCGTGCGCGACCGCTTCAAGTTTGAGCAGGAAGCCGCCATCGAGTTCCTGAACTCCATTATCCGTCCGAAGTATGACAAAGCTTTCGTGGTGGGCTTCGACGCGACCCCCGAGGTCACGCAGGATTTTACCGACAGCACCGAAAAACTCTCGGCCGGCGTCCGCATGCTGCGGGCGGGTGGCGGTACCGCCATGTATGACGCGCTCTATTTTGCCTGCCGTGACAAACTCTTAAAGCAGGAGCAAACCGGACCGGTGCGCCGCGCCATTATTCTGCTGAGTGACGGCGAAGATAATCTCAGCCATGTCACCCGTGAAGAAGCGATTGAGATGGCGGAGCGCGCCGAAGTCATCGTCTATACCATCAGCACCAACATCACCGGCACCAAGGGCAAGGGCGACAAAGTTCTGGAGCGTATCGCCGACGCCACCGGCGGCCGCGCTTTCTTTCCCTTCCAGATGCGCGATGTCTCCGACTCCTTTACCAGCATCCAGGAGGAATTGCGCAGCCAATACGCCGTCGCCTACCGTCCTGCCGCCTTTGCCGCGGATGGACGCTTTCGCACCATCGAAGTCCTGGTCGCGGATAAGAGTCTTAAAGTGCGAACCCGCAAGGGATACTACGCCCCGCGGCAGTAAAATCTACCGGTCAGCAGAGCGCTTCCATGCCCGGATATTCCGGTACTCCATTGGCGAAAAAGTTAGGTATCAAGGCGGATTTCCGCGCCGCTTTGCTGCACTTGCCTGAAGAAGTAAAAGCCGAGCTGGGCGACGCTCTCGCGCAATGTTCTCAACCGCGCCTCACCGGCGGAAATCTCGATTTCATCTTTCTTTTTGTTAAGTCCATTGCCAGCCTCCAGCGTGCACTGTTCCCCTCCGCCAAAGCCCTGGCGCCGGCTGGCATGCTCTGGATCTCATGGCCGAAAAAAAGTTCCGGAATCGCCACCGACCTCTCGGAAGACGTGATTCGCGGCATGGGCCTCGATGCCGGACTGGTGGACATCAAAGTCTGCGCCGTCACCGAGGTCTGGTCGGGATTGAAATTCGTAATCCCAGTCAAAGATCGCCCGAAAAGACACTGAAACATTCCTCCAAAGTAAACCGTGCAGCCTTCAACCCCGACCCGCCGCCCCGCGCAACTTGGCCGCGCGCTGCGGGTTTACACGTCTGGAAGATGTGAGATGTGAAGGAGAAACGATCATGAAACGCAAGATAGCCGGAGTTTTATTGCTTCTGGCGTTGGGCGCGGGAACCACCTTTGCGGATGATGGCTATCGGCGGAATCGGCACTATATCCGCCGGGACGAAGCAAGGATTGCGCGCCACCGCCGCGAACTTCGTCACGACCTCCACCACGGTCACTACGCTGCCGCCCATTACGAACGCCGGGAATTGCGGCGCGACTATCGCGACTTGTACCGGGACCGCCACTAAGAACAGCCCAGCAAGCAATGACCGGCAAACAACACCCGAAGCTTTGTGTCTTGATATCGAAATGATTTCGGCCGCGGCACCGAAGGGCGTAGGCTCGGACGATTGCGCAAGCGACTTACGTAACTTGTCCGTCCACGAGAGGCCGCGGTTTACTGTCTCTTCGTTACCGCCTGCAATGAGTATTCCAAGGGTAAGAACCCGGCGAACTGCCCTGGCGATCAACTCCCTGGCCGTGGCGATCTTTGCCATGGCGATCCTGCCCGTGGCCCGCGCCCAGACTCCGGCGTTACAGGCCGAGCGCGAACTTTTCGCTTCGGTAAATCAGGCGCGACGCGGTCAAGGACTGTCTCCGCTGCGCTGGGACGAGTCGCTCGCTCTGGCGGCTCGCCGCCACGCTCGGGTAATGGCCGAACATGGAGCCGTCCAGCACTGCTTCGAAGGCGAGCCCAGTCTTTCCGCGCGCGCCAGGCAGGCCGACGCACATTTCCATTGGCTTTCGGAAAATATAATTCAAGGAACGGTGCCGGTGTTCATCCACACCCAGTTCATGAAGTCGCCACCCCATCGCGCCAACATAATGGATCGCGACATGGACTCCGTCGGAATCGGCGTGGTGGAGCGTGGCGGCCAGTTATACGCCGTCGAAGATTTTTCCCAGGCGCGCTAACCGCTCTTTTAACGCCCTGTAACCCCGGGCTAGTTCTCGGTTCGCACCGTGGCGTAATACCCGCTCCGCGCCTGAACCTTGTAATCCGACTGTTTCGGTTTGATCTCCACCTTGCGGAAACCGCCGTCCCGCGTGGCATTCGTCGGCGTGTATCCGATGTCGTATTGGCTGCGCAGCTCCTCCGAGATCTGCTCGAACGCCTGGCGCAGTTTGTCGATCTTGTTTCCCACTTCAATAACGCGCCCGCCGGTCTCCTGGGTGAGTTTCTTCATGTCCGAATCGCCCGAGTATCCAAAGCCGCCGCGGCCATAGAATCCACGATCGGCGATCAGCAGCACATAGCAGATGGCGTCCGCCTTCTGCGCCGCTTCAATCGCATCTTTAATCTTGAGCCGACTGCCTTCGTCTTCGCCATCGGTGAGCAGGATCATCGCTTTGCGCCCCACTTCATGACCCAGTTCGTCATGCGACGCCAGATACACCGCATCGTAAAGCGCCGTCCCGCGCTGCCCCGTCGACGAACATGGAATCGGTCCCTGAGGCCCGATCGGCCCTCCCGAACAGCCCACTCCGCCGGTGTTGATCCGCGCCTCGTTCAGCGCATGCTTCAAGCGGCTGACGGAACTGGTGAAATCCTGCAGCAGGCTGATGTCCACGTCGAAGCTGATAACGAAAGCCTCGTCCTTGGATCGCAGCGTGCTCTCCAGGAACGACCCTCCCACCGTTTTTTCCATTTCCAGAACCCGTTGCTGGCTCCCGCTGGAATCGATCAGAATACCCAGCGTCAACGGCAGGTCGGACTCAGCCTTGAAATACTTAATAGTCTGCGGCTTGCCGTCCTCGAAGAGGTCGAAGTTGTCCTTGTTGAGGTTGGGTATCAGCGCGCCGTGCTTGTCCTTCACGTTGAAGAACAACTGCACCACCTCGACGTTGACCTTGAGTGTCTCGACCGATTGATCCTGGGATTGGCTGTCGGCGGGGGAAGCTGCCGGAGCGACTGAATTCTGCCCAAACGCAGGGTTTGACAAGGCGACGACGGCGGCAAAAAGACCAATCGCCAGACATGGTGCGCAATGAACTTTCGGCATGAGAGTTTTTATCCCGGGACTTTGCTAGTCTATCCTGTATGGAACTGCTCTGTTTAGATGCACCAAAATGGAACCTTTAGGCATCTGAATAGCGAAAAAACAGCTCGAAGGCGCTGCCAGCTGGACAAAAGATAAAGCTAAGACCAGAAGACCGAAGAGCTAAGACCTGAGACCTTAAAGACCTGTGCTGAAGAAAGAGAGTTTTGGGATGGTGACAAAGACCAGCACCGTATTGCTTCTAGCGTTTACCCTGTTGCTCGTCGGCACCCTGGCGGCCCAGCAAAAGGCGGAGGACATTCCAGATGCTCCCTCCTCCACCCGCCCCATACCACCTCCCGAGCCGCCCAGTGCGCGCGCCGAGGCGGAGGAAGCCGCCAGTCCCGATGCTCCCCCCGCCGATAATTCCGGCGACGCCGCAACCAGCGCCTCCAAAGAGCTGCCGCGGAGCGCACCCGACGCCACCACCGGACAATCTGCGCCCCCTCCCATGCCCCCGGTGAAGACCGTGCCCGCGGGCAGCGTGCCGCGTGATGCGGAAACCGGCGAAGGCTACACCATCACCGTCACGAAAAACGTGGTCACGGTTCCAGTGACGGTCAAGGACAGCGAAGGCCGTTTGGTTAGCGGCCTCCTGGCCAAGGATTTCTCCGTGCTCGAAAACGGCCAGAAGCAGACCTTGGAGTTTTTCACCAGCGACCCCTTTGCGCTTTCCGCCGCCGTGATTTTCGATACCGGAATGCCGGATGTGGGCTTACGGAAGGTGCAGGAAACCTTATCGGCTCTGCAAGGCGCATTCAGCCAGTTCGATGAAGTTGCCGTCTACACCTACAGCAGCACCGTCGGCCGGGTGTCAGATTTCACCAGCGTGGGCAAGGAGTTGACTGCCGTGCTCAACGAAGTGAAGGGCTACAGCGGCGCGAACAACGGACCTCCCGTCACCAGCGGTCCCCTCGGCCCGCAGGGTCCCTACATCAATGGACGCCCCGTCGATTCCCCGGTCAACCCCGTGAGCACTCCTCCCAAGGTGGCGCGGGTTTTGAACGACGCCGTGCTCATGGCCGCCCGCGATCTCGCCAAACGCGACCGGTCCCGGCGGAAACTCATTTTCATCATCAGCGACGGCCGCGAACAGGGTTCCATCGCCAGCTACAAGGACACTCTAAAGGTGCTCTTGACGCAAAACATCACGGTGTACGCGGTGGGAGTCGAGGGCGCCGCAATTCCCATCTACGATCGCCTCCAGCGCATCCACGTGCCGAAAACGGGAGCCTTGGTCGGTTATAGCGACATTCTGCCGAAGTACGTCTCCGCCACCGGCGGCGAGGTATACACCGAGTTGAGCCAAGCCGACATCGAACGCGCCTATGCCCGCGCCATTGGAGAAGCACGCAATCAGTACACCATGGCGTATTCCCCCAAGTCTGGCATCGGAGGTTACCGCCAGATCGAAGTGCGCGTGCGCCGCCCCGACGTTAAAGTCTATGCCAAGGATGGCTACTATCCCCTGCCCCAGGCGCGCTGATTGCCGCTCTTGCAGACTCCCGTTCCGGGCGCTGTCGTGAGCGGCGCTTCGGCGTCACTCTGGCACCCCTAACCTGGGTAACCTGCGCCATGTCCTTCCGGTGTAGTATAAAAATCATTGGTATCCGATACTGTGGTCAGCTGGATTTGGGCGGGAAGTCTCGCGCCTTTCGGGGCGCTCCGCGACCGTCGTTTTTCGCCGGCTTTTCTGAGGAAACCTTTTGAGTTTCATCAACTTCGCAGCACGCGAAATCAACTGCAAGATCGTCTATTATGGCGCCGGATTGGGCGGCAAGACGACCAATCTGCAGTTCATTTTTCAGAAAACCGCGGAGCAGCAAAAGGGCAAGATGATCTCGCTCGCCACCGAGACCGATCGCACCCTGTTCTTCGATTTCCTGCCTCTGGATCTGGGTACGGTCCGCGGCTTCAAGACCCGCATCCACCTCTATACCGTTCCCGGCCAGGTGTTCTACGACGCCAGCCGCAAGCTGATTCTGCGCGGCGTGGATGGCATCGTTTTCGTCGCCGACTCGCAGCAGGAACGCATGGATGCCAACGTCGAAGCGCTCGACAACCTGATGTCCAACCTGAAAGAACACGGCTACGACTTCAACAAGATTCCCTACGTCCTGCAACTGAACAAGCGCGACCTGCCGAACATCCTGCCAGTCGAGGCCTCTCCCAAGGAACTGCGCAAAAAGAACGAACCCGTCGTCGAAGCTGTCGCCTTCCAGGGCATCGGCGTATTCGAAACGCTGAAGGAAATCGCCCGCCAGGTGCTCACCGAGTTAAAGCAGGGCGGCTAGAAACTCGTCAAGAATCGACCTCAGACCCTCGAAATATGAAACGCAGCCCATAATTTTAGCTTCCCACCATAAAAGGTTCTTTGTCGGCCTGGCCCTTTCATCGAGCCTCGATTTGCAGCGTCCCCGACAGGTCCTCCCATTCCTCCATTAGACTCTGCAGAATTTTTTTATGACCCGCCAGTTCCTGCGTCTGGCGCTGGGTTTCTTCCGCGCTCGTGAAGCTCTCCAACTGCGCCTCACAGCGCCCGATCGCCACTTCTGCGCTTGTAATTCCTTCTTCGATTTCGTGGAGCCGGTCTTCCATCTGCTTGCGCTTGATGGGATTTACGCGCTTGCCTTTGGGCTCGGCTGCATCGGATGCGGGTGCGCGGCCTCCATTTACCGGCGCGATCGAAGGCATTGACGATATCGCGGGAACCTTCGGGTCAGGCGGGTTCACATTCCTGCCCTGTTTTCTCCAGAGATAATCCTCGTAATTCCCCGGATAAATCTCCACCTTTCCGTCTCCGATTTCAAAAACGCGCGTGGCCAGTTTGTCGATGAAATAGCGATCGTGCGACACGAAAACGACCGTGCCCGTGTACTTCATCAGCGCCTCCAGCAAAACGTCTTTCGCGCGCAGATCGAGGTGATTCGTGGGTTCATCCAGCAGCACAAAATTGGCCGGATGCAACAGCATTTTCAGCAGCGCGTAGCGGTTGCGCTCGCCACCCGAGAGCACCCCGATGCGCTTGAACACGTCGTCGCCGGAAAATAGAAAACATCCCAGCAGACTGCGCAACTCGGTCTGGGTGGATGCTCCCGAAACTTCGCCAAGGTCATCCAGGATGCGCGCCTCCGGATCGAGCTCCTTGTACTGATCCTGCGCAAAATAGTCGAGATGCACCTCGTGCCCCAGCCTGTATTCGCCGGCGCTTAACTTCTCCTGCCCCGCCAGCAGTTTAATCAGAGTCGATTTGCCCGCGCCGTTGACCCCCACCAGCGCGATGCGTTCGCCGCGTTCGATCATGAAATCCACTTTGCTGAAGACCTGGTGATCACCATAGCTCTTGGCGACATTCAGGAACTCCGCCACCACGCGTCCGCTCGGCTTCGGCTGGGGAAAGGAAAAGTGGACCGTCTTCTCCTCTTCCGGAATCTCGACCCGTTCCATCTTTTCCAGCTCTTTGATTCGACTCTGCACCTGCTTGGCTTTAGTCGCGGTATAGCGGAAGCGGTTGATAAAAACCTCAAGCTGCTCAATGCGGTCGTGCTGCGTTTTGTAAGCCGCTTCCAATTGCTCCTTGCGCGCCGCTTTGCCCGCGAGATACTGATCGTAATTGCCGGCATAAAAATGCATCCGCTTGTTCCAGATCTCCACGATCCGCTCCACAGTGATATCCAGAAAATACCGGTCATGCGAAATGATGACGTAAGCATGGGGATACCCCGTCAGGTATTCCTCCAGCCAGTTGCGCGCTTCCAGGTCGAGGTGGTTCGTCGGTTCGTCGAGCAGCAGCAGGTTCGGCTTCTGCAGCAGGAGTTTGCCGAGCGCGATTCTCATCTGCCAACCCCCCGAAAACTCCTCCGTCTGTCGCGTCCAGTCGTCGCGATGGAAGCCCAGTCCCGTCAGCACCTGTCCCACCTGCGCTTCCAGGGTATAGCCGTCACGGGCCACGAATTCGTGCTCCAGCCTCTGGTACCGGTCGGCCACATTGCCGTACTCCGCGCTCCGGTGGTCGAGTTCCGACATGCTGCGGGTGAGCGCCTCCATCTCTTTTTCCATGGCATGCAGTTCGTCAAACACCGCCATGCACTCGTCGAATACAGTGCGCCCGGTCATGGTCAGCCCGTCCTGTGGCAGGTAGCCCGTGGAAATGCCTTTGGCGCGCGAAATACGGCCGTAGTCCAGCGACTCGCTGCCCGCAAGAATTTTCATGATCGTGGATTTGCCGGTACCGTTCGCCCCCACCAGCCCTATGCGGGATTGCGGAGTAATCAGCCAGTCCGCGTCCTCGAACAGCAGCTTGTGACCGTAACGCTTGCCGGCAGCGGAAAGTTGGATCATGGGTGGTCCCTGGTTAAATATATCGGATGGCTGTCCGTCGGCGTGCGGCCAATCGCTTTCGCGGCAAGTATTGGCGTTCGAGCCCTCGATACCCTGCATGTGGCTTCGGCTCTCGAACTCAAAGCGGAGCGTTTTTTGGACGTTTGATGAACGGCAAGGCAAACTTGCGGCCGCGGTGGGATTGAAAATAACGTAGTTTTAAGATCGATCCCCGGACGCCCTCGTCCACTGCGATTAGCGACTGATGGCCATGTGGGATGGTCCCAGATGTTCCAGCGCGCGGTCAATCACGCCCTGGAGTTCCTGCGCGTACTTCACCTCGCGTCCCTTGCCCAGCACCACCCTCGCTTTTTCCGCGTCGAACCACGTGGGGTCGCGATGATCTTCCTCGGGCACCCGCGTCTGTCGGACTTCCATCAGGAACGCCTTGACCACATATTCCTGCACCCCGCCCGGCTGCCAGAAAACTCCCTTGGAATGAACGTAGACATGGAAATGCCGGGGCTCGATGACGCCATGTGCGCCCGCTTCCTCTTTCGCTTCGCGTTCCGCCGCCTGGCTGTGTGAGAGCCGAGGTGCCGGCGCTCCCTTGGGAAAGGTCCACTTGCTGCCGCCGTTAGTGTGCACCAGCAGGAACTCGACACTCGAATTGGCTCGCCGATAGCAGACGGCCGCCACCTGCAAAGGCAGCGCAAAACGGGATACCCGGGACGCGGTCATCCCCTTAAGTTTACTTTTGAGATATTTCAGGAGTGTTAAATGCCTCGAAAATGGTGCATGACTTTCGGGCCCGATCTTTAGTTTCTAGTTTCTCCTGGCGTTTGATCTCTGGTTTGTCCCTATTCGTAGCGCAGCGCCTCAATCGGGTCCAGACCTCGCCGCCTTGATTGCGGGTAACATCCCACTGATAATTCCGACGAATCCGAGAATCACGGTCGATGCCACGAGTGTGGTCGAATCGATTGCCAGGCGGATGTCGCCTTCCGTCCCATTTTCCCCAAACGCGCTCCACAGCGTCAGCGATCCCACCGACCAGGATACAAGATAGGCGATCGCCACACCCGCCAAACCTCCCAGCACGGTAATCACCAGTGCTTCCGAAAGAAACTGCACCAGAATATGCCAGCCTCGCGCCCCCAGCGCTTTTTCCACTCCGATCTCGCGCGTGCGCTGGGTTACCGACACCAGCATGATATTCATCAGACCTACGCCGCCGATGCCCAGAGTAAGCAATCCGATAAAGCCCAGCAAAATCTTGATCCCGGTGGTGATCACCCGCAAATCGAGAAGGTCGGCAAACACGTCGAAGATAAAAATTGCGCGCTTGTCCTTCACGTCAAAGTCGTGGTGGAAGGCCATCGAGCGGCGCGCCGCGTCGTCAACTTTTTCATGATCGCCTTCGTATTCCATCGCGATCGCGTTGAGATAGTAAGTGTTGGTCAGGTCGTTCATCGCGCTGAACGGGATATAAACCTTGCCGTTCATATTGTCGTCGCCATTCTGAATGACGTGTTTGAGCACACCGATGACCTCGTAAGTGAGGCCATCCAGCCGCACTTTTTCACCCAGGGCGTTTTGTCCGGAGAACAGCTTCCTCTTGACGTCGGCACCGAGAACCGCCACACGGCTGTGTGCATTCTCGTCCATCTCCGTGAAAAATGAACCGTTTTCCACCTCGATGCGCCGCATGTGCTGATAGTAGGAGTACACTCCGCTGACTCCGTAACTGCCGCTGCGGGTGCCATACCCTACCGTGCTTTGCTTGAAAGCCTCGGGCGAAATGCGTTTGAGCAGCGGCACCTCGGCTTGCAGATAATCGAGATCGTTCACCGTGAGCTTGATTTCGCTGCCCGCTTTTGTGCCCCCCGCCTGCAGCGACGTGCGCCCCGGAAAAACGAAGATCAGATTCGTTCCAAAGGAGCGGAAAGCCACCCACAAGCCCCGCTCAAAGCCGGACCCATACGCCAGCAGCAGCACCACCGTCGCAATTCCCCACGCCATGCCAAGCATGGTCAGGA
>CAVVAP010000019.1:0-65906 GCA_963746205.1 uncultured Acidobacteriaceae bacterium | reverse complement strand
ACCTCGTCCACGCCCACCGGCCCGACGTGCAAACCTTCAATGAGTTGTTGGTCCAGTATCCCGTCACCAAACGCAAGAAGTTGGGTCAGGTGGTGCCCGACAACATGGTCGTGGTTCACTCCGAACCGATCGAGGCCGAGGGCAGCTTTGACATTCCCTTGCAGCCTGTTGGCCCCTTCTGGGTGTTGTCCGTATCGGCGACCCAAAGGTTGCCCCAGGAATCGATCGCCACCCCGGCCGGGACGGCGTTCCCGGAAAGAGAATAGAACCAAAGGTCGGTCGCGTTCGGCGAACCCCCGCCGCTATTGTTGAAGGCCGAACCGGCTAAATTAGGCTGGCCCCAGACATATTGGGCCGATTGGCCGTTTTGGGTGATGGGCCAGTCGTATCTTAAAATGCGGTTGTTGTAATAGTCCGGAACATAGAGGTTCCCCTGGCCGTCCACCATCATATTCGCGACCGAGCCCGATTCCGCGGGCGATTGGGTGTTGTAGTTCAAACCGCAGAGACAGGTGCCATCCGGAGCCGGGCCCAGATGGTTGCTGGTTTCCCAGTAGTTCTGCCAGTTGGAATCATGATTGCAGCCCGTGTGGTTGAAATCATTTTGTCCCAAAACGATGGTAGCCTGGATGGCCGCGAAACCGCCAATATAAATCGTCATACGCATCGCCTTCGGAATGGCGCGGCTGGCATCGGGAGTTTCCTCGGCCACATCTCCGCAGGCTTCAAAGCCGTAGTAGCAGAACATGGCGGCGACGCTCGACGCCAGAAAGGCGGGCAAATAATGTCCGTTGCTGCCGAGGCCGAAACTGTGAAATAAGACGCCAAAGCTTTGGTGCCGCGCCGCCACCAGCAGATATCCTCCGACCACCACGGCGCCCAGCAATTCGCAGATGAATCCGAACATCGCGACGCGAGCCAGGAGCTTAGTTCCACTGACGTTCAGCGCCGTAGTTACGACGATCAACGTTACCGCGATCGCCACTTCGCCGACCTGACCGACTTGAATACCAAGAAGTTGAGCCAGGTAAGGCGCTCCGCCGACAGCCACGGCCGCAATGGTTGTACATAACGCCCACAGGTAAACCCATCCCGCCATCCACGCCCAGCGCTTGCCCACCAAGCGTCTCGCCCAGGGATAGAGACCGCCGGCAATGGGAAACTGCGACACAATCTCGCCGAACACGATGGCCACCAAGAGTTGTCCCAGCCCGACAAACAGATAGCTCCAGAACATCGGTGGACCGCCGGTGGCAATGGCGAAAGCAAAAACCGTATACACGCCGACAACCGGTGAGAGGTAGGTAAAGCCGAGCGCGAAGTTCGACCATAAGCTCATGGAGCGGTCAAAGTTCGAGTCATATCCGAGCGCTTCGAGTTGCGCCGAATCGCTCTCGGATATCGTTGGCTTGCTTGTCATAGGCTCCTCTTCCAGAGAATTTCCTCGCGCTAATCGCCGCACGTTCGAGGGCGGCGACGAATTCCCCTCACTTCGCCTCGCCTGCCGGCGTCGGCAACTGGCCGACCTGGCGCATGATGGTGGCGGCATCGTAGAAATCGAGGTTGCGGGATATCTTGCCATCGCGCAATTCGATCACGCTGACGCCGCGCACGGAAAATTTCTTGCCGGTCTTGAAAACGTCTTTGTCCGTGCCGCTGAACGTCCACTCGATGGTTCCGTGGCCGTCGCTGATGTGGGAGCGCAGCAGTTTCAGTTCGAGGTCGGGGACGGCGGCGATTTCCGCCTGGAAAAACTTGCGCACCTCTTCGCGCCCATGGCTTACTTCGCCAAAGGCAACGTCCTCGTAGACAACGTCGCCGGTGAAGAGCGGCAGCATCTTTTCGGCATCGTGGGAATTCCAGGCGGCGATCCACTTCTTCGCCAGCGCGACGCCGGCGCCGGATTTAAGGTCTTCCGGAGACGCAGTCATTGGGCGCAGCAGCATGGTCAGGAATAAAGCGCCGACTAGAAACTTGAACGTTTTCATCTTCATCCCCTCACCTGTTTAGCGATCTAAGGTGCCTCATCCTCGATCCCGCATCACTGCGGGACCGAAGAGGTCGGAAAAGTTTGCGCGATTATAGCAAGGTCGAGCGGGATGGCAAGAGCGGCTCCGGGACGCGGTAGTGACTTCATTTCGGAAGTCAGCTTCCCGCATCGGCTGAAGCCGCATGGTTAACCATGGAGTAGCGCAGTGCTGAAGGGCTGCGCTACCCAAAAGCGAGTTGTTCAGCAGCCGGTTCGACAGCCGTCAGGCGCGCATGCGACGCGGGCGAGACTGCGGCGGCTCGCAGGCCTGAATGGTCCCGGGAGCCGGATCAGGAGGATGGTGCGAGTCCTCGCCGGAAGCGGCGGGGAGCGCGGGCTCCTTTGCCGGGGCGGGAATGCGGGCCAAGTTCGCCGACGCAATCTGCATGGCGTAGCACAGAATGTAAGCTTCCCGGGTGTCGATGCGGCGGTGCAGAAGCATCTCACAAACTTCCGAGATGGCGGACTGAATGGAAAGGGCGTCCCGGAGATGCGGGAGGTAGAGATGATCGGTGGGAAAGCCGTCGTTATTGTTGATGTTGATGGGCGGCGGCCCGCCCATCAAGTTGTGGTAGTGGCAAAACAGGTTGCCGGGGAGAGCGGGAGAGCGGCAAGGATCGCCGTCCATTTTTTTCTGAGCACAAAGAGGGAATGAAGGTTTGCCAGAAGAGGATGATGACATGGTGAGTTTTCTCCTTTTTATATGAATTCGGGTTTATATGAATTCGGGGCGGGTAGTAAGGTAATGAGAGTTGGTTTTTGTACCCCCCCCCCCCCCCCCCCCGATTCTTGGTAAAGTATTATAAACAAAGTACTTAACTCCAAGATATTGACGTATAAGGACTTAGGTTAAGCCTTCTGCTTCCAGAATTTCTAGCGTTTCCTATTTTCAATAGCTTAGCGGCGAAGCAGCTTCCCCTCAGCGGCTGAAGCCGGGTTGATTTCGCGAAACCTACAGCCCGGCTGAAGCCATGACCTGCCCAAAAGCGATTGCAATGGAGTCCGAGCTGTATCGCTCCTGAAGCATTGCACTGATTTATGTGCTTGTCTGTGACGGCGGTTACCGGAAGAATGTGACGAAAAGAGAAGCAAGCTTCAGAAGTGGAAGATGAGGTCGCTGGCGGCGGTTAACTGATTTTGCTTTCGGCCATTATCGTAGGCCTTTTGGTCCCATGCCCGCTCGAATCGCAGTTCGGGACGCAACTGTACGGTAGTGCCCAGCCAATGGCACCACATGATCGTGTTTTCCGAGTACTTCGTGGCGTAACCGGTGCGCTGGCCTTTCTTGTCGTCGAGAAAATCGCTACGGAAGGACACGAAGTCATGGGGAGAAACTTCCTTTTGCAGAAAATTTACCAGGGCATATTCGGGAGCGGTGCAACGCTGCTCCCCCAGGAAACAATAGGCTCCATTGGCACCCTTCTCCGGCGCGACGCTGCCTGAGAGGGCGGGGACGTCGCGCTCATACATGTACCAGGTCTCGGTCGCCATGTGCACCGTTTTCGAGAACTTGTGATACCAGGTGGCGTCATATTGCTGCAGATTGTTGTAGGCGTACTTGCCATCGTTGAGGCCGTTGGCGCAGACGTAGAAATTGTCATTCACCGATTTCGTCGTATAGCTCAGGCAAGCGGTACCGGAAGGCTTCGCGTCACCGCTCCAGAGCGCAACGTCCTGCCCGCCGGTGATTCCGAGTTGCACCAGCCACTGGTCGTTCAATTTGACCGTGGCCATCAAGCCGGTGTCGGTAAAGGGATCGATGGCATAGAGAAGGGAGTGGCTGAAAATGTAGTTTTGGGGCGCCAGTTGCGCCTCGATGCCGGGCACCGAGATGAAGCGTCCCAACCTCAGATTCATACCTTGCGCGACGTGGGGGAAGTAAATGTCGATGTATTCGAGGGTGGGATCGATGCCATATTGCCGATGATCGTCCAGCAACTGGGAGGCACCGTAGCCTTTTCCGGTGGTGTAGCGGTAATCGGTGCCGTAGAGCGCGGTCAGGTGGTATCCCCAGTCGATGTGATCCTGCTGCACGGAGTCGGGCAGGCGCTCGGCGTAGAGGACGAATTGATTCAGTTCAAAGCGGTTGGAGTAAACATCGTTCGCTTCAGGCGCGTTGCTGTTTCGGGAAGTGCTGAAGTTGAGCGTCGGCGCGACCCAGCCATAGAGTTTGCTGCGGCTTCTGGCTCCGTCGATGGCGGTCATCAGCGGATAACTGTTGCCATCGGGTTCGCCGATCACGGGCGAACCACCATAGGACCAGTCAGAATTGGGGAATGGCGGCGAATCGAGTGGAGACGGCAAACCGCGGCGCGCTGGAGCTACGGCGGAGGCAGATGACGGGGCAGGAGGTGCCCAGTCCTGCCGGTAGAAGTCGACCCAGCGTGCGAAAAAGGTCTTCGGCTGGGGCGCCGGCTTTGGGGCTTCAGGTAGAGAAGTAGGTTGGTCTGGCACTTGTGCGTGGGACAGGCTGCAGCATAAAAACATCATGCCTGCGCAACGCAGAGCGCAACGGAATCGCGACGAGGTGGCGGGGATGGGATCCATAAGACTTACATAACTGGCCCGGTATCGGCTGATCGCCAGTCAAGATCGCTAGCGAATGATGATAACGATTCTCCTGCGCCCGCACCAACCGGCGCTCCGTCGATTCTCCAGCAAGGCTGCTGGAAAGGGGTTTCGTGGAGAATGCGTGGCCCGCAGCGGCTAAAGCCGGGTTGTTAACAATGAAGTTATCGCGCTGAAAAAGCTGCGCCACCCCAAAGCGAGTGCAAAATCGAGTTTTTCAGCAGCCTGCCAGGATTGCGTAACGTTACGGTCGACAAACCGTTACGGACATACGGATCAGCCGATCAGCCGATGTGAGGGCCGGCCATAGTAAAGTAGTAGCAGGCTCCAAGAAAACCAGCCGACAGGAGTTTTCGATCTGAACCCAAGCATTCGCAACATCGCCATCATCGCCCACGTGGATCACGGCAAGACCACCCTGGTCGACGCCATGCTCCGCCAAAGCGGCACGTTCCGCGATAACGAGACCGTCGCCGAGCGCGTCATGGACTCGAACGACCTGGAGCGGGAACGCGGCATCACGATTCTTGCCAAGAACACGGCTGTGTTTTATGCCGGGGTAAAAATCAATATCGTGGACACACCGGGCCACTCGGATTTTGGCGGCGAAGTGGAGCGCGCGCTCAAGATGGTGGATGGCGTTATGCTTCTGGTCGATGCCAGCGAAGGCCCTCTGCCGCAGACGCGCTACGTGCTGAGCAAGGCGCTGGAAGCGAATCTCAAGCCAATTCTGGTGATTAACAAGATTGACCGTCCCGACGCGCGCCCGCAGGAAGTGCTGAACGAGGTGTACGACCTCTTCATCGATCTTGACGCCAAGGAAGACCAGCTCGATTTCCCGGTTCTCTACACCAACGCCAAGACTGGAACGGCCGCGGTGCATCAGGGAGCGGCGGGGGAGGACTTGCGTCCCCTGTTCGAAGCCATTGTCGATACCATTCCAGCTCCGCAGGGCGACAAGGACGGACCTCTGCAAATTCTGGTGGCAAATCTCGATTACAGCGATTACCTTGGCCGCCTCGCCATTGCCCGGGTGTTTTCCGGCACGATGAAGACGGGCGAAGATGTGGCCATCGCCAAGCGCGATGGGTCGTTTCAAAAGACAAAAATTACGAAACTCTTCAGCTTCTCCGGTCTCAAGCGCACCGACATTACGGAAACCGCGCTCGGGGACATCATTGCGGTCGCGGGCGACGCGGGCATCACGATTGGCGAGACCATTACGAGCGCGGAGAATCCGGCGCCGCTTCCGCCCATCGTTATTGACGAGCCGACGATTGCGATGTTGTTCACCATTAACACGTCTCCCTTTTGTGGACGGGAAGGCAATCTGGTGACCTCGCGCAATCTGCGCGAGCGACTGGATAAAGAGCTGCTTACGAATGTTTCCCTGCGCATGGAAGACACGGGAAGCACCGATTCCTTCAAGGTGCTGGGCCGTGGCGAGTTGCAGTTGTCCATCCTGATCGAGATGATGCGGCGCGAGGGTTATGAGTTGATGGTCGGCAAGCCGGAGATCGTAACCAAGCGCGACAAAGAGACGGGCAAGCTGATGGAGCCGGTCGAACACCTGACCGTCGACGTCCCGGAAGAATTCGTCGGCGTGGTAATGGAACACGTGGGGTCGCGCAAAGGCGAGGTAGTGAACATGCACAATCATGGCTATGGGCGGGTGCGCGTGGAATTTCGAGTGCCCAGCCGCGGATTGATCGGACTGCGCAGCACTCTGCTTACCGACACTCGCGGCACCATTGTCATGAACGCTCTGTTTGATGGATACATCGAATGGCAAGGAGAAATTCCAGCATCGTCCGACAGGCGCGCTGATTGCCGATCGGCCCGGCTTGACCACCTCCCACGCTCTATACAATCTGCAAGAGCGAGGCACACTGTTTGTCGGACCCGGAATCGACGTTTACGAAGGCATGATCATCGGGGAGAACGCGAAGGATACGGACCTCGATGTCAATATCGTGCGCGAGAAGAAGCTGACCAACATGCGCGCATCCACTTCCGACGTGGCCATCCGGCTGGTGCCTTACCGCAATCTTAATCTGGAGCAGGCCATCGAATTCGTCGCGGATGACGAGTTTGTCGAAGTCACGCCCAAGAACCTGCGTCTACGCAAGAAGGTATTGCAATCGAACCAACGGAAGAAAAAGGGCTCGCTGGCGGCGGTGGAAGGGTGAACGGGCGGATCGCCGGGCCTTGGAACTGACAGTGGATAGATCCTGAACGACGCTGCGGGCCCGCGAAAACAGCGGTGAAAGAGATTGAGGCACTTTAGCTCGCGTTGTACACTGACATATTGCAGTGCGCCCGTAGCTCAGACTGGATAGAGCGGCAGCCTCCGGAGCTGTAGGTCGGGAGTTCGAATCTCTCCGGGCGCACCAGTTTCCTTATTTACGCAAACCCTGCCGTATAAACTATTGCCCGATGCATGGCTTCTCGATGCAGACTGCCGCCATGGACGCATTGCTGGCCTTGCAGTGCTTCGTCGTCCTGTTCGTGGCCCTGCACAACTGGATTCCGCTGGGCAGACTCAACGATGTTAAAGGCGCGCGGGCCGGATTCCCGGGCAATAAACTTCTAATCACCACGCTTATCAATTTCACTCCGGTAGCATTCGGGCTCGCCGCCAGCGCTTACTACTTCGAGCGCGGCTTTCCGGGCTGGCTCTTCTGGTGGCTTGGGATCAACTATGGATTAGCCATTTACGGCTCACTGAAGGCGTGGTGGATTCCCTACCTTTTTCTGCCGGATGCGGCGCTGGCCGCGCGTTATCGTGTGATGTACCCAGACGTGCATAGTTTCCTTCCCGAGCGCAATGGCATCCGTCCGAACAGCTTGCACATGATTTTCGATCTTGCCGTGGTTGCGATTCTGATTTGCCTGCGCGAACTGACGGCACGGTAGATGGCCATCGGCCAGGGGTCGCCGGCATCGACACAGCGGCGAGAATCTCATCGCCGCGAACTGCGCCCCGGAGGGTACGGCGGGCCGCTAAATCAGCGCGTTCCCAGGAGAATCACGGTTTCGGTGGCGAACTTGCCTCTCAGGATGCCAACGCGGACCTTGCCGGTCTTGTCGGATAACTCGGAGGCGAGTTCCATGGGCGTACGTACGGATTTACCATCGATTGAAGTGATCAGGTCACCGACGTGCAAGGATGCCATCTCGGCGATGCCTCCCGGTTCGATCTCGAGAATTCTCGCGCCGTCGAATTCCTGGGGTGCAACTACAACGCCCAAGCCGTGAAGGGCCATGCCTCGACTCGGCGCGTTGGCCACCTGCGGAGCGGGTGTGGCGCGCCGCGGCGGTGCGGGCGCGGATGTGGTGGGCTCGGTTTCAGATGGAGCCGATGCCGTCTCGGTCTTGGTTTTGTGCCAGGGCCGAATCCAGGAACGGTGCGACTCGGGCTTTTCCTTTTCTTTTTCCTTTTCCTTGGGTTCTTTTGGCGCTTTCGGCTCGCTTTGAGGGAAACTGCCGCCGAAGCGGAAAGCCACGCCAACCGAAGCGCGGTAGCTCAGCTGGTTGTTGGCTCCGTCATCTTTCAAGTGATTGGTATAGAGAAAGTCGATGGGTCCCAATTGCAGACCGACATGGCGCATAAACCAATAATCAACGCCCCCGCCGGCAGCTACCGATATCGACGTATCGGAGATGGTGTCGCTGGAGTCGGCGCTGAAAATGTCGGCCCGATCCTGCCCCACTAAGCCGTGGACAAAAACAGTGACCCGGCTCGAACGATCGCCAAAGGTGAAGCGAGGTCCGAACATGTAGGTAAAATTGTCGCAGGTCAGGGACGAGTTCCCGGCGCAATCGCTGAGCGTGTGGCGACTGATGTCGGCCTCCGCCGCAATGCGATGAAATAAGCCGACAGTAGCGGATGCATTCCAGCCATTTAACTGGAGCCTTTGCGAGGTAGAAGATGTGACCTCACTGACCGGCACTTCAAAATTCTGGTAGGAATAGCCGCCAAAGACGTCGATGGCGGGAAGGCTCTGGGCCGAACTGCTTAGAGATAGTAAGAGAACGCCGAAAGTCAGGGTCAACGCCGACGAGATGAATATCTTCATGTTGCTGAACGCCTCCAATGCCAAACGCCACCAACTACCGGTCAAATTTACCCGCTTCACCGCGAGGCGCACTGACGCCAGACCTGAACGCAATGAAGGTTGAGAGAAAGATTGGGCAATCCGTGATTATCCTTGGCGGACGGCAAAAAGGCAACGCTGCTGAGCGCGGAATGCGTCAAGAATTGTAAAGACTGAGTCGGATTCCCGAGGCAGCTGGAATCGGCGGGGAGATGGGGTTTGGTAATTTTCGCTGCGTTGTCGTAATATCCTCCAGTTTCTGAAAGGCGGCCGCACTGTGATTCTCGGCATGACAACATTCACGTTCTTTCACGTCGCCATCAGCCTGGTGGGAATCCTCTCGGGCCTGATCGTGCTGTTCGGCATGCTAACCGGAAAGCCGCTGAATGGCTGGACGGCTCTTTTCCTAATCACAACCGTCGCCACCAGTGTTACCGGATACATGTTCCCGTACACCGGTTTCAAGCCGTCATATGCGGTGGGCGCTCTTTCGCTGGTAGCTTTGGCGATTGCCATCGTGGCTCGTTATCGGCGTCATCTAGCGGGTGGCTGGCGCCGGGCATATGTCATCAGTTCGGTGATCGCTCTCTACTTCAACGTTTTTGTGCTGGTCGCGCAGCTTTTTGAGAAGGTGCCAGGGTTGCACGTGCTGGCGCCGAACGGATCGGAGCCCCCATTCGCAATCACGCAAGTTCTGGTGATGCTGATTTTCATTGTATTAGGAGTATTCGCCGTGAAAGGCTTTCGCGACCGAACGATCCGCGTCGTCGAAAAAGACACGCGCGCGGCTTAGCTGGGTCGCACGACTGGCGGCGGCACGACGAGGCTACGTGAGTGGACTTTAGCGGGCTGCTGAAAAAGTCGTTTCGCGGAGAATCCTTGGCCGTCGGCGGCTGAAGCCGCGTTAACAAATGGAGTTATCGCAGCGCTGAAGTGCTCCGCCACTTAAAAGCAAGTGCAAAATCGAGTTTTTCAGCAACCTGTTAGAAGGTTATGCGCACTCCGAACTCGATCTGCCGCGGTGCGCCTTCCGAGTAGGTGCCGGAACCGGGCAAAATGCGGTCCAAGCGCGAGGTGCAGAAGGTGGTGGAACTGCCGCAGTATCCGGCAGTGCTCGAATTGTTCAGCGAAGTGCCCGGAGCGCCATTCAATACACCGCTGAGCTGATTTCCCGGACCGCCGAAGTTGGCCCAA
The DNA here is from genome assembly GCA_963746205.1 of uncultured Acidobacteriaceae bacterium. Classification (GTDB taxonomy): domain Bacteria; phylum Acidobacteriota; class Terriglobia; order Terriglobales; family Acidobacteriaceae; genus Acidiflorens. The sequence goes on along the minus strand of CAVVAP010000019.1, from coordinate 56,018 downwards.
TTGAAAACATTGAAGATGCCGACATTCGGCACCACGGTGACGCGGTCCCCAACTTGAAAGGGACGGCTCAACCGTAAATCCATAGTCTTAAGCCAGGTCGCCGAGGCGTAATGTCCGGGCAAAGCCTGCACTGCTTGCGACGGGTTGCCACCCAGAATCAAGGGAGCGTCCGCGCCGAGGGCAAGCAGTTGCTGGGCGGTAAACAGACCGCTGTTGGTCAGGTCTTGACCGGCGGGAGTGAAGCGCCCCGCGTAATTGGTGTCGTAATAAGCAATGGCATTGGTTACCTTGCTGCCGGAATATTTTCCGGTGCTGCCGATTCTGGTCAGCGGCAATTGGTCGCCGACCGTGCCATCGCCGGTCAGGTCGCTGCGGAAAATTTCACCCGCCACCCCGCCGCCATCCAATTGCGGGACCGAGGCGCTCAGGGGAAGGGGCGATGCGAGATGGGCTATCACGGAGAGCCGCAGCCCGCGCGGCAAGTCTGCCGTCGGAATGAAAGTGAGTTGATGGGTGCGATCGAAGCCGGAACTTCCCCAGTTCCTCAAGTGCGGACGATTGTAGTCTTCGGCCACGTTCAGAATGGAATAGTCGCCACCGCTGCCATCCGGCTCCGCAATGTTGCTGCGGTAGCGCGACAGGGTATAGGAAAGCGATACCTCGAGCCGGCGCACCTGCCGGGCCAGATTCTCTCCGCTAACGGCGTGGTAGGCCATGTGCACCGCCGAATAGTTGGAACGCCCGCTGGGAAAGTACATGATGTTCGATCCCACGGCGGGATTGATACCTCCGAAGGCGGCTTGCTGCGGTTGACCCAGATAATTCTTTTTTTGCAGCACGGAGCAGGGAAATGGACCGCAGAATGAGTTCGAAGAGTCCAATCCGTTGCGCGCGAAATCGGCGATGGTCGCGCCGGGTTTGGCGGCGAGATAACAACTTACCGCAGCCTGAGAACTGCTCCCCGCAAACGTGGCCGGCGCGCACCCCGCCGGCACCACGGTGTCGTTAATGGCATCGAGTTCGGCCTGGTAGGTGTTGAGCAAAGGATTGGAATTGTCGCCATCCGTCAGGTAAGTGGCGCTGCCCGCGCGATTGGTGTCAATTCCGAGTGGAAACTGGGTGCCCACCTCCCGCACGTAATCAATAGAGAACATTCCGCGCTCGCCCAGTTGATGCTGCAAGCCAAAACTCATGTGGACGACTCGCGGCGTTTTGAATCCGGGCGCCAGCAGGCCGCCAAAATTGGCGACACTGTTAGCCAGCGAATATACGTTCGGTCCGCCGGTGACCGCCGATTGTGCGGCCAGGAATTGGGTCTGGAGGTCCTGGATCTCTCCCGCAACCGTGCCCATGGGCTGGCCGCAGATACCCGTCGCGATGTCAACTCCGTCAACCGAGTTCACCACGGAACCGTTGGGAAAGACGACCGATCCGGTGGGACACAACGTCAGGCTGCGCTGATATTGGCCGTTCGATAACCGATTGACGCGATCCTGATAAGTATTCTGGAGCAGGAAATTATCGTAGAAGAGGCCGCCGCTGGCCCGCAGCACGGTGCGACCGCTGTGGCCGGGATCCCAGGCGAAGCCGACCTGAGGAGCAAAATTGAAGTTCGGCTGGGAGATTCTGCCCCCGAGCGCTTGGTGGCCATTCACCGTATTCGGGAACAATCCGAACTCATCCAAGAGAAGCCCGCTGGTGCATGGTGGATTGGCAATAGTGACGGCCGAACACGGAATGGGAGCGAGGTCGCTGTCGGTGCGTCCGCTGTCGCGAACGTAGTTCACACCAAAATTAACATTCAGGTTGGGAAGCACATTGAAAGTGTCGCCCACGTAACCCTCGAGGCGGGTATCAAAATGTCCCCCGCTCGAATGGTTGAAAGCCGAGTCGGAACTGAAATTTCCCAGCCCGTTGAAAATCGTTACCGTGCCGACCGGATAATTCAGGGGATTGTCCGCGCCACCGTTGGCGCTGCCGGCAATGGCGTCGATTACGTCCAGCCCGTTGGAGCTGGTGACGGACGGACCCAAATTCCCCGGCGCGTAAAAATCTCCCTGCGAGATGCGATGAACCACGGCTCCGAAGCGGATGGTGTGCTTACCCTGATAGATGGTGCTGCTGTCGTAGCGGCCGAAAAGATCGCGCTGAATGGTTTGCCGGGGACCGGCCACGCTCGGCCCCAAAGCGTAGGATCCGATTTGCAGATGAAATGGAGCCGCGGCGAGAAGCGTGGAATCGGCGAGAGCGGGATTGATCGCGTCCACCATCTTCTCGTAGCCGAAGCGCGCGCTGTTCACGAAGCGTCCGTGATTCCAATCCAATCCCACAACGGCTGCCGGCACATTAATTTGGTTGCGAAAATTCGACTGGCTGTCTGACGGGCCAATTTCATTGGCGTTGTCATAGCTCAGCCGGGCAAAACCCTTCATATTGTCGCTGAAGTTGTAATCCAGTCGCGCCGTCAGCATGTTCTCGCGAAAGAAAGCGCTCTGTCCGCTGGTAGCGTTGGCGGCGGGGAACCCGAGGTCAATGGGCAGCACACCATCCTGCTTGGTGCGCTCCCCGGAGAGAAACAAGAAAGCCTTGTCCTGGAGAACGGCACCCCCGGCTCCGAAACCATATTGCTGCCGGCTGTAATCCGACTTGCCGGAGGGAAACCCGGCCAGCCCAACACCCTGATCGCGCAGATTACCGAAGAGGTTGCCGTGCCATTCATCTCCACCGGAGCGGGAAGCAACCCGCACTGCGCCGGATGCATTCAGCGACTGGAACACTTCCGGAGTGACCCGGGAGACGATCACTTCGCGCACCGCTTCGGCCGGCAGATTGTAGCTGGCGGCGCCTCTGGTTTCATCCATCACTTCGACTTCGTCGAAGTCATAGTGCGTGGTTCGTCCCCGTTGACTGTCGATGGAGAGTGACTGAAAACCACTTTTGCCAGGGTCGTAAATTCTGCCATCGACCACCTGCACGCCGGGCTGAAGCTTTCCAGCATTGAGGTAGTTGCGCCCGTCGATGGGCAGATGATCAGGGACGTCGCCGCTGAATCGGCTCTCTAAACGCACCGGGCCAGGATTGATCCACTCCAACTTGAAATCGGCGGTGACCGCCGCTCCCGCCACTACGGTGACGCGAAGCTCGGCTGGCAACAGGTCGCGGCCCTCCACCCGTACCACATAAACGCCCGGCGTAACCGCTTCGGTGACATAAACGCCGTCCGTGCCGGCGCGGGTCACACCTTTGGTTTCCGTAGCGGCAGAACTGAAGAAGATACGGGCTCCTCCCACGGGATTGCCGGCGTCATCGCGCACGGTGCCTTGAATCGTGCCGGCTGTCGGATTTTCCGGAGTCATCTCCTGCGCCCGCGATGCAAGCGGGAACGCGGTTACAACCACGAAGAACAGGGCAACGGACAGCGAACGACGAAACTGCAAGCGAGACCAATCGAACAAAGGGCCACTCTCCTGGGGACAGAACCTTCAAATCGAACCTGGAAGCGACTCCGGGTGGAAGGTCTTAAGTTTGTCAACGAAAGCGAATGAAACAGTCTACTAGATGCAACTGCTGCTCGGGTCGTGAGCGTGATATCGGTAGCGAGCTGTTTGGGATCAGCGGCGTCCTGGGAACGTAACCAATCATAAAACTGCTGGTTTTTTCGACGGCGTTCCGCGCCACCGATTCGGCAATTTTCTTTTGAGTTCCTCAATCCGATAAGACACTATCCAAAGGCCCAGGATTAGAATCGATGGCAAAGATGATGCATATCCACAAAAGCAGCGCAACGTGCAAGTGGGGCCAAAAACCGAAGATCAAATCTGCGAGTAAAGCCGCGAACGTGATCGCGAGCACTACGCCATAAGCTTGCGCGTACGCGTTTTTGTTCATCATGTAGCAGTTTGAAGCGTCTTTCAGTCCAATGATCCCACCAGTTCGGTCAGACTCCAAACGTGATCTGTGATTAATTCAAAACAGCCCACTCTTTCATCTTTCTCAAAATGTCCCCTTGTGGGTGTAGTATCCGGCGCGATAGTGCGACTGATAGGGACCTCCCGCGGGGGGGTTGGCCAAATCCACGCGCAATTGGCGGAAGTCGGAATGGGAATAGCGTTGCGCGGGATAGTAGGCCAGCAGGTATTGGGTTCGGAGTTCGTCGCTGATTTGCCGGAAGGCTTCATCCAGTTGAGCCAGCGACGTGGCATAGTAATATTTTCCGCCGGTGTCCGAGGAAATCTGCGCCAGCGCGTGCTCGCCGCCGGTGTCACGCCCGGCGTCGGCTTCGATGGGGACGATGATGATGCTGTAAATGATCGCTTCCGCTTCCTGCGCCGCGCGCAGTGCCGCCTTGTAGTCGACCTGACTCACGGTATCTCCGCCGTCGGTGATTACGACCATCACCTTTCTACCCTGGCGCCGGCTCAGGGCCTGCGAGCCAAGAAACACGGCGTCGTAGAGAGCTGTGGCTGCGCCATTGCGCTCGCGGTCAATGCCGGCATCGATTTTTTTCAAGTCGGAAGTGAAAGGCACTACTTCACTCACTTCCTCGCTGAATTTATAGAGTGAAAGTCCGTCCTGCGGGCGCACGATAGCGTGGGCGAATTTGCGGGCGGAGATCAACTCCAGCGGCAAATCTTTTCGCGTGCTCAAACTGGTATCGATGGCGAGGATGATCGAAAGCGGAAGAGAGGACTCTTTGCTGAAGATGGCGATTTTCTGCTCTTTGCCATCCTCCTGGAGCAGGAAATTCTCTTTCTGGAGATTGGGCACGGGAGCACCGCGCGGATCGGTTACCGTAACGAAGACGTTGACCAGTTTCACGTCCACCTTGATGGTGGTATCTGGCTGCTGCGCCGCCAGCACACAGGCCCCGGCCGCCACGAAGAAAATGCTCATCAGGTGTTGGACAGACATGATCAATAGAATGTTCTTAACGTTTCGCGACTGAAGATCCAATGATTATGATGCGCTCGGCTCGCCGGTTGTGCCTGCGGAGGCCCGAATTTCTTCGGGAAACGGCTCGCCGTCCGCCCAGACTGCGCCATCCTCGAAGAACTCTTTCTTCCAGATGGGGACGGTCTTCTTTAAGGTGTCAATGATCCAGCGACAGGCTTCGAAGGCGACGCCGCGATGGGCGGAAGCGACCACGATTAGCACGCTGGTCTCCCCGATTTCCAACCGGCCGAGCCGATGCAGGATAGAGACTCCACGGACTCCGAAGCCGGTTCGGGCCTTCCGAGCAAGCGCGTTCATCTGCTTGAGTGCCATGGCTTCGTAGCCTTCATATTCCAGAAAAAGAGTGCGACGGCCGCGCGTGTTATCGCGCACTACGCCGTCGAAAACCACGATCGCTCCATCCTCGGACCGCTTCAGCCGCGCGACCACTAATTCGGAAACGATGGGCGAACGCACGATTTGGACTTCGCCCGGAATTTCCTCTTGATGGTCGCTTGCGCCGCCGCTTACGGGCGGCAAGAGCCCGACTTCGTCGCCCTCGTGCAGAACGCGGTCGGGGGGTGCGTATTCCTGATTCACGGAAATCGCCAGCGAGGGCAGCAGGGATGCAAACCCCGGGGCCTTCTTCGCATAATGAGAAAGCAGGTCGCGCACCCGCGAGCCTTCCGGCATTTCGAGCGTGTCGCGGGACGAGCCCACGATATCTCTTAGTAATCCGAAAATAAGCACGCCGATCTTCATCAGAATTCGAATTAGAGCTTCAGGTCAAGATACTGCCGGAAAATTCGACGCGCGGGGCAAAATCCACGCCGTGAAATGTAGCGCGTCTGCACGAAGGTAGCGGGCCTTCGGGTTGCTCGCTGGCGCGCCGAGGCTTTTCGTTCGTCCAATTACCTCCGTAATCGTGCATTAGGTCCCATTTCCGCATAGTCTTCTGCCAAAGCCGTTTTGTCATTTCAGGAGGCTGTTATCTCTAATGCCGCTCAAGCCGACGCCAGCCGAAGCGCGTCCGCTCGGTCGTTTCTGCACAGCCTCAACATCCTGGTCAAGTACACCCGTCTTTACGGGGTAAACCACAAGCGCACCGAGGGACAGTTCGATTTGGCGTGGCGCGAACTGAAGGACGCATTGCCGAGAAGCGGCGATACCGGCTTTCTGCTCGGTGTTTCCGATAACAAGCTGCTTCTGGACGGCATCCCGCTCGAGGCAGGGCAGGCGGAGCGCAGCTTTGCGCAGCTATTGAATGCCGCGGGGCTCTCCAGTATCCACTTTTCTAATAAGGTCACGCTCGATGACTTTACACGCCTGGTGCGTGCCTTTGCCATGGGCGGATCCAAAGCGCAGGATTTTGCCAAGCAAATTAAAGAATCCCTAGGCGACAACAAGAGTTCTTCCATCCGCATTAATGAGGTTAAGTTCGTCGCCGCGGATCCGGTAACCGGCGAACTCTCCATGGCGGCGCAGTTGGCGGCGCAATCCCTGGGTCCGGAATTCAAGGATTGGCTGAATGATCCACAGAAGCTCCTGCAGTTGATCGCGGCGGCCGCAGGGAGCCAGCAACGGGGGCGGCGCGCCCCTCGGCAGTGTACCCAACATTTCGCTTCCCGGGGGCGGCCCCGCGGTCGGGGAACCGGGCGCGGCAGCGGTGGGCACAGCGTGGACTGGCGGCGTGGTTGCCTTACAGGAAGAGGAAGTGATTCAGACGATTCGCCTGCTGACTCATTTCGGCCAAGCGATGCAGGATCCCAACGCATCGCAGGAAAATCTGAAGCTCGAGTTGGGCAACACGCCGGAGGGAGCGAAGGTCAATCTGGCGCAGTTGCTGGGCGGGCTGGCGCAACAAGCGGCCCAAAACGTGGTGGGCGATGGCGACGATACCCCGCTGCTCATGAAGGCGGCCGAGAGCATGGCCATCAAGTTCGCGCTCGATCGCTACGAGCGCGGCGAAGTGAAAGTCAATGCCGTGCACGAGATGATGGAGCACATGAGCCGGCAAATGGACACGCTCCGCCACGTACTGCGTACGCAGGAAGACAAGATGTCGAAGGCCGGCATCCTGGTGGAATCGCACGCCGATATCCTCGACCGCATGTTCTGGGCCGAGATTCCAGAGGCGGGTAAGAGAAGCGTGCTGCTCTCGAGCGAAGCGGCCTGTGTGCCGCCGCGCAATATTCGTCAGTTCGTGGAATTGCTTTTTGAACGGGACGACAACGAGATCGGGGCGAGAATACTTTCCAACTACTCCAGCGGCCTGGAATCGGCGGAAGCGGATCCGCGGCGCAAGACGGCCATCGGATTGGCGCAACTCGCGGACCTCTACGCGGTTGCCCCCGACGAAGTCATGCCGGATGCGCTCGCGACCATTGGCGAGCAACTTGCCAAGGATAGCGACACCGAGATTCAGAGCCTGCTGAGCGCCGCTCTGGCCCGTTTTGGTCAGGAAGCCTGCACTCGTAAAAAATACAAGGCCATCAGCGAGCTGTGCGTCACCCTGGAAAGGGTGGCCCAGCAGCGGCCGGATCTGGTGCAGGATTTGCGCTCCCGGGTGGGCATTGAAAATCGTCTGCCGGAAATGATCGAGGAAGCGATTCAGGCCGATCAGGTGCCGCAGGATCTGGTCAACGTACTGCACGAACTTCCGCGCAATTCGGTGGAGCACCTCGCCGACCGCTTCTTCCGCGCACAGAAGCGGGTGGAGTGCGACCGCATCGTCGAACTGGTCGGGGAACTCGGACAACCGGCGATCGAAGATCTGAGCGAGATTTTGAATACGGGACAACCTCGGCAGGCGGCCGCGACGGTCGGCCTGTTGAGCCGGCTGGCCGTGAGTTCTTTGCTGGAATTGTTGCCCCCGCGCATGGGCGAGTTCAACCGTTTTTATCAGGACGTAATCGTCCGCCAGATTGCCTACGGCGCGGCGCCGGACCGCGGACGCACGCTGCTCGAACTACTGGAACTGCTCGATGCCCGCATTCTGCCCGAAGCCATCGACGAGATCGGCATGAGCCAGGATCGCAGCGCGAGTTCCAGCCTGATCGCGCTGGCGACCTCGGGCGAATCCAGCAACCGTACGCCGTTCCTGCAATTGAAAGCGGTGGAAAGCCTGGGCCGCCTGCGGGAAGTCGATTCGGTCCCGGTCTTGAAAGCCATCGTCGAGGAGAAGAAACTTTTCGGCTACGCGCAACACCGCGAATTGCGGATTGCGGCGCTGCAGTCATTGAGCAAGATCGATCCGCGCTACGCGACGCAGGCTCTCACCGACAGCGGGGTTGAGCCGGGCGAACTTGCCCTCGCTCCGCTGGACGCGGGGCCGGGATGTCCGTGGGTGCGGCAACGCCGCTACGAACGCATCAAGCTGTCGCGCAATCTTTCCGCAACGCTTTCGAGTTCGTGGGGGAAGTCCAACATCATCATGCGGGAAATGAGCCTGGGCGGCGGCATGGGAGCGCGCCGCGACAATTTGCGCGTGGGTTCGGAGGCGCACCTGGAAATCTCCCTGGGGGTGAAGAAGATTCGCGGCGAGGTTCTGTTGCGTCGCGCCCGCGTCAACGAAATCGGATTCGAGTTCGTCAGCATGGATCTGGATAGCCGCTACCGGCTGCGCCGCGTTCTGGTCGAGGCCTTGCAGAAAGTCTCTGACAACCGGCCTTCGTCGTGGGATGGAGAGCGGGAGAGTTGAGAACTAGGTCTTAGGTGTTAGGGGTTAGGTCTCGGGGAAGCAGCGGGCAATCCCTGACGGGATTGCCCGCCCTGCAAGCAATTACGCCACTTTTACAAAAATAATAACCAGCGTGAACAGCACCAGGGACTCGATAAATGCGAGCCCTAGAATCAGCGCGACCATAATTCCGGGACGCGCCGCCGGATTCCGTCCCAGCGAGTCGCAGGCCGCTCCGGCAACTTTTCCCTGGCCCAATGCCGCCAGTCCAGCCGCGAGCGCAATGGCAAAACCGGAGGTCAGCGCCACCCAGTTTGTGCCTCCGGCCGCAGCCGTTGCGCCCTGCGCGAACGCCGGCACCGCCATCACCGACGCAATCAGCATCATCAACGCCAACATCGCAAATTTTCGCATTTGTGTTTCTCCTCTATGAATTGCCGTCAGGAGGTGGTTGACGCCGTGCTTCATAGCCGGCGCCCTCACACTGGAACGGCGGGTGCCACAGGCACCAGGTCTCAGGTATCAGGGAATGAAGCCGTTGACTTTCCTGAAACCGGACACCTAAAGCCTGAAACCTGATTTCTAGTGCTCCTGTCCCGTAGCCTCACCCAGATACACGCAGGCCAGAAGAACGAAAATATAGGTCTGAATAAATGACACGCCGATGTGCAAGCCTTCGAATACGACCGGGATCCCCAACGGGATCAGCGAAAAGAAAACCAGGGTGACCATTTCTCCGGCAAACATGTTGGCGAAAAGACGAATAGTCAGCGACATAATGCGCGCGGTGTGGCTGAAAACTTCGATGGGAAACAACAACAGAGGCAATAAAACCCTCATCACCAAGGGCATTTCCTTATCCTGCGGGCCGATGAAGTGTTTCAGATAACCGCCAATTCCATTGGTGCGAATTCCCTGATAGTGGTAGTAAAACCAGGTCAGGAGGGCGCATCCGAGAGGCACGATGGGAACGGCTGTGGGCGATTCCAGGCCGGGCACCAGACCAATCAGATTACAAGTCAGGATGAACATGCCGAGCGTTACCAGGTAAGGCACGTATTTGTGACCATGATGACCGACCACTTCGTCGGTCATACCGTCAACGAAACCGTGAATTCCTTCCATGGTGTGTTGCAAGCCGCCCGGTGTCTCGACCGAAAGCCGGGAGCGAACGGCGAGAAAAAACAATATCAGCAGCAACGCCACGAGCAACTCCATGGCAAAGCTGTTGGAGATCGGCGTGGCATCGTGCTTGGGATGAATGTGCAGCCAATGCAGCAGGGCGAGCACCTGCGGGCCGAACAGACGATTAAGAAATGCGGTAAAAGCCAGTTGTTCCATAAATGGAATTAAGGTATCTCAGCAGGCTACGAATTAATCCTGCGGCATGCGGAAAGCGGCATATCCCTGCCACGCCGCTTCAGCCATGAGCGCCGGCACCGGCAGGCACAATCCCCACAGAAACCCGCGAAAAGCCAAGCCCGAACTGATGAATATAGCATAGGCCGCGCCCCCCACCAACCCGTAGCGCAGCACAAAACGGAGGACGATGATGCCGCCTTTTTCGCGACTTTCGCGGTTGGCGATGCGGTCCGTCACTCCCTCTACCCCGCGTCTTAGCGACTGAAAATTAATATAGGAAACCGCCGCACCGAAAACAAAGCCCACCAATCCCGGCCAGCGGTAAAGCCAGAATGCCGGCGCCAGCAGAAGAACGCCTGCAACCAGCATATTGCGCTGCAGACCGGGAACGATGCGTTCCAAAGTTACGCTTTCATGGGATGTGCTTTCATCGTGGCTTTCTCCGGCGGCGTCGAAGTGGGCAGGGCCAGTCATCTTTACTTAATCTGTTTACTTAATCTGTTTACTTATTCTGTTACTCTCTCTGCTACTTTCTCTGCCCTCATTCTCGGTAGGCGCCGATCGCCATTTTGATCATCTGCCAGAAGCCCACCACCGCACCGAAGAGCAATCCCGCCAGGTAGAGCCACTTGGTATGGAGCCAGTAATCGGCCAGTTTGCCGAGGAAGAATCCGAGCAGAAGGGCCGCGGGAATGATGAAACCCATCTCGGAATAGCGCGCCAGGGAAACGAGAGTATCTTTCTTTCTCAAAGGCTGGCCGGAATCGGAATCAGATTTTTGTTTCATTGGTTGGAAACATTTTACTGCGCGCGGCTCGCTGAAGATTGCCGACCGCTCCCGGGCCGGATTACCGCCGCGCCGCCTGAAAGCTTTCAATCAGGTCGCGGATGCGCAAAGCGTCGGTTTTGTGATGGCCGTGACTGGTGATGGGATCGGTGCCGCCGGTCGATTCAATGACGATCTGCGACCAGATTATGCCCGTGGAAATCTTCACGGAGGCTACCTGGGCGATTGAAATGCTCTCCTCGTTGCTGCCGAAAAGCCGGCGCTTAACGCGGCTTACGCGCAAAGGATTCACCACGATCCTGGTCGGGAAAAAGAGATTGCCCCGGGTCCAGCGGCTGGCACTGAATGTCTCGCCGGCATTCGGAAGATCGGCATGAGCCGCGCTGGCTGGAGTTACGCCCATGGCCAAGGTCCTTGGTCGGTCATCGAGCGCTTCACAGTTCGCGCGCGGACTCGTTCGACCGGAATGTCATTCTTTGGCATCAAGTCTCGACATCAATTCTCGAAAAATGCTCAATGAAGCAAGTCGAATACTAACGCTGAAGGGCTCGGTCTTCAAGGCGGCGTGTCGAGGGATCAATATCGGTCCGCAACCGAGATTCAGTCGGCGGTCGTCCGATCTGGAAATACGAATGTGCTGCGGGCGAGGTCCGACGCAAGCGTTTCCCGGCGATACCAGCGCTCCAACAGGCCGCCCGTCCAGTCCAGCAGATCGGGATTACGGATGGCGAATTCCTCCCAGGTCTGGCCGGTTGCGGCGCGTGCCATGCGCTCACGGATAAGCAAAACATAGGCCCACGTGATGGTTTCGTGATAACGGCTCTCTTTCCCCAGCGCGGCTCCCTTCGCAGCGGCGAAGCGCCGTAGCGCGCTGGAAAACTTCTCCAGCGCCTCGAGCGGCGGCCAACGGCAGAGATATTCGAACGCGAGGCGGACGTGGTCGAGATGATGGAAAGTATCGGCGGAAGTCATGCCCTGCTCAAATTGCCAGATGAGTTCGTCACCAGTCATTTTCGTTTGCCCCTTCTTGCCTGCGCTCCCGGCGACCGCTGATTGATCTCGGTAAGGCGATGGCTGGCGCTGGAATCGAGATCGAGAGCGTAGAACTTCTTCAGGTCGCGAATGCGCTTCACCGATTCCGGGCCGAACGGCGTTTTGCCGTCGAAGGCGTGGAGCACGATTCCTTCCAGCAGATCGCCCAGCGACATATCGTTGTATTCCGCCAGGGCTTTGAGAACCTTTAACATCCTCTTTTCGATTCGCACCCCGGTCTGGACGCGCTCGACGAGCAATGGCGACGGATCGGTCATGGTACTAATGTACCACGGTACACGAGTAGGCTTCCGCATATATTTGCCTTTCAACGCGGTTTTGAAGGGCACGCTTTGGCTGTGAGAAAATACCTCTCCCGGCTTCCCGGCGGCTCGGTGTCCAGCCGCCGCCCGGGCGTTTCCAACCGATGTTTCAGGAGGTTCAGGGGGATGTGCCGGAATATAAAAACGCTCTTCAACTTCGACCCGCCCGTCACCGATCAGGAGGTGCAAGCCGCTTCCCTGCAGTTTGTGAGAAAAATCACGGGCTTCAACAAGCCTTCGCAGGCCAACGAAATCGCGTTCCAGTCTGCGGTCGATGAAATTTCCGCCATCGCGAAACATCTGCTGAATGCACTCGATACCAGCGCTCCCCCGAAAAATCGCGAGGAGGAGGCTGCCAGGGCGAAGGCTCGAGCGGCGAAACGATTCGGCGTCTGAAATCGCGTCTATAATCCAAGTCTGACCCAGAAACTGAATCTCAAGGACACTGCTTGGCTCTTGACGAAGACATTTATGCCATTCGGCGTGAGAAGCTGAAAAAAATCGCGGCTCTCGGGCATACGCCTTATCCAAGTAAATTTAATTACAGCCACACGGTGGCGCAGATTCGAGCTCAATACGACGGTCAGACCGCGGAGGAGTTGGAATTTCCGCGAGTGACAGCGCGGGTTGCGGGGCGAATTATGGCCATGCGCCTGATGGGCAAGGCCGGGTTCGCACATGTTCAGCAGGATGGACAGCGGCTGCAAATCTACGTCAAGAAAGACGCGGTTGGCGAGGCCGGCTACGAACTATGGCAACTGCTGGATCTCGGCGACCACGTCGGAGTGCGGGGATATTTGTTTCGCACCCGCACCGGGGAACTCAGCATTCATGCCGAGGAATTGACTCTTCTCGCGAAAGACCTGCTTCCACTGCCGGAAAAGTTTCACGGCCTTACCGATGTTGAGTTGCGCTATCGACAGCGCTATCTCGATCTGGTGATGAATCCCGAAGTGCGGGAAGTTTTTCTGAAGCGCAGCAAGCTGGTGCAATCCTTGCGGCGCTATTTCGACGGGCAGGGATTTATGGAAGTGGAGACGCCGATGATGCATCCCATAGCGGGCGGGGCTGTGGCGCGACCTTTTAAGACTCACCACAACACGTTGGACATGGACCTGTTTCTGCGCATCGCTCCGGAACTGTATTTGAAGCGGCTGACGGTCGGCGGATTCGATCGCGTGTACGAAATCAACCGCAATTTCCGGAACGAGGGCCTGGGATGGAGATGGAATCCTGAGTTCACCATGCTGGAGGCGTATCAGGCATACACCGATTATCTGGGCATTCTGGATACCACTCAGGGGGCGATCGAGCAAGCCGTGAAGGACGTTACGGGTGGTTCTAAAACGAAGTGGGGAGAGCATGAGATCGACTGGTCGCACGCGAACTGGCGGCGGATGACGATGCGCGAGGCGATCGTCCATTTCTGGCCGGAGAAGGCTGGAGGCAAGCCCGAGCGCAGCGACTTTGCAGTCTCCGAGTCAGTGGGGGCGCTGGTGACAAGGGTACGCGGTGCGGGAATCGATTTGAAATACGATGCGGCTGCCCCCATCGGCAAAACCATTGCCGCCATCTTCGAGGCTGTCGCCGAAGAGCACTTGATGCAGCCGACCATCATCTACGAATTTCCCACCGCCGTCTCGCCGCTTTCAAAGCAAAAGCCGGATGAGCCGGAATGGACCGAGCGCTTTGAAATGTTTGCCGGGCAAATGGAGATTGCCAACGGCTTCAGCGAACTGAACGATCCGGTCGATCAGCGGGAGCGCTTTGAAGGGCAACTTAAGGAACGCGAACGGGGCGACGATGAAGCCCATCAGATGGATGAAAACTATATCGACGCGCTGAATTATGGCATGCCTCCGGCGGGCGGAGTAGGCCTGGGGGTGGATCGCCTGGCGATGCTACTGACCGACTCGCACACGATTCGGGATGTGATTCTATTTCCCCTGCTGCGCCCGGAGAAGCAGGCGCCGGCGGGGGAGCCGCAGAATCAATAACGAGAAGCCATCGCGGCCGCGAGCGCGCCAACCAGAAAGACACCTGGCTCGGCGGGAGTTGAAAGAAATTCGACCGGATTACCTGGCAGCGGTCTTAGCGCCCTTGGCCGGACCGAAGTTTTTGGTCAGATAATTCAGAAAGGCGTCGCGATCGGAGTCCTGCACGACTGCGCCCAGGGCTTCCATTTTTTGCAGTTCGTCCGACCATTGTGAGCGGGTAAGGTGCTGTTCGGTAATGCGGCTGACGTTGTGGCAACCGGTGCACGCCGCCTTTACTTTGGCCTGCACCGGTCCGGGCGGAAGTGGCTTCCCCGGGGCGCTGGGCGCCTGGGCGTTCACGAGTAAAACGGATAGTAGGAGAAAGAACGATAAAAAAAAGAGCGGTAGAAATATGAGCGGAACGAATCGTTGGCGCACGCGGCGTCACCAGGCATACTCACGGCTGCAACAGCCGATCAGAGTCACCCTTTCGGGCGCTGCAAAGCATCCTAGGTGGAACTGGGAGCGGGGGTCAAGTTTCCGGGCGAATTCTTCTTCAGAAAACTTCTCCCCGCCCTTGACACCCCCTACCTCCTTCCCCAATGATTAGCCGGGCCCATGTCTCGTCGAATTCAGGTTGTACCCCCATTCATCCTCGCTGCGAGCCTTATTGCTACTCTCCTGGTTTGCCGCATGGCGGAGGCTCAGACACAAATTCAGCCGGAGGGGGTGGTGACTTTCGCTCTGGATTTTCCCTCGTCCGAGCCCCAGCGCTACGAGATTCTGGTGCCCGCCAACGGCTTAGCTCATTACCGGTCAAGCGCGGGCGGGTCGCGCTACGGTGACCTGGAAGCTACCAACGACGCGGAGGCCAGCGACAGCTTCGATCTCGATTTCTCGCTGACAGCCGGTGTGCGGGGCAAAATTTTCGATTTGGCCGCGAAGGCGGGATATTTTAAGCCCGACCCCGATTTTCATCGGAAGCACGTTGCTTTTACCGGGAAGAAGACCCTGACCTATGAAGACGGGGTGCGCCGGGGGACATGTACGTACAACTACTCCGAGAACCCGGCGATACGAGAATTAACGGGCTTGATGCAAAGCCTCTCCGAAACCCTCGAATTCGGGCATCGTTTGCAGTACGACCGGCGCTACCAGAAACTCGCGCTGGATGAGGAACTCAAGAACATGGAAAAGCTGGCCAGCACCAACGAATTGGTCGAGGTGACAGCGATTCAACCCATTCTGGAGCAGATTATCGGCGATTCCGGTGTGATGAATGTGACTCGCGGGCGAGCGCAGCGATTACTCGATCGGCCGGGATCTCATTGAAAGTCACTGAGCTGGTTCTTTTCTATCGATACACGTTTTTTCGCTGCTACTCGACGATGATTCCGGCGTAGCCCACCACAGAATTGTAATCTTCCGAGACATCTCCGGAAGTGGAGTACTTGATGAGCGTGGCTGAATTCGCGCCAAGAAGTTTAGCGGCAGTGAGCATCACAACCGCGGGCCCCACGCCGCACATGGTGATGCCGTCTTTCATCACCACCTCCCAAAGGCCGCGCGCATCGAGGTCTAATATACGCTCGATGGCGAGGCCATCTTTCGCCCGGGTGACCACGTCGGACTCATAGTGATTCATGTCGCTGGAAGCGACGATGAGGATTCGTTCCTTTCCAGGGTCTCCGTGCGAGCCTTCTTCCGCCGAGATTGCGAGCGCCAGGGTTTCGCCAAGTCCGCGCAGAACGTCGAAGTCGCGCGTACCAATGGCGATCGGGACAATCTTTAGTTCCGGTTGCTGGATTTGCAGGAATGGTAACTGGACTTCGATGGCATGTTCGGCGCGATGCGCGTCGGCATCTTCGCGGAGAGAGGGGAAACTCTGGAGCAAACGAGCGGCCAATACCGTATCCGGAGGGACTTCGCCGAGCGGAGTTTGCCAGTTTGTGTTGGCCATAATGGCCAGCGGGCATCCCATGCCGGTGTGGTTGGGGCAGAGGATCACGCACCGTCGCGGAGCTTGCAGGCGGGAATAGACTGCCCCGGCGACCCTCCCGGAATACACATAGCCCGCGTGCGGCGCGATGCAACCGATGGCGAAGCTTTGCTCTTGTGGCACGGCATACGATCGAAGGTCCCGCAGCAACTCCGCAGAACCGCGGGGATAAAATCTTCCGGCGACGGCGGGGACTCTTGTGGCCAAGGCCATGCGTGGCCTCCTGATCGTGGAGCGAAAGCTTGAAACTGCAGCCCACAAATTACCAGTTATCTTATTCGCTGCCGAGTCTGTTGCCGAGCGCGCGGAACAGCGCCGCGGTTCTTTCGAGGGGCAACGCTTCGGCGCGGATTGCCGGCTTGACGCCGCTCTTGGTCATGGCCGCTCGCAGAGCATCTTCGTCGTAGCCCGCCTTGAGATTATTCCAAAGAGTTTTGCGTTTCTGCCCGAAGCATAGTTTCAAAAAGTCGATAAACTCGCGTTCGGGAACTTGCAAAGCCTCGAGCTTGGGCTTGATGGTGATGCGCACCACGCTGGAATGAACCTTGGGCGGCGGAGAAAACGCTGCCGGGGGAAGCGTGAAGAGTTGCTCGACCCTCCCGTACAATTGCGCGGTCGCCGAAAGCAGGCCATAGTCGCGGCTCCCAGCCGCAGCCGCAAGGCGGTCGGCAACTTCTTTCTGTACCATGATGACGATGGTCGAAAAGTAACGGTGATATTCCAACAGACGGAGCAGGATGTCGGAAGTGATGTAGTAGGGCAGATTGCCCACGACGCGCGCCGGTTCGGGGGCGAAATTCAGGCCGGTACGCAAACTGCCCGGCTTAGCGCCAAAGACCGTATCCAGCTCGATCTTCAGGAAATCACCCTCGATAATTTCAACGTTGGAATCCATGTTGAATTTCATGCGCAACTGCGCGGAGAGCACTCTGTCCAGTTCCACCGCGATGAGGCGGCGAGCTTTCCCGGCCAGCAATTCGGTGATGGCTCCACGACCGGGACCAATCTCCAGCACGGTGGCACCGGTGAGATCGCCCAGTGCTTCCACAATGCGCAGCGCCGCCCCATCGCTGGAGAGGAAATGCTGCCCCAGCTTCGGCTTGCGCAAACTGCGTGGTTCGGAAGCACTCTTGGGCACGTTGACCCTCTTTCTTTAACGCCTTAGAATTTGGGATTGTGTTCTCAAACTACAAATCACCTGTTACCAAGTATCAATTACCTATCACCAATCGCAAATCATCACGATGCTAATCATAACTTGAGCTAACGTAATAAGCTCACGAGGCCTCCGCCATGCATATCGCTTTCGCCGCATCCGAGTGCGTTCCCTTTTCCAAGACAGGCGGACTGGCCGACGTGGTCGGCGCTCTGCCGCGCGCGCTGGCCGCTCTGGGACACCAGGTAAGCGTTTATCTTCCTCTCTACCGGCAAACCAAACTGAACGACCCCCACACCGTTGTGCGCAGCGTGACGGTACCGTTTGACGACAAATATCGTTTCTGCTCGCTGGTAACGGATGGGACCAAGGCCGGCGTCAAATATTATTTTGTGGATTATCCGCCGTATTTCGACCGGGAAGCGCTCTATGGATCTTCGGCCGGAGATTATCCAGACAATGCCGAGCGCTTCGCGCTGTTTTCGCGGGCGGTAATTGAAGCCTCAAAGATTCTCGGGGTGCCGCATGTGTTTCATTGCCATGACTGGCAGTCGGCTCTGGTGCCCGTCATGCTGCGCACGCTGTACGCCGAGGATCCGGTATTCCGGGAGGTCGCCACCGTTTTCACCATCCACAACATGGGATACCAGGGGTTGTTTCCCTCCGACACCTTGCCTCTGCTTATGTTGCCCTGGGAATTACTGACCATCTCGATGATGGAATTTTTCGGCCAGGTGAATTTCCTTAAAGGGGCGCTCGTGCTTTCCGACTATGTCACCACCGTCAGCAAGAAATATAGCCAGGAAATTCAGACCACCGAGTATGGCTTCGGACTGGAAGGCGTGCTGCGCAGCCGCTCCGCGACCGTGAGCGGCATTCTGAACGGCGTGGACTATGACGAGTGGAGCCCGCAGACCGACAAATTCATTGCGGCAAATTATTCCCCACAGGACCTGACCGGCAAACGTAAATGTAAAGAGGACCTGCTGCGCACTTTCGGGGTGAAAAACGCGGACGCCAGTGTACCGGTGATCGGGATCGTCTCGCGCTTCGCGGCCCAGAAGGGATTTGACCTGATCGCACAGGTCATGGACCGGCTGGCGCTCGAAAACGCGATCCTGTTGGTGCTGGGATCGGGCGACAAAGTGTACGAAGAAATGTTCCAGAGACTCAATAAGCAGTTTCCCAACAAGATTGCCACTAAAGTGGTCTTCGACAATGCTATCGCGCACCAAATAGAAGCCGGGGCCGATATGTTCCTGATGCCATCGCGCTACGAACCCTGCGGACTCAATCAGATTTACAGCCTGAAATACGGCACCGTTCCCATCGTGCGCGCCACCGGCGGGCTCGACGACACCATTGAACCCTGGGACGCGCGCAGCGGCAAAGGGACGGGCTTCAAGTTTTCCGACTACACCGGTGAAGCGCTGCTTGCGACCATTAAGCAGGCTTTGGTCGATTATCAGGATGCCTCGTCATGGCAGACCCTGATGCGCAATGGCATGGCCCGGGATTTCTCCTGGAGCGCATCGGCGCGAGAATACGGGAAGGTTTATGACCGAGTTCGACACTTGCGCTCGGGGGTCGTTGCCGGTGCGGAATCGCGAAGCGGGCCGGTCCTGGGCTAGGTTCAGACGGGGGCCACATCCGTACCACTGATACAACTTTTTGGCTGCTCCCGGGTTCAATAGTATGTAAGGCTATATTTACTGGAGGAGACTTTGAGAGCATCGGGCACAGTATCGGGATTTTTTCGTAAAGCGATTGAATGTCCATCCGCTGTACGACTCGTTCTTTTGACTTTCGTGATGGCGGCCACGGCTCTGGCGGGCGCGCAGGCTGGCGCGCCGGGGGGAACTATGAGCCCCAATCAAGGCGAAGCCGATGGCGTCAGCGCCGGGGGAAACTGGCTGGAGTTCGCATCCACAGATAAGATGTCGGGTGCCAATAAGGTGCGCTTCGAGTTGCAATCCAACAATTATTTCAAGGACTCGGACTATAAGCCGCGCGTCAACCTCTATTGTGAAAGCGGCAAGCTCAAGATCGCAGACTTTAATCCCGGTGTCCGGCTGCTGCCACCGAACCGTCCCGGATGGTGGGGACAACCGCAGTTGGAAGTGGAAGTCCGAGTTGACGACACTCACTACTTCAAGGGCTGGAACTGGTTCCGCGGCCATTTCCTGTCGATGGATAAAGGCACGGTTCGTGGCATGATGAGCGCCCAGGTGTTCAACATTGCGCTGCCGACCCGTACCGGTCGCCAAATCGCGGAGTTTTCCCCCAGCGGCTTGAATCTGGAGCGGGTGAAGAAGGCCTGCGATTTGACGCCGAAAAAACCCAGCAAGGACTAGTGACAGGTAAAAAGACCAGGACTTTCTTCTCGCCGCCTTTCAAAGGGGCGCTCGGCTCAATGGCGCGATGAATTGAATACCCTCGACGTGCCTGCCCTGGAGCCGGTCATCGTTCGTGACAAAGAGGTCCACCTTCGCGCTGGCGGCGCAGGCCAACTGAATGGCATCCGGCGCCTTGAGCGATCGCTCCGAACGGAGGGCGGCATAGACCCTGGCGGCTTTTACGTCGAAAGCAATCAATGTTGCCGCGCTTGAAATTGCTTGCTCGTACTTTCGGCAGAGGTCAGTGTCCTGCCGTTCGGTTGGTTTGACCAGTATCTCGCCCAGGGTCAGCGTCGAAGTGAGCAGTTGATCTTGACGCTCCAACATCCGGGAACGCATTTGTGCAACAGTCTTCGAGAGCGACCCGTAGTCCTCGAAGAGATAAATGAATAAATTCGTATCCCAGAAAACGCGGCTCATTCCCAGCCTTCGCGCAAGCGCCGCACATAGTTGTCAGCGTGCTCGTCAGCCCAAAGAGCTTTTCCCGATCCGCGAAGAGCCAGCAATGGATCGCTTTCGACCGTTCGCCCCGCGGCGCTGGCGCACCAGTCCCGATACCAAGCGAGAATCCCTCGAAACCAGTTTTCCGGGAGATCCTCCGGCCTGGGTGAAATCTTCCCACCTTCCCTTTGAGGGTGATAACCATCTCCCATGCGAAATAGCCGGCGCCGGCCGGGAGAGGTTTCGAGCAGCATCCGGTAACGGCCTGGACTGGGAGGCCGATTGGCAACGCAGTGCTGCACCACATGCACGTAAAAGCCGGCGCGAAGTGGGCCGAGCGCTCTGAGCTCTTTCGCCGATCGAGCAAACTCGACAATTTCTTCAATCGCGAAATCGGAGCGCTCGGGGTAAAGCTGGTGAAGCATGAGCGTCGCAATCCAAACCTCGTCGGCCAATCTCATACGGGGAACGGTGGCTGGCGAGCCAGAAATCGCTGTAGTCATCATGATTTCCGACGCAAAGGTGCGGCTTACGGGCTAAAGATGTCTAATTATTACTTGTTATTTTATTATTGTCAATTAATACAAGTTAATGTCGGGGCGGAATTCGTTTCCAGGCCTGACGGTTTGCGGGGAAAAATCCCTTCTGCACCCCAGGGGCGAACTGCGAATCCAATGACTGGTATCGTGGAAGACGCATGAAGATTGGCATCACTTGTTATCCAACCTACGGGGGCAGCGGAGTGGTCGCTACCGAGCTCGGACTGGAGCTCGCCCGCCGGGGCCACGAAATTCATTTCATTTCTTATTCGCAGCCCATTCGCCTCACCGGTCCGGAACCGAACATTCATTATCACGAGGTCGAGGTCACCCGCTATCCCCTGTTTGAATATCCTCCCTACGATCTGGCCCTAGCCACGCGCATGGCCGAGGTTTCCCAATTGTACGAGCTCGATTTGCTGCACGTGCATTACGCGATCCCGCATTCGGTAAGCGCTATGCTCGCGAAGCAGATGCTGGCGGCCACTCCTCCGCGGCGCCATCTGCCATTCGTCACCACTTTGCATGGCACCGACATCACGCTCGTCGGGCTCGACCGATCCTATCTTCCTATTACGCGTTATTCCATCGAGCAGAGCGACGGAGTGACTGCGATCTCGCAGTACCTGCGCAACCGTACGCTCAATATTTTCGACATCAAGAACCACATCGAAGTCATTCCCAACTTCGTGAACTGCGATGACTACGTGCGCAAGCCGGAGTGGCTGGAAAAACGCTCCGAATATGCATCGGATGATGAACGGTTACTGGTCCATCTTTCAAACTTTCGGCCGGTTAAGCGGGTTCTGGATGTCATCGAAATCTTCGACCGCGTGCATAAAAAGATTCCCTCCAGGCTGCTACTGATCGGAGATGGTCCGGATCGTTCGCAAGCGGAGTGGCTCGCGGTGCAAAAAGGCATTCATGAACATGTGTCTTTTCTTGGCAAGCAGGATCAGATACGGGAAAAACTGGCGATGGCCGATGTGATGCTAATGCCGAGCGAACTGGAATCCTTCGGGCTGGCGGCACTCGAAGGCATGGCTTGCGAGGTCGTCCCCATTGCCACGCGCACGGGGGGCGTGCCGGAAGTAATCGAGCATGGCGTGAATGGATTCATGGCGGACGTCGGTGATGTGGAAACAATGGCGCGCTACGCCATCGAATTGCTGGGCGACGAATCAGCCCTGCGCAGCATGGCCAAGCGGGCCCGGGCCGCCGCCCAGGCAAAATATTGCTCCAGCAAGATTATTCCGCTTTACGAAGGTTTTTACCAAAAGGTGCTGGGGCAATCGCGGAAGTCGTCATAAGCTCTTCCGTGTTGGGCAGGATGGGTAGCCGCAAGCGAATCAACGTGCCGCCACCTTCGCGCCGCTCGATCATCATCCTGGCAGTATCGCCGTATAGCACTTTGAGGCGCTCGGCGACATTGGCCATGCCGATTCCCATGCCCGCCGCGCCCTGCGAGGGCTCGCTTTCGCGAGCCGACTCCGGGGTCGCTTCCATGCCCACGCCATCATCTTCCACCTCCACCACCAGGCGCGACTTGATTACGCGGCTGCGCAACGTGATGCTGCCGCCCTCGACCTTCGGAGCAAGCCCGTGTTTGATACAGTTTTCCACCAGCGGCTGCAGCACCATGCTGGGTACCATGGCTTCGAGCGAGGCGGGATCGAGTTCCTTGACCACTTTGAGTTTGTCCCTTCCAAAGCGCACAACTTCGATATCCAGATAGTTGTCGATAAATTCCACTTCCTCACGCAGCGGAATAAAGGAATCCGTGCTGTGCAACAGGCGTCGCAGGATGGTGGCAAGTTTCAGGATCATCTCCCGCGCCATGTCCGGGTCGAAGCGCACGAGCGAGGAAATAGAGTTCAGAGTGTTGAAGAGAAAATGAGGGTTGATCTGATTCTGCAACGCGGCCATGCGTGCCTGCAAGAGCAGGCGTTCCTGCTCCTCGAGTTTGATCTGGATGCGGACGCTGTTGAAGATTTTCAGTTCCGTGCCCACTACCATGACCACCGTGAGATAGATCGCGCTCTCCACCAGGTAGCCGTTCAGAGTTCCCGCGGCGCCTTGCATCCACAGGTCGGGACTTTCCAGGCTGAAGATGGAGTTGGGGAAAAAATGCCAGATTTCCGTTTGCAGGAAGCGCAGCCCCACGATGGTGACGAAGAACGCGACCTGCCAATCGAACACCCGAGGCCGCGGCAGATTGCGGCGAATCATGCGATAGAGGGTAAGGTCGATGAAGGGCGAGAACGACCAGATATCCTCCTGCTCGGGCGCCACCTGGCGCAACTGGCCGGCAACAATTCCGGCGAATACGTTCAAAGGCAGGCTCGCCCATTCGCCGTAAAGCACCGCCGGGAGGGATATCAGCGCGCCACCCAAACCTCCCGCGAGACGTCCCCCGATCACGCCCAGCAAGAGCGCGGTTTCAAGCGAGAGATCACCCGCGGAAAAGCTCTTAACGCTGCACCGAATCCAGACGCCTAGACCAATCGGGATCGCCATCCACAGCGCGAGATAGATCTTATGACGGGTGGCGCGCTGCTCGCGGAAGAGGAGACTCTTAAATTCCTTGGAGCGCACCAATGCGCTCGACAAAGCCGCGGCCACGCCCAGCTTGATCAAAAGGTTGACGAGTATGAGTCGCGGTTCCAGCATACGTTGCAGATAAAAACGCGGGACGCTGCGCGCCGGACGCCGAGCGGCGGTATATGCGAAGCGCCGGGCGCTGCTTCACGTCGCGGTGATCAGCGCTCGATTGTACCCGCCGCCTCGCGCAAAAGCTGTTCCAGACTGACCACGCTGCCCGCCGGCACTCCGCCCTGGGCGAAATCGCGAGTGCCGCCGCCGCGGCCACCCACCGATGACAGCACTTGTTTGAGCAATACGCCCATATCGGGAGGCGAGCCACCGGCGCTTGCCGTGGCGGGAGTCTGGGCAAAAACGACTCCGCGAGGTTCGACGCTGCTCGCCGACAGCACAATCGCCGGGATCGCGGTTCGTGTCGCCTTTTGCGCAAATAACTTTGCAAAACCAATATCTTGATCGGTAAACACTTTCACGATGATTTTGCGCTCCGGTTTATCGGCTTGCTCGCGCAGTGCAGCCACCGCCATTAGGCCTGCCAGTTGATCGAGCGCATCTTCCCGTTGCTTACGCAGCAGCTTGTTTTCTTCGATACTCTTGCGGATTTGTTCCGGCACGTCCCAGAGTTTCGCCGAGAACAGCGCGCTCGCCTCGCTCAGCGCGCCGTAGTCCCGGCGGGCCATGCGCACGGCGCGGTCACCGCAGACAAATTCCACGCGAATGCCCTGCCGCGTTTTTTCGCTTTTCCGCAGCAAAATGGAACCAATTTGCCCGCTGGCGCTGACATGGGTTCCGCCACACGCCGAGACATCGAAACCCAGGACCTCGACAATGCGCAACTCGTCGCGCTCCGGCGCCGGCTGTTTGCGTAATCCGAGTCGTTCAGCATCGGCGCGCGAAACATAGCGTATGCCCACCGACCGGTTCTCAAAGACAATTTGATTGGCGCGCTTCTCAGCTCCCACCATCTGCTCGGCGCTGATTGCGGGTGTGGCCAGATCGATGGAGCAATAGTCGTCGCTCATGTGGAAGGAAACCGTCGGCATCTGGTAAAGATCGAGAAAAGCGGCTGAGAGAACATGCTGCCCCGAGTGCTGCTGCATGTGTTCGCGGCGGCGCTCGCCATCAATGATGCCGCGAACCCTGACCCCGGCCATGGGCAACTTCGCATCGGCTTCCAGGTAGTGCAAGACGCGGCCGTCTTCCGCATCGGCAACTTCGGCGACGCGCAGCCGTCCGGCACCTTCCAGCGTAAGCCAGCCGGTGTCGTGCACCTGACCGCCGCTGGTGGGATAGAACGCGGTTTCACTCAAGATGACGGCAGGGCGAGGTTGCCCGGTGGTAGCGGGAGTGACGGTCTCGATGGCAGAATCGAATTCCAGTTCGGGGCTGTCGTAATAAAGTCGTTTGGTCACAATGGAATGCGCCCTCGCAGAGTGATCTGCCACGGACCAGAAGGTTTGCATCGAATCCAGAAATGCGTGGTCGTAGGCACTAAT
Source organism: uncultured Acidobacteriaceae bacterium (assembly GCA_963746205.1). GTDB lineage: Bacteria > Acidobacteriota > Terriglobia > Terriglobales > Acidobacteriaceae > Acidiflorens. Next base: position 31,299 of record CAVVAP010000019.1, on the reverse strand, counting down.
CAAACTGCGTTCTGCCTAAGCGGGCCGCGTCCTGCGAATTCGAAAAAGCAAACGAAAAGCCAGGCACCGGCGCTCCACTGCACACGAAAGAGCCCGTTACCGTTGCTTCCTTCCGGACCTGGCGGGGTTGGCGGGAAAACGTCGCGCGGAACCGATGCCTGACCCTACATACTACCAAGAGATGAGCCATTTGTGAGAGACGCGGGCTAACGGGGTCTGGGCCGCTCGTGGCTTCGAGTATGATCAAGAGATGCGAGCGTCGGATTGCCCCCAACTGCAGAAACTAAAGGCCCGCGAAACCCGTGCCCACACGGCGTGGACATCGTTCCTGTTCCGCAACGAGGTTAAGCCGCGGCTTTCGGACAAGGCAAAACGCAAGCATCAGAAAGAAGAAATGGAAGCCTACCGGGAAGCTCACAAGGCGCGGTTGTCGCATGAGAAGACCTGTGCCGCGTGCAACCCGGAGGTTCGGCTTCAAGGCTAACCCATGTGGAATCGGCCTCACCGCACCACTAATACTTCCCGAATAGAATCTCTCGCCAAAAAGAACTTGATGGAAGCAAAATCGCGAAACAGATTTTCAATGTGGCGGTTGTTAAACACGCGTTGCAGCCGGGGCGACTGTTTTTCGGCGTCCGGCCGTCCGGGCGCGGCAAACTTCACTTCCTGCATTTCCAGTACGTCGCTATCGCTGACATGATAGCGATAGCAGGTGGAGTCCGGACCGGCATCGCGGGTGTGAAAGAAGGCCAGCAGCAATCCGCCCGGTTTCATCATCGACCATAAGCGGTCGATGGTCGGCTTGACCAAGTTTTCTTCCATGTAATCGGGAAGGTTCCAGCACAGAACCACGTCGAATTGGGCATTCGCGTATAACAGGTTTTCCTCGAAAAACCTCTTGCTGTCGAGCACCTGCTTGCCGTCGGCGTCCTGCACCTGAAGCGCGGGGTCTAGCGATGACCGCAACAAGTCCTCGCTGTAATTCTTGTGCCCCTTGTTGGTAAACAGACGAATATTATTGGCGGACGTGGCGCCCATGTCGAGCACGCACAGACCTTCCTGGGAGTTCAGCAACCGTGAGATTTCCCCCATGCCGCTGGAGCGGCGGCTCAGCTTCTGCGCGGTTGGGGGAGCCGCAGAGTGGGAGGAACTCCGAAAAAATTTCATTACGGTGTCAGAAACAGATGCCATTGCCATCGATAATTGCGCCCGGTCGCCCCGGCGTGCCACTTCCCATTAAGATACAGACCCCGTAGCCTTTCCGGCTTCCTTCTGAATATCGACTTTGCCTTTCAGGAAGGCTCCCTCTTCAATCGCGATGCGCTGCGTCGTCAAGTCGCCGGTAACCGCGGCCGTCTTGCGCAACTCCACCCGGTCCGACGCCAGAACGCTGCCATCCAGCTTACCCTGAATCACCACCGACTTGGCGGTGACATCGGCTTTAACATTGCCGTTCGGGCCGACCGTCAGACTATGATTGCGCAATTCAATTTTTCCTTCGACGTTGCCATCGACGTACAGATCCTCGGATCCCGATAGCTCTCCTTTGATCACGACCGACTTGCCGATGTGGGCAAACTCCCCCGTCTGCGGAGCATCCATGCGTTGGCCTCCCTGTGCACTCGCGCTCTACACGCCGCGAATGAACCGATTGTAAATCATTCTGCCCGGTTGCGGCTTGTTACGATAGACGGAAAGCATTCCGCATCATTAACTTACGGTAGCCTCCTCGCGCCCATCCGGTGATGCAACCTTCGATTTGTTACCATCGTCCAAAGGGAGCACTTGCCTGGGCCCATGCCAATGATCAGATTCCGCAACGTATCGGTCGTTAGACTTAGACTTAGACTTAGTTTTAGCTTCAACTCCCGCAGCTTCCGCCACAGTGGCGCCTGGCTTCTATTGCTGGTGGCGTCTACCCTGGCCGGACAGAACTCCAGCGTTTCTTCTTATCACGATCCAGCGGACCTGGTGCGCAAAGCGGTGGCGAATGAAATCAAGGCCGCCAACGATGAAACCACTCACTTGCGTTTTCGTGGCACCAAGACTTCCGCAAACGAGTCCACCACGCGAATCTATATTGAGACCCAGGAAGCTACCCTGGGATTAATCGTCGCCAACAACGGGATACCGTTAACAGAGGAGCAGCGCCGCGCTGAACAAGAGCGGGTAAAACGTTTCATCGATCATCCTGAGGAACTAAAGAGAAAACACGAACAAGAGCGCGCGAACGCAGATCATTCCATGCGCATCATGCGCGCGCTTCCCGAGGCCTTCCTCTACGAGAACGCCGGAGAAGAAATGGGCTCGGCAGTCATGGGCCGGGCGGGCGCGCCTCTGGTCAAACTGAAGTTCCGGCCCAATCCGAACTACCAGCCGCCTACGCGGGTAGAGGAGGTTCTCACTGGCATGCAGGGCTATGTCCTGGTGGATCCGGTCCGTAATAGGCTGGCCAGCATCGACGGCACGCTTTTCAAGGAGGTCAGCTTCGGATGGGGAATCCTCGGTCACCTCAACCCCGGCGGCCGTTTTCTGGTTCAACAGCAGGAGGTCATGGAAAATCTCTGGGCGATGTCCAGCCTGACCTTGAACTTCACCGGCAAACTTCTGCTCTTCAAGAGCCTCACCATCGACTCCAAGGAAATTTTCAGTGACTTTAAACCGGTTCCGTCAAACCTGACCTTCACCCAGGCGGTAGCACTATCTCGAGGGAGAATCGTTGAAGCAAGAATCGCTGAAAGAAACTTACGGAAACAAGAATTGAGCAAAGCCCTGGACGCTCGTGCTGGCATGGGTCGCCCCGCTCAAGCTTCGAGCTTCCGGAGTGAAACGTCTCCTCCCGCACGGTGAATCTCTTGACGAGGTCTTCCCGCACCTGATAGCCGGTGCCGGGGCATCGCTAATCGCAATCATCCCGTCCACGCCGCACCTTTACCTCCGGCTCAATGATGTCCTCTTTCCAATAACGCTTCGAAGCCGACACATCTCCGGGCAAGCGAAAATTCTCCAGCGTCGATAACGCGATATTGTGCGCTCGCCCCACGCCCGATTCCAGCATGCCGCCGCACCAGACTGGAACGTCATGCCGGAGCGCGACATCATGCACTTTTTTCGCTTCACTGAAACCACCTACGCGTCCCACTTTGATGTTGATAATTCGGCAGGCGCCGATTTCCAGGGCGAAGTCGGCATCGCGCGCGTGGAGAATCGACTCGTCGAGACAAATCGCGGTTCGAAGCGCCTTCTGCAGGCGCGCATGAAGATAGATTTCGTCGTTCCACAGGGGTTGCTCGATCATGAGCAGGTTGAAAGCATCGAAGGCGCGCAAGTGTTCGATCTGGTCCAGCGTGTAGGCGGAATTCGCATCCACGCTGAGCACGATATTCGACCAGCGTGCGCGAATTTTTTCGAGGACGTTCAGATCCCATCCCGGTTTCACCTTGATTTTGATCCGCCGGTATCCGGCCGCCAACTCCGTTTCGATCTTCTCCAGGAGTTGTTCCGGCGAATCCTGAATGCCGATGGAAACCCCGCATGGAATCTCGGGCCGCGAACCACCCAGTAATTTCCACAGCGGTTTTTGTTTCTGACGGGCCTCGGCGTCCCACACCGCGTTTTCGAGAGCCGCCTTCGACATGCGATGACCGCGGACGCGGGCAAACCGCGCCGCACAATCGCGGCCCGCATCAAGCGGGCCTTGCAGCAACAGGGGCGCCAAATAATGGCGGATGGTCGGCCACGCGGTTTCCGTCCACTCGGGGCTATAAAATGGATCTTCGCCGGCAACGCATTCGCCCCACCCCCGCACCCCATCCGCCTCCACGCTGACGAGCAGAATGCGGCGGCTGTAGATTCGGCCAAAGCTCGTCTCAAAAAAATGCACGAGCGGCATTTGAAGTTCCCGCAGCGTTATGGATTCTATTTTCATGAGGGCGTCAGCTCGTTTGGCGTCAATCCAGACCTACTTTGTGAAATGGGGCCATGGAATAAGACCCCAGCTTCGCTTCTTGTACTCCGAATACCCGGGATACCTGGCCATAAGCAATTTTTCTTCGAACCGTACTTTGACGATGAGAAACGTGATCACCAGGCAAGTCGCGATGCCCACGGCAAGGGACGCCTGGCGCAAGAAAAGACCCAGCACAACAATAACGATCGCAGTATAAATGGGATGACGAAACCAGCGGTAAACTCCAGTCGTGACTAGCGTGGCCTCGGGCCGGGGCGCGGGATCGACCTGAATCGCGCGCCCCAGTCTACGAATTCCTTCGAATAGCAAGACGAGTCCCGCCAGGCAGAAGGCATTCCCCACCGCCTTCCAAATCCTGCCGGCAAACAAGAGCGGCGTGCCGGGAGCAAGGAAAACCGCGCCTACAAAAATACAAAGCAGAACACTTTGCATCACAGCGTAGGTTCGGCTCGCTTGTCGGACTTCGGCAGTCATCATGAGCCTTCGAGCGAGCCTCCGGTAAATCCGCTTCTGAACATCGGTTGACCTAAGGGCTATGGGCGCGGCGGAAGAGTGCTCAGTACCTCCACGCCTCGTCCCACTCGCCGAGCAAAAAGTGGCCATTTCCCTGGCCATCGGTTTCATAATCAAGAACGCTGAGTCCCTCGGCAAACGCGCTCTGGAAGCGCTCCCGGTTGCTCTGCTGCAAAGACAGGGCGCGGCCTCTGGTCGCCGCTTCTTTTTTCCAGCTGTAAATCTCCGCCGGCACCTCGAATGCGCCGCGGGCAATCGACACTGGAGGGCCCGGCATCCTGCAATGCCGCCTCGACCCGCTTCGACGTCATCCACCACTCCGCCACCAGGCGATCCGTGGGCAAACCACCCTGCAGTGGAGACGACGTTACCCGTACTGATTAACTTGTAGCGCCGTGCGATCGCTCCCAGCCTCTCGTATATTGAAATACGCGTTCTTGATCTCCAGGGGATCAAAGGTCCACTCCATCAACGTCAAAACCCCGCGCCAGGGCCTCTTCACGCTGGTAAAGTTTCATTCGACGTCCCAGCCCACCGTCGCGGTAGGGTTCAGCAACCGCCAGCATCTGCGAGTGCAAGTAGCTATGCCCGTTCCGTACTCCCGGGACTGCCAGCGCAAAACCAACCAGTTGATCTCCCGCCTTCGCCAGCCCGAACGAATGCCCCAATCACCTGCCCGCCGATCTTCGCTGCCACAACAAACATACGCACCGGAATCAGGTCCGCATCTGAAAACTCCCATACTTCTTTCTGCAGCGCGAAGCAGGCTTGCATCTCCTCCAGCGCTTCGCATTTCGGATCGTATCGCGGCGGTGATCGAATTTCACTTCACGCCATTTTTCCTGTTGCTTCGCTTGCTGCCATAGGCTTTCCAGTTCGTCCATGGAAGCCTGTTGCGGCGTCCGTCCGGTGGCGCGCAGGCTCTCCTCCATGCACTGAAAGCGACGCCTGAATTTTCGATTGCTTCTGCGCAACGCCGACTCCGGATCCAGCGACAAGTAGCGCGCGATGTTCACGAGGACAAAAAACAAATCTCCCACTTCATCTTCCAGACGCTCGCGCTCTTCCGGCTTGAGCTGCGGCTTTCCCGACCCTGCAATCCCGCCGGCTGGCGAACCGTCGAGCGTAATACCCTTCAACTCTTGCCGAAGTTCAAGCGTCTCTTCGTCGAGCTTGGCAAAAAGCCCTTCCACGTCCGGCCAGTCAAAACCGGCATGGGAGGCGCGGGAGCTGAGTTTGTAAGCCTCCATCAGAGCCGGCATCTTGGCTGAAACTCCTCCAAGTAGGGAGGCGTCAAGCTGCGGTTTGTTCTCTTTTGCTTTTGCTTTTGCTTTCTCCAGCGCCTTCAACTTTTCCCAGTTGCGCAGCACTTCGGCGGGAGTATCGGCTTGAGCGTCGCCAAAAACGTGCGGATGCCGATCGATCAGTTTATTGGCCAGACGGTCCAGCACGTCGTCCACCGAAAACCGCCCTTCTTCGCTCGCCATTTGCGAATAAAAAAGTACCTGCAACAGGAGGTCGCCCAATTCGCCGGTGAGTTCGTCCCAATCCCGATTCTCAATCGCTTCCAGGACCTCGTAGGTCTCCTCCAGGGTATAGGGCTTGATGGTGTCGTAAGTCTGCTCTCGATCCCAGGGGCAGCCGCCCGGAGCTCTCAACCGCGCCATGATCTGAACCGCCCGCTCAAATCTTTCGCCAGTGGTGGACATTCAGATCAATGTAATTCAGATCAATGTAATTGACGAGCGGAAGACGAGCAATGGCGGCGCCCGACTAGCGAGGCGCCGCCTGACGGCCGTCCCTAGCGAAGCGAACGAACCAGCAAGTCTGTGTCGTCCGAGATGATGGCGTCAACGGCCCACTCGGCGAATTCATTCATTCGCCTCGGTTCATTCACGGTCCAGACCATGATCCTCTTCCCTGCCGCGTGAACGAGCTCGATCAGGTCGCGGTCAACGAGTTTGAAGTGCGGAACGATCCACTCCGCTGGAGCTTCCCGCCAAGCTTGTAGCTTGTCCCGCGACTCACACAGAAATCCCAGAGGGATCGCGGGATCAAGAGTGTGGATCGCAGTCAGGACTTCGTCGAGAAAGGAGGAAACCAAATATCCTTTTTGCGGGGGAAGCTGGCATAATTCCACCAGCGTTCGCGTCTCCAACCCCGGAACCTTCAACTCGATATCGAGGAAGGCGCGATGCGCGAACTGCCGTAGAACATCACCCAGAAGCGGCAATGGCGAGTTCGCAACAGAGTTCGTCACCAGGTCGGCCGCGGGGGTTCGCGCAATCGACCGACCTCCGCTCGTCGCATCGTGGCAAATGACAGGCTGCTCGTCCGCAGAACGGCGCACATCGAACTCGAACCCGTCGCAGCCATGTTGCAGGCAAAGCTCGAAAGATGCCAATGTGTTCTCCGGAAACTGGCGTGCGGCGCGCGCCCCGCGGTGCCCCAGAAGAAGAGGAACGCTCATCAAATTTCGCTTTTCACGGCCTACTCAGCGTCCCAGGGGGCCAAGGGAAGACTCAGTCGAGATCAAAATCCCGGATGGGCCGACCCGTATCCGGCGTTTCCTTGGCTTTCTTCACAGCCTCCTGAAACTTTTTTTCCAGCAGTTCCGCGGAGTGCTTTTGCGCTTCCATCGATTGGCGGAAGATCGAATCGCGTCGATTGTCTTGCTCCTTCATGGCTCGCGCCGCCTCTTCCATATCGTTAAAGGTTTTCGGCTTCACCGGTGCGGTATGGGAGATTACGCCGCGGGTGGCTTGGTCGATCCTCAGGACCGCTCCACAGCAGGGACAAGTTACGTCGAAACTCGAGTCCCGAATATTGGAATGGCGTTTGCTCACTCCGCGATCATACCGCAACCGAGTTCACTGCGGCGCAACCCGAAATGGCAGGATGTGAAAGAGATACAGCATCTCCCAGCAAAGCAGACCGATGGAAACCAGCACCACCATAATGGCCAGCATTTCGCCAAAGTTCAGGCCACCTTTTTCCTGCTCGAAGCGGCGCGCGCCCAAGCCCAAAATATTGAGCGTGGCAAAACCAAATACCAGCGCCCAAAGGACGTTGTAGGCCTCCTCGCGAGTGGAGCGCAGCAACAGGAACATCGCTGGCAAAATCCCAACCACCAGCGCATGCACGGCCCGGGCCGAAAGCGCCCACCCGCCGTGCGCGGGACCGACGGCCAGCAAGAAAGAAGAGCAACTTCGGGAAACTAGGGGGAGCCGGGGCAGTTTCATTCGGAGATTCATACTACCGTGTTTGCCGCGCCCAAGTCAGCATTGCCCCACTCGCAAAGGCATCCTTCCGGTAACTACCCGGCAACCAGGGTTGATTTTCCCGGAAGCGTCCCAGAGGATAGTAAAGGCAGTCGAAAGCGACTCCCCGAGCCGAGAGACGTAAACCCAGGTTGTAAAGAGAAAGCCAAGAATGATCGTTAACTTCGCCGAGCGGGCGCACAACCACAATTGGGAACTCGATCCCGTTACGCGCTCGCTGCTCGACACTGATTTCTATAAATTGCTGATGCTGCAATTCATCTGGAAACAGTACCCCAATACCCAGGTATCGTTTTCCTTGTTCAACCGCACCACTTCGGTGCGACTCGCCGATATGTTCTCCCGCGAAGAACTGACCCACCAGATGGAACACGCTCGCCGCCTCCAGTTTAGAAAATCGGAGCTCGTATGGCTCGCGGGCAATACTTTCTATGGGCGACGCGGCATCTTCGAACCCGCTTTTCTGGAGTGGCTGGAGCGCGATTTTCGTTTGTCGGACTACGACCTCTCCGTCCGCGACGGACAGTTCCATCTCTCCTTCGATGGCTTGTGGGCCGAAACCACGATGTGGGAGTTGTATGCTCTTTCCATCCTGGACGAGTTGAAGACCCGGTCTGCCATGAAAAAGCTGCGCGAATTCGGCCTCGACATTCTCTACGCCCGGGCCAAAACAAAATTATGGAGCAAGATCGAGCGTTTGCGTGGTGTTCCCGGACTGGCCGTCGCGGATTTCGGAACCCGACGCCGCCACAGTTTTCTATGGCAGGAATACGTGGTCAATGCCATGGCCTCGAACCTGGGCGCCGCGTTCACCGGAACCTCGAACGCCTTCCTCGCCTACAAGCACGATCTGGAGGCGATTGGAACCAACGCCCATGAAATCCCGATGGTGCTCGCCGCCCTGGCGCCGCTTGACGACGACGAGGCTCTGAAGGCCTCCCAGTATCAGGTGCTCGAATTGTGGCAAGCCACCTACAGCGGCGCTTTGAAGATTATGCTCCCCGATACTTTCGGCACGACCCAATTCCTCGACGACGCTCCCGATTGGGCGGCCGACTGGACGGGCCAACGCATCGACAGTAAGAATCCGTACGTTGCCGGCGACGAATATATTGCCTGGCTCCAGGGGCGCGGCCGCGACCCGCGAGAGAAACTCATCATCGCTTCGGACGCGTTGGACGTCGATGACATCCTCGGTCTCCACGCCTATTTCGGAGGCGCGATTGCGAGCCCTGCCGCTTCCGCCGATTTCCGAACCGCTGCCGACTTCGAGGATGCCAGAAAGTGGACTCCCGGACGCCGTATTCGCTTCAGCGCGGGCTGGGGAACATTGTTGACCAACGATTTTCGCGGCTGCGATCCCGCGGACGGCACTGACTTTGATCCCATCAGTTTGATCTGCAAGGTCTCCACCGTCGAGGGACGCCCGGCGGTGAAACTTTCCGACAACTACCGGAAAGCGGTCGGGCCGCCGGAGGAAAGCGAGCGATACCGTCGGGTGTTTGGCACCAGGGGAGTCAGCCACATCCCGGTAATCGCCTAGTGAAACCCGATGGTCACCCACCCGTCCACTCCGCTTCCCGAATTCCTCTATGGCACCGCCTGGAAGGAAGACCGTACGCCGGCACTTACGGAACTGGCTATGCGCACCGGCTTTCGGGCCATCGACACGGCTAACCAGCGCCGTCATTATTTTGAAGAAGGAGTTGGTCAGGGCTTGGCCGCCGCTTATCGCGGCGGTGTGGTCACCCGCGGCGACCTGTTTCTGCAAACCAAGTTCACTTATCGGCGCGGACAGGACCATCGTCTGCCTTACGATCCCAACGCCGCGCTCTCGGTTCAAGTCGCGCAGTCCATGGCCAGTTCCTTGCAACATCTTGCCACCGATCACGTTGACAGCTACGTGCTGCACGGCCCTTCCTCTGGCAGCGACTGGACCGATGATGACATCGAAGTGTGGGACGCCATGCGTCTGGAGCGGAATGCCGGCCGAACGCGTTTTCTCGGAGTCAGCAACGCCTCCTTGCGGCATCTCGAACAGATGGCCGCCGGCGGAACCGAGATGCCCGCGTTTGTGCAGAACCGCTGCTATGCCCGCTTGGGCTGGGATCGCGCCGTGCGTGAGTTCTGCCGCAAGCGCAAAATTGTCTATCAGGCGTTTTCGCTGCTCACCGCGAATCAGGAGGTTCTGACCCACCCTCTTATTGCCAGTCTCGCTATAAGCGCACCAGCGGCAAAGGCTGGGACAACTCCGGCACAGATCATTTTCAGCTTCGCCCGCTCCATCGGAATGCTGCCTCTGACCGGGACATCCAAGGAGACACACATGCGAGAGGATTTGGCCAGCCGCGATATTGAGCTACCGCTCGAATCCGTGCAGGCGATCGAGACTCTGGCCGCCTGAAGCCTCTGCCTTAAACTAGAAGAGATGTCTCGGCCGCACCTACTTTCCCAGCGCCACAGCCTCCCGCTCACCCACCTGTTGCCGCCACATCGCGTAATAAAGCCCTTTCTGCTCCAGCAGTTCAGCGTGCCGTCCAAATTCAACAATGTGCCCGCGCTCCAGCACGTAGATGCGGTCGGCATGCATGATGGTGGAGAGGCGATGCGCGATCAGAATCGTAATCGCCTCCTGATTGGTGGCAACTTCTCGAATCGTGCGGCTGATTTCTTCTTCGGTCAAGGAATCGAGGGAAGACGTGGCCTCGTCGAACACCAGCAATTGGGGGTGTCGCAACAACGCCCGCGCGATAGAGAGCCTCTGCTTTTCGCCGCCTGAAACCTTCACCCCACCTTCGCCAATCAGCGTATCCAAACCGCGATCGGCGCGCGAGAGGAGGCTGTGGGCCGCGGCTTGCTGCAACACTCGCATGCATTCCGCGTCGCTGGCGCCGGGGTTCACGAACAGAAGATTCTCCCGGATCGAGCCCGAGAATAGCTGCGTATCCTGAGTGACGAAGCCAATTTTTTCGCGAAGCACATCGAGATCGACGCGCTGCGATGGAATCCCGTTGTAAAGAATTTCGCCGCTTTTCGGCGCGTACAGCCCCACCAGCAGCTTCACCAGCGTCGACTTCCCCGATCCCGACGGCCCCACAAACGCTAGCGTGTCGCCCCGTGCCGCGCTGAATCCGATCTCATCCAGGGCCAGGCAGGAGGAGCTCTGATGCTGAAAACTGACGCGCTCGAATTGCAGCGTCATCAGTTCATCCACCGCTTCCGGAGCGTCCGGCCGGGGATCGCGGGGCGTGTCCAGAATCTGCTGGAAGTTTTGCAGCGACACTTCCGTCTCCCGATAAATATTGATGACGTTCCCCAACTCCTGCAAGGGGGTAAAAATGAAAAACGAATAAATCATCAGGGCAAAAAACTGACCGATTTGGATCTCCTGGCGAAAGATGAGATAGAGCATGAAAAACAGGATGCTGGTGCGCAGCGTATTCACCGCCGTGCCCTGAATAAAACTCAGGCTCCGCAGATACTTCACTTTCTTCAGTTCGAGCTTGAGAATTTTATCCGTGATCCCGTTGAGCCTGCCCACTTCCTGATGGGCCAGTCCGAGACTTTTCACGAGCTCGATGTTGCGCAGCGATTCGGTCGTGGAACCGGCCAGGGCGGTGGTCTCGGCAACGATCGTCTTCTGCATGATCTTGATCCGTTTGCTCAGCACCGAGCTGATAATTCCGAGCAGCGGAACGGTGATCAGGAACATCGGAGCGATGGACCAATGCACAAAAAAGGCATAGACCATGACGAAGACGACGCCGATCAGCGAGGTAAAAATGACGTTGATGGCAGCGGTAATAAAACGCTCCACGTCGCTGCGGACTTTCTGCAGTTTGCCCAGAGTTTCGCCGCTTCTCTGATCCTCGAATACCTGGTAGGGCAAATCCAGCGAATGGCGGATGCCGTCGGAATACATTTTCGCGCCGAGCCGCTGCACGATGACATTGACGAAATAATCCTGGAAATTCTTGGCCACCCGGGAGACAAAGGCCACGCCCACCGCTGCCAGCAGCAAAAGCCCGGCCCCACGAATAAATTGGGCTTGCGTGTACTGGTGCGGCTTAGTGGCGTAGGTGTCGATGACATGGCGGAAAATCAGGGGGTCGAGAAGCGAGAAAATCTGATTGGTCGCGGCCAGGAAAAGAGCCGCCAGGAAAAGCTTCCAATATTGTTTCGAGTAACGGTAAAGCAGATCCATAGGCGCGCAGTTACCGGGATGCAATGCCGTTTAGATGGCGCGAAACCGCGCCCCGATTCGGAAAGTGCAGTTCAGCAAGCAGGGTGATATGTCATGCGGTCCCCGTGTTGGCCAGTGCTTCCACAGCTTCCCACGTCGTCCCAAAGGTCACGAAGAAGTCATTCACTTTGGTGATTTCCATGATCTTGAGCACCCGCGGCTTCATGCCCGTCAGCACCAGATAGCGCCCGGTTTTCTGGTGCGAAACGCAGGCTGCGACCAGTGAGCCCAATCCCACGGAATCGATGTATGGCACATCCGACAAATCCAGAATCATGGTATCCGCGTTCTCCAGTCGCACCGCCTGCTCGAATTGCGCCGCCGTTTCCGCCGTGATCGGACCGCGGAGCAGCAGAATGCGCTGGTCCTCGGCCACTCCTTCGTAGCGCTCGACGGTGAGTTCCTGCAGCCCCATGGCAGGCGATTGTAGGCCACCCGCCGCGACCTGTCACGTCCCGCTTATTGCGGCTTCTTGTCGTCGTGATTGTCGTAGATGGAGTACTGTTCGCCCGGACGTTTCAGTTTGACCGAAACCTCCATTACCGGCTTATTGACCTCGTAATCCTCGCCAAAGGTCTGGAAGTGCGGGGCCATAACCTCCACGCTGAGCGGACCGTACGGAATTGCATCCACGCTGGTTTTTCCCTCGGCGTCCGTCTTCAATTCCATTTCACCGTGCGTCTGCTTGCCTTTGCGGTTTACGGGGTGGAGAACTACCTCGGCATTCCGCACTGGCTTTCCATCGGAATCCCGAATTACGACAAAGTGCAAACTCGATAATGGCCCCTCATCTTGTGCAGCGGCCAGACCGAGCACGAGTAATAACGCGAAGATGAGGAGGACAAGGTTTTTCATCACCAGGTTTTTCATCACAAGCTTTCTCCGGAGACTGATTTGACATCAGGGCCGAGCACACTGCATTCAGATTCCGAACCCGGCGAGAGCAGCGGCCCGCCCCGGCGGCAACCGCTATGTCATTGCGGCTTCGAATCTTGAGGCTTCTGGCCGGCTGCGGGCTGTGGCGCTTTCGTGTCGTCAGGCTTTCTCCCCTGTGACGGATTTTCATAGCTCGAGTATTGTTGCCCCGGACGCTTCATTCTCACAGTGATTACGAGCTCCGGTTTGTCGATCCTGTAATCCTGGCCAAAAGTCTGAAAGCCCGGTGCGAGCACCTGTATGCGCAGCGAGCCGTATGGAATGCCGTCAATATTAGTTTGTCCGTCGCCGTCGGTCTTCAGTTCAAGTCCGCCCTTCGACTGCGTGCCTTTCTTATTGATTGGGTGCAACACGACCGCCGCATTTCTAACCGGTTTGTTATTGAAATCCTTGACGATCACGAAGCGCAAATTCGACATTGGACCTTCATCGTCATCCTCAGCCCAACTCGCTCGCGCCGAGCCCAAGCCCAGCGCGAAGACCAGCACCGCCGCGATTGAAGCGGGTCTTCCTCAGGCTTAGGCTTAGGCTTAGGCTCCGGCTCACACCCACGCTCACGCTCATGGAGAACATTCTAGAACCGCGCCCCCAAACAATCCACACCCCGGGCGACCAGCCCGACGCGCTCGCCGTCGACCGGTGATCGAAATGGAGAATAAGACGCTTGCGGATGAAGGGTTACGTAGTATCGGTTGGGTTCTTTCGAACAAGAGCTCCGAGAATTCCCCACCTCCGCCGGCGTTTACTTTGGGGCGATGGTTAAGCTCCGACCAGGTTCTTTAATGCGGGCCGATTGTGGATGATCAGAGTTGAGCCTCTGAGTTCCGCGAACTCGTTGCGACGGAATTCGGAAAGCAGGCGGGTGATGGTTTCCCGGCTGGTGCCGACCAGTTGGGATATTTCTTCATGCGTCATCGCCAGGCGCACGCGCACGCTTCCGTTACTGACCTCGCCGTCGGCGGCGGTTTCGAGCAGGAACCGGGCAAACCTTTCTGACACGGAGTGCGACAATCCGATGGTCCGCACCACGCCGTAGGCATCCGAGCAATCGCGGGCCAAGTGCTCCGTGGCCCGGAGTGAGGCATCGCCGTGGTCCTTCAGGAAACGCCGCATATCTTCACGCCCCACAAAGTTCAGCTGGCAGGGTTGCATAGTCTCGACCGTCAGTTCATATGGACCGCCGGTAATCACGGCGTGCAAGCCCAAAATTTCACCCGCCTCCGCGATCCGGATAATCAACGTTTTCCCGTCGCGCGAGGTCGTCGAAAGCTTGGCTTTGCCCTGGCAAAGAATAAACACGCCCCAGGGATTCTGGCCCTCCACCAGCACGACCGCGTGCTCCGGGAAAACGGCAGCGTGCTTGATGCGGTTAAAATCCTCGATCGATTCGGGAGAGAGATCGCAGAAGAAATTCCGCGAGCGCAAATGGCAATTGAGACAGCTTTCCACACATTTCAGGCTGGACATGATTGGCGCTCCTCTGTTTGCAAGAAACACGCGTGCGCCGGTGGGCAAGCTAAGATTGAAAATTAATAATCCTTTGAATCTCGCGACTGGCCGAACTGCCCCGGGTAGATGAAGTTAAAATGACGGTGCACGCCAGTGGCCACAAGCTCCGGGTTTCATTTTGGGTCGTAAGTCAATGGTTAAGGAGCTATCCAACCCCCGTCAGGAGATGTTCTAAGGACGTAGCGCTGGCAGCGGTGCCGTCAGTTCGGCGGGAACTTGGCTATCGGCGCCCTCGCTGGGCTGCGCCCCGCGCCAGCGCGCACGCTTCTCGTGAGCGCGGCGAAAAATGGAAAGAAACAAACAAAGGCCGCTGGCAGAAAGCCCAGCGGCCTCGAATGTAAGTTAGAGCGCCGGGCGTCCCGCCCGGCGCAGGGTTGTCGATTTATCGCTTATTGCGCCTTCTTCGCCATTTTCTTCTTCGCCATCGCCTTCGGATGATCCGGAACCGCCTTCACCTTTTTCTCATCGACTGGCGTCGTAGTGCCAGCCTCGGGGAAGGTAGCGCCCGCCGGAACGATCCATTGTTCCGAGGTCTTGGTTCCTGCGTTTCCGGTACGGGCCTCGATACGGCTGGCGTCGATGTTCTGTTTCGCCTCGCCTCCCGAGATGTACGCTTTGACGTTGAGGGCGCGCTCGCCCGCCAGATTCTTACGCTTTTCCTTAGGCTCGGAATTGCCGACGACCACCAGCTTGGCATCCGGATCCTGCTGCAGCTTCAGTGCAACATCGTCCAATTCAGCCTTGCAAGTGTTGTCGACGCGCCAGGGCTTCTTTTCATTCGGGTATTCGCACTCGTTCACCTTGGCAGCTTGCGGCGGCGGTGGCGGTGGCGGATTTTCCACGTTCACCGAACTCGAAGTCGAGGCTGTCAAGCCGCGCGAATCGGTGCATGTGGCATTGATGGTGATGGGTCCAGCCGAAGCTCCGGTGGTGTTCAAGGTGCCGGTGCTTCCACTCCCGGAGATGCTACCTGCGCTCGCGGTCCATCCGCCCACGGTGACGGGGACGTTATCCGGACTGGTGCAAGTGCAGCTGATGGTCGCCGTGCCCCCGGCCTGCAACGAAGACGGGCTAGCTGAGCAGGAAATCTGCGGCGGATTCTTGGGTGGTTCCTTGACCGTAAAATTGGCGGTGCAACTGGCGGTGGTATTTTTCTTCGCTTTCGGGTCGGTGACGGTGGCGGTGGCGGTGTAACTCCCGCCGCTGACGCCGTTGGTGTCGATGGTGGCGTTTGCGTCCTTACCTTCCACCTTACCGCCGCTGCTAGCCCAGGTGTAAGTGAGCGTGTGCTTAGGGTTAAAATTGCTTGCGGTGACGGTGGCGTGAACCGGTTCACCGACCATAACGTCAGCCGGTTGCACCGAGCAGGCTGCGGCCACCGGGACTTCCGGCGCTCCGCCAAACTTGAACACAATGCCCGTGGTCAGGCGCACGCCTTCGAATCCCGGGCGCCGCAACGAGCTATCATCTGTCGGCACGGCGCTGGCAAAATTGTGTTGCCCCCACTCGTAGTCGGCTTCAAATACCCGCAAATCGGCCTGATCCCACAGCTTTAGATCCATGCCGCCGCCGAGCAAGGCGCCGATGCCGTTGTTTCCATTGACACCATTCTTGGGAGCGACTCGGTTCAAGCTGATCAAAGTATGGGCGAAGAAATTAACTCCCTCTCCGCGGAACGTCACTTTAGGCCCGATGCTGTAGGCGTCCTCATAAGCGTACTTCGACCAGTTGCCGCCGTAGTTGGCCTCCAGAGCGATGAGGCTGGTAAAGTTGTAGGACACATTGGTGCCAAAGCCCTTTGCCATGGCCGGCAGATGAAAGGCCAGCGGTGGAGAAAAATTGACATCGGGTATATTGCCACCGGGATTCACCCACTGATAACCAAGAAACCATTCCACGACGGGAACCGGGCTGTCGAAATTGGGTGTCGGCGTTTTCGGCGCCGGAGTAGTTTGGGCGTGCAGCAAAGAGGGCGCCGCAGTCATTACGAAAGCCAGGGCGAGCGCGACACTCGCGCATCGTCTGTAAGACGGGTGACAAAGTGACATTGAAAGTTCCTCCGAATCAAATCCACTGCAAGATATCCATCTAGAAACTGGAACCGAAAAAACCAGAACTGGGACCGAAAATTTGCGGCGCGCACGGAAAGGCTGCGCCATGGGAAACATTGCATTCTACCGCAACCGCACGTTTTCTCAAAACCTTAGCAAGGATAAGAAGCATTTATTCTACAATCTAGAATGGGGCTTTTAACCCAATTTTTTGGCGAGCCTCTGCCACGCCCTTATCTCAAATTGATATTCATGCGCGACCGCCCCAGGGTTGCGGGCTGGCCTGCTTCCTTGAATAATGCATCCTGGGACTTTTTCCTGTTCAATATGACACAAGAACGCGTACTGATCGTGGAAGACGAGGAGAATGAGCGCACCGGACTAGCTGAGCTCGTCTCCAGCTGGGGCTATCGCACCGACACCGCGGCCGACGGCCTCGAAGCGCTGGAAAAAGTTGCCGCTTTCGCCCCCTCCATCGTCATTACCGACGTAAAGATGCCCCGCATGGGCGGTATGGAACTGGTCGAACGTCTGGCGGACACGGCACAGTCCATCGCGGTGGTAATCGTTACCGCCCAGAAGGCGACGGAGACCGCATTCCATGCCGGGCGCCTGGGAGTTCAGGATTACATCGAGAAGCCCATCGACTTCCGCCGCCTCCGGTCGATTCTCAATAATCTTGGCGAGATTCTCAGCGCCCGCGCGGAGAGCGAAAGCCTGCGCCGCCGCTTGCGCGACAAAGGAGCCCTCGGCCTGCTCGTTGGCGCTTCCTCTCCCATGCAGAGCATCTTCCGGCTGATCGAACAGGTGGCTCCGAGCACCGCTTCGGTATTGATTACCGGAGCGAGCGGGACGGGCAAGGAACTGGTGGCGCGCACCATCCATGATCTAAGCCCTCGGCGTAACAAGCCGTTCGTGCCCATCAATTGCGCCGCCATTCCCGAAACCCTGATCGAGAGCGAAATCTTTGGCCATGAAAAAGGCGCGTTCACGGGCGCGCAGGAGCGCCGCACCGGCTGTTTCGAACTGGCCGAGGGCGGTACCCTGCTGCTCGACGAGATTGGCGAGATGCCGGTTGGCACGCAGGCGAAGTTGCTGCGCGTGCTCGAGGATCACAAACTGCGCCGTCTCGGCAGCAAAGTCGAAACCTCGGTGGACGTGCGCGTGCTTGCCGCGACCAACAAAGTTCCCGATGACGCCGTCGCCGCCGGCGAGTTACGCGAGGACCTTTACTACCGCCTCAATGTCTTCAACATTCACATGCCAGCGCTGCGCGAACACAAAGAAGACATCCGCGAATTAGTAGAGAGCCTGCTAGAGGATATGAACCAGAAGCACAATCGCAACGTGGCACACGTGAGCGAGGCGGTGCTCAACATGTTCCAGACTTACTCGTGGCCCGGCAATGTCCGCGAGTTGCGCAATACTCTGGAACGCGCCGTCATCGTGTGCCAAAGCGGATTGATTGAGACCAAGCACCTGCCTCCCGGGTTTGGTCAGACGGTGCGTCCCGTGGTCAACGATCCCGATGCCGTCCATCTGGGTGTGGGGACCACCGTGGGAGAAGCGGAGAAGGCGCTCATCCAGAAGACCTTGCAGGCCACCAACAATAACAAGACCAGGGCGGCGGAGATTCTTGGCATCAGCCTGAAGACTCTGCACAACAAGCTCAAGGAATATGGCCGGCCGGCGGATGCCATTGCAGCCGAGGGCGACGCAGATGCCGAGGCCAACGAATAAGGAACAACAAGCGGGTGATAAGCCAGTGTCCGGTGTTCGCTCCTTACGGTTATAGCTCACCATGAGCCGCAAATTCATCATCGTCTTCGTGATCAGCGCGCTCTTCACCGCGATTGTGGTCGGGTTCTCCTGGATTTTTCTCTCCCAACTCCTGCGCCAACGCCTGCTCTGGGCGGATGAAACCGCTTCCCAGCTTACCAACCAACTGGAGTATGCCGCCTCGAAAGCGGTGCCTGATCTCACCAGCACGCGCGTCGACACCAGCGATCCCAAGGCGATGCGGACCGCCATTGCCGGTTTCCTGGAGACCGATACCAACCTCAACGACATGTTGGAATCGGTCGTGGGAAATTCCCGCATCATCTACGACGCCGCCGTCATCGATAGCAACGGGGTTGCCATCCTCGACACCAATCCGTCCCTGAACGGCAAACGCGTGCCGGAGCGCGACCGCCTCGCGGTGCTCCGGGACGCCGGTTTCCGCCGCCAGTTGCGTCTCTTGTATGGCCCGGCCACGGTGTACGACGTCAGCTCCCGAATGGAACTTGACGGGCAGGCTTTTGGCAGCGTACGGGTCGGCGTATCCACCGTTTTTCTGCGCAACGAACTTACCCCGAGGCTGCAACAAGCGGCTTTCTTTTCCGTGGTCGCCATTTTTTGCTCGCTGGTGCTGGCCGCCATGGTTTCGAATGTTGCGCTCGGCCCCTTGAAAGTCATCAGCCGCGATTTAGACAGCGCCAGCGCGGGCAATCTTCTGCCCACCGAGCACTCCGGCGCCGGCGACGAGGTGGGCCTGGTATCGCTGAAAATTGCTCACCTCGGCCGCCAGATTCACGATACGAATCAGATTTTTTCCGCGCTCAAAGACAATGTCGAACAAGTTATGACCAAACTGCAGGATGGCCTCATGCTCTTCACCCGGGATTCGCGGGTGGTGCTGGTGAGCGCCTCGGCGGAGAAGTTTCTCGGCCGCCCGCGGAACGAGGTTCTCGGCCGCACCGCCATGGAAATCTTTTCCGATGGCACGGTTCTCGGCGCCGTCGTCCTGCCCGCCTTCCAGAAGCAACGCCCCCTTGTGCAGTATGAATTCGACGCCGCCGACGGCCGCCGCGTTCAGGTCTCACTCGACTTCATCCAGGAAAAAGGAACCTCGATTGGCGCCCTCCTCACCATGCGCGACGCCGAATCGGTCCGCCGCATCGAGAACGAGATTGAAATCTCGCGCCGCCTTTCCGCCAGCGGCCGCCTAACCCGGGGCGTGGCCCATGAAGTCAAGAACCCCATCAACGCCATAGTGCTGCATTTGCAACTCCTGCAAAACAAGCTCCAGCAGGACGATCCCGACACCCGCCGTCACGTGGACATCATTGGCAGCGAGATCCACCGTCTCGACCGTGTGGTTCAGATTCTGGTGGATTTCACGCGCCCCCGCGATCTTCGCCTGGAAGAAGTTGACCTGCGCCAGATTCTGGAAGGGGTGACCGCGCTGGCCGCTCCTCACGCCGACCGTCACGGCGTGCGCATGGTGCTCGAACTGCCCGCGGAGGATGCTCCGTTGACGGTACGCGTCGATTCCGATCTCATCCGGCAAGCGGTTTTAAATCTGGTTTTGAACGGCGTGCAATCCATGTCCGCCACTTCCGGAGGCGAAAAAATCAAACCCGGCACCCTAACCCTGAAAGCGCGCCGCGAAGGCGACACGATCATCGCCGAAGTCCTGGACCAGGGCTGCGGGATACCACCCGAAGCGCAGGAGAAAATCTTCGAACTATACTTCACCACCAAAGGCGCGCAGGGCGGAAGTGGAATCGGCCTGGCCCAGACCTACCAGATCATGCAATGGCATTACGGCTCGGTGGAGTTCGATTCCATAGCCGGATCGGGGACGACCTTCCGACTGCGGCTGCCTACCGCCATCCCGAACCCAGAGGGCAACCATAACCAAAACGAAAAGCTGACCGCCTGATGTCATTCCGCCGGCAACTGAGTGTTGCCGGAATGTTCTGTCCCGAATCCAGCGCCTGAAAGCATCTTTTTCGCTGGTACGATAGCGTGATGAGCGCCCTGCTCGAAGTCCGAGACCTGACTATCGCCTTCCCGCAATCAAGCGCCGGGCGGGCAGTTTCGGATCTGAATGCTTCGGTCGCGCCTGCGGTCCGACGCCTTTCGTTTTCCATCGCTCCCGGCGAAGTGCTGGGCCTGGTGGGCGAATCGGGCTCGGGTAAATCCGTCACCTCGCTCGCTATCATGGGCCTGTTACCTACAACCGCCATGGTGACAGGAGAAATCATTTTTCAGAACGGCAATGGCACGTCCGCGCGCCTGACCGCTCTGCCCACGGAGAAACTTCGCCAGATTCGCGGCGCCCGCATCGCCATGATTTTCCAGGAGCCGATGACCGCCCTAAATCCCGTCATTCGTGTCGGCGAGCAGGTCGCAGAAGCTGTGCTCGCTCACCAACGCGTTTCTCGGACCGAAGCCTGGAATCGCGCCATTGCCGGCCTGCGGGAAGTCGCGATTCCCGATCCTGAGCAACGCGCTCGCAGCTATCCGCACCAGCTTTCCGGAGGCATGAGGCAACGCGTCATGATTGCCATGGCCATCGTAAACCGCCCCCAGTTGCTGATCGCCGACGAACCGACGACCGCGTTAGATGTCACCATCCAGCAACAAATTCTAGAGCTGCTCAGCGATCTACGGCGCAAATTTGGACTGGCGATGCTGTTCATCTCCCACGATCTAGCGGTGGTTTCTCGCGTCGCGGATCGCGTTGCGGTCTTGTATGCCGGCATCCTCGTCGAATCGGGTTCGAAAGCGGACATTTTTCGCGCCCCCGCGCACCCTTACACGCAAGGACTTTTGAGCGCCATCCCAAGTCTGGCCAGCGACCGTACGCGTCCGCTGGCGACTATGCAGCGACACAATGTACACACATACGATCACTCGATCCTATTGGCCAACAAGCCACTATGCGGTAAGTTTTCTGCAATCGCACTTGTTTGCACTTACAGAAATTTATGAGTGCATATGCTAGCTAAAGTTTCAGCTTAAGTTCTATCCTAGATCGATCTCAATGCAGTTTTCATAAATTTCGATCATCTCTCGTGATAATTTTATGGTCTGTAGGAGTTTAGCTATTATTTTCGGTTTTTAAGGTCGTAGATGTGATACAATTGGACATGTGTTACGTTCATCTTTTGTATGAATTTACAAATTATTCCTAATAATAATTGTTAAAGAATCCTGTTTGTCAAAGCCTGGACGGAGCCGAGGCGGCGATTTGTCACGCCGCGTACCGCAGGGATTACATACGCATGAATGTTTACTATGAGGAGCTGAATTACGAACATTATGCTGAACGACCGGATTATCTGGTGAGCAATTTGAAAATATGAGAACAGCATTGTGTCAATATGTACATAGTTTAACGGACTTTAATTGCAAAGTTTATGATATCCTAAGGAAATAAATTTATATTCTTAAAGATTCCGGATCTCCTGAGTGATGTTGGCGCCTCGCTTGGGTTGATGATTGGAGTTTCGATTATAAGCTGCATTGAAATATTCTTTTTCATTTATTATTTGTTGGAATTATTCTTTTCCAAGAAGAAATGATCATTTTCTGCATGCTGTGTGTGTTATACCCATAATGTGTTTCTGGATCCCGGAAAAAATGATATTTCTCTGCATGCTGTGTAATATGTTATACGATGGTGTTTTTTTTTATCGTACTTAATAAATTAATTTATTTTGGCATATCTATACGAAACAGGAATCCAATTAGGCTATTATGTAGATATCTTACAGAACCGTGCGAATCTGAAATTCTGCTCGAAAGTGGAATGAATTTTGTTCCTTCAAAAGGAATAAATAATTCAACCATTGCTATGCGGGCATATACCATCTCAAGTAGCTATATCGCAGTATTTGTAATGCAAAAAACATCTCAAGTAGCTATATCAGCTCTGGGTTAATCGAATTCGAACAAAGACAGCAAGAAGGAAAATCATTATTGAGGATTTTGAACATGGATCAATGGTGGTTAGGAAACCAAATTCTCGCATGGCTGCATTACGCCAGCCTTAAGACTTTCTAATTTGCACTGCATAACTAATTGCAGCAACAAATGCGTCATACTTTTGTCCTTAAGCAAACTTTATTCAACTCTATATTGAACCTTTCTCTAAAATGTTCAATAATGATTTTGCTTTTTACCTTGTTTGACAAAATTCAATGAACGCAACGATAAGATTAGCCTCATATGATTGACTCTTTGACTGATTCAAGTCTCTCACTGCGTGCATATATGCATGCATCTATACAGACACGGGCGTGGGTTGAAAAGTCTAGGACAGGCAAATGCACTAGTTAAGCGGTTTTTATGACCCTGGACCCCCACCCCCTACTTTTAGATGCTTTCGCATCAGGTTATCGGTGATTTTATTTTGAATTCAGACTAAACCAATTTTTAAAAAATTAGATGTAGGTGTTCACCTCCAAAGCTGCACCCGTGGCATTTTTGGTCATATCTGAGAGACTATTCCGTCCAAAACATTCCAGTGCGCATGTATTCATGAATACATCATGGGTAGATTTTTATGGGTATATGAGTAGAATGCTAAAAAGTATTGTTTTATACATCAGAAAATACACAATAATTTTCGAAATTATGAACACACAAAACTTTCTGGTGTTTATCCTAATTAACGGATCAGAGCTGTGCGAATTTCAAGTACTGTTTCAAAAATCATACCTTTTCTTCCAAAAGGAATAAATAATTCACGCATTGTCATGCGGTCCCATACAGATTTTTCTAAAAAGCAATACACGGTCTCAAAGTAACAATATGCCATTCTACTTCAAAAACTCGGCTTCGTGTACTTCATCAAATTCCATCAAACAAAGCAAAAAGAAAAATCATTATGAGCATTTCATGAACAGATCAATAGATCAATGGTGTCTAAGAAACCACATCCTCGCATGACTGCATTTCACCAGCCTTAAGATTTCTAAATTCCTTTCTTATTTTATGCAGCAAAGATTTCTTTTCTAATTAGTGCTACATCACTAATTACGGTAACAAATGGGTCATACTTTTGTCGTCAGACAAGCATCATTCTTTTCGTTGTAGCGCTGTTTCCTACCAACAAGAGATATGCTCTGCTCGATGCAATAATGATTTAAAGATTGTATAGTTTGCTAACTAATATTCAGAACTTACTTGTACTTGTATAAAATGACGAATTTTTGCCGACTTCATTGAGAAGTTCTCAATTACCGGACCAAAGAACATCTACAAAGCACCGAATATCGTGTCAAGGATTGCGTGGGCACTTATTTTCATTGTTTCATGTTCCTACTGTGGCTTTCAAGTGAAACAGTTGACTGATCGCTACTATAGGAGAGAAGTTAACGTTAAAGTTGAAGTAAACTTGAACCATGTTTTAAAAATGACAAAAATACAGATTCTTAAGTATTTATTTATAGCTTGGCTATAAACAGCTTCCATTTCCGGCACTTACGATATGCAGTTTGAATCCAGTTCGACAAAGTCAACTGTCATCAGTGCCAGAATTGGCGGCGTTGGTAATTCGGAGAGAGAGTTTAGCGTTAAACTTTACTAGACATTCCGAAAGGGGTTGATATTAACAAAGAATTTTAGAATACCAAATGAATTTACTAAACTGCTTGTTTCGTTGCTTTCGCTGTTTCATTGGTTCAATTTGTTCAATACCACCAGTAAAAAATACTTGTACTAAATAGTGTTTCGAGACAAGGCTTCGTCGATTATGAAGCTGAATGAAAAATTTGAGGAAAAATTCGAAAATTTTATTTCATGTTGAATTTTTGCGTTTGCAAGAACGAAAATGAAGTGCAAAAACATTTGTTCATAACTTTTTTATCATGCAGGAATACAATTAAACGAAAAAAATATCTTGCTGTAACACTTTCAGTTATTCTAATCATTGCACTGGATTCTTATTTCAACTTGTTGCTGCTTTGCTAGTTAACGCTTTCATTAGATGACATCGTATCAAAATTTGTCAAATGCTGCTGCAAACGAAATTGCTCGGAAACGGAAAAAGCGGGCCCCTGGTTGTCATGCCAGGAAAACGTCGAAAGCGTTGCGCATCAGGAGCACTGTGCACCAGGAGCAAGTAAGGAATAAACTATTTACTCATTGTCAGTGATGGTATAAATCGTAAATGTCAACTAGTAAAATAATGGAGTTTTGTAAAAGAATTATCCACATTTTGACTGCATTACAAATGGCGTCGACCACTAAAGCGCAAAACAAGCAAACGTGCATTTCCGTTTCTTGTTTTGGTTTCCTGAAGCTAAAAGTAGGGTCACCAAATGAATGGAAACTTTCACAGGTTCAATCTTGACATTTATAATTGGTACTCTATGCCTTTTTCATAAGGGCAAAGCATTTCAGAACACAATTCATCTTTTCCCGAAAAGTACCGCAAATCGCAAAAAATTTACAACACAATACTTTATATATTTTTCATATAAGAAAAGTTTGTGCAACTTTTGTGCCTAACAGTATTTTTAAATCCATAAATTATTAATTGGCAAATACAAAACCAACTGAGAGTATTTAAAATGGCGGTTGAAAGGCAATGAAGCTTAATTCAAAAAGTTAAGGATAGCGTTTCTGTCCATAATTAAATAACATATTTAATACCCACCAGCGAAGCCTATCCATTATGCTTGTGCTGGAAAATTTTTTGTTACACGGAAACTGGGAAAAAATGTTTGTGAAGCCAGCCAGTCGTAGATGGAGCCAAGTAGATCGGGTGCACGAAGTGTGGGTTATGAAAAATAGGAAGACCTCCGTTTCACAAATTTTCAACTGAAATATATCAAGAGATTTTATGTTACAAGAATGGTGCGAATTTATTTTCATTTATTTTAGTTTAGAAAAATTTAAAAAATACGCTTGAAATTTATGTAGTAGGGTAAATTTCGAAAGTTATCCTATATTTGTTCAGACACTAAACCACCTAGGCCATTTTGGGTAATAAAGTGAAAAATGATTCGTAATTACTAAACTGATTCTAGAACTGGGTTTGAATGCAAGAGTTTTCTTATTGACTAACTGGAGGAATTTTGAGAGTATAAATGCAATTTTGGACACCTTGAGCTCGGCTTCTTTAAAATATGTCTGTAACCAGTCCATTCCGCCAGCATATCCATATTTAGGCAGTCCAACAATTACAACTACTACCACACCTACTACTCCGACATCAACAACTACTACTACACCTACAACAGTTCCAACCACAACTACAACTACTACCACAACTACTACTCCGACATACTACTACAACTACAACTACTACCACAACTACAACAGTACCAACCACAACTACAACTACAGACAACTACCACAACAACTACTACTCCGACATACAACTACTACAACCTACAACAACTACAACCACTACTACAACTACTACAACTACAACTACTACCACACCTACTACTCCGACATCAACAACTACTACCACAGAAACAACTGTAGCAACCACAACTACAACTACTACCACAACTACTACTCCAACATCAACTACTACTACCACAGCAACAACTATACAACCACAACTACAACTACAACCACAGCTACAACTACACGACACAACTACGACGACCACAGAAACAACATAGCAACCACAACTACAACGACCACAGAAACAACTGTTGCAACCACAACTACGACGACACAGAAACAACTGTAGCAACCACAACTACAACTACCACAACAGACAACTAACTACTACAACCACAACCACAACTACCACAGACAACAACTGTACAACCACAACTACGACGACACACCACAACAACAACGACAACCACAACTACTACAACTACAACAGACAACTGTACAACCACAACTACGACAACCACATACTAACAACCACAACTACTACCACAACAACTACTACCACAACACACAACTACGCAACCACAACTACAACAACTACTACAGAACAACTGTAGCAACCACAAATACCACAACCACGACAACCACAACTACAACTACAACAACTACTACCACAGAAACAACTGTTGCAACCACAAATACGACAACCACGACAACTACAACTCCAACTACAACAACTACTACCACAGAAACAACTATGCAACCACAAATACGACAACTACCACATCTACAACTGCTGCAACCACAGATACTACTAATACCACCTCAACAAGTACTAATACCACCACCACAACTACGACCACTACTACCAGCACATCTACCACCACAGATACTACTAATACCACCTCAACAAGTACTAATACTACGTCAACAACAACGACCTCCACCACATCTACAACTGCTGCAACAACTAATACTACAACCAGCACAACAACTACTACGGCCAGCACAACAACTAATGCTACGGCCAGCACAACAACTAACTCTACAGCCAGCACAACAACTAATACTACGACCAGCACAACAACTAACTCTACGGCCAGCACAACAACTAACTCTACGGCCAGCACAACAACTAACTCTACGGCCAGCACAACAACTAACTCTACGGCCAGCACAACAACTAACTCTACAGCCAGCACAACAACCAATACTACAGCCAGCACAACAACTAACTACTACGGCCAGCACAACAACTAACTACTACGGCCAGCACAACAACTAACTCTACAGCCAGCACAACAACTAATAGTACGACAACCGCAAATACAACTACAACAACAACTAGTACGATCACGACTACTACTACCACCACGGCACAACATTTTAAGACACCACAACTACTACGACCGGGTCGACTACTACAACCACTACAGCCATTTTGAACACAACAACTACTACGACCGGGTCGACTACTACAACCACTACAGACATTTTGAACACCACAACTACTACGACCGGGTCGACTACTACAACCACTA
This sequence comes from uncultured Acidobacteriaceae bacterium, assembly GCA_963746205.1. GTDB lineage: Bacteria > Acidobacteriota > Terriglobia > Terriglobales > Acidobacteriaceae > Acidiflorens. The sequence goes on along the minus strand of CAVVAP010000019.1, from coordinate 4,123 downwards.
CAGCCATTTTGAACACCACAACTACTACGACCGGGTCGACTACTACAACCACTACAGACATTTTAAACACCACAACTACTACGACCGGGTCGACTACTACAACCACTACAGCCATTTTGAACACCACAACTACTACGACCGGGTCGACTACTACAACCACTACAGACATTTTGAACACCACAACTACTACGACCGGGTCGACTACTACAACCACTACAGCCATTTTGAACACCACAACTACTACGACCGGGTCGACTACTACAACCACTACAGACATTTTGAACACCACAACTACTACGACCGGGTCGACTACTACAACCACTACAGCCATTTTGAACACCACAACTACTACGACCGGGTCGACTACTACAACCACTACAGACATTTTAAGCACCACAACTACTACGACCGAGTCGACTACTACAACCACCACAGACATTTTGAACACCACAACTACTACGACCGGGTCGACTACTACAACCACTACAGACATTTTGAACACCACAACTACTACAACCACCACAGTTTCTACGACCACCACAACTACGACCGAGTCAACTACTACAACCACCACAGATACTTCGACCACTACCACTACTACCATTTCCTCAACTACAACTACCACAGATACTACAACTACGACAACTACTACAACCACCATAGCACTACTACAACAACAGAAACTTCAACAACTACTACCACAACTACAACTGAAACTACCACAACTACTACAACAACAGAAACTTTAACAACTACTACCACAACTACGACTGAAGCTACCACAACTACTACAACAACAGAAACTTTAACAACTACTACCGCAACTACGACTGAAGCTACCACAACTACTAGGCTGAAACTATCAACAACTACTACACACGTACAAAATATCTTGACAACTACTATCATAAGTACTACAACACCAGAAACTTCAACAACTAGTTCTTCAACGGAAACTTCAACAAATACTACTACAACGGGAACTTCATCAACTACTACAAACACAACTGCAACCACCACAAGTACAATTGCAACAACTACAACTATCGAAACCACAACTACATCAGAATCTAACACAACTACATTTGCAACCACCTCAACTACGATTGAAACAACACAACAACAACATACAACAACAACTTCAGCAACAACTTCAACGACAACAACATCAGAAACGACATCGACAACAACTTCAACGACAACTTCAACAACAACTTCATACAACAGCAACAACAACTTCATCAGCAAATCCTTCAACTACTTCCTCAACAACTTCATCAACAACATCAACAACAACTTCAACCACCACCTCAACGACAACAACATCAGAAACGACAGCGGCAACAACAACATCAACAACAACCGTTTTGACAACAACTTCATCGACAACTTCAACAACATCATCAACAACTTCATCCACAGCTTCATCAACAACTTCAACAACAATTTCATCAACAACATCATCAACAACTTCATCAACAACTTCATCAACAACTTCATCAACAACTTCATCAACAACAACTTCAACCACCACCTCAACGACAACAACAACAGCAACGACAACAGCAACAACAACAACAACTTCTACGACCACAACTTCATCAACTACATCAACAACAACTACTTCGACAACAACTTCATACAACAACAACATCAACAACTTCATCAACATCAACAAACTACAACAACCACAATTTTGACAACAACTACCACAAGCAAACCAACAACAACAAGTATTAGTGTTACGACAACCACGCCAGCTATACCAACAACCATGCCAACTGTTCCACCAACATCTACAGTACCACCTGGCTCTACTACAAGAAATGTCGCCAGTACATTGCCACCACTAACCGGACCGATTACCTCTGCTCCAAAAGCAGCTTCAACAGCTTCCAGAGCAAATGGAACTACTGCTACAATTCGAGTGTTAACTTCAATACTAACAACTACATTACCAACTACCAGAGGAACAACATACAGAGCTTCGACTAATAATGGCTCAGCTATATTGTCGACAACCAGAAAGGCCAATCTTACCGGATCACTTAATTCTTCAACGACATTTAAAGCACAGTCGGCAATAACAACTGCAAGAAGCAATATTTCTGCTGGATCAATAATTTCTACTATTCCAAAATCTGCTACAGCTGCAATTTCCAGTGTTACTTCTATACAAAATCAACACACGTATACCGATAATAACAGCAACATCATCAGCTATCACATTGACTGCGTAACAACAGAGCCAGCCGTTAACATACAAAGCACAAAGACCGCTCAAAGCGTTGCAACCACTGCAAGTAAACACGTTCGTCAAATATTGCGTCTGGTAGGATATATAATTATTTCAATATGACAGATGCAAGAAATTTCTTGAACAAGTTTGAAATACATCGCAAATTTTCGTTTTAGGTGGCACCCCTGGCCAAAACGTAGCTGACAAATATGTCAAGCGTGGCAAAAACAACAGTTTGCAGTAAGTGCACAACTTCGAAACCATCTGGATCATCAGGAGTCAATGGTACAAAACTGACTTCCCCGGCGCAACATGGTACAATGAAAATCTGGCGGAATCGGTACAACTACAGCAGCTTCATATGGAAAACAAAATGACATAGCTAATACTGGTTCGACTGCAAGCACAAAAGCAGCTAACCCCCTAGCTCAACAAGCTACAACAAAACTTGGTGGGATGACTGCAACAGTAGCAACTTCACATGGAAAAGAAAATAACATAGCCAATACTGGTTCGATGGCAAGTACAGTTAAGCCTCCGGCACAACAAGCAACAGGAAAATCTGGCGGGATGGCTGCAACAGCAGCAACTTCAAATGGAAAAGAAAACAACATAGCTAATACTGGTTCGATTGCAAGTACAGTTAAGCCTCCGCAGAACAAGCTACAGGAAAATCTGGCGGGATGGCTGCAAAATCAGCAGCATTAGATGGAAAGCAAATGAATGACCCTAATATTGGTTCGACTACAAATAAGAAGCCACAAGCGCAACAAGCATCAACTACAAAGTCACATGCTGCAGAGAATCGAGCAAATGTAAAACTTGTATAACTGATTCATCAAAATTTCGTTGAAAAAATTCGAATTTCATTTAAAGATCCTTAAGCCACCGCCATCGACAAATGACAGAACGGCTGTTTCTTCAAGCGAACCTAATTATGGTAGCACGAAGAGCGCATTAGACATTTGATAAAGAAAAAAATGTTTTTATTTCTCTTTCAGTTTATTGTTCGACATTGGAACTGGAGCACGGAAGTGTGAAATACTCAAAATCGGATCGCAGAAATGGTACCTTGGCTGAGTTTATTTGCAATGAAGGGTATTCCTGTGAGGGACATTTTGAAACACTTTGCAGGGCTGACGGAAATTGGCAATTTCCACCGCCTCGCTGCAAGGGTAACTAATGATTCTTTTAAACTATTTATATCGTTTCTTATGCTATGCATGTTTACAGAAATCCCAGCTGCTGCTGCAGCAAAAGTTGAACAAGTTACTGCGGAATTGTTAAAGGTAACAAAGAAAGGCTGCTGTCATGTATTATTATGTATCATTACTCACCATATATCTTTAAAATTGCAAGTGTAACAACCTTCTGATATTTTTTAATGTCATAAGAGCACATTCAGACATATGGCATTCAGTAATGATCGACCATCTGCTGGAACATTTAAAAAGTCAAAGTTTTATGATCTGCTGAAAATCCGTTTCGAAGTTAATCCCCATTAATAACTAATGTGAGAAGGCAAATAAATATTGAAAGTAGACCTTCCTGTCTGTAATGCTAATGTATTTTCTCTACTATCTGAACTTAAAAGCAGTGTCTATGTCTCGTAAAAGCAAACACTAGTTAGGCCCTTATGAATTACATGTATATACATGTGAAATTTTTCGTCGTATTGAAAGCGACTGAACAGAGCTTTCATGAGCAAAATTTATTGCGACTATAGGGCTTTTAGATCGATACGAATGTTCAAAATGGTTGCATAATTGTAAAATGGATCGAAATGATTGATCTCGAACTTTATGATACTCTGTGGTGGTGATGGGTACACATTATGTATATATTCTTGAATGTTGCGTTTCTATGCCGAATTCAATGCTTCAT
>CAVVAP010000018.1:0-165652 GCA_963746205.1 uncultured Acidobacteriaceae bacterium | reverse complement strand
ATTCGAGATCGACAAAATCTGGATCGCCAGTCCCAATATTCATTACCACATGGGAATTGACGGAATTTCCGTGTGGCTGGTGGTGTTGACGACTTTTCTCACGCCGCTCTGCGTTTTGATTTCGTGGACTTCCATCCATGAACGCGTGAAGGAATTCTTTATTCTGTTGCTCATCCTGGAATCGGCGCTGATCGGAGTCTTTACCGCGCTCGACCTGTTCCTGTTCTATTTCTTCTGGGAAGCGACGCTGATTCCCATGGCGCTTCTCATCGGCATGTACGGCCACGGACGCAAGGTCTACGCCGCGGTGAAATATTTCCTCTTCACCATGATCGGCTCCATGTTCATGCTGGCCGCCATCCTGTGGCTCTACGCCAACACGGGCAGCTTCGATTTCGCGGTGATTCAAAACGCTATCCGTAGCGGCGCTGTGCCGGGTTTTCAGAGCGCCTCGCTGTGGCTGTTTCTCGGCTTCTTTGTCGCCTTTGCCGTAAAAGTTCCTCTCTTCCCTCTTCACACATGGTTGCCGGATGCGCACGTCGAGGCGCCCACCGCCGGCTCGGTCCTGCTGGCGGGTGTTCTGCTGAAAATGGGTACTTACGGATTGTTGCGCTTCAATGTCGGACTCTTCCCTGATCAGGCGCGCCGCAACGCCCCCTGGATCATGGCCCTGGCCCTGATCGGCATCATCTATGGCGCGCTCGTTTCGCTGGTCCAGCCGAACATGAAAAAGCTGATCGCCTATTCTTCGGTCAGCCACCTCGGCTTTGTGGTTCTGGGGATTTTCAGCTTTACCGCCGCTGGACTCAACGGAGCCGTCTTTATCATGCTCTCCCACGGCGTCGCCACCGGCGGACTGTTTATGCTGGCCGGAATCCTTTACGAACGCCGCCACACCTACGAGATCGCGGAGTTTGGCGGCCTCGCGACGCCCATGCCCAGGTACGCCACCTTCTTTCTGGTGACCGTGCTCGCCTCCGTGGGTCTGCCCCTGATGAATGGTTTCATCGGTGAGTTCCTGGTGCTCAGCGGCGCCTTCGAAGCCCGTCCGATTTATGGAATTCTGGCCGCCACCGGGGTCATTTGGAGTGCCTGCTATCTGTTATGGATGTATCAGCGCGTTTTCTTCGGCACCGTCCGGCATGAAGTCAACAACACTCTGCCCGATCTCAGCTTGCGCGAGCAGACGGCGCTTTGGCCGATCGCCGTGGCCGCGCTGGTGATGGGAGTGGCACCGCTGGTTTGGCTGGGGACGATCGATCCGGCGGTGCAGGCGATCCTTCCCGCCGCGGCGCAAATGGCTGGCAAAATAGCGGGGCAATAACTGTGATATTCCCAACCACCATGACCGCGATTGCAATCTCGCACTGCGCTTCCCTTCCCGCGCTACTGGCGCAGGCGTCGAGTTTCCAGCCGCCGCCAGGCGCCGACTACCTGCGCATATTGCCGGAACTGGTACTATCCGTTTTTGGCATGCTGATTATGGTCGTCGATCCCCTGCTCGACCCGGACACCAGCCACCGATCGTTGGGCGCGATTGCGCTAACCGGAGCTGGGGCGGCGCTGGCGGCGACATTTTACATGGCGCGATATCCTGGGACCGCGTTTTCGAACATGGTCCGGGTGGAGGATTTCAGCGTCTTCTTTCACTTCCTGGTCATTGTGATCGCCACGGTCGCGATTCTCAGTTCCTTCGAGTACTTGCGGGTGCAACGCATACGCGCCGGGGAGTACTACGGGTTGATTCTGTTTGGCACCGTGGGCATGTGCCTGATGTCCTCCGCCATCGAACTCGTGCTCATTTTTATCGCCCTGGAAATTTCCTCGATCTCCACTTACATACTGGCAGGGTTCCGGCGCAACAACGCTTCCAGCAGCGAAGCCTCGCTCAAGTATTTTCTTCTCGGCTCGTTCGCCACCGCGTTCTTCCTTTACGGTGTGGCGCTCATCTTTGGCGCAACCGGTTCCACCAATCTGGACGTGATCAACCAGTCGCTGCACTCCGCCGCGGTTCGCGTGCCACTGCTCGCTTATGTGGCCACGGCCTTCATGTTCGTGGGTTTGGGCTTCAAGGTTTCGTCCGCGCCCTTCCACGTTTGGACGCCAGATGTCTACGAGGGTTCCCCCGCGCCGGTGGTCGGGTTTATGTCGACCGGGCCAAAAGCGGCCGCGTTCGCCATTCTTTTGCGCGTCATGTTCGAAGCGAAGGCTCCGGGATACTTCTGGCTGATCTGGGTATCGGCGGCGCTTTCCATGACCATCGGCAACATATGCGCGCTCGTGCAGGATAATATCAAGCGCCTGCTGGCGTATTCTTCGATCGCCCATGCCGGGTATCTGCTGGCCGCGTTCGCCGCGCAACCGGAACTCGGCACGTCCGCCGCCATGTTTTACACTGCCGCCTACGCGGCGATGAATGTGGGAGCCTTCGTCATCGTTAGCCATCTTGCAGCCCATGGGGAACGGCGCGTCGCTCTGGAAGATTACGCCGGCCTGGGCCGAAGATCTCCGGCCCTGGCTGCTGCGCTCACGTTTTTCCTGATGTCTTTGATCGGCATTCCAATTACCGGCGGCTTCTTCGCGAAATTTTACGTGCTCAGCGCTGTACTAAAATCGAACCTCGTGGGCCTGGCCCTTATTCTCGTGCTAAATAGCGCGCTGGCTGCCTATTATTACTTGCGTGTCATCGTAATGATGTATATGCGAGAGCCGCGGGGAGAAGTTCCCGCCACGCCGTTATCCGTAACGTCAGGTCTTGCGATTGCCGTTTGCGTTCTGGCTACCCTATATCTCGGAGTTATGCCCGGCCGGGTGCTCAATTACACGACCGCTGCCGCCCACCTGTCGCGGGAGACATCTCCGATGCTCACAGCATTCCATTCCGTCCCGCCAGACCGCTGATCTCCCCGCGAGACGGCCCGATAAACGCTGCCCGCAATCCCCATCCTTGGTGGCATGATGTAGGCCCAAAAGCCCTGCCAGCGGCCAGCTTTCCGGCCTCTGGCCGGAATCTTAAGGACCGGATAATCTGCTTCCGGCGAATTTGACAATCACTTCTTAAGTCGGCATTATTACCTACGACCAGTTTCGCCTGGAGGCTGTTTCAGGCGGGCGGGAGGTGTTATGTTTCGGTTCTTGGGCGGTCTTTACCGGGATGAACTTTACCGCGGTGAACAAGGTCAGGATATCGCCGAATATGCTGTCATGCTGGCGGTCATTCTCGTATTGGTAATTGGCACAGTGCGTCTGGTCGGAGGAAGCGCCAACAATGCCTTCTCCAGTGTTGCCAGTAACCTGGCACAGTAAGAGAGCTCGCGGAAACTGCTGCCGGTTGTCGGAAATTTAGCAATTACTTTAGTCGGTTGGAATGTTATCCATGCCTCGATTTTGCATCTTATGTCTTTTTTCGCCGCTACAGTTTACGGTCGCGGCCGCAGTGCGGAATCTAAGGCGCTCACAAAAGTAAGAGAGACAGTCAAAGATCCTGCTGAAAGCCGCGAAGAAATCGCGGCTTTTGTTTTGTCTGTCAAAATGAAGTAAGGTTTCTACTTTCTGAAACCCATTAGCTGTTGGGCAGCAACCGGCGCAGCGGTAAAGCGGCGCCTTGCTAAAGTGATCCCGAAACAACACGAAAGGTTTCCGCCATGATCGTCAACATGTCTGACCGCGCCACCGAACAGCAGATCGAACACATCATTCAGCGCATTCGCGAAGCAGGCTTTCAGCCTCACGTCACGCGCGGCACCGAGCGCACCATCGTCGCGGCGGTCGGCAGCGGCGGTCGGCGTCATGAAATCGAGGCCCTGTCGGTCGCGCCGGGAGTGGATACCGTGGTCGCGATCGCGCAACCCTTCAAGCTCGTCAGTTGGCAGACCCATCCCCAGCCTACCGTAGTCGATGTCGGCGGCGTAAAAATAGGAGGGCCGGAAGTGGTGGTGATCGCCGGCCCCTGCTCGGTGGAGTCACGCGAACAATTGCTGGAGACGGCTGAGGGAGTGAAGCGTGCGGGTGCTGCCATGCTGCGCGGCGGAGCCTATAAGCCGCGGACCTCGCCTTATGAATTTCAGGGCCTTGGCATCGAAGCGCTAAAAATCCTGCGCGAAGCTCGTGGACTCACCGGCCTGCCGGTGGTCACCGAAGTCATGAGCACCGAGGACGTCGACCTGATCTGTGAGTATGCCGACATGCTCCAGGTAGGAGCGCGCAATATGCAAAACTTTGCCCTGCTGCGCCGGCTGGCGACCGTGAAGAAGCCGATTCTGCTGAAGCGAGGGCCGTCAGCCACGATCAAAGAATGGCTGCTGGCCGCGGAATACCTGCTGGCCGGAGGAAACAGTCAGGTCGCCCTTTGCGAGCGGGGCATCAAGACGTTCGAGACCGCAACCCGAAACACGTTCGATCTGGCCGCAGTGGCGCTCGCCAAAGAACTATCTCATCTGCCGGTGGTGGCCGATCCCTCCCACGGAACCGGCAAGCAGAGTCTGATTGGAGCAGTTTCGCGAGGGGCGATCGCCGTCGGAGCAGACGCTATTATCGTCGAAGTACATCCCTGCCCGGAGCGCGCGCTCTCTGACGGCCCGCAATCGCTCGACCTGGCCCAGTTTGAAAGCATGATGCGTGGCTTGAGCGCTCCCCTGCGCCCGCTGCTCAGCCACTCCCCGGCGGAGGCGCAAACCCAACGAATTTAATACGCATATTTTTAGTACGCCGAATCAATGCACCCTGTCGGCCGGCGCGCGGCTTTGCGTGAGCCCGAAAACTTCAACTCCCGCCGAAGGGTCCGCGTTACAATGGCGCACCACGCCATCTCCAGCAAATGGGTGCGAATATGCCCTCGACGAAAGTGCCTCCGGCAATGCGCGAACGGCTTTTGGGATCAGCCCGCAAAGTCCTGAAGAATGCCTACGCGCCTTTCTCGCAGTTCCGAGTGGGCGCAGCCATTCTTACCGCGAAGGGCGAAGTATTCGTGGGATGCAACGTGGAAAACTCTTCTTACGGCATGACGAACTGCGCCGAGCGCACCGCCATTTTTTCAGCGATTGCCCAAAGCGGCCCTGAACTCGAAATCCTGGCTGTCGCCGTCGCCAACGAGCGTTGCCTTCCCTGTTCGCCGTGCGGCGCCTGCCGTCAGGTTATTTACGAGTTCGGCCCACGCGCCATCGTCTTCTTCCAGGGCAAGAACGGGCCAAAGCAGAGCCGCATCGGCGATCTCCTCCCGGAGGGCTTCCGTCTAAAGTGAGCGATCCCAGCCCCTTGCTATCCCCGTTCCGCGCGATTGACATCATCCGCAAAAAGCGTGATGGCGACGCGCTCTCTGCCGCAGAAATCGGCTACCTGGTCACGGGCTGCACCGACGGCAGCATTCCGGACTACCAACTGGCGGCATGGCTGATGGCAGTCGTGCTGCGCGGGATGACGCGCGAGGAAACTGCCGCCCTCACCGACGCCATGCTGCATTCCGGCGAGGTCCTCGATCTCAACTTTCTTCCCGCCAGAAAGGTGGACAAACATTCCACCGGCGGCGTGGGCGATAAGACCTCTCTCGTGCTCGCGCCGCTGGTCGCAGCCGGAGGCCTGTATGTCCCGATGATCAGCGGGCGCGGCCTCGGCCACACCGGCGGCACGCTGGACAAGCTGGAATCGATTCCGGGTTTTCGCGTGCGTCTGTCCGTACCCGATTTCGAGCGTGTTCTGATGACTTGCGGCTGCTGCATGATTGGCCAGACCGAGACCATAGCTCCCGCCGACCGCAAGCTCTACGCTCTGCGCGACGTCACCGGAACTGTGGAGAGTCCATATCTCATCTGCGCCTCCATTATGAGCAAGAAGCTGGCGGAGGGCACCGACGCTCTGCTGCTCGACGTGAAGACCGGGTCGGGCGCCTTCATGAAGAACGAAGAAGACGCCGTCTTCCTCGCCGAGCTCATGGTGGAAACCGGTGAGCGCATGGGAAAGAGAATGGCGGCGCTGATCACCGACATGAATCAGCCGCTCGGCCGCATGGTGGGCAATGCTCTCGAGGTGAAGGAGTGCCTTGAGGTGTTGCACGGTGGCGGCCCCGATGATTTGCGCGAACTCTGTCTCGACCTCGCAGCCTGGATGTTTTTTCTCGGAGACAAGACCGAATCCGTGGCAGAAGGTAAACAGCTCGCCGAAGGTATCATCGCCTCGGGTCGAGCCTTCGAGAGCTTTCGGCTGATGGTCGAGCTCCAGGGTGGCGATCCCGGCGTGCTCGACGATCCCAGTCGCCTGCCGGCCACGGAGCATCGCGTCGACGTCAACAGCCGGCAAGCCGGATATGTGACGGCCATCGCCTGCGAACAGGTTGGCGTCGCCTGCGTGATTCTCGGAGGAGGCCGCGAGCGCAAGGAAGATTCCATCGACCCGGCCGTCGGCATCGAGGTGCACAAGAAGATCGGCGACCGAGTTTCGGCCGCACAATCGCTGTGCACCATTCATTGTCACTCCGACGAGCAGGCCGCCCGGGCCGGAGCTTTGCTGGAACAGGCCTATCGTATTGCGGAGGCACCCCCGGCGCATAAACCATCCCTGGTTCATCGCGCCATCTTTAAGGACGCACCCTGAATTTCAGAAGGAGAAACTAATGGGACGTTTCACCGGCATTCTCGGTCTGCTCACCATGTTGGGCCTCGCCTTCGCGTTCTCCACCAACCCCCGCGCCATAAACAAGAAAACTGTCGCCTGGGGACTGGGCCTGCAAATTGTATTTGCTGTTTTCGTGTTGAAGATCGCAGTCGGCCGGACGCTTTTCCAAAAAGCTGGGGACGCGGTAAACTGGCTGCTCAGCAAGGCATTCGTGGGATCGCAGTTTGTGTTTGGAGACCTCGGAGCACAGCACTCCCAGTTCGGATTCTTCTTCGCGTTCCAGGTGCTGCCCACCGTAATCTTTATCGCCGCATTTTTCGCCGTGCTCTATCACTATGGAATCATGCAAATTGTCATCAAACTGGCAGCGAAGGTGATGACGCGCTTCATGGGGGCGAGCGGCGCCGAGTCCCTCAACGTGGCGGCAAGCATCTTCATGGGCCAGACCGAAGCTCCCCTCACCATACGTCCGTTTCTTCCCGACCTAACGCGCTCCGAACTGATGACGGTGATGACCAGCGGCATGGCGCATGTCTCTGGAGGCATCATGGCCGCCTATATCGCCTTCGGCATTGAACCCAAGCATCTCCTGAGCGCGGTAATCATGACCGCTCCCGGCACCATTCTGATGTCGAAAATGCTGGTTCCTGAAACCGAATTCCCCAAGACCGCCGGGCGTGTGGTGATGAGCGAAGAAGAAGTGGATAAGGAGAAAAAAGAGAATCTGCTGGGCGCGATCGCACGGGGCACCACCGACGGCCTGGGACTGGCGCTCAATATCGCCGCCATGTTGATTTCATTTCTCGCGTTGATCGCCCTGGCCAACGGCATTCTCGGCGTTGTTCACAATCATTTCGGCGCCGCGTGGTTTCCCTCCAGCCTGCAACAGATATTCGGTGTTCTGTTTGCCCCGGTGGCCTGGGTGATTGGAATCCCATGGCGCGACTGTGCCGCCATCGGCAATCTTCTGGGCACTCGCATGGTCTTGAACGAACTGGTGGCTTTTTCCATGCTTGGACCACAGCGCGCCACGTTAGATCCGCGTTCGTTCACCATCGCCACGTTTGCGCTTTGTGGTTTTGCGAATTTGAGTTCCATTGGAATTCAGTTGGGCGGCATCGGCGCCCTGGCTCCTAACAAGCGAGGAGAGTTGGCTCGCCTCGGGGTGCGCGCCATGCTGGCTGGCACCATGGCTAACCTGATGTCGGCTTCAATCGCAGGTATGTTGCTGTGACGGATGTGGAGGGAGACCGGATGTCGCGGCGGCGTTTAGCGATGGCGTGAGTCGGAGGCCAATTGTTCGAGGATCTCATCCGTCGTAACCAGTCTCGCTCCCAAATTCTGCAAGTCCCGGAGCGTGCCATCGCCCGCATCGGATGCCAAGGTAGCAATCGCGTCGCGAACCACGACCACGCGCCGACCCCGCTCTAGCAAGCCTCTCGCCGCGAAACCGACGCAGAACTCAGTGACAACGCCAAAGACTACAAACTCCTCGGTAATTCCGAAGCGGCGCAATAAAGCCTCCGCGTGAAAACTTTGAAAAATATCGAGCGTCTGTTTCTCCAGGATGATTTGCTGGTACGCAAAAAGATCGTCGGGAAGGCTCGCATCCGCAAGATTCTCGACCTGAATGTAGTTGCCGGTCAGGGCCTCCGGAACAAATGCGGAGCCCGCCGTGCCCTTTATACAGTGCGGCGGAAACCGCTCGAATTCAGGGTCGATCGCGGCATGAAAGCACCCATGCGAAACCAGGAAAACGTCACCCCGCCGCGCCGCATCGGTGAGCCTGCGAATGTTGGGCAAAAGCTTTTCGGCGCCGGGGACGTAGAGCTTGCCGCCAGGCAGCATGAAATCAGCCTGTACATCGACTTCCCAAAAAACATGGCTTTGACTTCGGTTTTTAGATCGCATTTTTCGTTTCGTCAAATTCCCCGCCAGGTTGCCCTTATTCTAGGTCAGGGGCGGCGCAGCGACTCAGTCACCGATTGTTGATACTCCCGCGCCTTGGCGATTGCCGCCTGCTCGTCGACGGTCAGCAGCTTATGGTCGCGCATCACAAGGCGTCCGCCAATCATCACCGTCTCCACATCGCGAGGCCTTGAGGGAATACGCGATTTGGGCGTAAACGCCATACATCGGCACCGCGTTCGGCTCGTTCAAATCGATCAGAATCAGATCCGCCTTCTTGCCTTTTTCCAGCGAACCAATTTCCTTCTCCATGTGCAAGGCGCGGGCTCCGTCGATGGTCGCCATTTCCACCGCTGCCGGGGCATTCAACGCCAGCGGACTCATCTTCGTGATCTTGGCCAATTTTGCCGCCAGATCGATTTCTTCCATGATGTCGAGATCGTTATTGCTGCCCGCCGGTCCATCGGTACCGAGACCCACGGCGACACCTGCGGCCCGCATCTCGGGTACCGGGGCGACCCCGCTTGCCAGCATCATATTGCTCGAAGGATTGTGCACGCAGCCGACATGGTGCTGCGCCAGCATCTTGCGGTCTGCGTCGTCGACGAAAATGCAATGCGCGGCGACCACATCCGGACCCAGCACTCCGACGCGTTCCAGGTATTGCACCGGGGAAGTCCCGTTTTGCTTCTCACTGTCTTCCCATTCTTTCTTCATTTCGGCGACATGGATCAGAATCGGCGCCTGATATTTTCGCGCCAGCCCTGCCGCATCCTGCAGCGTCTTTTGCGAGCAGGTATAGATCGAATGGGGCGCTACCGCTGCGTGAATCAGGGGGTCGCCTTGCCACTTCTGTAAGAACTTTTCGGTATACGCGAGCATGGCCGATTCGCTCTTGTTATCGGGCGCGGGAAAATCGATAAAAGTCTCGCCCAGCACGCCGCGCATCCCCGCAGCTTTTGTTTCCTCTGCCACCGCGTCTTCGAAATAATACATATCGGCGAAAGTGGTGACACCGGCGCGGATCTGTTCCGCCGCCGCCAGTCGCGTTCCCCAGCGCACAAATTGCTCGCTGACGTTCCTCGCTTCGGCGGGAAAGATGTATTTGTAAAGCCAGTCATTCAAGGTCACATCGTCGTGCAGACCGCGAAACAGCGTCATCGGCACATGCGTATGGCCGTTAATGAAACCCGGAAGCACGAGCTTGTTCCGGGCATCAATGATGGTCGCGCTCTCGAACCGCGCTTCCAAATCGACACGCGGCCCCACCGCGAGAATCGTGTCTCCGGCCACGGCGACGGCTCCGTCCCCGTAAATCTGGCGCTGGCCGTCCATGGTGACAATCGTGCCGCCGGCAATCACGAAGTCGGCCTTCTCTTTTCTTGGTTGAGCCAGTAATTGAGCCGGCACCAGACTCAGGCCGAACATGGAAAAAGCCAGCGCACCAAATACAAAACGTAAGGAAGCCATGGCTATTAATTGTATTGGAAACTATCGGCATCGCACCGAAGCTTCACTAAAATCGAAGCCTGCTAATTCCCATGCGACGGATTGCCCGGCCACAGACAATGTGTAATCCTATTGCTCCGATGATGTCTCAAGCGTTTTGCAAACTCTTCGCGCGCCGGGTGTTCGCGTTCCTGACTTTGTTTCTCTTGGGTACACACGCAGTCGCCGAGCGTCCTCACCTCTCCGCCGAAAGGCGGGCCGCGCTCGAGAAAGCGATCTCGCGGTTTATGGCGGCCAATAGCATTCCCGGAGTCTCCGTGGCCGTCGTCGAAGATGGGGCCGAGGAATGGTCCGCGGGTTTCGGCAGCGCCGATCTGGAAAACTTTGTTCCCGCCACTTCGCACACGCTGTATCGTCTGGCATCGATCTCGAAAACGCTCACCGCCACCGCGGCGCTGTTGTTGTGGCAACAAGGCAAGCTTGATCTCGACGCGCCGGTTCAGAAATACTGTCCCGCGTTTCCCCCGAAGGACACTCCCATCACCACTCGGGAGGTCCTGGGCCATATCGCCGGGATCCGCCATTACAAGCCTGATCCGGAGCAGGATCTCGAAGGCAACAACACGAAGCACTTCATCAACCCGATCCAGGGCGGTCTCGATTTCTTCAAGAACGATCCCCTGGTCTCGAAACCAGGAACCGAGTTCCACTACTCCACCCAGGGATTCACCCTGGTTGGTTGCGTTATCGAAGGCTCATCCGGCGAGAGCTACGTGGAATACGTCCGCCAGAATGTGCTGCTCCCCGCGGGCATGACCCATACCGTGGTCGACGACCGTTTCGCGATTGTGCCTTTCCGCACCCGCTTTTACAGCAAGGATAAGTCGGGCGCGATCACCAATGCCGAGTTTCTCGATTCCAGCTACAAAATTCCAGGCGGAGGCTGGCTCTCTTCCGCCGATGACATGGCCCAGTTCGAAGCCGCCATGCTCAGCGACCGCATCGTCGCGCGGGCCACTCGCGACCTCATGTGGACGCCACTGAAACCTAACGGCAGCAAGGGCAAGGAGAAGGACGAAGAGGATCTCTACGCGCTTGGTTGGAGCACAGGAAAAGATCTGGGCGTTCTGGATGTGGGTCACAGCGGCAGCCAACAGGGGACGAGCACCCGCTTCCTGATCGTTCCCGAGCGGCGGGCGGGAATTGTCGTGCTCATCAACCTGGACGGCGGCGACGCGTCGGCGCTGGCGTCCGAGTTGATGAAAATCGTGCTGGCAAAAGAACCGGCAGCGGTGAAATAAGGTGCGCCTCTAACCGGCTACCCATGGAACAAACGGAGTCACAGAGGCACGGAGAAACCCAACTGTCTGCAAGACCTTCCGCTTGGGGTCTATACAGGTTCAGCTTTCCTCCGCGGCTCTGTGACTCCGTATAAGCAACAACAACTCCGTTGCCCGGCGTCCGCTCTTAGTTGTCCCCATCGTCACCGGCGCTGAGCGGCGCAAATGGAATCACCGGCGCCGAAGTGGCTCCCCAGACGACGCTGAAGCCGGACATTGAGTTCGCCCCCCACACCACGCTGGTCGCGCCCCACACCACCGAATTGGTCAGAATTGTATTAGACCCCCAAACCACCGAGTTGCCCCAGACCAATGAAGTCGAACCCCAAACCACGCTGCTCCCGGCGAAACCTGCAGAGGACGTATTCGTGAGGCTGACCGTCCCTTTTTTCGAGTTATAAACCACGCTCGGTGACAGAGCGACTCCGCTCGCCACGTCGCTGTTCTTGAGCGCGGCGTCAATGTCGAGATACCCCGCGCCATAGGTGAAAACGTCGTACTCGTTGGCATACATATTGCCGTTGCTATCCGAGGAGTGGCTGTATTGCCCGAAGCCCTTCCATGCCGTCTTCATCAAGCGAGCCTTGACCTGATCGGGAGTCAGACCAGAATTTTGCTGCAACATCAGGGCCACCGCACCCGCTACGATCGGGGTCGACATGCTCGTACCGCTTAAGCGAAAGTACTGCGCCGATCCCTTCGACGGAGCCACCTCGAACTGTGGATACTCAATGTCCATCGTGCTGCCCGGCACACGTAATGACACAATCCGATTCCCCGGCGCCACCAGGTCGGGTTTTGCCACGTGATCGAAGAGTGTTGGACCCTTGGAACTGTAACTGGCAATGGTGTCGTCCACGCGAATGGCCGTGTCCACGGTGCGGGTTGCGCCCACGGTGATGACGGCTGGATCGTTCCCCGGCACTCCGATGGTGCCGAAGCCATCGATTCCATAGTAATTGACGCGTCCGTAGTTGCCGGCGGAAACGACGACCACAATACCCGCCTTCCACGCCGCTTCCACCGCCTGGCAAACCGGATCCAGGGTGTAATTCTCGTAGGGTATTCGTCCCAAAGACATGTTGATGACGCGAATGTTGTAGGCACGCTTGAGCGCGATCGCCTGTTGCAGGGCGGCGATTACCTGACTGTCGGTACCGTTTCCGTTCTTATCGAGGACGCGCAGGTTGATCAGGTTTACGTTCGGCGCCATACCCGCATACGTCGCCGCATAGCCATTGCCGGGACCGGAGCTTATTCCCGTGCCTCCGATCAATCCGGCCACGTGCGTTCCGTGGCCGTACCTGTCCGGCGTCGAGCTGTCGCCGGCGACAAAGCTCTGGCTGTAGACCACCCGGCTGGCGCCTTTCGAGTTATGCAGGTCGGCATGATCTGCAATTCCGCTGTCGATCACGGCTACGCCGATTCCCGTGCCATCCAGGGCAAACTGCGAGGCCGCTATATCCGCCTCGACGGCCGTTGCGAATTCTTCATTTTCCGGTGTCGATCCCGTCGCTCTCACGGTGCGGTCGGGCGTGATGTACGCGATGTTAGGGTCGCTTGCCAGTTCCGCCAGCATGCTGGCCGGCACGCGCACCGTGATAGCTCGTATGCTCGGGTGGGCAAACTGAATCGATCCACCACGCTCTTGCATGGCTTGGAACGATGTGCTCGAAGGCATTTGACGATACTGGATCGTGATCGTAACCAGGTCGTTCGCGTCAGCCCTTAAATTCCGAAGGTCGAGCGAGTATTTCGCGCTCGATAATTTCGGGATTTGGCCCGCGTCGTCATCGAGAATTGGCTTGGCTACGGTTCCGGCAATCAGCGGAACGGCTGCCAGCAGCAACAGTCCGAACCCGAAAATTCGGCTGCCCAAAGCGCTGATACATCCCGCACGGTTCTTGCCTATGTCTTTTTCCGCGGCTGGAATCTGCGACCGATCCTTGCTCGTCGTCATCGTCATAAGAACCTCTGCAGCCTTTTCCGAAGGACAAGCCGAAGATGCCGACCTTCGTACCTGGCTTTGAATACGCAATACAAAGGCCCTTCCCGTCCGACCTAAACTCCTTTTTTTTAATCAGTTGCAGCGATGGAATTCGGCAGGCCGGCGGGTCATACTGGCCCGCAAACTGGCCGGCTTGGGCCTGGGGACCGTAACCTGTTTGAAACAAAGGGTGGGCAATTAGGTAGCGCGGTTGGGACAAAGTGTCCCACTAGGACGGTCCCTGCGCCCGCCACAGCCGGCGCGCGCTTCGTTTCGCAATTTCAGTTCGGTTGCTATTTCAGTCTTACAAAGAGGAGGACGAAGATTGCCCACACCCCGACCGTCACCGGAAACTGAACCAGGACGGCGTCCCGCATCGCACTCCCTCTAGGCAGCGCAAAAGTAAGCACCAGCATGGCCAAGGCCGTGAGTATTCCCACAATCAATCGCTTCTTATTGTTCATGTGCGTTACACCTCTCCGCATTTACTAGCAAATACGCCTTCATCACCGCTTCGGCATCGCTGGAGGGAGCGGTGTCGGGCCGGTTAGTAAGTCCACAAACAACTTATAAAATCTCTCGCTGTCGAGGTCGAACTGCACTTCGATCGGCTGGAGATCGCTTTTGGGTTTATCGCGATCCGTCCACGCCAGCGTGTCGCCATAGCCGGGACCGCGCGCCAGATTGACGTCCAGATACCAGGTCTCTTTTTTTGTGATCAGACTGGGATCGAGCCATGAAGCAGCGGTTAGTTCATCCCACAGGTAGTTATAGGGTCCATGCAACTCGTCGTACTTGCCAATGTATTGCGCAGCCGGCGAATTGAACGCCTTGATTTTGCCGATCAGTTCGTTCGTCATTGCCGTCTTGACCGATATATCCACCGTGGTGCAAACCATTTTCTTCCAGTGAGCGCGCAGCACGATGTGAGCCGCTTCGGGATCGAACCAGAGATTGAATTCGTGGCGGGGAGTGTCCGCGAATTCGGGATCGGCCGTGCCGGGATTCAAACTCGCGCCCATGAATACCAACTGTTCGGCCAGGCTGGGAAATTCGGGGTCGAGAGAAATGGCGAGCGCCAGGTTCGTCATCGGCCCCCCTTCGTAAATGGTGATCTGGTGCGGATACTTGTGCACCATGCGAACCAGAAAGTGGGCCGCGTCTTCATCTGCCGCCTTGGTTGTGGGTTTGCCTTCCGGCATCGCCCCCAGTTCGCGCGCGCTATGAGACATGCCCGGGGTCCAAGCGCCCAGCCAGACAAACGATCCGTACTGCTGTTCCCAGAGTTCGGTCTCTTCCCTGGTTCTAAGCAGCGGATACTCCGCTCCGGGCAGCACTGGGATATCGGTGCGCCCGATGATCTCAAGCATGCGCAGTGTGTGCGCGACTTCTTCGGTGAGCCAGGCATCGCCCGTGACCACGGTGACGCCCAGCACCTCAGTCTGCGGCGACTGGATGAGTAGAAGTATCGCTCGCTGGTCGCTGCCCGCAGGCCCGGACGCATCCTGATCGATGATCACTTTTCGCTTGCCTTGGCCGTAAGCCGGCAGCGAGCCAAGTAAAAGGACAAGCGCAATGGCGCATAGAATTCTGTGCCGGGGCATCTTCAACTCCGCATCTTCCAGCCTGCCGCGCACCCGGTCAGAACTTGAGCTTGAGGGCAAATTGCACCAGGCGCGGGTTATTCACCGTGCCGCTGATCACGCCGAAACTGGTGGGCGAGGCGATGTCCTGCTCGCCCGTGCCGCTGATTCCCGGCAACCAGTACTGCGGATGGTTAAAGAGATTGAAAAACTCGGCGCGAAACTGCAGGTTCATCCCCTCCCGCAATGCCAGGGGTATGTCTTTGATCAACGAGAAGTCCGTGTTCACAAAGCGCGGCCCATAAACCGGCGCGCGCGCGGCCGTGCCCAGTTCGCCATAATTGACACCGTCAACGTTGACGACCGCCGACTCAAACGCGCAGGGATTAAACCAATTCGCGCGCGTATGCACCTGCGCCGGAGCCACGCAGCCCGGGTTCGCCGCCACCGTGCCCCCCTTGTTGGGATCGCCGACCTCGTTGGGACGCTCCACCGTGAGCCCGTTGTAGCTAAAAAAGACGCCCGAGGGATTGCTGCTGTCGACCACGAACAGGGGAAATCCCGAAGTGGCGCGAACGATAGTATCCGCTTGCCAGTGCCCCAGAATCGCATCCACCGGCCCGCTCCAGCCGCTCCCATAAGTCTTGCCTTTGCCGAATGGCAGGTCATAGAGCACGCTGGCGGTAAAGCTGTCGTTGAGGTTCAGTTGCGATAGCCCCCAGTCGATCTTCTGTGTGCCAGGGAGAGGGTAGTAGAGAGCCCCGGGGTTGGTGCCGAGGCCATCGGTCAAACCCGAGTCAAAGGTGCGCGAATACGTGTATCCCAGCAGAGCATAGAGGCCGTGCCGCGCGTTCTTGGTCTCGGCTTTGATCTCCAGAGAGTCATAGCGGGCGTTGCCGATGCTGTTGTTGGTGTTGACGGTCTGGAACGGCGCCGCATAAGGGAACGAGGGAAAATCGCAGCCCAGCGTGTAGCCCGTCACATTACCGCAGGCGCTCGGCGGCGAAAGATTTTCATTTAACTGGCTGACCAGAATGTGATGACTGCGAGTCCCCGCGTAACCCACCGTCAGCACCACGTCCAGAGGCAACTGCCGCTCCACATTCAGATTGAACTGCTGCACCTGGCCTTGCTTAAAGTTTAAGTTCTGCGATTGAATAGAACCCGTATAATCCGTTGGATTTACCGGCGCGTTGTAGATTGCTCCTCCAGGCACCGCTAGGGTGGAAGGCGTACCCGCCGGCAGCAGAAAGCCGCCCGACAGCGAACCGGCGGCGACGCCATAAGTCAGACAGTAAGTACACGGATCCACCTCGGCATAGTACGGCGGGTTCTGCCACAGCCCCTGTCCCCCCTGGTCCCACGAAGAATCATGCAGGATGCCGTATCCCGCGCGGACCACGGTCTTGGTGCTGGCCAGCGGCTTCCAGGCCAGTCCAATGCGCGGCTCGACCGCGGTCTTGTCGAACTGGATTCCCACTCGCCCATTGGTCGCGATGCAGGTGGTGCAATCGTCCAGCGTCGGACTGCCCTTGGGCACGTACCACATAAGATTTTGAATATTGAACTCTGCCTGCCGGTTGCGGACTTCGGTCTCGGGCGTCACCAGCGCCCACGCGACTCCCAGGTTCAGCGTCAAATTACTGGTGACTCGCCAGTCATCCTGCACAAAGGGGCGAACCATCTTCCAGCGGCGGCCCACCGTGCCGCCCAAAAAGGTCTGGTCGTGTGCCGCGAAAACTCCCATCGCACCCAACAAAAGATCCGCAATGTTGTCACCCGTGTTGGTACCGAAATTCACCACATAACCATCCTGAAACGCGTTGTTTCTCACATTCATTTCATTGGCGCGATACACGCCGCCGATGCGTATGTCATGCTTGCCGCGAATCAGGTCGATCGTGTCAGAAACCGAATAGACGTTCGTCCCGCCCTGATACGGCGAGTATCCCCGGTCACCGATTGAAAAATAGCTGCTCATCTGGAACGATGTCAGTCCGCAACTAATACAGTCATTAGTCGCCTGGTTCAGGCTCGCGGGATAGCCGGTCAGCCCATCGCAGGCGCTCCCCAGGTCGGCCCCGGGAATACCGATCGCCGCCGCCTTGCAGGGCTGCCCGCCAAACTCGCCAAACGAAAGAATGTGATTAAAGATGCGGTTGAATCCGGCATTGAACTGGTTGATGGTATTCGCGGAAAATACGTGAGTTTCCGACACCGCCGCATTGCGCCCGTGGTTGCCGATCATCTGATTACTGCCAAAAGCGTTCTGCTCGGACCAGGTCGGCGAGCCACCCGGAACGAAATTGGTCGCCTGGTCGTAGCTGAAGCGGCCAAAGACCGAGTCCTTGCTGGAAAAGTTATGGTCCAGCCGGATGTCCCAGGTGCCTTCGTTCAGCTTGCGGGTTGGCTGATTGGCATAGTTAAAGCCGGAATCGCCGGCCACGTTGGGCGTGGGATACAGCGCCGCCACGCTCGCGCCCTGCGGGTTGATCATTGAAGCGGGAATAATGTTGCAAGCCTGCCCCGGGGGCTGGCTGCCGTCGGGATTCACCGGCTCTGGCGTGGTTGTGCCAGGCAAGCACTGAAAGTTGGTGCCGGAATAGGGATTGTTTAAGTCAGGGAAACCTGACTGCGCCGATCCCCTTACGAAACCCGAGGGATCCAGAGTGAAGTCGTAATTGCCGCTGCCATTTGGCGTGGTCATGGCGGTGGTCGGGACAAACCCGGTGAACGGCACGCCCTTGCGCTGTATCTTCGCCTGGTAGTCCGCAAAGAAAAAGGTCTTGTCCTTCTGCACGGGACCCCCGAGTGATCCGCCGAACTGATTGAGATCGAACTTCGCCGCTGTATTGACGAAGGGAGAGGTCGCGTCGAGCGCGGTATTGCGGAAAAACTCGAAGAGCGTGCCATGAAACTGGTTGGAGCCCGATTTCGTGCTCACCAGCACCGTCGGCCCGGCCCGCTCCCCATATTCCGCCGAGTAGTTGTAGGTCAGGACTTTGAATTCCTGTATGTCATCGATAGACGAGAAAATCGCAATCCCGCCTTCGTCAATCTGGTTGTTGTCGTTGCCGTCCAGAAGCCAGTCGGTGCTCTGTTCCCGCGAGCCGCCCACCGACAACGAAAACGACCCGCGCGTGGCCGCTTCGCTGCTCGCCGCCTGGGTGAAAAAACTGTTCGGATTTGTCGACGAAGTCGTCCCCGGTGTGAGCGTCGCGAGTTGCACGAAATTCCGCCCATTGAGCGGCAGGTCGGCGACTTCTTCGGCCGTGATCACCTGCCCGAGTGTGGCATTCGAAGTCTCGACCGCCACTTGCGTGGCGCTCACCTCCACCGTCGACGCCACGGTAGCCGGCTTCAGCGAGAAATCGATTTCCAATTGTTCGTCCACTTGCAGGCGGATGTTCTTCTGCTCCGTGGTCTGGAAGCCTTGCGATTCCACACGAATAGCGTAAAGGGCCACCGGTAACAACGGCACCAGGTAATGCCCGGAATCGTCGGTCCTGGCTTCGCGCGTGAGGCCTGTGTTCTGCGAGGTGATTCGCACCGTCGCGCCGGCGATCACCGAACCCGTATTGTCGGCTACCGTCCCCGAAAAACTGCCATTCGACTGGCCGAACACGAAGGGGCAGAGGGCGAGCACGGAGCACACCACCGCTAGCAATAATTTTTTTGGTCCCACCATGGTTCCCACCTAGGAATGAATTGGACTCGACTTCCTCGCGGGCTCAGACGTGGAGCGTCCCTTTTTAGCGATGGGCAATATGAATGGATTACAAAAGCAAAGTCAAGAGTTTTTGTGCTTGGGGCGTCAATGTTTCTACCTTCCCCCGCTCGATGGGGAATTCAATTTTTCATACCGCCTATGCTTTCGCGGATTACCCTACCGCGCATAGGGATATGGTGCATCTTGGATAGGTCGAGGCGCGAACACTGCATGCGTCACCAGCCATGTTTGCCTTACAATCGCAGCGGATGTCGGTGCAACGCGGGTGTCAGTGAATACGGATGTTGTCAATAAAGATGTTGCCGATCAATCAGAGCAATCTTCCAACCCGTGCGCAGCAGGCCGGTGATCCTGACGATCGCATCGCCACTCTGGGCGGACGTGAACTGCTGCGCAATACGGGCATTCCCCTCAATGTGGATTGGGTACGCGAGGTCCGCATCAATCTGAGCGCGATCGAGCGCCGCGTGCAATCGCAGGTCGCCCGGCGGACCGTCAAAAAGGATTGGCAGGCCGCCTGGCTGCTCCGGGCAATCACCTGCATGGACCTGACCACGCTTTCCGGCGATGACACGGACGACCGCGTGCGCCGCCTCTGCGCCAAGGGCCGGCATCCCATTCAGCGGGAGTTGGAAAAGAAACTGGGAATCGAAGAACTGCAAATCAAGGTGGCGGCGATTTGCGTCTATCACGCCTTCGTCGAAACCGCCCGACGCGCGCTCGAAGGTAGCGGAATCCATGTAGCGGCCGTGTCCACAGGATTTCCCGCAGGCCTGTCGCCGCTGACGGAACGGGTGGCGGAGATTCACCGTTCCGTCGAAGCCGGAGCGCGGGAAATCGACGTCGTCATTACACGCTCGCATGTTTTCGGCGGTCGCTGGCAAGCACTTTACGACGAAGTGGCTGCCTTTAAGCAGGCTTGCGGCGCGGCGCACATGAAGGTGATCCTCGGCACCGGCGATTTGATGACCCTGCGCAACGTGGCGCGCGCCAGCCTGGTGGCCATGATGGCGGGCGCGGACTTCATCAAGACTTCCACCGGCAAGGAACCGACCAACGCAACCCTGCCCGTCGGCCTGGTGATGACGCGCGCTATCCGCGATTACGCGCTCCAGACCGGCATGGCCGTGGGATTCAAGCCCGCAGGCGGCATCCGCACCGCCAAGCAGTCGATCGATTGGCTGATCATGATCAAAGAGGAACTCGGTGACTCCTGGCTGCGGGCAGAGATGTTTCGTTTCGGCGCCAGCGGATTGCTCGGCGATATCGAACGGCAATTGCAGCATCACGCCACCGGGCGTTATTCGGCGGACTATCGCCACCCTCTGGCTTAGCTTTTCGATCGACACGCGCAAGAAATTTCAAGATGGGAGGAGCACCATGACTCGATTAATGGTGATTTACAAGAATCCCCCGGATGCAGCCGCTTTTGACAAATATTATTTCGGCACGCATGTGCCCATCGCCAGGAAAATTCCCGGACTCAGGAAGTTCGAACTGAGCTACGGCCCAATTGACACGCTGGCGGGCCCGTCCGACTTTCATCTCGTGGCATGGTTGGAGTTTGATGACCGGACGGCGCTGCAAAAAGCCCTCGCCAGCCCGGAGGGGCAAGCCGCCGCTGCGGACGTGCAAAACTTTACCAGCGACCCTCCGCAGATGCTCGTATTTGATAGCCGCGAGGTTTGATCGCCCGCGGAAACATCCTGCAAGCTGCGCATAACTCGCGGAACTTTCGGGAGCGCTAAAGCAATAGGCTGTTAGCAAAGACTGAGACGAAATCAAATGAGCATTGCCGAAAAATTCGTCAGCATGGAATACGGTCCAGCTCCGGAAGACGCGAAAGAAGCGGTCGCCTGGCTGGAGCGTCATGGCTACCGCTTTCAACACTTCATCGCGGGACTCTGGCAACCTCCCGCCGCCGGACAACACTTCGACACCGTCGATCCCTCGAACGGAGAAAAACTCGCCTCGGTGGCGCAAGGCTCCGCGGCGGATGTTGACGCCGCAGTGCAAGCTGCGCGCAGCGCGTCAACCGCGTGGCAGGCCACGGCTCCTCATGCCCGCGCCCGCTATCTCTATGCCATAGCGCGGCTGGTGCAAAAGCATTCACGACTCTTGGCCGTGCTGGAAACCATGGACAACGGAAAACCAATCCGCGAGAGCCGCGACATCGACATTCCTTTGGTGGCGCGGCATTTCTATCACCACGCGGGCTGGGCCCACCTTTTGCCGCAGGAGTTCCCCGACTGCGCGCCCTGCGGCGTTGTGGGCCAGATCATCCCCTGGAACTTCCCTCTCCTGATGCTCGCCTGGAAAATTGCGCCCGCGCTGGCCACGGGAAACACCGTGGTCCTGAAGCCTGCCGAATTCACTCCCCTGACCGCATTAGCTTTCGCGGAAATATGCCAGGAGGCGGGCTTGCCCGCCGGTGTAGTCAACATCGTTACGGGAGACGGCTCCACCGGCGAGGCCTTGGTCAAGCATCCCGGCGTGGACAAGATCGCTTTTACGGGCTCGACCGAAGTCGGCCGCGCCATTCGTGCCGCCACCGCCTCCAGCCACAAACGGCTCTCGCTGGAACTCGGCGGCAAGTCGCCCTTCATCGTCTTCGAAGACGCCGACCTTGACAGCGCGGTGGAAGGCTTGGTGGATGGAATCTGGTTCAACCAGGGCCAGGTCTGCTGTGCCGGCTCACGCCTGCTGATGCAGGAGAGCATCGCCGAGCCTCTGCTCGCCAAAATTCAAGACCGCATGAGCACCCTGCGGGTGGGCGCTCCGCTCGATAAGGCAATTGACATCGGAGCCATCGTCGCCCAGGTCCAACTCGATCGCATCCACCAACTGGTGGCACGAGGGGTTTCGGAAGGCGCAACCTGCTGGCAGCCGCAGGTCACATTGCCGGGGCGAGGGTTCTATTATCCGCCGACCATACTGACCAATGTGCATCCCACGTCGACCGTGGCACAGCAGGAAATTTTTGGGCCGGTGCTCGCCGCCATGACTTTTCGCACACCTGCGGAAGCCGTAGAGTTAGCCAACAACACGGTCTACGGCCTGGCCGCCTGCGTGTGGAGCGAGAGCATCAACCAGTCCTTGCATGTGGCGGCGCAGCTTAAAGCTGGGGTGGTCTGGGTAAACTGCACCAACCTGTTCGATGCCGCCTGCGGATTCGGCGGCTATCGCGAGAGCGGCTACGGTCGCGAGGGCGGACGCGAAGGCTTGCTCGAATATATGGAGCCGCTGTGGTTCAAGAACGCCGCCATCCTCCCGGTGCAGCGCGCCGAAAGCTCTCAGGTTTCAAAAGACGACGAAAGCGCCCCGGCCTTAGACGCCTCGAGCGAAAACAATGGCGCTTCTGGAGAGGCTGCCCCATCTCCTGAGATCGACCGGACGGTCAAGCTCTATATCGGCGGCAAGCAGACGCGGCCTGACTCCGGTTACAGTCTGGAGGTGCGATCCTCCGATGGACGCTTGCTCGGCGAAGCGCCACTCGGGAACCGCAAGGACATCCGCAACGCCGTCGAGGCGGCGCGCAAGGCCACTTCCTGGACAAAGGCAACCGCGCACAATCGCGCCCAGGTTCTTTATTACTGCGCGGAGAATCTCTCTCAGCGGCGCGACGAAATCGCCCATCGCCTGGCCGCCGTCGTCGGGGATGAGCAGGCGGCCGCGGAATTAGACCTGGGAGTGGAACGCATCTTTTCCTATGCCGCCTGGGCTGACAAGTTTGACGGCGCCGTGCACAATCCGCCTTTTCGCAGTATCGCCTTGGCCATGAACGAGGCCATCGGGACCATCGGCATTCTCTGTCCGCGGGAAGCGCCACTCCTCGGCTTCCTCTCCGTCGTAATGCCCGCTCTCGCCATGGGAAACACGGTGATCGCCGTCCCCTCGGACGCCTATCCTCTGATTACATCCGATCTCTACCAGCTTTTCGACACCAGCGATCTGCCCGCTGGCGCAGTGAACATTGTTACGGGACACCCTTCGCAACTTCTAAAGACGCTGGCCGAGCACGACGATGTCGATGCTCTCTGGTGTTTTGGCGACGAGGCGAGCGCCGCCGCCGCCAAAATGATGTCGACTGGAAACTTGAAGCAGGTGTTCACCAACGAAGGCCGCGCCATCGCCTGGTTCGATCTGAAAGTTGGGGAAGGCCGATGGTTCTTAGAGCATGCCACGCAGGTAAAGAATATCTGGGTCCCCTACGGCGAATAGAAGCGGGAGGCCGGACGCATTCGGTCGGCCTCCCGCTTCACTTCTGCGAAAACTAGCGCCCAAAAGCCAAGCCCACTCCTAACCAGGATAGAGCCAGCAGCGCCAATAATGTGCCCAGAATTGTCATGCATCCATAAGGTGTGGGCATATGTCCTTCGAATTGTGATTTCACCGTCACTGATCTTCCTCCGGTGACTTCATTCTCCAATGTTAGACCCATTGCGCCTCTCCACTTTGATTATGCCTGATTAGGCGTGCCCACGGTCTTTTCGTGTGGCTCGTGGGGACTCTGCGGATCACTTTGCACCTTGGACCAGTTCTGCATGACGACTACGGGAGCGTGACAATCGTGCGGGTGTTGCCCACCAACTTCTATGTTGAAGTTCTGAAGATCGTCAAAATCGACTCGCCATTTACTCAGATCACAACTCGTCGATGATGGGGACCACATCGCTCGCGAGTTATGGAAGCAACTGTAAGCGTCTGCCTGCCCAGCCGACCTTTCGCCAGCCTCAACAAAGCGGAGAGACATGGTGTAGTGAGGCTCCTTGGAGACCCCGAGCGTCTTGGAACTGAAGTCCTTGCCCCTATATTTCGCTGGAACATTGATTTCCGGCATATTCGGGCAATTTTTGTATATGAATCGCAGCCCGCGGGCACGCTTCGAATCGACGATGTCAGTACGATCTGGATGGGTGACCCAGCAGTTCCGGGCGGTATTCTTATGGATCCAGACTTGCTCCGCGAGCAACGGAATCACGTAATCGGGGCACGGAATTTCGAGTACGAGATGACACTGGTCCTTCTTGCCTTCCAGTGGCGGGACGTCGATATGGACAATCAGCAAGCGCCGCTCGTGTTCCGGATCCACGAGGTTGTACTTCGAATTTCCTTTTGGAGAGGCATCATCAACAAACTTATAGACGTACTTTTCCTTTTCGGAGTCTCCTTTGTCGGAGTCTCCATGTCCGGGTACGAATACGTCGTCGGTGTCGGTCAAGATATTCGCATGGTGGTTAGCGCAAAGCGGCGCATAGACATAGGCCTTTCCAGCTTTCCCATCGTTTCCTTGTTCGAATTGAACCACGAACGGACCTACGAGATCGAAAATCAGTTCTGGCATAGCTTCTCCTGAGGATGTTGAGTTTTTGTAGCCCTACAAACTGCGAAACACTGCGAGAGACCCCCAATAGTAGGGATGTCGATAAGCGTCCATTTTCCTGAGTGAAACCTCGGCAGCGTGCAGCGAGCTCACCGGTTGTTTCCCCGATAAGAGCTCCGAATAAAATGCCCGCATCATGACCCGACCCGCGGAGGAGTCCATTGGCCAGCGGCTCGCAACCACCGAGGCCGCGCCCGCTGCCACCATGGTTCGCGCCAGGCTATTCACATCGGTCGGGGAGTCGTCACTGCCGTTTGCCGTGTCGCAGCCGGAGAGTACCGCGAGCTTCAGATTGCGCAGTCGTAGACTCGCAAAATCATCTGCATCCAGCAGCGAATCTTCCCCGAGCACCAGACCCGCACCGTGAATCGTGACCACGGCGTGACCGGCAAAGTGGAACAATTCCGTCTCACTAATGCCGCGTAACACCTGGTCGCGTTTTACCTGATCTCCCGAAAGCAATTTGGATCGGTGAAACGATGCGGCTACATCGGCGGCCTCTTCCGCGGCCTCCGGCAGCGGAGGCAAGTTTGCCCGCTGCGCGTTCCCGGGCGCCACAGTGAACGCGGACGTCGCGGACGAAAACTCCTCCTGCCGGGCGGGCACGCCATAATCGAGTCCTGGAGAAAAGCTGAGCTCGTAGCGGTCTCCAATATAAGGAGTTCCTGGTCCGTGCAGCAGATCGAAAGGGACGCGGTCCAGAACTCCATCCGTCTCGATCTCTAGCACACGGATGCCCCGCAGAGCCCCTTCGATGGGAGCGAACAGCACTTCATAAAGTCGATTGCTCTCAGCGTCGAGCGTGCTCAGATCGCTTGCGGGGTTTGAGCAGTGGCGCAGTAAACTTGCGATGATTGAATCTATATTTGACGGCACCTGAATAGAGCGGGCCTGCACCTGCCCTTGTCGATACACAAATGCGGTAGCGACTCTGGAATCGAGAGCATAAGAGACCACCGCAGTATCGGCAGGCAGAGGGTGCCTGAAAACGTCTGGCGGATCGAGGGACGGCCGCGTGCGGCTGGTGCGCAACGACGCACCCTTGTACCATTCCCACCACGCCAAACTCTCCGACGCGCTGCCCCGTCTGAGCTTGATCGCGAGGATAGCGTGATAGAGCTGGCCCTGCATGCGACTCCACGACAGCCGGATGGCTTCTTCCCGGATTTCGCCAAGATAGCTCTCGGCTATCGTCAGACTATGTTGCAGTAAGAGTTCAGCCTCGGTGTCCCGTCCGAGCGCGAGTAATGCTTCGCCGTAGGTCTTGAAGTATTCCGCCTGAAACTGCCCCTGGTCGGTTCGATCGAACAGGGGATGAAAACCGGCCAAAAGGTCGGCCGCGCCTTGAGCATCGCCCGTATCCATCTTGATCTGGGCATTTTGCACGGCAATCTCACCTCGACGAAGTTCTACGGCGCCATCCAATGGCAGGGCGTTCATCATGCTTGCAAGTCTCTGCAATGTAAGCAGCGCGCCGTCATGGTCTCCGGCTCGTTCCTGGGCCTCAGCCAGAAGCTGATTCGCGATGGCATTGTCTACCACGTCTTTCGACGGGAAATTATTCATGGATTCCCGGGTAGCCAAGGCATCCAGATGAGGATAGTTCCTGACCTCCGCAAACTCCGCCAGCGCGGAGTACAAAACTTCGCCGGATGCGGTGCTGACCCCGGGGTTCCAGAAGGTTTGGAGCGCAGCGAGGAGCTCCCGGATACTGCCATCGGAATCGCCGGCATATAGCTGGTAGAGCGCTTCTATGCCAGTGGCGCGCCGGTTCAGGCTGGGATAGTGGAATTGGCTTGCGATATGGCTGGCCCGCAAGGTGGACTTCGAACCCTCCATTAAGTGAGTCGTCGACTCCTGACAAATCCCTCGCTCGATCAGCATTTGAGCCTGCAGCCAATGGTAGTTCGTGGCCTGAACCTGTTGCATGGCTGGGGCGGCAACGCGCAGACAATCGCCGTACTTGAGTTCAAAGCCGTACCCCGACATCAGGGCATAAGTCGCCCACAAGGCTCCTGTCTCGTTTCTCGCCCGTTGAAAGCCGGCCAGTGCCAATCCAGCCAGACGTGTGCTTTCGTGATAGCGGCCGGAGTTGAGCGCATCCTCGCTTGCGACCACCTGGCGAATGGCTTCTCCCTGCGGAGTCGCGGAGGCGCTCTTGATGAAGTCAGTGAGCCATTCATCACCATGGCGAGTTTTGAGAATCGCAGCCAGCTCGTCGAGAGCTGTTCGCATTTCCAGAGTTGCGGTGGGATTGTTTGACGCATAGGCTTGCGGCAACCACGACCGTACTGCCCTGTCGAAGTATCGTTCGATTCCCTGATCCAGCCGGGAGAGATTCGCTTCATCTCCATCCTTAGCCGCTCGTGAAAACTCGGCAGGCGAGAGAATCGTATTTTCCGACTGTTGCTTCGACTCCAGCAGTTGTTTGACCCGCTGGAGAGATTCTCGCGCTTCGTCCGCCCATGGGCCCTGCGGATCAATCCGTAGGTAATGCTCCCAGTCCTCCACTGCTTGTGAGTAAAGAAAAAGTCGTTCACTGACCAGGGCATGATTGAACAGGGCAATGGCATTGTTCGGGTCTTTCAGCAGTGCTTTGCCGAGCGCTTCGAGGGCATCGCCATAATCCGACTTGCGGTCCGTCGCGCCCCCGCGAAGAAAGTAAGCCGACCCAATATCGGTCAGCAATTCGGGAGACTCGGGACGAGCATCCAGAGCTCGCCGCAGCGCTTTTACCGCCGAATCGTAGTTCCCGTCCAGTAAGTCGGCGCGGGCGCGAGCCTGCAGCCAGGTGGGATCGTCGGGATTTCTTTGCAGGTTCCGGCTGATCAACACTTCGGCCTTGAGAAGGGCCGCGGGCTTATCCAGACTGGAGCCCCCTGCGCCTCGCTCTACTCGCACTGGAGCATATTTCGCTCCCGGAATTCGCACCGTGAAAGTTCGCCGTTCGGTGTAGGCCTGCGCCAAGAGCTGATCGGCGGATGGTGGATATAAAGCCCGTACGCCAATCCAGGCAACTATGGCGATGGCGGCGATCCCTGCAACCGCGTAGACCGGAGTAGGCCAGGCGAACCACGCCCGCCATTGGAAAGTTTTTCGCTGCCCGGCGCGCGCGCGAAGCGTAGCGGCCATGGACTTTCGCCACTCCGGCCGGGCGCTTTTCAATGACGCCAGCAGTACTTCCTCGCTCGCGGTTGCCTCGCCGTCGACGATGGCTTCCGCCGCGTTCTTCAGCAAAGGTCCGCAGTGTCCGCATTGAGCCGCATGATTCACCAATTCTCTTGTCTTTGCTTCTGGCAGAAGCCCGGCTGCCACTTCCAGCCACTCGGCATCCGGTATGCAGTGGGAAGTCGCCGATGATGGCTTGGCCCCTCGCATACGCAAAATCTCGCTATGCACAAACTTGTGCCTCTGCAGCTTTCTGCTACAGACCTCGCAAGAGGCAACGTGGCGTTGCGCCTCTTGCAAACTTGGATCCGAAATCGGATCCGAACCGGACGCGCTCGTCCCCGTCAACGAAACGAGTCCATCCAACTCGTCGTCGTCGAGATGTCTGTCGAATGGCCGGGTCACAATCCTTTACTCCTTCTAATACGACACCGAGGGGTGGAAGTCCTGTTCCACTCGCCGCTATGGTTGCGCCGAGTTTGCAAGACCCGCTTCGGCCAGATGCTCTCGAACGCAGCGCGTAAGCCGGTAAATGACCGCTTCCACACCTTTTGCCGTAAGTTTGACGGTGGTTAAAGCGGCAATTGCCTTGGCGCTCATCCCTTGCAGGTAATAGAGCCAGAAGATAAGGCAATCGCGGTCCAGGTTGGAGCCGGCAGCGCAATCCTGCAATCGATCGTCTACCTGCTTTAGGAAAACCTCGCGGTCCATGGCTTCAGGGTCTCCGTAGCTTCCCCCTTGCGCCGCCGGCTCGAAGTCTTCATGCCACTGCTCGGTCTCGCCCGCGCCCTGCTTCTGCGAATGCAGGGACTTGAAGTGATCGTGCGCCACGTTGATCGCGATTGTCTTTATGTATCCCAGCGTGGCCTGGTCAGAATGTTGTGTGGCGAAGTGCAACAACAAACGGCACTTGTCTGCCCAGAGCTTGCAATAGACCTCTTGCAGAATATCGTCGACGAACTCTGCCGGGTTTTTTCCCCATTTGCAGGTGGTGCGCGCGATGGCAAGACTGATGGGATGCTGAAAACGGGCGACGAACTCCTCCCATGCCGCGTCATCACTGGATTCGGCGCAAGCATGGATCAACTGCTCCGCAGTCATGGACGAATAGCTTGCCAACGCCGGTCCCCACGCAAAGCGTTGGCAATTCTACCTGAAAGGTGTCAGAACCTCATGAACAGCGGCAAACTGCCCCGCTCGATCCCCAATCGTGATGAAGGACCGGGACATTTCTTGTGTGGTACGACAGGCTAAACCCGCACTCGTTGACTTTTGCCGGTCCGTGGGTCAGGCAATCGATGAGGTGGGGCCATTCGGACTGGATCTCTGTTCCGGCGTGCGGACCGGCGGAAAATTGGATTTGGATAAGCTAAGGCGGTTCTTCGCGGCGTACGAAGAGCTCGATGAAGGTATCGCGATCCGACTGTCAGTAGTAAGGGAATCTTGACACAGCGTGGTTGGTGCGCTCAATCAGGCTCCGCACAATTTATATGTACAATTATATACGTATGTACTGGTTTTGTGTCCCCCCCCCCCCCCCCCCCCATTTCGGCCTAAAGTATTGAAATTAAATGAGTTACTTCCACAATATTGACAACATTGGAGTTACGGGTGAGATCTGAATTTTCTCAGTTTGGGGCGGTGGGCTCTTCTGTCAAAGAATTCGTCTCGTCCGAGTGCTCGGACGGCGTTCGTACACACCAAGATTGCATGGATTCTGATGGATGTCTGTGATGGCTGTTACAGAGAAATTGTGACATTCGAGGCATTCGCAGGGCATCGTGCGGACGGGCCGGAGTTGCTGAACATCGCGACCAGCGGCGGCGCGATGCAGGTCCCAATAACGGGCACAGGGGCTCCGAACAAGAAATGCGTTGAGTAGTCAAACGCTGCCGTTCTAACGTTGGTTTGCGGCCGCGCGGCCTCATAATCGGTCGGCGCCGAAGCTTATTTTGCGTCGAACCGGGCCTCAACTTTCGTGGCGAACCCATGAAACACGCATCCGCCGACATTTAAAGAACGACCTGCGTTGACTTTTGCCGGTCCTACAGGCAAACTCTCAATTCGCCCGTCCAGCGCCTTCCGGCTCGCACGAGTCTCGGTTGAGGCTGGCAGCGAAGCTAACGCCGAGTTAGGAATTTTTCGCTCTATGTCGCTGGACCGAGTCTCCTATACGCTAGATTCGACGCTGGAGACGGTGAACAACGCCGAAGAGACGGCCACTCGCATGGCCACCGAGGCCGGCTTTGACGATGAGGAGATCATGAAGATCTCCATGGCGGTGCGGGAAGGGGCCGTCAACGCCGTGCTGCATGGGAACGCTTACGATCCGAGCAAGAAGGTTACCCTGGCGTTCGAGCGCACCGCCGAAGATCTGGTGATCGTGATTCGCGATCAGGGCAAAGGACTTGACGCCAGCAAGATTCCCGACCCGCTCGCCCCGGAAAATCTCATGCGAACCTCAGGGCGCGGTATTTTCCTGATACGCTCGTTCATGGATGAGGTGGAGATCAACCCCTCCCAGACCGGCACCGAACTTAAAATGATTAAGCACGTCCACGGCAATGCCGCGGACTCCAAGGAGGCTCCCCAGTGAGCATGAAGTCCAGTACCCGTCAGGTGGATGGCATCACGATTGTCGATCTCAGCGGCCGTATCACCCTCGGCGAAGGCAGCGTGGTCCTGCGCGAAACCGTGCGCGACCTTCTTTCCAAGGGACAGAAGAAGATTCTGCTCAACCTCGGCGACGTCAACTATATCGATAGCTCCGGCATCGGCGAACTTGTCAGCGCCTTCACCACCGCCAAGAATCAGGGCGGCGAACTCAAGCTGTTGAACCTGACCAAGAAAGTTCACGACCTGCTGCAAATCACAAAACTCTACACTGTGTTCGATGTGAAGGATGACGAGGCTGTGGCCGTAAAGTCTTTCACCAAGTAGCACGATTCGAAATCGCTCGGCACGCCGGGGCTTGTCCCCGGCGATTCACCCCTTGGCCTGCCCAAGGGACCCCACGTGGGGAAGCGTCATGGGGTGTGCGCCGTCACGCTGAAGTTCTAAAGCCAGCAGTTCACAAGCTAAGAAGTTCTCTTTCGGGAATCTAAGTGCAATAATCTTGCTCTTGCCTCGCGGAACCTGTCTCCGTCACGCCTACAATTGATCTTGAATAACACATATTTCGGCGTTCTGTGTGCTGATCATGATCATGCGAGCCGTTAGGTCATCTCTCTTCATCCTTTTAGGACTTGGATTGGTTTGTTCTTGCACCGCCCTTGCTCGGGCTAGTAATACTGCCTGCGTCTCCTTCGTTGAGGCCAGTCGCCATTTAGGTACGAGCCAGTGCATTAGGGGCACGGTTTTGCGAGTGGAAAATGGCGGCAAAGGCGTTACTTTCCTCAGCTTCTGTGCGGAATCCAAGGCCTGTCCCTTTACCGTAGTCGTTTTTCCCTCCGATCTCAAAAAGATGGGCGACATACGCCAACTTCAGGGTCGTCAGATTGAAATCAAAGGCACCGTCCAGGATCACGATGGCCGCGCCGAGATCATCCTGCGCCGCTCCCAACAATTACTGGGCGATGCCGCCTTCCGCCTTTTTCCTCCCGTGCCCACGGACTACGACGTGGAGCGGCAAGGCCGCAACAGCGCGGGACGATATAAGCGCCCGAAAGCGGCCGCGAAAACAACGACCAAGCAAGGCGATCCCACTTCAATCGAAGATCCCGGCGAGCCGCAATAGCGAATCGCGTTTACGCCATGCCCTTGCGCAATTCCTCCAGCGAATAGCGGGTTCCGCGCCACATAATTCCGTCACTCCAGAGGGTGAGAATCATGGATCGCAGCATGGTGTACATGAATAAGCAGGTGCTGACCGGGTGCAGGACGAAATAGTAGGCCGGGATAGCCGAGCGGCGCGACATCCCGCAATAGATAAGGAACAGCGACCCGAGCGCTATGCCGTATGGAACGCGAGGCCATCCGTGTACCAGCCAGACGCCCAGAAACGGTCCGAGATTCAGAAAACCCAGGGCCGCCACCGAGGCCACGGTTCGCCACCACTGGAATGAAAGCACGGCAAAAAAATTCTTGGTGAGATTATTCACCACGCCAAACGCGCCGGTTGCCCAGTGCAGGGAAATCAGGTCGTCTCCGAAAACGTTCCGCTGCGCAAAGCCCGCATTCTTGATTACCTTGCCCAGTTTCATGTCATCCACCACTTCCATGCGCAAGGCGCGGTAAGTGCCGACCGAGTCATACACGCTGCGCCGGACCAGGTTGAAGGCGCCCACGCCCATGTGATCCCTCGCCTTGGGATCGGCGACTTTCCACGGGCGGTGCCCGAAAACGAAAAGTGCCTGGAAAAACGCGATCATCATTTTCTCGCCCGCATGCCGCATGATCATGCGCGGGAAAAGAACAACGTGATCCGCCCCTTCGGCCTGCGCATAGACGATGGCGCGGCGCACGGACTCGGGTTTGAACAGGACATCCGCGTCGGTAAAGAGCAGCCAATCCCCGCTCGCCTGCTGACCGGCCGTCCACATGGCGTGCGTCTTACCCAGCCAACCCGCGGGCAATTCTGCAATGTGAGTGACTTTGAGCTTTTTGCGGCGGACACTGCGTTCGTGGCCTACAAGCGCTTCCGCTTCACCCTCGACCTCATCCATGATCTTCCCGGTGCGGTCAGTGGAGCGATCGTCGATGGCAATGATTTCGTAGTTAGAGTAATCCAGCGCCAACAGTTGAAGCAGCGTCTGGCGAATGCTCTCTTCCTCATTGCGCGCCGGAACGATGACGCTGACTCTGGGCTCTCCGGGCGGGTTCGGCGGTTGGCGGTTCCACTGCGGGCGGGAAATGTCGGCGATCCGCGGCATCCCGATTGCCGCTTCTATTATTCGCGAAAACCAGGCGGCCGCAAGGATCCCGCCCGCAATCCAGTGAAAAATTTGCCAGTGCATTCTGTCTAGGAAGATGCTTGCGATGGGGCTTACGACTCCGCTAATGCTTCTCCCAGCTTAAGGGACGGCGCGAATCGCATCCCGTAAAACAGAATAACCGCGGAGACGATCATCGCAATCACGGGCAGAACGAATGCAGCCTGCAGGGAGTATCGGTCGGCAACCCATCCCATCATGGTCGGCGAAGGCACATCGCCGAGAAGATGAATGATGAAAATGTTGCGTGCCAGGGCGGTGACGCGAACCCCGGCTCCGACCGAATTGATGACGGCGGCGTTCAGCGGCGAAGTATTCAGCAACAGAAAAAAGGCGGAAATCGCGATGGCTGGCACCATGGCCCGCCCTTTCGTAAACAGCGCTACGATCATGAAAGGAACGCCCAGTGCCATGCCGGCGGCGGATACAAAATAGTAGGCGCCTTTCATGCGGGGCAGAAGATAATCGCCCAGCCATCCGCCGGCAAGCGAAGCCAGAATTCCATCTCCCACCACGATGATGCCGAAAATAAAATTCGCGCCCTCCAGGGAATAATGACGATCGGTGTAGAGGAACTGCGGGATCCAGACGAGAATCCCGCCCAGGGAAAACGTCATCGCCGCCATGCCCAGAGTTGCCGTCAGAAAGGCCGGGTTGCGGGCAAGCGCGAGTATGCTGGCTTGCGCCGGCATCTGCCGCAAAGAATCAAACTGTCCGCGTTTCGGCTCTTTCAAAAACAACACTCCCACCGCCAGAAAAAAACCCGGCGTCGCCGCGATGTAAAACGGGTACCGCCAGCCATGCAAAGGCGCGAAATGCCCGCCCAGAAGATATCCCATCGCGAAGCCAACCGGGAGCGCCAGATAGAACAGCGCGAGAATGCGGCCGCGCCGGTCTTCCGCGAAGAGATCGGCGACAAACGTGGGTGCGATGGTCACGAATGTAGCCTCACCCACTCCGACCAGCGTATGCCGCACCAGTAGTTGCGTGTAGGTATGCGTAAACGCGGTGAGGAGCGTGAGACCGCTCCAGAAAATGCCGCCGAGGGCGATGATGCGTTTGCGCGAATAGCGATCCGCCAGCGGGCCAATCACGGGCGCAGCCACCATGTAAAAGAGCAGGAATGCGCTGGTAAGATAGCCAATCTGCGTCTTCGTCAGGCCGAATTCCACCTGGATCAGAGGCTGTACCGCGTTGAGCACGGAGCGGTCGATGTAATTGACCAGGTTAAGACCAGCCAGAACGAGCAATGCGGTGCGGGCCTGGAGTTGGGCTTGGGTCACGGTGCGAGCGAATATAGCATGGCGGGTTATGAAAACTGCGGATCCCGGCAGTTCTGGCGCTGGCGCGCGGCTTTGACAATATTCCGGGACTACTTCCCTTCCCGCAACTTCTTCGCCCGCGGCCACTTTGCTATTACGACCGTTGAAATCCCGCCGCGTGGACGAAACTCGCCTTTGACTTCCGCCAACAACGGCTTCGCCCAGCGCACGACATCGCGCAAAATCTGATTCACGATATTTTCCTGGAAGATACCCAGGTTGCGATAAGACTGCAGATATTCCTTCAGCGATTTCAATTCGAGGCAGAAGCGATCGGGCTGGTAGCGGATCACAATGTTGCCGAAGTCCGGCAATCCCGTCTTCGGGCAGACCGAGGTGAATTCCGGATCGTCCACCACAATTTCATAGCCGGGAAACTGGTTCGGCCAGGTTTCAATTTCCGGGAAGTCATGATCGAGACCCGCGCTGGCGTGCTGCTCGGTATAGCGGGGCGAGGAAGAACGGCGGAGCTGGGGCATATTTCGATTCGGCATCTGACTATTGTAGCGAGCGCCGACTCGGATGGCGGCGGCGCGTTCCGCCATTTGCCGTCAGGCCGCGATGCAAGGCGAGGACGCAAACGATCTGCGGCGAATCGCCGGTCGGAAGCATCCAACTTAACAAGCCCCAGATGCCGTTTGGACCGCGCTCCGTTAGGCGCGGATGATATACATTTAGTTGCACTTTTCTCTTCATGCCATTGAACGGAAACAGTTCGGGACGCCAGCCGCGACGCTGGTGGCCAACCGTGCTCGTGATTCTCGGTGCCGTGATCGTATTGGCCGCTTTCATCTCCCATCGTGACGATGCATTGCTGGTCAGGACAGCCGTGGTGGAACAGAGTTCGATCCGCAGCGTGGTTTCCACCAACGGAAAAATCGAGCCGGTCAATAACTTCGAGGCCCACGCTCCGGTTTCAGCCGCCGTCAAGCGCGTCCTGGTGAAAGAGGGCGATTCCGTCAGGAAGGACCAGTTGCTGGTGGAATTGGACGACGCCGGCGCTCGCGCCGATCTGGCTCGAGCTCAGGCGCAACTGAAAACCGCGCAAGCCAATCTCAACGCCGCCCAGCGCGGCGGCACCCAGGAAGAAGTCCTCAGCGTGACCTCGCAGGTCGTAAGAGCCAAGGCGGAGCGGGACTCCGCCCAGCGCACCTTGTTCGCCTTGCAGAAACTCCAGCAGCAGGGCGCCGCCTCAGCAGGAGAGGTGCAAGAGGCGGAAAACGCGCTTACCCGCGCCGATTCCCAACTCAGTTTTCTCGAGCAGAAGCAGAGCAAGCGTTATTCGAATGCGGAGTTGGATGGGGTTGACGCGCAGCGGACCGAAGCCCAGGCGAGCTATGATGCGGCCCGCGACGTACTCGCAAAATCGAATGTCCGCGCTCCGTTCGATGGCATTGTGTACGCCCTTCCGGTGAAGCAAGGCGGTTTTGTGGCAGCAGGCGATTTGCTGCTTCAGGTCGCGGATCTGAGAAAAGTGATGGTACGCGCTTTCATCGACGAACCCGACGTGGGCCGTTTGATCCCGGGAGATCCGATCGAAGTGACGTGGGACGCCGTTCCCGGCCGCGTCTGGCGGGCTTCCGTGACGGCCATTCCTTCGACAGTAAAGCTGCGTGGTTCCCGCAACGTGGGCGAGACAACGAGCATCTTAGAGAATAAGGATTTGAAGCTCCTGCCCAATATCAACGTCGGCGTGACCATCATCACCGCTGAGCACGACCACGTGCTGGTCGTGCCGCGAGAGGCGGTCCGTATGGACGATAGCAAGCCTTACGTGCTTCAGATCAGCGGTCATCGGCTGAAGCGCCAGGAAGTGCAGACTTCGCTGTCGAATCTCACCCAGGTGGAAGTCACTCACGGACTTTCCGCCAACGACCTGGTCGCGATCAATGCGGCCAACGGCAAGCCTATCGGCGACGGAACGCAGGTCAAGTTTTGATTCGCCAGGTTAAGTTGTGCATGATCCAGAAAAAGTCTTGCATGAAAACTCTCGCGCCTGCCTTCATGCTTTCCCTGGTGTTGCCGCTGCTCATCGCGGTATCGGCAGCCAAAGAGACGAACTCGGCAAAAGCCATGCTCGAAGCCGGCAGAGTCGATGACGTCATCGCCGAATTGAACGGCCGCCTTTCTTCCGCCCACGATGATCCGGAATCGGCCAACCTCCTGTGCCGCGCTTACTTCGCGCTCGAAGAATGGGATCGCGCCGAGGCGGCTTGCCGCAGGGCGGCTGCCCTCGACCCCAATAACGGCCGTTTTCATTTGTGGCTGGGCCGGGTGTATGGGGAAAAAGCCGATCGCGCCAACTTCATGTCGGCGGCGGGTCTGGCCGGTAAGGTGCGCGGCGAGTTTGAGCGCGCCGTGGAATTGAATCCAAGCGACGTCGACGCCCGCCTCGACCTCGCCGAGTTCTATCTGGAAGCGCCCGGCATCGTGGGAGGAGGCACTCAGAAAGCGCTCGATCAGGCGCGTTCCATCGCTCTCCTCGACCCCGCCCGGGAACACTGGGTTTACGCCCGCATCGCGGAAAAGAAAAAAGATCCGGTAACCGCCGAGCGCGAGTACCACCAATACATCGATCTCAGCCACGGTGACGCCGAGGCTTGGCTCAACCTGGCGCTTTTTCTGCGTCGTCAAAAGCGTTTCGACGAAACGGAGCAGGCGATCGTCACCCTCGGGCAGGCGCCCATGCCCAAACTCGATGTCCTGGTGGAGGGCGCGCAGATGTTATATCGCGCCGACCGGCGCTATCCCCTCGCCATGGAAATGCTGCGCCGCTATCTAGATTCAGGTCCGGTGGAGGCGGCGCCGGCTTTCAAGGCGCATTACTTGCTTGGAATGCTACTGGAGAAACAAGGCGATAAAGCGGGAGCGGCCCGGGAATATCGCGCATCCTTGTCTCTCGCCCGGAACTTTGGATTGGCGCAGCAGGCCCTGAACCGCCTGGAGCGCTGACGCGTCGCATGGATGGTCGCGGTGAATCCGTTATCATGCGAATGGGCGCGTCTCCCGCCGCACCCGATCCAACCCCACGGAACGAGGCCGGGCAAGCCGCAGTTTCCAGCGGGATAGGGGACTCGATGAGCATCGCAGTGCCGCGCTGGTTGCCTCGCACAAAACAACTCTGCCTCTTGGCCGTGACCCTCGCCCTCGGCATGCGCGCGGCGGCGGAACCGCTGCCTCTGGAACGTGCCATTAGACTGGCTCTCACCCACAGCACCGCGTCGGCCATTGCGGGCGCCGACGTGCAGCGCGCCTTTGCCTCCTACCGCGAACTCCGCAATAGCTATGTGCCCCAGATTCTGATCGGTTCCGGGCTGGGCTGGTCCTACGGATTCCCCCTTTCCATCGAAGGCTCGGCCCCGGCCCTGGCCAATGCCGTGGCGCAGAGTTCGATCTATAACCCCGCCCAGAGCCAGTATCTGGGAGCGGCAAAAATCGAATGGCATGCCGCGGAACTGCAGGGAAAAGATCAGCGCAACATTCTGATTCAAGATGCTGTGCTTACTTACGCTGAACTGGCGAAATGGGAGGCCCGCCTGGTGCGTTTGCAGGAGTACGGAGCCCAGGCGCAGCAACTGGAAAAAGCGGTGGAGCAGCGTCTGCGGGAGGGCGTGGACAGCGCGGTTGACCTCAACAAAGCCAAGCTGGGCGCGGCCCGCGTGCGCCTGCATCAGGCGGAGGCGCGAGGCAA
Organism: uncultured Acidobacteriaceae bacterium; assembly: GCA_963746205.1. Taxonomy (GTDB): domain Bacteria; phylum Acidobacteriota; class Terriglobia; order Terriglobales; family Acidobacteriaceae; genus Acidiflorens. Next base: position 128,554 of record CAVVAP010000018.1, on the reverse strand, counting down.
CGCCGATGTACTGCGGCGGCACCTTGCTACCCTGACGGGAGTCCCGGCTGCGCTCATTGAAATTGCGCCGGACACGATTCCCGCCCTGCCCTCGGTCGCGCCCGAGGAAGACCTTTCGGAGAAAGCGCTTGCCGCCAGCCCAACCGTCAAGCTCGCCGATGAGCATTCCCTGGCTCAGGCCATGCGCGCCGCCGGAGAGCATCGCTCCATCTACCCCTCTATCGATTTCTCCGCCCAATATGCGCGGCTTTCCAGCATCAATAACTACAACGAGTACTACCGCAAATTTCAACCTGACAATGCCACCATTGGCTTCGCGCTGCGCATCCCCATATTCAACGCCAGCCAGCGCGCCAGAACCGCGGCGGCCGAGGCGGAAGCCCTGAAAGCGAAAAAACAGGCGGAGGCGGCCCGCAACCAGGTCGCGGAGGAAACTCTCAAGTTGCAGCGCGCCGCCGAACAACTCGAGGCCGCCCGCGATGTGGCGGAATTGGAATATCAGCTGGCTCAGTCCAGCCTAGAAGCGGCGCAAACCCGTATCGATGCGAAGACCGGCACGCTCCACGAATTGGCCGACGCGCGGGTGCAGGCGACAGAGCACTACCTGCTTTCCCAGGACGCCGATTTTGAATACCAGCGGGCGCGTTTGAACCTGCTCCGCGCCACCGGAGAGCTGGAAAATTGGGCGCTCCCCGTCGCCGCTCCACCCGACAAGAAATAGCACGATGATGCCCATCAGAGATGGCCCTAACCAAGAAACTCTACCCGATGCTCAGAAGCGACGTTTGGCCGCCTTCTGTTGCCGTTCAGTCCCGCTAAGGCACAGTTGGGCAATGGTTTCCGCCTGTTTCTACATTCCATGACGTGCCTGAATAGTAGCCTCCTTTCGCCTCTATAGACGGCCAAAAGTGCTAAGATAAAGGCTAATCCTATGCCTCTAAAAACCCTGTTTTTGAATCCCCCTTCGTTTGAGAATTTCGATGGAGGCGCGGGCTCGCGCTGGCCGGCTACACGTGAGATCGAGTCTTATTGGTATCCCGTTTGGCTCGCCTATCCCACCGGCATGCTGGAGGGCGCGCGACTTTTGGACGCTCCCCCCCACCACATCACAGCGGAAGAGACCATCCGCACCTGCAAGGATTATGAGTTGCTCGTGCTCTTCACCAGCACTCCCGGCTTTGCCGGCGATGTCCGGATTGCCGAAGCGATTAAAGACAGCAATCCACATATCAAGATCGCCTTCGTCGGACCGCACGTCAGCGTTCTCCCCGAAAAATCTTTAATGGAAGCGAAAGTCATCGACGTGGCTTGCCGCAAGGAATTCGACTACTCCATCGTCGAATATGCCCAGGGGAAGCCTATTCAGGACATCCTCGGCATCTCCTATCGCAAGAATGGCCATGTGGAGCACAATCCCGACCGCCCGACCATCGAAAATCTTGACGCTCTGCCGCATGTCACCGACGTGTACCGGCGCGACCTCGATGTCCGCCGCTACAATGTGCCGTTTTTGTTGCACCCTTTCGTTTCCCTCTACACCACGCGTGGATGCCCCGCCCAGTGCACTTTCTGCCTGTGGCCGCAAACCCTCAGCGGACATCCCTGGCGCAAACGCTCCACCGATGACGTGGCCCGTGAGATGGCCAAAGCCAAAGAGTACTGGCCTTATGTCAAGGAATTTTTCTTCGACGACGACACCTTCAACCTGCAAAAGGCGCGCACCATCGAACTCTGCGCCAAACTGAAGCCGCTCGGCCTCACCTGGTCCTGCACCTCGCGCGTCACCACCGACTTTGAAACCCTGAAAGCAATGAAGGATGCCGGATGCCGGCTCCTCATCGTGGGCTTCGAGTCCGGCGATCAACAGATCCTGAAGAACATCAAGAAGGGCGCAACTATCGAACGCGCCCGCCAGTTCACCAAGGATTGCCATAAACTAGGCCTCGTGATCCACGGCGATTTCATCCTCGGACTGCCGGGTGAAACTCGCGAGACCATCAAGAACACCATCAATTTCGCCAAGCAACTCGACGTTGAGACCATTCAGGTTTCCGTGGCGCATGCCTATCCCGGAACCGAACTGCACGAAGCCGCCGTAAAGAATGGCTTCATGACCAGCGATACGAAAATGGTCGATGACGCTGGTCACCAGATGGTGCAAATCGAATATCCCGGTCTGCCCGCGGCGGAAATTCTTCAGTCTGTGCACGAGTTCTATGACGCCTATTATTTCCGCCCCAAGGCGGCATATCGCATCCTGCGCAAAGCGGTCTTTAACAATTCCGAGCGCAAGCGTCTATACAAAGAAGCCCGCACTTTCCTGAAGCTGAGAGCGCAGCGCAATAAATGGGCGAAAGATAACCGTAAGGAAGACACTCCCGCCCCGGAGCCGGCCAAGGCCTAGAGTCATTGATGGCGAAGTTCCCGTTTACGCCCAAGTTTGGGGAAGCCCAGGGAGCGGCCGAACGGACCGAGCGGTTCGCGTAAAGTCAGGCCCGAGACTCCGAGCCTGCGCAGCCTATCCCATTGCCGGAACTGGATCCGCACTTGACCTTCCGAAAATATCTTGTCCTCGCCGGAATTACAGTGTTCAGCACCGCCGGCGATTCCCTGCTCGCTCGCGGCATGAAGAACCTGGGCGGCGTCTCGCTGCATGATCCCTCCGGCCTGTTGCTGGCGATTCTCAATCCATGGGTAGCGGCCGGAATTCTGCTGCTGCTTGCATTTTTTTCCTGCTACATGTCGGCACTCTCCTGGGCTGACCTTACCTTTGTATTGCCCGCGACCTCGCTGGCTTATGTCCTCGTCGCCCTAATCGGCCATTTCCGTCTGCATGAAGAAATTTCGCCGACGCGCTGGCTGGGCATCGCATTCATCGCCGCCGGCGTCGGCATCGTGGCCGCTGGCCCCTCCGTGACTTCGCGTGGCCAGTTCGACAGGGCGCCGAATTCCGCGGTTTCCAAGGGCGTGAATCCGTGAATGAGATTTACGCCTGGGCCGCCATCGGACTCATCGTTCTCGCCTCAACCACTGGTGATGTGCTGCTGGCCTACTCCATGAAGCGGGTTGGCGATGTCGGTGACCTTCGCCAGCGGCGCGGCATACTCGCCGTAATCAGCCGCATCTTAACCACCCCAACCTTTGGACTCGGCGTGATGGCCATGGGCGTAGCGTTTTACAGCCTGCTCTTTGGACTCTCCTGGGGAAACCTCAGCCTGGTTGTGCCCGCATCGGCGTCTCTAACCTTTGTGGCGAACGCAGTGGCGGCTCGTGTTTTTCTGCACGAGCGCGTCGGCAAGCGGCGTTGGATCGCCGCCCTGCTGGTGGCCGGTGGCGTGGCCCTGATGGCGCTTTGACTCGCGAACGACCGTCAACCAAAGAGATCGACTTGCAGCACAAGCGGCTCCAGGTTTGGGATCTCAACTTTTGAATTATCGACGTTTGAGGTCTCAACCCCGGCCGTGAACACGGCCTCTTTTTCCCGCGAAAATTCCGCGCTCGCTTCCGGGGCAACTTCCGTCAGAATGGTCCGCAGCAAGTCAAGGCGTCGCCTGACGGACTCCGCCTGATCTTTTCCCTGTTCCAATTGGGCGCGGAACGATCTCCCATTCGGTTCGCGCCGGAGCACTCTGAGTTTGTTCATCGCCGCCTGCAGACTTGCCAACTCCTGGATCAGATCCGCCAACATATTTTTTCCGCCCGCGCTGAGTTGAACGAACTCGATGCCCGTTCCGGAACCGTCGCGAATTGCCCGTACTTCTCCCATGGCGCGGAATGAAGCGGCGTTGATATGGAGGACGATTTCCGCCCGTGATCCGTCGACGATCGCTTGCCCGGCATCTACACGACATCCGTGCAAACTGAGATCGAGAATCTTGCCCGGAAGGAAGACGCCATCCGAAGGCAGTCGGCTGATTTTCACCTCCCCGGCGCAAAGGAAGCGACGACTGCGGCGGCGCTCTTCTTCTTCCGCGTAATCTTTCTCGCGAAGATTGTTGGCGAGACGATCCTGGTCGCTGGGACGCTCAGACATCTATCTATGATCGTTATTTAGACGACATTACTTGAGACCAGAATCCAGGTAACTGGAATCGGAAACCGAAGTAACTACGCCGCGGCACGGTCAGACGCTTTCCACGGAAAGCCTCGCCCAGGTTTTATCCGAACAACTTCATAAAGCCGGTAGCCTTCAAGTCGGGCACGAGAAAGCCGCCGCTTTTCCCCGCAAAACGAGCGACCGCATCGGCGGCGAGATAACCGCTACGCACGGCGCCTTCCATGGTCGCGGGCCAACCGGTCGCGGTCCAATCCCCTGCCAGAAACACACGCGGCCACGCCGTTTCCGGCTTCGGCCGGTACGCTTCGATGCCGGGGCGTGGCGAGTACGTCGCGTGCACTTCCTTAATCACGGTGGATTTCAACTAGTTTCGCTTGCCGCGCTTCCGGGAAAAACTCTCGCGCCTCGTTGACTGCCAGCTCGACAATCTCCGCTTTCGATTTTTCCACCAGACTCCGGGAGCAACTTACGACCAGTTCCACATAGCTGCCGCTGCGTTCTCGGAAGCTTGACCGCCGCGACTTGCGATGATTCGCGACTTGTGAAACATCCACTGAATCGTGCGGTCGAGCAGTACCGCGTGATCGAGGTCGCTGATCTGGCGATCGAACCACAGGTGAATTCCCGTGATCGGCGAAGTCGAGAAGCGCGCCAGCGCGGCCGCCAAAGCCGCAGCCTCGGGAGTATCCGGCATAACGCGGCCCAGGGCATCGAAAGGCAGCGCCAGCACCAGGTAGTCGAATCTGCTGCTCCTGACCGCCGCTGGTCACCCGACCTCGGACGCGTCGGCGCGAAACGATTCCAGCGTGGCCCGAAGCTGTATATCCCCCCCACGAGCGCGAATGTAATCTCCCGCCGTGCCATAGAGTTCCGTGAGCGGCACGGTGGGAATTCCCATTCGACCGGCCGCCGCCGATTTTAGGAATCGACTCGCGCACCACCTGCGCCGCATAAGGAACGGATACGCGATCCAGTTCCTCGTTCAACGCGCTGACCAGAATCGTCTTCCAGAAGCGCTCAATCGCCTGCTCCGTTTGCCCGTGCCGCTTCAGCCATTCCAGAAACGACTCATTCCGTATCCGCCGGGGCCGACGGAGCAAGCCAGGCCATGGCGCGGCCAATGCGCCAATTTGTCGCGCAAGCTCAGACACTCGGCACGGAGAAAAGACGGCGCTGCATGCAGCGGTGCCGGCAGCCCCGACGGCGCGATTACCGAGGCGCGTCCGCCCGGTTCGAGGAAAGTCAGCTCCTCGTACCACCGAATCTTTTGCAGCACTCCGGCGCGCCGATAGAAATCGAGAAGGTTGGTGCAGCAGCCGAGCAGAACATGCTGACAATTATCGACCACCTCGCCGGTGCCGGGATGCTGGTAGGAAGATGCCCGGCCGCCGAGATAAGGACGGCGCTCCAGCAGGGTCACGCGAAACCCGGCTTCCGCCAGGGCGCAACCGGCGGCAAGCCCAGCCAGTCCACCTCCGGCGACCGCCACCGTGGGAGAATTGCTGCGGTCAGAATCGGGCGGGGGCGGCATCACACGAGGCGCTTCAGCATTCCTTTTCCGAGGACGCCGAGTTTCTCCGGTACCGTCAGCCGCACCCGCTCGCTGAACACGTCGTATTGCCGGGCAGCTATTTTTTCCAGGAGGCGGCGATAGATTGTAATGAGGACCCACAGCGCCGGCTGACTGTCCTCATTCACCAGCGGGATCAGGTCGTCTCCGGCGCGGTAGGCTTCGCGAGCTCGATCGGCCTCCAGCGCCAGCAGCGGTCGAATGCGCGCGAGATCGATTTCCGGCGCAGCCAGATCGCCGGCGGTAAGTCCGCAATCGGCCAGGTCCTCTTGCGGAAAATAAACCCGCCCCATGGCCGCGTCTTCCTTGACGTCGCGAATAATGTTGGTGAGTTGAAAGGCCAGCCCACAACGCTCCGCCAGCGGCTCTGCGGCGGGATCGCGATATCCGAAAATCCTAATGCACACCAGCCCCACCACCGATGCGACCCCGTAACAATATTGCCGCAACTCTTCGAACGTCTGATACCGCGCCACCGGCGCGGCTTCCGCCGCAGACTCTGACTCGCCGTATTCAAGATCGGCCGCCGTGCCATAGGCCAACTGATCCAGCAGCCCAATCGGAATCTGATATGCGCGCTGCGCGTCGGTCAGCGCCAGCAGCACGGGATCATCCGTCGGTTGCGCCGCCAGCGCCCGATGCACTTTATTGAGCCACTCCGCCAGTTTGTCGTGACGGTCGTCCGCGCCGAGCGTGTTGTCGTCGGCAATGTCGTCGCAGCGCCGCATGAAAGCGTAGACCGCGCTTAATGCGTTGCGCTTGCGTCCGGGGAAGCACCATAAAGCCATAATAAAAATTCTTGGCGGCGGAGCGCGCGATGCTCCGGCAAACGGAGTACGCCATCTCCAACTGGGAGGCGGTGGGCGCAAATTGCGGTGGCGCGTTTCCCACGACCGTGCTCATCTTTCTCCCTGCCTCGCTGCCGTTCTCGCCAGGTTTTTTCCCAGTACCTTCCCCACGCCGGCGCGAGCAACCAGAGCCAGTTTGCGGCTTTTCGAGATTACCGGACGCCGGCCCAGCACGGCAAAATCCTGGCGCTCGATGGCACTGAGAATCTCCTGTCCGCCGCGGCTGAAAAGCTCGATATCGGTGGCCAGTTCGCGATCCACCAGAGCGACCAGCGGCAGCCCCTGCCGGAACCATTCGCGCGCGCGTTCCACCTCGAACCTCAGCATGTCGCAAAAGCCGGGAGTGTCTTCTCGCGTGCCCGATCTCCTCCTCACTCACCCCGAAGCGGCGCAGGTCCTCGAGCGGCAGATAGATTCGCCCCTTGGCAAAGTCCGCGCTGACGTCCTGCCAGAAATTCGCCAGTTGCAGCGCGGTGCAGGTGTAATCGGAAAGCCGCTGGCGCTCGCTGTCGCGATATCCACCGAGGTAGAGCACCAGGTGGCCCACCGGATTAGCCGAGTAGTGACAATACCGCAGAACCGAGTCGAAACTCTCGTGGCGAACCACGGTTTGGTCCTGCCGGAATGCGGTGAGCAAGTCCGAGAATTCGTGTTTGGGAATTTCGAACTGACGAACGGTTTCAGCAAGCGCAACAAAAACCGGATGCCGGGGATGCCCTTCATAGCAGGCGTTTAATTCCGCCTCCCACTGCTCGAGAAGTTGCAGCGACATGGCGGCATCGCCCACCTCGTCGCCCAAATCATCCGAGATACGGCAATACGCGTACACATTGAAAAAATGCTGGCGCAGGTGACGCGGAAGAAACCAGGAGGCAACCGAAAAATTCTCGTAATGCAAACGCGCCAGACGCTCGCAATAAGCGCGTGCCTCCGCTGCCGAGGGGCGCCTCAGCGGGGATGCCATACTCCGACGGCAGCGCCGCCCAACCGCGCGCAAGCCGCTCCACGGCGAAATCGCTAGCGGTAGTCATCGGCAAGTCTCCATCGCGGGCAGCATAAACGTTGTGGAACGGAGCGAACTTACGGTCGCGAACTGAAGTCGCAACTACAGGATGCGAACTCAGTTCAGGCTCTACGTGGCTTGAATTATAGAAGGGAAAGTCGCCCACGCGAAATGCCGCGAGCACGCCGGCTCTGAACCCTGATACCTGGGCCGTCTAATGGCCCGGGATAATTGCCGTCTTGATATCTCCGTTGCGATTCAGCATATGCCGGAGAACATCCTGCAAGCGCGAAAGCGGAGCTTCGCCCGTGATGTAGTCGTTACCGCACACTTTCTTCTCCGCAATCAGACCAAAAGCGCGGCGCACCGTTTCCGGAGTGTGATGGAATGTCGCCTTCAAGGTGATCTCGGAGTAGTGCAGGCGGTTGGTATCCAGTTGGACCTTGGATCCCGACGCGCAGCCCCCAAAAAAATTCACCGTGCCGCCCTTGCGCACCATCTGCACTGCCCACTCCCACGCTTCCGGACGGCCCACCGCTTCGATGGCCACATCCGCTCCGCGCTTTTCCGGACTCAGTTCGCGCACGGCTTCCACCGCATCTTTCACCTTGGTGATCTGGACCACCTCGTGCGCCCCTTTTTTGCGGGCCAGCGCCACCTGCGAATCCCTTTTCACCACCGCAATCACATTGCAGCCGATGGCCTTGGCCACCTGTACAAACATCAGCCCGATGGGACCTCCGCCGATGACCGCGACGGTATCGCCGATTTCCACGCCGGTTTCATGAAGGCCGCGCAGAACACAGGCCAGCGGTTCCGTCATGGCGGCATCCTCGAAGCTGACATTCGCGGGAACGGTCAGCATATTGGTTTCCACAATCCGCCGCGGGATGCGAATGTACTCGGCGTACGCACCGTTGTTGAACAACAAATCCTGACACAGATTCAGCTGGTTCTTGGAGCAGTAGAAGCAGATGCCACAGGGGGCCGAATTGAGCGCCACCACCCTCATGCCGGGTTTGAACCCGCGCACTCCCTCGCCGACTTCCTCGATCGTTCCGGCCAGTTCGTGACCGAACAAAGCGGGGGGGACAATCATGCGCGCGTGATAGCCCCGCTGATAGACCTTCAAATCCGTGCCGCAGGTGAGCGCGACGTGCACCTTCACCAGAACTTCGCCCACTCCCACGCGCGGGATGGGAACTCTTTCGATCTTGATATCCTCTTTGCCGTAGAGAACGGCAGCCGTCATCTTGCCATTCACAATGATTTCCTTCCTGCAGCTCGCCGGCACAGCCAGAGATGCGAACGAAAGGCGCCGGTCTCTCCACTGTCGTTAAGCAACGATTGCTCCCGGCTGGATCACTATCTTCATCGAATCCGGTTGCGGATGAGCCGCCAGTCGCAACGCTTCCACCGCCCGATCCAGCGGAAAACGGTGGCTGATCAGCGGCTCCAGATCCATTTCCCGGTCCATGACGAAGCGCACCGATTCCTCCTGCCGGTCGACCGATGCGCTGTAGGATCCCAGCAAGGTCTTCTCATCGACGCACACCGCAGCCGGATCAATGGTGACTTCGCCCCGCGCCGTTTGTGCAAACAACAACACCCTACCCCCGGGACGGGTTGCATCCATAGCGGGCCGAATCAGTGCGTTCCCGCCGACCGCCAGAACCACGGCATCTGCTCCGCGACCTTCAGTCATTTCGTGCACCGCTTGCACGGCATCAGCCCGGGAAGCGTCAATGGTTAAATTAAGGCCAAAACTACCAGCTATTGTAAGCCTCGCGGGATACAAATCGGAAGTAATCACCCGTGCCCCGGCCCGCTTCGCCAGGGTTGCCAGTATCAGGCCAATCGGTCCCTGCCCCATCACGAGAACGGTTTCTCCGGCCTGTAACCCCAGCGCCCCTATTCCTTTGATGCATGTATTCACCGGCTCTACAAAACATGCTTGTTCAAAACTGACGCCGTCTGGGATGCGCACCGTGCCCTTTTCGACGATCCAGTCCAGCACCCGCACATACTCCGCAAACCCCCCGCCCGATGCCTCAAATCCGGCCGTGCAGCCGACTTTCTTGTAGGTAGCACACTGGGCAAATGTCTTGTGGCGGCAGTAATAACAGGCTCCGCACGGAATGTGATGAAAAACCACCACCCGATCCCCGGCGCGGAACTGCTCAACGCCATCACCGACTTTGGCGATAACGCCCGCGGTCTCGTGACCAAAAATTCGCGGGGCGGAGTGTGAGCCCGTCGCAATCTTCTTCAAATCGGTGCCGCAAATGCCGCAGGTGTGCACGCGAATTAGAATTTCGCCCTGACCGATCTCCGGTACAGGCACTTCTTCCAGTCGCACGTCGTTTACGCCCCGGTAGACCGCCGCCATCATGCGTGAAGGAACTTCCCGGCTCTCGTCTGGAACTGCCAAAGTTGAGGAGCGCGAGAAGTTCGCGGAAGCCGAAGACGATCGCGAAGAAGATTGAGCAACTGACATAGCGAACCCTGGTTTATCTCCTCAACGTTTTAGATGCCTGAGCGGTGATCCGAGTATGGGGCCTGACCGTCCCCACCGTAAGTGCGCTAGCGCACGCTTCGCTATCCGGCTGTCCTACCGCTGTTGGATTCAAATCGGACGGGTTCGATTCGGACGACATTGATCCGGACAACATTGATCCGGAAGACGCTCGACTTTCCGCGCGTTCCAGAATGGACGCCAGAGCGGCGCACAAAGCGCGACTGGCCTTCGCGCTATTCCGCGCCAAAGTCACAGTTCGGGCCCACAGCCACGGTCGGAAAGCCACGTGAACGGCGAAGCGGAACGAATGAAACGATCCGTCCGGCGCGACAAAATCGTCCATCGTGGGCAGGCTGAAATCGAGGGCGTCAGAAATCGCTTTGCAGGCTCCAAACCGGACCCCGCGGGCCCGCGCGCCCAAGGCCACCGCTGCCGCTTCCATGTCGACGGCGAGCGCCCCGTACGCTGAACCCAGTTTCAACTTCTGTTCCGTGTCGGCGACGGTTGCCGAACTCACCAGAATTCCCTCGCCGGAACCAGTTTCGCTTCGGACGCCATCCGCGGCATTGATCACGAGGCTTGGTTCGATGACGTGTCCCGGCCGCAAATTAGCGGCAAGGGCTCCCGCAAAACCCACCGAAATCACCAGCGCCGGATGCACCGCCTGAATCACCGCTTCCGTGGCGCGACGCGCAGCCTCGGCTCCAATTCCGCCGCAGATCAAGGCGGCAGCGTCGCTCTCGAACAGTCGGTATCGCCGCCCATCGAGCGCAATAATCCGGACCGGCCACCTCCGGATTAAGGGCGCGACTTCCCTTTCCATGGCGGCAATTAAGGCAATCTTCGGGCTGGATTCACTAGGCATAATCACGGCTCCGGAACCAATCCACCGAACGCCGCAGTGCGTCATCCACCGGAACCGTCCGCCATCCCAGTTCCCGCTCCGCCTTGGCGCTGCTCACAAACATCATTTTGCGCCCCATGCGCACTGCGTCGATGGTGGCGCGGGGCTCCCGGCCCAGGAGACGCCCCGTCACCATTTCATCCACTATTCCGGTTGCGAAGGCAAAGATGTAAGGGAGTTTCACCGTCGGCGACTTCAACCCGGTGATGGCCGCCAGGCGGTCCAGTATCTGCTTCAAAGTAAGGTTCTCTCCGCCCAGAATATAGCGTTCGCCCGCTCGTCCCTTCTCCAGCGCCTGCACATGGCCCCGCGCGCACTCCGTCGCATCCACCAGGTTCAAGCCGGTTTCCACATACGCCGGAAACTTCCGCTTCAGGAAATCCACAACGATTCTGCCCGTCGGAGTCGGCTTGATATCGCGTTCCCCAATCGGAGTGGTAGGGTTCACAATCACCACATCGACGCCGGATCTCGCCGCCTCAACCGCGACTTGTTCGGCCATGAATTTCGAGCGCTTATAGTGGCCGATCATGTCGCTTAGGGACACCGGGCTGGCCTCGTCCGCAACCGTCCCGTTCCGCGAACCGGAATTCGAGGTGAATCCCATGGTCGCCACACTCGACGTATACACCACCCGCCGCACGCCGTGTTTCCGCGCCGCCGCCAGCAAGTTGCGCGTGCCCTCGACATTCGAGCGATACATTTCTTCGGGATCGCGCGCCCACAAGCGGTAGTCGGCCGCCACATGAAACACGACCTCGCAGCCCGCGACCGCCTTCTCCAGAGAGGCGGCATCCCGCAGGTCTGCGGTGACCCGTTCGGCCTGGAGCCCGGCAAGATTGCGCAGATCGCTGCTGGGCCGCACCAGGAGCCGCGCGTCGGATCCATTCTCGATCAGGACGCGGGCCACGTGACTTCCCAGAAACCCCGTGGCGCCAGTGATCAAAGCCAGCATTCGGCACTCAGCATTCAGCTTTCAGCTCAGCTGACTGCTGACAGCGGAGTGCTGAAGCTAGGCGCTGCTCTTCTCCGCGATCACCTTGGCATACGTGGTCAAAGCAATCAGCGGGAAGTACTGCCGGTACAGGTGATATTTCAGATAAAACACGCGCGGGAATCCGGTGCCGGTGTAGAGGCGCTCGTCCCATGAGCCGTCTTTTTTTTGCGTGCGCAGAAGATACGCCATGCCGCGCGCCACGCACTCGCTGCGCGTATCGCCGACCGCCAGCAGCCCCATGATTGCCCAGGCGGTCTGCGATGCCGTGCTTTCCCCGGTGCCCCGCAGATTGGGATCGTCATACGACCCGACCGTCTCACCCCAGCCGCCATCGGCGTTCTGCACCGAGCGCATCCACTCCGCCGCCTGCTGAATCATAGGATCGTTGCGATCCACGTTCATCGCCTCCAGGCCGCGCAGCACCAACATGGTGCCATAGATATAATTCACCGCCCAGCGCCCGAACCAGCTGCCATCTGGCTCCTGCTCCTGCCGGACAAATTTGATCGCGCGCTTTACCGCGGGATGATTCTGGTCGTAGCCGTAAGTCGCCAGACACTCCAGAATGCGCCCCGTGATATCCACCGTCGCCGGGTCGAGCATGGCATTGTGGTCGGCAAAAGGCACGTGCTGGAACACCATGCGGTCATTGTCCTTATCAAACGATGCCCAGCCACCGTTCTTGCACTGCATCGACAAAATCCAGTCGATCGCCCGCTGCACCGATTCGCTCTGGTAGCGTCCATTCGGATGCTCCACCCGGCTCAGCGCGAGACAAACCATGGCGCTGTCGTCCACATCGGGATAAAACTCGTTGTTGAACTCGAAATACCAGCCGCCCGGCTCCCCTTTGGGATTCTTGATCTTCCAGTCGCCCGGCTTGCGCACTTGTTTTTGCAGCATCCAGTCGGCGCATTTCACCAGCCGCGGATCGCCCGCTGGAATTCCCGCCTCGCCCAGGGCAAACAGCGCGTACGCCGTGTCCCATACCGGAGACAAACAGGGCTGCATGCGGAACGTGTCACCCTCTTCGATCCCCAGCTTTTCGAACTCGTCCATAGCTCGTATAAACTGCGGATCGTCCACGGAATAGCCCAGACAACGCAGGGCGATAATAGAGTTCATGATGGAGGGATAAATCGCTCCCAGGCCGTCACTCATCTCGAAACGCTCGAGCATCCATTTTTCCGCCTTGCGCAGCGCCATGAAACGCAATGGACGTATATGCACGAGTTCAAACCAGTGGGTAATGCGGTCCAGGCAAAGAAAGAAATTCCGCCATGTGATCAGCCTGTCCGACCAGTGAAGGCGCATGCGCGATTTGTCGCGCCCCCCGACAAAAAGCTCCTCCACCCCCATTTCGTCGGCAATCTTCTTGAACGGCTTCTTGGCGTAGCAGATCGAAAGAGGTACCAGAATGGCCCGCGACCACGAGGAGATTTCGTAAATGTTGAACCAGAACCAGTTGGGAAAAAGCACGATCTCGGGAGCAATCGCCGGCACCGCGTCGTAATCGTATTGTCCGAAAAAACAGAGATAGATTTTGGTGAATGTATTGACTTCGGTGACCCCGCCCATTTCCAGAATCTTCTGGCGGGCGAGGGCCAGCGCGGGATGATCCCCCTTGAATCCCGCAAGTTTCAACCCGAAGTAGGCCTTCACCGAGGCGCTCAGGTTGGAGGGCCCGCCGGCGTAGATGCTCCAGCCGCCGTCCGCATTCTGCTGCTTCAGGATGTAGCGGGCCGCCTTCTCGAACCGTTCGGGACGCCCCGTGCCGAGCAGCGTATGCAACAGGATGTAGTCGGATTCGAGGGTGGTGTCGGCTTCCAGCTCTCCGCACCAGTAACCCTCTTCGTGTTGCTGAGAGAAGAGAAATTTGCGCGCCGCGTCCAGCGCCGCGGCCACTCGGCTTCCCAGGTCGTCGATGCGGCCAAATCGCATCTGCGGAGCTGAGGCCGTATATTCGGTGCCGTAGTCCGAACTGCGGGGGGAGGATTCGTCCATCAAAAACTCCACTCTAAGTCTGCGCCGCTATCGCCGGCGCGGCGGCGATGGTAGCCACAATTTCCGGGGGCAAACCAAAGCGCACATTCTCCGGCATGATTTCCAATTCCTGCACATCGCCAAAACCCTGGGCCGCCAGATATTCCACCACTTCCTGCACCAGATGCTCGGGAGCCGACGCCCCGGCCGTCAACGCCACCGTCTGCACTTCGTCGAGCCAGGGCTGCTGAATATCGTTGCAATCATCGATAAGATGCGCCGGAGTGCCCAAACTTCGCGCCACTTCCACCAGGCGCTTGGAATTCGAACTATTGTCCGAGCCCACCACCAGCAGCAAATCGGCGTCCGAGGCCACGTGTTTCACCGCGACTTGCCGATTCTCCGTGGCATAGCAGATATCCTGCGCCGCCGGCCCCTTGATGTTGGGGAACCGCTTGCGAAGCGCGGCGATAATGTCCCGCGTCTCATCCAGGCTGAGCGTCGTCTGCGTCAGGTACGCCACCCGATTGGGATCCGGCAAAGTCACCGAGGCCACCTCCGCCGGAGATCCCACCACCTGCGTCACCGTCGGCGCTTCGCCCAGCGTGCCGATAACCTCGTCGTGATCCCGGTGGCCGATCAAGATCAGCGAATAGCCTTCTTTCGCGAACTTCACCGCCTCCACATGGACCTTGGTGACCAGCGGACAGGTGGCGTCGATCACCCGCAAATTCCGCAGCTTGCTGGCTTCGCGTACTTCTGGGGAAACCCCGTGAGCGCTATAGATAACGCGCTCGCCGGCCGGAACCTCGTCCACGCTGTCCACGAAAATCGCGCCCTTTTGCTGCAGTTCTTCCACCACGAAGCGATTGTGCACAATTTCCTTGCGCACATAGATCGGACGCCCAAAAGCTTCCAGCGCGATCCGCACGATATCGATCGCCCGCACCACCCCGGCGCAAAATCCCCGCGGTTTCAAAAGTAATAGTCTCTTGCTCTCGGACAAGTCGGATTCCCCCACCCTTCAGGGTACACTTTTTCCCCGAAAATATGCCTAAGAGTATCGACAAAAGCACTCCCAGGTCAATGTAAGCCTTTGAGGATGTTCAGATTAGCAGCCGGTGGGGAAAAGGGCAGGCTGAATGGGAGAATAAACGCACGCTATCACTGCCACCCCTCCGCCCCCGTCCGCGGGAAAGCTCAAAGCCTTGTCCCGACGCTGTTAAACTCTCTCTTGCTCCGTTCGCGAGGCCTCATGCGCATTCTGATCGGGTTTGCTATCGTCATGATCATGACGGTATCCGTCGCACCCCAGGCTCTCCCCGCCCCTCAGGCGATTGTCGATCCCCAGTTGATCGTCTCTCGCCCCGACGCCCGCGTGGAGAAGAATCTGTCCATCCAAAAGCTCTACATGACCCGCCAGGTCGGGGGTTCCACGTGGTCTCCCGACGGCCAGACAGTAGCTTTTATCAGCAATCTGAGCGGCAGAAATAATCTCTGGCTGGTACCCTCCGCCGGCGGATGGCCCATGCAACTGACGGTGAGCGACCAGCGCCAGACCAGCCCAGCCTGGTCGCCGGACGGCAAATGGATCGCCTACATGTCCGATTACGATGGCGATGAGCAGTGGGACATTTTTCTCGTCTCGCCGAAATCCGGGCAGGTCGTCAACCTCACCAACACGCGCGAGATCGCCGAGGAAAGTCCCGCCTGGTCGTCCGATGGCCGCTATCTCGCTTACATGGTCAAGCCGAAAACCTCGTCGGTGTTTGAGATTGACGTCTACGACACCGTCTTGCGCGATATAAAGCACCTTACCACTGGCACCGCCGCGGACCGCATGAACGTGTCTCCCCTCTGGTCTCCCGACGGGAAATTCGTCGTCTACACGCAGGAGCAGGCGAAGGGCACGGACTCGAATATATTTCTGGTCGACGTGGCCAGCGCACAGAGCAAGCTTTTAACGCCACACCAGGGCGAACGCACCTACTCGGCGAACGACGTCTCTCCCGACGGTACCAGTGTTCTCATCACTTCCAACGCCGGCGTCGGCGCGGGCGCCGGCTACGACAACGTCGGATTGCTCGATATCGCCAGCCAGAAGATCCGCTGGCTCACGCAAGACAAGTGGGAAATATCCGGTGAGAGCTTTTCGCCGGACGGAAAGTCCCTCACCTATACCGCCAATGTCGATGGCAACACTGATATCTATCTCTGCGATGTGGCCTCCGGTAAGGCTCGCGCCCTGCCCTTGCATAAAGGCGTGAACTATTCCGCCGGGCGCCCTTCGCCCTTCACGCGCGACAACAGCCGTTTGCTCTACTACCATACCGGTCCCATCGCGCCCGGAGATTTGTGGGTCTATCACCTGGCGGAGGGTCACTCCCAACAAATTACCCATGCATTGGTCGGAGGCGTGCGTTCCGAGGACATGGTCGAGCCTCAACTCGTGCACTACCCCAGCAAAGACGGCAAGTGGACGATTTCCGCCTTCGTCTACGTTCCTTACAACCTGCCGCGCAACGGCACTCATCCCGCCATTGTGTACGTACACGGCGGTCCCACCGCGCAAACCATGAATACCTTCAACCGGTTCGTGCAATACATGGCGAACCAGGGTTATCTCGTGATCGCCTCCAACTATCGCGGATCGACCGGCTATGGCAGGGAATTTCAGCAGGCGAATCTCTTCGATATGGGCGGCGGCGATTTACAGGATGTGCTCGCCGCCGCCGACTGGATCAAACAGACGGGCTACGTCGATCCTAAGAAATTGATTCTCATGGGGGGCAGCTATGGCGGTTACATGACCATGATGGGAGTGACTAAAGCTCCGGAAATGTGGGCCGCAGGCGTGCCCATTGTGCCCTTCGTCAACTGGTTCACCGAGATTCAGAATGAGGACCCCATCCTGCAGCAGTCTGACCTCGCAACCATGGGCGATCTCGTCAAGAACAAGGCGCTCTACGAGGATCGTTCTCCCATCAACTTTGTCGATCGCATCAAAGCGCCCCTTTACCTGCTGGCTGGTGGAAACGATCCGCGGTGCCCAAAGTCGGAGGCGCAGCAGGTCGTCGATGCCGTCAAAAAGCGCGGCGGAGTGGCGGAATACAAAGTCTATGAGAACGAAGGCCACGGCTTTGCCCGGGTGGAAAATCAGATCGACGCCTACAAGCGCGTCGCCGACTTTCTAAAGGCCCACGTGCCTCCAGCCGATTGCGGCTGTGAAGTAAAGGAATAGACAGTTGAGCGAGAATCGCGGCGCGCCGCCGTCAAACTCTAAAACCTAAGATATAAAACCTAAGACCCTAAACAATTTTTCCCATCAAATGACTTCCCACCAAGAGCTCGACGATGAACGGCAAATTCTCGCGCTGCACCTGGCCGGGGACAAGGCTTTGATGTCGGCCGACCTCGACACTCTGGCGAAGATTTTTGCCGACGACTATGTGCAGTACAACGAGGCCGGCAAGGCCTTCACAAAACAGCAACTGCTGGACAAGTTTCGGTCAGGAGCGATTCGCTATCCCTCGATTGTCTCCACCGGCCGGGTGATTCGTGTGTTCGGAGACACCGCCGTGGTGCACGGCTCCGAAGCGGACGAGATCGAACAGAACGGACTGCGTTCTGCCGTGCGCTACATTTATCTGGACGTCCTCCGGAAACGCAACGGAGAGTGGAAACTGGTGGCATCGCAGTTGGCTCGCCCGACGGAGTGACGATCCGCGAAAAGCCAGTCCGGCGCTAATTTTCATCCAACCGGAGCCGATTCTGCCAGTGCGACCACACGAACCATGCCACCGCAGCCACCAGCGGCGCTCCGATAATGGCATCGAACTGGTGGAAGTACTTGCCCAGTTCCCGCCAATTCTGGCCGAGTTTCATCCCAAAATAAGCCAACCCGAAACACCAGGGCCACGATCCGAGGAATGTGTAGCTATGGAATTTTCCGCGCGGCATGCGAGCAATTCCCGCCGGCAGCGCGATGAAGGTTCTGATCACCGGCAGCAGGCGCGCGATCAACACCGCCGCTTCCCCCCAGCGGGCAAAAAAGTGATCGGCCCAGTCCAGTTCGCGGCGTCCCATCAGGATCCAGCGCCCGTAACGCTCGACCAGCGGACGCCCTCCATAGCAGCCGATTTCGTACGCCACAAGCGAGCCGAGATTGCAGCCGATCGCGCCCGCCGTCGCCGCCGAGAGCAGCTTCATCTTGCCGGTGAAAACCAGGTAGCCGGCGAATGGCATGATCAGTTCCGACGGCAGCGGAATACACGCCGATTCGATCGCCATCAAAAGCACGATCCCCACGTAGCCGGTCGCGGCCACCAGAGAACTGATGAAGATAAAAAGAATGCTGAGGATTTTTTCCGTCATGCCGGCAAACTGCGGTTGCGGCGAAACCGTGAGACGCAAGGCACGGAACCGAGGGTCGTTATATTCCTCATATTGATACCGCTCGATCCATATCGCCTCGCTCCATATCCACTCGCGTGCCTTAGAAAGCGCCGTCCTGGGTGAAGCTGAAACCTGGCAAGGATACGCCTTCCGGCGATTTAGCCACCTTGACCTTAACGAACGGCAGATTGGGCGCGATCACCTGGGCTGGCCGCAGCACTGCATACTGGGTAAAGACCTCGCTGTAAACCTTGGTCACCAGATGATCCTGGCCGGTAGTGTCGTGTCGCCACACCTGCCCGAGTTGTATGCTCTTCACTGCCAAAATCCGGTTCCTTCAGATTTCAGACTACTCACGCCGCCGCCGGGCCGTCAATTGCAGCCAGGTTACTTTTGTCTCCCGGCCGCATCGCAACGCCGCCTTTGTTACCATAAGCCACCGCACAGGAGGAAGCCTCATGGCTCGTGGAACCATGCCGCGTCAACCCAGCCGCAGCGGACGTCAGGCGGGTGCACGCCGCACCCAGCCCGCCGGCAAAAAAAGTACGTCGTCCTCGAAAAACACGCCGGCAAAAAAGAATTCCAGTCTCGCGCTCAAACGCCCGGCGGCGGGCCCCGCGAAATCGGTTCGCGGAGGAGGCGGCCCCGCCCGCAACAAGTCCGCCTCGCAAGCGAAAAGATCGGCCAGCCGCGTTTCTCCCGTGGATCCCTCCCGTGTCCGGCTCATTATCGCCGGGCTCGATCGAATGTATCCGCATGCGACCTGCGCTCTTACCCATCGCAACGCCTGGGAATTGCTGGTGGCAACCATCCTCTCCGCCCAGTGCACGGACGTCCGGGTCAATATGGTTACACCCCTGATTTTTGAAAAGTATCCGACGGTGCAGGATTTCGCCGCCCTCGAGCCCGCACAACTGGAGCCCGACATCCGCTCCACCGGATTCTTCCGCAACAAGTCGAAGTCGGTGGTCGGCGCCGCCCGCAAGTTGGTGGCGGAGTTCCACGGCGAAGTACCGCAGACCATGGACGAGTTGCTGAGCCTCCCCGGCGTCGCCCGCAAGACCGCAAACGTAGTGCTCGGAACCTGGTTCAAGAAGAACGAAGGCGTGGTCGTGGATACGCACGTAACCCGGATTTCGCGGCGACTCGAACTCACGAAGCAGGAAGACGCCCGTAAGATCGAAGAGGACCTGATGCGCATAATTCCCCGCGAGCGGTGGACGGACTTTTCTCACGAAGTGATCTGGCACGGAAGAAAGCTCTGCATGGCCAGAAACCCGAAGTGCGCCGACTGCGCTCTCGAAAAGCTATGCCACGCAGCGGATAAGACCTGGTCCACCGTCGAGATTCATGCGGATGCAATTTAGTTGTTGTCGCTTGCCATCGGAAGTCGTTCTGAGAAACAGCAGTCGCCCTGAAGTCATTGCTAGCTTACCAGCATTGACATGTGCTCCACATGAAAGTATGCTCGGAACATGTCGAAGATGATTCAGCTGCGGAACGTGCCGGACGCTCTGCATCGGACTCTGAAAGCCCGTGCCGCGCTAGCTGGCATGTCATTGTCGGATTATCTTTTGGCAGAGATTAGGGAGATCGCGGAACGTCCTACTTTGAGCGAGCTGCGCGACCGGGTGCAGAAGCGCGGGCGTGTCGCTCTCCCGCTCGATACCGCTCACCTCGTCCACGAAGAACGCCTGCGCCATGACAGCAACAATGACGGGCCAGGCAGGGCAGCCAAGCCGCGCTCGTCAAATAACGCTCGCCAAATCAATGCTCGCCAAATCAACGACCGCTCGAATTGACGCCCAGTGATTGTTCTCGATGCTTCCGCGGCCATTGACTGGCTCTTGCAAACAACCGCCGGGCAACGAATCGACCATAGAATCTTTTCGCGAAACGAATCTCTGCACGCTCCACACCTGATCGATCTGGAAGTCGCACAGGTACTCCGCCGGCTGGTACGGGAAGGCGTGATTTCAGCGCACCGGGCAGGTCAGGCGATCGACGATCTGCAGAACCTCCGGGTCACCCGCTATCCGCACTTTGTGCTGTTGCCCCGGATTTGGCTGCTGCGACAAAATCTGTCCGGCTATGATGCAGCCTACGTCGTGCTTGCGGAGAAGCTCGGCGCGACGCTGATTACACGGGATCGCCGACTCGCTGCCGCGTCCGGTCATGCCGCGCTAGTGGAAGTATTTTGAACTCCGCTGCAGAAATAAGCTGGTTTAATGGCCCGTGTAGGAGAGCTCAACCACTGTGCAATCGTCGTTCAGCGGAGTGCCTCCGCAGAAATCGGCAACTGCGGTGAAGACGTCCTCCATGGACTTGCTCTTGCCCGCCACTTCTTCCAGGCGCTCGCTGTCGAACATATCGCCGCGCGCGTTCTCCGCTTCGGTGACGCCGTCGGTAACCAGAATCAGCCGATCTCCCGGCCGCATCTGGCAGCGGTCGCTGGAGTATGTCGCATCCGCCAGCAGGCCTACCGGCAGGTTGCCGTGCGCCGGACGCAGCACTTCATTGCCGCAAATCCATACCGGCGGAACGTGGCCGCAATTGACGTATTCCAGATCGCCGTCATTGCGCAGCCGCGTGATAATCATGGTCGCGTACTTCTCTCCGATGTGCTTGTAGGTAAAGAAGCGATTGACGGCATCCACGATCTCGGTCAGGGGCATGCCGGAAATCAGTTGGGAATAAACCATCCCCTGCAAGATCGAGGCCAGCAGCGCCGCCGACACTCCCTTGCCGCTGACGTCCGCCAGCACCACCGCCAAACCTTGCGGCGTGCTCACGGCTTCGAAAAAATCGCCGCCAATCTCTTTGCAGGACATGTTGCGTCCGTTGACCCGCGCAAACGCAACCTCCGGCAGCGTGACCGCCAGCAGCCGCTGCTGAATGGATGCCGCAATCCCCAACTCCTGCTGGTAACGGCGTCCCGCTTCCTCGGCCTGTACCAGGCGCGCGTTCTCCACCAATTGCGCCGCTTCCGTCGCGATCGCCCGAAGAATGTCGTGGCTGACGCTCGTGATATCGCGCGAGGCAAAACGCGAATCCACATAGAGCGCACCCATCACGTCGCCCCCTGCGGGCTGCTCTGCGCCTTTGGCTTGCACCAGCGGCTTGCGCAGCGGCATGCAAATCACGGTTCGCAGATCGAAGGCGACAATACTCCGCCGCTGTTGCACATCGAGATTCTGACTGGTGTCGGTCACCAGATATTCGGAGTTCGAGGTCAGCGCGCCTTCCAGCACCGAACGCGAAATGGTGGTGTCGTCGAGCAGCGGCTCTCCCTTGGAGTTACGCCCCGCCGCCAGCGTCAGCGTTCCATCCGCGTCGCGCAGAAAAATGTACGCTCGCTCCGCCCGCGTCAGCTTCAGCGTGGCATCGAGCAGCGTCACCAGAATTTCATCGAGCACGCCGATGGTGTTCAGCTTGCGCGCCGCTTCCATGAACAGCGTGAGCTTTTCCAGATCGCTCGCCTCGGGCGCAATCTGGATGCCGGAAATCTGGCTGAGAAACTCCCGCGCCGTGTTCGACGTGCTGTTCAGGGGGTGGAAAATGAGATAAGCGATATCTCGCGCGCCAAATTCCAGACGGTCGTTGCGTTGCAGCTTGTGCCGGTCAATCTTCTCGCCATTGACAAAGGTGCCGTGCTTGCTGCCGTTGTCGACCACAAAAAACTCGCCATTTTCCGCCACGATCTCGGCATGTTCGCGTGACACTCGGGGATCGGCGATCACCAGGTCGCGATCCACCTTGCGCCCCACCGTATAGGGCGTGTGGTTCAGCGACAGCGTCTGTTGATCATTCCCCTGAACGAAGATGGCGATGGGAAAGATGGTGGAAATGCCCGAATGCGAAGAAGCCGACATGTACCCTGAATTCTCCTGAGCCATTATGCCAGCCCTGGCCGGCGGCAACTTGGCATTCCGCATTCTACGACGGACGCGGCTCGGGCGGGGCCTTAAAAGCAGTCTGGTAATAATGGACCAGCATCAGCGCAACCACCGCCACCGGAATCTGGATCACCGTCCAGAACGGCACCGCCCAACCGCGCTCCACGATAGGCAATGGCAAAACGAATGACAACCCGGCCAATACCATGCTCGCCGCCCAGGGCCAAGAAATCAGGCCCAGGGTCAATAGCAGCAGCAATCGGTTCAAGTTGCCGGCGCGCCAGATGGTTGCGCTCTCCTCAGCCAGCAGCAATAACCCCGGAATCATGAGCGCCTGATTGTAGTTGGCAGAAGTCGGGACCACAAGAACCGTTGCCGCCAGCGCAAGACTAAGCGTTAAAGCAAAGCGCCGGCTGTCGGCGGCGCGGCGTCTCTCCTTCCAGCAAACCATCGCGACGGCCGCCAGCGCCAGAGATTCAATCCCCCAACTCCACGGAGCGCCAATCAGGTTGTCCAGCACCGATTTGGCTCCGGTGTACCGGCGATATTCATGGATGGCCCGCCAAAAGCGTGGAATCCAATCGGGCAGGAACCAGGTCGAGGCCGCCAGCAGTAAGCTCATGCAGACCAGAAACGATGCCGCCAGCCGATAGCGGCGTCGCCAGTCCGCCACTGTCCAGACTGCCAGCCAGCCCAACGGCAGCACCATAAGCTGGGGTTTGATCGTCGCCAGGGCCAGCAAAATACCCGCCGCGACGTTGCGATTCGTCGCCAGTAGTGTCATCGCGATGGCCACCAGGCCCGCCACCAGAAGGCTCATCTGCCGTAGTTTCAAACCCTGCATTACCGCCGGACTCGCCAGCGTCAGCGCCAGCGCGGCGATTTGCATCCACAGCGGCGGCGACCGGCGAAAAGCGCGCAGCCAGAGCAGTGTTGTGGCGAAGGTCAGAAGCAGCAGCACTATGTAGAAACCTTTCTGGACGACCTGGAACGGCATTCCAATCGTCGGCGCCAGAAAGAAAACAACGTAGATCGGGTAGGCAAACCCCTCTTCGTCGTGAGGCTCACCCGGACGCGTCGAATCCAGCGGGCGTCCATAAAACCCAACTTGAATCTCCCGCGTGACTTCAGCGCTGTACGGGTCGCGCCCATGGAGCAGAAGTTCACGTGCCCCCAGCCACCGGGGATACAGGTCGGAAAGATTGCCTCGCGGCCTTTGGTGGGCCGTGGCATCCGCCCGCTGATAAGGAATCAGAACCCGGTCAGCATAAGTCCAGGTACCGACGGTGCATAAAACGGCGAGTACGGCCCAAAGCCAGTGGCGCAGTCTCCGGGGTTGAGCCATAGTTTCTAAAGACGCTATTAAAACGATTCGAATGGAACCGCTATTCTAAGCAAAATCTGCGCTTTTGACGCTTGATTCACCATGCCCCGCGTTGACCGCCAGCGCCATCCCCGCGACTAGAATGCCGGCCAGTATGTCGACCAGGTAATGCCATTGCAGCAGCAGGATGGCAACGATCAGCAAAAAGTCGTACATCACCAGGAGAACCGTCATTGCTTTCCACTTCCGCAGGAACCACGCCACGATTAACGGTTGCGCGATGTGCATGCAGGGGAAAGCGATAAAGTAATCGGTCGAGAGGCGCTGGATGGGAACATGACGCCAGAGCGCCAGCGCATGCTCGGTCAGGACTTGCTGAATGCCATGGACCCAAAGGCTACGCTCCATGGGGGTGGAATCTGCTCGCGACAAATAATAGGGGCCCTGGCTCGGCCATAAGTAAAACATCCCAAGCGCCAGATAGTACGCCGTGAGAATCGTGCCCACGAACTGAAGGCTGCGGCTCTTCCCATAATAAAGACCGAGCAAAAGGATCGCCGCCCCGATCTGCGGAAACATCCCGAAATAGATAAACTCTAAAAAGCGGAAACCATTAAGTGGCAGGATTCGTTGCGCCCAGCGGGAAAGGTCCGAAACCGACGATCCGTGGAGAATCCATCGATCCATGGAGTTAAACGCCGCGTCAAAGCCAAAAGGGAAACGCGCCGACGCGATGATGTCGTTATAAGCGAACACCAGAAGAAATCCGCCGAATAGATAAACGGCGGGGAGCACAAGTGCGCCAGCCCCACCGCGCACTTTGCGGAATTCCCTCTCGCGAATTTCAAGCAGGGCGACCGCGTCCACAGTCAGGACCACCGCCTTCATCCGGGAGAACACCCAGGCGAGAACTGTAAAATACACCAGCAGTAGCAGGATGCGCCCCGGTGAGCGCCGGTAACGTTCCATCAGTGGTCGCCGTACTTCCCGCCCTGGCACGCCGACAACGCACAAAAGTGACGCGAGAAACAACGACTGTGCCGTCAGCACGCAGTAAGCCGCGCCCAGCGATTCCCAATCGAAGCGCGCCGGCAGATGCTTCAGTCGCAACAAAGGGAACACGGCGATGCTCAAGAGCGCGCCGAGAAAGTAATGCCAATATCGCGGTTTCAGAAAAGTTCCGGTCAACTACCGTCACCCATTAAAGTGAATTCGATTCGTGCTGCCACATCTAGAAAAAAGAATGAAGCGTCCCGCTCTGACCTTTGCGTCGTGCAGCATTCTATAATCGCGACTTGCATGCGCCGACTTTTCCAGATCGCGGGCAATACGCAGGCCGTTTTTTCCTCGATCCTGCTCTTCGGCCTGCTCGCCATCACCGCCCGCAACGCGCTTGATCCCGATCTCTGGTGGCACCTGCGCACCGGGCAGTGGATCGTCGAAAATGGACACATTCCCCATACCGACCCGTTTTCCTTCACACGCGCGGGCCACGCCTGGGTGGCGCACGAGTGGCTGTCGGAAGTTGTATTTTACGAACTCTGGAAACACGGCGGCACCACCGCCCTGATGGTCTTTTCCGCGATCGTCACCACCGCCGGCCTCATGCTGCTCTACCGGCGCTGCATTGTCCCGGAAACAAAGAGACATTGGGGGGTTGCAGCTACCGCCTGCGGCGCGCTGGCTTGCGCCCCTTCGTGGGGGGTTCGACCGCAAATGTTCACGTTCGTTTTCGCGAGTCTGTTTCTTTCGATCGTCGATCGCGGCGAACAGCGGCCCCGGCTGTTACTCTGGATTGCACCGCTTTTTTTACTATGGCTCAACCTGCATGCCGGATTCGCGCTCGGGCCCGCGCTATTGTTCGCCTACGCATTCGGATTGCTCTTAGAAACAGCCCTCGGCAACACCGCCTGGGAGCAGGCTCGGCCCATCCTGCTCCGCGTCGCGTTGCTCCTGATCGTTTGCGTTGCGCTCGTTCCTTTCAACCCGAGCGGCGCGCAACTCTATCATTATCCCTTCGATACTTTGCGATCCGCCGGTATGCGCTCACTTATCGGTGAGTGGCACTCCCCGGATTTCCATGAATGGCTCTACCGCCCGTTCCTGCTGCTGTGGCTATCGCTTCTGGCCGTGCTCGCGGGCGGACTCGCGAGGCCGAAGGCCCGGGTCATGATCCCGCTTTTGCTAACCGCCTTTGCCGCGCTGGATGCCGTCCGCCACATCCCCATCTTTATATTGCTCGCCATGCCCGTGCTCGCCGGGGCCGTCTCGTCAGCCGATGCGTTCGGCAGAAAAAGTTCCCAACTCCCCCCTGCCTTTGGAATTTCGCCTCATCGAGCCTCCCATGGGTTTCCGCTGCGGCCCCTCATCAACGGAGTACTCGTCCTTCTGATGGCCGTCTTTGCCGCCGCCCGCTGGTCGGATCTCGCTCGGCATCAACACCTCCACCAGGTCAGTCAGTTTCCTGACCGAGCGGTTGCATTCTTGCGCGACGCCCATTATCCGCCGCGCCTTTTCGTCTACTACGACTGGGGAGGCTACGCCCTCTGGAAGCTTTACCCGAACTATCGCGTGTTCGCTGATGGCCGCGCTGACCTTTATCAGGGCTCCGATTTGCGGGGAAACGGCCCTCAGGGTGACGACCTCCTCCGCCAGTTCAAAACCGCGCTGCAACTCCAGACCGGCTGGCGCCAGGTCCTCGACACCTGGAAGGTGGATGAAGTCCTGGTGCCCCCGTCCTGCGCCCTGGCGCAAGCCCTCGAACTCGAACCCGATTGGCATACCGCCTTCCTCGATTCTCAGGCGATTCTCCTGCTTCGGGACCGTCCCGCCGTCGAATATGCGGCGATTGCCCTCCATATCCCCCGTCCGGGGTTACGAAAGTGAAAAAATGTTTCCCAGACCCGTGCCGAATCTGCGAAACTAGGGCCATACAGCATTTGGCTCCAAAGATCACCCCCGGATCGCGAATCGCTGGTATAAAACTGGCTGGTGTAAAGCTGGCCGGTATCAAGCTCGCTGCTGTGGAGCTATTTGGATTTTCGGAGGAGTCTCGCATGACAAAGTTAGTGAATCTCTTGTGGCGCAATGAAGAAGGGCAGGACATCGCCGAATATGCAGTGATGTTGGCCGTCATTCTGGTCATTGTGATCGGCACGGTTCGCCTGATCGGCGGCAATGCCAATAACGTGTTCTCGCAGGTTGCGAGCTCGGTGGGCACGAACTAGTCCGGCGCTGCCGGAGGAGCCCGTGTAACGCTCGCGAAACCAGTTCCGTCGCGGCGACATTCTCCGTTGTACGTGAAAGCGAAGGAGAAGGAGAAGCAGCAGAATGAACCGAAGTCGTTTGCTGATGATCGGAGGCTTGGCCCTGGCGGTCGGTCTGCTCGTCAGCTTCTACGTCTACAACCGGCTGCGCACCTCCGCCAATTCCGGCAGCAACGAGGCGGGAGCCCCGGTTGTTTTGGCTGCCGACGACATTGAGGTCGGCTCCAAACTTGAGGCGCACGATATCCGCGTCATCAATTTGCCGAAGTCGGCGGTTCCTCCCGGAGCTTTCACCAAGGCGTCGCAAGTGCTCGGCCGCGGCGCCATTCTGCCCATGAGCCAGGGGGAATTTATCCTGCCCGGCAAACTGGCGGCGCTGAATGCCGGCGCGGGCCTGCCCTCGCTCATTCCGCAAGGCATGCGAGCCGTTTCCGTGCGGGTGAACGACGTGGTTTCAGTGGCGGGTTTTGTCCAGCCCGGCACGCGCGTGGATGTCCTCGCCACCGGTGGGCAGGGCGGCAATGATCGTCAGACCACCACAGTCCTCGAAAATGTCGCCGTCATCGCCGTCGGCAAGAGCCTCGACCGCAGCGCTTCGGCGGAGGGGCAGTCCGCGCCCGTCATCACGCTCCTCGTCTCTCCCGACGACGCGCAAAAGCTGGCTTTGGTTTCGCAGGAAGGGCGGATTCAGCTCTCCTTGCGAAATCCCCTGGACACAAAAAAAGGGGGCATTGGCGCCACCCGCACCAGTTCGCTGTACGGCGGCGATACGCCCGTGGCGGTCGCGCCCAAGCTCAAGTCTCATAAAGTGATTGCTAAAGGTCCGGCGCCTCCTCCAGCGCCTTACCAGGTGGAAATGATTCGCGGCAACAAACGGGAAGAGAACAAGTTTGAGCCACCAACACCGCAGTAGTTCGCTTACGCTGATCTGCTAAACGAAGATCAAGTTCAAGATGAAGATGAATGGGTGCGTGCAACCTCTCCGAGGTCCGAATTCATGAAAGCTTTCACGCTCGTCGCCTCAGCGGTGCTCCTCGGTGCGACTGCAATGTTCGCGCGCAATGCGGTTCCTGACGGCTTGCAGGATCCTCCTGTCTCGCCGGTGGCGGCTCAGCCCTCGACTGACTCCGCCCCCGCCTCCAACGTCACCCCGGGCGCGGCGCCCTTGCGCGTCATGGTTGGCAAGTCACTGCTCATCAACACCACCGAAAGATTGAAGCGGGTTTCCGTCACCGACCCCAGCGTGGCCGACGCCATCGTCGTCACTCCCACACAAGTGCTGGTCAATGGACTGGCTCCCGGCGAAGTTTCGCTCCTCATTTGGGACGAACTCGAACGCTCGCGCAGCTTCGATCTTCGCGTCGACGTGGATATCACTTCCGCTTCGGAGGAAATGCACCGACTCTTCCCCGACGAACAAATCACCGTCACGCCCTCGCGCTCCGCCATCGTTCTCTCCGGTCACGTCACCACTGAGGATGTCTCCAAGCATGCCGGCGCCCTCGCTTCCGCTTACTCGAAAAATGTTGTGAACGTGCTCACCTTCGGCCCCGTCGGCACCGACGAAGTTCTCCTCGAAGTCAAGTTTGCCGAGGTCGATCGCACCGCTCTCACCCAGGTGGGCTTCAATTTGTTTTCCACTGGAGCGGGCAACACTATCGGCCAGACCACCACCGGCCAGTTCGGCGGAATCAGTCCCGGCCAGATCACCAATACGACCAACAGCAACGGCGTCGGTACCACTACCAGCAGCCCGACCATCACCAACGCGCTGAATATGTTTTTCTTCAACCCCCAGGTTCACCTGGGCGCGGTGATCCAGGCGCTGCAAACGCGAAACCTGTTGCAGATACTGGCCGAGCCGAACCTCGTCGCCCTGAACGGCAAGGAAGCCAGCTTCCTGGCGGGCGGCGAATTTCCCTTCCCCGTGGTGCAACCGGGAGCGGGCGGAATTTCCACCGTCACCATTCAGTTTCGCGAGTTTGGCGTGCGCCTGAAATTCACTCCCGTAATCCAGCCTAACGGCAACATCCACCTGCACGTTGCTCCTGAAGTCAGCACCCTCGATTTCGCCGATGCGGTCACCGTTTCCGGCACCACCGTCCCCGCCATCAGCACCCGCAAAGCGGACACCGAATTCGAATTGCAGGATGGCCAGAGTTTCGTGATCGCCGGCCTCATGGATAACCGGGTGACCAATATCGCGAGCAAGTTTCCCTTCCTCGGGGATATTCCCATCCTCGGAACTTTTTTCAAGAGTAGGAGCGACCAGAAAAGCAACTCGGAGTTGATGGTCCTGTGCACCGTGCGCCGGGTCTCCCCGAGCGTGCAGTCGCCCAAGGGGCCCAATGACCCGGAACCCTTTCTGGATAAGGGAAAGTTTGATGCCAAAAAACCGGCCATCATGCGGTAGCATGGCAGGGGCGCGTGGCATCCAAGAAGCTAGTCTTCTGGATCGTCAGATATTTGGGTCTGCAAGTCTTTAGAAAGGGGGATGGAACCGAGCCATGCCGCAATTATCCGTAGCCGTATTCGCCACCGACGATGACCAGCGCACCGTGCTGCAGGTTCTGGTGGATGGCACAAGCGTAGCCCGGACTGTGTGCAGCAATGCCTCCATGCCTCTGGCTGGCAACGACCCCGTCCTCCGTAAAACCCAGGTATTCATGCCCGACGTCGTGCTCGTCGATATTGCCGCCGACGGAGTCAACACCGCTCTACGCGCCATCGAATTGCTGCACCAGGAGATGCCGGAAACCGTCCTCTTCGCCATCGGTTCCATGGCGCAGCCGCAGTTGATTGTCAATGCCATGCGGGCGGGCGTCCGGGAATACATTGAGCGTCCCACCACTACCGCCGACCTGCTCGACGCTTTCGTCCGCTTGACCGCGACCCGCCGCAAGCCGGGGCGTGAAGGTTCCCGAGGAAAGATCTTCACCGTGGTGAATGCCAAGGGCGGCAGCGGCGCCACCACCGTCGCCGTCAACCTCGCCATGGCCTTGCAGTCGATTCATCACGGTACCGCCCTGGTGGACTTGGCCCCTTTGGGGCACTGCGCGCTCCATCTCAATCTCAAACCGGCATTCACCGTTTCCGACGCCATCGGCAATCTGCATCGCCTGGATTCCTCCCTCCTCGAAAGTTTTATGTCCCGCCACGACCGCGGCTTGCAGGTGCTGGCGGGTTCCGCGACCCCCACCGCCATCGAGCCCTCCGCTTCCGATTTTGCCCGCTTGTTTGACACCATGGTCGGCCAGTTTCACTACATCGTCGTCGATGCGTCCTCCCGCCTCGATGGCGCCACTCGTCTGGTCAGCAATCTGTCGGAGAAAATTCTGCTCATCGCCCATGCCGATGTCGCGTCCCTGTGGGGCGCCGGGCGGGTCGCCCAGTATCTCGGCGAAAGTGGTTCGCGGGACCGTTTTTCCCTGGTCTTGAACCGCTACCGCAAAGTCGCCGGGTTCGATGAAGCGGAGACGGAAGCCGCCATCGGGGCGCAGGTGCTGTGGCGGATTCCCAATCAGTACTTCGCTGTCTCCACTGCCATCGATCGCGGTGTTCCCTTGATGCAACAGGGAAACACCGAAATCGCCCGTTCTATTTCCGGGCTGGCGGAGTATCTGACCAAGGACGATTTGGATGTGAAGCGCGCTGCCTGGTCGCTGTTTAAGACGGTGTGATTTTGTACTTCGATAATCGGGTAATTTTGTAAGCTGGAAAACGCCGCATTCCCAATTGCCAGATTACAAAATTACCCTATCCCCCGAGCCGCAAGTTTAAAAGACGAATTTAGGTTTATGGCCAATCTGCAAGCCTTCGAGCGCGGCGACTACCAGCAGGTCAAGGCGGACCTGCACCGCAAAATACTGGATCGCCTCGATCTGGAAAAGCTCGGCCGCTCTACCGGAGATTCGGCGCGCGAAGAAGTCCTCATCCTGATCCGCAGTTCCGTAAACAGCGAAGCCGTTCCCCTCAGCTTCGCCGAGCGCGAACAGTTGTCGCGTGAGATTCTCGACGAAATCTTCGGTCTGGGACCGCTCGAACCCCTGCTCAAGGATCCCACCATCTCCGACATCCTCGTCAACCGCTTCGATCGCGTCTACGTCGAGCGCGCCGGCAAGCTCGAAATCACCGGCCTGTCCTTCAAGGATAACCAGCACTTGATGCAGATCATCGACCGCATCGTGTCCCGCATCGGGCGTCGTGTCGATGAGTCTTCTCCCATGGTCGATGCCCGCCTGCAGGACGGTTCCCGGGTCAACGCCATCATTCCTCCGCTCGCGCTCGACGGAGCCTGCCTCTCCATACGCCGCTTTGGCCGCGATCCCCTCACCGCGCGCAACATGCTGGATAACAAGACTCTCACCGAACCCATGCTGGAACTCCTTTCCGCCATGGTCAAGGGAAGGCTTAACCTGATCATTTCCGGCGGCACCGGCGCCGGCAAAACCACCGTTCTCAACGTCCTGTCGGGTTACATTCCGAACTCCGAACGCATCGTAACCATTGAAGACGCCGCCGAATTACAGCTCAAGCAGGAGCACGTCGTGCGGCTTGAGACTCGCCCCCCCAACATCGAAGGCAAAGGCTCGGTGCGCATGCGCCAGCTCGTAATCAACAGCCTGCGTATGCGCCCCGACCGCATCGTGGTCGGCGAGGTGCGCGGCGAGGAAGCTTTTGACATGCTGCAAGCCATGAATACCGGTCACGAGGGTTCGCTCACCACCGTCCACGCCAATTCCCCGCGCGACGCCCTCTCGCGTATCGAAAATATGGTCTCCATGGCCAACCTGAACATTCCCGAGCGCGCCATTCGCCACCAGATCGCGAACGCCGTCCATGCCGTCGTCCAGGTGGCGCGGCTTTCCGACGGTTCGCGCAAGATCATTACTGTTTCGGAAGTTACCGGCATGGAAGCGGATATGATCACCTTGCAGGACGTTTTCGGATTCGAACGCTCGGGCATAGATGAGAGTGGTAAAGTGCGCGGCGCCTTCCGCTCCACCGGCGTCACCCCGCAGTTTGCCGAGCGCCTCGCCACCGCGGGTTGCCGGCTGAATCCGGCCATCTTTAAGTCCCGGATGGAGGTCTAGCGCATGCAGATCATCATCGCATTCCTCGTGTTCGCCGTGGTCGCAGCCGCCGTCTTTGTCGGCATGTCGCTGCTCGATGAACGCAGCGCCCGCGCCCGCGTTCTTCGCGACCGTCTCTCCAACGTCCGGAAGCCGGACGAACAAAGCACTCCCGATTTGGCGCTGCTGCGCGACGAAGTACTCAGCCGTATTCCCGCTTTCGATACCTTTCTGCGACGTTCCGAGCGCGTATCGGCGTTGCAGAAAGTTCTCGCCCAAGGCAACGTGGACGTTCGCGCCGGCAATTTCCTGATCATTTGTGCGGTGTCCGCGGTCGCCGCGGGAGCCATCACCGTCATCGCCGCCGGCGGCCAAAGCCAGGCTTTCCTCTTCGGCTGGGTGGGCGCGCTGGTCGGCTTTTTCCTGCCCTACGCCTATGCCTCGCACATGCGAACCAAGCGCTTTGCCAGATTTGAGGAGAAGTTTCCCGAAGCCATCGATACCCTGGCCCGCGCCGTTCGCGCCGGCCATGCCTTCACCACCGCGCTCGAAATGATTGCCAACGAAGTTTCCGAGCCCGTCGCCGGCGAATTTCGCCAGCTCTACGAAGAACAGAAATTCGGGCTCCCCGTTCGTGACGCCCTGCTCAACCTGGCCGACCGCGTCCCCCTGGTGGACGTTAAATTTTTCGTCACCGCCGTCATGCTGCAGCGCGAAACCGGCGGCAATCTCGCCGAAATTCTCGATAACCTCTCCTACGTCATCCGGGAAAGGTTCAAAATCCTGCGCCAGGTCCGCGTCCACACCGCACAGGGACGCCTGACCATGGTCCTCTTGATGGCGCTGCCTCCGACCATCGTCTGCGTCATGCTTCTGCTCAACCCCGGTTTCATTCAACCGCTTTTTACCGACCCCGTCGGCCACATGTTGATTGTGGGAGGCATAACCTTGCAGACGATGGGCTATTTCGTGATTCGAAGAATTATCAGGATTCAGGTTTGAAGAAAGTTTCAAGCGAGAACAACGAATTGGGAACTGACTACAGAAAGCAATCTGACTAATGGCTCTGCCCTTACTAATCGCGATTGTCGCGTTTCTCACCGTGGCCGTGATCGTTTTTGCTTTCGGCGCGGCCACGGTCACGCCCTCTTCCGTCCTCGGTTCCCGCCTGCGCGAAATTGGATGGCAGCGGCCCAAGGCCGAAGCCAAACCCGCCATCCGTGAACGCGTACAGCAGGCGCTCGACCCGCTCAGCCGCGCCCTCCCGCTTTCCGCCGCCGACGTTTCCCAAACCCGTCTCTGGCTCATTCAGGCCGGATATCGCAGCCCCCAGCACGTGACCATTTATCGTGGTTTGCGTGTCCTGTTCGCGGCACTTGGTTTCCTGTCGGTCTTCCTCTTTACTGGATTCACTTCGCCGCTGCTGCTTCTCGGCGTCACCGGCTTCGGCTTTTTCGTCCCCCGCTTCATGCTCAAGAAAAAGATGCAAGCACGACAGATGCGCCTTCGCCTCGGCCTGCCCGACGGCCTCGATCTAACCGTGATCTGCGTCGAAGCAGGACTGTCGCTCGATCAGGCCATGATGCGCGTCGGCGAAGATCTGCGCACCGCCCACCCCGAGTTAAGCGGCGAATTTCATCTCTTCGATCTGGAAACTCGCGCCGGCAAGCCCCGCGTCGAAGCCCTGCGCAACCTGGCCGAACGCACCGGAGTCGATGACATCCGTTCCCTTGTCGGAACCCTGATTCAGACCGATCGCTTCGGCACCAGCGTCGCCCAGGCTCTGCGCGTGCATTCCGATTCCCTGCGCACCGAGCGCCGACAGCGTGCCGAAGAGGCCGCCGCCAAGACCACGGTTAAAATGATTATTCCCCTGGTCCTCTTCGTCATGCCCTCCTTGATTTTCGTCACCGTGGGCCCGGCCGTAATTCAACTGCTGCACATTTTCTCCCCCGCCAAACGATAACCGGGGAGACATTGGTGATTTGTAAAAGGTAATTGGTGATTTGTAATTGAGTAACATTTGTAATTTCTGATGTGAATTACCAAATTACAAATTCCACCCCCTATGCTCGCCGACGCCCCTAATCACTACGCCTTCAACCGCACCCGCTCTACCTATCTCGTGACCGACCTCCGGGTCGCAGCCACCCACTGGTCGCGCTTCCGCGGTCTCATGGCCACCGATTCTTCCCACTTCCCTGTTGGCCGCGGATTGTGGATCAGCCCTTCCCGCGGGATCCACACCTTCGCCATGCGTTTCCCCATCGACGCCATTTATCTCGACCGGGAACGCATCGTCATTCACCTCGAAGAAAACCTCCAGCCCTGGCGCCTGGCCGCCGTCCGCATGCACGCCACGTCCGTTCTGGAAGTCCCCGCCGGCACCGTGCAGAAGTCGCAGACGTCCCTCGGCGACCAGATTGATCTGGTTCTCTAGCCGCTGTATTCCTGAAAGGCTTCCCCTCCTTGCCTCTACCATCGAGAGGCGCAGCCGTCCCGTTTCCCCATTTGCACACACGTGGAATTCTTTTCATCGTAGATTCATTTTCTTGATACGGACACGTAACATTCCATTCCTACAATCATCCCCGTCCTGTCGAATCTGCCGTTGGGCGGTAACTTCCACAACCTGGGGTTAGTAACTTCCGAAACTCTAAGGAGGAACAATATGTCTTCGTCGAGCGTTCTGACGAAAGTCAGGCAGCATTTCACCGTCGGCACAAGTCTGTTGGCTCTGCTTGTTAACCTGGGAGCGCCCGCTCCAGTCGCCGCTCAGCCGCGCGCGCAGGCAACAGCCACAGCGTCGCCAATCAAGCACGTGATCGTGATCATCGGTGAAAACCGCAGCTTCGATCACGTCTTCGCCACCTATAAGCCCAAGAGCGGAGAAACCGTTTCCAACCTGCTTTCAAAGGGAATCGTTAAAGTGGACGGAACTCCCGGTCCCAACTACTCTCTTTCCGCGCAGTACAGCGCAGTCGATAGCACCACTGTAGGAGCCGGAACCTACGCCATCAACCCCCCGGAAAAGACGCTCTACGCGAACGTGCCTCCCGTGGTCGCCGGCGGTCCCACCAACCCCTACCTTCCAACCCTGGCTCTCGCCAAAGCGATCGAACCGGGGCAACTGTGGCCGAGTTACTACGTCGACCTGACCATTGGCGGCACCGGTCTGGCCGCCTATGCGGTTCCCGACACGCGCATTCCGAACGTACTGGACCTGCCCGAGGGCGCATTCCAACTCACTTCTCCGACGCTCACCTACAACGATTATGCCAACAGCCCGGTGCACCGTTTCTACCAGATGTGGCAGCAGACCGATTGCAGCGCGGCGACGGCTACCGCCGATAACCCGAGTGGCTGTCTGAACGACCTGTTCCCCTGGGTCGAAGTCACCATCGGCTGCGGCAGCGACGGATGCTCGACCGGCAGCACCAACCCGCCGACGGACTACATCGGCACCGGCGAAGGCTCAACCGCCATGGAGTTTTTCAACGTGGCCAAGGGCGATGCCCCTTACCTGAAGAGCCTTGCCGACAATTACACCTTGAGCGATAACTTCCATCAATCGGTGATGGGCGGAACCATGGCGAACCACATCGAGTTCGGTTATGCCGATTCCATCTGGTACAGCGACGGCAATGGCAACGCGCTCACCCCTCCCGCCAACCAGATTGAAAACCCGGACCCGCAACCCGGCACCAATAACTGGTATGACTCCGATGGATACGGCGCGGCTAACGGAACCGGCGGCGGAAGCTACGTCAATTGCGCCGATCTCAGCCAACCCGGCGTGCCCGCCATCGTGAATTACCTGGAATCTCTGCCGCGTCCCGTCAACCCCAATTGTGATACCGGACATTACTACATCCTGAATAACTACAATCCCGGCTTCAACGGTGACGGATCTTCATCGCTCGCGATCTCTCCCTTCACCATTCCCGGAACCTCAGTTCGCCACATCGGCGATGCTCTGACGGAGAAGAACGTTTCCTGGAAGTATTACGGAGATGGCTGGAACGTATTTCTTTCGGACCCCGCCTTCAAGAATCCATTCAACACCTACTGCAACATCTGCAATCCCTTCAACTACGCGACCGACATCATGACCAATGCCGCGCTGCGTACGGAACACATTCAGGACAGCCAAAACATCTACAGCGACATCAAAGCGGGAGCGCTGCCGTCCGTATCCATAGTGAAACCGGGCTGGCCTTCCGATGGTCATCCTGCGTCTTCGAAGCTCGAAGTTTTCGAAGGGTTTGTGAAAAATATCGTCAATGCGGTCCAGGCCAACCCTGAACTGTGGGCGAGTACGGCGATCTTTATCACCTTCGACGAAGGCGGCGGCTACTATGATTCCGGTTACATTCAGCCCGTCGATTTCTTCGGCGATGGAACCCGTATTCCGCTCTTGATCGTTTCTCCTTACACCACCGGTGGCCACGTGACCCACGCCTATGGCGACCACGTCTCCATCACCAAATTCATCGAGCGGAATTTCAAGCTGTCGCCGCTGACGGCGCGAAGCCGCGATAATCTGCCCAATCCCGAAGGCGTCCAAGAAGAATCCGTATATCCCCTTGAACAGCCCGGCGATTGACGATCTATTCAGCGCGTTTAACTTTTAGGCTGTCGGGAGTAATGGATGGCCAGCCACGCCGGCCAGGGGAATCCCTTCCCTGGCCGGTTTGTCTGTGGCGCCGATTTCGTGCCCAAAGCACTTTTTCATCGGATATTCATGTCCGGTCCGTGGCGTGCCTCCGGCGCGATGCGATAATTTCAACCACCGAATCATTGAGGAAACCGCTGCTTGGGTCTGAATAGACGCGCCTTATTGCAAATCGGACTCTCCACCGGTGCCGGTCTGTTGGCCAATCCCCTGTCGCTACTGGCACAGACGGCTATGCCGGGCATGAAGATGCCGGTTGCGAATCCCCCAATAACCCCGGTGTCCCCAGTCGCCCCCGGCCCTCCGCCCGTTGCGCTGGCCAGTTATGAGACCCCTTTGGCGATTCCGCCCATCATCAAGCCGCGACCGGGCGCGGCACCGGTTCATATTTCCATGCGCCCGTTCCATCATCGCGCACACCGCGATCTTCCCGCCACCGCCATGTGGGGATACAACGGCATGTGGCCCGGACCCACATTTGAAGCGCGCAAAGGCCAGCCCATCGCGGTGAAGTGGACCAACCAGCTTCCGACGAAACATTTTCTTCCGCTCGACTACACCATCCATGGCGAGGAGCAGGATGTGCCGCAGGTGCGAACCGTTACCCATGTCCATGGCGCGCGAGTCATGCCGGATAGCGATGGCTATCCCGACGCCTGGGTCACCTCCGACGGCCGCAGCGGATCGGTGCGCGCCGCCGATCCGTGTCATTACCCCAACGATCAGCCCGCTACCACGCTCTGGTATCACGACCACTCCATCGGCGTTACTCGACTGAACATCTACGCCGGCCTCGCCGGTTTCTACCTGATCCGTGATCCTGAAGAAGACGCCCTAAACCTGCCCAGGGGTGCCTATGAGATTCCGTTGATGATTCAGGATCGCAGTTTCTCCGCCGACGGGTCGCTCCTCTATCCTCCAGCGCCTAACGGCACCCATCCCGTTTGGATGCAGGAGTTCTTCGGCAACGCCATTTGCGTCAATGGCAAAGCAACTCCCTTTCTGGAAGTGGAACCGCGCAAGTATCGCTTCCGCATGGTCAACGGCTCCAACTCACGCTTCTACCATCTCACCCTGGTGCCTGCGGACGTCTTCGGAAAGCCCGCCGGCAGACCCGTCGATGCTCCGCCGTTCATTCAGATCGGCAGCGATGGCGGACTCCTGCCCGCGCCGCTGTCCATGCACTATCTTGTCTTTTCTCCGGGTGAGCGCTTCGATATCGTCATTGATTTCTCCGGGCATAAAGGCGCCCATCTGGCCATGACCAACGACGCGCCTGCTCCCTACGCTCGCGGCGGCGAAATCGTGCCTTCCGACGTGATGCTCTTCAAGGTCACAAAGCCGCTCTCCGCCGCCGATAACAGTTCCGTGCCCCGGACCCTTGTCCCTTTTGTGCCCTTGAACGCCGCGCACGCCGTTCGCGAAAGAACCCTTTCGCTCGTAGAAATGGATCGTCCTTCCGACGGCTACACCATGATCGGCCTGCTCGACAAGAAGCACTGGGACGATCCCATCAGCGAAGATCCCAAAGCGGGCTCCACGGAAATCTGGTCATTTGCCAACACCACCGGCGACGTGCATCCCATGCACATTCACCTGGTTCAGTTCCAAGTGCTGAATCGCCAGACCTTCGATGTGAAAACCTACGCCACCACCGGAAAGCTAGTCTTCACCGGAATCCCCATGCCCCCGGAATCGAACGAACGCCCGGCGTGGAAAGACACCGTGAAAACCTATTCCGGCTACGTCACCCGCGTGATCGCGCGCTTCGATCTCCCCGCGCAAGCCGTTCCCCAGCCGGGAGACGAGTTCCGCTACGTCTGGCATTGCCACGTCCTCGAACATGAGGACAACGAAATGATGCGTCCCTACAAAATCGTCGGCTAGTTGCCAAGCTCCACCCGTGACGCCACTTGACGAGGCTGTTAGAATAGAC
Organism: uncultured Acidobacteriaceae bacterium; assembly: GCA_963746205.1. GTDB lineage: Bacteria > Acidobacteriota > Terriglobia > Terriglobales > Acidobacteriaceae > Acidiflorens. The sequence goes on along the minus strand of CAVVAP010000018.1, from coordinate 90,110 downwards.
TGAGTTTAGAGTTCGCGCCCGACGGCGTGATTCCAAGCAGAAAAACGGGAGAACGTCCCGCTCCCCCGACAAGAAACGCCAAAAGACGCACAAAACACGGAAGTTCACCGCCATACACTCAACTCCCCTCGGGCACGCTACACTAGTACTAATCCTCCCGGATGTTAAACGCGGTGTTAACCGCACTCGAAAAACTAAGACTTAAGACGAATGTCTGAAGTTGTCCTCATTCCCGAAAGCGTCGAACGCCCGCTCCACGAGGACTGGCCCGAGCCGCGCCTGTTGGTCGAATGGTCGTCGCCCTGGGAAGAATTTAAGACGGCGTGGCGTCCCGCCTTCGATCGCTCGGCCGATCCCCTCGGTGGAGAAGCGCCCGTCGGCATCTTTCCCTACCGCGGCATCCTTGTCGCGTGGTTGCTCGAGTGTCTGCTCGTCATCGCCGTTATTTTGATCCCCGAACACCTCGCCAGCCTGCACCCCGTAACCGTCACCCGCCCGCAGTGGGACGTAATCTATTACAGCGGCGATGAACTACCCCAGACGCAAGACCGCGGAGGCTCGCAGTCGGGCGCGTCCGGACGCGCCGGTGGCCGCCAGGCTCATCACCGCACCCAGGCCATCCGTGTAGCGCGCGGTGAACGTCCCTCCGAGCAGGTGGTCGACGCTCCCAAGGTGAACCTGCCGCATTCCGATTCCGCGGTAGCGAATCTGCTCGCCATCAAGCCCAATCCGGGACCTCCGCCCACTGAAGGCCTGCGTTCCACGCTGGCCGCGCCCACGCTCCCTGCCCTCAGCGTGGTCGCTCCCGCGCCCGATCTCAATTCCGCGGCCAGTCGACGCGCCAGCAGCCTGACCAGCGACATCATTCCGCCCGCGCCCGAGGTTTCTCGCAGTAACACTCGCGCCACGCCCAACCTAAGTGCCGCCGTCGTGCCCCCCCCTCCCAATATTTCGCGGGATAAAATGCAGACCGCCAATCCCCTGGCGCCCACGGTTGTAGCGCCCGCGCCCCGCGACTCGCAGCGCGACCTCGCCAGCTCGCGCACGCCATTGACCCAAACCGTCGATGTCGTGGCTCCGCCGGTTTCCGCCCCGCAGCGCGAAGTCTCGACTAACCCAAAGATCGCGATGCCCGCACCCGCTGTCGTAGCGCCGCCGCCCTCGCAAGTCAGCCGCGACCTCAATAGCTGGGGAGGCACCGCAAGCGGCAACATTCGCACCCGCCCCGTCCCGCCTCCACCGAGCGCGTCCGGAGGGCGTTCCCTTTCCAGATCGGGCACCGGCCTCACCCCGCAGGTCGTGCCGCCTCCCGCCAGCGTTGGCGGAGGTTCGGTCGCGGAGCGAGCCAACGGCCGCTCCAGTCAATCCATGGCAACGCTCGCCTCCGGCGACGTCGTTCCACCTCCGCCCGGACTCGGCGGCGGCAAAGCGCTCTCCGGCGGCGGACGCGGCAACCGCGGTTCCGGTGCCGGCACTCCGCTTGACCTCGGCTCGTCCGTGGCTCCGCCATCGAATGCCGGAGGCAACGCCCCCGGAAACGGCGTCGTCGTCTCCAGCCAGCCCGGACCCAAGGTGGCCTTACCCAACTCCAACGACGCAGGCGCAATCGCCATGTCGCCCAGCGGCTCCGCCAAAACCGGCCTCGGCGGCAATGGCTTTGGATCGAGCATCGGTAAAGGCACCGGCCCGGGAAGCGGATTAAATGGAGAAAGTTCAGGAGCCGGAAAGGAGGGCGCAAGCCACGGCTCCGATCCGAACGCGCGTGCCGGAATTTCACCCACGCCCGGCTCCGGCGGCGCCGGTAATTTCGCCAATGGCACTCCCGCCATGGCTGGCGTTTCTGTCCAAGGCGGCACCACCACCGTCACGCTGCCCAGTTTCGCATCTCCCGAGGGTGGCGCGCCGGCCAGCGGACCCGGCCATTCTTCCGCCAACAATCACAGGGGACCGGGCATATCCATCGAGGCCACTCCCAGTTCCGGCGGCGTTTTTGCCTATTATGGATTCCTCAAGGGCGACCGCAATTACTCCATCTACATCGAGACCTCTCTCGGCACGGCGGTCATGCAGTACGCCGATCCCGCATCCGCCGAGCATCCCTACACCGAAAAATTAATCGATCCCGAACCCATGCGCAAAGATCTCCCGCCCGGCCTTCGTCCCACCCGCGTGGTCATCGCCTGCGTCATCGACCGCTCGGGAGAACTCAGGAATCCCCGCGTGCTCGAACCCGGCAATCCCGAAACCACCTCCAGAATTCTGACCGCCCTGCACAGCTGGAAATTCCGCCCCGCATTTCGCGGAACCCAACCCATCGAAATCAACGCGATTTTAGGCTTTGGAGTGGATACCCGATAACCACCGATGCTTATTTCCGAGGGCCAAGCCCCAGGGCGATTGCAGCCAGCCCAATCCCAAACAACAGCAATAGAGCCGTCGATAGGATGTAATAGACAACTCTTACTTTGGGCCAAAGCCAAGCCGGCCATTGGTTGGCAAACTTCTCGCCTAACGTGTCGCTAACACGGAGAGGCTGTTCGCCGGCTTCGGAACCACTTTGCCAATGTGTCGCAATCCAGGTGGCGCGAAGATTCGAAAGAAGCAGCACGGAGATGACCACCCGCAGCACGATAACTCCCGGCGATAGGAGAAGAATCTTGAATCCTGCGAAGGTGTCAAGCACGTAAAACGCAAACATCGTCGTCGCGGCAAAGCGGTTGTGCTCGCGGACACCGACCGCCCCGAGATAAAAAAGTACAAATAGGACCGTCCCTAGTATCGGCTGCCGCGCCGTAAGTAGGAAGCAGAAAGATATGGCTGCTACAACTGTGCAGACCCAATATCCTTGGACGGCAAGATACTCGGCATCGTAGTTACTCTCAATTGAAGGCCAGAGCAAACTCTTGAGACGGCCTTCGCTGCGCGATGTTCCATCGGAAATACCAAGCGTTTGCATGCCGAGGATTAAACCTGACTCCTCATATCTTGTCCAGCGAAACCGTCAATCGCCTTTTCGGATATCTACCGCCGCCGCCAACGGCGTCTGCTTCGAATAACTCCGCAGATTTTCCGAAAACAGCTCGCCCGTTAAGATCGTAATTGTCGCGGGCGGTTACAACTTTCTTATTTTCATCGCGGGGAGTACAGAGGGGAGCAGCAGAGATGGAATTTTCTAGCTTCGTTTCAACCGCAGATCGTGTCCCGTCATCTCCGTCGGTTCGTCGATCCCCAGCATCCCCAGCAGAGTCGGCGAAATATCCCGCAGCGATCCGTTGGGCTTCAAACTATATTGCTTCGCGTCTTCCGCCATCACGATAAACGGCACCGGATTCGTCGTATGAGCCGTATGCGGACCGCCCGTCGCCGGATCGATCATCATTTCCGCGTTGCCATGATCGGCTGTAATCAGCATCGCCCCACCCCGCGCCCGCACCGCTTTTTCGATTTCCCCCAGGGAGGTATCGACCGTCTCCACCGCCCGTATCGTGGGCTCGATTTTTCCCGAATGCCCCACCATGTCGGCGTTCGCGAAATTGACCACCATGACGTCGAACGTTCCCTCATTCGTCGCCTTCGCCACCGCTTCTGCGATCCCCGCCGCGCTCATTTCCGGCTTGAGATCGTAAGTGGCAACCTTCGGCGACTGGATCATCACCCGCTCTTCGCCCGGAAAAGGCTGCTCCACGCCGCCATTGAAGAAGTATGTCACGTGCGCATATTTCTCCGTCTCCGCTACCCGCAGGTTGCGCATGTTCAGCCCGCCCATGACGTTCGCCAGAATATTGGCCATCGACTCCGGAGGAATCACCACCGGCAAATCGAAATTCTTGTCATACCGCGTCATGCAGACGTACTTCAGATTCTTCGGCACGCGGGCGCGCGGAATCGTCGCATCCAACTCGTCCGCCCCCGGCAAATCGCTGCCGCCTTTCCCGTTCAGTCCGCTGTTGCGGCACAAAGCGCGCGTGATTTCCCGCACCCGGTCGGCGCGAAAATTAAAACAGATGCAGGCATCGTCATCGCCGATCGTCGCCAGCGGCTGCCCGTCTTCGCCGCTGCAAACAAACGGCAGCACAAATTCATCCGTCACATCCCGCTGGTAGGATTCCTTCACACCCGCCACCGCGCCGGCGTAACTGCCGCCTTCGCCTTTGCCCTCGACCAGAGCCTGATAGCCCTTGGCAATCCGCTCCCAGCGCCGGTCACGGTCCATCGCATAGTAACGGCCGCTGACCGTAGCGATCTTGCCCGAGTTATATTCCCCCATCTTATGCTGCAGTTGCTCCAGATACCCCGCGCCATTGGTCGGCAACGTGTCGCGGCCGTCCATGAAGGCGTGAACAAAAACGCGATCCACACCCTGCTCCCTGGCCATTTTGAGGAGCGCGTAAAGATGCTCCTGCCGCGAATGTACGCCGCCATCGGAAAGTAGCCCGAACAAATGCAGTTTCCGTGCGCCCATCCGCGCGTGCTTCATCGCATCGACCAGCACGGGATGAGCGAAAAACTCTCCATTCCGGATCATCAGATCGATGCGCGTGATATCCATGTGCACAACCCGGCCCGCACCCATATTCAGGTGCCCCACTTCGCTGTTCCCCATTTGCCCCTCAGGCAATCCCACAAACGGCCCGCTGGTGTGGATCAAAGTGCTCGGATACTCCCGCAGCAGCCGGTCATACGTGGGCTTGCGCGCCAGCGCGATGGCGTTGGCCTTGCTCTCGGCGCTGTATCCCCAGCCGTCGAGAATGATGAGGACCAGTGGTTTGGGACGGGGCATAAAATATAGCTCTTGATTTCCGAATTCGACACGCCAGCAAACTTGGGCGATTATAATCGTCGCCTCTGGAGGAATAAATGCCCATCAACGAACTGCTGCTTATCGAACTCGACGAGGAAATCAAAAAGACGCGCGCCATGCTGGAACGCGTTCCCTCGGACAAAAAGGACTTCAACCCGCACCCGAAATCCACGCCCCTCAGCAAGCTTGCCCCTCATGTGGCCCAGTTGGCTGGCTTCGGTCTCATTATCCTAACCACTCCCGAACTCGACTTCGCAAAAACCAAAATGCCCCAAGTGCCCTTCGAGTCCGCCGCGCAGTTGGTCCGGGCTTTTGACGAAGGCGCAGCCCAGGCCCGCGCCGCGCTCAAAAACACCCCCGATGAAGCCTGGACCCAGCCCTGGAAACTAAGCTTCGGAGACAAACCCATCTTCAGCGGCACGCGCTTTTTAGCCTACCGCCAATTTTTCATCAATCATATCGTGCACCACCGCGCCCAACTCGGAGTCTATCTGCGATTACTTGACACGCCCGTCCCCTCCACCTACGGCCCTTCAGCGGACGATCGGATGGGGTTTTAGTGGTCTGTCGCAGCGAAGGCATTGCCAGGAAGCGATTTCCTGGAAACCGGATTTTTGAGTCGTCGGGAACTCTACTCACCTCTCGGGCGGTCCGAACTGACGCTATCTGGATTTTCCGCAGTCGGTGGGATTGCCACGAGTTCGGCGACCGGTTCACCTTTATCCGTAATGATAACCTCGTGGCCGCTAGCAACTAGGTCGAGCAATTCGTAGAACCGGCTTTGCGCTTCATCAGCAGAAACGTTCAAATAACATCCCTTCGACGGAGTGACTCGTCAGCTATAGGCGAAGGCTGCTAATTTCCGCAGTCTTCCCTACGCCGCGTCGCCTCACCTTTTACAGTTCACCGCCCCCGCCCCCAAAAACCGCGCCGCCCCGCCCAACTCCTCTTCAATCCGCAGTAACTGGTTGTACTTTGCAATCCGATCCGTGCGCGACGCCGATCCCGTCTTGATCTGTCCCGCTCCCGTCGCCACCGCCAGATCGGCGATAAACGTATCTTCGCTTTCCCCCGAACGGTGCGAGATCACCGAGGTATATCCATTCCGCCGCGCCAGGTCGATCGCGTCCAGCGTTTCGCTCACCGTGCCAATCTGGTTGAGCTTGATCAGGATCGAATTGGCGATTCCCTGCTCAATGCCCTTGGCAAAAATTTCGACATTGGTCACGAATAAGTCATCCCCGACCAATTGAATCTTTCCGCCCAGTTCCTTGGTCAGCAACTCCCAGCCATTCCAGTCATTCTCCGAAAGCCCGTCTTCGAGCGACACAATGGGATAATCATTCACCCACTTCGCCCAGTAGCGCACCATGTCTTCCGAACTCTTCGCCGACTTATCGGATTTCTTGAAGACATACTTCCCATCCTGATAAAACTCGCTGGCCGCGGGATCGAGCGCAATGCCAATCTCTTCTCCCGGTTTGTAGCCCGCCTGCTGAATCGCCTCCAGTACCACTTCGATCGCCTCCACATTCGACTTCACCGAGGGAGCAAAGCCGCCCTCGTCGCCGACCGCCGTATTGTAGCCGCGCTTCTTCAGCACCCCCTTCAGCGTATGAAACACTTCCACTCCCCAGCGCAGCGCCTCGGAAAATGTGGGAGCCCCCACCGGCATCACCATGAATTCCTGAAAATCCACATTGTTATCGGCGTGCGCCCCGCCGTTCAGGATATTCATCATCGGCAGTGGCAACACATTCGCCGCCGCCCCGCCCAGATAGCGATACAGCGGCAAATCGCAAGCATTCGCCGAAGCCCGCGCCGCCGCCATCGACACTGCCAGAATCGCGTTCGCGCCCAGCCGTCCCTTGTTGGGAGTGCCGTCGATCTCTATCAGCCGGGCGTCAAGCGAGCGTTGCTCCGCCGCATCTACTCCGCTGAGAGCTTCCGCAATCTCGCCATTGACGTTCGCCACCGCCTGCAGGACGCCCTTGCCCAGATAAATTTCCTTTTCCCCGTCCCGAAGTTCGACCGCTTCATGTTCGCCGGTGGAGGCTCCACTCGGCACAATGGCCCGCGCGCTGGCGCCGCCGTCGAGAAATACTTCCGCTTCCACCGTCGGATTGCCGCGTGAGTCAAGCACCTGGCGTCCGCGGATATCGGCAATGCTGGTTATCGACATGAGTGCGTCCTTTACTTCCTATATGTTTGGATATCGACGCGTCTCACCGCGTCCCCCTGCAAGCAAGCGAGATTATATCGGAGTTCGCCATCCTCCCAGCTATCGTCGCGCCCGCCAGCCCCGTACCCCATCCGTTATTGTCCCCGATTTCTCTCTGGCTTACAGTCAAACTCAACACCGCTTTGTGGAGGTAAGTCATGAGGAAATTTCTTTCGCTGACCGGGCTCCTGCTGATCGCAGGTTTTGCCTCGGCGCAAACCGCCCTGCCCACCGGCACCGCCGTCAAAATGAAACTTGAAACCACGCTGGCAACTTTCAGTTCGAAAGCCGGAGATCAGTTTTCGGCAAGAGTCACCGAGCCGGTAGTCATCGGCGGAAAAACCGTGATACCCATCGGCACCACCGTCGAGGGCCGCGTCACCAAGGCCAGCGAACCCCGCCGCATCGGCGGTAAGCCGACCATCGCCATCTTTCCCGAGACCCTGGTGCTTCCGAATGGCGACAAGTTCATCATGAACGCATCCCTTGTAGATACCAATGCCGGCCAGGGCAGCGACGTCAATCAGGAAGGTCAGTTCAAGGGCGCCGGCCACGACGGCAAGGATCTTACCGAGATCGGCCTCGGCACCGGCGGCGGGATGCTGATCGGTGGCCTTGCCGGTGGCGGCAAAGGCTTCCTCATCGGCGGCGCTGTGGGCGCTACCGTCACGGTAACCCACTGGCTCTCCAAACACCGCTCGGCCATGCTTCCCGCTGGCACGGAGTTGGTGATGGAGTTGAATCGGCCACTAACAATGACAGTGCCAGCGTCAAGTTCGGGCCAGTAAACCAGTGCTGGGGGGCGAATCTCGCTCGTCCGCCCCAGCCAACCCCCGCACCAGCAAAACTACGACCCAACGCACGTACGGCCTTGCATCCCGTCCTCGAATCCAGCTATGTACCGCCCACCGATATCAAATCTTCTTCCGGCAGCAACTCCAATTCGATCCATCCCTCCACCGGCAAGGCGTCGACTGGAAGATGATTCTGCCAAACGCTAAAACGCAGTCGTAAGCGGACAGCTGGCGCCTCCGAGTTTTTGGCGGTCCCACTTTTGTCTATTGGGTTCGCAGTATCGAGCAGCCAGGTCAAGGGGAGTCGAAACTCAAAATTGCGGCCCAGGACCACTCTGGCTGCTTTCGGATCGGTAGAACCTTCCAACCTTTTGTCTTTGCCCTCGGCCACTTCCCACGCCTGTACGCGACCTGCCTCGACCACAACGCTCAAGCGCAATTCGCGGCGGGGCTTAGTGGCCTCACGCGACCAGGCCTCGAGGTTCACCACCACATCGAAGTCTTCCGCCGGAACTTTGCCGGCGAAATCTAACCGCCCGTAGACATATTCTTCGTCGATGCCGGCGAGAACCTCATCCATGACAAACTGCTTGCCGTGCATGGCGCCCGAACGCTGGTCGGCGGTGTAGCGCGCCGCCCCCATCCACTCGAAATAGCGCACCATGTCGCCGGAAACCTCGGGATGGATGTAGGCGGTCTGGGGAGTGAAAGTCGGTCGCGCCACTCCGCCCGCGATGGGTTGTGCCAGATAGTCGGGCGGAATCCCGCCCAGGGCCTGATAAACATTCGACAGATGCTTGCGGTAAAGCTCGTCGAAGTCGCTGTCGTTCGCGGAGTGATGCTCCGGTCCATACCACCAGTTCCAATCGCTGCCTTCGGCGATCATCAGCTCGTCGTACGCCAGGGCGCGTTGTTGAGCCGTGGCGCCCGGCGCTTCCTGCTCGTAAAAATCGCGCGCGTGATACAGATAATCCCACGCCTTGTTGTCCTCGGGCGCGCCGATCCATACGTTGAAATTGGCGTTGATCCAGGAGCCCGGCACCAGGGCGGATAACCTGCCCACATTTTTATGCCGCGCGATTGCCTCGCTCACAGTCACCGCTTCCATGCCGGGATCGGCCTGCAATCCGGCATAGAACCTTCGCAGGAATTCCCGACCCGATTGGGGATAATATTCCCACGCATTCTCGCCATCCAGAATAATCGAGACCACCGCGTCCTGGCCGCTGGCTAAAAGCGGTTTCGCCGATTCCTTAATCTTGTGAATTAGATTATTGGCCGCGTCCTGGGGCGGCATGCTGGAGTACACGAATCCGATCAGATCGGACAGCGTGTGATCGCGAAATAACAGATTCATACGCGTATCGGCATTCTCATAGCGATAGACCGTATACAGGCGGTGAGCCCCGTCGGAATCCAGATGACCCTGCCCGTCACGCGAAAAAATCGTGCCCAACGTGCGTCCGAGGACGCCTTCGTCGGTTGCCATCCACTGCACGCCAAGCTGCTGGGCGATGGTCAGCACCTCGTCAGAAATACTGCCCTCGGAAGGCCATACGCCTTGCGGCCGCAGCCCGAAAACCGTTTCATGCAGCGCCATTCCGCGGCGCAACTGCTCACGTGCATCGTCCGGATGGCGGTATCGATTGTGCGGCAGCGGCAAGCCCGGCGACGAGACGGCACCCATCTCGGTATCGCAGACCAGGGGCAGAATGGGATGGTAAAAAGGCGAAGTTGAAATCTCGATCAAGCCCTTCCCTGCCGCCTCGGCATGCGCCGGCAGCACGCGCGCCAGCAACTGGCGTTCCAGAGCCATCACAAAGCACTGATCTTCGACGGTGTAGTTCCGGCCTTTGCGGATGAGTTCCGCAACCTCTTTTTCCTCCAGAAAGTACTCGTCGAACCATCCAATCTGCGAGAGGACCTGAAGGTCGGTAAAATCCTGCAGCTGAAAAATCTTCTCCGCCCGCGCCGGCGCATCTCCCGCCCCGCGAAATTTCTCCCACAACTCGCGATAGCGCGGATAGCGCCCGATCACATTGACCGGATTCGCCTGGAAAAGATATTGCAGGGCGAATTGCCGCTCTCCGCCGCTCAGTTCCTTCGCCGGCTTGCTCGCCACCTGGAGGAATGGATCTTCCGCCGCCCCGGAAACATAATCCTGTATCTGCGTAATGAGCGAGGGCACCAGATTGAAGGTCTGGTGGACCTGGGGAAATTCGTCCAGCAGTTTGACCATCCCGTAGTAATCTTTCAGTGCGTGCAGCCGGGTCCACGGCAGGCGATACTCGCCCGTCACCAAATCTTTGTAGAAGGGCTGGTGCTGGTGCCACAGGATGACAACGCGCAGTTGGGCCATGAGGGCGGTGCCGTTGGTATCGGCAATTTTTAAGTTTAATGCATTGGATAACCGCTGGAGGTTATACCTCGGGTAACGTCCAGCGCAGGATTCTCATGACCCATGCTTCCCATAAAGCAGTGAAGACCATTTTCTTCGACGTCGGGAATACCCTGCTTTTCCCCAATCGCGAGCGCATTCACGCGCCTTTAACCGCACGCGGCATTACGCCCCGTGCCGAACACCTCCGCGACCTGGAATGCCGAACCAAGAACAAGTTCGACGGCATGATGACCAGCAACGGCAGCACCGACCATAGTTTCTGGTGGATGTTTTACTCCCAGCTGTTATCGGAGATGCAAGTCGAAGTCGAAGATAAAGATAAAGTCGAAGACGACGCGCTGCGCGACGAACTCGTCGCGGGCATCCGAACCTCCGCCAACTGGGATCAGATTCTGCCCGGCTCCGCCGACAATTTGCGCGCGATCGGAGAGCGTTACGCCATAGCCGTCATCTCCAACGCCGATGGTCGCATCGAAGACGTGTTGCGCCGCTGCGGTATTGCCGACTGCTTCCAGACCATCACCGACTCGGGGCTCGTCGGATTCGAGAAGCCGCATCCCGAAATCTTCCGCCGCGCTCTCAGCAGCATAAACGCCACGGCCGGCGAAAGCCTCTACGTCGGCGATGTATATTCTGTCGACTATCTGGGAGCCACCGCCGCCGGCATGCAAGCGATATTAATGGACGTGCCCGGAGCTTATCGCGAAAAAGGAGTGCCGCGGGTGGAATCGCTGGCGCAGTTGAGCGCCGCCCTAAGCTCAAAGTGATATAAGGCCGAAGGCTTACACTTCGATGATCTGGTGATCGTGACAATCGGGATGAATTGTATGATAGACATTCGCCAGCAGTTCCCTGCCGTAGCGCGCCACAAAACTGATCCCGGCGACTTCGCGCTCCTGCAGCGCTTTATTGGGATAGAGCGCATGGCTCAGGGCGTCGGCGTGGCGCGTCACCACTTCATTGCGCAGAGTTTCCGCCCGCGCCACTCGCGCCTGCAAACGCTCGATTTGATGTGCCATGCCAGTGCGCGTACTCTGGGCCGCGTCGATCAGGGTGCTGTCGAGTTTGCCCACGGATTCCTCGAGCGCGATCATCGACTGCTCCAGACTGCGATACGCCTCCGCAAAGCGTTCCTGCAAGTCCCTCGGCAGCGAGTGTGCCGCGATCGCCGCCCTTACTTTCTCCGGACCGGAAAGCAGATCGGCCACGCCCAGTTGATAGCGGGCGAGAATGCGCTCTGACTTGGCATCCACCAGGGTCGCCGAAAATCGCGGCAGAACCGGTGTCACGCGCCCCAGCAACTTCTCATAGACCACAGCCACCTGGGCAAAATACGCCACTTCGGCGGCACCGCCCGTGTATGCCAGGGTGGGCAGGAGATAGTCCTGCACCACCGGACGAAGCAGCACATTGGGATTGAATTTTTCGGGCATCGTTTCGATGCGCTCCAGCAATTGCGCCGCCGGAACCCGTTCTTCGCCGATCGCAAACTCCGCTACATCCGCGCCGTTATGGGTGCGCCGGATCGCGCTGCGCGCGCCATCCTGTACCGCAAAAAGCAAAGTTGTGGAGGAGGTTACTTTGACCTGCTGATGATATCCCGCCGCCTCGATTGCCTTGCCGCGCTCCAGCAACGCTTCATCCAGTTCGGAGGCGCGCTCGATGGCGGCGCGGAGCAGCGGCTTCGCCAACTCGTGGAAATCCCGGTCCGAAGGATCCAGAAGGATTACGCCAAAATCCGCAAACAGCTTGGTGAAGAGGAGCGCGAATCCACTCCCCAGAGTTTCTCCCGGACGATAAGCCTCACGCAGCCAGCCCGCGACCTCGGATTCTCCCAGCATTGCAGCGGCGCGCTCTACTACCGGCGCGATCTCGGCTGCAAACTTTATTGTCCCGACCGGCGCATCGGTTACGCCATGCGTATCCACCGTTAGCAACTCGGGAGGGCCATGTTCTGCGGCCAGTGCCACATGGTTCACTTCGGCAAGATCGTGATCCTCGGTCGCCAGCCAGAAAACCGGAACGCAGTCCACTCCCGCCGCCGTCGCCTGCTCTGCCAGTTTCACCGCGGTCAGGGCTTTGAACAACGAGAACAGCGGACCTCCAAAGAGGCCTACCTGCTGCCCCGTGACCGCCGCCAACGCGCCGTGCTTAAAGCGCTCAATGTTCGCGAGAGTTTCAGGGGAAGCTCCCCATGCGCAATTTTGCCGCTCCAGAACTTCGCCCACGCGGGCGCGGCGCGAGCCGTCGTATACCACCCGCTGCGATTCCTCCTTCATCCACTCGGAAAAAAGCGGAGACCGCGCATAGAAACTGCGAACCGATGGGGCATAGGAAAGATAGTCCAGGAAGAGACGCGTCGTGCGCGGAATCTGCGAAAAGGGCAAACACTGCGATTTCATTAGCAGGTCTCGGGACAACTTTCCATACGCATTACGTCCTTGGGGATCGCGAGTTGGCTGTCAAACGATAAGCGCCCAAACCCAACTACATCAGATGAGTCCAAGCCGCTCAGGGTGCAGAGATTGTCGCAGCGGCGCCGGCAGCTACCGCCTCTCAAACACCACCCCAACCTTATCCTCATACGCCACCCGCCAAATCCCCGGAAGCTCGCGCAACAAGTTCGCCAGCGTCGAGTCACTCGGCAGCAGCGCGATCTGAATCTGCCACCGCTCCAGCACATCTTGCCATCCCGGCTCCACGTGGGTCAGGATCAGATACTGGCGAACCCGCTCTTCGCCGTAAAGATCGTGGCGGTCATCCATGACCACCTTGCGGGCGGCCTCAGGGTGAAGATACATACGATAAATCAGATAGCCTCCCCACGCATCGGTCGAGAAAACGGGGTCTTGGGGGCCTGACTTGCCGGCCGCATCGTCGATTAGAAAATTCACCGCCAGCACCGGCAACTTTTGTGCATTAAACTCCGCATGCATCAGTTCCCGCGAGCCCAGCCTGCCCCCGTTCAGACAAATTAACAGCGCAAGCGCCACGGCGGCGATGGACCACAGGTGGCCGCGAAGCTCCATTTCCTGCCCGCCCATGCGATCCGAAAAGCCGGAGATTCCCGCCGCAACCCCGCGCACCCATCGCCACGCTCCCGGCGTCTGCGCCAGCGAACCGAAGTTCTCCCACAAAATCGGTCCGATGATCAGCGCCAGTAAGATGGAAGAAACCGGAAGATTGCGCGACGAATAAAATCCCGCATATACCGCCAGCAGAGCGACCAGCAGAGCGCTCAGCCGCAGCTTTCTCCGGCTCCCCGCAAACGCCACCAAAGTCAGCAGCAGAATCGCCGCAAAACCGCGCTCCCCCCAACCATGAAAATCCGGCGAGCGGAACTCCTCAATGCGATTCATCAGGTAGCGATCGCCGAGATAGTGATAAATGTGCGCGTGTAACCTCCAGCCAAACGGATTCACCAGTGTTGCCGCCGCCGAAGTCAGCCAGCACAAGGCCATCCCCCGAGCCCGCTGGCCGGACCGAATCGCTGCGAACGGATCGCGCACGCGCATTGCCTCCACCACCGCCGCCGCCGTATAGATTGCCAGCAGCGCCAAGCCCAACAACCACCCGCCGTGCAAGTTGACCCAGAGCAACATCGAGGCCGGAAAAAACCAGAAGACCCAGCGCGAGATAACCCGCTGCTGTGGAAATCGTTCCCATCGTTCCCATCTTTCCAGAGCGCCGAACCAGAGCAGCGAAAAAAGCCAGCTCGCAATGTGCGGACGCGCATACAGATGAATCGTGGCCGCCGATTCCGCCAGCAGCATCAGCACAATGGCCAGCAACAAGCCGGTCCCGCGCCGCAAAAGTTGGCCCAGCAACAGCGCAAAAGTCCCCGCCACCAGCAAGGCGCACAGCCAGACGACCGCGTTCAGCCCCCCGGCGCGGTGCAGCGTTCCGAGCACAACGTCATACAACCACTCCCACGCAAACCACGGCTGCCCCTGCATGGTGGAGGAAAATGGATCGGTGCGGGGAAGCGCATGGGTCGCGAGAATCAGCTCGCCAGTGCGAATATGCCATCCGATGTCGGCATCCGCCAGCGGCCGGTTCGAGAGCGGTCCGGCCAGCAGCGACCAGAAAAGAAAAATAAACACTATGTCGCGCACCGAAGGCAGCAGAAAACGTAATGCGGGCGAACTGGGTTGCGCGGAAGTCATCCAAGTGTGAGAAGCAGTGTATAAGGTTTCCCGGCTTCCGATTCCGCTTCGCGGCAGCATAGCTCTATGTAGAGCCCATTATGAGATGGCCCCCAAATCTACTAATATTTGGAGGAACCCTTTCCTCGAAACCTATGCCGAGCCAAGCGACGCCAAAAGTCGTCATCGTGGGAGCCGGTTTCGCCGGCCTGACCGCAGCTCGCCGCGTCGCCCGCCTTCCAGTTCAGGTCATCCTCCTCGACCGCAAAAACCATCACACTTTCCAGCCCCTGCTCTACCAGGTGGCTACAGCCGGCCTCTCTCCGGGAGAAATCGCAACCCCGATCCGCTGGATTCTTCGAGCCTTTCCCAATATTCAGGTATTACTTGAAGAAGTTGTCGATTTCGATCTGGATAATAAGAAAGTAATCGCCACAAGGCAGGTGATCGACTACGACTTTCTCGTCGTCGCCTCCGGAGCCACACATGCCTACTTTGGCCACGAAGACTGGGAACCCTTCGCTCCCGGCCTGAAGACGATCGAAGACGCTCTCGAAATTCGCCGCCGCGTTCTCCTCGCCTTCGAACTCGCCGAGCGCCAGGCCGCCGAACATCAAAACCCGCCGCCTTTACAGTTCGTGGTCGTCGGCGGCGGACCCACCGGAGTCGAGCTCGCCGGCACGCTCGCCGAAATCGCCCACCACGCCATGAATGACGAGTTTCGCGACAGCGATCCCAGGCTCTCCCGTATCATGCTCATCGAAGGCGGACCCCGCGTCCTGTCGTCCTATTCCGAGGAGCTATCCCGCAAAGCCGAAGACCAGTTGCGGCGCCTCGGAGTCGAAGTCCGCACCTCCTGCATGGTCACCGGAATCGAGCCCGGAGCGGTTCTCATGAGCACCAACAAAAACAACGAAAAACTTCTTTCCCCAGTGGTCCTCTGGGCCGCCGGAGTGGCCGCATCGCCCCTCGGCAAGAAGTTAGGTGCTCCCCTCGACCGCGCCGGCCGCGTGCTCGTCAAGCCCGACCTGAGTCTGCCCGCACACCGGGAAGTATTCGTGCTCGGCGATCTCGCTGCGTTTCGCGATGAACACGATCAGGGCCGGATGCTCCCCGGCGTCGCGCCCGTCGCCATTCAGCAAGGCAACTGGGTGGCGCAGGCCATCGCTCGCGATCTGAAAAATCAGCCCCGGGGCGAGTTTCACTATCGCGACAAAGGCAGCCTGGCCACCATAGGACGCGCCGCCGCCGTCGCCCAGTTCGGCAACTTCGGATTCTCCGGATACTTCGCCTGGCTGGCCTGGCTCTTCATCCACATCCTCTTCCTCATTGGATTCCGCAACCGTGTCATGGTCATGATGCAATGGGCGTGGTCCTATCTCACCTACGAGCGCGGCGCGCGCCTGATCACCGGCAGCGACAATCTGCCGGGCTGGTCTGAGTCCAGGCCAGACGCAGCCAAGACAACAAAATCCACCTGATAAGCGCCGCCCCTTGAGTCCACTTGCTTCTGATTTATCACTGGTTCCTGGGTTGTCACTCATTTCTAGATTTGTCATCTCGAGCGCAGCGGCGAATCCGCCCTTCCTCCGCACCCGGCACACCGCGCGGGCGCGCCACTAAGTCCGTGTCGGGCGGAAACTCCTGTCCGCTGAACTTCGACTTGATCGTCGCCCGGCTTCAGACGGGAACCGCACCGCTCCTGGTCGTGCCGGGACTGTCCCAGGATCAATCGCCCGCCAGCCGATATAATCAAGTCGTCGTGAAAAGAGCCGCTGTCCTGGTCGTCCTGCTTGCCGCGCTCTTCTGCCCCTCGCTTCCGGCCGAGGACGACGCCGCCTCGGCCCGCCCACTCCCCGGTCAGACCATGTTGGTGATCCCCTTCGAGAACGCTTCTCCCACCCCCGGTCTGGAATGGATCGGCGTGTCCTTTCCCGAGACCTTTCACCAGCAACTCAATTCTCCCCTTCTCTACCTCGCCAGTCGGGAGGAGCGCCTGCGAGCCTATGATCGCCAGGGCATTCCCGCCGGCCTTCATCCCTCCCGCGCCACCCTCTACCGCATTGCCGAGCAGATGGATGTTGATTACGCCGTACTCGGCTCCTATCGTTACGATGGCGCGACCCTCACCGTCACCGCGCAGGTCCTCGACATGCGCGCCCAAAAGCTCTCGCCCGCACTCGTCGAATCCGGAACGCTGGCCGATCTCGGCACCGTGCAGTCCGCACTCGCCTGGGACTTGCTTCACCTCATCCGGCCCAACTTCGCGCAGACCAAGGATAAGTACATCGCCAGCGTCCCTGCCATGCGACTGGACGCTCTCGAGCAGTACGTGCGCGGCATTCTCGCCCCCGGCGCGGAAGAAAAGGTGCAACATTATCGCGAGGCCGTCCGCCTCAACCCCGCTTACGGCCAAGCCTGGCTGGCGCTGGGTGAGACCTACTACGCGCAGCACGATTACGAGGCCGCCATCGCCGCCCTCAGCCAGATCGATTTGTCTTCGCCGATTTCCGGACTGACATCCGTGACGATTTCCGGGTCAACCTCCGGCGCTCTCGCTCGCGAGGCAAATTTTTATCTCGGTCTCGCCGCCCTCGCTCACGGCGACTTTGCAAAAGCGGACGGCGCCTTCGAATTTGTCGCCGCGCGCCTGCCTCTCGCCGAGATATACAACGATTTGGGCGTGGTTGCCGCCCGCCGCGGCCAGAGAAAAAAAGCCGCTGACGATTTCGCGCGGGCGGTTCAAAACGACCCCAGCGATCCTGATTATCACTTCAATCTCGCGCTCACCCTGCTCCAATCCGCCGACCGCGCGGCCGCCGCCCGCGAACTGCAAGACGCTCTCGACCGTCGCCCCAACGATCCCGACGCCAGGACCTTGCTCGACAACCTCAAATCGACCGCCGGCAATGTCCCCGCCGCTGGCGTCAGTGCCAGGCTCCCCTTGGAGCGCATCAAACGCAATTACGAGGAAGACGCTTTCCGCCAGATGACCATGCAGATGGGGAGTTGGGCGGAGCAGCGTTTTGCTCGCTCCGACCCCCGCGCCCACGCCCGCTTTCACGTCGAACTGGGCAAGGAACTTCTGGCCCACGGATTTACCGCCGAAGCCGCCGAGGAATTTCGCCACGCCGCCGCCATCGATCCCTCCAGCGCCGCCGCCCTCGCCGCTCTGGCGGAATCCGCATCGTCAGCCGCCAAACTCGCGGAGAAAGCGCCACCCCAGCCACAGCCATGAAAGCTTCGCCCGCCACTCAATCGCTATATTCGCTTTCTGTTCGCCTTAGCCTCATTCTGACTTGCCTGCTCTCTACCTTCGGTTCCGCTGACGTCCTCAAGATCAAGATCAACGATGCCATTCAGCCCGTGACCGTGGAGTACATCGGCCGCGCTCTCTCCTCCGCCGCTGCCCACCACGACCAGGCCGTGCTCATCGAAATGAACACGCCCGGCGGCCTCGTCGATTCCACCCGCGAGATCATCGACGAGATGGTCGCCTCCTCAGTGCCCGTGATCGTCTACGTCAACCCTAGCGGAAGCCGCGCCGGTTCCGCCGGAATCTTCATTCTCGAAGCCGCCGACGTGGCCGCCATGACCCCGGGAACCAACGCCGGCGCGGCCCATCCCGTAACTCTTTTCGGCAAACCCGATGAGACCATGATGAAGAAGATCGAGAATGACGCCGCCGCCTTGATGCGTTCCGTCACCACTCGCCGCGGCCGCAACGTCGAGTTGGCGGAAAGCGCGGTGCGCGAATCGAAGTCCTTCACCGAACAGGAGGCGCTCGACCAGAAGCTCATCGACTACGTCGCCGCCGACGAAGCCGATCTGTTTCGCCAGATGAACGGCCGCACTTTCAAGCGCTTCAACGGCACAGCCGCCACCCTCAACCTCACCCGGCAACCGGTGCGCGAATACGAGATGACGCTCAAGGAGCGCATCCTCTCCTACATCATGGACCCCAACATCACGCTGATCATCCTCTTGATCGGGGCCCTCTGTCTCTATGTGGAGTTCAATCATCCGGGAGCGGTGTTGCCGGGCACCATCGGCGTGATCTTCATCGTGCTGGCGGCCTTCGCCATGCACCTCTTGCCCATACGCTTCGCCGCGCTCGCCATGATTCTGGTGGCCTTTACGCTTTTTGTCGCGGAAGCCAAGTTTGCCAGCCACGGCGTGCTGACCGGCGGCGGCATCGTGCTCCTGACCCTGGGCAGCCTGCTGCTGGTGGACGCGCCCATCCCGGAGATGCGGGTTCACCTGCTGACCGCCCTCGGCCTGAGCATTCCCCTGGGCTTGATCACCGCCTTCCTCATGAGCATCGCGGTACGCGCCCGGCGCAACAAAATTGTGACCGGGGCGGAAGGCCTGATCGGAGAATTGGGCGTCGCCGAGACCCTGCTCGCGCCCGGCGGGAAGGTCGTCGTCCACGGCGAATTCTGGGACGCCATTGCCCCCGTCCCGGTGTCCGCGGGAGAGACGGTGGTGGTGCGCCAAATCGAGGGGCTCACGCTTCAGGTGGAGCCGGTCACGACGCCGCGGTAAAGTGTTTCACGTGAAACGTTTGTGCAGGTAATTGTATACATACTGTTCGATATGCCGGCGGGCAAATGAAAGCACGCAAAAGGGTTAGCCGTCGCTCCAAAGTCGTCCGGATACGGGCTCAGGCGGACTGGAAAAGCTATCCGCAGGCCCAGTTTGCGGCCTGGGAGCGTCCGGCAAAGAAGCGGGTGACGATGTTTATCGATGCCGATGTGCTGGCTTGGCTCAGAAATCGTGGGCGGTGGTATCAAAAAGAGATTAATCAGATACTGAGGGGGTGATGATGAAGGAAAAGACGAAGGGAAAGAGGAGAATTTAGTAATTTGGTAATTTGTGATTTTGCATTCACTTCCAGGAACTTTTCGACTGCCCCATCGTATCTCCATACTGCCAGCACCAGAGAGGCCTTTATGCACAGTAGACCCAGGCCAGCGCGGCTGACGGGCTTCGTTTACCTGCTTCTCACCGTCGCCGGCGTATTCACGCTCATTGTTGTTCCCGGCCGGACGATCGTCCCGGGCGATGCCACCGCCACCGCAGCTAGAATTCTGGGCTCCGAAGCGCTCTACCGCGCCGGAATTGCGGTCAACATCCTTAATTCAATCGTCTTTCTCTGGCTGGCCCTGGCGCTCTATCGCCTTCTGGCGGAGGTTGATGCCGCGCTAGCCAAAGTGATGGTGATGCTAGTCCTGGTTCAGGTTCCGCTCAGCATTGCGGACGCGATGAACCAGTTCGCCGCGCTGCTTCTCCTCAAAGCCGAGCCCTACCTGGCGGTGATCGACGCGGCGCAGAGAAACGCACTGGCGATGCTGTTTCTGCGCATCAATAGCCAAGGCACGATCGCCACCGAGTTCTTCTGGGGACTCTGGCTGGTACCGCTTGCCATCCTGGTTTATCGCTCTAACTTCCTGCCGCGTTTCCTGGGAATCTATCTCGCCATCAACGCTTTTGCCTACGTTGCGGTCTGCGCGGTCGGGGTACTTTATCCGCAGTATCTAGCCTTGGCCAACCGCTATTCTTTTCCCGCCATGATGGGTGAGCCTGTATTCACGCTGTGGCTACTGGTGATGGGAGCCAAGCCTCGGCATGCGGCCCCGGGAGAGGGCTAAGGGTGATTCTTAGTTTTGTAATTTCGTAATTTGTAATTTTGTAATTTGTAATCTGACCCCTGTTGATTCAGCGGGCGCTGCGCAAGAAGCACGACTGGTTGCTCCGGTCATTGTTCCGGTCTCCAGGAAATCTGGATTACGACGCGTGGTTTTCCGGGTGTGTCCCACTCCTCTTTGATCGCGGATAGAGGAGCGGCCGACGCCGTCGGCCCCGGCAGCGGAGGGAAATTGGCCACCCGAACTGTAATGGGTACCGGAAGAGCGGGACCTACTGAACTGACTGAGCGCGGAAGCGCTAACCGCGATGATTTCCTTTCCCTCGGAAGAAACAGGCTCGGCGAAGTCTGCGTACACGGGCGTTTGCCCGGCCGCAGTGATGATGGCTGCTTTCACGGGTTCTCCTTTTTTGCGGCGCGAGCGTCACTTCATTCCTCGCCTCATCATAACTAGGGTGCGCCAGTTCATTTGGTAATTTGGTAATTTGGAATGCGGGGATGCGTCTGGTCTGGACATGTGAAAAAGTCGATATTACGGAACAACCGATTAGATTTAGTCGATCAGCAAATGAAGAAGCGAATTTATACCGCGTCCTCTGAGGGAGTGTGTGGGATGTTTGCAGAGTACCCAGCTCTCGTTTGCGTCAGCGTGACCGATGTAGTGGCCGATGATTGGGGACTCGAATGTACGATCACGGACTTATCTCTCCCAGGAATGCACAAGCTCCGAAGGAGTCCGTGTCGCATCGGCGCAGTGTGGGAGTGTCTGGATTGTTCTGGCGGATTCTGGTACGCGAGGTACGTCGCGTGGCGCGTGTTTTTTGACCCTCAATTCATCAAAGATTGTCTAACGCGTGCGAAAGAAAAGGCAGACGAAGGCGAAGTGATTGGATGGAATGAATATCGAAAAATATTCATAGAGTATTACGAACGCCCCAGTTCACCGCAATCAGGAGGACGATGAACGGACGACAACCTCTCAGATGAGCGCACGCCGGGATATTGGATCGGGCGCGTGTGACGACTGTCGCTGCCGAGGAACTGCATATCCCTCGCTGCAATCAGGATGACAAATCTTAAAACAAGCGAAAATCGGCGATGGCTGGGCCTCCGCCTGCCCCCCACTGAAGATACGGATTCTGCCGCCCGCGTAGGGGCAAAACCTCCGCTGCCGGCGGTATCGCCGGGCCACTCTGAAAAAGTGTGAGAAGTGGCGCACCCCCCGGATTTACAAAACGCGGTTATTCGCCCAATCCCAACTCGCGGGACAGCGTCTTCCATTTGCCGTCGACCAAGGCGCGGGTTTTTGAGTCCATCACGATCTCATCCGGCCAGGGGCGGCTAAAACCTTCGGTTTTCCATTTGCGGGTGGCGTCGATTCCCATCTTCGATCCGTAGTTCGCCAGGCGCGCCGCGTGATCGAGCGAATCCACCGGTCCCAGGGTGAATTGGATGTCGCGTTCGGGGTCGATGTTGTTCAGCACCTTTAAGGTGACGTCGGCCACATCCTGCACGTCGACGTCTTCATCGACCACGATGATGCACTTCGTGAACATGGCCTGGCCGAGCGACCAGATTGCGTTCATCACTTTGCGCGCCTGTCCGGGATACGACTTGCGGATGGAAACGAGCATCAGGTTGTGAAAGACGCCTTCGATGGGAAGATTCACATCGACCAACTCGGGGATGGTCAGCTTCATCAAGGGGAGGAAGATGCGCTCGACAGCCTTGCCCATCCAGGCATCTTCCTGGGGAGGTTTGCCGACCACGGTGGTGGCGTAAATGGGGTTTTTTCTGTGGGTGACGCAGGTGACGTGAAACACGGGATAGTCGTCTTCGAGCGAGTAGAAGCCGGTGTGATCGCCGAAGGGGCCTTCGCTGCGCAGTTCGTCGAGATTGACGTAACCTTCGAGAACGATTTCGGAATTGGCCGGGACTTCCAGATCGACAGTTTCGCACTTCACCAGATCGACGGGCTTTTGCCGGAGAAATCCGGCGATGATGTACTCCTCCACTTCGGGCGGCGCGGGCACGATGGCGGAGAACGTGAGGGCGGGATCGGTGCCGATGGCAACGGCGACTTCCATGCGGCCGCCGGGGCGATCACCCTCGGCGAGCGCGGCGCCTCCTGAAGATCGGGCCATCATGTCGACGGCGGCGCGGACCGAGGCGGAGGCGCCGGGTTCGCCGGCCACGCTTTGCCGCATGCGGTCGCGATAATGTTCGGCCGCGACTTTTTGCCGCTGCCAGTGCATGCCGGTGGTGCGCTCATCATAGACCTGCATGCGATACATGCCGACGTTGCGCTTGCCCGTCTTCGGATCGCGCGTGACGACGCAGGGCAGAGTGATGAAACGGCCGGCATCTTTTGGCCAGCATTGCAGGATGGGAAAATCAAGCAAGGAGAAATTGTCACGCCGGATCACTTCCTTGCAGGGGCCGGTGGCAACGGTTCTGGGGAATAATTTGCCCATCTCGGCCAGCATGGGCAACATTTTCATTTTGTCGAGAAAGCCCTGCGGAGACTTTACGTCCATGAAGGCGCGAATGCGCTGGGAGACTTCGTCGAGCGCGCTGACTTCGAGCGCCAGCCGCATGCGCCGCGCCGACCCGAACTGGTTGATGAGGAGTTGCGCGCCGGGATAGCCCTTCACATTTTCGAACAGCAGGGCCTTGCCGCCGATATTTCCCTCGGCATCGCGGGTCTTAGAAACCCGGTCGGCGATCTCGGCGATCTCCAGGATGGGGTCGGCTTCGGTGCGGATACGCCTCAGTTCGCCGGCGCGCTCGAGCGCCTGGACCCAATCGCGCAAATCGTCGTAAGCCAAACTTCCTCCCGGGAAGAAAAATGAAAAAAACGAAAGATGATTATATGACGGCGCTTCACTCTTCCACATTTCGCGCGCGGCGACTAGGATATGGAAAATCACGCTGGCGGCATCCCAGTTCAGCGCGCGAACGAGGCCACGTATGATCCATTTCAAAGTCAACGGCAAGGCGCGGACGTTTGACGGCGATCCTGAGATGCCGCTGCTATGGTATCTGCGCGACGTCGCACAACTAACGGGAACGAAATTCGGCTGTGGGATGGCATTGTGCGGCGCCTGCACGGTGCACAAGAATGGTGAAGCGGTGCGTTCCTGCATCACGCGCATGAGCGAGGTGGGGGGCGCCGAGGTGACGACGATTGAGGGCATCGCGCCGATGCATCCGGTGCAGAAGGCGTGGATGGAAATTCGCGTGCCGCAATGCGGCTACTGCCAGAGCGGCCAAATTATGCAGGCGATCGCGCTGTTGAAGGAGAACCGCAGTCCGAGCGACGAGGAGATCGATACCGCCATGTCCGGCAACATCTGCCGCTGCGGAACCTATCAGCGGATTCGGGCGGCGATTCATGAGGCTGCCGGATATGCGCCAGCGAAGCCTGCGCCGAGGACACACCGATCAACGAAGGAGACGGCATGAGCCTGATCGAAAACATCAGCGGGAACGTCAGCCGTCGCGGATTCTTGCAAGCCGCGCTGGCCAGCGGTGTTTTTGTGCTCAGCGCCCGCTTCGTCCCTGAGCCGCTTTGGGCGGCGGATGGCGAAGCGGCGGCCGCTTCGTTTGAACCCAGTCTCTGGATGTCGATCGCTTCCGATGGCACGGTGACGGTGATCGCCCATCGCTCGGAGATGGGCTCGGGCAGCCGCACCGCACTGCCGCTGGTGGTGGCCGACGAACTCGATGCCGACTGGTCGAAGGTCAGGATTGAGCAGGCCATCGGCGACGCAAAATACGGCGATCAGGACACGGATGGTTCGCACTCGGTGCGCAGCAACTTCGAACTGATGCGCCAGGTGGGCGCGACCGGCCGCGTACTGCTGATCCGCGCCGCCGCCGCACAGTGGGGCGTTTCCGCAAGAGACTGCACGACCGAGCCGCATTTCGTGGTGCACGCAGCGAGTGGGCGAAAGCTGGGCTATGGAGAGGTAGCGGCGGCGGCGGCAAAACTGCCGGTGCCGAAGCAGGAAGAGGTTTCACTCAAAGACCGCTCGGAGTGGCGCTACATCGGCAAAGAAAGCAACGCCCTGTTTGACCTGCAGGACATCGTGACCGGAAAGGCGATTTTCGGCATGGATGCAACCATGCCGGGGATGGTATATGCGTCGGTGGAGCATCCCCCGGTACTCGGGCAGAAAATAAAATCGTACGACGACAAAGCCGCGTTGAAGGTGGCTGGAGTGCAGAAAACGCTGACCATCGACCCCTTCAAGCCGCCGCACCAGTTCCAGCCGCTGGGCGGCGTGGCCGTAATCGCAGACAACACATGGGCGGCATTCAAGGGACGCAAGAGCCTGAAGATCGAATGGGAAAGCAGTCCGCACGAGGTCTACAACTCTGGTCCGTTCCGCAAAACGCTGGAAGAGACTTCGCGGCAGCCGGGCAAAGTGGTGCGTAATGTCGGCGATGTGGATGCGGCCTTCGCCCACAGCACGGCGAGCGGCGGCCGGATCATCGAAGCGGAATATTACACGCCGCATCTGGCGCACGTTTCCATGGAGCCGCCGGTGGCGGTGGCGGAGTATCGCGATGGCAAAGTGGTCGCCTGGGCGCCCACGCAGAATCCGCAAGCCGTGCAGGAGACGATTGCCGGGGCACTGGGCATCAAGAAGGAGGATGTAACTTGTCACGTTACGCTGCTCGGCGGCGGCTTCGGGCGCAAGTCAAAGCCGGATCAAGTGGCCGAAGCGGCGGTGCTTTCGAAACAACTGGGCAAGCCGGTGAAGGTAGTCTGGAGCCGGGAAGACGATATTCATTTTGATTTTTTTCACTCGGTCGCGGCCATGTACATGAAAGCGGCGGTGGGCTCCGATGGCAGGCCGACGGCGTGGCTGCAGCGCACGGTGTATCCGCCCATCAATTCGACCTTCGACGCGTCCGCCACTTATGCCGACGACGAGATGGGTTTGGGATGGAACAATCTTCCCTTCGACATTCTCAATCATCGCGCGGAGAACGGGCCGGCGGACTTCCATGTGCGCATTGGATGGATGCGCAGCGTGGCGAATATTTATCACGCCTTCGCCATCCACTCGTTCGCCGACGAACTGGCGCATAATGCGGGCCAGGATTCGGTAGAGTACCTGCTGGCACTGATCGGGCGGCCGCGCCTGGTGGCGCTCGACCTGAAGGGCGACGAGGCGGAAGATGCCAAGACTTATCCGCTGGATAGGGCTCGATTGCGGCGCGTGGTGGAGATGGCGGCGGAAAAATCGGGCTGGGGAAAACGCGCCGTCGGCGCGGGAAAGGGCCATGGACTGGGCATCGCCGTCCATCGCAGTTTTCTGACCTATGTGGCCACGGTGGTCGAAGTGGAAGTCGATGCCAGAGGTCAGGTGCACATTCCGGGGGTATGGACGGCGGTCGACGCGGGCACGGTGGTGAGTCCCGACAATGTTCGCAACCAGTTCGAGGGAGCGGCTGTTTTCGGAACCAGCGTGGCATTATTCGGCGAGATCACGGCGACGAACGGCAAGATTGACCAGAGCAATTTCAACAATTATCCGGTGACGCGCATGAACCGCGCTCCGAAGCGCATCGACGTACAAATTGTGCGGAGCGAAGCGCCGCCGGCCGGAGTCGGCGAACCAGGGGTACCGCCGTTTGCGCCGGCGCTCTATAACGCGGTATTCGCGGCCACGGGAAAACGCGTGCGCGAACTTCCGCTATCGAAGACAAAACTGGTATGAGATCAGCTTTATGAAGAAATCTCACACCCTGATGGTCGGGGTTCTTGCTTTCGCTATCGCCTTGTTGACCGCGACCTGCGCCGCGGGGCAGGAGATCGCGGCGGCGGCTGCGGCCGACATGAGCGCCGCCCTTCCCGAACTGGCCGCCGCTTACACGCACAAAACCGGACGGGCGGTAAAACTTTCTTTTGGCGCCTCGGGCAATTTGACGAATCAGATCCGAAACGGCGCGCCCTTCGATGTTTTTTTCTCCGCCGATGAACAGTATCCGAGGCAGTTGGTCAGCGAAGGCCTGGCGTCCCAGGATACGCTGTTTCGCTACGCGGTGGGCCGGTTAGTGTTGTGGGTTCCGAACGATTCGCCGCTGGATTTGCCGAAGCTCGGCATCAAGGCGTTGCTCGAACCTTCAGTCAAGAAACTTGCCATTGCGAATCCGGCGACGGCTCCCTACGGCCGCGCCGCGGAAGCGACGTTGCGGCATTACGGAATTTACGATCTGGTGTTCAGCCGGCTGGTGATCGGGGAAAACATCGCGCAGGCGGCGCAGTTCGTGGAGTCAGGCAACGCTCAGGCGGGCTTGCTGGCGCTGTCGCACGCGCTGACGCCCGGGATGAAAAACAAGGGGCGTTATTGGGGGATTCCTCTCGACGCGTATCCCACGCTGAATCAGGCGGCGGTCGTGCTATCCAAGTCAAAGCAACCGGAAGCGGCGCGCCAGTTTTTGGATTTCCTGCGGACTCCCGAGGCGGCCGCTCTGCTCACCGGTTACGGTTTCAGCCTGCCGGCGGAGAGCAAGTAGAGTGGACTGGCAGGCATTCTGGCTGACGGTGCGTCTGGCGGGCGTGGTTTCCGCGCTGCTGCTGGCGGCGGGAATTCCAGTCGCCTACTGGCTTACGTATTCGCGTTGGCGCGGGAAGTTCCTGGTGGAGGCGGTGGTTTCGCTTCCCATTGTTTTGCCGCCGACGGTACTGGGCTTCTATTTGCTGGTGGCGTTTGGCGCGCGCAGCCCGCTGGGGCGCTGGTGGGAAGCGCACACCGGCCACACGCTCGCTTTCACCTTTGAAGGCTTGGTCATTGGGTCCGTCCTCTACAGCCTGCCTTTTGCGGTGCAACCGTTCGCGGCGGCGTTCGGGGCGGTGGATCCGGCACTGCTGGGGGCCTCGGCATCGCTGGGACAGTCTCCTCTGCAAACCTTTCGCCGCGTGGTGCTTCCGCTCTCGAAAGCGGGGCTGGTCACGGGACTTGCCCTGAGCTTCGCCCATACTCTGGGTGAGTTTGGGGTGGTGCTCATGGTCGGAGGAAATATTCCGGGAGTGACGCGGACGATCTCCATCGATATTTACGACCAGGCGCAGGCGGCCAATTATGCCGGCGCAAACCGGACGGCACTCGCGCTCCTGGTTATTTCATTTTTCGTGCTTTCGATGGTGTACGGCGTCAACCGGCGTCCCTGGGTGGTGGGTTTGTGGCGGTAAGGATCATCATCCCGAATCGAACCGAGCCACCATTCACCGAGCCTGTACCCATTTCCGCCGACCTGGAAGTGCGTATTCGCAAACGCTTTCCGCATCCGCAAGGCACTTTCAATCTCAACGTTCATTTTCGCGCGCTGGCCGGATTTACGGTTATTTTCGGCGCCTCGGGAGCGGGCAAGACCACGCTCTTGGATTGCATTGCCGGGCTGGTGACGCCGGACGAAGGACGCATTGCCATCGGCGGCGAGCCGCTTTACGACTCGGAGAACGAGCAGAGCGTCCATGCCTGGAAGCGGCGAATCGGATACGTGCATCAGAATCTCGCGCTTTTTCCGCATCTGACGGCGGAGCAGAATGTGGAATACGGTTTGCGCGGGCTGGCGGCGGCCGCGCGACGCAAGCGCAGCA
Organism: uncultured Acidobacteriaceae bacterium; assembly: GCA_963746205.1. Taxonomy (GTDB): domain Bacteria; phylum Acidobacteriota; class Terriglobia; order Terriglobales; family Acidobacteriaceae; genus Acidiflorens. The sequence continues at coordinate 62,486 of CAVVAP010000018.1, read as the reverse complement.
GCGCCATGCTGGCGGCATTTCGCATCGAGCACTTGCGCGGACGACGGCCAGATGGAATCTCGGGAGGCGAACGCCAACGCGTCGCCCTGGCACGCGCTCTGGTCACCGAACCGCGCGCGCTGCTGCTCGACGAAGCGCTGGCAGCGCTCGACCGTCCCACCAAGTCGTCGCTGTTGAACGATCTGCGCCAGTGGAACCAGGATCACCGGGTTCCAATTCTTTTCGTGACGCACAATGGCGAAGAGGTGTTTGCCCTGGGCGATGAAGTCATCCTGCTGGATGCGGGAAGGATCGTGGCGCAAGGCACGCCGCATGAGGTGATGCGCGCGCCGCGACTGGAGACGGTGGCGCAACTATCCGGATTTGAAAACATTTTCGATACGGAGGTTCTTGCTTTGCACGAAGAGCGCGGCACCATGACGTGCCGACTGGCGGGCGCAGTAGAAATCGAGACGCCGCTGGTGCGGGCCGAAGTGGGCTCCCGGCTGCGCGTCGGAATTCGAGCCGGCGATCTTCTGCTGGCCACCGAAAGACCGGTGGGGCTGAGCGCCCGCAACATCCTGCCGGGAAACATTCAACGGCTTTTGCAGAGGGACGTTATCGTCTCGGCCATGGTGGAGTGCGGGGGAGCGGAGTTCGAGGTGCACCTGACCCTGGCGGCGCGCGACGATTTGCGCCTCGCTCCAGGACAGAAGGTCTGGGTGGTGGTGAAGACGCACTCCTGTCACCTGATGGCGAGCTAGAGGGAAAGTGCTTTCAGATGCGTTGCTTCACGCGATCGAGCAGCATGAAGACGAGGACGCCCAGCAGAGCGTTGGCCGCGCCGGAGACGAACTCGTGGGGCCAACTTAAGGCCATGTGCAAGCCGACGAGGTCGCGGGCAATGAGGAAATAGACGAACTCGTGCACGGCGTAGAAAAAGATTGTAAGCAGGAAACGGGCGCCGGCATTCTCGACATCGAGCTTGATGCCGAGCGAGGAAGCGCCGAATCCGACAACCGTCTTGGAAATTCCGTAGAGACCGAGGGGGTGGTGGGTGAGGGCATCCTGAAAAATTCCGATGAAGCCGCCGGTCAGCAGTCCGGCTACAGGATTCCGCCGGGCGGTGGCAAAACCGATGGTGACCAGCAGGGGCAGGTCGAAGTTGGAAAAGAAACGAAAGCGGAGAGGAAGCCAGGCTTGCAGGAACAGGGCGGCCAGCGGGATGAGAAACGTGGCGGGAAGGCTGAAACGATAGACTTCAACCTGCTCGCCCGATGTGTAGGTGATGGCCACGTCAGTTGGGATTATCCGGGACGGGATTTGGCGGGTTGGGATGGGGCGCGGGGGCAGGGGCGTCGGCGGCCGGTTTTGCGCCAGTAGTTCTTACGGCGACGGTTTTTGCGTCGGTCGTTTTTGCGTCAATCTTCTTAGCGTCGGTCTTGTTTTCGTTCGTCTTGGGCGCGGTGGACTTGCCGGCGTCGGTTTCCGGCTTGGAGGGAACACCCGGCAGGCGAGCGGCCAGGATGTCAATGGCGCGGGCCGTACCGGCCTGATCAGGCTGCGCCTGGCGCTCGTCAATTTTGGTGACCACCAGCACTTCTTCCAGACGGCTGAGGTCGGCGGCGGGCCGCACGCGGATCTTGAGAAAGAGTTCGCTGCCGGGCGACACTTTGGTGACGGTGCCGACAATGAGGCCTTTGGGAAAAACGCGGTCTCCGCCGCTGGTGAGAACCAACTCGCCGGGGGGCACGGTTTCATCGCTCATCACTTTTTCCAGCACAACCTCGCCCGACGGGGTCCCGCGCAATATGCCTTGCAGCCGCGTTTTATCGAGGATGGCGCCCACTCCGCTGGTCTGGTCGTCGATCAGCAGCACCTGCGAAACGTGGCCAACGTCGGCGCGCCAGATCTTCCCCACGATGCCGTCGGCGGTAATGACCGCCATGTCGGGCCGGACGCCATCTTTGTAACCCTTGTCGATATAGACCACGCGCGACTGTTCACTGCCACTCGATCCGATGACCTGCGCCGCCAGGGTTTGGGAAATAAATTGTTCCTTAAAGGCGAGCAAGGCCTGGAGGCGACGGGCCTGGCCGGCGTCCTGGGTGGTGCGCACCTGCTCCAGGCGAAGTTGCTCGATCTGGGCTTTCAGGGCGCGGTTCTCCGCCCGCACACCACGCAGGTAGAAGTAGTTGTGCCAGAGACTGGCGCTGGAGTTCTGCGTCCACAGCAGCATCTCTTCCAGAGGAGTGACGAGGTCAACGGCCCAGATACGGATGAGGCGGGTGGGTTCGCTTTCGGAGGTGCGCTTGACCTGCATGGCGAGACCGAGAACCTGGGCGAAGAGCACGCCGACGAGCACGATCAGGTTGCGGTAGCGTCCGAGGACATCCATGCGGGGTGGTTGCTGGTTGATCTTCCTTAGCTATTAGTTCTTAAGGTCTTAGGTTTTAGCGTCCGCGCTCGCAACAGTTAAGAATGTTGGCGGGCTGGGCATTGGTCCAACAAATCATCACGCCGGTCAGCGCAAACGGCAGACGCTACTCGATAGAAATCTTGCGCAGCAGCTTGAAATCGGAGAGCATTTTGCCGGTGCCGAGCACCACGCTGCACAAGGGATCGTCGGCGATGGAGACGGGCAATCCGGTTTCCTCGCGGATGCGCTTATCGAGATTCTTGATGAGAGCGCCGCCGCCGGTGAGCACGATGCCGCGATCGCTGATGTCGGCGGAAAGCTCGGGCGGGGTGCGTTCCAGGGCGACGCGGATGGCATTCATGATGGTGGAAACGCATTCGCTGAGGGACTCGCGAATCTCACTATCGTCCACAGTGATGGTTTTGGGCACGCCTTCGATGAGGTTGCGGCCCTTGATTTCCATGGTGAGCGGCTTGTCGAGCGGGTAAGCGGAACCGATCTCCATTTTGATCTGCTCGGCGGTGCGTTCGCCGACCAGGAGGTTATATTTTCGCTTCAGGTAATTCATGATGGCCTCGTCCATCTGATTGCCGGCCATGCGCACGGAACGGGAATATACGATGCCGCTGAGCGAGATGACGGCGATGTCGGTGGTGCCGCCGCCGATGTCGACGACCATATTGCCGCTGGGTTCGGTAATGGGCAAGCCCGCGCCGATGGCGGCGACCATGGCTTGTTCGACGAGGTGGACTTCACTGGCTTTGGCGCGATAGGCGGAATCCATTACGGCGCGCTTTTCCACCTGGGTGATTTCCGAAGGGACGCCGATCACGATGCGGGGATGCACCAGCATCTTGCGGTTATGCGCCTTCTGAATGAAGTAATTCAACATTTTTTCGGTGACTTTGAAATCGGCAATCACGCCATCCTTCATGGGCTTGATAGCGACGATGTTTCCGGGGGTTCGCCCCAGCATTTCCTTGGCTTCTTTACCGACGGCTTCGACTTCGTTGGTGTTTTTGTTGAGGGCGACGATGGAAGGCTCGTTAACGACGATGCCTTTTCCCCGGGCATAGACGAGCGTGTTGGCCGTTCCGAGATCGATGGCGAGGTCGCTCGAGAACATGCTGAACAGCGAACGCAGGTTGTGCGATCGCGAGGAACCGTTATGAAACCCGTTATTCGACATGAAGATACTTCTCTCCCCCGGGAACTCGTCTCGCCTCGGGAAGCCGGACCTTCGTCAGCAGCCCCACGAGTCGCTCTCCGCTGGCTTGTTCCATCATTCTACTTGCATGTTCGGCAGAACAGGTTGTTAACTTGGCACCCACCCGTTGCGACGCACCTTCCGGACAACGCCCAAGACAATTCTGAACTTACTGGATGAGCACTTTTTCCCGCCGCGTATTGACTCCGCCATTCAAATTCTGCGCCGTTACCGTAATTATGTTTTCTCCGTTGGGCAAGGGCGGAGTGAAATAGTGGAAGGTGCCATCGTCAGCGACGATGGGAACTTCCCGGCCATTGACCATGACGCGCGCGCCCGCTTCCGTTTTGCCGGTGACCTCGATCACATGGCCGTGCTGCACGAAGGGATTGAGGTCGAGCGACATCTCGGGATTATCCCGGGCGCGGACAATGATGGTGAAGCGATTCTTCTCGCTTTCCACCGATTCCTTGCCGGCCGCGCCAAAGGATTGGATAGACCAATAGTATGCGCCCGGGGGCAAACCCGTCACTACCACGCTGGCCGTTTCCACCTTGCGGTCGAGCAAGAGGGATGAAAAATAGGGGTTGTGCGAAATGCGCAGGCGGTACCCGACGGCGTTCGGCATAGGTGTCCAGGCGAAATCGACCTCGCGCGCTTTTTCGCCGGCATTAAGAAAGACCGGCATCATGTTTCCCGGAGTGATGGGAGTTGGCGGACCGATTCCGGCGGACCGTTCCATGGTTTTGGAGGCATCCTGAAAGCTAACCTTCTCCCAGTTGGCGAGGTGAAGCTTTTCGCCGTTGCGTTCGATGTCGCCACTGCCGCGTTTCAGCAGGATCTCGTGCTGGTCGCTTTTGGGATCGTTATGCACCATGGCGGAGGAGTCAGGCGCCAGCGAAGCCTTCGCGCCAGCGACAATCACCTGCGATTTCGAACCCTGGACATAGGTGGCCGTACTGAGATCTACCGTGCCGGTGGTGACCGCCACGGAAACGTTGGTTTGCTGCTGATCGTTGGCGGAATTCTCTTCGATGACGATGAGGGAATCCTGTTTCACGGTGTAGTTGGTGCCATCGTTGAAAACAATTTTGGCGATGCCCTCGGCGCCGGTTTGCACCACGTCGCCTTTTTCGAGAGGCACGTTGTAATCGGCGTTGATCCAGCTATTACCGTTGCCTTTTCTTACACGAATGGTGCCATCGAGGGCGGTGAAGTGGGCCTGCTGCGAGACGCCCGCGGAGGGCGCTTTGAGTGGGGGAGCCAGTCCGGCAACTTTCTCCAGCAAGTTGCTGGAAAGGCGCTCGGCTCCCTTTATGGTGGAGTCGGTGAATTTTGGAAACACCACACCGATGCCGATCGAGAAAATCACAACCACGCCGAGAAGGGCAAGAATCACACTGCGGTACGTCACCGTTTTCCAGGCGACGTAAACTCCCGGCTTGATTCTATTCGACACAGACCCGACCCAGCCTCATTTTGGAATTCGGAGAACGCGGGATAGCTCTCATCCTGTAACCATCATATCGCCGAGGGGTGGGGGATTAAACTTAGGTCTATGGCTAACAGGGTTACGAAAGTGTTCTCGCGACAGGCTGCGGATGCCCGTTGCGAGGCGCGTAAAGGGCAGGTTAAGGAGGCGTTTGGGCGGGCAATCCGGCGCTATCTTCCGGGCAGGTAGGCGAGGTTGTCGAATTGAAGTTCGTTTCCGTTTGAGGTTTCGAACATCACTTCGAAGCATGGGGATTGCCAGTCGGTCCGCAGGCGCTGAATCGCTCCCGCAGCGACGGAGATGGTGATTTCAGGGGATAGTTGTGAGTCTTGGTCTGAATTGTTTTCTGAATTGCGGGGACAGTGGATGTGCAGCGTTACCTCCGCGGCACCGGGATTATAGACATCGATTCCGGCAAATACGCGATGCGCAAGAAGTCGAAAGGCGTAGGCTGGGCCGGCGACGGCGAGGTTGAAGGTTCCGAACTTGCCGGAAGGGACGTGGATGGTCCAGGATTGGCCGATTGAATTCTTGCCGATCGAACTTTTGCCGATCGAGGCTTGGGCGATCCAGTTGATAACGCCAACGGGATATTCTCCGCGCAAAATGGTGCCTGCCGGCTGGTGCGGAGCGTCGAAGGTGACGAAGCGAGGCGTGGGACGGCCACCAACGCCCTCGATTTTTACTGATCGAGAATGCTGGTGCCGTATGCGCAGCACGCGAGTGCCTGGGTCGAAGACAAAACCTTCCTGAGATAAGTCGGATCGCAGGGCCAGTTCCCTGCCGCCGGCGGAAACTCTCGTGACATTGAAGTCGAGGCGAAGGACGTCCTCGGAGTCCTTATCGAACGTGGAGTAAGCGATTTTTCCCCGGGCGTAGGAGATGCTCGTGATCACGGACGCGGAGCCGAGCAGGTGGGATTCACTGGCCGGCGCCCACTCCGGAACCGCCCAGAATGCGTCCATGAGCCGCCGCGGACCATCCGCGAATTCGTCGGTAAACCACCATTGCTCGCTAAACGGAGCGTGGGCTGTGCCGGGCAATCCCTCAAAATAAGTAACCCAGTTGAAGGAGCGGAAGGCCTGCTCCTTATAATTTGCGGCATCATTCGGGCCCCGACTCGCCGCGGGGTCAGGAGGGTGGTTGCGGGTGCGAGAGAAATAGAAGGCTTCGACGGCCGCGAGGCGCGCGGTATGGCTGTCGCAACATTGGTTCGGCTGATTGCAGCAGAAGGTAACTCCGTCGCCTTGTTCGGTGGTGACAGTCGCGCCGTGAACCAGGTACTTGGGCCATTTGGGCGTGGTCTTCACCCATTCGATTAACTGCCGGGCGTGCGCTTGCCAATCGGGATCGTTCTCGGGATGCAACAGAATGTAACGAGCCAGCTCAAGAGGAATCACATTGTTCAGATCTTCGATGTTGGGCGGGACATCCTCAAAATACCCGGCCCAGATGTTGTTTTTTAGAGGATAGGTTTCGAGCCATTTCCAGGCCGCGCGGCGAACCCTGGAGTAGAGTGCGACGCGTCCCATTTTCAGGCGGATCAATTCGTCAAACAGAGAAATCGGGCCGAGCACATTGGCGGAATACTCGCCCATCCCCTTGCCTTCGACGCGGCCATCTTTGGCATAGCAACGAACCGGCCAGGGCGAGTGCAGAGTGTCGCCGGGGCGATAATTTTTGGCCAGCACGTCGGCGAAATGGATGGCGGCGCGCAGATATTTCCTTCGGCCGGTCATTTCATAGAGAAGGAGATAAGCGTAGCCGTCCTCGCCGATGACGTGCGGCTCAACATAGTCTTCGCCGTGATTGCTCCATCCAGTGTATTTCTCAGCACCGGGATTGGCTGATGGGTAGGGCACTTGCGACCACAGGTAGCTGGCGGGCGTGGTTCCGTTTTCCATCTCGTAGTCGACAAAGTCTTCGAGAAACGAAATGGAGCGACGGTCTCCGGTGTAGGGATAAAGATGCTCGACAAAACCTTCAAGCATGGCGCGCAGATAGGCGGTGGAGTTGGCCCAGTTGCGGTCGGGAATCATTTCGTAGGTTTTGGGGTCGATGGCGAAACAGCAATAGAAATAGGGGAGGCGCTGGCGCTGGAACTGATCCTGAAGAATCGTCCACTGGGCCAGGAAGTCGGAGGAGTAAGAATCGCCGGTGGAATCGGCGAAGGGCCAGGGGAGCAGTTTGCCTTGCGCATCGAGTTCTACGGGACGGCCCGCGATTTCTGGTTGGTCCGCGGTCGAGATCACCGGAAACGGCGTCTGCGCGGCGAGGGCCAGGCGAAAGCGCCAGCGAAGCCAGCAGCAACCTGGCGAGGGCGGCATTCATCAGAACAGAATAAAGGTGTTTGGGGGAATGCGCCGGGCAAAGCCCATCGACTGTCCGGGTTGCCGGGCTGGGGCTACGATTGTTAGCATGACAGTTCGGCAATTTTCTGCAATTTATGGAGGAAGCATGGCGACGGATACCCTGACCACGCCCGTAATCCACGGCGGAACGACGAAAACGAAGGTGGTCAAGAATTTTATCGATGGCGAATGGGTGGCATCCGCCAGCGGACAGACTTTTGAAGACCTGAATCCGGCGGACACACGCGAGGTGGTGGCCACGTTCGAGCGCTCCAATAAGGCAGACGTGGACGCGGCGGTGGACGCGGCCCAGCGCGCGTTTAAGAAGTGGCGGCTGGTGCCGGCTCCGCGGAGGGCGGAGATGGTTTTCCGCGCCGCCGAGATTCTGATGCAGCGCAAGGAAGAGCACGCCCGCGAGATGACTCGCGAAATGGGCAAGGTGATCAAGGAAACGCGGGGCGACGTGCAGGAGGCGATCGATGCCGCCTACTACAACGCCGGCGAGGGACGCCGCTTGTTTGGTCCGACCGTGCCTTCGGAGTTGCCGAATAAGTTCGCCATGGCAGTCCGCCAGCCGATTGGAGTATGCGGCATGATCACACCGTGGAATTTCCCGATGGCGATTTCGTCGTGGAAGCTGCTGCCCGCGATCGTGTGCGGCAACACGTGCGTGATCAAACCGGCGCAGGACACTCCGCTATCGACTTTTAACCTGGTGCAGGCGCTGACCGACGCGGGGGTGCCGAAGGGCGTGATCAACGTGGTGGCGGGGTACGGGCCGGAGGCGGGCGCTCCGCTGCTGGAAAATCCGGCGGTTCGGGCAGTCTCATTCACCGGCTCGTCGGCGGTGGGAAAAATCATTGGCACCACCTCTGCGAAGAGCTTTAAGCACTGCTCGCTGGAACTGGGCGGGAAGAATCCGATGATCGTTCTGGATGACGCGAATCTGGACCTGGCGATTGAAGGCGGCCTGTGGGGCGCGTTTGGAACGACCGGACAGCGCTGCACCGCGACCAGCCGGATTATCGTGCAGAAGGGCGTTTACCGCAAGTTTATCGATGAATTCGTGAGCCGCGCGCGGAAAATCAAGGTCGGCAACGGACTCGATGAGACGGTGGAAATGGGTCCCGCAGTCAACGAGAAGCAGCTCAATACCGATCTCAACTATATCGAGGTTGGGAAAAAAGAAGGTGCGAAGCTGGTGACCGGCGGCCACCGCCTCGAGCAGGGTGAATATGCCCATGGGTGGTTCCTGGAGCCGACGGTTTTCATCGATGTCGATCCCAAAATGCGCATTGCGCAGGAGGAAATATTTGGCCCGGTGGTTTCGATCATCGCGTGCGACGATCTGGAGAACGCCATCGAAATTGCGAACAACATCGAGTACGGACTATCGTCGTCGCTCTACACCAAGGATGTGAATAAGGCGTTCGCGGCGGTGCGCGATCTGGAAACCGGCATTACCTACATCAACGCACCCACCATAGGCGCGGAAGTTCACCTGCCGTTTGGCGGCACGAAAGCGACCGGCAACGGGCATCGCGAAGGTGGAATTGGCGCGATTGACTTTTACAGCGAGTGGAAATCGGTCTACATCGATTATTCGGACAAATTGCAAAAGGCGCAGATTGACCGGCCGGAGTGATCCGGAGGATTGTTTATGCCATTGACCGTTGAGCAGCTTCGTCGTGGGATAGCCTACTGGCACGAAGAAAGGCCCGGCTGGGATCAAGACTTCCATAACGCCTTCTATAGAGATGTCGTGCCGACCGTTCGACCGGCAAATGCCTTCACGCAAGATTGGTGGAACAACAAAATGTGGCCCATTCTTCAAGAATGGAGCGCCACACGTCGCGGGGGTGGGCGAAGGCTGATGACGCAACGTGCCGTTGATCGACTTGAACTCCTAAGCGAAACCTGGGTAACGGCGGTGTCACCATTGCTGGACAGCGACATCGAGCAAGTCGATTGGTCCCAGATCGCAGCGTTCCCGATATTAGTTGGTCAGATCAAACCCGTGAAGTCACCGGTTTTCACCTCGAAGTTCTGCCACTTCCTCGTTCCGCGCATCTTTCCGGTTGTTGATAACAAGGCGATAGGCAATCCATTTCAAACGTACGAAGAGTATTTCAAAACCGCGAAGTCAGAGTGGGCAGCAACTCCCGCTGAAACTCAGACTCAACTGGTCGGCCTCTTGAGTTCGGAGATTGGCGAATCGTTGTTCGGCGGCTTCCCGATGAAATGCAAATTGGTCGAGCTTTGCCTGATTGGCAGGTATCAGTCGCGGCCAAGGGCTGCAAGGCACAACCGAGAGCAATCTACAAGTGGGAGATGCCCTCTGGTGACGGCAAATCGGTCGTTGGCAAGCTAGAATCGATGCCGTCAGCCCCGCGACGGCCGTAAATTGACACTCCGGCGGAAGTATGACAAAGTAACACTCATGAGAGAAACTGCCACGTTCACGATCTCATTGCCGCCTGCCATGGCCGAGCAGGTCGAGCGCGCCATGCAAGCCGAACAGCGTACGCGCTCGGAGCTGGTGCGGGAAGCGTTGCGTTTCTATCTGTCCGCGCGGATGGTTCCGGTTGAGTCTCTGACACCTTCCGAGACCCGCGCTTACCGCCGCGGGATCGCAGCTTACGGACGTGGGGACTATGTAAGTCTTGCGGAGTACCGCGATGGAATGGACCGTCGTCCTCGCCGGGCCGGCAAGAAAGGCGCTTAAGCGCGTTCCGAAAGTCGACCGGTCGCGAATCGAAGCTGCGCTGGCTGGAATGGAGGACGATCCATTTCAGGGCGACATTCGCAAGTTGCAGGGACTTCCTGGCTTTCGCCGGCGCGTAGGAAACTGGCGCATTCTCTTCGAGGTTAATCTCGAACGCAGGCATATAGTGATTGCTGCGATTGAGCGGCGTACATCAACTACCTATTGAGGTCATCCGTGCCCATCACCCAACTCCGCGAAATCGCCCCCGCATCTCGCCTGGAAAACGTCCGCTACGCCATCCGCGACCTGGCCTGCATCGCCGACGAGGTCGCCCGGCAGGGACACAAAATTTTGCCGCTGAATATCGGCGATCCGCTGAACTTCGATTTTCAAACCCCCGCGCACATGATCGAAGCCGTCCATCAAGCGATGCGGGCGGGCAAAAACGGATATTCCCCATCCTCAGGCGTGAAAGAAGCGCTCGAAGCGATTCGCGGCGAGGCGGCCCGCAAGGGGATCACGAATATTCAGGATGTCTTCGTCACCTCGGGCGTCAGCGAGACGGTGGACATCTGCCTGACCGCGTTGCTGAATCCGGGCGATAACCTGCTCACGCCCTGCCCCGACTATCCGCTCTATTCCGCCGTTCTAGCCAAGATCGAAATCGGATTGAACACCTATTACCTGAGCGAAGACGACGGCTGGCAGCCTGATCTCGACGACATCAAGAAAAAGATCACGCCGCGAACACGCGGCATTGTGCTGATCAATCCCAACAACCCCACCGGCTCGGTCTGCACCCGCAAAATGCTAGAGCAGATTGCGGACCTGGCCCGCCAGCACAACCTGATTATTTTTGCCGATGAAATTTACGACAAGATGATAATCGACGGGGAAAGCGACAACGACCCTCACGTAGCGATGGCCGCGGTCGCGCCCGACGTGCCGGTCATTACTTTCGGAGGGCTTTCAAAAAACTACCTCGCCCCCGGATGGCGCATCGGCTGGGGCATTGCCAGCGGCGAGGCCTCGGTCATCAAGCCCTATCTCGAAGGCGTGAACAAGTTGTTGCGCTCGCGCCTATGCGCCAACCATCCCGAACAATACGCCATCAAGCCCGCGCTCGAAGGTCCACAGGACCACCTCGCCGAAGTGAAACGCAAACTGCGCAGCCGCCGCGATCTCACCATGAAATGGTGCGCGGAAACGCCGCGCGTAAGTTGCATAGCGCCACGCGGCGCGTTCTACGCCTATCCCAGCATCGATATCCCGGAAGGCGACGACGTCTTCGTCACCGAGTTGATTCGCCAGAAACACGTGACGGTGGTCCACGGCTCGGGCTTCGGACAGCGCCCCGGCAGTAAGCATTTCCGCATCGTATTCCTGCCCGACGAAAGCACGCTGAAGACAGCTTATGGGGCCATCGGTGAATTTATGCAGGAGCGCTACCGCTAGTTGAATTGCGGTGTCGGCTGTCACGTCTTCCCGGTTTCAATAGATGCCTGGAATCAGGGCAGGCACGTTGCGGGTGTAGGCCTCGAACTCCGGGCCGAAGGCTTCGCGGAGGAGACGCTCTTCACTGCGCACGCGAACCCAGGTTCCGGCAAAAAATAGAAAGATCGCAGGCAACAGAGGCAGCCACTGCCCCAGCGCCAGGCTGGTTGCCAGCAACATTCCCAGCATTCCGGTATAGATCGGATTTCTCACGAAGCGATAAGGCCCCTCCTGAATCAGGGTGTGTCCTTCCAGCAGGCGAGCAGCCAGGGCCCAATGTTTGCCCAAGCGGCGGGCGGCGAGGTTTACCAGGTATACGGAGCCGATGGCGAGAACCAAAGCGAGGAGCGCGCGCCCCCACTGCACGACCTGTGGCGGGGTGGAAAGCGGGACGAAGCTTCCGCGCAGCAAGGGCGGGAAGGTGACACAGCAATATCCGGCGGCTTGCAGCAGCAGACCGAGCAGTGAAGTCCAATCGCGTTTGGCCTCGCGCACGCGAGGCGGGCGGGGGCGCAGCCAGAACGTCAGGGCAAACAACCACCAGCACACGATGAGTCCATAGAGCGCGACCTTTGCGGCAATGTCAGGCATTTAACGGTCTTTAGTGACGGAAAATAAATCGGCTTTACGGTTTCACGAGCGCGATGTCCCGTTTGCCTTGGCACTCAGTGAAGGGATCGAAAGTCGCGACTCCTGTTAACTCATCCTTGGACGCGTGAAACTCCAGCGGCGGTCTTTGCACGCGGTCGGGAAGTCCCGCGAATTTCACTTTTCCCTCAGCATTGGTTCCCGCTTCCAGGTCAAGCCTCCGCAGTCCGCCAAATCCATACTTGATATGAACCTTGATGGTTGTTGCGTAAACCGGTTTACCGTCCACGCCCCGAACCGTGAGTTCGATGGAACACGGGCCTGCGCCGCCTTGGATGACGGGAATTTTTTCGTCGGCCGATTGCGCCACCGAAAGCACAGGAGCCGCGAGGAGAACGGCACAGAGAACAGCAAGCATTTCATTCATATGTTCACGATTATACGAGCACACCCATCGCCACTTGGACTGCCCCTCTGATCGACGCCGTCCAGTCTCCTACAGCCGGGCGCGTTCGTATTGCTTTGGCCACGCGACTTGCTGCTTGAGAACTCGAGCGGCGCGCAGCGGCCAGTAAGGATCGCGGAGGAGTTCGCGAGCCAGCAAAACTACATCGGCCTGTCCGGTGGCGATGATGTGCTGGGCCTGCTCAGGCGCGGTGATCATGCCGACGGCTCCGCTAAGGATTCCCGATTCTCGTCGGATGCGCTCGGCGAAACGGGTTTGATAACCGGGACCGAGGGGAATTTGTGCCTTGGGCACGATACCTCCCGAAGATGCGTCGACGAGGTCGATGCCCAGCGGCTTAACTTGCCGCGCCAGGGCGATGGAATCCTCGATGGTCCAACCGCCCTCGGTCCAGTCGGAGGCCGAGATGCGGAGCCACAGGGGAAGCCGCTCGGGCCAGACTCCCCGGACCGCTTCAATGATTTCCCGCAGGACGCGGGTGCGGTTCTCAAAGCTGCCACCGTACTTGTCGGTGCGTGTGTTGACCAACGGTGAAAGGAACTGATGAATGAGGTAGCCGTGGGCTCCGTGGATTTCGACAAGTTCGAAGCCGGCTTCGAGGCTGCGGCGAGCGCCCTCGGCGAAAGCGCCGGCGACGACGGCAATACCCTCGGGGGTGAGAGCTTCGGGTTGGATGGATTCCGCAGTAAAGCCCTTCGCGGTGGAAGAATAAATCGGGCGCCAGCCTCCCTCGGCGACGGAGAGGGCAGAAGTTCCCTGATCGCGCCAGGGCGCGGCGGTGGAGGCTTTGAAGCCAGCATGGGCAAGTTGGATTCCGGCGACGGCACCGTGCTGGCGCAGGAAACGAACTACACGCGCCAGGTTCTCGATATGCGCGTCCTTCCAGATGCCGAGGTCGGAGGGACTGATCCGGCCCTCGGAAACGACGGCAGTGGCTTCCGTGAGGACGGCGCCTGCCCCGCCCACGGCACGAGCGCCGAGGTGGACGAGATGCCAGTCGTTGGCAAAGCCATCTTCGCTGGAATACTCGCACATGGGGGAGACGGCAACACGGTTACGAAAAGAAATGTCGCGGATTTGGAACGAGTCGAACAAATTCATAGGCTTATGGATGGCGTGGCAAGGCTAAGAGGTGCAAGTGTTTTGCCGCGGACGGAAAGCGCGTGAGTCGCAGGGCTGCGGCGGTCGTTTACGAAGCCGGAGAGGTGCATGACATCAACGGCCGAAGACATTCGACGATTTATATCAACGTCGAAGCTTACAGGGCGCGTTGGCTAAGATCGGGCGGACATTTCGCCACGCGGCCTCCAATGCAGGCTGAATTTTCCCTCTGGTCGCGGGCTTCAAGAGAACGTTGGTGCTGCCTCGCAATCCCCATTCTCCTTTGACGGGCCGGAAAATTTTAGGCTCAGCTTCTACCCATTGCTGCTGCTGGTCACGACTCAGTTTCACCATCGCCCACTCCTCGTCAGGGTAGCCGAGCGTGGCAAATATTTTCCCGTGCACGCGGAAATCCGGATGTCCCCTATGCGACTGCTCTGCGGCTTCCGGCAGGCTGAGCGCCAGTTTACGAAATTGTTCTGCTGTCATGGGAGATGCTCCAGTTAGCTTGGTTCTTGCCAGAGATGGACAACCCGCCACTTGTTTCCGAAAGGATCGAACAGGCGAACTTACGGGTCGCCGCTCGGCCGTTCGAGGTCGTCAATCGGGCGTTGGACGTCCACGGCTGACAATCATCCAAGAGAAGGCGGGCAGCGGTCAACCTGTCCCGGAACAGCGGGTTGAGGACACCTGCGATTTTTCCGGCTTGTGAAATCCGTAATTTCAAAGGCTTAGCGACGGAGGAACTTTCGTAACTCTACATGGGAGTGGTCTGTTTCCTATACTTAACCTGAGGCCTCCAGGGAAAAATCGGCGATGCGGAGAACCGTTTTGTACACAATGCTGGTGCTTTGCGCCGCGGTTGCGGGCGCGCAGAGCACATCTCCGGATGCTCTCTACGAGCGCGGAATGGACGCCATTACGGGGATTGGCTCCTCGGAAAATGACGCGCTGGGCATGGATTATTTCCGGCGCTCTGCCGAACTTGGCTACGGTCCGGCGCAAATCGCGCTGGCTTACTATTACGAAACGGGGACTGGGGTAACGATCAATGTGGCGCAGGCGGTAGAGCTTTATCGGAAAGCGGCGCAACAAGGCGATCCGCTTGCAGGCTGGCTGGTCGGGAGGCACTACTTCCTGGGCCTCGGGGTGCCGCGGGATCTCGACCTGGCGCAGAAATGGCTGAGGATGTCTGCCGACCAGGGCAATGCGTACGGGGCTTACTACCTGGGCCGGTTGATGGCGGATCGCGATTTTACCAAGGCTCCAAAACTGTATAAGATCGCCGCCGATCAGGGCCTTCCGCAGGCGCAATACTTTTATGCCAAGGCACTGAAAGACGGGCGCGGCATTACGCAGGATCGTCAGACCGCGTATGTCTGGTACACGATCGCCGCCGATGCCGGCTATAAGGCAGCGAGCGCCGACCTGGACGAACTGGATCGCAGCGGCTACATCACGATGCCACAAATCGTGGAGGCGAAAGACAAGGCACGCGACCTGGAACAAACCGTGATCCGGGCAGTGGCGGCACGCGGATGCTCGGGATGGGAAGGGGAGTTCGACGAGTTGCCCACCCCGCCGCCGCCGAAGTTACAGCGCTTCTGCCACTAGAGTCGCGGATGGCGCGCGGTCATTCGCAGAGAATTCCCTAGAGGAGGCCGGTGCCCCAGAGGTCGTGCAGGTGCACGATCCCGAGTAACCGCCGGGGTTGCGCGGCGGCATCGTCCACCACGACCAGTGAAGTAATCTTCAGCTCTTCCATGCGTGCCAGGGCGGTGGCGGCGAATTCGCCGGGTGCAATGGTTTTGGGAGAGCGCGTCATGCAATCCTGGGCGCTGAGGTCGAGCGCATCTTTGCCGCGTTGTTCGAGCAAGCGCCGCAGATCGCCGTCGCTGATCACGCCCAACAGGCGATCGCCATCGACCACAGTAGTTAAACCCAGCTTCTTACGGGACATTTCGTAAATCACGTCCGGCATGCTGGTTTTCGCCGTCACGCGGGGAACCGCGTCTCCGGAGTGCATCAAGGATGCGACTCGAGCCAGGCGTTTTCCGAGTTTGCCGCCGGGATGCAGGTTGGCGAAGTCCTCCTCCTTAAACCCTCGTTTTTCGGAAAGCGCCACGGCGAGAGCATCCCCCAACGCCAGCATGGTCGTTGTGGAGGCGGTAGGGGCGAGTCCGAGCGAACAAGCTTCCTGAGAAATCGAACAGTCGAGGGCGACGTCGGCCGACGAGGCGAGGGTGGAAGAAGGCGCAGGGCGAGAGTCAACCGGCACGGCATCGCGCATCGTCGCATCGCACGTCGGATCGCACGTCAGGGCAATCAAAGGAACGCGCAAGCGTTTGATGGTGGCCAGCAGTTGGAGAATCTCATCGGTCTCTCCGCTGGCGGAAAGGGCGAGGACGACATCGCCGCACACGATCATTCCGAGGTCACCATGCAGGGCATCGACGGGATGAAGGTAGAGAGCGGGCGACCCGGTCGAACTTAATGTGGCCGCAATCTTGCGGGCGATTAGTCCGCTTTTGCCCATGCCGGTCACGACCACGCGGCCCTGGCAATCAAACAGAAGATCCACGGCGCGATCGAAATGCCGGGCCATGGGTCCAGCTAGGCGATCGGCCAAAGCCCGCAGAGCCTCCGACTCGATGCGCACCACGTGCTCGCCCACGTGTTTGGTGCCCGCATGATTCGATCCGGCATTCTTCATGAAGAAGAAATGTTAGCAGAAGGCATTGCGGGTGGCCGCCGATATTCTTCGCCGCCTGCTAAAGTACAGCTCAAGGTGCAGGGTGGTCGATTCCGGGAGTTTCTGAGATCGTGAATCAATTGGTTACGGTATTTGCTGGCATATTGGGGAGCGCGCTCTTATCGCTCGCCGCTATTTCGGGAGTCGCGGTGCGCGATAGGTTGAGTTCCCGGTGGTTCGCGCCGGCTCCGGCGACGATGAGAACACAGGGTCTGGCGGGGAGCGCGCAAAGCGGTCAGGGCGTTCCCAAGGAAGGGGCGCGCAAAGACCTTCCGCCGACGTTTTACAAAGATGTATTGCCAATTTTGCAGGCGAAATGCCAAAGTTGCCATCGCAGCGGAGAAGCTGCGCCCATGCCCTTGGTAACCTACGAGCAGACCCGGCCGTGGGCTAGACAAATAGCGTCCGAGGTGGGGATGAAAATGATGCCGCCCTGGTTTGCCGATCCGCGATACGGCCATTTCGAAAACGATCCGTCATTGACGGCAGAGCAGATTGCAGCGATCGCCGCGTGGGACAAAGCGGGCGCGCCGGCGGGCGACAAGCGCGATGCGCCGGCACCCCGGCAGTGGAGCGAGGGTTGGAATATTCCGCCCCCCGATGTGGTGGTCAGGATGCCGAATCCGGTGCAGATTCCGGCGGAAGGCGAGGTGGAATATACCTATGAGATCGCGCCCACGCATTTTGCGGAAGACAAATGGGTGCAGATGGCGGAGGTGAGGCCTTCGAGCGCGGCGCACGTGCACCACGCGGTGGTTTACATACGACCTCCCGATTCGAAGTGGCTACGGCACGCGCCGGTGGGCGTTCCATTTACGGCGTCAATGCTGAGCGATCCGGAGGAACGGCGGCAGGCGCATGAAACGACGAGCGACTTATTGCTGGTGTACGCACCGGGGAGCGCACCCGATTTTTGGGCGGACGGGATGGCAAAATTCGTGCCGGCCGGTTCAGACTTGGTGTTCCAGATGCATTACACGACCAATGGGCAGGCTGCGAACGACGCCACGAGCGCGGGATTGGTGTTCGCGAAGCAGAAGCCGCGGCAAAGGGTGATCACGCTGCAATTGAACGATCATGCACTGCTGATTCCGCCGGGAGCGGAGAATTTTCGCGTGGAGGTACAGGGCACGCTGCCGAACGATGCCACCCTGCTCAGTTTTTTCCCGCACATGCACCTGCGGGGAAAGCGCTTCGAGTACGACATTGTTCATGACGATGGAAGCGTGGAAGTCTTGTTGCGGGCGAATTACCACTTTCACTGGCAGTTGAGTTATCGCCTGGCCGAGCCCCGCGAATTGAAGGCGGGAACCAGGTTACGAGCGATTGCCTGGTACGACAATTCGAAGAATAATCCGCACAATCCCGACCCGGAAAAGACGGTGGTGTGGGGCGACCAGACGTCGGACGAGATGATGGTGGGATTCTTCGATGTCGCGGTGCCGGCGGCCATGGATAAGTGGCAATTCTTCATCCGCCACGACAAAGTCGGAGACAAGTAAGACAGCGCAGCGAGCAGCGCCAATAGAGTCGATTCATGGTTGCGTCTTACTGCGCCGGCGTTTCATCGACAATTTTATATCCGGACGGAATCTGGAAGGTTGCGGGGTCGGGCTCGCAGCGTTCGACTTTAATGATTCCTACGAACTGCTCGCCGGTACGAGGATCGTTGTGCTTGACGACAAGATAGACCTTGAGGTCTTCGGAGTACCAATAGTCGTCGGTAATGGTGACTTCGCGGCCGGTTCCGCTGAGGGCGGCGGGAACGGTTAGCACCTTACGCGTGCCGTGTAGCGGCAAGCCAGCAATGCTTTCATTTCCCAGATCCTCGGTGCTCACCTTCCGTGCGTTTGGAGGCGCGACGCTCGCCGCGGGAGTGCTGTTGGCGGGCGGAAGCGGCGGCGAATGAATCGACTGTCGCGCAACTCGCGTTCGCGGGTCGAAGAAAGTGTTCAGTCGCGTCTGGGGATCGTAAATGTGCGCCGAGAGAAGAAACGGTTCCCCCTGAAAGGCGGGAGGCACAAGTCTGCGGCGCTCATTGTAGATGACACCTGCGGAGTTGCGCGCGATGTGGTTGACGGTGCGACGAGTGTACACCGAACCGTCCGGCAAGATTTCTTTCGACAGGATCTCGACCGTGCCGGAAAAGGGCGCGTTCGGGACCGGCGTGACGAAGACGCCGGGAATGTGAGTTTGGACTCCGCGGTAGTCGGGAGGGTAATCGGCGGAGGGCTCCTGGGCAAACAGACCACTTATTGCCAGAAGCGATATCAAGGCTATGCCGAAGCAAGACTTATAACGGTGAGGCATCATCCAACTCCGATGCCAGCAAAATAGCGCAAAACTGCCGTCGAGTCGAGCGCGAATTCTTGGAAGTTCGCTTCAACAGGTTAGCTTTAGGAAGTCAGGTTTAGAAGTGATCGTCCACCGGCCGTCCGGGATGCTCCAGCGCGCGGGCCTGGATGGCGCGATCCCACGGACCGCCCTGCCAGTTGTCTTTCTTCTGTTCGGGATTGCGCCAGGGCGGCACATTCATCAGGAGCCGACGCCCGAGTGCGTGGACGTAGGGTTCGTAGAGGATGCGAAGATCCGCCAGACGACCGACCGCGTCAGCGCCATCGGCCAGCGTAACCCCGCGCCGGGAGAGGTCGGAGCGCAAAAGGAGGAACTGCTCCGGCGTAAGGCGGGGGGGATCATGCGGGCTGTACTCGGAATTCACCACCTGGGCCAAATCGACAGCCGCGTGTCGGGCCATGGCGAAAGTGAGTTTCGCCTGGTCGGCGTGAACACTGCCCACTCCGGTAATGATCAGCGAGGTGACGTCGAGCATTACGGTGAGCGCACTCAGCCAGGATTGATTGCCGTGCTGCGAGCGGAAGAAAACGAGCACAGGGTAAGAGATGTGGCCGGACAGCAAATCCGCGCACCAGCGCTCCCAATCGCGAAAAATCTCGTCGAGCACAACCTGCTCGGGACAACATCCCAAACGGCCCAGAAATTCGGCGGCGGTGGGCGGGGAACCGGCGCGGGCATCGAGCAAGGCGATTTCGATTTCGCGGGTGGCGAAGGAGTTGTAGATCACCGGCAGATAACCGACCACGACTCCGAGGAAGGCGAAGCCCATGCCCGCTTCAGCCACGGCGAAGGCGCGGGCGGCTCCGTTGTTAGGGGTGATGTCTCCGTAGCCGAGGGTGAAGAAGGTTTCGCCGCTGAGGTAGACGATTTTGCCAAAGGTGATGCTCTCGTTGCCCAGCGAGAGATGCTGGCCCAGTCCGTATTGCACACAGGCGAATCCGAAGATGAGTCCGAGGGCCCAAAAACCCAGTAGCACGATGAGGGAGAGGGGGCCGTAATAGGCGAGAAAGCCTTCGCGGCGGCTGAGGGATTTGACGTGCAGGCCGATGCGGGTCCAAAAGCGCCAGGTTTTCTTATAGAAAAAAGAGGCGATGCGGAAATTTCGCTTGATGCGTCGCGGCAGAACGACGGTCTCAAACGCATCCATGAGGATGAGGAAGATGAGAACGATGCCGGCAATCGATGCCCACCAGTGCATAGTCGAGAGGTCCAGAGGACGCGGGAATGGTAGCAGATTCAGAACCGGCGAAAAACCCGGGAGGCAGCTAGGGTGTGGAGTGGGCGGCGTCCAGGGCTTTCTTTATCGCCAGCAGTTCCTTGAGCAAGGCTCGCAGATGGCGGGTGTCGAGCGCGTTTGCGCCGTCGCTTTTCGCCTCGGCGGGATTGTCATGCACTTCCATGAAAATGCCGTCGATTCCGGCCGCGACCGCCGCTCGCGCGAGCACGGGAATAAACTCCGGCTGACCGGCGCTGGCGGCGGGCTTATCTCCGTCGCCCGGCGAAGCAGAGGGCAACTGTACGGAGTGAGTGGCGTCAAATACAACCGGGGCAAATTTTCGCATGATGGCGAGCGAGCGCATGTCAACCACGAGGTTGTTGTAGCCGAAACTGGAGCCGCGCTCCGTCACAAACACCTGGGCGTTGCCGGCATCGCGGCATTTATCGACGGCGTGTCGGATGTCCCAAGGCGACACGAACTGGCCTTTTTTTATGTTGACCGGACGCCCGCTGAGCGCGGCCGCCACGATGAGATCGGTTTGCCGGCAGAGAAATGCCGGAATCTGCAGAACGTCCGCCACTTCGGCGACGGCAGCGACATCGGCCGCCTGATGCACGTCGGTGAGCACCGGGACGTGGACTTCGTCTTTTACCTTTTTCAGGATGCGCAAGCCTTCCTTCAGTCCCGGGCCGCGAAAACTGCGGATCGAGGTGCGGTTTGCCTTGTCATAGGAAGCCTTAAAAATGAAGGGGAAATTCAGCGAGCGGACCACACCTTTGATGATTTCGGCCATGCGCAGCGCATGCTCTTCGCTTTCGATCACGCAGGGCCCGGCGATCAGGAAGAGGTCGCCGGAGCCAACGCGGACGTTATCGATCTGGAAAGAAAGGGTCACTTGAAAATTGGTAATTGGGCAATTCTTAATTGGTAATTTTACGGCCTGCGGTGAGCGGCTGCCTGCGAAGGCGTCGGCGCCGGGTAAAATTCCATGACCGTCGCGCTATTCGAGGACACTGCGTAGAGATAGGTTCCCGTGAGTTGCGGATTACCACTAAAGCCGAAGTAATCCGTAGTGCTTTCGAACCCCACACCGGTAATGCCGGCTGGTGGGCAGGTCGTTCCGGAAAAGGTGATGGAGACATCAAACACGTTCCCGGCGCCCGCCTGCGCAAATGTTCCACTGGCAATGCAACCGGTATTGTTGTTGCCGGTGACAGACATGCTGGTCGTGCTCCCGCCAAAGCCCATGTCAAATTCGTCCAGGGACTCCGCGCCTTGCACCTGCGCATACATCTCGTCCGGAGGCACTATGACAGGGCCGCTCAGCGGCGTCCCCGGGGTGAGAGTAAAAGAGTTGCCGTTCGATAGCGTTCCGTTGATGGAAGTTGACGAATTCACTTTGCCCGTCACCGCATCGGTGGCCGAGCCGCCGCCGCTGATGGGAGTGCCATAGGCGATGGCGGTCCCCGAAAAGGAGCATGTGCCGGTGATGCTCGGCATCGTCACGGTATCTCCGAGTGCGGGCGTTGTGGTTGAAGTCTGAAAAAAAACGGCGTTGCCCGAAGAATCGACCACACCCGGCCCGGAAGATGCCCCGCCGCCGCCGGAAACATCCAGCGTCCAATCGCCAACTACATCGTACGGGCCGCCGGTACAGACCGGATTCGTGGACTGCGTGGAACCTCCACAACCGACTGCGGCCGCACATAGCACGGCACAAACAACGGACAATCCAGATATAGAGAGCGAGCGCAGCATGAACTTCTCCCCTCCCAATGCGGACGCGCGAGTATACCGCAACGCGAGAAGTAAGACGAATTCGCGGCGGGAGTGTGAAACCTGTGATGACCCGCTTGTCTCGATGGCTTACCGTCGGCCCATTTTTTCCGGACGCAGGAACATCTCGACTTCCGCCGCGCCTTTTTGCTCTTTCTTTTTTTGCCCGTATTCGTAGGCAGCGCCGGTAAACGCCTTGAAGAGCGGATGAGGCTCCAGCGGCTTGGACTTGAATTCGGGATGGAACTGGCATCCGATGAAAAATGGATGGCCGGGAATTTCGACCATCTCGACGTAAGTACCGTCGGGAGTGGATCCGGAGATGCGCAGGCCGGCGGCGACCATGGGCTCCTCGTATTCGCGATTGAACTCGTAACGATGGCGGTGACGTTCGCTGATCTCGGACTGACCGTAGACCTGATAAGCCAGTGTGCCCGTCTCTATCTTGCAGGGCCACGCACCCAGGCGCATGGTGCCGCCGAGTTCCTCCACGCCGCGCAATTCGCGCAGTTTGTAAATCACGCGATGCGGAGTCGCGGGATCGAACTCGCTGGAGTTAGCGTCCGCCAGGCCGCAGACGTTGCGCGCATATTCGATGCAGGCGGTCTGCATGCCGAGACAAATGCCGAAATAAGGCACATGTTGTTCGCGGGCGTACTGGATCGCCCGCAACATGCCTTCGATACCGCGCTTACCGAATCCGCCGGGCACGAGAAGGCCGTCGTATTCCTCGAGTTGAGCTTCGTAAGTCTTATCGCTTTTGTCGGCGGCTTCCAGACCTTCGGCTTCGATCCAATTCAATTCCAGCTTCAGGCTGTGGGAGAGCGCGCCATGCACCAGCGCCTCTTTCAGCGATTTATAGCTGTCCTCGTATTCCACATACTTGCCGACAATGCCGATGCGAACCACATCCTTCGGGTTATAGACGCGGTGGACCAGATCGTTCCAGCGGGAAAGATCGCGGTCTTTCGCCTCCAGGTGGAGGCGCCGCAAAATCAGGGTATCAACCTCTTCATGAGCGAAAACGACGGGGACTTCATAAATCGAGGCGACGTCCTTGGCGGTGATCACGGCTTCTTCCTCGACGTTGCAGAACAGGGCGATCTTGGACTTGATTTCCTTAGAGAGGAAGCGGTCGGTGCGGCAGAGCAGAATGTCGGGCTGAATTCCAACGCTCAGCAGTTCCTTCACCGAGTGCTGCGTGGGCTTGGTCTTCAGTTCCTGCGCCGCCGCGATAAAGGGGACGAGCGTCACGTGGACAAACAGCGTGTTATCGCGGCCCAATTCCTGGCGCATCTGGCGGATGGCCTCGATGAAGGGCAGGGATTCGATGTCGCCGACGGTGCCGCCGATTTCGATCAGCGCGACATCCACATCCTGGGCGACTTTCTTGGCCGCCGCCTTGATTTCGTTGGTGACGTGCGGAATCACCTGCACCGTCTTCCCGAGATAGTCGCCACGGCGCTCCTTGGCGATGATCTGCTCGTAAAGGCGGCCGGTGGTCCAATTGTTATCGCGAGAAAGTTTGGCGTGGGTGAAGCGCTCGTAGTGGCCCAGGTCAAGATCGGTTTCGGCCCCGTCGTCGGTGACAAAAACTTCGCCATGCTGAAACGGCGACATTGTCCCCGGATCCACGTTCAGATAGGGATCGAACTTCATCAGGTTGACTTTGAGGCCGCGGCTTTCGAGGAGGCATCCGATGGAAGCCGCCGCCAAACCCTTGCCCAAGGATGAAACCACACCGCCGGTTACAAAGATGTACTTGGCCGACATCGCTTCCTCGCTCTAAATTGTTTTTGAATTTTGTGCGGGCTGGGGTGCACGAACAATTATGGCAGAAAGTTTTCGGGAAGGGAATGTGGAAAAAGCTACTCTCGGCATTTGCCTGGAGCACGGTCCAAGCAGCTTTGATTCACCCCCTTCCGCTAAAATGGCCCATGCCCGACGATCTTCTCTGGAGCGACGGCGATCAGGCTTCGAAGTTGGCGGAACTGATGGCAGACTCCTCGGATGCCGCCAAGGACTTGCCGCTTCGCCGCGACGTGCGCTCGCTCGGAATCCTGCTGGGGCGGGTGCTGGTGGAGCAGGAAGGGCAGGCTTTTTTCGATGTGGTGGAGCGCCTGCGGCATCTTCTGATTGAGCATCGCGAGCAGTCGCTCGCCAAGCCGGCGTCCGATTTCGGCCCGAGCCTGCTGGCCCGAGCCCGGAAAATCGTCGGCGGACTCTCGGTGGAAGACGCGTATCGGGTCACCAAAGCCTTCGCCATTTATTTCGAACTCACCAACCTGGCTGAAACCAATCATCGCAAGCGGCGGCGGCGGGCGGCGCGCATGTCATCCGGCAAAGCGCCGCTGGATGGCTCATTTCGAGGCACTCTTGCTCGCATGCGGAGGGCGGGAGTTTCCGCAGAGAGCATGCTGGATGGTTTGCGCCGCGTCAAAGTCACGCCGGTATTTACGGCACATCCCACGGAAATTACGCGGCATACCATTCGTTTGAAACGCGGCCGCATCGCAGGCTACCTCGAACAACTCGATAAGTTGCCGCTTTCCGATTCCGACGCGCGTGAGTATGAGTCGCTGATTCTTGCCGAGATCACGGCGCTCTGGCAAACCGACGAGGTGCGACTTAACAAGCCGACTGTGCGCGACGAGATTCACATGGGGCTAGGGTACTTTCCGATGGTCCTGTTTGAGACTTTGCCGCGCCTTTTTTCGGAACTGGAAGGCTCGCTGCTCGAGGTTTACGGCAACGAGAACGAAGATGATAACGATCAGGAGGATAGCGGAGAGCTACCTCGGGTGACTCCGCGCTTCGAGCACTTGTCATTTGCGCCGTTATCGTTCGGTTCGTGGATCGGCGGGGATCGGGATGGAAACCCTAATGTTACTGCCGCCTCGACGCGCGAGGCTTTGGACATGGCGCGGCAGGTCATCATTGACCATTACATTGCCGAGACTACGCGCCTGATCGGACAATTAAGTATGTCCACGCGCCGCATCGGCGTTTCCGATGCGCTCGCCGGAAAGTTGCGCGCTTACGACAAGGATCTCGGGGAAAAATATTCGCGCTGGAAGCAGATCACATCCGCGGAACTCTATCGCCACTTTCTTGAATTCCTGATTGCCCGGTTGCGGTTCAGCCGCAAATCGTCAAAGCATCAGCATGCTTATCGGTCGTCGCGGGAATTTGAAGAGGATATTGAGCTCATCCGGGATAGTCTTTGCGCGAATCATGGAGATCGCCTGGCGGAACTGGTGGAACCACTACTGCGCAAGATTCGAACCTTCGGATTTCACCTGCACGCGCTCGACATTCGCCAGCATGCGCAGGTACAAGCGAAGGCGCTGGCGGAAGTCGGTGCGTCGGCCACGGGGACGGGCAAGGCAATCCGCCTGGCGCAGGATGTTTCGCCGGCGGCGGCGGAGTTGCTCGAAACCTACCGCACCATCGCGCAGCTCAAGAAAACGCATTCTCCGAAGGCGATCCGGAATTTCGTCATCAGCGGCGCGGAATCCGAGCGCGACATCTTCGCCGTAATCCGCCTGGCCGCGCTGGGCGGAGTTTCCGTGGCCGCCGGCGGGGGCGATCCCGGGCTGATGCCGGTGCCTCTGTTTGAATCGATCGAAGCTTTGCGCTCGTCTCCCGGCATCATGGAACGGGTGTGGAATGCCGCCGAGTTCCGGCCGCTGCTCGATTCCTGGGGGCGAACGCACGAAGTGATGCTGGGTTATTCCGACTCCAATAAAGATGGCGGCATGTTTACGAGCACGTGGGAACTGCATAAGGCGCAACATCGCTTGCACGAGGTGGCGCGCGAATGCGGAGTCAACTTGCGTATCTTCCACGGGCGCGGCGGAACGGTGGGCCGCGGCGGAGGTCCGACGCACGCCGCCATCCTGGCGCAACCGGCGGGCGATTTCTCGGGCGAGATTCGTATCACCGAGCAAGGCGAGGTTTTGAGCTGGAAGTATTCCGACGCCGTGCTCGCGGAGTGGAACCTGGAAATCATGATCGCCGCCTGCCTGGAAGCGCTCACCATGCCCCTGCAGGTTGCACCGGCGATCAAGCAGGGCTGGGATGAGGCCATGGAGGCGATGTCCGGGGACGGCTTCGCGTTCTATCGCAAACACATTTTTGCGAATTCCGAAGTGCTGGACTATTTCGAGCAGGCCACACCGGTGAATGAACTGGAGCACGCACGCATCGGCTCGCGGCCGGCGCGACGCTCCAGCAGTCGCAGTCTCAACGATCTGCGCGCCATTCCCTGGGTCTTTGGATGGATGCAGAGCCGGCACGCGCTACCCGCATGGTTCGGCGTGGGCTACGCGCTGGATCGCTTCAGCAAGCGCGGGCCCGGACAAGAGCAGTTGCTGCGAGAAATGATGGCCGGCTTCCCGCTTTTCGCCAGCCTGATACGCAGCGTGGAAATCGCCATGGCCAAGGCTGATTTCGCGATCGCTCGTCTGTACGCCGGCCTGGTTGCGGACGAGGGTTTGCGGGATCGCATTTTCGAGATGCTGCGCGAAGAGTTCGAACGCACGCGGCGGCTGATTCTGAGTGTCACCAAACAGCGGGAACTGCTGGAAAATAATCCCGTGCTGTCGCGCTCAGTGCGCCTGCGAAATCCCTATGTCGATCCGCTTAGCCTGATTCAAGTCGATCTCTTGCGCCGCAAGCGCGAGAGCGGCGATGGAAGGAAACCGGGCGGGATGAATCCCGCTCTCGACTATGCGATCGGGGCCACCATGAACGGGATCGCGGCCGGACTGCACAATACCGGATGAGGGGGGATTTGTAATTTTGGGAATTTTGTAATTTGAGAATTTTGTAATTTCAGGGCCTGATCGATGGTGGTGAATCCGCTCGTGGGATTGCGAGTGATTCTCGCGGCTAGGGTGCGCCTACTACGATGGACAACGTCTTTCCCAGTCCTCGAATCGTGTCGATTTCTTTGCCGTCGGGCAAACTGAGTACGCGCACGCTTCCTTCCTTCGACTCGATTCCCAGAAGATAGAGGCGTCGCCCGTCATCTCCGATCGCTCCGTCCCAGAAAAGGTTCCAGGAAGAACGCAATCGAGAGCTCTTGAGCTCAAGCAAACTCCGCTGCTGGAAGGTGCGGGAGTCGAGGACCGCGACCGCATCGGCCGCGTGCATATAAAGATCGGACCGCGAAAGTGGAACGTACAGCCGCCCCTGGGATCTCAGTATCCGCCAGCCGATCACTCTGCGGCCCAGTGAAGGCGCATTTTCCGCGCCGGGAGTCGAGGGATGCCAGCCCGCCGGCGTGAGTGGAGGCGAAAACGCGATTTCGCCCTGATGAAGGGTGGTGCCGCTTTGCACGTCGATCCTTCTGAATTTGCCGTCGGTCATGAAGACTGTCAGCTCATTTTCGCCCGATATGAAGGCGGTTGCCAGCCGGGTACGTCCCCAATCGTGGGGAATGGGAATGACGGCTGGCAGCGCGGTCAGGGGA
The DNA here is from genome assembly GCA_963746205.1 of uncultured Acidobacteriaceae bacterium. Taxonomy (GTDB): domain Bacteria; phylum Acidobacteriota; class Terriglobia; order Terriglobales; family Acidobacteriaceae; genus Acidiflorens. The sequence goes on along the minus strand of CAVVAP010000018.1, from coordinate 35,104 downwards.
ATGCCTTCATCGCTGAGTTGCATGGTGCGCAAGTCTTCTGTGCCGGAACACACGGCGGTCAGCGCCCGCCGCTTCGGCCAGGTCAAGAGGAGAGCCGCGCCACAGTTCGAGAACGGGATTTCATTGGGTAAGAATTTGTTGGCCAAGGTATCGAAGATGGCGACGGACTCGAAGACATGGTGCTGCGGCGTGTTTTCTGGCCGGTTTCGTGGTTCATGATCCCGAACCTCCTCATTCCGATCTTCTTCTCGGTCTTCCTTTTGCCGCCCCTCGGGGCGGCCGGGCGTCAACCTGGGCACGTATAACCAGCGGCCGTCCGAGGAAAGTGCCATCTCGGAACGATAGAACGGGCCCATCGCTATCCAGCGGTATGGGTCGCCAACGGAGGCCACGAGCGAGCCAGTCGCGGTGTCAAAAATGTCCAGCCGTCCGGTTCCGGCTCCGTCCGGCCCCTCGGGCGCTCGCGATTCGCTGGCCACGTAAAGACGCGTCGCGTCAGGCGAAAGCGCTATGTCGGGATGCGCTCCCGTGGGATACGTCCGGACGATCCGCTTGCGTGCGGGATCCAGGACAAACAAATGCTCGCGCGAATCTGAAGTGCCGCGGTCGGAATCGACTATGTAGAGCAGAGGATGCGGCCCAGGTGGTACGGGCTCATGGCTTCTTGGCTGCGTCGACTGGCAGGCCGAGAAAGCGGAGGCCGCGAGCACACATGCCCAGATTTGCAGATAGGTCAGCAAGGGGTGAGGGCCAAACCTTCGATTCTTTCTCTTTTTCTTTTTGAACATAACCTTGCTCAATTTTCACCAACAAATATGCAGCGGAGAAATGACGCACGCGCGCGGACAGGACGGTCCGCGCCACAGGTAAAATAGCCGCTTCGCATCTTATTTTGAAGTGACACCAATCGGGGCGATAATGTTCCTCGGCATGAAGCGGCGGAGTGACCAGGCGGGAACCGTAAGAGTTGTCGGCGTCGCTTTGGCGGTGGCCGTGCTTTGTCTGATGCAGCCGGTTGCGAGCCTTGCGCAAAATCAAGCGCGCCGCTTGATTCTCAAAGACGGGTCCTATCAGTCAGTAACGAAATACGAGGTTCATGGAGATCGCGTGCGCTATTTCAGCGCCGAGCGTGGTGAATGGGAGGAAGTGCCGAACTCGCTGATTGACTGGGAGGCAACGCAAAAATTCGAACAGGGGCGGCAGTCGGGCAAACTCGCTCCTGAAGCAGTGGAACTCGACAAGGAAATCGATTCGGAACGCAAAACTGAACAAGCCCGCGCACCCGAGGTGGCACCCGGCTTGCGATTGCCGGACGAGGGCGGCATTTTCGTGCTCGATACTTATCAGAATCAACCGCAACTGGCGGAATTGCAGCAGTCGGGTGGTGAACTGGGGAACAACACGAAATCGAATATTTTGCGGGCTGCGATCAATCCGCTGGCTGGGGCGAAACAGACGATTGAGTTACGCGAGGCCCATGCCAAGATTCAATCCCATACCGCCGTGCCTTCGCTCTATATCAATATCAATATCAATGGGAGTGATGACCTAAAGGCGGGGGCGGAGACAAAGGTAGCCGCTGCCAGCGGAGGCACCGCGCCCCTTCCGCTTGCGGAACGCTTCAAGATCATTCGCATGGAGAGCAGGGGCGGCAAGCGCGTTGCGGGTTCGGTGAAAGTCGCGGTCACGGGTAAAACGAAAACGGACGAACGGTTCGTCGCTTCGACTGTCACGATGATGACTGGAGGCTGGCTGAAACTTACGCCGACCGAACCGCTGGCAACGGGCGAATACGCAGTCGCAGAGATGATGGGAAAAGAAGGGATGAATCTCTATGTGTGGGACTTCGGAGTGAATCCCGCGGCGTCGGCCAATGCGTTTACGTGGAAGCCGGATGCAGGCGACATTCAGCCGAAAACCGATCTACCGGGGAAGTTGCAGAAGCGAGACCGGTGACAGATCTTGCGGCGTTCAGGCGATGAAGCGATTATTGAACACTGCAGTCCGCTGTCTTCCGTTCGGGAGACTTACACCATTTTTCCACTTCACCGAGGCTTATTTTGATTTGAACCTGGCGTTTTGAAGCTGCGCCGGAGCATTGTCGGCAGCGTCCGCGGAGTAGAGTGAGCTTACTTTGTCTTTCCAGATGATCACGCTGTCTTTGGCGGCTTGCGCATCGGGCGAGTCTGGAACTAGTTCCAGATATTCCTTCATGTGGAAGATGGCGGTCTCGTAGAACTTCTTTTCCCCCGCCAGCGTCGCCAGATTGAATTGCCCTTCCGGCCAGGTGGGAAAGATGTCGAGCGCGGCAGAGTACTCCTTGATAGCCTTGTCGGTGTCTTTTTCCTTGAAGGCATATTCTGCCAGCACCTGGTGTTCGCGCGCCGCTTCCGGCATCGCGGGCTTCACGGCAGCCTCGCGCCAGGCTTGCGCTTGCGTCTTGAAGGCGACGAATTGCGCGTCCAGCTGGGCTTTCAGTTGTCCCCGCGCAAATCCCGCCAGGTAGTCCAGCCCCGCCTTCAGTTTCTCGTCCTTGGTTTCGCCTCCGCGATAGTACGGGCGCTGTACGTACTCGGGATTGTCGTGCGCATAATCCTGCCAGGTGACGCGTGCCATCATGTACCGGCCGTTCGCTTCGTTGGAGAACTTGGTCCAGGTCAGACGGGCGAGAGCGATGCCGTAATTATATTTACCGTCTTCGGAGGTATAGAAAATATATTGATCGGTGATTTTGACGTTCTTCAGGCCCCAGTTGAGGCCCTGCTCCACCCAGGTCACGGCTTCCGCCCTGTCGGCCGGAACAAATTCTTTGATTTTTCGGGCGAATGAAACCGGGGTCAGCAACAAAAGCGATCCCAGGCACAAAACAAAATTCTTGACGAAGCGGCTCGTGACGCGCATTCCTGGCTCCTGAACGATGCCTCTGAATTAGGGCAATCCCCGACCAGCGTAAAAAAATCGAAACCAGTCGGGCAAGGCAGATTTGCCTCGACACCTAACGTTGGTAACTTGGCACGTCCAACGCTACTCTCGTTTTATGGTTCGCCTTATGGTTCGCCCCACACCGGGATAGAACTATCCAGAAAGAATGGGTAAGGAGGCACAGCGGGTGGCGAGTATGGCTGCCGGGCATGGTACGGCCGGCACCTTGACTGCAATCGGGAGAGGCGCGAATCTGAGTTCCTCCCGCCCCCGAAGACGCGAATCCGGGCATTGCACGAGCTTCGAGGTGCACCATGAAAATAAGCGCACACAAGAGGGCCAGTGCGGTTGCGGCGATTTTGTCCGCGATCGCCGGCGGCGTCTGCTTGAGCGCGGCGTGGGCGCAGGATACTCCCCCGGCGACGGCAGTGGGACCATGGCGCACGGGAGTGCCGGTGCATTGCGCCGATGGCCGGACCATTCCGGCGAATACCGCGATCTCCGGCCCTAACGTTACGGCGGCGGACCTTTGCGGGACGGCAGGTTCATCGTCAACATCCAGTAATGGTGGAGCAATCATTTCCAACACGGGAAATTTCAAGCAGGACATGCTGACCAACAGCGTCAACCTGATGATTGTGAGCAAGACCACGAATCCCATGGTCAGCAGTTTTATGCAGGGAGCGGCGACGTCGTTCATCAGTTCGATGTTTGCCAATTCCGCCGAAGCGCAACGCCAGCAGCAGTTAATGAACGCAGCCATACTCCGCCAGCAACAGGAGCAGCAGGCGCTCGAAGAGCAGCGGCGCATCGCAGAGCAGCAGCGCCTGGACGCGATGTTTGCCCGCCTCAGTCAGACCTTGAAGCTGGAGGGTTTACCGTTTGGCCTTTCTCTGAAAGCCATGAATACGGGCCAGGATTTGCAGCTGAAGAGCATGAATTCATCCAGCCCTGACGATTTGAAAATGAAATTGGGTGGCGGCTATGGCATTCCAGGCCTTCCCGGGTTGTATGTGGGCGGTCCGGCAGGCACGCCTTCCGCCGCGAATGGGGACGGAGGCGCGCCCGGTAGCGACGCCAAACCTTACGGGATTCGGGGTCTGCCGGGAATTTACGTCGGGGGCCCGGCGGAAGGCGCATCCAGCGGAGACATGGGAAATGCGAACGCCATGCCCGGGCTACCGGGAATCTATTTAAATGGAGTGCAGCCGAGTCAAGCTCCCGCGATGGCGCAAGCCGCGCAAACTCTAAATGGGCCGGAGCGGGTCGTCGCTCAGGATACGGCGCTGCAAGCGGCCGCGCAGAATCCCACGTTGAGTGAACCGTCGTCCGACCCGCGGGTGCAAAATTTCCAGCAGGCAAATCAGAATTACCGGGAGGCGCTGCAGGCTAATGCCAATGCCGCCCAGGATTACCAGGCGGCGCAGACGCACGTCGAAGCCGACAAGAGCGCGATTGCGGTTGCCCAGGGTCAACTCCAAGCCATCACGCCATCGGTGGAGCAGCAACAGGCTTTCAACCAGATGCTGGCTGCCGCCAAGACGGACGAGGATGCAGCCGTCCTGGCGCGCCAGGGGTTTGACTCGACCCAGGTTCACCTCTCGACCAGCCGCGATCAAGCGGCGGCGGCATTGGCGGTATTTTCCGGCGCGCCCCAAACGTCGACGGTTGGCGGTCTCTCACCGAATGCAGTGGTAGCAAATCTGAAGACGCCTTCGCGCGAGGGCAGCCCCATCGCGCTGCCGACGCCGCATTCGGTAACGACTCCGGCCGCGACTTCAAGCGATCGCCAATATGTTGCCTCGGGCAATGGGCTCGTGGGCGGCACAGGATGGATCGTCGGCTATAACGTGCCCAATGCGACACCGGCGCTGATTGCGAAAGCGAAGGCCATGTTGGCGCAGCAGGAGAGGCTCGCCAACCTTTCGCGAGGCGATCCGGAGACGGCGCATCCCTACTCCGATGCGATCGATTTTCAGCATTACAATTTCGTGATCGGCATCGCCGCGGATACCGACTTCGGCTGGGATCTGGTGAAGCGGGTGATCAGCCACGATGAATTCACGGAAGGCAGGTATTCCATCGAGAACATGCCGGGTTACGCATCGCTGAGGGGACGCAGCTTTAATGACCTGGCCTGCCACAGTAACGGGGCGATGGTTTGCCTGGCGGCGCTGGAGAAAAAGGATGTTAAGGCGGAAAACGTGGTGCTCTACGGTCCGCAAATCACGCAAGAGGCGCTGGAACAGTGGGATGGATTGGTGCGCAGCGGGCAGGTGAAATCCGTTACCGTGGTGATCAACAGCGGCGATCCGGTGCCTCCGCTTTCATTGGGATTTGAAGATTACGTGCACAGCCAGGGACAAGTGTTGCGCCAGACTTACGCCACCAAACCTCTGCTGATGACGGGCGGGCTGACCTCAGCCATCAACCAGACCGCTCCCCGCTTGTTGGTGCACGTCTACGATTGCCCGCTTGAGTTGACGGATCCGTTGCACTGCCACAGCATGGAAACTTACCGGGTCGAAGGGGCGCATTAGAACGAAATTTTCTTGCGCAGCGGAGCAGCTACGGCTCCATGAGTCCCTGGGAGGCTATGCCGATGTTGTCACGGGTGGAATTCTTCACCATGTACATCATTTCATCGGCTTGGCGGATGATGTCATGGGGGGTGCGGGCATCGTGGGGAAACGTGGCCAGTCCCATGCTGGCGCGCACGTTCAAGTTCAAACCCTGTTCGGTGCAGAAAACTCCGGAGCGCAGAGAATCCTGCACCCGCCTGGCAACCACTACTGCCTGATCTTTGCTGGTCTGGGGCAGGAGAATGACGAACTCGTCACCACCGTAGCGAAAAGCAAAATCGATCAAGCGCAACTGCGCCTTGACAAGGTATCCGACTTCCGCAAGCAGACGGCTGCCGACGAGGTGGCCATGGGTATCGTTGACCGATTTGAAGTGATCGAGGTCGATAAAGATCACACTGAACTGGTAACCGAAGCGAGCCGAGCGATAGACTTCGGTTTCGAGCGTCTTGTGCAAATGGCGGGCGTTGAAGAGGCCGGTGCAGTCGTCGGTGATCGTGAGTTCCTGAATTTTTTCGACGGCCTTGGCATTCTCGATGGAAATCGCGGCGTAATCGCACAAAGCCTGCAGAAAAAACAACTCCTGCTCGCTCATTTGGGCGTTGGCGTTGACCAGTTGGATGACGCCGAGGACGCGGTGTTTGGAGCGCAGAGGCACACAGATGACGGAACGCGTCTGCAGACGCGTAATTTCGTCGAGGCGGGATGAAAAGCGCGGATCGGCCTGCACGTCGGGCACGATCAGGGGCTGGCCGTGGCGGGCCACCCAGCCGACAATTCCCTCCCCCACCTTCAGACGCGCCTTGGAAAGAGCCTCCGACGCCGCCCCGACCGCGATGGCGAAATACAGTTCGTCCTTTTCTTCATCGACCATGAGCAGGGACCAGGTATCGGGGCGAAAGTATTCCGCCATTTTTTCCATGATGGTTTGCAGGATGGAATCGAGGTTAAGGGAAGAGGTCAGAGCCTTGGCGACATCGTGGAAGATAGTCAGCTCTTGCGACAGACGAATTGGGGATGTGCTCGCTGCCTCTGACATGCACTCCTCGGGTCGATTGGGCGGATAGGAAATTATAGATTTCGTGGACGCGCACGGGCAACGAACGTAGGTAACCAGTACCCATGATGCTACTCGCCCGGAACCAGCATAGCTTAGTTTGCCAGCCGATCCTCCGGAGAAATCTGATCGACAAGACTTAAATTTGATTCTTCGCGCAAAAAGGTGAGGGCCGTTCGAGAAGAAGCACTGGCTGAGCGTGCGAACGCGGCGATATATTTCGGCATTCCCGCGCAGGGTGATCCCGCAAGAGATAAGACGACTCAGAAATGCAAGGGATTCGATCAGGCCAATCGTTATCGTGGAAAGCGTGAAGCGGAAGCTGTTGACTTTGACCTCGGTTTTGCCGAAGACGAAGAGCGAATCTTCCGCACGCGGAACTGATTCCGCGACCAAAGTGATTCAAGACCGGGGTCGCGCGCGACGAAAACGGGGCGGAGCACACGGCGCTTTCGTTTGAGGTGCGAAGCAGGGGTCATAATGGGTTGCGCTATTTTATGAGCGGCGATGCGGGCGCAGTCGATCTCAGCAGACCGAGCGAACTGATTACGGGTGCGGGATAGTAGCCCCGCGACTTTCGCGCCGCGCGCGGCTGAAGGCTGGCTTTGGATGGGGCGGCGTGGAAAGGAGGAGGAACCGACACCAAGGCCAGTAGATCGCTGCAGGAGTTATGGAAGGGTAACGACGGCGTGGCTTCGAAAGGGGCCGGACGTGCTGCCAATAATCTTCCTTTACTCAATGACTTGAGCTAGAATAACCAAACCATCACACGGGGCAGCGCAGGGTACTATTGGCACTTGGTGAGGGGCGTTGGTAATGCCACTTGCGAGGACTTTCTTGCACCATCGAGCCACTTGCAAAATAGTGGGAGAATGGTACTCTGACTTACCGTCGCGATTGGATACGAGGTCGGTCGCAGCAAGCTTTGAAAGCGGTCCGCCGGGGTTATTTTTTGGCCGGTGGCGTGGTTCCCCCCCCACTGATTTCAATTCCTCGGCGCTCATGGATTTAACGCATGCGCATAGAGCATCCTGCGAATGTAGGTAAGACGAGTGGCGCTAATGTGCAGCGGATTGCATTCGAGCCTGCAATACAGTTGGGTGGTTGGTTCTAAGTGGTTGATGTAAAAGGACAACAAAGTTTGAGCGTTTTGGATGTGCAAGTGCAGCTGGAGTTTTGGGCGAACCGCGCCTCGCGATAGTTTTAGGGGCCGGTGTGTTGTAGAAAGAAAAACTGGGAGGAATACAAAATGAGGCGAGTGGTAATTCTGGCACTACTAGCACTAGCGCTGCCGATGGCCGCATGGGCGGATGGTATTGATCTCACCAATCACTTTGGGTCGATTTCGATTACGACCTCGGGCATCACTTCGGTGGGATCGCAACTTCAGATTTTCAACAGCATTACCGCTCCCAAGGGGCATTCCCTCGGTTCCGTGAAATTCACCACGGGCGCTTTGATCAGCGGCTCGATCGCAACCGGCGGCACATTTTCGGCCACCGGATCGACGTTTATCGTCAAGGGTCGGGGGAATTATGGACAGCCGAAGGGCACGATCTTTACCGGCAGCTTTGTCGGTCCGATCACCTGGACGCTGGTCAGCCAGGTTGGCCAAAAGCTCACCTATACTCTAACCGGTAAAATCACTGGTACGTTGTGGAACGGAACGACGATAAGCGGAACCACGACGCAAACCATCTACAGCGTTCCGGCGCAGATTGCCAAGGGCATCGGGCACATCCGTGTAGGCACGACGCAGTTGACCGTACCGGAGCCTGGCACGCTGGGACTTCTGGGAACGGGACTGGTGGGTATCGCTGGCTTGTTCCGGCGCAAGCTCATCAGCGCTTAACGTTTGTTGTCTCGTAGGGATGGTCGTACTTAACTGTCGTTGGGTTCGCCCAAAACACTCAACTCATGACCCCGCCGAAAGGCGGGGTTTTTGATTTTAAGCCTGGCAACAACGGGGTGGCCACGCCCCGGGCCATTTCACGATTCCCCGCCCCGTCGTGCATTACCGCGGTAACCGTCCAAGAGGGCTTTGCCGTTGACCTTATCTTCATGCAAACCTAGAGTCAGCCGCAGGGGGTCCTATGAAGGATATCCACGAGGTTCTGCGGCATAAGCAGGCGCAGTACGCGCAGTTGGGCAAGCAGATCGAGATGCTGCAGCAAGCGGTCGAGAAACTACGCGAAGTGGCGCCGTTGCTGGCCGATCATGACGCCGAGGACGACCCCGCAGTGCTCTCGGAAGTGTACGAGGAAAGTCCCCAGGCGATGGCTGCCAATGCCTCATCTCAATCCGCGTCCCCCGCGCCCACCGCGCCCACCGCGCCGAAGACGGGACGCAGTATCACTCCGCGCTGGCCGTAGAGGCGGGGGCAAGGCGCAGAACCGATTCTCATGATATTGCAAGCGCTGCTGGTGTCCAGGGACGACCTGACCGCGGAAACGTTGCTTCAGGAGATGGCTCTCCTGGGGATTGCGGCGAATCGTTCGGAAGCCGGCGATGTCGCGGTGGCGCGACTAGGGGAAGAACATTTCGACCTGGTCGTCATTGACTTTGACTCTGATTTTGACGCAGATTCCAAGCACGCGACAGCCGCTTCGGCGTTGCTCGAAGCCTGCCGTCGGCTCGCCTGCCGACCAGACCGCAATCCTCCCATCAGCATCGCACTCCTGAAAGACGCTTCGCGGACGCGCGCCATCCTGAGTGCGGGCGCGCATTTCATTCTCAGCAAACCGCTGGCCCGGGAACAAGCGCACGAGAGCTTGCTTGCCGCCTCGGCCGTGTTAAAACGCGAACGACGTCAAGCCTTGCGGGTGGCGGTGCAGGCGGCGGTGTGTATCGATGTGGGGCAGCACCAGGCGACGGAAGCCATCCTGCTCGATTTGAGCACGAGCGGCATGGATGTGCTGTCGGCCAAGCCGCTTGTAACCGGGGCCGCTGTTCGAGTCGCTTTTGACCTGCCGGAAGGCGCCGCAATCGGCAGCGAGGCGGAGGTTTCATGGAGCGCCGCAAACGGGCAAAGCGGCCTTCGGTTTGTGAGAATGGACACCAAGACACAAGAGCAGCTGAACGCCTGGCTCGGGGCCCGATCGCACGATTCGTCCGAGGAAGACGCCGATGCGATCAGCTCCTGCCATCTGACGGATCTCAGCCTGGGCGGTTGTTATGTGGAAACGCGGTCACCCTTTCCCCAAGGATCCGCTGTGGACCTGTGCCTGCGCGCCGCCGGACTTGAGATTCACAGCGAAGGTCTGGTGCGGATTATGCATCCGGGACACGGTATGGGGATCGAATTCCCCGCCCGTACCGAAGAGCAACGCGCACGGGTCGCGCAGTTTATCGAACTTCTAGCCGACCAGCCCGGAGCTACTCCCCAACTGGAAGCTTCCCTGCGCGGACGGGTCGGCAGTGGCGGTGAAGCGGGCACAGCCAAATCGGACGAAGGCGCGGCTGAAAACGCAACTGAAGACCCGCTGCTGGAATTGCTGCGAACTGGAAATGGCCTGGAGGAAGAAGCCTTTCTGGCCGAGATGCACGGGCAGAGATCGGTTGCCAGCGCCGGCCAATAGCATCAATATGGGTGAAATTCGACGCGAATCGAGGGCCGGATTGACGCCCCGTCTTATCCGCCAACCCGGCACAGGATTCTTTACCGCCTCGTTAGACCGAAAATAGCGCGAAATTGCTGCGCAATCATTTCGCCGCAGTGAATTTTCCGATAATTTCTATAGAATTGCCTTTCTGAAGAGACGGGCTTGCCCTCCGCTCAACGGAGTCGGCTCGCTGTGCATCTTTGGAAAGCTCTGCGTTTTTGCTGGTTCAAAGGCCCTTTTGCTCAGGCGTACGATCTCGCGCGCGGTAGTCCTCGGTGGCGCATGCCTGCTTGCCCTCGCACCGTTTTTCTGGCGGGGAATTCCATCGGGTCATGATTTCGAATTTCACCTGTTTTCCTGGACGGAAGTGATCGGCCAATGGCAGCAGGGCATCCTGTATCCGCGCTGGGCGGCGATGGCGCACTGGGGATATGGCGAGGCTCGCTTCCTTTTCTATCCTCCCGCTTCGTGGGCGCTGGGGGCCGCGCTCGGCGCCATTCTGCCGTGGAAGCTGGCGCCGGGCGCCTACTGCTGGATTGCGTTATCGCTGGCAGGGGCGTCGATGTACCGCCTGGCCCGGGAGTGGCTGCCTGCGTCGGAGGCTTTGTTTGCCGGCGTGTTCTACGCCCTGAACCCTTATCACTTATTGATCGTTTACTGGCGAAGCGCTTACGCCGAATTGCTGGCAGCGGCGCTGCTGCCGCTGGTCCTGCTGTACGTGGTAAAGCTGGACGGGCCGGGCGCTGCCCCGATGCTGCGCCTCGGTGTTACGCTGGCGGCGGCCTGGCTGACGAATGCTCCGGCAGCGGTGATGATCCAGTATTCCGCGGCCGGGCTGGTGGTGTTGCTGGCGCTGAGAGAAGCTGCGAAACAAGATGCGGCATGGCGGACGAAGTCAGGGCGGATTGTCTGGCGCGCGATGTTCGCGATTCTGCTGGGAGCGGGCTTGGCTTCGTTCTATCTGGTGCCGGCAACGTACGAGCAAAAATGGATCAACGTGGGCGAAGTGTTATCGCCCGGAGTACGTCCGCAGGACAACTTTCTTTTCACCACCATCGCGGACGTGGAGCACAATCGGTTCAATCTCCTGGTGTCGGCAATAGGGCTGAGCGAAATCCTGGTTTTGATATTGGCAGTCGTGCTCTCCGCCAGAAAAATTCGCGGCGGTGCGAAGCGTAGTTCAGATGTGGACACTTCACCAGGGGATCGGGCGTGGTTGCCGCTCTCCGTGTGGGGAGCGGGCAGCGCGCTATTGATGCTGTCGGTGAGCAGTTTCGCGTGGCAGCATCTGCCGAAACTTCGTTTCATGCAACTTCCCTTCCGCTGGCTACTGTGCATGAATGCAGCTCTGGCGATGCTTTTTACCCTGGCCATAAAGCGCTGGCGTTGGCGTGCTTTCACCTATGCGTTTCTCCTGGCGGTCCTGATCGTGGCGGGCTACCGCATACAGCCTCCGTGGTGGGACACGGCGGCTGACATCCGCGAGATGAGCCGCGCCGTGGCCGATGGCAGCGGCTACGAGGGCACCGACGAATATGTGCCGGCCGGGGCCGACGCTTACGAGTTGAACAAGGCACTGCCGCTGCTGAGCGACGCTTCGGGAGCGCCGGTTCCGGGCACGATTCTGAAGTGGGCGCAAACGGAAAAGCATTTCACCGTCCACACCGCCGCGCCGCAACTTCTGAGCTTACGACTATTCAATTATCCCGCGTGGAACGTAACCATCAACGGGAAGCACACCGACGCAACGAGCGCCGAGGTCACCGGCATCATGGTAATCCCCATCGCCGCGGGAGATAACGACGTGCGCGTAGACTTTTGCCGCACGCCGGATCGCGAGGCTGGCGGTATTGTGTCGCTCATCAGCCTGGGGCTACTGGCTTTATTCAGCTTGCGTTCGCGGCGGAGGAATTTCTCACGCTTATGATTTTCCTCGGTTACCGTTACGCCGGTGGTTTAAGATTCACCCATTATCCATGCACGCAAGCGTTCTCATAGCCACTTCGAACCCCGGCAAGCTTCTCGACTTTGCCGGAGCCGCCCTGGGCTGCGGCATCACGATAACCAACATTCCGAACTTTTCTTCCCTACCGCTGGTGGTGGAAGACGGCCTCACCTTTGAGGAGAACGCGTGCAAGAAAGCCGCTGCTTACAGTCTGGCGGTTCCCGGAGAACTGATTCTCGCCGACGATTCCGGGCTGGAGATCGATGCCCTGAGCGGCGCGCCGGGGGTATATTCGGCGCGCTATGCGGCCTGGGGCACGGAAACGCACCCGGCGCAGAGCAACACCGACGACGAAGCGAACAATGCGCGCGTGCTGCGCGAGCTAAAGAATGTTCCGCCGCAGGAAAGAACAGCGCGCTTTGTGTGCGTGCTGGCGGCGGCGCGCGATGGGCGCGTGGCGCGGACTTTCCGCGGCACCGCGGCAGGGGTGATTCTCGATATGCCTCGAGGAAACTACGGCTTTGGATATGATCCACTGTTCTATTTTCCTGCAATCGGCAAGACTTTCGCGGAACTGAGCTCGGAGGAGAAGGCGCGACACAGCCATCGGGGCGCGGCTTTTCGCGCGTTCTTGGAATGGTATGGTGAGCTGTCGAAAGCGCCTTTGCCGGGCGATGAGCGGAGATTGCCTTGACGGCGTCGTCGGCTGAAACGATAATGGTTAGTTTGCAACTTCGCGAGTCTGCAGCTGTCTTTTGTAAGGAGCCGTCCATCGTGGCATCTACCGCCAATCCAGTCGCTCCCAACGTAAAACCCGGGGTTGCGCCGTTGCGCGCCGGCGCAGGGAACTTCCTTCTTCCTGCGCCGCCTGCATTCTCTCAGCGGCGTCGTGCCCATCGGCGCCTTTCTTCTGGAACACTTCATCTCGAATGCCGAGGCCTTTAAAGGCCCGCTCGCTTATGGCAAGCAAGTCGAATTCCTGAACAGCCTGCCGGGCGTTTTTCTGATGGAGCTGTTTTTCATCTGGATTCCGATTCTCTATCACGGCCTGTATGGCATTTACATCTGGTATCGGGGCGAAACGAATGTGGCCGAGTATCCCTGGTCGGGAAACTGGCTCTACACCGCGCAGCGCTGGACGGGCATCCTTGCGTTCGCTTACATGGCGCAGCACACGTATCACCTGCGCTTCACGGGCACGGTGCTGGCGGCGCATCCGGATGCAGGCGTTCGCCAAAGTGCAGCAAGAATTTCAGAATCCGTGGATGGTGGCCTTTTACTGCGTCGGCATCATTGCCGCGTCCTGGCACTTCAGCTACGGGCTGTGGCTGTTCGCGGCGAAGTGGGGGATCACGGTGGGAGAAAGAGCCCGACGCCGCTTTGGCTACGTTTGCCTGGCGCTGGCTCTCGGCTTAGTTGCGCTGGGCGGGCTGAGCATGAGCGGATTTTTCAGGACGCCGCTGCAGCATTTAGATTCGAGTTCGAGTTCGGACGGGATTGTAATGAATCGGCATTGATTTGGCTTTAGGTGTCAGGTGTTAGGTTTTAGGTGTTAGGAAGGGCCGCTCGCTACTAACTACGAACATCGATTGAGATCGGATTTCTGGAAATGGGCGCAGCAAAAATCATCGTCGTGGGTGGAGGGCTCGCGGGCCTTGCCGCTGTCATCAAGATCGCCGAAATGGGCGGAGAAGTTGACCTGTTTTCGATTGTCCCGGTGAAGCGCTCGCACTCGGTATGCGCGCAGGGCGGCATCAACGCCGCCAAGAACCTGAAGGGCGAGGGCGATTCCACCTACAAGCATTTTGACGACACGATCTATGGCGGAGATTTTCTGGCCAATCAGCCGCCGGTGAAGGCCATGTGCGAAGCCGCGCCGGGGATCATCGATCTGCTCGACCGCATGGGCGTGCCGTTTAATCGCACGCCGGAGGGGCTGCTTGACTTCCGCCGTTTCGGCGGCACTTTATATAACCGGACAGCTTTTGCGGGAGCAACCACGGGCCAGCAACTTCTCTACGCGCTCGACGAGCAAGTGCGGCGGCACGAAGCGGAAGGCAAAGTAAAAAAGTACGAGCACTGGGAGTTTCTGTCGGCAGTTCTGGATGGCAACCATGTGGCTCGCGGAATCTGCGCCATGGATTTGCGCACCATGGAAGTCCGCACCTTCCCCGCCGACGCCGTCATTATCGCAACCGGGGGCTGTGGCGCCATCTTCGGCAAGTCGACGAATTCAGTGGTGTGCACGGGGTCGGCGCAGTCGGCGCTTTACCAGCAGGGCGCGTTCTACGCTAACGGCGAGTTTATTCAGGTGCACCCGACCTGCATTCCCGGCGAAGACAAGCTGCGCTTGATGTCGGAGTCGGCACGCGGCGAGGGTGGACGCGTCTGGGTGCCCAAGACTCCGGGCGATAAGCGCGATCCGAAATCCATTCCCGAGGGCGAGCGCTGGTATTTTCTCGAGGAGTGGTATCCGAAGTACGGCAACCTGGTGCCGCGCGATGTGGCGACGCGCGCGATTTTCAAAGTGGTGTTCGAGTACAACCTGGGCATCGACGGAAAGCCGATGGTCTATCTCGACCTGACGCACATCGACCGCAAAATTCTCGATCGCAAGCTGGAAGGCATCCTGGAAATTTACGAGAAGTTTGTCGGCGACGATCCGCGCGACACGCCGATGAAGATTTTTCCGGGCATGCATTACACCATGGGCGGACTCTGGATCGATTACCAGCAGCAGACGAACATTCCGGGAATTTTCGCGGCTGGCGAGGCGGAATATCAATACCATGGCGCGAACCGGTTGGGGGCGAACAGTCTGGTGTCGTGCATCTTCGGCGGCTTTACGGCGGGCCCGAACGCCGTGAATTACGCGAAAAACCTTGCGGCTGCGCCGGCCAATGGCCATTTTGACGCGGAAAGAAAGCGGCAGCTCGATATTAATGCCGGGCTGATGAAATCCGATGGCAACGAAAATCCGTTCCTCATATGGCGGGAGCTGGGAGCGCTGATGACGGAGAACTGCACCGTGATCCGTTACAACAAAAAGTGCGAAGCGGCGGACGCGAAGATTGTCGATATGCTGCATCGCTTCCGGAAGATCAACCTGAGCGACCGCTCGCAGTGGGCGAACACGACGATTGCGTTTACGCGCCAGCTCTACAACATGCTGCAGTTGTCGCGGGTGGTGGCACAGGGCGCGGCCATGCGCGACGAGTCGCGCGGCTCGCACTACAAGCCCGATTTCCCGGAGCGCGACGATGTGAATTGGATGAAGACTACGAAAGCGACTTTTGCGCCGGACTTGGATGAACCGAAATTTGAGTTTGAGGCGGTGGACGCGAGTTTGATTCCGCCGCGGCCGCGGAAGTATTAATGCCCGTATGGGGCGGACACTCTTGTCCGCCTGCACACGCACAGAGAATAGTGCGGGCACGCGGGCGTTTCGTTTCGAGAAGCTGTGTCTGAGCAAGAGGCGCACCAGATGTTCGATGAAATGCCAAATCGGCGCATCACCGAATGACGCAGGGCACTGAGGGACGTGTAATTGCCGGGATCAGCCTCTCCGCCGGAAGCGCCCGGGCCTTCAGCAGAGGCCGTTGGGACTGGGAGACACTAGGATGGGCGGCGGTTTTCATCCTGAGTATTTTCGGTTACTGGAAAGGGCGACATGAGGATCCGTGGAACCCTCCAGGCAGAGAAAGCGAACCGCAACCAGTGAGCGAATTCAAGATGGAAAGCAAGAACTGAGATTCCAGACCCATGCTAAACACAAAATCCGTAATCATTAAGATCAAGCGCCAACCCACCCCCGATGCCCGTGCGTCGTGGGAAGAGTTCGAAATCCCCTACAAGCCGAACATGAACGTCACTTCGGCGCTCATGGAGATCGCGGCTAACCCTGTGACTCGCGAGGGTAAGGCGACCACGCCGGTCACCTACGATTCGAATTGTTTGGAGGAAATCTGCGGCTCCTGCGCCATGTTGATCAATGGACGCGCCCGCATGGCTTGCTCTTCCCTGCTCGACAATCTCGAAAAGCCAATCAAATTGGAGCCGTTTTCGAAGTTTCCCGTGGTGCGCGACCTGGCAGTCGATCGCAGCGTGCTTTTTGAAAACCTTAAGAAGGTTAAGGCGTGGGTTCCGGTCGATGGGACTTACGATCTTGGTCCGGGGCCTCGCGTCAGCATGGCGGCTCAGGAACAATCGTATCCGCTATCGAACTGCATCTCGTGCTGCTGCTGCATGGAGGCTTGTCCGCAGTTTAACGACGACACGGGATTTGTCGGCGCGGCGGCCATTTCGCAGGTGCGGCTGTTCAATACGCATCCCACGGGCGCGGCCCTGAAGCGCGAGCGGTTGTCGGCGCTCATGGGCGACGGCGGCATTCAGGAATGCGGCTACGCGCAGAATTGCGTGGAAATTTGCCCGAAGGAGATTCCGCTCACGACTTCCATCGCGGAAGTCGGCGGCCAGGTCATGCGGCAAGCGCTGGGAGACCTGTTGCGCAAGTAGAAACGCTTAGAGCTTGACCTGCCGCAGCCGCAACGCGTTGGCGATGACCGAAACGGAACTGAAGCTCATGGCGGCGGCGGCCAGGATGGGGCTGAGCAGCCACCCGAAGACAGGATAGAGGACTCCCGCGGCGATGGGCACTCCGACCGAGTTATAAACAAACGCGAAAAACAGGTTCTGCCGGATGTTGCGCATGGTCGCCCGGCTCAGTTTGCGGGCGCGCAGAATCCCTTCCAGATCTCCTTTCACAAGAGTGATGCCGCCGCTTTCCATGGCAATGTCGGTGCCCGTCCCCATGGCAATTCCAACGTTTGCTTGCGCCAGTGCGGGCGCGTCGTTGATGCCGTCGCCGGCCATGGCGACGACGCGACCCTGCTGTTGCAGACTCCTGACGATTTCGGCCTTTTGCGCGGGCAGGACTCCAGCCTTAAAGTCCTGGATGCCAAGTCTTCCGGCAATCTGGCGGGCGGTGGCCGGGTTGTCGCCCGTAAGCATGACGAGACGGATGCCCCGCGCTTTCAGGTCGCGCAATGCGGCGGGAGTAGAGGCCTTGAGCGGATCGGCGATTGCGATGGAGCCGGCATTGCGGCCATCGACGGCAACGTGAATGATGGTCGATCGGTCGGGTACGCCGCTGGCCGGCGCGATTTTGTTCGCGATTTGACTAGCATTCTCAACTTTATTCTCACTCGCGCTTTCATTCGCATTTTCGGTTATCAGGTCCGCGTCTAGTAGACCGTCGGTATCGCTCATCAGGGCCCGGTTTCCAATCAGGACGGTTTTGCCCTCCACGGTTCCGGAAATGCCCTGACCGGGGAGGGCTTGAACGTTGGCGGGCTCGCTCAGGTTCAGATTCTCTTGCCGCGCCTGTCGGACGATCGCGGCGCCCAGCGGATGTTCGCTGGCGAGCTCTACGCTGGCGGCCAGCCGCAAGAGTTCGTCTCGCGAGATTCTCGAGGAATTATCCGGCAGGTAAATTCCGACCACCTGGGGCTTGCCCTCAGTCAAGGTTCCGGTCTTATCGAAGACGATGGTGTCGACTTTTTCCAGCGTCTCGAACGCCTCCGCGCTCTTAATCAGCACGCCGGCGCGCGCGCCGCGTCCTGTGCCCACCATGATCGCCATCGGCGTCGCCAGACCGAGGGCGCAGGGACAGGCAATGATCAGCACAGCGACGGCATTGACGATGGCGTGGGCGAAACGCGGCTGCGGTCCGATGGTCGCCCACACTATGAAGGTCACCAGCGCAATTGCGATCACCGCGGGAACAAACCAGCCTGCTACTTTGTCGGCAAGCCGTTGGATGGGAGCGCGCGTGCGCTGCGCCTGACTGACCATTTGCACGATCTGCGCCAGCATGGTGTCGGCGCCAACGCGATCGGCGCGCATGACCAGAGATCCGTTGCCGTTGACGGTCGCGCCGAGGAGTGGCGACGAAACCGATTTGGCCACGGGCAGGGATTCGCCGGTGATCATCGATTCGTCCACGGTGCTTGCGCCGTCGAGGAGAATGCCATCGACCGGAATTTTTTCACCGGGGCGGACACGAAGGCGATCTCCCACCTTGACATCGGCGAGCGCAATGTCGCGCTCCTCGTCATTGGAGAGCAGGCGCGCCATCTTCGGGCTGAGGTCGAGGAGGGCACGAATGGCGCTCGAAGTCTGACTGCGGGCGCGCAACTCCAGCACCTGCCCCAGCAAGACCAAAGTGACAATCGCGGCTGCGGCTTCAAAATAAACGTCGGGGTAGACAAGGGGACGCATGCCCGACGTGCCCGCTGACGAAGCGCGAAACGATGCCGGAAATATTTGAGGAAACACGGTGGCCACCACGCTGAACAGGTAAGCCACGCCCGCACCCAGGGCAATCAGGGTGAACATGTTGGTGCTGCGGTGGACGACCGAAAGCCATCCCCGTTGAAAAAACGGCCAGCCACACCAGAGCACGACGGGGGTGCCGAGAACCAGTTCCAACCATGGCTGGAAATTTGGCTGAAACCATGGGCGGACTGAGAGGGGCGAGTGCGGCCACACCATGCTCCCCATGGCCATCGCGAGCAAGGGCGCGGTCAAGGCCAGGCTGATCCAAAACCTCCGCGTCATGTCGCGGAGTTCGGGATTTTCTTCCTCGAGGGTGACGGTGCGCTTCTCTAATGCCATCCCGCAAATGGGACAGCTTCCCGGCTCGGCTCGCACGATTTCCGGATGCATTGGGCAGGTGTACTCGCTGTTGGAGGCGGACGGCCCGGGCAATTCGGGCTCGAGCGCCATGCCGCACTTCGGACAAGGGCCGGGATCGGCCTGACGCACCTCCGGGTCCATGGGACAAACGTAGATTCGCGAGTTCGGGCGTGGCCCGCCAGACAATTTCGGTATGGCAACCGGAGCCGAGGCCGGAGCATTTTTCGCAGTACCGCTTTTCCCAGGAATGACCAGAGACACGAGTCCGGCAGTCATGGGCTGGGGTGGGGCGGACAAAATCCTCTGCGGATTCGCCTGGAAGCTGGCGAGGCATCCAGCCGAGCAGAAAAAATAGTCTTTGCCGTTGTGGAGTGCGTGGTGCCGGGTGGATGCCGGGTTCACAGCCATGCCGCAGACGGGATCCGTCGGACGCGATGGCGGGCTGGCGGGTATGAGCTCCATTTTTGGCTACGACCTGTTTGGCTGCGACTTTTGGGCCGCGCCAATTTTCCCAAAGATTGCCCTGCTTTGCGAAGTCGAGGCGCTGCTGCAAGGCTCTAATGTCGCTTGGCTGAACGCCGCAACTATTAGATACTCAAAGAGTATTTGTGGAGTCTTTTTCCCAGGGAGAGATCGGCATGACGTATCTAGAAGTCGCTTACCGCTACCAGGGTGCGCCGGGTGAGGCGGAGTTGCGCGCCATCGACAGCGTGCGCGAGGTGTATGGCATCCAGAGCATTCGGTTCAACGAAACGGAAAAGACGGTTCGCGTGTTGTTCGATGCCTCGCGCCTGAAGGGGGATTCTGTGGCCAAGTTGTTGCGGCAGGCTGGCATCGACGTGCAGGAGCAGTTGGCCCTTGCCTGATTTTCAAACGGGGGAAGGCTGAATTGCAATGGGGCACTCGGAAAGACCTCTGGCCGAAGTTAGTTCCCGAATGCCCCCTTGCGCGCCACTTCGTCTGCCACCAGGAAGTGCATGTCGGTTGCCATCGCTAAGGCGTTGCCAACATGCATCCATAGAACGCGCGGTGGGGTAGCTTTTGCGTGGGAACGGAAACTTTTACTCAAAACGCCGTTCGGAAGAATGCGTCGGCTCGCAAATTTACTGGAGCGCGTAGACCGGGCAGCGGGCGCAACCTCTTTGTTTCCGTTATAATTTGATGACGCTTTTCAGCAGCAATGCGCCCGTAGCTCAATTGGATAGAGTGCATGGCTACGAACCATGAGGTTGGGAGTTCGATTCTCTCCGGGCGCACCATTCCAATTTCGGAACGGATTTTCGATCTTCACGCCGGCAATCGTCGTAACGATTTCGCTTCGGTGAAAATCTCAGCTGTACGATCGGTCATAATCCCGACACTTATGGGTGCCTTATCGGGCGCAAAGGACTGCAGCCGGATCACTCGCTTTCCGTTGCCGCCCGCGCCGTCGCCTTCACTTGGGTAAAGGCGTCGGAAGCGGGATTTATCAGGTCAAAGTGTCCGGCGCGGGGAATTTCCAGCAAGGTGGTCGACTCGTGGGTCTTATGTTTCCGTTTGGCAGAAGCATAATCGCGGCTGAATTGGGGCGGGACGGTATCGTCCTCCGAGCCGTGTAAGAGCCACTGCCGGGCTTGGGGGATGCTGAGTTGCATGGGATCGGCCTCGCGGTAGTGATCGGGCACCATTTTCGGACTTCCTCCGAGGAATTCGGCCACGGCGTCGTGACTCAGGTGCAATGCGAACGCCTTCCTTAAATCGACCACGCCGGCGAGCGCGATTACGCGGCGCAGAGAGAGCTCGTGAGCTGCCAGACAGAGCGCCAGTTGTCCGCCGGCGGAATGGCCGACCACGGCCAGGCGATCGAGGTCGACGCGAAAGCGGGCAGCGTCTTGTCGCACAAATCGATAGGCCGATCGGATGTCCTCGAAGGTTCCGGGCCAGCCCCCGCCCTCATTCCCAACCCGCCGGTATTCGAGGTTGAAGGTAGCGATGCCGGTGCCGCGCAAGGCGGCGCACAAGTGGCCGGCATGAGCCAAATCGTATTTCGCCCGCCAATAGCCACCGTGGATCATCAGCAGAACGGGGTACGGAGGGGCGGTGTGTGGCAAGCGCACTTCGAAAAACTGATTCAGATCGGGGCCGTAGGCTATGCGCTCATCGGGAGGAGGCGGCGGCTGGGTGAGAATGCTTTCGGCGGACAAAAGGCCTTCTCCATTATCCAGGAGTGTTCAAATATGGACGGGCATCCGTTTCTCGGTCTCTATCAGCGCTACGCCTGTTTCAACTTTAGCTTGCTCTTATTTTCTTCAATGAAAGCTTTCAGGTCGGGAACGGAATCGAGCAGCCTGGTCCACTGCTCGTAGTAAAGCGTCACCGGAAAGCGGCCGAGGCCGTAAACGCTGACGCCGCCCTTCTCACTGACGCGAAACTCGATGGCGCCGGTTCGCTTCTTGGTTTCGACCTGCTTTTCCAGATCCGATAAGCGAGCTTTCAGTTCCTCATAAGTTGGTTCGGTCATGCAATCACCTCTTAAGAATATTTCTCGTGTCTTGTCTTTCATCCATCTCTCCTCCTACGATAGCAGGAGTCGATGTCAACAGGGATGGAGGCGAGAACGGGGGCCTAGCGACGGCGCACCAGCCTCTTGAGGGAGGCAAGCTGGTTGAAAAGCAAACGTGCTTTTCCGGGCACACATCGCAGTTTTTTGCCGTAAATGCACGTAGAGTTGCCTATTTAAGAACGAGATTATAAATGCTAAGATGGGTCGGTTATTTTGAATGTTGCACGTGGAGAATCTGCCATGCCGAGGAAGAAAAGACTGCTTGAGAACATACCCATGCTGGTGCTCCTGGGGTTGCTCGCGGGGGCTGTCGGGGGCCTGGGAATCGGCTTGATCCAATCGAAGGCCGCATCGACGTCCAGCAGCGCCACCAAGTAACTCCGCTATCAGACCCGCTAGTAGACCTGCAATCGAGCCTGCGTTACCGCGCGCGAACCAGCTTCGTTTCGGCAACCGAATACGGTTGACTGGCAAGGACCCCGAGACTACCATTGGATAACGTTTTGGGTGGGCTCATATCTCCATCTGTGTCACGCAGATCGGACCTCCGAAGCAAGAAATTCAGGGTTTGGCTGGTCCCGGCAATTCTCTCCCAACAGACTGGCCAGGCGGGTATCCGTAGGTTTCTGGAGTTCGATCACAAGGTTTCTTCTTATGGTTCGAGGTTGGGACACATTCACCAAAAGAGTCTTTTCTAAGCCTTATTTTCCTCTGCTTCTAGGGGTTGTATTTCTGTGCTCCGGGCCCAGGCTGGCGCGCGCCCAGGAGAAATCGACGACTAACGAAAACAGCTCGGTGGAAAACAGCCGTAATACTGTCGAGAATAACCGCAATAATAAGGACGGGGACGTCAGCAACAACAACAGCGACAGTAATAACAATAATAAGGATGCGACGGCGGATCAGCCCACTTCCGACGCCGCTCCTTCACACACGCAGAAGAGCGATCCCTCGCTGCAGCTTGGGGTCGGCGATTTGGTCGAGTTGACAGTGTATGACGTGCCCGACCTGACTACCAAGACTCGAATCTCCAGCACCGGCGAAATCTACTGTCCCCTGATCGGGCCGACGCGTGTCGCCGGACTGACTACGGAGGAAGCCGCCACCTTGATCGAGCATCGGCTCTCCGCCTTCCTTAAGAATCCGTATGTCTCGCTGTTCGTGACCGAATACGCCTCGCAGGGAGCGAGCGTGCTGGGAGAAGTAGCCAAGCCCGGCGTTTATCCGGTGTTTGGCGAGCAGCATCTTTTCGATCTGATCTCCGAATCGGGTGGACTGACCGAAAAGGCCGGGCACAACATTACGGTGACGCATCGCAGCGATCCCGATCATCCCATGACAGTTCCCGTCTCGCGGAATCTTAGCGACAATCCGGAGAGCAATGTGCGGGTTTTCCCGCGGGACACGATTATTGTGCGCAAGGCGGATATCGTGTACGTGGTGGGAGACGTGGGCAGGCCAAGCGGGTTGATGATGGACGCGGGCGGGCTGACGGTTTTACAAGCGGTCGCGTTGGCGGGAGGCACCACCCGCACCGCACGACTCAACGGAACGAGGATTTTGCGTAAAGGTCCGACGGGCACGACGGAAACTCCGGTCGCGCTGAAGAAAATTCTGCAAGCGAAAGCGCCTGATTTAACGCTGCAAGCAAACGATATTCTAGTGGTCCCCTCGAGTGCGGGAAAAGTGTTGGCGGGTCGTGCACTGGAGGCGGCGATGCAGGCTGCGACGCTGGTGAGCGTCACTGCAATTCCCTAGGCAATCTCGGAAAACGGACGCACTGGCAGCGCTCGGGGAGCGGCTTCCGCGGCCGACACTATCAAACTCAAGAGCCGACAAATAGAGGACGCAATCATGCTGAAGAAGTTTATGACAAAGAAATTTAGGCAAAATGAAACTCGGAACCGTCGTCATTTCAATGTATCGGCGGTCAGTGTTTTGCCGGTTGTGCTCGTTCTTATTGGTATTACTGCTCTTGCAACCAGCGCTTTTGCCGGCACGGAGACCGTATTACTGAACCTTCCGGGCGGAAGTAACGGTTCCAATCCTTATGCCAGCCTGATCGCGGACAAGAAAACGGCGGGGGTTTTCTACGGCACCACGGGCGAAGGCGGCAACAGCACAAAATGTAATTTGGGGTCGGGCTGCGGCACCGTATTCATGATCTCGTCGCCGGGTTGGACGGAGAGCGTGCTTTACAGTTTTCAGGGTCCATCGATTGGCGACGGATCGAATCCACAAGCCGGGCTGGTTGCCGATGCGAAAGGAAATCTCTACGGCACGACGGCGAGCGGCGGGGCATTTGACTCCGGCACAGTCTTCGAATTAACACCACCCGCTGTGGCCGGCGGCGCATGGACGGAGAGCGTCCTTTACAGCTTCAAAGGCGGGACCGACGGAAGCAATCCGTCGAGCGCCCTGATTTTCGACGGTACGTCGCTCGTCGGAACGACTCCTGCGGGCGGAGCGTCAAGCTTTGGCACGATATTCGAGTTAACACCCCCGAAGAAAAAAGGCACTCCTTATACCGAGACCATCCTCTATAGCTTCACGGGGCGGAGCGATGGCGGAAAGCCTTACGGCAGCGTGGTTCTCAAGTCGAAAGTGTTGTATGGCACAACTCTCGATGGCGGCCCTGGCTCGCAGGGAGCGGTGTTCGAATTGAAGCCTCCCGCTGTCGCCGGCGGAGTTTGGACGGAGAGCGTAATTTACGGTTTCACCGGCGGCGCCGACGGCGGCAAGCCTTACGCAGGAGTGATCGTCGGTAAACTTAACGTTTTGTACGGCACGACTGGCCTGGGCGGGAGCGGATATGGAACCGTCTTCGCGCTGACGCCGCCGAAACCTCCCAGTACCCTTTGGACGGAAAGCGTCCTCTACAAGTTTGGCAATGGTCCGGACGGAGCCTATGCCCGTTACGGCGTGGTCGCCGACACTGCCGGCAATCTTTACGGCACGACCGGAGTGGGCGCGTTGAACTCCGGGGTTGTGTTCGAAATGGTGGCGCCGCCGAAGAAAAGCACGGTATGGACGGAAAGTGTGCTCTGGACCTTTAGCGGGGGCAACGACGGCGGCGACACCACCGCAGGATTAATACTCGAGGGCGCAGTGCTCTACGGCACCACCAGCCTGGGCGGACAGTACGGCTTGGGCACAGTTTTCTCGGTTACGCCCTAGGCCCGCCCCCGGGCGCGAGAAGCATCGACGATCAGGCAATAGTTGCGGCGACCCGCTACGGGACGGGAGCAGTGACTTCCAACCGGTAGCTCTTGCTCGCCGAATCGTAGAGCAATCGCCAACTCAGACGTTCTCCGATTGATGCCAGCGTCTGCGCCAGCAGGGTTCGAGCGGGTGCCAGATTTCCGCCGACCGTCACCACCACGTTTCCCATTCCTTGCCGCGTCGAATTGGCGTCAATCAGGGCGGCAGTAATGGCAATTTTGCTCTGTTCGGTCAGCTCTTGGCAGATCGCCATTAGGGTCTGATTCGCGGTTCGGCGCTGCGTCTCCAGGCTGATGGGGAGATCGAGAATCGGCTCCTGCCGGGCTCCGCCGGATTCGTCACTGTTTTGGCTAGCGTCTAGCATACCCACCACATCGAAGCGTCCGTCTTTCTGCCGCCGCAGTTCGAACTGCGAGCCGGCGTCGCCCTGGTTGTAAGCGTTCACCATCGCAGTGAGAACCGCATTTTCATCGGGACGTCCATTTTGCGGTCCATTAGGAGTGGGCGTCACGTCTACAACTGCGGTGAAACCTCCGCGCACATAGTTGCGCGCACGCGGACTGCGACGCTGGGGAAGAGGCGCGGGGTTCGCGTCTGCGTCGGCGCCGGCGGGATATTGCGGGTCCTCGTAATTCACGGTCCAACCATATTGTTCTTGCAGGGCGTCGAGGACGCGCAGCAGCGAGCGAGGCGCTTCGGCTCGAATGTGGAGAACATTGCCGATCTGATAGATCACGGGATTCTTGAGACGGGAAGTCGCGGGCTCCGGCTGCGAAAAACCTTTGCCAGAGAGCGCCATCGCAATCAGGGAGACGAGGACGATCGCGGTGATGGGGTTTCGGCTCCGGGCGCTACTTCTTCGGGCGCTACTGCGAATTCTCATGCAGCTATTCCTCAAATCTTTACCACTCAATCGGGGAGCGGGGCTCCATCAGGAGCAATTCGAATCCAGTGATCGGTAAACGTGAAATGGAAACCGGCGCTCTTGAATTTCGGCATGTGGCAGGTGACACAAAGTTTCACGCCAATGGTGCAGGCGCTCAGGTGATCCGCGCCGGGCTGGCGGTCGCCGGCTGACATATTGGGCTTCCCTGCCGGGGCGCCTGCCGGAAGATGACACTGGAGACACTTTGCGTCGTAGGCCGCGGGGTCTTCCGCCATGGGCTGATGGGGATCATGGCAGGTGACGCAGGTGATGCGATTGGCGACGGCTCCATTCTTCCAGCACCGGCTATTTTCCAGACGATAGGGCGCAAAACGTATGTTGAGTGGCCCAATTCGGGTGGGACCGTCGGAGACTACATCCTGCCAGGTGCGGTGACAGGCACCGCAAAACTCCACCGCATCGACGGGATTTAGTTTTGCCGGATCCACGATGGATTGCGCGGCCAGTTCGAAATTTCCAGCCTTGGCGGCCGCGACGTGGGCTGCGCCCGGTCCGTGACAGGCCTCGCAACTGACTCCCGGGACCAGGCTTTGAGGATCGAATCGATTCACGGTTGAGGAGGCGGTGGCGTGACAACCGAAACAACGACGCTTTTCCTGGCTGGAAATGAGGCGGCCCGCGGCTTCGCCCAGATTGGGCGGAACCCCGTGCGGATGTCCGGGGGTTACGTCGAGCGCCTGCAACTCGGTGTAAAAGCTGACGTGGCCTTCGAATGACCTTTCGCCCCTGTCGAAAACATAAGTCTGGGCCATACGTCCCACGCCAAATGCCCATTGCAGAATCGCGGAATCGGAAGACGCTCCCTTGCTGACGGTTTGAATCTCTTTGCCGCCGCGGCGAGTGATCTGATAGCGGAAGGAACCAGTCTCAAACGTGAGGTGGTTATGCTGGAGCAGGCTCTGCGCGGAGGTGGAGCGAGTGAGCGCGTGAGACATTGCCGTCCCCTGCGCGGTTTCAAACTCTGAGGCGTGACACTCAGCGCACGCCTTGGCGCCCACATACTGGTCGCGAGAGCGGTCCCCTTTTGTCGGCCACCAGCCGGGATCCTGGAGACGGGATTCGGTCGTCCGTGAAGCATTGCTGGGCCCGCCTTGCGCGTGCACTCTGGGGAGGATCTGAATGCGCGCCACGATCGTTGTGATTAAGATCGTCGTAACAAATATAAGGAGGGCCACACACGAAAATTTCCGCCGCGCAGGAGTGATCAACTTATCGGAATCGGAATTATCGCCTGAGGATGTTGCACCTGGCCCCACCTGAAACCCCGCCGTCTGCCAACTGGACAACCTACTACCACGAATTTTACACCGTTGCTGCCAGTCCGCCGCTGCTGGCGAGAATCGTGGTGATGCGAGTCGTCATGGCCGGGCCATTGATGGATTAGTCCAGGCGCGACGGAATCAAAAAAGGGCACAGACCAAAGCCTGTGCCCGATTGCGCTGCCCGGGGGTTCGACTATGGACCCGACGTGTACATCGCCGAGGTGCTCAGCCATTGCCCGCCGACGTACGAGTACAGGGTCGCGTACACCGTGCTGCCGTCCGCCGGCAAACTATACACCGTAGTTGACGTGTTGTTGCCCAGGTTGCCCGAACTGTACAGCGTGTTCCCTCCCGGCGCCGTCCCGATGTCCAACCAATAAGCGGTCGCATTCGAGTCCAGGTTCCAGGTGAACGTTACTGTGCTTCCGCTCGTGATGCTGCCCGGCGACGGCGTCTGAATGGTTGCCAGTCCGCTGCTCGCATTCAGCGCCGTGTAGTTCGCGCTGTTTCCCGACCACACCCCGCCGATTAACGAATACAGCGTTGCGTACACCGGACTGCCATCCGTCGGCAATCCGCTCACCGTCGTGGTTAGGACGTTGCCCAGGTTGCCCGACGAATAGTAATTGTGTCCCCCCACCGTCGAGCCCACATCCAGCCAGTAGCCCGTCGCTCCGCCCGTACCTGCCGACCAGTTGAAGGTAACTGTGCCGCCGGTCAGGGTGGAACCGCTCGAAGGCGAAGTAATCATCCCACCCGCCGCCGCCAGGTTATAGGCCGTGTAAGTGTACGCGTTGCTCAACCACGTGCCGCTGACCAGCGAGTATAAAGTCACATAGATGGTGCTGCCATTGGTCGGCAAGCCGTTCACTGTCGTCGTCGTCACGTTGCCCAGGCTTCCCGATGAGTAGTAATCGTGCGCCCCCGCCGAGGAGCCCACATCGATCCAGTAAGACGTCGCGCCCGAACCAGCCGACCACGAGAAGGCTGCGCTGCTGCCCGTGAGGGTTGAACTCGGAGCCGGCGAGGTAATAGCTCCTTTGGACGAAGCGCCGCCGACTGCGGTGTAGCTGTAATCGGTGTATTGCCAGCTTCCACTCACTAAGTAGTACCACCGAACCCAGACCGTGCTGCCGTCACTTGGGAGGCCGGCGACGGTTAAAGAGGAAGTTGAGGCGGGCAAACTTCCCGATGAGTAGTAATTGTGCGCGCCCTGGGTCGAACCAACATCCAGCCAGTAAGCGCTCTCCCCCGTGACCGCGCACCAACTGAACGTCGCGGTGGTGCTGGTGAGTGTGCTGCTCGCAACCGGGCTGTAAAGGCCGCTTCCCTGCGCGAAGTTTGCGGTGATGGTCTGCGGCGCACTCATCAACAGAAGAAGTGGATTGGAGGTCGAGGTCGATGTTCCGGTGAAGTTGACGAAGCAGTAGCCGCCGGAGGGCGTCGCGGTGATCGTGGCATTCGTACCTGAGGCGATATATCCGCCGGGGCTGACCGAACCGCCCGATCCCGCTGCGGTAGTGAGCAGATAATTCGTCGTGAAGGTTGCGGTGTAGTTGGCCGTGGTGGCGGGAGCAGTCACGGTGTGGCTTGTGCTGGTGGTGCCATCTTCCCACTGCGAGAAGGCATATTGCACGCCAGTCCCGCCGGATTGCGGCGTGGTCACACTCAAAGTGCAACTGCTGGCGGGCGTCCACGCAAGGGTGAGAGGCGCCGTGTAGCTGGCAGGCGCGCAGCCCGTGCCGGAGGAAGCAAATGCCAGGCCCGAGGGCGTGGTGGTCACCTCGACATCCCCCGCCGGAATTGTGGGCACAAACGATACGCCCTTGAAGTTGGAGTCCGAAGGAGCCGCTTCGAGCAGTGTGAACGTCTCACTCGAGGCCTGCGAAGCCGTTGTAAACGTCAGGTTGTCAGTGATGCCGTAGAGATAAGTTGGATCCAGATCGGTGAGTGTGTAGTTGGTGGTGTAGAGGTAGACGCTATTTCCGGAAACGACGCCGGTCAGCCCATACAACCCGCTCGACCCCGTGCTACTGGTGTTGAGCACCAGGTTCAATCCCTGGTAAAGAGTGTAGGCGAGACTCCATGTGCCCGAGCCATTGCTCTGGCTGTTGATCCACTTCTGCAATCCGCCGTCGCCCACGGAACTGGTGGCGGAATTATTTTTGGGGGTGCCTGTGTCTGCCACGTATAGGACGGACGGGCTGGCAAAAAAGTAATTCATCGGACTCAGGTTGATCTGCAGACCAGCGTTGAATGCATTGCCCGTGCTGTTGCTGCCGGTCGTGATGGTTTGCTTGCCCGAACTGCTGCTGGCAAAACCGCTGAGCTGAGTGGGTCCATTGCTGCTGTTGAAGAGGCTGGTTGCCGGAGGAGTACCGAGCGTGCCGATGAAATCACGCGCGGAATTCGATCCGCCTTTTGTGTCCACCGACACGTAAAGGGTGTTGTTGTAGATCTGGACGTCGCGGGTGTCCTGGGAAATGGTCTTGCTGGTCGTGTCCAGTCCCGTAATCGCTGTGGGAGAGGTGGTGATGGCGCCCACCGGTACGTAGAAAACTCCGGCCGTGGCGTCGCTGCCCGAGCCCTGACCGGAAACATAGGCGGTGGCTCCATTCAAGGTATACGCGCTGCGGGGATTGTTGGTGTTGAAAATGTTGTAGATCGCAGTCGAGGAATTCATGTTGCCATTGGCATCGATCAGCGTCAGGACGCGCGCCACCGGGGTGTAACTTTGCCCCGTCAAACTACCCGACTGCGCCAACGCCAGCGACGGAGCCGCGCCGTAGGTAGCCGGACTGGCGTCAAAGACGGCTGCGTTGATGCCGTAACCCATTAACGTGAGATATTGGCCGGCTCCGGAAAGCTGCAGCGTACCTTCCGAAGATGATCCGTATTCGCCGGCGATGGGCAAGTTTGCGCCCGACCTGGTTTGCGGTAATACCAGAGAATTCACGAAGGCGACGCTGGCCGTTCCATTCGGCGTGTATTGAAACAGAGTGAGCGGGGCACCCTGATTGTCGCCGTAGCCGCCGACCGAACTGTTTCCCGTCCCGTTGCCCGTGCCGTTCGGCACCGTCGTACAAGTGCCCCCATGAACGCCGCATCCTTCGACTGCGACCACTATGTTGGCGGGGGTAAAAAACGTGCCGCTCTGCCCAAATGCCGGACCTGAAACGGCTAAGGCAACTGCCAGCGCAAGCGTACGGATTCTAAGATCAGCCATGGCGGGGACTTCCTTGCAAGGAGGATTCACCTGAGCGGTGGATTAACAGAGACGGTAACAGGCCGACATTAACGAAGTGTTAATTTTCGGCGCGGCATCCCGGGAATTTCCGCGGTGAGCTTAGAGCGGCGCACACTAGCCTCGTCGACAAAAAAGGGCACGGGATTTTGTCCCGTGCCCTGATTTCAATCGAACGGCTTTATTTACGGACCCGACGTGTACATCGCCGAGGTGCTCAGCCATTGCCCGCCGACGTACGAGTACAGGGTCGCGTACACCGTGCTGCCGTCCGCCGGCAAACTATACACCGTAGTTGACGTGTTGTTGCCCAGGTTGCCCGAACTGTACAGCGTGTTCCCTCCCGGCGCCGTCCCGATGTCCAACCAATAAGCGGTCGCATTCGAGTCCAGGTTCCAGGTGAACGTTACTGTACTTCCGCTCGTGATGCTGCCCGGCAACGGCGTCTGAATGGTTGCCAGTCCGCTGCTCGCATTCAGCGCCGTGTAGTTCGCGCTGTTTCCCGACCACACCCCGCCGATTAACGAATACAGCGTTGCGTACACCGGACTGCCATCCGTCGGCAATCCGCTCACCGTCGTGGTTAGGACGTTGCCCAGGTTGCCCGACGAATAGTAATTGTGTCCCCCCACCGTCGAGCCCACATCCAGCCAGTAGCCCGTCGCTCCGCCCGTACCTGCCGACCAGTTGAAGGTAACTGTGCCCCCGGTCAGGGTGGAACCGCTCGAAGGCGAAGTGATCATTCCACCTGCCGCCGAGAGGTTATACGCCGTGTAAGTGTACGCGTTGCTCAGCCACGTGCCAGACTGCAACGTGTACAGCGTGGCATAGACCGTGCTGCCATTCGTCGGCAAGCCATTCACGGTCGTCGTAGTTACATTGCCCAGGCTTCCGGAGGAGTAGTAATCATGCGCACCCGCCGTCGAGCCTATGTCGAGCCAGTAAGACGTCGCACCTGCCGCGGTTGACCAGGTGAAGGTCACGGTGCTTCCGGGCAAGGTTGAAGTATTAGGCGGAGAGGTGATCACCCCTGTGGCGGAACTGCCCGACGCGGTGTAGGAAACATCGGTGTATCCCCACACGCCGTTGATCAGCGTGTAAGAGCGCGCCCATACCGTGCTGCCGTTTGTGGGCAGGCCGCTGACTGCCTTCGACAGAACCGTCCCGAGGTTGCCGGAGGAGTAGTAATCGTGGCCTCCCTGGGTGGAACCCACATCCAGCCAGAAGTTAGCCGCCGGCACCGGATACCACCGGAAAGTGGCCGAAGAGCCAGCCAGTGTTGTGCCGGACACCGGGCTGTAAATCCCAGTGGTGGCATTGCCGACGTAGACGGTCTGCGCGTTCGAGGTAGCGAGGCTGTAGTTAATGTCGCTATACGTCGCCGTGATGGTGTGGGTGCCGACGGTGAGTGAACTGGTTGAGATGGTTGCGGTCCACAAGCCGTAACCGCCCTGTCCGGACGTCACGGTGATGGGCTGGGCCGAGCCTATGTTCGTGGCGCCGTCGTAGAAATTGACAACGCTTTGATTAGGCGCATAAGTAGCGTTGGTGGAGCTCGGCGTCAATACCGCGGCAAACGTGTAAGCCTGCCCGGATGTTCCCACGGTCTTTGCGGTGAGGAGGACCGTGTTCGTTCCGAGCGTCACCCCCTGAGCGAATGCCGTGGACGTGCTTGCCATGAACGTCGCGTTGCCTCCGAATGCAGCCGTTATGTTGTGCGTTCCCCCGAAGAATGCCGACCCGGTTGCAGGCCGGAACGTAGCCGTGTGCGTGCTGCCGACCGTGCCCGTGCCCAACACCGTTGCGGGCGTTGTGTAGGCGTCGTAGAACGTCACCGTTCCCGCCGTTGGTCCCGCCCCGCCGGAGACGGTTGCGGTCAGGGTAGGCCGGCCATTCAGCGTAGTCGGGTTCGCGCTTGAAGTAACTGCTGTCGTGGTAGCCGTGCCCGTGCCCACTGTGACCGTCACCGCTGCCGAAGTAGCCGAGGCAAAGTTGCTGTCACCCGAGTAAGACGCTGTAATTGCATTGGCGCCAGTCGTGGTGATTCCGGTCGTGTTGAGTACCGAAGTGGCCGCGTAAGTGTATGTGTTCCCGCTGAAGCTGATGGTTGGAACAACACTGGCGCTTCCGAGAACTGCGGACGTTGTCGTGTCAGTGAAGGTTACCGTTCCAGTCGGCCCCGAAGAGGTCTTCGTGGTACCCGTTAGGGCGGAGGTTGTAAAGGTAGCCGTGAGCTGATCGGCGGTGCCCGAGGTGATCAACGTCCCGCCCGCAGCCAGGGTCGGCGTTACGGTCAATGGATTAATCGTGATCGAGGCTGGCGTGGTTGACGATCCAGCAGCAAAGGTTCCATCGCCCGAGTAGGTCGCGGTGATGGTGTGCGCGCCACCCGCAATCGTCGGGCTTTGCGCAAAGGTGTAGTCGTAGAGGCAGGAATTGGTGGGAATGCTGCCCGCGACCAGATACCCGATGCCCTGGGGATCGAGCGTTTCGGTCGCAACCGGAGTGCTATCGATGGAGATAGTCACCGTTCCGGTGGGCACGCCTTGTCCTGAGGAACCGGCTACCGAAACCGGGACCCAGACCAGATCGCCGTAGTTAAAGGTGCTGGCGTTGCTGATCACGCATGTGGTCTGCGTGATGGCCTGCGGTGTAATCGTGACCGTCGTGCTCTCACCGCCGCTGACAGTAACTTGCACCGGAGCCGAAAGGCTGGAAGCGTGGGTGCTGTCGCCTGCGTAACGAGCCTGCACATTGTAGGTTCCGGCAGGCAGGTTGCTTAGGGAGTCGGAGTAACTGCCTCCGCTTAAAGTGGTGAATGATCCCGCGCCCGCGAATGCGCCGGTATTCAGATTGATGGGAACGCCAATCTCTCCCGCACTGACGATGAAAGCAACGTCGCCCGTCGCTGTGCCCGAAGAGGTCGTCACCGCGCCGCTCAGGGTCACCGGAGTGCCGTGGGCAAAAGTGGTCTGGTTCAGATTCAGAGTGGTGGAGGTGCTGGTGAAAGCCACCGTGCTCCACTGCGTGGAAAGGTTATAGGCATTGACCGAACCCAAACCTGTTGCCATGTCATAACCAACTGCGGAGGCGAAACCGATCTTGGCGGATGTGAGCGCGGCCGTGCAACTGGAACCAGCCAGGCCGCAAATCAGGGTGTTGCCGAGGGTGATGTCGTTAAATGCGCAGCTCGCGCCGGGCGGCGTGGAGGAATTGCAGGTCGCGGGATTATTCGCGTAAGCGTTGTTGGCGATGGCGTAGTAGATATAACCCGGCATGCCCTGTCGTCCGCCATTGGCCTGGTTAATCAGCGCCTGGATACCAGCCATGCTGGGCGCAGCAACCGAGGTGCCGCCAACGATTCCGGCATTAGTAAAGGCACCCGAACTGTTGATCTCGCAAATCCCTTCACTACAGAACAGCGTGCCGTCGGGTCCACTGGATGCGTTCAGCGAGAGGTCGGGTTGCATGCGATGGGGAACGCCGCTGACCAGATAAGCGGGATTCTGCATCTGCCCGATATTGGAGGTTGCCGTTGCGGTGGTTCCCCCGCCCGGCGCTGCGCCGAAGGTTACCGTGGGCGCGCTGGTGCAACCGAAGCCCTGGAAGTGGGAGGTGTAGCCGGTGAACGTAATCCCGGTCACAGATCCGCCACTGATGGTGGAAGTTGCGACGGGCTCGGCGGTGCAACCACCGCCGGCGAAGGTTACCGTGGGAGCCGACGTGTAGCCGCTGCCCGCGTTCGTAATGTTGATGCTCGTAACCCAGAGACCGGTTGCGCCGTTGCCGAGAGTGAGCGCCGGATCGGCCGCATTATTGATGCCCGATCCTGTCTGCCAGGAAGGACGCAGATAGTAAGCGCTGATACCGCCGCTCCCCGACCACAAGTCGCTCAGGGAAATACCGGATGGAGTCGGGCTCGCGACTCGCGACGCGTTCCACGGGTACTCCGGGATGTAGGACAGCGCTGAACTTTGATAGAGAGAGTTATTAGTCGAACTCCAGTAGGTCGGACCTGCGCCGGAGTCGCCATAAAATTCGGTGCCGCCGACGGACACACTGTAGGGTGTGCCGGCTTCCGCGCCCACTGCGTAGCCGCCAACTTCGTAGGTCTGGCTGCCCTGAAGATCGCAGCCTGCGGGGCCGCCGTCTCCGGCCGCGACGAACACGCTGATACCCTGCGCCGCCGCCTGCTCGAATGCCTGGTTGTTGTATGCGTTGCCGCCGGTGCCTTCCACCGCTTCGCAGGAGCCGTAGCTGATGCTCATGATATCGGCAAGATTGTTTTCGACTATGTATTGGATCGAGTTGGTGATGCCATCCACCAGGAAGGTGGGTGTGCCAATAACAAACGATACTTTAGCCA
Organism: uncultured Acidobacteriaceae bacterium; assembly: GCA_963746205.1. Classification (GTDB taxonomy): domain Bacteria; phylum Acidobacteriota; class Terriglobia; order Terriglobales; family Acidobacteriaceae; genus Acidiflorens. The sequence goes on along the minus strand of CAVVAP010000018.1, from coordinate 718 downwards.
GGGGCGCGACGCCGCCGGAGATTTCCACGTCAAGATCGGATTCACCGTCGTCACCCGGCTCCGTGCCATTGTCCTGGCCGGCGTGAACAAAAATCGGATCGTTAGGAGGAAGGTTGAACAGCTGACGGTAGGACTGCACGTCGCTCATCAGAATGTCGGAACGGCCCACCACGGCGATGCTGGAACCGGTCCCGTTGATGCCAGCCGCGAGAAGCGGAGTGGTGTTGTAAAGCGTGGCGAAGTCATACGGCCCGACGTAGTGGACTGTACTGCTGGACGTGTAGTTCGGACCAAGCTTCACCCTCTTCTTGCCGAGCCGAAGACGATTGTGGCGCTCGAAACTTCCCGTGCGATAAAAATTATGTAGGGTGACGCCGGCGATGACTTTGTTCAGCGCCTCGGGAACGCTGATCTCACTGCTGTTGGCGACGTGCATCTCGCCGTCATAGGTGTAGAGATGCATCTCGGTCTGAAACGCTTTTTCGACCTGGCCGATGTTGCCGCTGAACTTGATTACCCTTTTGCTCTTGCTGACTTCGTCGACGGTGAAGCCCTGGGAGGTTAGCCAGGATTTCACGGCTGCGATGTCGGCGTCATCCACACCAAATTTCTCGCCGAATTCTTCCGGCGTCATCCATTTGTGGTAGTTGGCCGTGCGCTGATCCTGCTGCTCGTCGATGACCCGGCGAATTTCCTTCTTCTGCTCCTCGCTCGACTT
>CAVVAP010000017.1:0-55951 GCA_963746205.1 uncultured Acidobacteriaceae bacterium | reverse complement strand
GTTGTGGCGGATGCTGATGCCCGCGTTATTCACCAACACGTCCACCCCACCCCATGACACGAATCGCTTCGGCGAAGGCGGACTGGACTTGCCGCAGATTTGCCACGTCAGCTTCGAGAGCGCCCGCTAAGCCGGGGAGTTCGCGCTGAATTTTCTGCCGCGCCGCGGCGTCGCGGTCGAGCACGCATACGGTCGCCTTTTCCTCAAGAAAGCGCGCGGCTGTTGCCGCTCCAATTCCACTCGCTCCGCCCGTGATCAGAACTCGTTTCCCCTGCAGACCGCGCAATCGGCTCACCCTTTCCGCAAGGCAAAGCTGAGATACATCATTTGCCCGATGTGGTGGTGCAAGTGGCTGGCGCAGGAGAACACGATGCCAAAGCGGTCATGGTCATCCGCGCCCACCGCGGTGTAGTCCCTCGACCAGTCTTCCGCCGACTGCTTCCCGATTGTATCGAGCACCATCGCGATGGCCTCGTCGAACTTCCTCAGGACCTCGGCTTTGGAGGGCTGGGCTGAGTTGGAAAACTCCAGCGGACGGTCGCGCACGTAGCCCGTTTCCGCAATCTGAGCCCCGATGTAGTAGCTCAAGTTCCCGGTAACATGCAACATAAGGTGGCCAATGCTGTTGCCATAAGTAAAAGGCTTCGTCCAAAACTGCGCATCGCTTAAAGCCGTCGCCAGTTCGTGAACCTGGCCCGCCAGCTTGCTGAAGCGCGCCGCCCATGTCCGCCGCAACCGTCTGCTTCAGGTCCTTCATAATTCCTTCCGATCCACCTCGCGATTTATTTCCCGTCGATGGGGAGCAACTCAATGGCACAAGCAGCTGGTCCGCAGCGCAATTCTCCGCGGCGAACAATTTTCACCGATGAAACGTCCGGAAATCTTACCGGGAAATCCTTCTCCCGAAGTTGGCCGGCGGCGGAGCGAAGCGCTTCGTCGCCATCCTCAAACTCAGCGCGCTCCGGACGAGGCGAGCTGTCGAACACAAGACCAAAACGCGCGGAAACGGGCTTGGCCGGAATGGCAGTGAGCTGAACCGCAACCGAGCGTGCCTGCTCGAGTTTCAACCGGGCCTGGGCAATATCCTTTTCCGCCGTGGTTGGATCGAGACGGGCCAGGCGGGCGCGCGAATCCGGCACGTCGCTCCCTCCCGCCACCACGGCCATCGCGTACATATCCCGCGCTTTTTCCGCCTGTCCCTGCTTTTCGAGGGCCTGCCCCAGACGGTTCGCCACCGTCCCCGACTGGCTCAAAAGCCATGCGGAATTCAGGAATTGCATGGCCGTGAGATTTTCCCCGCGCTGAAATTTTGCCCATCCCATGCGCGCCCAGGCCAGCGCCACCAGCCGCATCGCGGCAAACGCCGAGGACCCCAGACGCTCGAACTCGCCGGAGTCGAACTGGCCGCCGATGTCGTAAAGAACTTGCTGCGCGTCGTTCTCGCTCTGTGCCGGATCGATATCCTTCCTTAATGCTGCCGCGAACAGATCCTGGCCCGAATCCGCCGCCGAGCTGCCGGTCAACCCTTTCAGCAGCTCCTGCGACTTGGTCGAGTCTCCGAGACGCCCATAAACCTGCGCCAGCGCCAATTTTGTTTCCGGATCGTCGGGAGGGAGCGCCGCCGCTGCTTCCAGTTCAGTGCGGGCATCGCTGTCCCGCCCCAGTTGCGCCAGCAAGAGGCCGAGATTCTTCAGCGTCGCCTTATCGTAAGGAGTCGTCTCCAACTGCTTGCGATACGCCGCGATGGCCTCGTCGTTCTTGCCGGCTTGCTGCAACTCCATCGCGAGGTCGCCGTTAGCGTGCTTGTGATTGGGATCAAGTTCGATCTGTTTGCGAAAAGCCGCGATCGCCTCCGCGTGCCGGTTGCTGGCGGCATAGGCCACGCCGAGGTCATACCATCCGTCTCTCATGCCTGCGCTGGCCAGCGCCGGATCTGCGTCCACCGCCCGTTTTAGCAGATCGAGGGCGGCACTATAATCTTTGCTCTGCAGCGCCTTGGCTCCCGCTTTATGCAGTTCGGCGGGAGTTCCCTCCACTTTCGCCGCGGAGTGCGCTCCTTCTCCCGAAGGCGTCAAAATGGTGCACGACAAAAGCTGGTCCTGATCGCTTTCCGCCGCGTTGCGGAAGGACTCATAATCGGCGCGCCGCGCCGCCGCCAGTTCGTTGGTTTTTACGATCAGCTTGCGCTCGCCTTCGAGAATTTCCTGCGCTGGAGAAACATGCGGCTGCGAAACGCTCGTCTGCGAGTAACTCGACGAGTATTCGCCGTAATCCCGCGACATCTTCACCGGCGTTGGCGTGCGCACCGTGTAATTGGAAGGGAACTGCAATCGAACCCGATAGTCCATTTCGCCGGAGGGACCGATGTTCATCGGCTCCGTGCTTTTTCCCGAGGCTCGAATCGCCGGCATCCCCAAGGCCGGGATGGGACGAAAATTTACGCTGGTGGAGGGCACGACAAAATAACGATCCTGATGAAGGTGATACTTCAGATGAAACGGCTTGCTGGTGTCTTCAATAGGATCGAGTTGAATGTTATCCACGTCGCCCGGCAGGCCCCAACCCGCGGAAAGTATCTTGGTGAAGTCTTTCCACTGCGACTGCGAGTACCGCCGGAACGCGCCTCGCAGAGGCCAGTCGCGATCTCCCTGGGCGGTGACTTCCAGCGTCGCATCCAGGGCGCCAAATTCGCTGAACTTGCCATCCAGCGCAAAATGCATGTACGTCTTGACCGGAGAATCCGCCGGCGTGCGCTGGAGCCCTCCCTCACTGTCATCCGCCGCCACTACCGCCTGTTTATTTCGCAACTGGTAAAGAATCAGCCCAAAGGGCGTTACTTCAGGAGTGGTATCCAGCCAGGTCAAATCGGTTCCCGTTCCCAGCCGGGCGGCTGTAATCACGTGATCGAATTGCCCCGGCGACGGCACGTCCGCATCCAGGGTGCGCGAGCTGTCAATCAGCACCGGATAACTTGGAATGCCTTCAGCGCGCAACAGGGCGGAAAATAAAGTGTGTTTGTCCTTACAGTCGCCGTAACCGTTTTGTAGTACATCGACGGCGGAGTGTGGCTGGTAGCGCCCAATGCCGAGCGAGATGCTCACATAGCGAATGTTTCGCGCCACGAAATCGTAAAGCCGGCGCGCTTTCTCGGTGGCCGTGTCGGCTCCGCGCACCAGTTCGTCCGCCTTCTTTTGGACGTTGCTGTCGACCGTCATGCGCTCGCCTTGCAGCGCGGCGTACCAGTGCGCCACCTGCTTCCAGTCGGTAAACGTGGTCAATTGCACGTCGGCGGTGGTTTCCTCGTCGTCATCCTTGTCTCTGTCTTTGTCCCGATCGCGGTCCGGTTGCATGTCTTTTACCACCCAGGTATAAATCCGCCGGTCGCCTTTGTCCTGAATCTCCGGCTGGCGTGCCGGGGTCTTGAGCTTGAGTTCGCGCGCTTTGGGGACGTCGATCTCCAGACGGTCTTCGCCCACCGCCACGCCCTTGGGAAACGTGTACTGGTACCAGAAGTTTCCCGCTGCCAGCGGCGTGAGCACACGGATCACGGTGCGGTATTCGAGCGTATCTCCCGGTTGCAGCGCGGCCACGGAAATGTGCCGCTGCCGGTAGTCGCTGTACATGGGAGCCTCGCGCAACACATCCGGAGCGAAGTCCTGCGCCGTCGCCTCCGGGGTCTCCACCACGCGGCCGTCGGATTTGCGCACGCGGACGTATTCAACCTCCAACTTCTCGGTCGCCGAGGAGTAGCCGAAAACCAGCTGCCCGAATTCCTCAACCCCCGCCTGGCTCTGAATCCGCACCACCGCCTCGGTCTCGCTGACTTCTCGCCCGTCGTTCTCAAAATGCACCCGGTTCAGGATGCGCTCGAAAACCGCTGCTTCCTCGGAATTGCCGCTTTCTTGCACACCTGGAGGGGAAACTGGAGCTTGCGCGGGAGAGTCGAGGGCGGGGAAGCCGCCCAACGACAGCACGAATAAAAAGCGAACGACAAAGCGCGCCGCACGAAAGGTCATGTTGCAGTTCTTTTACGCTGTGCCCGGCGTAAAATCAAACCCATCCTATGAAGTTCACTTCCATCCTGCGCCTGTCGGCGATATTGGCGTGTTTCTGCGCACTGCTGGCGGCGCAGCCCCTGCCGCTCGCTTTTGTTGAAGGGACTCTGCCGGCGTTCGAGTCGGGAGTCGAATTTCACGCCCTGCTGCATGCCACCGGCGGGGTCGCGCCCTACGTTTGGAGCGTGGCCAGTGGCGATCTACCCGACGGCATCGCGCTTACTGCGGATGGTTTGTTGGCCGGGCGTCCGACCGGTCCGGGCACATTCGCCTTTACCCTCAAGGTGGAAGACTCCGCCCGTCCGCCCCACAGCATCACCCGGGATTTCCAAACCACAGTAGCTGCTCCTCTGCTGTTGGAGTGGCTGGAGTCTCCGAAAGTTCACGACAATCGGATTGACGGTTCGGTCCAGGTTTCTAACGGCACCCGGGACAATTTCGATCTCACAGTGGTGATCGTAGCGGTGGCCGACAATGGCCGGGCGACGGCCATCGGCTATGAGCACTTTGACTTGAAATCGGGCGTCACCAACGTGAAGATTCCGTTCGGCAATTCCCTGGGCTACGGAGGCTATGTGGTGCATGTCGACGCCATAGCGGAAATCCCCACCCGCAACGCCATCCTGCGGCAAAGGCTGCAATCCCGTCAGCCTCTCCAGATAGTGCAAGGCCCGTAACGCCGCCAGACTGGCCCATCAACGAGCACCCGGTAGTGCCTCAGGTTGAACTTTGTCTGTGCTTGAGATACCTCAGGACGTTGGCCAGAAGGAGAAGGACAACTCCACAGCCAAAGATTATCTTCGGCGGATATCCTCTGAAATAGCAGAGCACCAATCCAGCCACAATGGAAATGTTCACAATTACAGCCTTGATTCCTTCTGGCATCTTTTCGCTCATGGTTGCCTCCCGCACTTTACTCCACCTTTGCGGTTAAGTGATGGATTGCGCTTAGATTCGCTCACTGTGTCCTCAGCTTCGCCAATGGCAATATCGAATGCCTGCTGGGCAAGCTGGGCGGGATCGCGCGGACGTTTGGCCGCGAGGCGAGTATCGCACAGGCCGCGCCATCGATCTACCCTGTGAGATTTCAAACTGAGGCACTACCGAGCACCCCCTTTTATTGCTTTTTGTCACCATTTCCGCTAGATTTCAATTTTCCCGATTCGGCGGGCGGACGAGCGCAAAACTTGCCTCCAGGAGTGGTCATGAAGCGGAGTTACATTGGGCTCGCCCTGGGCGCGCTGGTGACACTGGGCGCGGCGGTAAGCCTTCCCAGTTGCGGTCACGACCAGAAGTTGGTCGGCCTCCAAGTCCAGCCCCAGACCTTCACTTTCCTGACTCCTGACACTGGGGACACGGAGCAATTCACCGCCATCGGAACTTTTATACATCCCCCCGCGAATAAAGACATCACGAGCCAGGTCAGCTGGACCGTGGATTTTGCCAACGTCGTCAATATCACGCAGAGCGGCGTCGCGTCGCCTTACGGCTCGGGCGGTTGCGGAGGCGTAACTATAACCGCCACCGCTCCTGCGGGAACCGGCGGCGCGGACAATGTGGTGATTGCCACCGCTACCGCCATCGTGGACGACCCGAGCAACGAACTTTGTCCGGGCGGCGGCAAGCTTGCGACCTTGGCCGTCGGTGTCGTCGGCGGCGGCTCCGTAACCAGCCTGCCGACCGCGATCAATTGCACCTCCACCGGCGGCACTTGCGTTTCCACTTATAGCGTGGGGGCTTCAGTGCTGTTGACTGCCAGCGCGGCGAATGTGGTGTGGGGGAATTGCCCCGGTGCGTCGGGAGATACGTGCTCGATCACCATACCCACCGGCGGCGCAGCCGTGACCGCAACCTTTCCCCAATAACGTTTCCCTTTATTCATCCGTTAGCAGTTTGCCCAGCGTCGGTTTATGTTTCTCCGCCTTGGCTTTCCTGGCGACCACTAACTGCGATGCCTTGGGGCTTCCCACCCGTTCCCGCGCCATTTCGCGGACCACCTTCGCGGCGGAAAACACCTTCTTCTTGGGCTTGCGCGGCATGGTTATAATTCCCGCATCTTCGCACAGTCGATCTGCAAAAGTGCAATAATCTTTGAGACTCAATTCCGGTACTCAATTTGAGTGCTCAATTTGTCTGCGGGAATGAACCCGAGACAGAACTGCAAGAAGACTAAATTTATGGATGAGCGTGAATTTTTTGACGAGAAGTCAGACAAGAAGTCGGCCAACTTAACCTGCCCTCATTGTCAGCAAGCGGGAGAGTACGAGATCCAGTGGCTGGTTCGTACCAAGAAGAAGAGTTTACCGCCCCGGGCCGACGATCGCGACCGCGCGAAGTTTGCCAAAGCGCAATCTTACATGCTGCGGCGGGACGACGTCATGATGTGCAAGAACCTGCGCTGCCGCAAGCGCTTCGAAATCGCCGGCGTGCAAAGCGTCGCCTTCTTGCAATGAGTTCTGGCAACGATTTTCTGGCAACGACTGCCTTTAGCTTTTTTTCGCCTGTTGCTGCAGCACTTCAATAAATGCCGTGGTGGCGCAGGAAAGCGTTCGATCCCGGCGGTAGGCCAATCCCAGTTCGCGAAAAAGTTCGGCATCTTCCAGTTCGATCAGCCGGACTCTCCCCGCCGCCGCCTCATCGCGCGCAAACGAGGCGCTGATCAGCGAAACCCCCAGATCGGCGGCGACGAAACTCTTAATCATCCCGATGCTCGGAAGCTCCATGCGCACCTGCAGTTCCTCGCGATAGGGGCGCAATAGTTTGTCCATGAGCCTGCGGGTGTGGCCGGTCTTCGGCAGCAGCAGGGGATGCTTCACGATGTCGCGCACCGCCGCCGTCTTATGCCTGGCCAGGGGGTTTCTCGGGCTCACCATCCACACCAGTTTGTCGCGGAAGATGGGCTTGATCTCCAGGCTTGCCGACTGAATGGGCAGAGTCAGAAAGCCCACTTCGATCGATCCGTTCTCCAGTTTCTCCGTGATCTTGTAGCTGAAATTGCGGTAAATGTTGATCTGCACCGGTGGATAACGCCGGCAATACTCGGCAAACACCTCCGGGAGCACATACAGGCATGTCGCTTCGTTGGCGCCGACCCGCAGGGTGCCCCGGGGGGTGCTGCTGTGGTCGGCCACCGCGATCAGCGATTCCTCGCGCAGCAGTTTTAACCGCTCCGCGTAGTCGTATAGAACCTGGCCCGCGGGAGTGAGTTTTACGGTCTTGCCCGAGCGATCGAGCAGCCGGTCGCCATACTCCATCTCTAACTGGCGGATTTGGGCGCTGACCGCTGATTGGGAGCGGAAAACCTTCTCGCCGGCACGCGAAAAGCTGCCCTGCCGGGCCACTTCGAGGAATGTAGTAAGTTGATCGAAATCCATTTCGTTTATGCCGGGATTATAACGGACGCCGAGCAACCCCGTCGTGGCGCCCGTCCCTGCCACCGATTCTTGCGCCGCGCCCGAAACTCTCTCGTTAGCCGCTCTGAAATTTTCATCCTCTCCATCGAAATTCTGAATTGTACTTTACCGTCCGGCTGTCGGTAACTAGGTACGTAGGACAAGTGTGTTCCGGAGAGGGAGTTCCGTGCAAACTGTGCGACAGCCCCGTCGCCGTCTGCCGGGACGCAGTTCCCAACTCACGAACGGCGAAGCCGAAGGTGGCCCGGCACTCCGCATCGACACATTGCACTTGCTGCCGCCAACGTGCCCATGACGACGCGTCTGAAAACAACCGGGGGCCTCCCGCCCGCTCAGGGTCTATACCATCCTTCGCACGAGCATGACGCTTGTGGCATCGGATTCGTAGCCCACGTTCGCGGCCAGAAAAGTCACGAGATCATCACCAAGGGCATCCAGGTGCTGCTCAACCTGACCCATCGCGGCGCTTGCGGATGCGATCCCGAGACCGGCGACGGCGCCGGCGTTCTGCTCCAGATCCCGCACCAGTTCTTCTTCCGCGAATGCGCCAAACTCGGCTTTGAACTTCCCGCGCCGGGCGCTTACGGCGTCGGCATGACCTTTCTGCCGGTGGAGAAACACGAACGCCTGCAATGCGAAGGAATTCTGGAGCGCATCGTCCGCGAAGAGGGTCTCACGGTTCTCGGATGGCGCGATACGCCTTGTTTCGCGTCCGCCGTGGGCCGCGTGGCGCGTGGTTCGCAGCCTTACATCCAGCAGATTTTTGTCGGCTGCGGTTCCTTCACCGGCGAAGACTCTTTCGAGCGCAAGCTTTATGTGGTGCGCAAACGCGCTGAAAATGAAATGGCAGCCTCCGGCATTGCCGGCGCTGAGGTTTTCCACATCCCGTCGCTTTCCTGCCGCACCATCGTCTACAAAGGCCTGCTGCTGGCTCCGCAAATCGCCAATTTTTACAAGGAGCTTTCCGATCCCGACGTGACCAGCGCGCTCTGCCTGGTGCATCAGCGCTTCTCCACCAACACTTTTCCCAGCTGGCAGCGGGCCCATCCCTATCGCTACATCGCGCACAACGGCGAAATCAATACCCTCAAGGGCAACGTCAACTGGATGCACGCCCGCCAGTCGCTGCTGCAGTCGCCATTGTTTGGCGACGACATCAAGAAACTTTTGCCCATCATCGCCCCCGACGGCAGCGATTCCGCCAACTTTGACAACGCCGTCGAACTGCTCCTGCAATCCGGCCGCAGCCTGCCCCACGCCATGGCGATGCTGATCCCGGAAGCGTGGGCCGGCAATCCGCACATGGCCGCCGACAAGCGCGCCTTTTACGAATACCACGCCTGCCTGATGGAGCCTTGGGACGGTCCCGCCGCCATCGCCTTCACCGACGGCCGCGTCATAGGCGCAATTCTCGACCGCAACGGCCTACGTCCCGGGCGCTACGTCGTGACCCAGGACGATCACGTCATCATGGCCTCAGAAGCTGGAGTGCTCGACATTGCGCCCGAACAGGTCAAGATGAAAGGCCGCCTGCAACCGGGCAAGATGTTCCTGGTGGATACGGTCGAAGGCCGCATCGTCCCGGACGAGGAAATCAAGCACCGCCTGGCGTCGCGCCAGCCTTACGCGCAATGGCTCAAGGACAATCAGATCACCATCGACCAACTGCCGGCGCCTTCGCGCATGCACGAACCCGACGCCGAGACTCTGCTGCGTCGCCAGCGCGCCTTCGGCTATAGCGACGAAGACCTGCGGATGATTCTCAGCCCCATGGCATCGAAGGGCGAGGAACCGGTCGGCTCCATGGGCACGGATACGCCGCTCGCCTGTCTCTCCGACCGGCCGCAATCTCTCTTCAACTATTTCAAGCAGCTTTTCGCCCAGGTCACCAATCCCCCCATCGATTCCATTCGCGAAGAGATCGTGATGTCGCTGATCAGTTACATCGGCGCCGAGCGCAACATTCTCTCGGAAGAGCCGGAGAACTGCCATATGCTGAAACTGGCGCATCCCCTGCTCACCAACCTCGAATTGGAGAAGCTGCGCCGCGTTTCCACCGGCGACTTGCTCGCCATCACGCTCCCTGCGCTCTTTCGGGCGGCCGAAGGCGAAGCCGGACTCAAGCGCGGGCTCGATGAACTGTGCCAGCGCGCCTCGCTTGCCGGCAAAGCCGGCTACACCCTGCTCATTCTTTCCGACCGCGGCGTGAATAAGGATTACGCGCCCATCCCCAGCCTGCTGGCGCTCGCCGCCGTGCACAATCTGCTGGTGCAGGAGGAGACGCGAACCCAGGTCGCTTTAATCACCGAATCCGGCGAGCCCCGCGAAGTCATGCACTTTGCCCTGCTCAGCGGCTTCGGCGCCAGCGCCATCAATCCTTATCTGGCGTTGGAAAGCGTCGAAAACCTCGCCCGCCGCGGAATGCTGGCGGAGGGCGTCACTCCCGAGCTGGCGGCGAAACACTTCATCAAGGCCGTGAACAAAGGTTTGCTCAAGACTTTTGCCAAGATGGGCATTTCGACTTTGCAGAGTTATCAGGGCGCGCAGGTCTTCGAAGCCATCGGGCTCAATCAGGAACTCGTGAGTTCCTATTTTTCCGGCACCACTTCCCGGCTGCAAGGCGTGGGTCTCGACGTGCTTGCTCGCGAAGCCCGGCTCAAGCACGAGCACGCCTTCCGTCCCCTCACCGAATCCGAAACCGAGCTCGCCATCGGCGGAACCTACCATCAGCGCGTCAATGGCGAATATCACCTGCTGAATCCCCTGACCATCGGCAAATTGCAGCAGGCGGTGCGGCAGGACAGCTTCCAGACATTCCAGGAGTACACCGACTTAATCGACAACCAAAGCAGCAACCTGGCGACCCTGCGCAGCCTGATGAAATTGAAAAAGAGCGCCACGCCCGTTCCGCTCGATGAGGTTGAACCTGCGAAAGAGATCGTCAAGCGCTTCACCACCGGAGCCATGTCCTTCGGCTCGATCAGTAAGGAAGCGCACGAGACGCTGGCCATCGCCATGAACCGCATCGGAGGAAAGTCGAATACCGGCGAAGGCGGCGAAGATGAAGAGCGCTTCACGCCTGATGCCAATGGAGACTTGCGCCGCAGCGCCGTGAAGCAGGTGGCCTCCGCGCGCTTTGGCGTCACCGCCAACTACCTCGTCAACGCCGACGAGTTACAAATCAAAATGGCGCAGGGCGCAAAGCCCGGCGAAGGCGGACAGCTTCCTGGTCACAAAGTCGATGAAGTGATCGCCCGCATCCGGCATTCCATCCCCGGCGTGGGTTTAATTTCTCCGCCGCCACACCACGACATTTATTCCATCGAAGATCTGGCGCAACTGATCTACGACCTGAAAAATGTAAACCCGCAGGCTCGCATCGCGGTGAAATTGGTGGCCGAGGTGGGAGTGGGCACGGTAGCCGCGGGCGTGGCCAAGGCGCATGCGGATGTGGTCCTGATCAGCGGCGACAGCGGCGGCACGGGAGCCTCCCCGCTCAGTTCCATCAAGCACGCGGGTATCCCCTGGGAGCTTGGTTTGGCGGAGACGCAGCAGGTTCTCCTGTTGAACGACTTGCGCAGTCGTATACGGGTGCAGACCGACGGCAAGCTGCAAACCGGGCGCGACGTCGTGGTCGCCGCGCTGCTCGGCGCGGAGGAATTTGGTTTTGCCACCACTCCGCTCATTGCCATGGGCTGCGTCATGATGCGCAAGTGCCATCTGAATACCTGTTCCGTCGGCATCGCCACCCAGGACCCCGTCCTGCGCAAGCAATTCAAGGGAACGCCCGAGCACGTCATCAACTTTTTCTTCTTTCTTGCCGAACAGGTTCGGCAATACATGGCCGAACTCGGTTTCCGCCGCGTCGACGAAATGGTCGGCCGCGTCGATCGGCTTGACGTGCAGCCTGCCGTCGATCACTGGAAGGCAAAAGGTCTGGACCTCTCGGCCATCCTTTACAATCCCCCCACCCCCTCGCGGGTGGCGCGACACTGCATTCACGAACAGGACCACGGTCTCGAACAGGCGCTCGACCATCGCCTTCTGGCCGAAGCCGGGAACGCGCTCGAAACTCTGGAGCCGGTTGCCATCAAGTTGCCCGTGCGCAATGTTCATCGCTCGGTGGGCACCATGCTGAGCGGCGCGATTGCCCGCCGCCATGGTTCTTCCGGTCTTCCCGACGACACCATTCGTGTTCACCTCGAGGGCTCAGCCGGCCAAAGCCTGGGCGCATTTCTCGCCAGGGGAGTCACGCTTACCCTCGAAGGCGAAGCCAACGATTACGTCGGCAAAGGCCTTTCCGGCGGGCGCTTGATCGTGTATCCCCCGCGGCGCTCCAGCTTTGACCCGGAGAGAAATATCCTGATCGGCAACGTTGCCCTCTACGGCGCAACCAGCGGCGAAGCCTTTTTCAACGGCGTCGCCGGCGAGCGCTTTGCCGTGCGCAACTCCGGCGCGACCGCGGTGGTTGAAGGCGTCGGCGACCACGGCTGCGAATACATGACGCGGGGCCTGGTGCTGGTGCTCGGAGCCTGTGGTCGAAATTTTGCTGCCGGCATGAGCGGCGGCGTCGCCTACGTGTTTGACGAGCGCGGAGACTTCACCGAAAAGCGCTGCAATCTCGATTCCGTCGACCTCGAGCCCGTGCTCGAGGCGCAGGATGAGCGCCTCGGCGAAGGCGAGTTCAAGACCCGGTTTGCGGAAGCAAATCTGGTTAAAGTTCTGGTGGCGCGCCACCGCCAGCTCACCCGCAGCCCGCGCGCCACCTGGATACTCAACAACTGGCCGGAAGCGCTCTCGCGCTTCATCAAAGTGTTTCCCCACGAGCACAAGCGCGTCCTGGGACGGTCTCGCAATCCGCATCCCTACGTCCCCGCCCAAGGCTCTGCCGGCCTTGATCCGAGTCTGGGGCGAGTCGGCCTGACGACGAACGGCTCCTCCATGCGCATGAATGGAGCCAACGTCGCGGGCATGAATCTGTCCCAACCCCCGCAGGTGCAGCATGGGTAAGGACACCGGCTTTCTTGAGTACCCGCGCGAACTCGCCCCGCGACGTCCCGTCACCCAGCGCGTCAACGATTGGTTCGAAATTTATCTCGACTTTCCCGAACCGAGTCTGCGCACCCAGGGTGCCCGCTGCATGGATTGCGGCGTCCCCTTCTGCCAGACCGGATGCCCGGTCAACAACCTGATCCCTGACTGGAACGATCTCGTGTATCGCGGCCACTGGAAAGAAGCGCTTCGCCAACTGCACGCCACCAATAACTTCCCCGAGTTCACCGGCCGCATTTGTCCCGCCCCCTGCGAGGCGTCTTGCGTGCTGGGGATCAATCAGCCGCCGGTCACCATCAAGCAAATTGAAAAAAATATCGTGGAACGCGGGTTCGCCGAAGGTTGGGTTCATCCCGAACCGCCGAAAATCCTCAGCGGAAAGCACGTCGCCATTGTTGGTTCGGGTCCCGCCGGATTAGCCGCGGCGCAGCAGTTGTGCCGCGCCGGCCACTCCGTCACCGTCTACGAAAAAGCCGACCGCATCGGCGGCCTGCTGCGTTACGGCATTCCCGAATTCAAAATGGAGAAGCACATTCTCGACCGCCGCGTGCTGCAGATGTCGGCTGAAGGCGTGCGCTTCGTGACCGGCGCCGACGTGGGAAACAACATCGCCGTCGCTGACCTGCGAGGCCGGTTCGATGCCATCGTGCTCGCTGGGGGCGCTGAATGGTCGCGCGACTTGAACATCCCCGGCCGCGAGTTAAAAGGAATCCATTTCGCGATGGACTATCTGCCGCAACAGAACCGGCGTTGCCATGGTGACAGCATCGCTTCCGAAGCGGAAATCTCGGCCGCCGGCAAGCGTGTGGTGATTATCGGCGGCGGTGACACCGGTGCAGATTGCCTCGGTACCTGTCATCGCCAAAAGCCGCTCTCCGTGCATCAGTTCGAGATTATGCCCAAGCCTCCCGACGAACGTTCGCCGCTCACCCCGTGGCCGCTCTGGCCGATGCAACTCCGCGTCGAAGGGGCCCACGAAGAAGGCGGCCTGCGCGATTGGGGCCTCGCCACAACGAAGTTCACTGGAGAAGCGGGCCAGGTGCAACAACTGCACGCGGTGCGGGTTGGCCCAGCGCCCAGATTCGAGCCCATCCCTGGCACTGAATTCACCATGGACGTCGACCTCGTTCTGATCGCCATGGGCTTCATGGGCCCGGTGCGGAACGGCATGATCGAGCAACTGAGCGTGCAACTCGACGCCCGCGGCAACGTAGCCACTGACCACAACCACATGTCATCCGTACCCGGAGTTTTTGCCGCCGGCGACATGCGGCGCGGCCAGTCGCTGGTGGTATGGGCCATCGCGGAAGGTAGAAAAACCGCCGCCAGCGTGGACGCCTACCTGCGAAACACGCCGCAGTCATAACGCCGCCCGCACCACAAATCCAGCCGGTGTTCGCCGAACTTATCGCCCCGCTCCCTCCAGTTCCCGCGCCGCCGACTCAATCAGCCCCGCTTCATCCTCCAGCGCTTTCGAGACGCGGACAATTTCCTGGTCCGCCTCCGCATACTTCTTGAGTTCAATCCCCTCGCGCACCCCCGGCACGGTCTTCGCTCCGTAGCCGGAGTAGACTCCCGGGGCGTAAAGCAAATGCTTGTACCAGGGACGCCGCGGCAACCCGTCGGCGTTGGTGAGTTCGCGTTCGCTCGCCATTAATTTCTTGTTCAGACTGTCAAGCTTCGCCGCAAATGCGGCGTCGTCCAAATCAGGTTGTTTGTGCGCCAGCGCCTCGTGGTAATGCTTAGCGCTGCGTGTCAGCGCATCCACCGCATTCTGCATCGGCGCAAAATTCAGATGTGGAGGAACGTCCTCCCGCTCGGGCGCAACCATCGGCCGCCGGGGATCGAGCGTGGCGTTAAACATGCCTTCCTGCAGTTCCTGATTCCGCTCGCCAATCTCTTCCTGCTTATCGGTGAGCAGTTTCTGGAGACTCTTGCAGTACATTTCCGCCGTATCGGCCAAATTCACGAAGTCGAACGGCAGCACCTCCGCATCCGCCAGCCGCATCACCGAAGTCCCCACGGTCTGTGCCAGGGCCCTGCCATAGACAAAATCCCGGTCGGAGAAATGCGTGTACCAGTAAAAGTCGTCGTAAACCGAGTGATAGATTCCGCCCTCGTCCTCGCCCCCAAAGCTCAGATCCAGACTGGCGATGCCGAGGTGATCCAGAAACGCGGTGAAATCGGTGCCCGATCCCAGCGCCTCAATGCGCAGATCGGCCCGCTGCCGCAATTCCTTGCGGTCGTCCACCGATTTTGCCTTGGCGATCTTCGTCAACTGCGCGCGCTGCCAAACCGTCATCTTGCCCGCGGGAAGCCCGGCCTCCGGATCCTCAATGTCGCGCGCAACTCCATTGATAAACTGCTCCAGGCTGTGCGAGCCACCCATGTTCAGCACGCCGCGCCCGTTGCCATCTGTGTTGAGATAGACAGCCGCGTGTTCCCGCAATTCGTCGGCGTGCGTTTCCACCCACTCCGTCGAGCCCAGCAGCATCGGTTCTTCGCCATCCCACGCGGCATAAATAATTGTCCGCCGCGGCTTCCAACCTTGTTTCAGCAACAGGCTCAGGGCTCTCGCTTCTTCCAGCAGTGGCGCCTGGCCTGAGATGGGATCCTCCGCACCGTTCACCCACGCGTCGTGATGATTGCCGCGGATGATCCACTCCTCGGGTGCCACACTGCCCGGAATCTTCGCGATCACGTCGTACACCGGCTTGATGTCCCAATTGAAAGCAACCTTCAAATGCACTCGCGCCGGCCCCGGCCCCACGTGATACGAAATCGGCAGCGACCCTCGCCAATCCTCCGGCGCCATCGGCCCCGCCAGCGCCGCCAGCAACGGTTGAGCGTCGCCATAAGAAATCGGCAGAACCGGAATCTTCGTCAGGCTCTTCGCCTCCGCCACCGTCAGGCGTTTCGCCCCCGGCGTCGCGCCCACTCCCGGCGTCAGCGGATCGCCCGGGCTGTTGGAGGGAAAATCCATCACGCTGCCCCGTTGCACGCCATCCGCCGGACGCATCGGCCCCGCCGGAAACACGTTGTCCTGTGTGTAACCATCATCCTTCGGTTCGGAATAAATCAGGCAGCCGATCGCCCCATGCTCCGCCGCCACCTTGGGCTTGATCCCGCGCCACGAGTGCAAATACTTGGCGATCACAATCGCGCCCTTCACGGAAATACCCAGCCGGTCGAGTTTCTCGTAATCCTCCGGCAAGCCATAGTTCACGAACACCAGCGGCGCGGTGACGTCGCCATCGATCGAGTAGGCGTTATAAGTGGGCAGCTGTTCTGACTTCTGACTCGAAGTGGGATCCACCTCGAGCGCCGGTTCCTCCAGTTTGGCCACGAACTTTGTCGGCGCTACCATCTCCAGCACTCGCACCCTGGGCGTTGGGAAAAGCACATCGAACCTCTCCATGTGCGCGTCCAAACCCCACTCTTTGAAGTGCGCCAGAATCCAGTCCGCATTGTCCTTGTCGTAGGGCGATCCCACATGATGGGGACGCGCGCTGAGCCGCCGCATATCCTCGCGCAAAATCGCCGGGTCGGGGATGGCACGAAATTTCGCCTCCCAGCCGCGCTCCACCTGGCTGGCGCGCGGTGAATATCCGGCGAGCGCGGCGGGATTCGCTCCGCTCTCGTCCATGCCATATAACAATGATGATGAAAATGACGGAAGCACCAGCGCAATGATCAGAAGCACAGCATTGATTGGTCGCATGCCACTCCTTGGGTTCGACGAAGGCTGCTATTATATGCGCACAACGAGCGCGCAAACGGCTGCTTACGGTGCTGCCGGAGCCACGATCTATTGTTCGACTTCAACTCCGCTCCAATCTCGGGCATTTCGAAACGGAGTACTTGGATGAAAATCGTTCTGTCTGCAACTCTGCCAGTCTTCTTATTAACTGTCGCCTTAACTATCGCTGCTCCGGAGGCACAAGCTCAGACTCCCTCGATCCCCGCGCCCGCGCCCACACCTAAAAGGCCCGTGACTGACCAATATTACGGCGTGACCGTCACCGATGAATATCGCTGGCTGGAAAACTGGGACGATCCCGCCGTCAAGCAATGGAGCGCCGCCGAGAGCCAGCGAACGCGGGATTACCTCGACAGTCTGCCGTCGCGTCCCCAGGTCAAGCAACGCCTCCAGGAACTCGTTGGCAGCGGTTCCATCGCCTATTTCTCTCTGCAATTTCGAGGCAGAACGCTTTTTGCCATGAAGAGCCAGCCGCCGAAACAGCAACCGCTGCTGGTGGCGATGTCGCTGGTGGCGATGTCGTCGTCAGCCGATCCCGCGACCGAAAAAATCGTTTTCGATCCCAACTCGGCGAGCGCTGCGGGTTCCGTGGCCGTCGACTTCTATGTCCCGTCCCTCGACGGCAAATACGTTGCCATGGCGCTGTCAGAAAACGGTTCGGAAGATAGTGCCGCCCACGTGTTCGAAGTTTCCACCGGAAAGGAATTGAGCGACCGAGTGCCGCGCGTCAACTTCGCCACTGCCGGCGGCAGCCTCGAATGGAAAAGCGACGACTCCGGCTTCTACTACACCCGCTATCCGCAAGGCGACGAGCGGCCGCCCGAGGACGCGAACTTCTATCAGCAGATTTATTTTCATAAGCTCGGCACGAACCCGAGCCAAGACCGTTATGTGCTCGGCAAAGATTTTCCCCGCATCGCCGAGATTCATCTCAAAGGCAGCGACAACGGCGGCTGGCTGGTCGCCAGCGTCAGCAACGGAGATGGTGGTCAGTTCTCGCACTACCTGATGGATGCGGCCGGCCACTGGACCCAGGTCACCCATTTTGAAGACGAAATCGTCTCCGTGAAAGTGGCGTCGGATGACAGCCTGATCGCCCTCTCGCACCAGAACGCTCCCCGCGGAAAGATCTTGCGTTTCCCCGTGCCGCACGGTCTCGCAAAAGTGGACTTGTCGCAGGCGAAGGTCATTGTCCCGCAGAGCCCGGGTGCCGGAGCCGGTGCCGGCCCAGTCAGCGACGAGAGCGCTCGCGCCTCCATCGAGGAGTTCGATCCCGCTCCCGGCCGCATCTACGTCACCGATATCATCGGCGGTCCCTCCCGCGTGCGCGTCTTTGATCTCGAGGGACGCTCGCTTCCCGCTCCTTCTATTCCGCCAATTTCCGCTGTCGACAGTGTCATTTCTGTGGGCGCGGGCGATGTAATCTTCCGCTCCTCCACCTACCTCGAGCCTCCCGCCTGGTATCGTTTCGACGCTGCCACCGGAAAGGCCATCCCCACTCCTCTTCGTCAAGTCGCGACCTATGGTTTTGAGGATTGCGAAGTGGTCCGTGCGTTCGCCGTTTCGAAGGATGGCACGCGCGTTCCACTGAACATCGTGCGCCGCAAGGATACAAAACTGGATGGCGCCAACCCCGTGCTGCTGAACGGGTATGGTGGCTACGGCGTGAATGAAAAGCCGTTCTTTGCTGGTTCGAGTGCCCGCCTCTGGCTCGACCAGGGTGGAGTGAGTGTGTTCACCAACATTCGTGGCGGCGGGGAGTATGGCGAAGAGTGGCACCACGCCGGCAACCTCACTCGCAAGCAGAATGTCTTCGATGATTTCATCGCCTGCGCGCAATATCTGATCGCGCAGAAATACACTTCGCCCGCTCATCTTGCCATCCTCGGCGGAAGCAACGGCGGTTTGCTGATGGGCGCTGTGCTCACGCAACGCCCCGACCTGTTTCGCGCCGTAGTTTCCTATGTCGGAATTTACGACATGCTGCGCGTCGAACTGGATCCCAACGGAGCCTTCAATACCACCGAGTTCGGCACCGTTAAAGATCGCGCTCAGTTCGAGGCCCTCTACGCCTATTCGCCCTATCACCATGTCAAAGACGGCACGTCTTATCCCGCCGTGCTCTTTCTCACCGGTGAAAACGACCACCGCGTGAATCCGCTCCACTCCCGCAAAATGACGGCGCGCCTGCAAGCCGCCAACGCTTCGAACCACCCCATTCTCCTGCGGACGTCGTCCAACTCCGGCCACGGCATCGGCACCGCCCTCAACGAGCGTGTGGAGCAGGGAGCAGACGCCTTCAGCTTCCTGTTCGCTCAATTGGGAGTGGAGTACAAACCGGTCAAATGACGGGTCGCGTGGCGCCCGCCCGTCTGGGAATCGCCCCGCGCCTGGAACCGCCGCCGCGACCACTGCGAGTCTAACAACGCGAGTTTAACAATGTTAGATTAAGAGGTTGATGTCCGCCCCCGACTCTCTCTTTGTCCGCGCCGCCAGGGCGCAGCCTACCGAGCGCACCCCAGTGTGGTTCATGCGGCAGGCGGGACGTTACATGCCGGAGTATCGCGCCATTCGCAAACAGTATTCCTTGCTCGAAATCTGCAAGAATCCGCGGATCGCCTCGCAGGTCACGATCGAAGCCGCCGAGATTCTAAAGGTCGATGCGGCCATCATCTTCGCCGACCTTCTTCTCCCCCTCGAAGTTATGGGGCTGCCTTTTCATTTTTCGGCCGGCGAGGGTCCAAAGATCGAAAAGCCGCTGCGAACCCCGGCAGACATCGCCGCCCTGCGCACCGATCGCGCCGCCGACCTGGGTTACGTCGCGGAGGCGGTGCAATTGGTGTGCCGCCATTTTGGCGATAATCTGCCCATCATCGGATTTTGCGGCGCACCCTTCACCCTCGCCAGTTACATGATTGAGGGCGGCAGTTCGCGCAACTATCTTTTCACCAAAAAGATGATGTACTCCGCCCCCGCCGCCTGGAGCGAGTTGATGACCAAGCTGGTCGCGGTCACCACCGATACTCCGCCCAGCAAGTGCGCGCCGGCGCCGATGCCATACAGATTTTCGATAGCTGGGTGGGCTGCCTCGGCGTGGAAGACTATCGCCGTTACGTTCTGCCTCACGTGCAGGACATGGTCAAACGCCTGCAACAAACCGGCGTGCCGATTATTTACTTCGGTACCGACAGCTCGACTCTTCTACCATCCATGCAGGAAAGCGGCGCCGAAGTGATCGGGCTGGACTGGCGCATCCCGCTCTCTACCGGTTGGCAGAGCCTCGGTTTCAAATCTGCGGTACAGGGCAATCTCGATCCCGTACTGCTTTTCGCCGCTTGGGATGAACTTAAATCGCGCGCCCGGGAGATTCTCCTGCAAGCTGGCGGACGCGCCGGGCACATCTTTAACCTCGGCCACGGTATTCTTCCCGAGACCCCGGTGGAGAATGTAAAAGCGCTCTGCGACTATATCCGTGAACACTCGGCGGAATTCAAGACGCCCGGGGACTGAATACTGAATGTCGCAGCGAACTGCTAACGACTAACGACTAACTGCTGAAATGAAACGAATTGCCATCATCGGCGGTGGAATCTCCGGCCTGGCCGCTGCCTTCACCATCGAGGAAAAGCGCAAGTCCGGCACGCCTATCGGGTACGTCTTGTTCGAGGCCGGTCCGCGCCTGGGCGGTGTCTTGGCCACCGAGCGCGTCGATGGCTGTGTCGTCGAAGCCGGACCCGATTCCTTTCTCACCGAAAAGCCCTGGGCTGCCGATCTCTGCCGCCAGGTGGGGTTGGAGGATCAACTCATCGGCTCGAACGATTCCGCCCGCAAGACCTATATCGTCAGGAAAGGCAAACTGGTGGAGATGCCGGATGGCCTCATGTTCATGGTGCCCACCAAGATCATGCCCACCGTGCTCTCTCCGCTTTTTTCCTGGACCACCAAGGTTCGAATGGCCGCGGAATGGTTTCATCCGCCGCGAGACCCCGCCGAGGATGAAACCGTCGCCGAGATGGTCCGCCGCCACTACGGTTCCGAGATGGTCGATCTCCTCGCCGATCCCTTGCTCTCCGGCATTTATGGCGGCGACGCTTCCCAGTTGAGCGTCCGCGCTGTCTTGCCCCGCTTTGCCGATATGGAAACCAGGCACGGCAGCCTGGGGCGAGCCATGCTTTCCAATCGCAAGGCCTCCAATCGCAAGGCTTCCACTCGGAAATCGAATCGTGAACCCGCCGCCACCGTTCCCGAGGCTCCCGCGCCGCCGATTTTCAGTTCGCTGAAGGGAGGCATGCAACAAATGGTGGACGCCGTGGTCGCGCGGCTGGACGCCAAAGCTCTCAAGCGCTCCGCGCCCGTGCAGTCGCTGATCCGCCAGGATAATGGCTGGACCGTTTGTGCCGGTTATCAAACCGATCACTTTGACGCCGTTATCGTCGCCCTCCCCGCCCCCGCCGCGGCCGTAGTTTTACAAGGCGCGGATGAATACTTGGCCCGCGATCTCGGCGACATCCCGTACACCTCTTCCGTAACCGTAACCCTGGGCTTCGACGAAAAGGTGCGCCCTCAGCTTCCGCCCGGCTTCGGATTTCTGGTGCCTCGCAGCGAAGGTCACCGTATGCTCGCGGCCACGTTTGTGCACAACAAATTTCTCCATCGCGCGCCGGAAAATCGCGCCCTCGTGCGCTGCTTCCTCGGCGGCGCGCGCGACGAGCAGATTCTCCAGTCGAGCGACCAGGAAATTCTCGCCCTCGTGCGCGACGAATTGCGCCAGTTAGTCGGAGTCGAGCTCCTGGCTGAGCCTGTATTTGCGCGACTCTACAGATGGAAGGCCGCCATGGCGCAGTATTCCGTAGGTCATTTGGAACGGGTGCAGCGCATTGAAGGCTTTCGCCAGAAGCTCTCCGGTCTGGCACTGGCCGGCAACGGATACAACGGTATCGGCGTTCCCGATTGCGTGCGCTCGGGCTCCGAAGCGGCGGGAAAAATCCTGGCGGAGATGGGAATGTGGTCCTCCGCCTGATTTCAGGTTGTGATCGCCAGCTGGTTTCTACCGCGAGCCTTATCGCCGCGCCGCCGGCCCCTTCGCTACATCTGCCACCGCTGCAATCGGCGTGACTTTTCCCTGCGTCCCGGTGGCCTGCGCCGGAACTGCCGCCGCTGCGGGAACAGTGCTCGCTGGAATCAGTCCCAGCGCTTTGCGTACCTCTGTATCGAGCTTGGCCATCGTGTCTTTATTTTCTTTCAGGAAGGTACGGGCGTTCTCCCGTCCCTGCCCGATGCGTTCGCCTTTGTAGCTGAACCACGAGCCGGATTTCTCCAGTATGTTGCTGTTCACCGCCAGGTCGAGCAAGTCGCCTTCGCGCGAGATGCCTTCGCCGTACAGGATGTCGAATTCCGCCTCCCGGAAGGGCGCCGCTACTTTGTTCTTTACGACTTTGACGCGGGTGCGCGAGCCTGTGACCACGTCCCCTTCTTTTATCGCGGCAATGCGGCGAATGTCGATGCGCACCGACGAGTAGAACTTCAACGCGCGCCCGCCGGTCGTCGTCTCCGGGTTGCCGAACATCACGCCAATTTTCTCGCGGATCTGGTTGATGAAAATCAGGCAGGTTCGCGACTTGGCGACCGTCCCGGTCAGTTTGCGCAGCGCCTGCGACATCAGCCGGGCTTGCAGACCCATGTGGCTGTCACCCATTTCGCCATCCAGTTCAGCCTTGGGGACGAGCGCCGCCACCGAATCCACCACCAGCACATCAATGGAGTTCGAACGCACCAGCGCCTCCGTGATTTCGAGCGCCTGCTCGCCATAATCGGGTTGCGAGACTAGCAGGTTGTCGACATCCACGCCCAGCTTTTTCGCGTAGCCGGGATCAAGCGCGTGTTCGGCGTCGACGAACGCCGCCATGCCTCCCGCCTTTTGCGCCTCGGCGATGATCTGCAGGGTGATGGTCGTCTTGCCCGAAGATTCCGGGCCGAAGACCTCGATCACGCGTCCTCGCGGCACCCCGCCCACGCCAAGTGCGGCGTCGAAAGAAATCGCGCCCGTCGAAATCACCGCGATCGGGACGATGGCTTCCTTCGAACCCAGCCGCATGATGGAACCCTTGCCAAACTGCTTTTCAATTTGCGCGAGTGCGAGATCGATTGCCTTGCCGCGCTCGTTGTTGCGCTCTTCCAATCGGCTGCGTTCGTCGGCCATGATGGCTGCTCCTGCTTTCTCAATAAGGAATTCGTTACCAGTCTTCGTAGCCTACACCCGCGGGCTGGAGAGCGAAGTGTTGGCGGTCACAGCAATTTCGGTCAGTTTAGCACGAAGCGAATGAAAGGCGAAGCGCGAAGTTGTTCCTTGCGGTTCCGGCCGCCGGGAAGGCTCGATTTGCTAGACTCCAGTCATGTGCGCGGACAAGAAGGACGACGCGACCGAGGGTGGCCCACTCCTGTACCTCGTCGCCACTCCTATCGGCAACCTGGAAGACATCACGTTGCGGGCCCTGCGAGTGCTGAAAGAAGTCGACCTGATTGCCTGCGAAGACACGCGCCAGACCCTGAAACTCCTCAGCCATTACGGCATTCAGACGCGCCTCGTGAGCTATCACGAGCATAACGAAATGACCCGGGCGGCGGAACTGGTGGTGGACCTCGAAGGCGGAGCCAGGATCGCGCTCGTCACCGACGCCGGCATGCCCGGCATCTCCGACCCGGGGTTTCGACTGATTGCGCTCGCCATACGGCATCACGTGCCGGTGGTGCCGATTCCGGGAGCGTCGGCATTTCTCTCCGCGCTGGTAGCCAGCGGCCTGCCCACCGACTCTTTTCGCTTCAGCGGCTTTCTGCCCGCGAAGTCGGGGCAGCGCCGCAAGCTGCTGGAGAGCATAAAAGACTCTCCCCGCACCCAGGTCTTCTACGAAGCGCCGCATCGCTTGCTCGAAACGCTGGCGGATGTGGCTGAGGTTTTGGGAAGCGAGCGCCACGTGGTGGTAGCGCGGGAAGTGACGAAGTTACATGAGGAATTCCTGCGGGGCCGGGCGCTGGAAGTCTTGGAGCAACTTAGAGGGCGGGGCGAAGTAAAAGGCGAAATCACTCTGCTGATCGCGAAGGTGGAAGAGGGAGCGACGCCGGCCGCGCCTCCGAGTCAAAGCGTGGCGCAGAGGGTGCGCGCCATTATGGCGGAAGAGAAAGGCGACGAAAAAGCCGCGCTGAAGAAAGTGGCTAAAGAGCGCGGGATGGGCAAGAGCGAAGCATATCGGGAGTGGCAGAAGAGCAAGTAGTTGCCAGATTAATCGGGATTGATTAACAACATTGATGAATCATGAAAACTGTCGTTCACCGTCTTCCGCTTACCAAAGCGCGCGTGAATCTCGGCCACGTTGTGCGTCGTGCGCACGTAAACCGCGAGTTCTTTATCCTGGAAAAGGACGGTATCCCGGTCGTGGGCCTCATGCATGTGGACGATCTGGAGGATTATCTCGAAATGCAGAACTACTCCGTGAAGAATCAAATCGAAACGAGCACGTCTGAATATCGCCGCGGAGAGGCCCGAACCGCGAGCGAGTTCCTGGCTGAATTGAAAACCCCAAACCGCAAGGGCAAGAAGAAGTAGAAGCGAGCCCTCGAGCCTTATGGGTGAACTTTTTCGTGTTCTCACCACTCCCGCATTCGAACGGGAACTCCGAACGGTAAGCAAGAAAAACTCTGCTATCCTCCGCGCGCTTGAAGAATTGACCGCGATTCTGGGACGCGATCCTCACAACCGCAGCGGGCAACATCAGATCAAGGAGCTCGCCGGCTTGAAACAGGGCGAAGGACGCCACCGTTTCGCGAGACGCTGCTTGGGTTCGTCCATCGTTCAGCGGCTGCCAAGTCAACCGAAGCGTTTCGACTGCAGGAATCCAGACCGCCAGCCGCCTTTTGCTATGAAACCATGCAACCGACGCGGAAACGGTGGGCAAGCGCGCTGAGATTTCTTCGAAAGTTTCGAAAGTTGATTCCAATCCTGCGTTAATCCTTCGGGCCAATCGCGAGACTTCTCACGTCCAGGGGAGCAGACCTCAACGTGCTCTCGCCGATTCTGCAAAAATCGAAGATTCTTTTTTATACAACGGCCAAATCGTACAAGAAGAAACGATTGCTCCCTTTGGTATTGATTATTGCGTTTTGCGGTTCTTCCAGCACTTTTCCTCTCTACTACTTCCCCGCCAGCTCCCGCTTCACCGCTTCGCTGACCACTTTCCCGTCCACCCGCATCCCGGCTGCTGCGAAGCGCGCCATTGCCGCCTTCATCACCGCTCCCACATCCTTCATCGTCAGCGGACCTGTCATTTCCACGATCGCCGCGCGCACCCCGGCCACGATTTCTTCTTCGCCGGCAGCCTTGGGCAAATAGGCTTCGATCACCTTGATCTCTTCCGCTTCTTTGTCGGCCATCTCCTGGCGTCCGCCTTTGGTGAACTGCTCGACGGAATCCTTGCGCTGTTTGATCAACGTGGCGAGCACCTGCTGCGATTCCTTGTCGTCGAGCGGCGCCATCTTGTCGATTTCTTTATTCTTGAGCGCGGTCTTCACCATGCGCAGAGTGGAGAGCTTCTGCTCCTCGCGCGCCTTCATCGCCGCTACGATGTCTTTCTGTATCTGATCAATTAAGGGCATGGCGGAATTATAGAACGTCGGCCAGAGTCCTTTC
This sequence comes from uncultured Acidobacteriaceae bacterium, assembly GCA_963746205.1. GTDB lineage: Bacteria > Acidobacteriota > Terriglobia > Terriglobales > Acidobacteriaceae > Acidiflorens. The sequence continues at coordinate 30,991 of CAVVAP010000017.1, read as the reverse complement.
CCAATCCGTGCCCATCGCTTATTCTGGAAGTTCCCATGCTCAGGAAAAACCGTCTCTTCACTCCCGGACCTACGCCCCTCCTACCCGCCGCCCAAACGGCCATGGCCGCCTACGGCGCGCACCATCGCACCGCGGAGTTCCGCGCCCTTTTCGCCCGCGTGCTCACCGACGTACAGGAGTTCATCGGCACCAGGAACGACGTGCTGGTGCTTTCCTCGTCCGGCACCGGCTTTATGGAAGCCTCCATTTCCAACCTGACTTCTCCCGGCGACCGCGTGCTCGTCCTCACCGCCGGCAAGTTTGGCGAGCGCTGGGCATCTTTGGCCAAGGCGTTTGGCTGCGCCGTGGAAACCGTGACCGCTCCGTATGGCGAGACATTTTCGCTGGAGGAAGTCGCCCGCAAACTGACCTCCGACATTCGTTGCGTTTACGTGCAGGGGACGGAGAGTTCCACCGGCGCCCGGCACGACATCCAATCCATAGCAAAACTGGTGCGCGCCGTTCCGGACACCCTCCTCGTCGTCGATGCCATCACCGGCTTGGGCACCACCGTTCTCGATGTCGATGGCTGGGGGATCGACATCATCATCGGAGGCTCGCAAAAAGCGCTGATGATTCCTCCCGGCCTGGCCTACGGCGCGGTCAGCGAGCGCGCCTGGCAGCGCATGGAGACGGCAAAATCTCCGCGCTTTTACTTCGATCTGCGGAAGGAGCGCAAATCGGCCGCCAAAGCGGAGACGGCTTACACTCCCGCCACCTCACTATTTGCCGGGATGGCCGCCGCCCTCGACTACGTGCGCGAGATGGGCGAAGGCAATCTCGCCGCGGGCCGCGACGCGCTGATCGCGAACGCCGAGTTGTGCGCCGCCATGACCCGCGCCGGCGCCCAGGCGCTGGGGCTCCGCCTCTATGCCGCAAGTTCTCCCGCCGCCGCGCTCACCGCCGTGGCGGCTCCGGATGGCGCCGATTCCACCGCCATTTGCAAGAGCTTCCGCGAGCAATTTGGCGCGGTTGTGGCCAACGGACAGGCGGAGTTAAAAGGACAACTTTTCCGCATCGCCCACCTCGGATACTACGATTACATGGACACCGTAGGAGTGCTGGCGGCTTTAGAACAAGTAATCGCCGATTCCACCAGCAAGAAAGTGGAGTTCGGCAGCGCAGTGCGGGCGGCCCAGCAAGTGTATCGGAGTCGTTAGCCACCAACCGCTGGTTCTTACACCAACTTAGAGCGCCGATGGCGACGTAAAGCCCGAATGGCGGCCGAGCGTAATCGCCTGTTATTGCCAATCAGCCGTAAAATGCACTTCATGTCAAGCTTGATAATCGCCATCGCAGTAGCGATACCAGGGCTTGTCGTAGTTGCTGTGCTGATTGGGCTGGCGTACCGTGGGTGGATTCGTGAGATTCGCGCCCAACTCTCGCTCTGGCGCAACGGATTTGGTCTCTCGGCCCTCGTGCTTTCATCACTAGCTTGGGTCTGGTACGCGCAATGGTGGGTTCTCAACCTCACCGGTCATGCACCGAGCGACCCGACTTATCAAATCGATCTCGCGGTGATGGCGGCAATCTGCACGATGTTGTCACTCGTGCTAGCAATCGGGTTGACGGGTACGCCACGGTGGCAAGCAATCGCTGCGGCTTTGGTGTTGTTCATCGCCTGTAAGCCTTGTGCTTACGCTTGATGCCCCAGTTGGCGTAATATCGCCTTATCACTCCTTGAGCCGTCCCGAACCGTTGGCAACCAGTTTGTCCTAGGATCGTTGCCCCGGCAGCTCCCCCCGACTTCACCTCCAGCAGCCCCCTACTCAACGCGCCCAACTTTCTTCTTGACCAATTCACCACTATCTCGCTAGTATTAACTAGTGAGTACTTTTGGAAGCAAAAATTGGTGCGTCGGGCGCCCTTGATTTCCGGCGAACCCCGGTGGTTTATCGCAGAAATTTCTCCGAATTACAAAGTTAAGCTGTTTACAATCATTGCATTACAGCTATCATGCTGAAGAATAAATACTTTACGTCCGTTAACGGCAATAATCGACCTAAAGCAATGATTTATAATACGCTTACTGTAGATAAGTCTAAGTTATAGGTTTATATATACTTTACCGACAACTTACTCCAGGTCTTTGATTCCAAAAGACCGAACATAGGGTGGGGGGGGGTAGGGTACCAAATAGTAATATTGTGGCAGGAATTTTCTACGAGTCCAGCGCCGCTCTGCGCAATTTCCGGCTTTCCGCCAGCAGGGCCATCGAGTGCATCAGATTTTGCAGCGTCACGATTCCTACCAGGTGCTGTTCATCCACCACCAGAATGATGCTCAGGTTCCGCGCCGCCAGTTTGCGGAAGGCCGAGGCCAGCGACTCCTGCTTCGCCGCCACGTCGAAGATCCGATTCATCGCCGCTTGCACGTAGCCATTGCCATCCGAGCGCAGCGCGTCAATGATGCGCTGCCGGGAAATCACTCCCGCCATATCCACCCCGCGAACCACAGGAAAATCGTCCTGCAGCGTGTGAACGGCTTTGTCGAGCGCGTCTTCCAGCGTGTCAGCGGGCGATAGCGTGACGAAATCGGTCAGCATCACTTCTTCCAGGCGCACGCTTTGCAGCACCGATTGAAACATGGCCGAGCGTTCTTCCAGTTGCGCTCCGGCAAACAGAAAGAAGCCGATCATCATCAGCCAATAGCCGTCCCAGCGCGTCTCCGCGCGGCTGCTGATCAGCATTCCGACCATGATCATGAGGATGGAAAAAACATGCCCAATGCGCACCGCGCGCTGCGTGGCTCTTACCAGGTCCATCTGCCGTGAAAAAAGCGCGCGCAACACGCGTCCGCCATCCATCGGGTAGGCAGGCAGCAGATTGAACAGACCCAGGTAGAGGTTCGCCCACACGATGCTGCGCAGCAGCGCCCCGGAGTGCAGCAGCGGCCTCGCTGTCAGCGAAAATCCCGGAATCGCCGTGACCAGAGCGAAGGCCGATACGCCTGCGATACAGAGATTAACCAGCGGACCCGCTACCGCGATCCGAATGTCGCGCTTCCAGCCGCTGGCCGCGTCGGGAATTGCATGTGCCTCATCAAGGATGGTGATTCCGCCAATCGGCAGCAGAATAATGCCCTTCGCCGGAATCCCCGCTCCACGAGCCACCAGCGCGTGGCCCAGTTCATGCAGCACCACGCTGCCAAAGACAATGGCGACCAGGCCCAGTCCGCGCATGGCGGCATTGGTGTCCTGAGTGGTCTGCGTGCCCCAAACGAAAACCAGCAGAAAGAAAAATGTGAGATGAATGCGGATTTCGATTCCGAAAAGTCGCCCGACCGGGATGGACCAACTGCGCATGGAGATGCCTTCTACTATTCTATCCAGTTAGACACCGCTTGCAGGCGCGGAGATGCGAAAAGGCGAATCGGAAGGGCTCGCCCGCAGGTTATCCTCAGGCTTTATTCTCCAGACGTTAGCCTGTGTAGGCAGGCGATGCGACGGAAGACTACGGAAAACTAATGAGAGTGATTGCAGGCCAGTATCGCCGCCGCGCGCTGCGCTCGTTGCCTGGCCCGGAAATCCGGCCCACCTCGGATCGGCTGCGCGAGACGCTGTTTAATGTGCTGTGTTCGGGCAATCCCGAAGCGCTGGCGGAATCCACCTGGCTTGATTTGTATGCCGGTTCGGGCGCAGTGGGCATCGAAGCGCTAAGTCGCGGCGCGCGCATGGTCCACTTCGTCGAATCCTCGAAGGCAGCGGCTGAGGTCATCGCCGCCAACCTGAAGTCGTTGGGCATTGCGCGCGGCTTCCAGATCCTAAACCTCGAGGCGGCCAAATCGTTGCGGCGAGTCGAGGCGGCCGCAAGCGGCGTCGATTTCGTTTTTCTCGATCCTCCCTATGCGCTGCAATCGGAGTATGCCATCACGCTTTCGGCCCTGGCGGAATCGACCCTGCCGAGCGCACGTTGCCGTGTGATTGCCGAGCACCAGAAAAGGTTTGATCCGGGAGCGAAGTTCGGTGCACTGGAGCGCTACCGCACCCTGGTCCAGGGAGACGCGTCTTTGAGCTTTTATAAACGGTTATAAAAGGGAAATGCAGCGACCGCATTGCCCCGTGGCGGCAAAGCCGCGGCAAAGCGCTGCTCTCCATTATTCTTATCGCTATAATCACAGCCACATGACTAAATTTGCTCCCGTGGACGAGCAACTCGCTTACCTGCGCAAGGGCGCGGCCGAAATCGTCAAGGAACCTGAACTTCGCTCCAAGCTCGAACGCTCGCTGATTTCGGGCAAGCCTCTGCGTGTGAAGGCGGGCTTCGATCCCACTGCTCCCGATCTGCATCTCGGTCACACCGTACTCCTGCGCAAGCTGAAGCATTTTCAGGATCTGGGTCACACCGTCATCTTCCTGATCGGCGACTTCACCGGCATGATCGGCGATCCCACGGGACGCACCGTGACCCGCCCGCCCCTGACCCGGGAACAGATCGCGGAAAACGCCGAGACTTACAAGGCGCAGGTTTTCCGCATCCTCAGCCCGGAAAAAACCGTGGTGGATTTCAATAGCCGCTGGTTCTCGAAGTTTTCCGCCGAGGACTTCATCCGCCTGACGGCGAAATATACCGTCTCGCAAATGCTGGAGCGCGAGGACTTCCACCAGCGCTTTCATCACGAGAAGCCGATTGCCATGCACGAACTTCTCTATCCCCTCGCCCAGGGCTATGACTCGGTGGCCCTGGAAGCGGACGTCGAGCTCGGCGGTACCGACCAGAAGTTCAACCTGCTGGTGGGGCGTGAATTGCAGCGCGCCTATGGCCAGGAGTCGCAGGTGGTGCTGACGACCCCGATTCTCGAAGGCCTCGACGGCGTCAACAAAATGTCGAAGTCCCTCGGCAACGCCATCGGAATCCACGAACCGCCGCTCGAAATGTACGGCAAGATAATGTCGATCTCGGACGAAATGATGTGGCGCTACTACGAGCTTCTGACTGACGTGCCCGTGGCCCGGATTGCCGCCATGGAAGCCGACGCCGTCAGCGGGAAGGCGCATCCCATGGCTCTGAAGAAAGAGCTGGCGCGGTCCATCGTGGCCGATTTCCACTCCGCGGAGGCGTCGGCGAAAGCGGGCGAGGATTGGGCCAGGCAATTCCAGAAGGGCGGTGTTCCCGAGGATGTGGAAACCGTGGTGGTTCCCGTCGACACCATCGAAGTGAAGGATTCCCAGGATCGAACGAGGCCCTGTTCGGCCTACCAGGAACCCGCGGTCACACACCTGCACTTGCCCGATAAACAGACGGTGGACGCGGACTGGGAGAGGTTCGAGCAGGATCGTCCCAAGGTCAGAATCGTGAGAGTCGAAAAGCTCCTGCTGCAGGTTGGACTAGTCGCTTCAACATCGGAGGCAAGTCGCAAGTTGAAGGAGGGCGCGGTGACCATCAACGGCGAGAAAATGAGCGGCCGGTCGCTCGCGTTCGCAAGCGTGCCCGTGATCACAGAAGTCAGGCTGGGCAGAAAGCTTAAGAAAGCGTCAATCGTTGCCTGAGCGGCGTCGCTCACTCTCTAGCGGATCAAAATCTCAATCCAACCTCAAATTCTCCCGCATAATCCCGATGTCTTTGTCGCCGCGTCCCGAAATATTCACAATCACCACGTCCGATTTCTTCATTTTCGGCGCCCGTTTGATGACCTCGGCCACGGCATGAGCCGATTCCAGCGCCGGAATGATTCCCTCCGTGCGGGCCAGAACAGTGGTTGCCTCCAGCGCTTCCGCATCCGTGGCGGGAACGTACTCGGCGCGGCCCGTGTCTTTCAACATCGCGTGCTCGGGGCCGATGGAGGGATAGTCCAGGCCGGCAGATACGGAGTGGGTCAAGGCGATCTGGCCTGCCGCGTCCTGCAGCACGTAGGAATACGTTCCCTGCAAAACGCCCGGCGAACCGCCGCGAAAGCGCGCTGCGTGCTCGCCCAATCCCGCGCCGCGCCCGCCCGCTTCCACGCCGATCAGCTCCACCTTCTTATCTTTCAGAAAGTCGTAAAAAATTCCGATGGAGTTCGAACCGCCCCCAACGCAGGCGATAACCGCATTGGGAAGCTTGGCCTCCGCCTTGCGAATCTGCGCCCGGGCTTCGCGTCCAATCACGCGATGAAAATCGCGCACCATGGTCGGATAGGGATGCGCCCCCAGCACGCTGCCCAGCAGGTAATGCGTGGTCCGTACGTTCGTGACCCAGTCGCGCATGGCTTCGTTGATGGCGTCTTTCAGGGTGCGCGAACCGGACGATACCCCGCGAACCTCCGCCCCCAGCAGTCGCATGCGGAAGACATTCAGTTCCTGCCGCCGCATGTCCTCGGTGCCCATATAAATCACGCACTCGAAGCCCAGCAACGCGCACACCGTGGCCGTGGCCACGCCATGCTGGCCGGCGCCCGTTTCCGCGATCACGCGACGCTTGCCCATACGTTCCACCAGCAAGCCCTGCCCCAGGCAATTGTTGATTTTGTGGGCGCCTGTGTGCAGCAGGTCTTCGCGCTTCAGGTAGATTCTTGCGCCTCCGAGCTTTGCGCTGAGGCGCTGGGCGAAGAACAGCGGCGTCGGGCGACCCGCATACGTCTTCAGCAATAACTCCAGGCGGGCCTGGAATTTGCGGTCGCGTTTGGCCTTCTCGTATTCGCGCTCCAGTTCGTCGAGCGCGGCCATCAGCGTTTCCGGAACATAGCGGCCGCCGTAAGCGCCGAATCGCCCGGCCACGGCCGGCGCGGGGCGAGCTTTTCCAGTTGCCTGCCGGAGAAGTCTTGCCGCCGCGGGAGATGTCGCCATCGTCAGTTTTCCTCGCGTTCTTCGTTTTCGATGTTTTCGATTTCCATGGCCCGGACGGCGCGGACGAAGGCGCGGAGCTTGCGATGATCTTTTTTCCCCGGTTCGGCTTCAACTCCGGTCGACACGTCCACCCCCCAGGGATGCAGCAGGTGAATCGCCTCCTGCACATTGCCCGCGCGCAATCCGCCCGCCACAATCAGTTTGCTGATGCTGTTAATTACGCCGGCCCAGGGCTGGACACGTTCCCAATCGAACTTTTTTCCCGTTCCGCCGCGTTCGGCCGCACTGGAGGAATCGAGCAACACGCCCGAGATGACGCCGGGGCGGAAGCCATGAGTTTCGAGAAACAGATCCCCGTTCTTGGCGACGTGGATTTTATGCACACGTTTGCCCTTGTAGGCGTCGTCTTTCTCCACCAATCCGACGGCAACCGGATCCCAGCCCACACTTTCTCCGGCGGGCGTGTCAAAAACGCGGGCGGGCCAGGTGCGAAAAATCATCGGGCGTCCCGCCCCATTCGCCAGTTCGTGGAAAAGCTCACGGCTGAAGTCCACGCTCTCATCTCCGCTCAACTGCACGGCGGTAAGGCCGATGTGCTTGACCGCGTTCCGCACATGGTCCACGGACTCGTTGACAAAAACTCCGACTTTCTCAATCTCCCGGGGCAGGCGGGCGATAATCGCGCGCGCGGTCTCCGGCTCGACACGCCGCGGGCTCTCCGGATAAAACACGAAACCGAGGGCATTCGCCCCCGCCTCGATGGCGGCGTTTGCGTCATCGAGGTTCGTGATCCCGCAGATCTTGATCCAAGTCATAAAAACAGCACTAGCCACGCCCGGTAAGAGTTTAGCCGCCGACCATTGCTCTCGCCTCATCTTTTAGCCTGGCCAATGCCTGCCCAGGGTTGTCCGCTTTCATCAAAGATTCGCCGATCAGGAACGCTTCGTAGCCGGCGGAGCGGAGGCGGGCCAAATCGGCGCCGGAATGGATGCCGCTCTCGGCAACGCGCACACATACCGCAGGAATTTTCTCAACCAGCCGAAGCGCGGTGGCCAGCGTCACCTCGAAAGTGCGCAGATCGCGGTTGTTGATGCCGATGAGGTCGCAGCCGGCGTCGAGGGCTCTCCGCAGGTCTTCTTCGTCATGCGCTTCGCACAGGACGTCGAGTCCGCACTTGGCGGCGGCGGCGGCCAGCGCCACCAGTTCTTTCTGCTCGAGCGCCGCAACGATCAACAGGATGGCGTCCGCCCGGTTGGCCCTGGCTTCCACGATCTGCCATTCGTCGACGATGAAATCCTTGCGCAGGCAGGGCAGGGAACTGCTGGCGGAGGCCTGGCGCAGGTAATCCAGCGAGCCCTGAAAAAACTCTTCGTCGGTCAACACGGATAGCGCTGCGGCTCCGGCATGTTCCAGTTGCTGAGCCAATTCCGCGGGCCTGAAATCGGCCCGAATCATGCCTTTCGAAGGCGAAGCCTTTTTCAGCTCGGCGATCACGGCGAGGTTGTTCTCATCCCGCGAAGCGCGGCGCAACTGTTCTCGAAATCCGCGCGGGGTATGAGCAGCGGCCGCCTTCTCCATGGCAGCGCCATCGCGCCCCAATTGCCGCGAGGATAACCGTTGGCGCGTGGCGGCAACTATAGAGTCCAGGGAGGCGAGCATGACAGACCTTCAATTATACGGAAAATGGCTCTTCTGCCGCGGTTCACAAGAGCGGTGCCCGCGCGCGGCCAGCGCCACTCGATGAAGTCTTCCATCCATTGACCCAAGTTCCAGCCGAGTGTTATAAACAACTGCTTTGTGCAGAGGTGTGTAGTCTTCAATCAAGGCTATCCCAAGGCACAATGTTTCGGACGCGGCCAAATCGGCAACCCTCTTTGTTGCGATGTCCGGTTTATTGCTACGCCGGGCGGTGGAAGCGTGTTCCGAGCGCGTTTCGGAATTTCGGTGAACGATCGCGTCCGCAGTGGAGAACTGCGGCAGCGGGCAGTCGATGCGCCGGGCGAAATCACACGTCATGATCCCAGAATAGGACCCTTTAGGAGAAATTGGATGCGCACCTGGAAAACTTATCTTGCGTCGATGTCACGCCGCTTCGGGAGATTTTCGGCAATGCTTGCCCCTCTGCTGCTTCTGTCCGCCGGCCGTGCCCTGGCTCAGCCCGCTGAAGAAGGCGGAGAGGCGGCGCTCAGATTGCCGGATTTGAGTTCGGTATCGTTTCTCGGCATCAACGGGCACAACCTGCTGACCATCGGATTGCTATTTTGCGTCTTCGGCCTGGGCTTCGGCATGGTCATTTTCCTGCGCCTGAAGAATCTTCCCGTCCACCGCTCCATGCGCGAAATCTCCGAGCTGATTTACGAAACCTGCAAGACCTACCTCATCACCCAGGGCAAGTTCCTGATGCTGCTGTGGGCGTTTATCGCGGCTATTATCGTGCTTTATTTTGGCGTGCTGCGGCACTTCGAAGTCTCCCGCGTGGTCATCATCCTGGTGTTCAGTCTGGTCGGAATCGCGGGCAGCTATGGCGTTGCCTGGTTCGGCATCCGGGTCAACACCTTCGCCAATTCGCGGACGGCTTTCGCATCCCTCCCGGGCAAGCCTTATCCGGTTTATCAAATTCCGCTGGAAGCCGGAATGTCGATCGGCATGATGCTGATCTCCGTCGAACTGCTCATCATGCTTTTCATTCTGCTCTTCGTGCCCGCCGACTACGCCGGCCCCTGCTTTATCGGATTCGCCATTGGCGAATCGCTGGGCGCGGCGGCGCTGCGCATCGCGGGCGGCATTTTTACCAAGATCGCGGATATCGGCGCCGATCTAATGAAGATCGTCTTCAAAATTAAGGAAGACGACGCGCGCAATCCCGGCGTAATCGCGGATTGCACCGGCGACAATGCCGGCGACTCGGTGGGACCCTCCGCCGACGGTTTTGAAACCTATGGCGTCACCGGCGTCGCGCTCATCACTTTCATTTTGCTGGGCGTGAAAGAGCCCTCGATCCAGGTGCAATTGCTGGTGTGGATTTTCGTCATGCGCGTCATGATGCTGGTCTCCAGCGCGCTCGCCTATTTCCTCAACGGAGCCGTCGCCAAAGCCCGCTTTGGCAACGCTGCCAAAATGAATTTTGAAACGCCGCTTACCTGGCTGGTCTGGCTGACCTCAATCGTTTCTATCGTCGCCACCTACATCGTTTCGTATTTCATCATTCCCGAACTCGGAGGCGACCCCACGCAATGGTGGAAACTGGCCTCGATCATCTCCTGTGGAACTTTGGCGGGAGCGCTGATTCCTGAACTGGTCAAGGCTTTCACCTCGGTCGAGTCGCGCCATGTCAACGAAGTCGTTACTTCCTCAAAAGAAGGCGGCGCGTCGCTCGGCATTCTGTCGGGCTTGGTCGCTGGAAACTTTTCCGCCTATTGGCTGGGCCTCACCATGGTTGGCCTGATGGCGGTTGCCTACTTATTCAGCTTGCAGGGCCTGAGCGTCGCGGCCACCATGATTGCTGCGCCGGTATTTGCTTTTGGGTTGGTCGCCTTCGGTTTCCTCGGCATGGGCCCGGTGACCATTGCCGTCGATTCCTACGGACCGGTTACCGACAATGCGCAGTCCGTGTATGAACTTTCGCTGATCGAGCAGGTGCCGAACATTAAGGCGGAACTCAAGAAGGACTACAACATCGACGCAAATTTCGAGCATGCCAAGGATTTGCTGGAAGAAAATGACGGCGCGGGCAATACCTTTAAGGCGACCGCGAAACCGGTGCTCATCGGAACCGCCGTGGTCGGCGCGACCACCATGATTTTCTCCATCATCATGGCCCTCACCGGCGGACTCACCACCAACGTGGAGAAGCTGTCGCTGTTGCACGCTCCCTTTTTCCTCGGACTGATTACCGGCGGCGCGATGATCTATTGGTTCACCGGCGCTTCCATGCAGGCGGTGACCACCGGCGCTTACCGCGCGGTCGAGTTCATCAAAGCCAATATCAAACTCGAGGGCTCCGAGAAAGCTTCCGTCGCCGACAGCAAGAAGGTCGTCGAGATCTGTACCAAGTACGCACAGAAAGGTATGTTCAATATCTTCCTAGCCGTTTTCTTCGGCACCCTGGCCTTTGCCTTCGTGGAGCCCTTCTTCTTCATCGGCTACCTGATCTCGATCGCCATCTTCGGCCTCTATCAGGCCATCTTCATGGCCGACGCCGGCGCTGCCTGGGATAATGCCAAGAAGATTGTCGAGACCAAACTGAAGCAGAAAGGCACGCCGCTGCACGACGCCACCGTAGTCGGCGACACGGTCGGCGATCCTTTCAAGGATACGTCGTCCGTCGCCATGAATCCGGTGATCAAATTCACCACCCTCTTCGGATTGTTGGCGGTCGAACTGGCCGTCTCCCTGACGAGGGATCATCCGGGCAACCTGACGCACATCCTTGCGTTGGCCTTTTTCGCCGTCTCCGTCTTTTTCGTCTATCGGTCGTTTTACGGAATGCGCATCAGTTCGGAGTAGCCAAAACGCTTTGGGGACAGCCGTTCCGGGCTGTCCCTCTTGCTCGGTACCGAAGCTGATCACTGTTTAGCCACGGTCGCCTGCGGACTCTTGCCACCCAACTGGTCTGCCGAGCTAATCGAAAGGCCTTCTTTTCGAGCACTGCGATGATTTCGCGCGCCGCAACTCGCGGCAGCCGCGGCATCAGAGCGAGATTTCAACTGTTGACAAGCTGAAGGACTTCGGTTCAGGAAGTTCGTCGTGGTCGGCTTGCCGGTCCTCAAGATGAAGCCGGATGGCATCGTTAATGTTGCTCAAAGCCTCATCATTAGTATCTCTTTGGCTGTAACAGCCCTGAAGGGGAGGGCAGGAGACATAGAAACCCTCCGCATCGCGTTCGATGATAATCGGCAATGTGTAGGTCTTCATGGGGAATTGTACTGCGTTGGTGATGCGGAGAGCCGCCGAATTCCCCTGTTAACGACACCGCTTCGGCCGCTGCGGAATGGGGCGGCGAGAAAAACACCTTTCCCGCAACCTCTTCTAGTCGGGTTGTCCACAGCCCACAATGCGAGGCGCCCGTCTTCGGTAACGAATTCGCCGCGACACTAGAACGAGCTTAGAGGCGAACGTTTCCAGGTATTGGGTGCCACGCAAACATAAATATATTTGGCGTCCGCTCCAATTTGACCGGCGGCGCAGGGGGCGGATGAACTCGCCGGGGTCGCTAAGTTCAGGTGGAAGCTACCCGTCGTGTAGACTCCGTCGCCGTTGACTTGAAGATTGCCACCCGTGACCGTGTTGATGGTGAGCTGGCCGTTCGCATCGTTGATCAGGCGCACATTATTTTGAGGTGTGGCAAAGCCGTTCAGGTTTATATACGGCGTGGCGGAAGGGTTGGCCAGGTTTCCGATATCGACCGAGCCATTGCTGGCATCGCCATTTAACGCGACGCTTCCCAGATAGGCACTCGATCCCACGATGTTGCCCGCGCCATCGACAGAAAATAGTGCGTTCCCGTCTTTGGCGTACTGGATGGCATACCGCCAGGCGGCGCCCGGGCTGTTTTGAATGAGCACCCCGGTGCCGAGGCTGCCAAAATCGGCCGTATAAACGGCGCCTATGTAGTCTCCGTTCAAATGATCGAGAACGCCTTCCTGAACATCGATGCCGTACGTAAGAATGTTCTCTACGGGATCGACAATGGTTGAGGAAAATTCCGTGGCCGAGAGAAATCCGCGGCCCTGATTTTGCACATTCACCAGAATTCCGGACGAGTCCGAATGGGGAGCATTCTGCCGCACCAGAATATTCAAGCCGTCGACTTCGCCGACTTTTCCGCCCGTCCACCAATTATCTTTGGCGAAATTTATCGTCAATCCGGTCTGGGCGGTCAGAGGTCCGTTGACTCCGCTGCCCCGCGCGCTTCCCGTGATGGTGGCCACCGAGCAGGGCTTATCAATGCACTTCAGATCGACCGGACCGACCACGAGCGGCGGTGGCGAGGAATCTTTTGCCGCAGGTGTCTGCGAGAAGGCAAAGGGATTTGTCAAGGCAAGCAGAGCGCCAATAAGTAGTACGGCGGCGGCGACAAAGTTCAGCCTGAGAGCGAGTGCGTATTTCACGGAACCTCCGATGGACAGCGGAACCGAGGCTATTCGCCGTCGACCTGCCAGAAAAGCCGTGCCTGGCGGGCTATTTCATCGTAACTCAGAAACCAATATTCCCAGGTGAAACCCGTCATTGGCCTTGGCGGTACCGCACGTAAGGGTAACTCCGGTGTATCGGCCGCAGGCCGCTGAAAACAAGCCGCATAGGCCGTTTGATAATATTTCATATTGCGATATACTTATCGCGATCTGTAATATGACGCTGGGCGAAAAAATTCGTTATCTCCGCGAAGTCGAAGGCTCGCTCCGTGGCTTGAATCGTCCCCTCACCCAGCAGGAATTGATGAAGGGCATACGAGCCGAGACGGGCAAGGCCATCAGCCAGTCCTACCTGTCGCAGATCGAGCGCGGGAAGCGCCCGCACATGACGCAATCGTCGCGTACGCTGCTGGCGCGCTTCTTCAAGGTGCACCCCGGCTTCCTGGTCGATGATCCCGAGGGCTACCATGCTGAGCTGACCAGCGACTTGCGCACCACCGAAGGCCAGCTCGACGTCTGGCTGCTGCAAGGCTCGGAGCGCTTCGCCGCCGATCCCGAAGTAAGCGCCGTGCTCATCAAGTTGGCGCGCGATCAGGACACGCGGCGCTGTCTGCTGTTGCTGGGGGAGATTTTGAACACGCCCGGCCTCGCCGACCGCCTTTTCGAAGCGCTGCGTCCGGAAGCGCCGAACGCCGCGGCACGGGACGCGGGAAGGAGGCGAAAATTATGACCTGGTCCGATTTTTATCTGATCTGCTTCGCCGTTGGCTTTCTGTTGAGCGCGGTGTCGTTCCTGGCCGGTGGGATGCGCGGGCACCTGCATCTGCCCCACTTTCCGCACGACATTGGACACACCGGCGGCGGCGCGGGACACGCGCCAGTCGGGCATGGCGGAAATGCAGGCGCCGGCGACGCGCCGTCACAGTCGCCGGTCTCGCCCTTCAACTTCGTTACCTTGACGGCGTTTCTCGCCTGGTTCGGGGGCACGGGATTCCTGATCACGCGCTTTTCGAGTATTTGGTTCGCGCTCGGATTAATCATCGCCCTCGGCGCCGGACTGTTTGGCGCTGCCCTGGTTTTCATGTTCCTTACCCGCGTGCTCATCTCGCGGGAAGAGAACATGGACGCGGCGGACTACGAGATGGTGGGTGTGCTGGGACGAACCTCGATGTCCATTCGCGCCGGTGGCACGGGCGAGATTATTTATTCGCAGGCGGGCACGCGCAGAACTTGCGGCGCCCGTTGTGAAAACCAGGCTGCTATCGAGAAAGGCGCGGAAATCGTCGTCACGCGTTACGAACGTGGCATCGCCTACGTCCGGCGTTGGGAGGAGATGAACGGCGAAACAACGGATTCTAAGAACTAAGAGCTAAGAGCTAAAAACTAAGAGCTGGCACACGAAGTCTGGTTTCTCCAGGAGGATCTATGTTTGGCATCGCAATCGAAATCTGGGTGATCGCGGGGCTGGTCGTATTGGCGACTTTGTTCCTGATGAGCATGCTCGCCCGGCTATACCGCAAAGCGGGACCGCATGAGGCGCTGATCGTTTACGGATTCCGCGGCACTCGCGTGGTTCAAGGGCCACGGCACCGTCATCTTCCCCATGGTCGAGAACTGCCGCGGCCTCTCGCTCGAACTGATGTCGTTCGATGTGGCGCCGCAGCAGGATCTCTACACCAAGCAGGGCGTCGCCGTCACCGTGGAAGCGGTGGCGCAGATCAAAGTGAAGTCCGATCCGGAATCGATTCTGACCGCGGCGGAGCAGTTTCTCACCAAGCCGCCGCAGGAGCGCGAAGGGCCTGATCCGGCTGGTGATGGAAGGCCATCTGCGCGGCATCATCGGCCAGCTGACCGTGGAAGAGATCGTGAAGCAGCCGGAGATGGTGGGCGATCGCATGCGCGCCACCTGCGCCGACGACATGAACAAGATGGGCCTGGAAGTGATCTCGTTCACCATCAAGGAAGTCCGCGACAAGAACGAATACATCACCAACATGGGCCGGCCCGATGTCGCGCGCATCAAACGCGATGCCGACGTGGCCACCGCCGAAGCCGAACGCGACACCGCCATCAAGCGCGCCGATGGCGACCGCGGGAAGCCGCCGTCGCGAAAGCGCAGGCCGACCAGGAGCGCGTGCTCGCCGAGACGCTCTCCCAGGCCAAGCAGGCCGAAGCGCAGCGCGATCTGGAAATCAAGAAGGCCGAGTACCTGGAAATCACCAAGAAGCAGCAGGCGCAGGCCGATAAGTCTTACGAGATTCAGACCAACATCATGCAGCAGCAGGTGCGTCGCCGAGAAGTCACGGTTCACCAGGTGGAGAAGGAGCACGAAGTCAAAGTGCAGGATGCGGAAATCCTGCGCCGCGAAACGCGAACTGATCGCCACCGTGCCTGAAGCCGGCCGAATTCGAACGCCAGCGCATCGAGACCATGGCCGACGCCGAGACGCACAGCGCCGCATCATGGAAGCCGAAGGCCGGCTGCGGCGATCCGCGCACAGGGCGAAGCCGAAGCCGAAATCATCTTCAAGAAAGGCGAGGCCGAGGCCAAGGCGATGAACGTCAAGGCCGAGCCTATCAGGAATACAACCAGGCCGCCAGTCGTCGACAAACTGATCACGAGTATGCCCGAAGTGGTGAAGGCGCTGG
Organism: uncultured Acidobacteriaceae bacterium; assembly: GCA_963746205.1. Lineage (GTDB taxonomy): Bacteria > Acidobacteriota > Terriglobia > Terriglobales > Acidobacteriaceae > Acidiflorens. Next base: position 15,408 of record CAVVAP010000017.1, on the reverse strand, counting down.
CTGCGCCGCTGGCGAACGTGGACAAGATCACCATCGTCTCCACCGGCAATCGAGGCACACGGCGGGATGAATCAAGATCACCGGCGACATCATCAAAGATGGCGGCGCAGATTCCGGCACTGTTCGAAACGCTCTCGGGCATGCAGTGTCCAGGATCTGCTCGGCAAAGTCCGCACGATCGAGCGACAAGGCTCCGAAGCCCTCCGGAGCCGCACCGAAAGACAGTAACGCCGAACGATATAACGCCGAATACATAAAAAGGAGAACCACCATGGCACTATTGGAACGCGTTATCAACATTGGTCCGGGCGAATCTCAACGACTTGATCGATAAGGCCGAAGAGCCGGAAAAGATGATCAAGCAGGTGATTCTCGACATGGAGAACCAGCTTCTTGCAGGTCAAGACGCAAGTCGCGATCTCCATTGCCGACCAGCATGTGCTGGACAAGAAGCAGAAGGAAAACGAAGACAAAGCAGCGGAATGGATGCGCAGGCCGAACTGGCGGTCGATAAGAAGCAGGACGACCTGGCGCGCGCCGCGATGGAACGGTCGAGAGCTATCGCGACCTGAGCGAAAACTTCGCGCAGCAGGTGGAAGATCAGAAGACCCAGGTGGAGAACCTGAAGTCGGCGTTGCGCAAGCTGGAGCAGAAGCTGGACGAAGCGCAAGGCCAAGAGCGACCTCCTGATCGCGCAGCATCGCCGCGCGCGCGCGTGAGCAAGGCGAACGACGCGCAGCTGGCGTTACCGGCGACGGCTCAAGTCCGCGCTTTCGACCGCATGAAAAGAAAGGTCGCCCGCGAGGAAGCGATAGGGGCAGCGCGAGGGCCGAACTGCTGGCCGAAGATGTAGAAGACCGCCTCGCTGCCCTGGAGAAGGAAGACCGCATCGAGCAGTTGCTGGCCGAGCTAAAGACGAAGCGCCGGGGGTAGGGTCGCCGGCGTGGGTGTGCACAGTGTTTCACGTGAAACACTTGTGCAGGTATATTGATATGTACAGTTTTGCATGACATTGACGTAAGACATTGACAACGCGCGGCTTAGTGGCTTAGGGCCGACCTGTGGCCATCCGCACCTTCGCGACGGGTCGTGCTGCGCGGGAATCCGCTGCCGGGGGCGCCATCAGGCGGAGGCAGTGGTTTCGCGCGACCGCGCCGGGAACGGCCTGATGGCTGGCAGTCTGTTTTTCCGCGCTTTCCAGAGATCGTAGTTGAGCTGCATCTTCAGCCAAAACTCGGGAGACGTGTGGGGCATCGCCTTGGCCAGACGCACGCCCATTTCGGCTGAAATGCCGGCGCGGCGGTTGAGTATCCGGGAGAGATTCGGACGCGTTACGCCAAGGCGCCTGGCGGCTTCCTTCACCGTCATATCGCCCAGGTAGTCCTTCAAAACTTCGCCGGGATGACAGGGGTTGAAAATCATTCTTACCTCCTAGTGATAATCCTGGTAATCAATGAGGATCGCATCTTCGCCCTCGAACCGAAACGTAAGCCGCCAGTTCCCGCTGACGCGGACGGCCCAGTGCCCCGCCAGTTCGCCCTTCAGCGCGTGCAGGTCGTAGCCAGGCGCATTCATGTTGGCCGGACAGGTGGCTGCATCCAGTGCGGAAAGGAGCCTCCTGAACCGGTCTGCGTGTGCGGGCTGAATGCCAGCCTGCGAGCCAGAGTCGGCAAACTGCCTGACGCCTTTATGCCGGTAGCTCCTCAGCATGTGTAAAGTGTATCAATACACGATACCGGCAGGCAAGCGCCGCCAGACTAACCTGCCGTGCGGCCGCAGATGTTAAAGCCAAACCCGGCGTTATACTTCCCTCGTTGCAAGTGCGCCGTAACTTCCGTTAGGCTCACTGTTTCTGGAGGGAGTGAAATGCGTCTTTTGTCCGGTATTGCTTTTGCGCTTTTCATCGGGGTCTCATCTTCAGCCTTGGCGAGTGTCCAAAGCTCCGCATCGCAGGCTGCCCCTCCGCAGACTGCTCGCCAGGCGCTGATCGAGATGTTTTTTGGTGAAGCGCCGAAACATCTTGAAAAGCATCTTCCGGATGTTACTCGCCAAACGCTGGACAAGCTCGCAAAAGCCAACGGGGAGAACGTTCGAGGGCTATTCTCGGGACTGGCGGAGCAGGCCAAGACCGGACGGGCAAAACTCGAGACCTTTGAGGCTGGCTCCACGTTTTTGACTTTTGAGGAACCCGCCGGTGGATATTTCGAAAAATTTGTTTTGACTGTGGAACAGGATGACCTGGCGGGCGACGAGGACCATATCGAACTCGTTCCGCATGTGTTCAAAGACGGAAAAGAAGAATCCCTTGTTCCTTTGATAATCCGCTTCAGTTTTTCCATGAAGATGGAATCCGAGGTCTGGCGCTTGAGTGAGGTGGGTGCGACGTTTCATTTTCCCCTTGAAGACCCTGCTTTCCTGAAGGGGATGGAGGAACACCAGCTCCGTCAGAATGAAGAGATGGCGCTTTGGTTGGTGCGCGGTGTGGTGAATGCCGAGAGGATGTATCAGTCGGCGCAAGGCGGCTTTGCCTGCAAGCTTTCCGATCTGGGGAGCGGCGGCCCAGCACTCGGCGCTAGAAAGCGGGTCTACCTTTATGATCCGCAATTAGCCAGCGGCAAGAAAAACGGCTACATCTTCACAATTTCCGGCTGCGATGCGTCCGGCGATCCTTCGCACTATCGCATCGCAGCTGAGCCTGCGGTACAGGTCTCGGGGCAACGCGCATTCTGTTCCGACGAAAGTGGCACGGTGCGCGCCTCCGCCGACGGCAAGGCGGCGACGTGCATGGCCGTTGGAGAAATTGTTGAAGAGAAAGTTCCTACCCTCGGCTTTCATGGCTCTTCTCGAAGTAGCTCCGTTTCCGGAAAGTCGGAGTCTGCGTTACGAGTCCGCGTTTCTTACGGGGTCTCTGCGGGGCTTCTCGTGACCAAGGTGGCACCGACTTATCCTGATTTGGCGCGGAACGCGAGAATTCAGGGGACAGTAGTGATGAAGGCTCTGATCGATCAGAAGGGAAACGTCGAAAGTCTCGAACTGATTTCGGGGCATCCAATGCTGGCTCCCGCTGCCATCGAAGCAGTGAAGCAATGGAAGTACAAGCCGTACAGGATGAACGGGAGTGCCGTGGCGGTGGAAACGGAGGTCCGGGTAAATTTCGCGCTGGCGAAGTGAACACGGGCGGGGTCAGGGCGCGGCGGGTGCCTTCTCGAAAAGCGCGCGAGAAGGGGCGCACCCGCAGTTACTTCGCTCCTGAGATAGAACAACAGAGCGGGGCGTTAGACTTTCCACGTTAGTGGCCAACCCGGCGATACGAAAGTAATTACGGCGGTTGGATCTCGCAGCAGGCGCACCGGTGATCTGATCGAATCAAGCCGAGGCAAGATTTTCTTGCGGCCGAGCGGGCTCGGCGGCGAAGTCGCCCCACGAGATTACAACTGGCTCATCTTAGCCAGGAACTCGCTGTTTGTGCCGGCCTTGGCCAGGCGCTCAATCAGCAATTCCATAGCTTCGACGGGAGACAGCGGGTTCAGCACCTTGCGCAGAACCCAAATCCGCTGCAGGTCTTCTTTCGGAATCAGCAGCTCTTCTTTACGGTGCCGGAGCGCTGAATGTCGATGGCCGGGAAGGTCCGCTTATCTACCAGCTTGCGGTCAAGGATGATTTCGGAGTTGCCGGTGCCTTTGAATTCTTCGAAGATCACGTCGTCCATGCGGGAGCCGGTGTCGATCAGGGCGGTCGCAATAATGGTCAACGATCCGCCTTCTTCTATGTTGCGGGCCGATCCAAAGAAGCGCTTGGGACGCTGCAACGCGTTCGAATCGACGCCGCCCGAGAGTACTTTTCCGGAGGGCGGGACGATGGTGTTGTAGGCGCGCGCCAGGCGGGTGATGGAGTCGAGCAGAATGACCACGTCGCGCTTGTGCTCGACTAATCTCTTGGCTTTTTCGATCACCATTTCCGCGACCTGCACGTGGCGGGCGGCGGGCTCGTCGAAGGTGCTCGAGATGACCTCGCCTTTTACCGAGCGCTGCATGTCGGTGACTTCTTCGGGGCGCTCGTCGATGAGGAGCACCATGAGCACGACTTCGGGATGATTCGTGGTGATCGAATTGGCCACGTTCTGCAGCAGCATGGTCTTGCCGGCGCGCGGCGGCGAGACGATCAGTCCGCGCTGGCCTTTGCCTAGCGGGGTCAGGAGGTCCATGACGCGGGCGCTGATGTTTTCGCGGGTGGTTTCCAGCTTCAGGCGCTCCTGCGGATAGAGGGGCGTTAGGTTATCGAACAGAATCTTGTTGCGGGCTTCGTCGGGCGACTCGAAGTTGACGGCCTCGATTTTGACCAGGGCGAAATATTTTTCGCCTTCGTGGGGCGGGCGGACCTGGCCGCTGATGGTGTCGCCGGTTTTGAGGTCGAACTTGCGGATTTGCGACGGGGAGACATAAATGTCATCCGGCCCGGGCAGATAGTTGTAGTCGGGCGAGCGCAAGAAGCCGTAGCCGTCGGGAAGGATCTCCAACACACCTTCGGCGAAGATGTGTCCTTCTTTTTCACTTTGCGCCTGCAGGATCTTGAAGATGAGGTCCTGTTTGCGGAGGCCGCTGGCACCGGGCAGTTCCAGGGATCGGGCGATCTTGGTCAGCTCGGTAATGTTTTTTTCTTTCAGTTCTGCGATGGTCATAGTTACCTGCGTGGATTGGTTTTCTTCGGGAGGGAGTATTGTCTTCTCTCGCGGGGAAGGAATGCTTTGCCGCCGTGCGGGGCAGACGGCGGAGCTGCTTTAGGCAGCTCGCCGCTGTGCTTCGGCAAAGTTTTCGGGTTCACTCAAGATGTCGTGACGTTCCGCATCGGCAATCTTGTCAAAGACATCGTTCATGGTTTCCTGAATGCGGGTATTTGGCTTATGAAATTTGCGGGTTGCCTTGGAGGCCAGTTGGCAGAGCATGTAACGGTTCCGCAAGGTATGTAACGCGTCGAATACGCGATCAGAGCGCATTTAGGTGTTTCTCCTTTCAATAAAAACAAACAGGAATCATCAGGCTACGATCCCATCCACCGTCCATGCGGTGATGGTCGGTACCGGTCAGCCACGCTGCATTTCGGGCCAGATTCAAAGGGATTTGCCGGAATTACCCAAGTAGATGCCCCGCCCAGCCCGAAAGTTGCTTAATTCTTAAGGGGTTCGACAACGCTGGCGGAGGTTCGCCAGGACCGGAAGAAACTGAATCTGATGTCCTGAGAACACGCTAAGTATAACAAGCACAAAGGGCAGGTCAAGCACAAAGTTATGGCTGTAGAGGGAGGCAGAGGTAACTTTTTCGATACTTGCCGGGCGGCCTAAACCGCGGCGGCCAGTGAGGGGCGGCTCCAGCGCTTTGCAACCTTTGGGCAGGCTCGAATGCCCCGGCTTATTTCAGCGCGTTCAGCCTCGCTGATAGCCTCGATTTATAACGCGAGGCGGTGTTTTCATGCAGAACTCCCTTTTGAATCGCCTTGTCGAGCGCGGAGACGGTCTGGCGGTAAACCTCGCCCGAGGCGGCCTTGTCGCCCTTTTCCAGGCTCTCGCGGAGAGTACGGAGAGCGGTGCGCAGTTGCGACGCATTGGCCCGGTTGCGGGCGGTTCGCTTGGTGGTCTGACGGGCGCGCTTCAGCGCCGAGAAATGATTGGCCATGTGGGTTGCTTACCTTTGTTGTCCCGGGTTTGCGCCAGGAAGATGTTCCGGTAGGAACTGAAACACGATTGTACGGGAGCGCGTTGCAGCGGGTCAACCTCCGCCTGCCCGAGCCGATCGGAGCTGACGCGTTGCAGGCAAGCGCTGAATTTTGGCGCGGCGGAAAAGAATCGCTCCAGGGCGGGGAATTTTCCGCACTGGAGCGATTTAGGTTTCCGTCGACTGCGCTTCCCTTTAGCACTACGGCAGGTAATAGCGGAACGACGTATAGAAAAGGTTGTCGATTCCGTGGGGTCCGGCGTAGACAGCGGGTGTAGTCATCGTCGCGGCGGCGAAGGTTCCCGTCCACGCATTGCGGCTGATGTAGGAGTACTGCGGGCCGAACTGGATTCTGCCCTTGGGACCGTTATAGGGCTTGATCCAGAACCCGAAGGTGCCTTCGATCACGCTCTGAGTCTGGCCGCTGCAACTGCCGAGGCCGCCAAAATTGTAGCCGCCAGGACTGGTGGCCGACGGCACGGTTTCAGCATAGCAGCCGCTATCGGCGTAGCCGGGCGCTCCGTATCCCACCACCTTGAGGGTGGCCGGGTCGGTTGAAAAGTGGCGACCGACATAATCCTCACCGCCGTTGAAGTAAAGATCGAACTTCGGGTAGTGGAATTCGAGGGTGGCCAGGCCCTGGTAGGTGCGCAGCGGCGCCAGGGTGCCATCGGGATTGACGGTGGCATCCGGCAGACCTGAGGCGGCGTAACGGCCGAGGCCGTTTCCGAAGAGGGCGTGAACTCCGAAGTCGACATGCTTGTGGGCCACGCTGAAACGCGCATTGCCTCCCAAACCGCCGCCGTTCCTGGAATCGTTGTAGGCTCCAATCGCGCTCGCAGCCGGGGTGGGACTTCCGCTCGGGTTGCAGAGGCTCAGATTCAAGGTGTAGTCCGTACCAGCGCAGGGATAGACGCGGTCGCGGAAGCGGCTGAGGACGCCGAAGACTTCATAGTGTCCGAAACCGGGCTCCCAGGCTGCTTTGACGATGACGTCGGGCATGGCGTTAAAGGAGTAGTTGGAGGCGTTGGTGCAAACCGTGACCGGCGCGCCGGCGGAGTTGAGGGTGGTGGTGCAAGCGGTGACGGCGGGATTGTAGAGTCCGCCACCTGCGCCATCGGCGCCCAAGGCAAAGTTTGCCTGAGCATTGGTCGCGGTGAAGGTGGTCTGCGGATTCTCCAAGGATGCGGCGAGCCAGAAGCGATTATTGAAGTTCTTGGATACGCGGAAGCCATACTGCCGGGCGAAACTGAAACCGGCGGTATAGTTCGGGTCGATGGTCATGGGCAGCGCTTCGCTGCGATTGTCGACTCCCTTTCTGTCTTCGGTTAAGAGAGTCCACATCTGACCGGCGGTAAAGGTCCAGCCGTTGTTGAGGGCAGCCTGACCCCACAACTGGCGTTGACGCAGGGTGTAGCTGTTGGTCTGGTTGTTGTTGGAGGTGGTGCCGGCGGAAAGGAAGTCGGCCTCGTAATAGCCAGAGAGCTTGGCGCTGGAGATCTTGCCTTCGGCGAGTAACGAGATACGCGATTGGCGGCCGGAACCATAAAACTCAGAGATCGCGTTCTGGCCGGCTCCGGGCATCGAGACGCTGTTAAAAGGCGTAGCTTCGGCACCAAGGGAGCGGGTGCGATACACGGTTTCGCCAGCCAGGAATCCGCCGGGCGTGATGGTGATGCCCTTGAAGTGGATGGCGGCCGGACTCTCCAGCGCATCCTTAAAGCTCTTTTGCGTTTCCTGGAGAGTGAGGGCGGAATTGGTGGCGCTGGTTTTCAGGTCGGTGACGTCGCTCTTGAGCGCCATCACAGTCTGCCCCTGCTCTGTGGTCTGAGACACGGCGGCGTCGGCTTTGGCTTGCAACTGAGCATCGGCGCTCTGGTTCTGATCGAGGCGCTGTTCCAGTTGCTGAATTTTCTGATCGCGTCCCTGGATGAGGTCGGTCAATTGCTTGATCTGTTGCTGCTGCGCGTCGATGGCCTGTTTCATCTCGGTAAGTTGCTCGGTCACGGTGGGGCCGGACTTTTTGGCAGCCATTTTTCGAGGGTGCTTCGCCGCCGTTGCCGGGGCCGCATCTTGCTGGGCAAGCGCGCCAATGGCGCTCCCGGCGAGTACGATCGACAACATTACAGGCATGATTCGTTTCATATTTCGATCTCCTAATGAATATGCGTTCTGGTTCGCAGACAAGTTCTTCACGAATGCCACATCGGTCGGGCCCGTTATTTTGCGAACCGTCAGCATAGCCTTCGGTTTGTTAACAATCGGTTACAGTCCGTTGAATATTCGGTGAATCGGAAAATGGCGGGCTCAATGCAGAGGAAATGTCAGGGAAAAATCTCAGGCAGGATTCGGGCGCGAGGCGGAAATGCCCGGTCCCGCGCCGACTTGCGACGCGGGACCGGCCGCATTTCTTACGGCAAGTAATAACGGAACGACGTGAAGACCATGGTGTCGATTCCGTTCGGTTGCCGGCCATCACCCGACCAGGTGTTACGGGTCACGTAGGAGACCTGCGTGCCATACTGGAAGCGGCCCATCGGACCGTTGTAGAAGCGATACCAGAAGCCGGCCGTACCCTCGATGAGGGCGCGGGTGTCGCCGGTGCAGCCGGCGAGGCCTCCCGGAGCGAACCCGCCTGCGCCGGGTCCGGTTTCCGTGTAACAACCGGCGTTATTGAATTTCGGGTTGCCGTAACCAACATTCACTGGAGCCAGTGGGTTGGTGTAATCGGTTCCGAAGGAACGGCTGGCGTACTCGACTCCGCCGTAACCGTAGAGTTCGAGCTTCTTTATCTTCACCTCGAGAGTGCTCAGCCCCTGCAGGTTCTTGATCAGGTGCAGAGTACCGTCGGGATTGATCGAAGCATCGGACAGGCCGCCGGGGGCGTAACGTCCAATGCCGCTGCCGCCGAAGCCCTTTAAGCCAAACACGACGTGCTTGGGAAGCTTCCAGCGAGCGCTGGCGCCGAAACCGCCGCCCTCTTTGGAGGCATTGTAAGCTCCGACTGCCGAGGCGGCGGTGCCGCAGAGCGTCGGATTGTTGGCGTACTCCACGCAGGGGAAGACACGATCGGTAAAGCGATCGACCAGGCCGAATATCTCGTAGTGTCCAAAGCCGGGATCGAATGCGATTTTGGCGATGATGTCGGGCGCGGGATTGAAGGAGTAATTCGTTCCCGTGTTGTAGCTGTTGCTCGCGCCAGCCTCGCCCAGCAGGAAGTTATTCGCGTTTCCGTGCGTGGTGAGGGTGGCTTGAGGATTTTCCAGAGCGAAGGCGACGGCAACTTTGTCGCCGAACGCCTTGGTCAGGCGAATTCCATACTGGCGGGAGTAAGTGAAACCGACGTTATAGGACGAGTCGATGGTCTTCGGCCTGGCATCGTTAGTCTTGCCGAGGTCGTCATCCGGTGAAATTCCGGTTCCGTTCTCCGTCACCAGGCTCCAGCTCTGGCCGCCGAGGAAGCTCCAGCCATTGTCGAACTTAGCCTGCGCCCAAGCCTGACGAATGCGGAAGGTATAACTGTTGGTGGAAGTGGGGGTTGAAGTTACGCCCGCCGAGAGAAAGTCGCCCGAGATGTAGCTGGAGAGGGTGACGTTCTTGACGCGGCCGTCGACGAACACGGTGGCCTTGGACTGGCGGCCGGAGCCGAAGAACTCCGGTATCTGGCTTTGCGACGCGCCGGGCATGGTCAGAGAGTTGAAAGGCGTGGCGACGTCCGCTCCGAGCGCACGCGAACGGTGGACAAATTCCGCCGCGGCGTAACCTCCGGGAGTGATGTTAATACCCCGGAAGCGGATGGTGACCGGGCTCTCCATCTGCTTGTTGTAGATTACCGGCTCGCCGCTGTTGCTGCTTTGCTGAGGGTCCACCAGAGAGAGAACGGCATTCCTCAGCACCGGCCGGTCGGCTGTGGTTTCACTCACGTTGCGGAGTTCCGCCACATCGCTTTTTAAGGCGTCGACCGTCTGCTGTTCCAGGCTGACTTGGGTTTGAGCGGCAACGGATTTGTCGGCCGCATCGCTGGCGGCGGCCTGCGCCTGGCGCCAGTTGAGCTGACTCTGTTGGAGCTGTCGGGACAATTCCTGGATTTGCTTCTGTTGCGCGGCCAGAGCGTCCTTCAACTCCTGCACCTCGGCCGCAGAAGCCGCGGGCTGGGCCGGCGGAGTTGCGACCGCCTGGCGATTGTCTTTTATCGCAGGCGAGTTGGAGTCCGGGGCCTGTGCCCAGACGACGCTTGAAAACGCCGCCAGAGCCAGGAACGTGAGCAATAAGGGTTTGGTTGGTTTCATAAAGTGCAAAGCCTCTCCATAGGGTGAAATTGATTCAATTTTTCGGTCGCACAATACAGCGTGGGGGATACGACAAGAAACTCTTTCAGGCGGACGGCACAAACGGCGAATCGGCCCTTTCCCCAGCCGCGCTTCCAGAAGGGTGTTGCCCGAATCTACTGCCGAGGTGCGTTGCCCAAGTCCTGCTGCGGACTATTATTCCATAAAGTCCATCGTTATAATAGACTTTATTCACATGGTCAGGTTAGCACGCGCGGTTCCATCTTCGGGCGAGGCGATAAAATGTGGTAAGTCATCTGTTTTCAGTAGCCTACTGGAGGATGCCGACGGGAAGAGTAGCGCCATTCCTGTGCAGGGGTTTGCAGGGCAAACGGCAAATGGCGAGAAGACCCCGAGCGGGGAGGTGGGGTATCGTCCGGTTCAAGGGCGGGGTAGATATAAAGGATGGTCAGCCGTGAAGGGAATCGAACCTTGAAACCTGTCGACGGGAGTTATGGTTCTTGAGTTCTTGTGTTACCAGCAGTTAGACGACAAAGGATGGTGATTGTCCGGCCGCATGGGCAAAAAAAGGGCCGCTGACTTTCTTCCGCCCCAGGTCCGAGACTCTAAGCGCGCGCACTCGATGCGAGTGTTGTGCCAGCCAATAGCATCGCTACCAAACGAACAGCCGAGCGCCGGAGCCGCCCGAGCGCAGCCTCCCGCTTTGAACAGACGGATCTCGCACAGGCGGGTCGATGCCGTGATCGGCATTCGGCAGGGCGGGGTGCGAGGCGCTGATTTTCTCAATTTCCAGGGCGCCGTGGCGGTTCATAATTTCGGTTGCAGTCTGCGCCTGGTCGTCGGCCCCCGTCGCGAAGACCATGACACCTCCCCGCCGTACACCCTGGACATAATCTTCAGCGTCCGCGTTCACTACTCCGAACGCCATCAGGTCGCGATGAAGGCCGACTTCAAAATCGGTGTGCGGGGTACTCATCATTCCGTTGCCGGCCATCTCAAGTGGCTCCGCAAGCACGCGGACGTCCTTGCCGGGGATGCCGCTTGCTTCGAGATCGCGAACGACGGCCTCGACCAATCCTGAATTCTCAAACAACCCAATCGCAGTTTTAGCCATCTTTTTTCTCCCTAGCTTAGGTTCGCCTTTAAGGTTCGCTCAAATGCTCGCGGAATACTGAGCACAATGGATCACTGAGGGAAACGCCCTTCTCGCTACCGACTTGTTGTGCGCAATGCTTTCGCGTTACGCTCGGGTACATCTGCGATTCGAAGCGGGCGATTTGCCATGAATTACGCATGAAGGAAATGACGGCCAATGACAGCCAAGGACAGCTGCGAACGATTCCAGAGCGGCACGGCGAAGTATGCCGCCTACCTTGATACGCCGGCGGGCCGATTGCGCCTGGATCTGACGTTCGCGAACCTGCAGGAACTTCTACCGCGCAGCAAGACAGCTTTGCGGGCTCTGGATTTGGGTTGCGGCACCGGCGCGATGGCGGTGCGGCTGGCGCGACTTGGTATTCACGTCACGTTGCTGGATGCGTCGGAATCGATGTTAGATCTAGCGACGCGCGCCGCTCGGGAAGCGGGAGTCACGGAGAGAATTACGCTGAAACACGGCGCGGCCGCTCAATTCGAAGACTTGTTTCACGCCGAATGCTTTGACGTGATTCTTTGCCACAACATTCTGGAATATGTTGACGATCCCGGCGCTGTGTTGGGCAGTGCGGCTCGCGCCCTGCGAGATTCGTCGAGCATGATTTCGTTATTAGTGCGCAACCAGGCTGGCGAGGTGTTAAAGGCCGCGATCCAAGAGGGCGATTTGGCCGCGGCCGAGCGTGATCTCAGCGCCGAGTGGGGATCTGAGTCGCTGTATGGAGGCAAGGTGCGGCTATTCACGGCGGAGGGAGTGCAGGCGATGCTACTCGAATCGTCACTGGCGGTGACGGCGAAACGTGGTGTGCGGGTGATTTCGGATTACCTGCCGCGAGCGATTTCCCAAAATGACGAATACAAACGAATTCTTGCGTTTGAGCGTAAGCTCGGCAGCAGGCCGGAATTTGCCGCGATCGCGCGCTACACGCACTGCCTGGCGCATCGCGCAGGCTCGGTGACGAAGGACATTCCATGAAAGATGTTGCAGGCCAGTCCGCATCATCAGAAACTTGCATGATTGCGGCTGCCGGGGTCGCGCTTGGGCTGGGACTTACGAACGAGTGCAATCTGACCTGCGCTTTCTGTTACCGCGATCCCACTCGGACCGATCGTCTCTCTCTGGAGCAAGTGCGGGCAGTGATGGAGCGCGTTCCCGTGCGCTCGGTGAATCTCGGCACGGGCGAGAACGGCATGCATCCCGAGTTCAAGGCGATACTGGCTTTCCTGCGGACGAAAGCGGTGAAGCTGACCATCACTTCCAACGGCCACAGCGTCGCTGTTCTGGAAGACGATGAATTGCGAGCATTCCATGATATCGAGTTCTCTCTCGACTACCCGACGCCAGCCGAACAGGATGCACAACGGGGAAGCGGCAATTGGGAACTGATCCACCGGCAAGCGGAACGTTGCGTGAAGCTCGGCGTGCCGGTGACCGTGGTCGCGGTCATGATGAAGGCGAACTCTCTGCGTTTAGGGGAAGTGGCGCGAGTGGCGAAGCGATTTGAGGCTCCCTTGCGAGTGAATGTCTACCAGGCCGTGCAATCCGATGCTTATGCCCTGAGCTACGAAGAGTACTGGGAGGGATTTCGCTGCCTGTTTGAGGAAACCGACGTCATCGCGATCGGCGAGCCGCTGGTGCGTGCGATGGCGGGACTTCCGGCGCTTCCAGGCGGTTGCGGCGTGAGTACGGTGCGAGTGACGCCCAGGGGCACGACACAACCTTGCGTCTATTGGCCGGGGTCGGGAGAACCGCTTTCGGACTTGATCTCAGGCGGACTCGACATCCTGGATTCGGCAGCTTTCGATCAATGCCGCACGCTTCCCGTGGCGTGCGAGCCTTGCGAGTTCCGGGACTCATGCCACGGTGGATGCGCCGGGCGGCGACGCTTGCAAGGCGCGCTGGCAGAGCCCGATTATTACTGTCCCATCGTTCGCGGTGAGAGCCGTGTGCTGCCGGTTCGGATGGCTGCGAAGCGTGATCTGCCCAAGGTCGGCAGTTCCTGCACGACCGTGGTCATCGCCAGAGATGGGGAGTTGTAAGCAGCATTTCGGCGAACGTTTTCCGGTGGTAGCGGACAATGGCAGAGCGCGGCTTGGTGGGGGTATTAAGGCGCGTAATGAGTGAAGACAAAGTCCTGAGCTTTGACGGGCTGATGGCAAGGAAAGCAGGTTTTAAGCAGCGCCTCGTCGGCGGGCTTGCCATTGTTGAATTGAGCGAACCCCCAACCTCCCGTCGAGGCGTACTTTTTTGAGTCTTTCACCATGAATTGAACGTTGGTGGCGGATCCGGCGACGAAGGATTGGGCGCGGCCAAACACCTTGTTATTTTGCTCAGAGGGAATGTAGTCCCAGGCGAGGCGGGAAATAATGGTGCCGTCCGGGAAGGGAAGTTTGCCGGCCCGATAGGCCTGGAGGGCGACGTCGTTGCCGAGAATGGCGCGAATATCATTAAGGTTGCCTTCCTCGTGAGCCACCGAGATCAACTTCCAGTCGCGGTATCCGGGGGGAATCCTGAGGCCGAAGATGGGAGCGGCCTCTGCGTCCGCCGTTCCGGATGCGCGGGTCGAACAGACCACAATGCAGGCCACTGCTGCCAGTGCGAGGAATAGAAGAGCGATCAGTTTCATGGCGTTCCTCCGAATCGGTTTGCTATTTCGCTTCCATCCAGGTGTCTGTTCCTTTGACTTTAACTGCCAGCCCGGAAACGAAAACTCGCAGCGGCTTTCCGTCCGCCGTGCCGTGGTGGTCGGTGGAGATGGAAAGCGGGCCGGCCTTCTTGTAGTCCGCCCAGGTGGCGACGACCACGCTCGGCTTTACGCTTCCGCCGCGGCGGTAGATGAATTCCTGCACCCGGTTGTCTTTGCCCACGTAAAGTTCCCAGGTGTCGCCCGGCGTATAACCACCCAGCACCGAAGGATATTTCACCACGACTTTCTCGGCCGATCCCTTGCCCAGCGGCATTTTTTGCATGCCCGCATCCTGCACCGCGGCGCTGGTGTCCCAGTAGGCATGCAAGGGGAAGAGAAGCCAATAGTTATCATTGGCGAAACCGGGATCGACTTCGTTTTTGACGGAGTCGGGTTGAGAGGCCAGCTCGGAGCGCAGGTAGGTAACCTTGACCGGCTTACCTTCCTTATTCTTCCCCTCATAGGAGACCCTGCCGGTTTTCGGTTCCCAAACCCAGGAACGGGCAACATCCACTCCGGGGAACTGGGCATGCCAGGTGTAGCGGATGGCATCAATTTCCCCGAACGAATCCAGGCCATAAGCCTTGGCGACCTTCTCCAAAATAGGGGCGCGTTCCTGTGCCGAGGCGGTTGCGGCGAAGAGCGCCAGGCCGAATAGCAGAAAACAAAAAATGCGCGACTTTAGACGGCGGCTATTTCTCATTAGAGTTCACTCCCCTGAGTTCAGATCAGACTTCAGTTCTTGGCGGCTTGAATTGCCTCCCCCTGTTTGAACCGGCGAAACGCGGCAATCGCAATTGCGATCGCGACGACTCCATATTCCAGCAGCACTACCCAGTCAGGAACCAACCACGGACGCCCCACTGCGCGAAGATGCCAAACATAGTAAGTCGGGATAATGCTTACCGTCCAGAGGATGATGGGCGTGGCGGAAGCCGACCTTAAGAACGGCAACAGCCAGAGAAGGTACCACGGATAGACCACGGGTGCACATAAAAGCGATGCTGCCATGGGCCATGCCAGCGCGTCCGGAGAAAACCTTGGGGCCTGACGCCGCAGCCAGATGGAGGTGAGAAATCCGGCGAGTACGGCGAGACCGGCGGCGAGTCGCGGCGATGCCACGCGTTCGAGCGCGGCGAACACAGGATCGTTAAAGCGGAAGCTCTGCACGTACTTGCCCAGCGAACCGCTCGGTATCCGCCCGTGATTGAGAAACGGAAGATACAGCAGAGAGAGAGAGAGAGAGAGGAGAGAGAGGAGGGAGGGAGGGAGGGAGGGAGGAGAGAGAGAGAGAGAGAGAGAGAGAGAGAGAGAGAGAGAGAGAGAGAGAGAGAGAGAGAGAGAGAGAGAGAGAGAGAGAGAGAGAGAGAGAGAGAGAGAGAGAGAGAGAGAGAGAGAGAGAGAGAGAGAGAGAGAGAGAGAGAGAGAGAGAGAGAGAGAGAGAGAGAGAGAGAGAGAGAGAGAGAGAGAGAGAGAGAGAGAGAGAGAGAGAGAGAGAGAGAGAGAGAGAGAGAGAGAGAGAGAGAGAGAGAGAGAGAGAGAGAGAGAGAGAGAGAGAGAGAGAGAGAGAGC
>CAVVAP010000016.1:0-28757 GCA_963746205.1 uncultured Acidobacteriaceae bacterium | reverse complement strand
ATCGCGGCCAGAATAGGCTTGGCAGGCGCGATCCACTGCCAATTCGGCGAGACCTCCCATACGGAGCAACCGTTCCCGCAAATCCTCGATTTGTTGCTGAAAGCGCGTGCGCATCAGAATGAGCCTCTTTCTTGACTCGGGGTGTCACCGGGCTGCTCCGAGATCAGAGAACGCTGTGTGTCTTGGAGCCGTTGCATCCATACTCCGCTCTGACCACGACTACTACCCGAACCGGCCAGTGACGTAGTCTTCCGTTCGTTTGTCGGAAGGATTGGTGAATATTTTCTCCGTTTTATCGAACTCGATCATCTTGCCGAGAAGGAAGAATCCGGTGAACTCTGCCACCCGGGCCGCCTGCTGCATATTATGCGTCACAATGACGATCGTGTACTGCTCTTTTAACTGAAAAATCAGCTCTTCGATTTTGCCGGTGGAGATGGGGTCGAGCGCCGAACATGGTTCATCCATAAGCAGGACTTCGGGCTGAACCGCCAGAGCACGCGCAATACAGAGCCGCTGCTGCTGCCCGCCGGAAAGGCTGGCGCCGGATTTCTTGTGCAGATGGTCCTTCACCTCGCCCCAGAGAGCGGCGCTGTCCAGCGATTTGTGCACAATCTCTTCCAGTTGCTTCCGGTTGCTGTAGCCGTTCAGCTTCAGGCCCGCCGCCACATTGTCGTAGATCGACATCGTAGGGAATGGATTGGGCTTTTGGAACACCATGCCAACACGACGGCGCAACTGGGTGGCCGAGGTACCGTTATAGACACTGAGGTCGCCGATGCGAACACTGCCCTCCACCCGCGCTTCAGGAATGGTTTCATGCATGCGGTTCAGGCAACGAATGAAGGTGGATTTTCCGCAACCGGAGGGACCAATCAGCGCCGTGGCGCGATTGGCCAGCACCGTTATGTTGATGTCGAACAAAGCCTGAGTCTTGCCGTAAAAAGCATTCAGCCGTTCGACTGAAATTCCGACGCCCATAACCGATTAAACTCCTGCGCTAATTGGGACCAACGTTGCAACAAGTGCGCTCCAAAAGAAAATTATCCAACTGCGAAACTACAGACACTGTCTGGCCCGGCATGACTACCTGCGCACACGGCAAGCACTTATGCCCCCGCCAAAGTACCGTGGCGCACTGCAATCCGAACCGCGGCCACCGCGCCCACGATCAGGACGATCAAAACCAGCGCGCCAGCCCACGCCTGACGGTGCCATTCATCGAACGGCGAAATGGCGTAGGTGAAGATTTGCAGCGACAGAGCGGCCGTCGGCTGGTCCATTTTCCAATTCCAGAACTGGTTGCCAAAGGCGGTGAAGAGCAGCGGCGCGGTCTCACCCGCCACCCGCGCAAACGCCAGCATGACGCCGGTAATCACTCCCGAGGAGGCGGTGCGCAGGGTGATGGAAATCGTGGTCCGCCAGCGGGAAACGCCCAGCCCATAGGCCGCTTCGCGCAAGGCCTGCGGCACCAGCAGCAGCATCTGCTCCGTGGTGCGGGCGATGGTTGGAATCATCATGATGGCCAGCGCCACCCCCCCCGCCAGCGCCGAAAAGTGCTTTTGCCGCATCACCACCAGACCATAGGCGACAATCCCAATCACAATCGAGGGCACGCCGTTCAAAACGTCGGAAATGAAGCGGACAATATCGCCATAGCGATTGCGTCCGTATTCGGAAAGGCAGATGCCGGCGCCGATGCCCAGGGGAACGCCCATGAGACTCGCAATGCCGAGAATGACTACCGACCCGGCAATGGCGTTCGCCATGCCGCCGCCGGGTTCCCCGACGGGCTTCGGCGTCTGCGTGAGAAAAGCTAGGTTGATCGAGCCGATGCCCTTGTAAACGAGATAGGCAAAGATGGCGACCAGCGGTAAAAGAACGAGCGCAACGGTGAGCACCGCAACACCAGTCATCACATGGTCCATTGCCCTCCGCCAAAGGCTGATGGGGGGGACGGTAAACGGCTGACTCACGGCCGGCGAATTGGAGTTGGTATCAGGCAATGCTTCTCGCCGGTTGCCCTCGGGTTACGCTCCACACCATCAGACGCGCCAGCGCGTTTACCACAATGGTGACAAAGAACAGCGCCAGTCCAATCTCAATCAATGCGGACAAATAAAGATCGCCGGTGGCTTCCGTGAATTCGTTGGCCAGCACGCTGGCCATGGTATATCCCGGAGCAAACAGCGACTTCGCAATTTCTGGACGATTGCCGATGACCATGGTCACCGCCATGGTCTCGCCGAGAGCTCGGCCCAAACCTAGGATGACGGCGCCGACGATGCCGGCTCGGGCATTGCGCAACACGCCCATGCGAATCATCTCCCAGCGCGTGGCGCCGAGTGCCAGAACCGCCTCGCGCTGATGTTGCGGGACCACGCTTAGTACTTCGCGGGTAATTGAGGAGACGATGGGGATCACCATAATGGCCAGAATTACACCTGCCGCCAGCATTCCGATGCCATAGGGTGGTCCGGTGAACAGGCCCGTCCAGCCGAGAGTCTTGCCCAGAAACGGCTGCACGTAGAGCCGCAGGATCGGCACCAGCACGAAGATCGCCCAGAGTCCGTAAACCACGCTGGGAATGGCGGCCAGAAGCTCCGTGGTGAAGGAAAGCGCGCCGCGAAATGCGACGGGGCACATCTCGGTGATGAACACTGCCACGCCGATGGAAAGGGGTACGGCGATGACCAGCGATAGCAGCGAAGATACCAGCGTTCCGTAAATGAAAGGCAACGCGCCGTACTGGTCCTCGACCGGATTCCAGTCCGACTGCCCGAAAAACTTCCAGCCGAAAGCGTGCCAGGATAATTCCGACCCAACCGCCAGTTGATACACGATCAGGCCTAGCAAGGCGACTACGGCAACGCCGCAAAGGCGCATGGCCCATCCAAAAAGAAAGTCGGGTATCTCACTAACCCTGCCTTGCAAAAGTGGCATCGATCTGTTTTCGATTTTCAGGGCGGCCTTTGGACCCTGCTCCGGTTCGGGAGCGCTGTATCGCGGCCGAGGCAGGGCTGGGTTTGACATTCGTTTCGAGGCTAGCAGAGGGTTGTTACAAATTGGTTAAAAAATGGGAGATGGTAGTGTCTTAAACGCAGAATTCAGACACTACCATGGGAGATTCCCGCGCCGCGGAGGCTGCTCCGCGACAAGGATGCGGCACGAGGATGTGCTGCGAAAGTGTGCCGAGCATGCCCCAAATTTCACCGCGTGCTTGCCATACGTGACTCGGTTGTGAGAATACTGGTCGTCACTTCCATGCCCACGTTTGCCGCAATCGACATCGGCTCGAACTCGGTGCGTCTGAAGATCTCGCGCTTGCAAGCTGGGCGATTAAAGGAGATTCACGAGGATCGAGAGGTTACGCGTCTGGGGGAGGGTGTCTTCAGCAGCGGTCTGCTCTCGCCTGAGTCCATGTCGGAGGCGGTTCGTGTGCTCCGTCGTTTCCACCGTGCCATGCAGGAGTGCGGAGCCGACGCGGTGCGAGTGGTGGCCACCGCGGCCTTGCGGGACGCCCGCAACTCGCGCGCTTTTCTGGAGTGGGTGCGCTCGACCACAGGCTGGACCATCGAAATCATCTCGGGGCTGGAAGAAGCCCGGCTGATTCACCTCGGCATCGTGTCCGCGGGTCGGTTGGGAAACTCCAGCGTTCTGCTGGTGGACCTCGGCGGCGGCAGTTGCGAGGTGACGCTGTCGCGGGCCGGGCAACTCCGCGATACCGTAAGTCTGCCACTCGGAGCGGTGCGACTGACGGGCGAGTTCCTGCAACATGATCCACCCCGTAAGAGCGAATTGAAGCGGCTCCAGGAATTCGTGGCACGCGAGATTACACGGGTACAAGAACGCATCAAGGGCGCGCGTGTGAGCACCGTCATCGCCACCTCCGGAACCGCCGCCGCTCTGGCGGTCGCGGCAAATTATGGGGCTGGTCCCGGCCGTCGCGGGTCGGCGGCCTATGCCACGCGCGAGATGGTCCGCCGCATCGCCAAGCAACTGGCGCGATTACCGCTGGAGCAGCGGCGCAAAGTCCCAGGCATCGGACCGCGCCGCGCCGAGATCGTCTGCGCGGAGCGGTGGTCTACGCGGAACTGCTGGAACGCTGCCACCTTCCCGGTTTTCGCTACTCCCCGCTCGGCCTGCGCGACGGACTACTCGCGCAGATGGCGGCGGAATACGATCGCAGCACGCGCTCCGGCCGTGCCATCGAGTCGGAACGATGGGAATCGATCAAGCGCGCCGTAGAGCATTACCGCGTGGACATGAATCATGCTTTGCACGTGCGCGATTCCGCGTTGCAGTTATTCTCATCTTTGAAGTCGGTGCATCAGCTTCCGGCTGAGTACCAGGAATGGCTTTCCGCCGCGGCCATGCTCTACGAGGTGGGTGATTACGTCAATCGCAACGGGCACCACCGCCACACCTACTACATCATTGCGAACTCGGAGATACTGGGCTACACCCCGCAGCAGCGCGCCATCATCGGCTCCATCGCGCGCTACCTGGGTAAGTCGCGGCCCACGCCGGGAGATGGGCCGATGAATGCATTGCATCCCGAGGATCAGGAAAATGTGAAGAAAGCGTCGGTGCTTCTGCGCATCGCGCGGGCGCTGAATATGGGAAGAAGCCAGTCGGTCGGCAAGGCCAGCGTGTCCGCCCGCAGCGGTCAGGTCCGCATAAAGTTGATGCCGCGAGGCAAAGCCAGCGTGGATCTGGAGGTATGGTCCATTGAAAAAGACAGGGCTTACTTTCGCGAGGTTTTCGGGCGCGAACTTTCGGTTGCCGCGCTATAAAGCGTGCGCAGAATGCGCGGCGTGATGCACCAACTCAAAGATCCGGAACTGCGCCGTATTTCAACTTTGGCCACCGCGCCTTTTTTTAGATCGACCACCGCTTCGCCGCCGTTCTCGCTGATGACGCGGCCTAGAAATTCCCTTAGGTTCGGGTTGTGCCCCACCATCAGGATGGAATCCTGTTGCGCGTACTTTTGCAGCATCTTCTGGAAATCCGCAAAGCTCGCTTGAGGACGCAATCCGTTCTCGATTGCCAGCTTGCCTTCGTGCCCCATTTCGTTCCCCACCAGCGCCGCGGTTTGCGTGGCTCGTTTTAGCGGGCTGGAAATAATAATTTCCACCTGCACCCCGAGCGAGGCGAGAGCGCGGCCGATGTACCCGCATTGCTCGATGCCGTCTTTATCGAGGCTACGTTTTTCGTCCTTCTTTGCCGTCGCCAGGCTTTGTCCGGCGCTCGCGTGGCGCAAAAAATAGAGGAACATCTTGCGGACGTTGATCCTTTCTGGTCAGTTTGTGAAGCCAAGCGGGAGGCTCGCCCCGCAGGTAGGCGACAACACAATGCCCTCCGCCCATATTTTATTCAAGTTTTGCCAGGGATGCCCCGGTAACATTATCATTATCAATGACTTAAGTTTTTGGTTCGGGGCCCGAGCGTTCACCCTTCTAAACCGATTATAGCGTGCCGGGGCGAGGGTGCTATGGGCGATTCTATATGAGGGTTCTTGCGCTCGAATTCTGGCGCCGGACGCGCGCATGCTCGGAGCCATGCGCCAGCGCCAGGGGAATATCCTCTGGTTTTTTTACGCCTTCGGCAAGGGCCATGAAGAAATCCTGGGCGTCGAACACGGCATTGCCGCGCGGGGGTCGCTTGCTGCGTCCCTTGAGGGACTGCCATGGGCGCAGGTAGCGGCCGTCCTTTTGCAGGAATCTCACCTTGACGTTGTCGGCCAGCAGGGCGGCCAGAATTTCATGCACCACGCGGTCGCGCAGCAATGGGTTCTTGAGTGGGAATAGAACCTCGACGCGCTCGTGCAGATTGCGCGGCATCCAGTCCGCGCTGCCCAGGTAGACTTCGGGTTCGCCGCCATTCTCAAAGTAATAGATGCGGCTATGTTCGAGAAAGCGGCCCACCAGGCTGCGGACCCGTATCCGCTCGCTCAGGCCCCGAATTCCCGGACGCAAAGAACAAATGCCGCGCACCACCAGATCGATTTCCACCCCCGCCTGCGATGCGCGGTAGAGGGCCGATACGATGTCTTTATCCAGCAGCGAATTGATTTTGGCGACGATACGCGCCGGACGGCCGAGGCGCGCATTCTCCGCCTCCCGCTCGATCAGGGTCAGGCATTTTTCCGCCAGATCGAGGGGCGCGACGAAGAGCGGCTCGTACGTGGGATTCTCCGAGTAGGCGGTCAGAAAATTGAAAACATCATGCACCGCATGAGTGATCTGGGGATCGGCGGTGAGCAGGCTGAGATCGGTATAGATGCGCGCCGTGGTCGCATTGTAATTTCCCGTGCCGAGGTGAGCGTACTGCCGGGTGACGCCATCAGGATCGCGCCGCACCAGCAGACAAAGCTTGCAATGCGTTTTGAGGCCAACCAGTCCGTGGAACACTTGGACGCCGGCGTCTTCCATTTCCCGGGCCCAGCGGATGTTCGAGGCTTCATCGAAGCGGGCCTTCAATTCCACCACCGCGGTGACTTCCTTGTGCGCCGCCGCCGCCATCAGCGACGGAACAATCAGGGAATGCTCGCTCGTTCGGTAAAGGGTTTGCTTGATTGAGAGGACACGCTCGTCTTCCGCAGCGGACTGGATAAACGAGATGACGGCGTCGTAAGAATCGTAGGGATGGTGCAGCAGCACGTCGTGCCGGCGCAGTTCTTCGAACAGATCGCGGGACTTGGCTGTGAGGCGTAACTCCCGTGGCACAAAGGCTCGGAACTTCAGATCCGGGCGCGCCGCGGCTTCGTAGATATTGAAGAGGCGGGAGAGGTTGACGGGACCGTTGACCGGGAAAATCTGCCACGGATCGAGTTCAAAGACGGTACCCAAACGTTCGATGATCTCGGGATTGGCGGCGGACTCGATCTCCATGCGAACCGCATCCCCTTTGCGCCGGTTGTGCAATTCGGCGCGCACGGATTCCAGCAGATTGCGCGATTCCTCTTCTTGCAGGTAGAGGTTGCTGTTGCGGGTGACGCGGAAGGCAGCGGAAGAAACGATGTCGTAACCCTTGTACATACGCTCCGCATGATGCACTACCAGGTCAGCAAGAAAAATGAAATCAATGGTCGCGGTCGAGGGCAGGCGAACCAGGCGCGGAAGCGCGCGTGGCACCGTAACCACCCCGGTATAGGTGAGCGACGAGCGCCGGCGCCGCCGCAGCAGCAGGCCAACGCATAATACCTTATTGATCACCCTCGGAAAAGGGTGCGCGGGATCTACAGTTACGGGCGTGAGCAACGGATCGAGTTCCCGCTCGCAGTAATCGTCGACGAAAGCCATGGCGGCGTCGTCCAGTTCGTGGATTCCGAGCACGCGGATTCCCTGCTCCGCCATCTCCGGACGCAGGCGGTCGTTCCAGCAGGAATATTGTTCCTCGACAAACTCGCGCGTGGCTTTCTTGATCAGTTCCCGCTCCTCGACCATGGTGAGGCCATCGGGGGTGGAGGAGTTCTGTCCGTCTTCCAGTTGTTGCAACAGTCCGCCGACGCGAACTTCAAAAAATTCGTCGAGATTGCTGGCGGAAATGGCGAGGAATTTCAGGCGTTCGAGCAATGGGTTGCGGAGGTCGGCGGCCTCTTCAAGAACGCGCCAGTTGAACTTGAGCCACGAGGCCTCACGATTTAGTAGTGGCGTGCGATCGTTGGATATCGGCCGAACCATTGAGCGGTTGTTTTACAAACTCTGACTGCGGGACAACGATTGCGTAAAAACGATTGCGTAAAGTAGAGCCAGTTGTCCGGGGAGAACGACCGACCCAAACATTATAGCAAGCGGCGGAGGCGTACGAAGGCGGTTTGCCTGAGCGGTTCTCTTTTGCCTCCCGGCTATGTCAGCCTCTATCCGGATGCCCCTGCCATTCCCAAGCACAATGAATCGGCGCACTACCTATACGCAATACTCAGTGAATTTGTTTGATCACAACCTTTACTTTCTCCACTACGCTCGGCGGTAGCGGAGCGTAGCTGAGTTGGCCCGTCATCTTTTGGCCGTCGGTGACCATCCAGTTCAGGAAGTCCTGTATGATCTTGCCCTTTTTCGGATCCTTGGCTGCTTCTGGGATCAAAAGCCAGGTAAAACTGCTGATGGGATAAGCTGTCTTGCCGGGGGCGTTGGTAATGGAAACGCGAAAGTCGGCAGGCATTTTGGGCGCTGACGCAGCCGCCTCCGTGACTCCATCGAGCGAAGCTTTCACGAAATTACCGGCCGCATTCTTGACCGAGCCAAAAGTAATCTTGTTCTCGACCGCATAAACCAGTTCGACGTAACCCACGGAGCCCTGTAACTGGCGAATTTGTCCGGCGACCCCTTCGTTGCCCTTACCGCCGAGTCCAACCGGCCATTTGACGGAGGTTCCCTTCCCCACCGTGCCTTCCCACTCCTTGCTCACCTTGGAAAGATAGTCGGTGAAGATATAAGTGGTGCCGCTACCGTCGGAGCGGTGGACGACGATGATCGAGGAGTTAGGAAGATTTACTCCTGGGTTGGCCTTGGCGATCACGGGATCGTTCCAGGTCTGAATCTTGCCGAGAAAAATTCCGGCGAGCGCCTCCGGTGTGAACTTGAGGTCTCCGCTGACCCCGGGAACATTGTAGGCGGGCACGTCAGCGCCCAGAACCGTTGGGATGTGGATGATCGGGGTCTTGGACTCCTTGAGCTGCGCGTCGGTCATCGGGCCGTCACTGGCGCCAAAGTCAACCGTGCCATTCAGCACCTGCCGGATACCGCCGCCGCTACCGATCGACTGATAGTTGATTTGCACGTCAGGATGCAGCTTGTTGTACTCGCTGAACCACTTGGAATACATGGGATAGGGGAAAGTCGCCCCCGCTCCATTCAATTGCGTCTGGGCCATGACCGGCACAGTCAATGCGAGACCTGTCAACAGCGACAGCCAGCGATATTTCACTAGAGCAGTCCTCCTTACAAAGTTAATTGCAGCGTGGAATTTTCTTCCCCAGGGGCGACTGTATAGTTTTATGTGCAGAGTATTAAAGGAAGGTTACAAGCGGGTGAATTTCTGATGAACCGGGCAGGCAAGACGCTGTAGAGACTGGGCTTGTCAGTACTCCGCTGGCAAGGCGCATTCGCCGCGGCAACGGTTGTCGCAGACTTTTTCAGTGGGAGCCATTCTTGTCGAGCCGGGCCAACTCGCGCCCGAAGAGCGTATTGTTCGGGAAATCGTGCTGCAACCCGAGCAGCAATTCGCGTCCGTGGTTGAAATCCTTCTCCCGCACGTACGCGATAGCGAGGAGGATGCGGGCAAACGGCGCGAGCAACTGACCCTTGTCGGCGGTCAACTGTAATTCTGCTATGCCGCCGGCCTTGTCCCCGGCCACGCCGCCCATGCGGAGAATCCAGCGCACCGGCGCGGCCATCGAACCGATGATGTAACGGCTCACCCCGCCCGCCAGATGCGCGTCGTAGCAGTTGGGATCGGCTGCGAGAACCTGGCTCGCCCAGGCAGTGGCTTCCTTGGTGTAGTGCAGCGACTCGAGATTGCGCTTCTCGATAAGGGCGGCGAAGTCCGATCGTAACCCCGCCGCAAAAGTCAGAGCCAGCAGACCGTCGCGGTCGTGTGCGTCTTTATTGATGCGGGCCCGCGCCAGCTGTTCGGCCCGGTCGAGTTCCTGTTCAAAGAGCGTCCGTTGTTGCGGATCGGCCACGTATTTTTTTCGCGCCGCGAACACCGAATCGTCGGCATAGAACTGGGCTTCAAGCACTCCCAGGCGATTGAATTCGGAGAAAAGAATGCCCGCCGCCTGGCTTGCCGGTCCCATGGGATTGTCGGGATTCAACTTTTCCCAGGATTCGAATTCTTTTTGTCCGCCGGAAAAATCGAGATCGTAGAGCCGGGCAAAACCGGGTTCGAGTCCCGACAATGTCGGCGCCGCGAACGCCTGCGGCATCTGGATCAGGGTGAAAACCATCCCTAAAGCCAAAACCAAGCCAAGCGCGCGCGTGGCCATCTTTGGAAATGTGGAGCAAGGCTTTCCATCCCGCCCCCGGAGTCCCACTTCTTGCGAAGCGCCCGGCAGAGCCGCGGAAGTGGCGTGCGTTGGCCGGCTGACAGCCGGCGCCGTGATTTGTGCTGTCCGATTTTTATACGACATGGGTTGCGTCATGACTGTATTTTCCATGAAAGCGAAGCAGAAAACCGTATCTTCTGGCACACTGCTTAGGTGACCTTCCGTGAGCAATCGTAACGTGGCAGAGCTTCGTTTTGCGCCAGGCTGGCCGGGAATTGAACCGCGCTGGACTTCCAGCGCTAAAACTGGCGCGGGCACGTCGCTGAACCTGCAAAGCCGGGTTTGGTTCACGTTGAGCCATGGCATTCTGAATGAAATTTATTTCCCGCGCGTCGATCAGGCCTGCACCCGCGATTTTGGACTGATCGTCACTGACGGGCGCGAGTTCTTCTCCGAAGAGAAGCGTCATTGTACCTTCGCCAACGCGCCTATTGAACCGGGAGTGCCCGCCTACGAACTGATTAACACGCATACCGAGGGCCGTTACCGGATCGAAAAAGAAGTGCTCACCGATCCCTGGCGGAACGTGGTGTTGCAGAAAGTTCGCTTCGTGCCTCTGCAAGGCGAACTGCGCGACTACCGGCTCTACGCGCTCCTGGCATCGCACCTCGGCAACTTTGGATACGGCAATACCGGCTGGCTGGGCGATTACAAGGGCAAACCCATGCTTTTCGCGCATCGCGAAGGCCTGTCCCTGGCCATGGCCTGTTCGGCTCCACTGATCAAACGTTCCGTGGGCTTCGCCGGCATATCGGACGGCTGGCAGGACTTGTCGCAACATTTCCAGATGGATTGGGAATATGAGCGAGCGGAAAATGGAAACATCGCGCTCACCGCGGAAATTGATTTGCTGGCCTGCAATGGCGAGTTCATTCTTGCCCTCGGTTTTGGAGGGATCTGGGCGCAAGCGGGGCAGCAGGTCGTGTCTTCCCTCTTCACCGCGTATGAAACCACGCGCAAGGATTATGTTTCGCACTGGCTCGGCTGGCAGCGCTCGCTGAAGCCCCTCGATGCCAAGCCGCGAGAAAGAGATCTCTATCGCGCCAGCACGGCGGTCTTGCGCACCCATGAGTCGAAGGACTTTCTGGGAGGCATCATCGCCAGCCTCTCCATTCCCTGGGGATTCAACAAGGGAGATGAGGACCTTGGCGGCTACCACTTGATCTGGCCGCGTGACCTGGTGGAGAGCGCTGGCGGGCTGCTGGCGGCCGGGGCGCACGACGATGCATTACGCGTGCTCCATTATCTCGAGGCAACCCAGGAAGCGGACGGTCACTGGGCGCAAAATATGTGGCTGGATGGACGCCCCTATTGGGACGGCTTGCAGATGGATGAAACCGCCTTCCCCATTCTGCTGGTCGATTTGCTGCGCCGCGAAGCCCCCCACCGCTTTGGCAGCGAGGACCGCTGGTGGCCCATGGTGCGCAAGGCGGCCGAGTTTATCGTGAGCAACGGCCCGGTGACACAACAGGACCGCTGGGAAGAAGATGGCGGCTATTCGCCCTTCACCCTGGCCGCGGAAATCTCCGCGTTGCTGATCGCGGCTGATCTCGCGGAGTCGATTGGCCGGGCGCAACCCGCCGAATTCCTGCGCCAAATCGCCGACACCTGGAACGACAACATCGAACGCTGGACCTACGCCGTGAACAGCGATCTGACGGCCCGCTTGGGACTGCAAGGTAACGTCGAGGGATATTACGTCCGCATCACTCCGCTCGACGACGAGGGCGCGGCGTCGCCCCTGGAGGGTTTTGTTCCTATCAAGAATCGGGCCACGAGTCCGCGGGCGCGGGCGGTCGAAATGGTCAGTCCGGACGCGCTTGCGCTGGTGCGCTTCGGACTGCGCGCGGCCGACGATCCGCGGATCATGAACACGGTCAAAGTGATTGACGCGGTACTGCGGGCCAAGCTTCCCTACGGCCCCGGCTGGTATCGCTACAATCACGATGGCTACGGCGAACACGAAGACGGTTCACCCTTTGACGGCACCGGAATAGGCCGTCCCTGGCCGCTTCTCGCGGGAGAACGGGCGCATTATGAGCTGGCTGCGGGGCATGCCCCAGTCGCCGAAGCGTTGCTCGGCGTAATCGAGAGCTCAACCGGAACCAGCCGCCTGATTCCCGAGCAGGTGTGGGACGGCAACGACTTGCCGGAGCGCGAGTTGTTTGCCGGAAAAGGCACGGGATCGGCGTGTCCGCTGGTGTGGGCCCACTCCGAATACATTAAGCTGCGGCGTTCGCTGGTCGATGGCAGAATTTTCGACCAGCCGGCACAAACCGTGGAACGCTACCTGCAGAAAAAGATTTCGGCGCAATACTTCAACTGGCGCTTTAATAACAAACCGCGCACCATGCCCCGCGGCCGTAAGCTCCGGGTTCTGTTGCTGGAGCCGGCGCTCTTGCACTGGAGTCTGGACAACTGGAAAAGCACGCAGGACGCGGAGTCCGTCGACAGTGGATGGACTATGCAGCACGTCGATTTGTCCACGGAGGGCTTGGTTAGCGGAACTCGAATTGTGTTCACCTTCTTCTGGAAAAAGGCAGCGCGCTGGGAAACGCGCGATTTCGAGATCACGGTCGAGTAACCGGGCCGCGCCATCGTTACAGCTCATGCGCTGGCGCTTTGGGAAACCAGGCTTTCCAGCACCCTGAAAGAAAATGGTTCAGTGAATGGCATGTGCCGCATGACGTTTCCTTACCGCTTTCCAAACGCAGCATCAGCATATAAAGCACGATGGCGAGGTTCACGGCGATAATCCCCAGCCGGAACCAGTCTGGCCGCCGTATCAGATCGGCGACCTCAAAAGGAACGTACATCGAGCCGGAGAGAATGGCCATCCACTCCGCCCAGGGTCGTATGTACCATAATCCGTAAGCTTCGATGAAGCGCAAAGTTACGTAGACCGACGCCAGCAGCGCGATCTTCCACAGCCTGATATTGCTGATCTGGTAGATCAGTTCGATGAAGACACCGACGTAACGATGATGCGGATTGACGTGGAAGAACTCCAGGAAGCTTTCGGCAACTCCCCAGATATCCTTGTGGCGCATGGTGAAAACGCCGAGGCCCGCGAGCACGACGACGATACCTTTCGTGAGTTCGAGCGTCGCTACCGTGCGCACACCTTTGATGTGAGCGGGATCGCCGAGTCTGGGATGCGGGATGTGAGGATGCATTCTGATAACCGAGGGCAACAGCACGGCTGAACCGGCGCCCCTTGCCAGTGCCGTACTTAATACGGGATAGTGACGACCCGCTCCCGCTTACGAGTCAACATTTGCCTCAGCTCTGCTGGCGGACGCTGGAGCGCAATTCCTCGACGATCTCCAGGGCGGCTTGGTGGGCGGCCTCGCTTTGTGTGACCTCGAACGAAATTGCCCCGACTCTTGCGTGGCCTCCGCCACCGTAGCGTTCGCAGACGCGGGCGAGATTCACGCTGGGCTCCCGTTTCGACCACGGGTTGGAGCCGACCGAAACCTTTACCCGGAACGAACTCTTGCTGATGCCAATGCTGTAGATCGAATCGGGATGCAAATAGTAGGGAATAAACTTGTTGTAGCCTTCGAGATCGAGGTCTGAAATGTCGAAAAAGATTGTGCCGTCCTTTTCTTCGGTCCGCTGGCGCAGAATTTCCAGGGAACGCTGGTGCCGCAGCAGCAGCGGCGGCAGAACCTCAGCCACGAACGGCTCCTCCAGAATCTGTGCCAGCGGCTTGTAGGCGAGAAGCGGAATAATGCTACGCACGAAGTTGCGGTCGCTCGAAGCCTCAATCGCCATGGTCAGTTTCATGGCTGGAGCTTTCATTTCCACCGCCGATTTCGCGTCTTCGTACATGGCGCCATCCACTATGTCTGCCCATTGCACCAACTCGGCAACCGGCAGCGCATCGAATCCGAACCGCTCTTGCGCCACCAGGGCGATGAAACTCGTGCAGGACTTGAAGTCGGGATCGTAAAACTTACGATTGCTTTGATCGTGCTCAAAATGCGCCGCATCGGCGGGAGACAGAAAAGCGCTCTCGTGATGATCGAACCACCAGGTAATTTTGGGCGAACTGGAATACTTGAAATCGACGATGGCGTTCTCCTCGCCGTCGAACTGCTTTTCGTCGAACAGTGATCCGGCGCGGTGCAGCAGCCCGGAATAAACGAACTCTACGTCGCCGCGGATCCGTTCCCGGTAGAAACGGGAAAACAACGCGGCCGCGCAAGCGCCGTCAAAACATTTGTCGTGATAGAAAACCCGAACGCGCAAGCTGGCACCCTTCGTGTTTCCCCAAACCTGATGGGAAAAAGAACTAGAGTTGCTGGTTTCGAGGCGTATGTCAAGGGGAAGAATGTTGTACGGAGCACGCGCCACCGCTTCCGACCCAATCGCAGGCGCCCGCTCCGTCTATGGATTCAATACAATCTTGCCGAACATCTGGCTTTTCTCCAGGTACTCATGGGCAGCGCGAGCCTCCCGCAGCGGGAAGATGTGGTCGATGACCGGCTTCAGTCGGCCCGCAAAAACGTGGGATAGTACTTCGTGGAGTTCACTCATGGTGCCCATGTAAGAACCGAGCAAGGCCAACTGGCGGGAAAACAGAAAGCGTAGATCGAGTCCGACTTTCGGCCCGGTAGTCGCCCCGCAGGTGACGAGCATGCCGCCCGCCTTGAGCGATTTCACGCTCTCCTCCCAGGTGGCCAGCCCGACGTGCTCGATCACGATATCGACGCCCTCGAAATTGGTGATCTTGCGGACCTCCTGGGATATTTTCTGCCGGTAATGATCGATCACGAAATCGGCTCCCAGTTCACGAGCGCGCTCCATTTTGCGCTCATCCCCGGCGGTGGCGATGACGCGCGCCTGAAACAGTTTTGCGATCTGGATGGCGGCAATACCGACGCCGGAGTTCGCCCCCAGCACCAGAACGGTCTGGCCCAGGCCGATTCCTCCCCGCGTCGTCAACATATGCCAGGCGGTGAGAAAAACCAGCGGTACACTGGCCGCCTCGTTGAAATCGAGGGAATCGGGGATGGGCACGATATTCACCGCCGGCACGGCGATGAGTTCGCAGTTGCCACCGTCGACCGCATTGCCCAGCGCGCTGAACTGGCGGCACTGGTTTTGCAGTCCGGCCACGCATTTCGCGCAATGATTGCAAAAATGCATAGGCGCCAGCAGGACGCGTTGTCCGGGCTTGAGGCCGCTGATGTACTCCCCGACTTCGACGATCTCCCCCGCAATGTCGCTGCCGAGGATGTGCGGCAGATTAACCCCCGGCAGACCCTGACGGACGAACAGATCAAGGTGATTGAGCGCGCAGGCTCGAATCCGAACCAGCACCTGGTCCTTCCGCGGCTGGGCGTCGGGAACCTCTTCGTAGGTGAGGACCTCCGGCCCACCGAATTGGTGGATGCGAATGGCTTTCATGGGGGCTCCTGAGAATTCGGTCGTGAAGCCGATTCTGGACCGGCTCGTCTAGAAATGTACCAATAGAAATGTACCAAACCGTGTGTCATAAGTCAGATAGATCGTGCTGTGTGCAAAGTCGTGGGGTGCAAAATTCCGCCCCGCTTCAACCTGATGGCGCCGCAGGTCTTACCATTGACCTTCCCCCCGCCTCGAACCATAATCAACCCATGGACTTGTACGAGGAGATTGTTCGCCTGCGTAAAGACGGTCGCCGTGGAGCGGTCGCGACCATCGTGAATGTGCGCGGGTCCATCCCTTCGTTTAAGACGGCCAAAATGCTGGTGCGCGACGATGGCTCCATCGTGGGCACCATCGGCGGCGGCTGCGTCGAGGCCGAGGTCTGGCAGGCGGCCCGCGAGGTGATGGAATCGGAGAGGCCGCGAAACCTGACCTTCGACCTTAATCAGGATCCGAAATACGATACTGGCCTGGTCTGCGGGGGCACCCTGGAGATTTTTGTCGAGCCCATTCTGCCGGCCGCCGATCTCTATATTTTCGGGGCCGGACATGTGGCATCCAGCCTTTATCAAGTCGCTCGCCTCGCGGGCTTCGACGTCACCGTGGTGGATGACCGCGAAGCCTATGCCAATCGTGAGCGCTTTCCCGAGGCGCAGCACGTAATCGCGGAAGATTTTGACAAAGCCGCGGCCGAACTTTCGCCGGGCGAGTCTTCCTACATTGTGATCGTCACCCGCGGGCACCATGACGATATGCGAATGCTGCGTTGGGCGGTCCAAACCCCGGCACGCTATATTGGAATGATTGGATCGAAGCGTAAGACCATCGGCATTTTCAAGGAGCTCCAAAAAGAAGGCATGGCGGCCTATTTATTTGACCGTGTCCATGCTCCCGTCGGGCTGGATATTGGAGCTATTACCCCGGAGGAAATCGCGGTCTCAATCACTGCCGAGCTAATCGCCAGCCGGCGAAAAGTTGAACGCGAACTCCCGCACATGAGCTGGTTCCATCGGCATGCGCGTCAGCCTGAGCTTGATCCCGAAGTTGCGCCTGAGGTTGAGCCCGAAGGTTGAGTTCCGCGCTGCCTCAGTGTCACGACAGTTTCACCTTTCCCATGCCGAACGAAGTGGAAATCAAGTTTCGCATCGACGATATGGCGCTGGTCCGCCGCCAGTTAAGGCAGGTGGGCTTTCATCAGGTTACGCGCTCCACTCATGAGATGAACGTGCTCTTTGACCTGCCGGGCCAAACACTTCGGCGACGGGGGGAAATGCTGCGACTCCGCAAGTACGGCAGGAAATGGGTGCTCACCCACAAAACGAAAGGGAAAACAGGCCGTTACAAGTCGCGAGTAGAACTCGAAATCGGTGTAGACGACGGACGCTGCACGGAAGGCATTCTACGAGCCCTTGGCTTCGTCCCGGCTTTCCGCTACGAGAAATACCGGGCCGAATGGAGTGACGGCAGCGGCCATGTGGTGCTGGACCGCACTCCCATCGGGAATTTTGGCGAGATCGAGGGCGCGCCGCGTTGGATTGACCGCACCGCGATGGCGCTGGGTCTCAGGCCGAACCAGCACATTGCTCAGAGTTATGCTCCCATGTTTCTGGACTGGAAGCGCCGAAACCGCAGCCGCGCAACCGAAATGACTTTTCAGGCATTGGCCGCGAAATCGCCCGGCGCTTAGTGTGTCCGGCATGTATCTGGGACAGTTCTTCCCGACCGCTTCGAGGCCACTCCGGGAAGCCGCTAATTCGCCCCGCAGCACTTTTTATATTTCTTGCCGCTGCCGCAGGGGCAAGGATCGTTTCGTCCGACTTTTTCGCCGGAGCGGACGATCTGCTGGATCTGCAGATCGCCGGCGCCCGCCATGCGCGCCTGCTCCAACTCTTTCTTTTTCTTGCGCTGAAAGGATGCTTCAATTTCGTCGACCGAGGTCGCAACCTGGCGCGGCGCTCGTCCGTTGCCGCCTCGGCCCCCGGTGATCAGCGAAGCGGCAATGGCCTGTGCCGCCGGGGCGGATAGCTGATGTCCGTTATTGCCATCGTTTCCGTCGCTCCCGCTGGCCATGGCGCGAGCGTCCGCGGGACGCTCCATGATCTGCATCAGATAGAGGTAGCGCACCGTTTCTTCCTGAAAGCGCCTCATCATATCCTCGAACATGTCGTAGGACTCGCGCTTGTATTCGACCAGTGGATCATGCTGGCCGTAGCCGCGCAGATTGATGCCCTCTTTCAGGTGGTCCATGGAGAGCAAATGATCTTTCCATTGTCCGTCGATGACGCTGAGCATGATCATGCGCTCGTGATAGCGCATGGCCTCGGCGCCGATCAACGCCTCTTTAGCGTCGTAGCGCTCTTTGAGTTTGTCGAAGATGGCGTCGCCCAGTTCCTGACGGTTCATCTCCTCAAGTTTGAGCCCTTCGGCATGGATGTCGACGCCAAACTGCGCCAGAATCGAGTCCTTCAACGCTTTCAGGTCCCAATTGGCTTCGTGCTCCTTGGGCGGACAGCAGCGCTCCAAGATGCCTCCCAGGATGCCCGTGACGTAGTCTTCGAGGATGAGATCTTTTTGCTCGAGACCTTCCAGCAGACGACGGCGCAGTCCGTAAACGGCGGTGCGCTGCTTATTCATTACGTCGTCATACTCCAACAGGTGTTTGCGCGCCTCGAAGTTCTGACCTTCCACGGCTTTCTGCGCGGCTTCAATGCGGCGCGTGATCATGCGCGATTCGATGGGAACACCCTCTTCCATGCCCAGCCGTTGCAACAGGTTCGACACCCACTCCTTGGCGAAAATGCGCATCAGGTCGTCTTCGAGTGAGAGATAGAAGCGCGAGGACCCGGGGTCCCCCTGGCGGCCGGCGCGTCCCCGAAGTTGGTTGTCGATGCGGCGCGCTTCGTGGCGCTCCGTGCCGAAGATGTGCAGGCCACCCGCTTCGATGACCTCCTGGTGCTCGCGGTCGGTCTCGACTTTGTGGCGGGCGAAAATCTCATTCCACTGGTCGGTCGGAACGGCGTACTCGCTGCCGGCGTAATACCAAACCGTGCGGTTGGGGTCGTCGACATCGGCTTCGATTTTGCCCTGCGCGGCGCGCAGGGGCTGCGCGATTCCCTTCTTCACGCATTCCTGCTTGGCCATGAATTCAGGATTGCCGCCGAGCAGGATATCGGTGCCGCGGCCCGCCATGTTGGTGGCGATGGTCACCGCGCCTTTGCGGCCCGCCTGCGCGACAATTTCCGCTTCGCGCTCGTGAAACTTGGCGTTCAGCACAACGTGCTTCTTCAATCCCTTCTTATGCAGAAGCTCGGACAGGCGCTCCGACTTTTCGATGGAAGTGGTACCCACCAGAACCGGTTGTCCGCTCTCGTGCAGCCTCTGGATTTCATCGGCGGCGGCGAAATATTTTTCCTTCTCGGTGCGGTACACGATGTCCTGATTCTCTTTGCGCAGCATCGCGCGATTAGTCGGAATCACGAGGACTTCGAGCCGGTAAATCTTGTCGAATTCGGGCGCCTCGGTTTCCGCCGTGCCCGTCATGCCCGCCAATTTCTTATACATACGGAAATAATTCTGGAAGGTGATGGTGGCGAGCGTCTGGTTCTCGCGTTCGATTTTTACATTTTCCTTGGCTTCAATGGATTGGTGCAGGCCATCCGACCAGCGCCGCCCGGGCATCAAGCGGCCGGTGAATTCGTCGACGATGATCACCTCGCCGTCCTTGACCACATATTCCACGTCCCTCTTGTAGAGGGCATGCGCTTTGACCGCGGTTTCCACGTGATGCTTGAGCGCCCAGTTTTCCGGATCGGCGATGTTCCCGATGCCCAACAGCTTTTCGACCTTTTCCCAGCCTTCATCGCTGACCGTAACACTGCGATGCTTTTCATCGACCACGTAATCGCCGGAAAGAATTCGGCGCTGCGGGTCGTCCCCGGTTTCAAGCAGAGCCTGGCGCATGGCAGCGACCCGTTCCGGGGCGATCTTATCCGTCTCCAGCAGATGGCGCAGTTCATCCGGCTTCAACTCTTCGCCCTTCTCCAGCTTGGGGATAATGCGATTTACTTTGTAGTACTTGTCGGTCGATTCCTCGCTGGCGCCCGAAATAATAAGCGGGGTGCGGGCTTCGTCGATGAGGATGGAATCGACTTCGTCGACGATGGCGAAGTTATGCTCGCGCTGCACGCAATCGCGCAGATCGAACTTCATGTTGTCGCGGAGATAGTCGAATCCGAATTCGTTGTTGGTGCCGTAAGTGACGTCCGCGGCATAAGCGGCCCGGCGCTGTTCATCATCGAGATCGTGCACAATCACGCCCACGGTCAAGCCAAGAAAGCTGTAGAGCTTGCCCATCCACTCCGAGTCGCGCTTGGCTAGGTAGTCATTGACCGTGATCACATGCACGCCGCGTCCGCTGAGGGCGTTCAAATAAACCGGCAAGGTCGCGACCAGCGTCTTGCCTTCGCCCGTCTTCATTTCGGCGATCGTCCCCTGATGCAGCACCATGCCGCCGATCAGTTGTACGTCGAAGTGGCGCATGCTGAGCACCCGCCGCCCGGCTTCCCGAACCACGGCGAAAGCTTCTTCCAGGATCTCATCGAGAACCTGCTTTAGGGCTTCATTGCTCCGCTTCTGGTTTTCTTCCTGACGGTCAAAATCCAGCGCCGCCGGATCCGCGTCTGTGAGCGGCTCATCCCCTAACGCGCTAAGCCGCTCCTGGATACGAGCCCGAAACACCTCCGTCTTGGCCCGCAATTCGTCGTCGGATAGCTTCTGCATCTCCGCCTCCAACGCGTTGATGGCAGCAACGCGGGGCATGAGGCGCTTGATCTGACGCTCGTTGTTCGAGCCGAAGAGCCGGCCAATAAATTCGTTAATCAAAAATGAAGTCCTCGGAGGACACATGTCCCCAGACTATGAGTAAAAGCCTAGCACATTAGATGCGGCTGACAGTGCGACGGACGGAGCACTCAAGCGCAGCCCTTCCCCACCGACTAAAGAAATGGGTTCTGGATCACAAGATTTCCGAAGCGACGGCCATGTTGCATATCTTCGCTGTAGAGAATTCCGCACTCGCCCCTGACCGCAGCCGCTACGATGAGCGAGTCATACCAGGCAATCCGGTTAACCGTCTGCAGCCGAAGCGCTTCCAGAAACAGCTCGGTTGAGGACGGGATTCGCATCATCGGCAGCAGTATTCTAAAGAAATAAAGTTCCAACTCCGTCACTGTCATTGCCGCCACAAACTGGCGCAGGCTGACGTTGATGAATTCTTGTACTACCTGATAGCTGACCATGCCCAGACCAGAGGTAACGGCGCGGGTTACTAAACCCTCTGCGATGGACGCTTTGCGCGGTTCGACCGGATCGAACGAGTAGACGAGAATATTGGTGTCGAGGAAGTATTTATCGCTCATTCATCTCGTCGCGCGTAAACTTGCGGCCTGCGTTCACATGACGCAGGCGGTGGTAGAGTTCGTTGACCTCAGCGACGCTAACTCTTCGGGACCCGTATTGCACAAGCCATTCCCGGAAAGCGTCGTTGAGAGCCCTATGTTCGCTGCGGGCGACCTCGCGGGCGCGCTCGATGGCTGTTTCGTCTGCGCTAAAAGTTATGTTCTTCATAATGGTCAGCAGCACTTATTCAGTTGTGTAGTCTTGGGACTCGCATCTTTAAGAATTAGCGTGATTCCCTGTCAGACCGGTCCCAAAACAGTAATGAAATCCCACGCCGCACTACAATAGTGTACACGAAGATCGTGCGCCCCTGCTAGCGAATGCACCCGTCCGGTTCCAACGGGGGGCGGAAAGCTCGTCGTTTTTGTCTCGCGCTGCTGAGTTGTCACTCGGCAGGCGCCAAGAGCGGACGTTCCTAGTTTTCCGAGACTGTCTTCGGTATATTCACCTCGGACATGCCTACCTTCTACCAGCGTTTTCAGGAAAGCGTCCGGAAGTTCCCCGACAATATCGCGCTCGAGATTCAGCGGCCGCAGTCAGTCGATCGGGTCAGTTTCTCCGCCCTATCCAACATGTCGGAGAGCGTGGCGAACTGGCTTTCAACTCGCGTGCCCCGCGACGCGCGGATCGCGATTCTGGCGGCGAACCATCCCCGCTGGGTGGCAGCATACTTGGGCATCATCGCCGCCGGGCGAACCGCCGTTCCTCTCGATACCGCTTTTCACGCCGAGCAGGTCAGGAAGTTGCTGATCGACAGCGCAGCATCTTTACTGGTCTGCGACGCGAAGCATCTCGCGGCAGCTATGGAAGCGGTCGAGGGAATCGAGGTGGGGCTGGTCGTAACTTCCGCCGACGAATTGAAACTTGCGCCAGCCGGGGTGGCCACACCCACGCTTGCCGCCGACCTCGATTCCATTTTCGCCGCCGGCCCATCCGGTTTTGCGCCCATCGTCCCCGCCGATGATGACCTGGCCGCGCTGCTTTATACATCCGGCACCACCGCCGATCCCAAGGGCGTCATGCTTACCCATGCCAACCTCGTCGGCGAAGCCAATTCGGTTTTCGGATTGGTCAAGATCGGCCCCGCGGACGCCCTGCTCGGCATTCTGCCCATGTTTCATGTGCTGGCGCAAATGGCGAATCTTTTTCTCCCCTTATTCAACGGCGCCCGTGTCACCTATCTGGAGACGCTGAACACAACCGAATTGTTGCGCGCCTTGCAGGAGCGCGACATCACCGCATTTTGCGTGGTGCCGCAATTTTTCTACATCATCCACGAACGCATTTTTAAGGAGCTGGGCAAGCGCGGCCAGCTCACAATGCGTCTGGTGCGCGCTCTCATGGCCCTGAATCGCGTTTTACGCCGGATCGGGATCAATGCCGGTAAGGTGTTCTTCGGCAAGATTCACGCCACCTTTGGCGCGCGCATGCGCTACCTCGTCACCGGCGGCTCGCGCTTCGATCCCGCCATCGCGCGCGACTTTTATTCCTTCGGCATCGACGTTCTGAATGCTTATGGACTGACGGAAACCACGGGTGGAGCATTTCTCACCCCTCCAGGACGAAAACAGGTGGTGTTTGGAGCCGTCGGTCCACCCCTGCCGGGCGTCGAGGCTAAAATCATCGATGCCCAGCCCCCGGAAGACGGCGCCATTGCGGCGGGCGAGATTGCCATCCGCGGAGCCATTGTGATGAGGGGATATTGGAATCGGCCCGAGGCCACGGCCGAGGTGCTGCGTGACGGTTGGCTCTACACCGGCGACCTGGGATATTTCGATTCCGCCGGCAACCTCTTCATCACCGGACGGCTCAAGGAAGTCATAGTGCTCGCCAACGGAAAGAACGTGTATCCCGAGGAGATCGAGTCGCATTATCTGCAGGCGCAGTATGTGAAAGACATTGCGGTGATGGCCATCGAAGCGCGTCCGGGAGACCCGACTTCGGAACGCCTGCACGCTGTAATCGTGCCGAATTTCGAACGCCTTCGGGAACGCAAGATCGTCAACACAAAGGAGGCCATTCGCTTCGAGATCGAAGCGCTCTCGCACAAAATCGCATCCACCAAACGCCTGGGCAGTTACGACATCTGGCAGGACGACCTGCCCCGCACCACCACCCGGAAGTTGAAGCGTTTTGAAATTGAAAAAAAAGTCGGCGAGCTACAAAAAAAGAAAAGAGGCGCAAAACCGTCCGGCGGAAGCGAAGACGCAGCCCTTGCCGACGAAAAGCCGTTGACCGATGACGAGCAAGTTTGGCTGGCACGAGAGGACGTTAAGCGTGCACTCGCCGTGGTGCGGGAAGCTTCGCGCAGTTTGATCACCTTTATTCGTCCCGGCCACAACCTGGAGTTGGACCTGGGACTGGATTCCATACAGCGCGTGGAGTTGCTGACCGCGCTCGAACAGCAACTGG
The DNA here is from genome assembly GCA_963746205.1 of uncultured Acidobacteriaceae bacterium. Lineage (GTDB taxonomy): Bacteria > Acidobacteriota > Terriglobia > Terriglobales > Acidobacteriaceae > Acidiflorens. The sequence continues at coordinate 5,422 of CAVVAP010000016.1, read as the reverse complement.
GCGGCGCGGTGCCTGAATCGCGCCTGGCTGAAATCTATTCGGTGCGGGACCTGCTCGACGCGGTTCTGGCCAGCGCCAGCCTCGGAGAAGGCCATGCCGGGCCAGCCCAGCCGCCCTGGTCGGCCATCCTGAGCGAACCCGTAACCGACCCCGAGGTTCTCGCCCTCGCCCGGAGTAATCTCCTGGCGGAAGTGTTTTTCTATCTCCTCGGGCGCCTGGCCTACGTGGTCGCGATCTGCTTTTTTCGCCTCGAAGTTCGCGGACGGGAGAATCTTCCGGAAAAAGGTCCCTATCTTTTATGTTCCAACCACCAAAGTTACATTGACGCCCTGGTGATGGCGGGGGCGCTCCCCTATCGCCTGTTCCGCCAGACTTTTGTGCTCGGCACCAGCGACATTTTCGGTCAGGGATTCATGCGGCGGATGGCACAATGGCTGCGCGTCGTAGTGCTTGATCCCGATTCGAATCTGGTGCCCGCGATGCGCGCCGGCGCATTCGGTTTGAGTCGGGGTCGGATTCTCATTCTGTATCCCGAAGGCGAGCGCACGAACGACGGCAACCCGCGCATCTTTCGCAAAGGGGCCGCGATTCTCTCGATCCACGAGCAAAGTCCGATTGTTCCAGTGGCGATTGAAGGCTTCTACGAAGCCTGGCCGCGGCACAAGAAATTTCCCCGGCTGGCGAATCTGCAAATGGAGTTTGGTCCGCCCATTCCGCCGCCGCCGCGCAGCGCGGCGAGCGAAACCGCCTATGAGCGGTCGACTTCGGAAGTGAAATCCCGGGTCGTGGAGATGTGGCAGAAGTTGCGCAAGGGGCGAGCGGACCGAGGCCCGAGTCACTGAACTCGCAATCTCGACCGTGTTCGGCTGCGATTTATGCTCCCACGGCGCGCGCTTGCCCGCTAACCACTTTGGCGAAAGCTTCCACCACCCCGGGGTGGAACCTTTCGCCTGCTCCTGAAACAATCTCCCGTTCCGCCTGATCCGGCGACAGTGCCCGGCCTTCCGCCCCGCTGATCAACTTCTGATAAGCGTCGGCCACGGCCAGAATATGAGCTTCCATGGGAACGTTGACCGTCCTCGCCCCGTGCTCCCGCAGAATGTTCTCGGCCACTATAATCGGAATCACGCGGCGGATGGAATTACCCGCGGCCTGAGCCGAAGTGGACTCCTTGCGACGCTTCCGAAAACTCGCTTCTACTTCCTCGCGGCTGGTGTCCGCCGCCTTGTAAAGAATATCGTTGGTGATGCCGAGACGGCTGAGCCCGCGCACCAGCACCGCGGACCGCAGCAACTCGATGCGATCCGATCCCAGGCCCATTGCCTCCGCGATTCTGGTAGCTACTTCCACCAAACGCTGGCTCTCGCCGCTCCCCAGCTTCTCACTGGTCATGAAGTGTTGCAGCACCACCAGCAGTCCAGTGAAGCTGTCGCGAATGTCGGTGGTCATCGCCTGTTTACGTTCGTAGAGTGTGCCCATGGCATAGCCGACGACCACTAGAACTCCCGCCCAGATGGCAAAGTTGAACAGGCGCTCGTCGGGCAGGAGCAGCGTGCGATGCCCAGGCATCATGTTATTGAGAAAGTCGAGCAGAATGACCAGAAAAACGCACGCGAACGCGGTCAGGGTGGCATGCCTGCTTCCAAAATGATAGGCCGAATATAGAGTCGGCAAAAAGTAAAAGCACAGCGCCATGGGCAGGGACTGGGCGAAGAATTGCACCGTCGCCGCAATCAGCAGCAACGACAGCAGCAGCAAAACTTCCCTGGCAATCTTGCTCATTGTGTCCTCGCTCGGTGATTGGGCCTTTCCTCGGCTTCGCTGTTTGGGCGCATCGCCCGGTCCGCGCGCGCAGAAATACCCGTGGTGCCATATTGAAGGAAGGCGTGGAAGCTACAAAGTTACAGCGGTAACCGCCCAGGGATGCACTCTTAACCTCCGGCATGGTCCGGCTCATATCTTGCGGCACGGCAATCGACATCCCACCGCCTGCGATGTCGCCGATTCAGGTTAAGCGGCTTGCTATCTCCGACCGTCCCGTTGTACCCTCCATCCTCGTTCACTTCGAGATCGCGGACGCGGAGAAGATTGGCGCGAGCCGGGCCTGATTCCCCTCCAGCTTACCCCGGTTTCGCTCTAACCTCTACCCCGTGCTTTGTCGCGACGGTGCTATGCGAGAAGAGATATGAGAAACGATGCCAGAGATGATGATGCTGAGGAAAACCAAGCCAGGGTAACCGATGCCTAAAGCTAATGCCTTATTCCGCCTTGCCTTCGTCCTCTTTGCCTCCCTCTTATCGATATCGCTATTGGCCGCGTTTCGCGGTGATGCTCCCGTCGCATCCGAGGGCGCGCCGGCATACGACCGCGACGGAAAAATGCGGTTTCCCGAGCATTATCGGGATTGGGTTTATCTGACCACTGGCTTCGACATGAGTTACAACCCCGCGATGCAGATGGTCCACCACATGTTCGACAATGTCTTCGTCAACCCTGAAGCCTACCATGCTTTCCTCGCGAATGGCACATGGCCGGACAAAACCGTGTTCGTGCTGGAAACGCGGGGGCGCGCAAACCAAAGGCTCCATCAATCAGGCGGGAAGCTTTCAGTCGCCCGAGGTCATGGACGTTGAAGTTCATGTCAAGGATGAAGCCACGCTTCCCCGGCAAGTGGGCGTTCTTTGCTTTTGAGGACGAGAAGCCCGCAACCGTGATACCCGCTGCCGCCAGTTGTTACAGTTGCCACGCCGAACATGCCGCCGTGGATACGACGTTCGTACAGTTCTATCCCACACTACTGCCCGTCGCCATCCGCAAGGAAACGCTGTCCCCGGCCTATCGCAAAGAAGTCGCGAACCAGGACAAGAAGTAGTCGTTAGATTCACGCGGAGGCACGCCCGCGTTTCCCAGACTCAGGTAGGCTCACTTCGCTCGGGGATGCGTCTCGTCGTAAACCTTTATCACTTGTTTCGTCGAAAGCTGAGTGTAACGTTGCGTGGTTGCGAGTCGCTCGTGGCCGAGTAACTCCTGGATCGCGCGCAGGTCCGCTCCCTCCTCCAGCATGTGAGTTCCGAAAGCGTGGCGCAGAGTGTGGGGATGTACTTCAGGGGATAGTCCGTTGGCAACCGCAATGCGTTTCACGATGCGCCCCACGCTGCGGGACGTCAGCCTGCCGCCGCGCTGGTTCAGAAGCAGCGGGGAACCGCCTTTCGCTGATTTTGCCGTGCTTCTCATTGTCGCCAGCAGTCGCACCCGCCACGGCAGGTAAGTGGAAAGCGCCGCCAGCGCCGAACCTCCAAACGGCACCAGCCGTTCCTTGTTCCCTTTTCCGCGGATCAGAATAGTGCCGCTGCTCAGGCTGATGTCCTCAAGATCAATGCCCACGAGTTCCGAGTTGCGAATGCCGCAACCATAGAGCAACTCGAACAGCAGACGATCGCGCTCCGGGAACGATGCTACCTCGGGCATGTTCCCGTCGAGCATGGTGTTCATTTCCTCGATGGTGGGCACTCTGGGAAGCGACTTAGGCAGGCGCGGCGTCGACACCAGTTTCGCCGGATTCTGCTCCACCACGCCTTGCTGCGCCAGCCAGCGATAAAGCGAGCGCACAGCCGCCAGCGTCCGCGCCACCGAAGTCTTGCTCAGGCCCTGGTCGTAAAGATGGGAAAGAAAACCGCGAACCGCCAGGTGATCGATCGCCGTGCAATCGAGAGCTCCCGCAAAACCGGCAAACTTGTCGAGGTCCACGGTATAGGCTTTGATCGTATGCGGCGAGGAATGCCTCTCCCTTAAATGCAGCACAAAATCGGCGGCAGCGCGTTCCACAGCAGTGCGTGGGTCCGACAAGGGCATAGGTTTGTAATCTATGATCGGTAATATGAAGCCCGCGGAGAGATTCGGTTACAAAGTGCCCTGACTAATTACCAATTATAAACTCCTCCTCCCCGCCCTCGGATGATGTTTAACATAAACGCTCTTCAAACGGTCCATCGCCACGTGGGTGTAAATCTGGGTAGTTGAAATATCGGAGTGACCAAGGATGGTCTGCACGGTGCGCAAGTCGGCTCCATTTTCCACCATGTGGGTGGCGCAGGAATGGCGCAGCATGTGGGGACTGGCGCGTCGCCCCGACGCCAGGCTTGCCTTCCCCACCGCTTGCCACAAACGCTGTCGCGTCAGCCTCCTACCGCCAACGCCCACAAACAATAGCGGCGAATTTCTTTTTCCCGCAAGCCGTTCCCGGCCGCTTTTCAAGTAGTGCTGTAAGGCCCGCTGCGCGGGCGCCCCGAGCGGCACCGGACGCTCTTTATCCCCTTTGCCGCGAACCATGATGTATCCCATTTCGAGCTTTAGGTCTTCGAGCCGGGCATCCGCCAGTTCGGAAACCCGCACCCCCCCGGCATAAAGAAGCTCCAACAGCGCGCGATCGCGGCTGGCCAGCCCCTGCTGGCGCAAGCTCTGGTTGGGAGGCGAGCCCTGGGAAAAAATCGCACCGATTTCCTCGCGGCTGAGCGCTTTGGGCAGAACCTTCCACTGCTTCGGCGAGTCAATGTTCAAGGTTGGATCTTTTTCGATTTTTCCATCCAACAGCAAATGCCGGTAAAGCTGCCGAAGAGCGGAAAGTTTCCGGCCCACGGAACGCGAGTCCAGCGCGTCCGAAAACAATGACTGAATATATTCGCGCACCTCGTTGCGCCCGGCCTCGTGCAGAGCGATGCGGCTCTTTCGCAGGAACGACGCGAACTGGAGAAGGTCGCGCCGGTAAGCCTCAATCGTCAGCTTCGCCGAGCCCCGTTCCACCCGCAGGTAGTCAATAAAAGAGGCCAGCGTGCGCGCATTGGCATCGGAATCCATGCTGCGAGTATCGAACGCCCCACGAGCGCCGCAAAGTGCCGAGCGGGATGCCTGCCCGCGTCTGCCATTTTCGCCGGGGACTGAATCTTGCCGCCTATTTTGCCGCGCCCAGCAGATCGACCGCGTAAAGCGCGCCCTCAGGCGTCTCCTCGTGTTTGAAGTACGCATACACATCGCGACCGGCGGCGAGGTGCTCGCGAATGCGCGTGACCATCGCCCGGCGCTCTTCCGCCGTGTAACTGGGCTTGCGGTAGCGATAATATGCATAGTCGGCGGTGACCACGTCGGGAGTGTCCCGTTCCTCGGATTCCGCCACGCAGAGCGCGACATTGCGCTCGCGCAGCGTGTCCCAGGTCGCTTCCGTGAACCAGGTCGGATTGCGAAACTCGAACGCGGTTCGCAGGGTTCGCGGCAAACCCTTCAGAAATTCGCCCAGCACAGCCTGGTCGGCTTTGAAGTTCGGCGGCAACTGAAAGAGCACGGGGCCCAGGCGTTGGGCGCGCTCCAAACCTTCGAGGGTGAGGAGAAATCGTTGCATGAATTCTTCCGCGTTCTTCAAACGCTTGAT
>CAVVAP010000015.1:0-258415 GCA_963746205.1 uncultured Acidobacteriaceae bacterium | reverse complement strand
TTCCTCAGCGCATGAAAAACACACCTTAAGAGATGAGCCACGCCGCCAGTGCAAAGGAATATTAGGTAAAAAAAGATACCCGTCTGGATGTATTTTAACTTCGCCACCTCGTTTCCAGCGGTGGGCAGCCCGATTGAAGAAAAATAAAAGAAGTCTGCCAGATAGCCACTTAGATATACGATTGCAAAAATTGCAACGAACCACTGTGGCAGGTGCGAACCGGCATTTGAAAACCACTGCAGAAGATTCGTTTTCTTTTCACGCTGATTTTCGCGCTGACCGAAGATGCGGCCCTTTTCGTCAAGATACTGGGGCGTTGCTCTAGATGCCACTTCACGCTCCTATTAGAGTGGTGGTTATTCCGGGGTGAGCTCCCAAACACTTAGGCTCAACAACTGACGCGTATACTCGTCCAGCGTGCCGGATTCATAGAATTCGGCTAGCGGAGAATGGATTTTATATTTACTGCGTCCTGGAGCAGGGCAACATCGGCCTGGTGATGGAGGCGCTGAAAGAGCGCGGACTCCTGCTGCAAAACGCTCCCCACATCGTGCACGAACTGCCCTTTGTGGTCCCGAACTACGACTGGTGGGAGGCCGCTTTTTACGGCATCGGCCTGAAACTGTATCAGTTGCTGGCGGGCAAACACGGCTTTGGCGCGTCCCGCATCCTCACGAAAGAAGAAACGCTGGCGCATCTCCCCACCCTTAAAACGGAAGGCTTGCGCGGCGGCGCGGTGTACTACGACGGTCAGTTTGACGACGCCCGCCTGCTCATCCACATGGTGGCGACCGCTTTCGAGCAGGGGGCGGCATTGTTGAACTACGTGGAAGTCACGGGACTGACCAAAAATGCCGAGGGTCATGTCGAGGGCGTCACGGCGCGGGATGTAGAGACGGGAGAAGAATTCAGCGCCGCCGGTAAGGTGGTGATCAACGCCACCGGTCCTTTCAGCGACGCCCTGCGGCAAAAAGTACAGCCCGAGGCCGCGCCCCAGGCCGAACCCCGATCCAAACCAATGATCGCACCGAGCCAGGGCATTCATCTCGTGTTTGCCTCCCGCTTCCTGCCCGGCGGGAGCGCCATCCTGGTGCCGCACACGAGCGACGGCCGCGTGCTCTTCGCGATCCCATGGCACGGTCACACGCTGGTCGGAACCACCGACACGCCGATCGCCGCCGCCACCCTCGAACCGGTCGCCATGGAGCACGAAATTGACTTCATTCTCGCCACCGCCGGGCAATATCTCCGTGAAGCTCCCCGCGCGCGAAGATGTCTTGAGCGTTTTCGCCGGCATTCGTCCCCTGGTGCGGGATGGGAACACCTCGAATACGGCCCGACTGGCGCGCGACCACGTCATCCAGATCGACGGCTCCGGACTGCTTACAATCTGCGGCGGAAAGTGGACGACTTACCGCCGCATGGCCGAAGACTGCGTCAATCAGGCGGCGCGGTGCGCGAGTTTGCCGGAACGGACTTGCGGAACCCGGCATCTCCGCCTGCACGGCAGTCAAGAGGAGGGCCGGGAATCCGGCGCGCTCGCCGTCCACGGGTCAGACGCGGTGCGGATTCGCCGACTGATTGCAGCCAACCCCGCCCTCGGAGAACCTCTTCATCCCTCATTCTCCTACTTGAAGGCGGAAGTGGTGTGGGCGGCCCGTCATGAAATGGCGCGCACCCTCGAAACCTGCTGGCGCGCCGCACCCGCGCCTTATTCCTCGATGCGCGCGCCGCCCTCGATATGGCCCCGGCCGTGGCCGAACTGATGGCGTCAGAATTAGGCTGGGACGAAGTCGCCCGCCGCGCCCAGTTGTCCGCGTTTGAAGAAGTGGCTGCGAACTACATCCTGCGGTCGTAGAATTTTCCAGCCGGGCACGTTTTCGCGCTGACCCGCCAGCGCACACCGGCAACGTTTGCGAAAACCCCCGCCCTCCGGCATAATCATGGTTTGTCATTACTTCGCCGGACTCTTCCGGGCAAAGGATACCGAAGTCTGTGTTAATGATCCGACTGGCGCGCTTTGGCGCGCGCAAACAACCTTATTATCGAGTGGTGGTGATCGAGAAGGAGCGGGCTCGCAACGGCCGCCCAGTGGAAGTGGTGGGAACCTATAATCCACGCACCAATCCGGCAACTTTTGATCTCAAACGGGAACGCATCGATTACTGGGTTTCGCAAGGCGCCCAGCCTTCAGACCGCGTCCGTAAACTGCTGGCTTCTCCCGCCCCGGCGGCGGCCGTTTCGGTTGCCTAGACCAACGCCGTAACGCTGCGCCGCTAACGCTGACAATAGTTGACAACCCTATAGCTACGGCAATAATTGAAGTAATAGTTATAGTTAAAGACCCGGGTAGAACCGGCGCCAAGGTCTAAAGTCTACCGTCAGTATTCCGGTGCCAGGTGCAGGAACTGAGTCCGAGGGAAACACGATGATCGAGCCCGCCGTCAATCCGCGCGCCGTGATTGAGTACATTGCCAAAGCCATCGTCGATGCCAAGGGCGAGGTTTTCATCGACGAGTACGAGGACGGGGACGAAACCGTGATCGAACTCGAAGTCGCGGAAGCTGATTTGGGAAAAGTGATTGGGCGTTCGGGCCGCGTGGCCCGCGCTTTGCGCAATGTGCTGAGCGCGTCGGGCGCAAAGTTGAATAAGCGCTACGCGCTTGAGATTATTGAATAGAGATCGTTCAGTACGAAAGCGCCAGCAGGCAGGAGAGCGGAATCGCGGCGACAGACCTTGGCGGCGAGTGGATTACCCTGGCGGTTGTCCGCAAGACGCAGGGCCGGCTGGGGGAAGTGGCGGTCGAGTTGCACACCGCTGTTCCGGACCGTTTCCGGAGGAGCATGCGACTCTCGGCCTTGCTGCCGGACGGGGAGCGGAGGGAAGTAACGATCGAGGATCTCTGGCCGCACAAGAGTTTCCTGGTGTTGAAGTTTGAGGGCGTCGCGACGATTTCCGACGGCGAACGTCTGCTTCGGGCCGAGCTTCAGGTGCCGCGCCGTGAACGGGCGCAGCTGGAACCGGGTTGGACGTACCTGAGCGACCTGATCGGTTGCAAGGTGTTCGACGGTTCGGGACCGCTCGGCGATATTACAGTTGGCGAGACTCCGGTCGGCGAGATTCTGGTGGGCGAGATAGACGTGCGGTTCGGGGCCGGAGAAGCACCCCTGCTGGTGGTGAAGAGTGGCCAGAAGTTGCCCTACGAGATTCCCTTCGCCGAGGCTTATATCGAGAAAGTGGATCTGGAGCGGCGAGAGATTCATATGCGCCTCCCGGAAGGTCTGCTGGAAGTCAATGCGCCGCTGGTAAAAGTAGACAAGGCCAGGAAAAGCGAAAAAGAAAGAAAAGCAAGAAACAGACGCGCCGAAGAAACAGTAAGGAAAGATAAGGAAATAAGGATAAAGGTATGGTCCGCGATGAAGATCGACATCCTGACGATCTTTCCCGAATTTTTTCGTGGACCGCTGGATTACGGCATTGTGCGCCGGGCGCGGGAAACCGGCCTGGTGGAAATCAGGATTCACGATTTGCGGGAATTCGCCAAAGACAAGCACCGCACCGTGGATGACCGCCCGTTCGGCGGCGGTGAGGGCATGGTCCTGAAGCCGGAACCGATTTTTGAGTGTTTGGAATCGCTCGGCAACGTGGCCGGGCGGCAAGCGCGCCTGCAGGCGGCGGCAAAGCAATCGGTGATTCTGCTCTCGCCGCAAGGGCAAAGGCTCGATCAGAATTTGGCGGAACGAATTTCCGAACTGGATAGCGTGGTATTAATCTGCGGCCGGTATGAAGGCGTGGACGAACGCATCAGCGAGCATCTCGCCGACCGGGAAGTTTCCATTGGCGACTACGTGCTGAGCGGAGGAGAACTGGGCGCCGCGGTGATCGTGGATACGGTGACGCGCCTGCTTCCGGGGGCGGTCGGGAACCGGAATTCGACGCGTCAGGAATCGTTCAGCGCCGCGACCATCGCCGACGCCGAGTTTGCCGGAGCGGGGCCGCTTTCGACTTGCGTTTCCGGCGGGTTGCTCGACTATCCGCATTACACGCGGCCGGCGGAATATCGCGGCATGGCAGTGCCGGAAGTGCTGGTGAACGGCAACCACCAGCAAATTCGCAACTGGCGCCGGAAGACGGCTCTGGCAAAAACCTTGCGCAACCGTCCCGATCTGCTGGAGCGGGTGGCGCTGACCTCGGAAGACGAGGAATTGCTGGCCCAGATCAAACTGGGCGGCGACGAGACGGGGCAGTCCCCGCCTCTGCAAAAGACCAGGAATTAGAAGACCCGGAATCAGGAAGGAAAAACGTTATGCGAAATCCGATTATCGAAAAACTGCTGGCCAAATCCCGCCGCACCGATCTGCCGAAGTTTGGCCCCGGGGACACCATCAAGGTCCTGGTCAAGATCAGAGAGGGCGAAAAAGAGCGCTTGCAGGCATTTGAAGGCGTCGTCATTGCCCGCAAGCGGGGAGCGCAACCGAGCTTCACCGTCCGAAAAATCAGCTTTGGACAGGGCGTGGAGAGAATTTTCCCCATGGATTCCAAAGTCATCGACAAGATTGACGTGGTGCGTTCCGCCAAAGTCCGCCGCGCCAAGCTCTATTATCTGCGCGGCCTCAAGGGCAAAGCCGCCCGGTTGAAGGAAGTCGAGAAGCAATAAAACGGCGGAGTAACGGCGGAGTAAGGTTGGGCGGGATTGCCCTCGCCGTCCTGAGGAAACCCGGCACTGCGCCGCTCGAGTCGCGGCCAAAGGAGCTGAAATGCAATTGGGAATGGTGGGTCTCGGGCGCATGGGCGCCAACATGACGCGGCGCTTGATGCGCGGCGGGCACAAACTGGTGGTGTCCGATCGCAGCGCCGAAACCGTCAAAGGGCTTGCCGGGGAAGGCGCGGTGGGCTCTTCCTCGCTCGACGATCTGGTGGCCAAACTGACGCCGCCGCGCGCCGCCTGGGTCATGGTTCCGTCGGGAGAAGCCACGGAAACCACGGTGCAAGGGTTGCTCGGCAAAATGCAGGCGGGCGACACCATCATCGATGGCGGCAACTCTTATTTCAAGGACGATGTGCGCCGCGCCAAATTGTGCGCCGCCAAGGGCGTCCATTATGTCGACGTCGGCACCAGCGGCGGCGTTTGGGGCATCGATCGCGGCTACTGCATGATGATCGGCGGCCCTCAGGAAGCGGTCCAGCGCCTCGACCCCATTTTCAAGACTCTGGCCCCGGGACGCGGCGATACCCCGCGCACTCCCGGACGCGAGAAACTTTCCGGCACATCGGTCGGCACCTCCGAAGAAGGCTACATCCACTGCGGACCCTCGGGCGCGGGGCACTTCGTAAAAATGGTGCACAACGGCATCGAATACGGCATCATGCAGGCCTACGCCGAGGGGTTCGATATTTTCAAGAATGCCACCAGCAAGGAACTTCCCGAAGATATCCGCTACGATCTCAACCTCCCGGATATCGCCGAAGTCTGGCGCCGCGGCAGCGTGATCAGTTCCTGGCTGCTGGATTTGACGGCGATGGCGCTGCTCGAAAATCCCACGCTCGCCGAGTACAGCGGCTTTGTGCAGGATTCCGGCGAAGGCCGCTGGACGATCCAGGCGGCGCTCGAGGAAGCGGTGCCGGCCGAAGTGCTGACGGCCGCACTTTACACCCGTTTCCGCTCGCGGCAGGAACACACCTTTGCGGAAAAGATGCTCTCCGCCATGCGCCAGAAATTCGGCGGCCACGTGGAGCCGAAGCAAAAGGGAGAAGGTGCTTAAGAACCCTTCGATTTGTAATTTGGATTGTGATTGAGAAGGTTCCAAATTACAAAATTAACAAATTGCAAAATTACCAAATCCTCCAGAGGGGCGTTCATGGCGCAAACAGAAGTTCTGCCGGCAACCAGTAAACCGCGGGTGGGGCGGATCGGTGATCCCTGCGTCATGGTCATCTTCGGCTTTACCGGCGACCTGACGCGCCGCAAGCTGATCCCGGCTCTCTACAATCTGGCCAGCCAGCAACTGCTGTCACGGGAATTTGCCGTAATCGGCCTCGGTCGCAGTCCGATGAGCGACGAGGAAGCCCGCCAGAAACTTACCGAAGACTTCAAGCGCTTTGCCACCGGCAAGATCGACACCGACTTGTGGGAGTGGTTTGTCCGCCGCATTACCTACCTGAACGGCGATTTCGACGATCCCGCCACCTACGAGCGCCTCAATGAAACCCTCGCCCGGGTGGACAAGGAACATAACTCCCACGGCAACTACTTTTTCTACCTCGCCACCGCACCCAACTATTTCGGCGACATTGTGGAACGGATCGCGAAGGTCGGTCTGATGAAGGAGGAGAACGGCCACTGGCGGCGCGTGATCATCGAAAAGCCGTTCGGCCACGATCTCGATTCCGCCAAGGCTCTGAACCAGCAGCTTTTGAAAGTCGCCACCGAATGTCAGATCTACCGCATCGATCACTATCTCGGAAAAGAGACGGTGCAGAACATTCTGGCCCTGCGTTTCGCCAACGGCATTTTCGAGCCCATCTGGAACCGCCGCTACATCGATCACGTGCAAATTTCGGTGGCGGAAACGGTGGGCGTGGAAAAGCGCGGCGGCTACTACGATGGCTCGGGCGCGCTGCGCGACATGGTGCCGAACCACATCATGCAACTCATCACCCTGACCGCCATGGAGCCGCCGATTTCCTTCCAGGCGGACGCGGTACGCGACGAGCAGGCGAAAATCCTGCACGCCATCCAGCCCTTCAGCAATGAGGACGTGCTCAGCAAGACGGTGCGCGGGCAATACGGAGAGGGCACGATGGATGGAGTCCGGGTCCCGGCCTACCGCTCGGAAGAAGATGTGCCCCCCGACTCGCGCACGGAGACCTTTACCGCCATGCGCCTCTTGATCGACAACTGGCGCTGGGCGGGAGTTCCCTTTTACCTGCGCACGGGCAAGCGACTGCCGGGCCGCAACACGCACATCGTGATTCAATTCCGGCGCGCGCCCTTCATGCTCTTTCGGGAAACTCAGGTCGAGAACATGATGCCCAATCAACTGGTGCTCAACATACAGCCGGAAGAAGGTATCTCGCTGCGCTTCGCGGCCAAGACGCCGGGACCGGCGATGAATCTTGGCGAAGTGAATATGGATTTCGCCTACGCCGATTATTTCGGCCTGACCCCGTCGACCGGCTACGAGCGCCTGCTGCACGACTGCATGACCGGCGATGCCACGTTGTTTCAACGCGCCGACATGGTGGAGGCGGGCTGGAGCATCGTCAATCCCGTACTCGATGTGTGGAAAGCTTTGCCGCCGCGCGATTTTCCCAACTATCCGTCGGGAACCTGGGGACCGAAAGAGTCGGACGAATTGATGGAGCGCGATGGCCGGCGCTGGAGAAATTTCGAGAAATAAGAAATGGCTGCTATCTGTCCAGTAGCGTAAGACGAGCGCCGTAGGCATTAACTTCCGGCATGGTCGCTCATGGTTACCGTCGCCGATTTAGAATTTTCGCTCACTAGTTCTCCCATGCCCGCGACTCGCACTGTCGAAATCGTCCCCACCGCCGCCGATCTTTTCCAGGCTGCCGCCGAGGAATTTATCGCCGTTGCCCGCGCCGCCATCGGCGCCCAGGGCAGATTTGCCGCGGCCCTGTCGGGAGGCTCGACTCCGAAGGCGCTTTATTCCCTGCTGGCCGCGAATTACAAGGAGTTCGCCTGGAATCGCGTCTTTCTATTTTTCGGCGACGAGCGCCACGTTCCCCCGACCGATGCGAAAGCAATTATCGGATGGTGAAGGAAGCCTTGCTGGCGAAGATTACGATTCCGGAAGAAAATGTTTTTCGCGTCCCGGCGGAACTTGCCGATGCCGCCGCGGCGGCCGCCGAGTATGAGTCTCAAGTCCGCCGATTTTTCGCCTTGCGTCCCGGCGAATGGCCGCGCTTCGATCTGATCCTCCTCGGCATGGGGCCGGACGGTCACACCGCGTCACTCTTCCCCGGATCCGCCGCGCTCGAAGAACAGTCGCGCCTGGTAGTGGCCAATTGGGTGGCGAAGTTCAACACGCACCGCATCACATTCACTCTTCCGGTGCTCAATCACGCGGCGGAGGCGATGTTCCTCGCCAGCGGTCCGGACAAGGCCGACATGCTGCAGAAAGTTCTCGAAGGTGAGAACACGCCTCCCTTCCCCTCGCAGCGAGTCCAGCCTACCGACGGGAAGCTTTTGTGGCTGCTCGACGAGCCCGCCGCCGCGAAACTAGCCCGGGTTTAGGTCTTAGGTTTTAGGTCTTAGGATTGCCGTGCCTAAAAGCTAAGAGCTAAGAGCTAAGACCTAAAACCTCTCCTAACTAACACATTCCAGAATACTTTACCAGTAACTCCTTTAGAATCAAAGACCATCTACGGATTCGGTCTAGGTCTTTGATTCTAAAAGACCACCACAGGGGGGTCTCAGAAGTCAGCTAAAACCTGACGGAATCGCACTTCTAGTGTTTCAGCAAATCTTCCAGCAGCAGGCGCGCCTTCTGCGCCAGCGTGCTCGCCCTGCCGACATCGCCTTCTCTTAGCGCCGAGCGCGCTCCGCCCATGTAATTGTGTACTTGTGCGACTGTCTCCTGCTGCATTACATCCAGACTGCGCCCCGCCAATCGTTGCAACTGGCCGTCGGCGGACGCCAGCCAGTTTTCCGCGTTTTCGCGTTCGCGCGCGGCTTCCTCAGGAGGGATACCGGGAACGATCTGGGCTGCCGGCGCGGTCGCGCCCCCTTCGCGAACCACGATTTTTCGCGGAGCGCCCGGCGGAGTTTGCGCCGCCTTTTTGCGGCGCTTTCGCGCCCGTTTTATGGAGGGGGACTTGACCTCCACGGCGGCAGGCGCGCTGCTGGCTGGAGGAACAGGTGGCACAATGGGCTCGGCGGGAGCCGATTCCGGAGCAGGCTTCGTGTCCCCCGGGACTTGCGTGGGGGGGGTCGTCCAGGAAGCGTCTTGGCGGGCAAAGGCCGATTGGGTTTCTAGAATACCCAGCCAGAGCGCAATCGCCAGTCCGAACGCGAGCCGCATAAAGTTTCGAGTGAGGCCCGTCCAGACTCAGCCTGAACGGGCCCCTCGTAAGATTATGCTCCCGCCGGACGATTTATTCCGTACCGCCAACTCCGGCCGCCGCGCTGATGGATTCGTCTTCCGGTTGCAGGATTACACCGTCAAACGGGGTGGCTCCCACCAGGCGACCTCCGATGATGCTGAGGCGACGCAGCGGATAGCCCGTATCCGGGCCACGCTGCCAGGAGCGCCCGCCATCGTGGCTCTCGAAAATCACTCCCGTGGCGTCGCTCGTAGCCAGCAGGAGATGGTGAAGCGAGTCCAGGCTCACCGAAGTGATGTCCTTGCCGGGCAACCCATTCTCCACATGCGCCCAGGTCGCTCCGCCATCCGTGCTGCGGAACGCGCCCTCGCGCGCGGCAATCATGATTTCGCGATCGGAAGCGATGACCGCGCTGCGGATGCCCACCACATAGGCCGGCAACGCCGCCTTATCCCAGGTCGCGCCGCCATCGTTTGACACCAGCACGCTCGACCGCGTGGCCGCCAGCACCGTGGCCCCTTGCGCGCGCACCGAAACGAAATCCTGCAAACCCACTACCGGGCCGCCCTTCCAGGTTTTCCCCTGGTCGGCGCTGGAGTAAATTCCCGCCGTGGTGGCCGCCAGCCAGCGCTCCGGAGCAAGTTCCAGATCGTTGACCCTCGCCTCCAGCTGTGACTTCACCAGCGTCGTCCGGGTCGTCGCCTTGCGCGCGCCTTTGCGGGGAACGGTGGTCAAACTGGTCTCGACCACGACCACGTTCATGGGCCGCCATTCGCCGCTGTTGGGTTCCAGCACATAGATGCCGTGGTTGGTGCCGGCGACCAGCGCTCCGGTGGCGGTCTGCTTGAGCGCGAAGACATCTTTACCGCCCAGGCCGGCCGCCTTTTGCGACCAATGCTGCCCGGCATCATGGGTATAAAACACGCCGCCGTATTCACGGTCATTGACCACGCCCACAAAGAGGGTGCTGGCATCTTTGTTGTCCGCCAGAATGGCAGAAACGTAGCGATGCGCGTAGCCCTTATTCGACGGGGTCCACTTCGATGCGCCATCGTTCGACGCCATGACTCCGCTGCGATCCGTGGCAAGAAGGACGTGATTGGAATCCCGCGGATCGATCATCACGTCATTGACCACCACTTCCGGACTGCTCACCAGCTTCCAGGACTTGCCCAGATTGGTGGTCTTCCACAGGCCTTCGGTGGTGCCGGCGTAAACAATTTTTTCGTTGGTGGGGTCCTGCTTGAGAACGCGCGTCCGACGCGCCGTGAATGGGATGCCCTGAATCTTCGTGAACTGATCGCCGGCCGTCTCGCTCTTATAAATACCCGAGCAGGCGCTGGCAAACACTACGGACGGATTGTCATGATCCACGATGACGGAGAAAACGTCGGAGTCGTCGATCATGCCCTTGTTAATGTGCTGCCAGTTGACGCCGCCATCGCTCGTCTTCCACGCCAGGTGCCAGGTTCCGGCATAGACCGTGTTGGCATCTTTCGGATCGATCGCCACGGACTCGATATTCTTGATTTCGTTCGAGTTCCCGGGTGAAAGGCGCTCCCAGGTGTCGCCTCCATCTTTGCTGCGGAAAACGCCATCGAGCGCTCCGGCTACCAGCACGTTGGAATCGGCTTGATACATCGCCAGGGCGCGGATCGACTTGCCGTGCATTGCGGGCAGGGTCTGCCAGTTAACTCCGCCGTCATTGCTGCGAAAAATCTCGCCCACCTGCTGGCCGGCCGCGCTCCAGGCCGAAACGTAAATGCGATTGGAATCCCGCGAATCGATGACAATGTGGTCGAGGACATACTGGTCGCCGCCGAGGCGCGCCAGTCGCGACCAGTTGCTTCCGCCATCATTGGAGCTGAACATCTGCCCGGTGCTGGTGCCGAGCAGAATGTGATCCGGATTATGCGCGTCATAGGCGAGGCTGCGGGCATCGCCGCCATCCGGCCCCAACGCCTGCCACGGCCCCGAGGCCAGCGACAGAGTGCTCAACACGCTGACGGCCGACAAGAGCAATGCGGCGCGGAGAAGATTACGTTTTCCAATGCATTCCATGTGCGTAGCTTGACCCCCGAAGAAGATTGTTCGTGTGCGTTTCAGATTAGACAAGGCTAGCACGGTACGAACAAGGTTACCTAAGGACATCCTGGTTTTCCTCAATAGCCGTCCGCTCTTTGCTGTTGGGAGTAGCACCTGCACCGGTTCATCGCCCGCGCTTCACCCCCTCCCAAAGTTGACTTGTAGCGGATACGGCGTCCGCTGTATGGTGAGGAAATCTCGGCTTACGTAGACTGTGCCGGGTTTTTAATTCCTAACTAAAATGATCGCCGATCGGTCCATCAACAGCCGTCGATTAACAGCGGCCGATTAAGAATAAGGAGAACACCTTGAACCAAAGATTGGGAATCGGAATTGGAAAAAGAGCGGTAGCCACGGTGATCGCGTGCGCCCTGCTGCTCTTCGTGGCAGCGCCTCTGGTGCATGCCGATGAACGAGAGAAGTGTCAACACGCCATCGAAAAAGCCGAAGCGAGGCTGGATCATGCCATCCACGACCATGGCGAGCACAGCCGCGCCGCTGAAGATCGCCGGCGCGATTTGAACGCGGAGCGGGAGCGCTGCTGGGCCGCCCATCACCAATGGTGGAACGGCAAAGAACATCGCTGGGAGACAGAGCACAACTGGTAAAGCTGTCGGGTAAGAGAGGATCTGGGAGATAATCGAAGCGTCGCGGTCCTGGAGACTGGCGTGGGGGCTTACTCATTCGCGAGTAGACAGCCTATGACAGACTGGTTCGCCCGTCCCGTCTTACTGGTTAGGGACGTTGAGGCCGCGTTGCGCTTTTACGTTGAGCGCCTCGGCTTCAGGAGTCCCTGGCGCTACGACGAGGGCGGCAAAGCGTCGGTCGCGCAGGTCGAGCGGAGCGGTTGCGCTTTGATACTGGCCGACACCTGGCCGGAGAAGATTGGCAAGGGGCTGATCTTCATTTCCCTGAATGCCGAGCCGGAAACGCGGCCATCCGCGATCGCCGCGTTGGACGGGCTCCGCGCTGAACTCGAGGCCAAAGGCGTGGTAGTCAAGGAGGGTTCGTGGGGCTACCGCCTCCTGGTGGTGGACGATCCCGACGGCAACCAACTCTTCTTCAACTATCCGAACGAAACCGCCCAGGATCGCGAGCCATGAAGCCCGATCGTCGAAGCTCGTCCAGCCGCGACGCGCGGGGTGGCATCAGGCTGCCATTCCGCGAGGTTTTTCACCGCTGACGGTTACATCGACGGATTCGGTCAAGAGTTGTGATTCGGTCAATCCCTGGCGTACATTTGAGTGCTGTGAGGAGAGAAATCCTCTCTTCCGTCGAGGCGGGCCGCGGAGTCAGCGCCTCTCTTGACCATCGCGATTAACGGCAAGGCTCCCCGGCGCACCGTGTCTATCACTCGCCCAGACCGCTGGCAAGCACAGTTCGATCGCATCGAAACCGCCGTCTGCGTCCTTGACACGCCCCTCAACATTGTCTATTGCAATCCGGCCTGGGACCGCTTCGCCCTCGCCAACAATGGAGAGTCCGGGGTCGGCGCGAGAATATGCGGCACACCGCTGTTCCGCTATGTGCCTCGGGTTCTCCAATATCACTTTTTGAAATTATTCGATCGCGCCCGCGAAAAGCACGAACTGGTCACCGCTCCCTACGAATGTAACTCGCCTGAGGTCTTCCGCAGATTCTCCATGGACATTTCGCCCATCCCGGACACGCCTCTGCTCGCGGTTGTCCACCGCCTGCTTGCGCAAAGCGACATTCCGTACCCCGCGTTTCGCGCTACGGATCACGACTATGGCGTTCGAGAGCTTGTGGTCATGTGCGCCCAATGCCGTCGCACCAAACGCCTGCATGACAATTTCTGGGACTGGGTCCCGGAATTTCTCAGCCACCCCCCCGGCAATGTCTCCTACGGCATCTGCCAGGAATGTCTTCTACTCTATTGTGCCGATCCCATATCGTAGCCGCGGCGGTCACGCCTGGAACAGTTAATGTTCTGCGAAGCTTTTTTGGGGAGGATTTCTCTTGTGAAGCTGATACGCCCGGATCTGCATTTGGTTATAGTGGTTCGGCATATCACTCTAAGCCGCAGCAGGCCCGAGAGGGGCTGATCACTTCTGATCAGTATTGCCCAGGCGGTTCGGGGATTATATAAAGCGACTTGAAAAAAGAATGCCAACTGCCTCCCATCACCAACAACCGGGATAACAACGAACGGCGCCTGATCGTTTTCTTCAAGGCAGACTGGGTCCCACCTCGTATGGGGGCTCGGGTGCTTCGGCTGGCAGAGACCGCCTTCGGTCACAGCAGCGGAGACGGCGCTAACAGTCGATCACGCTGGAAATGAAAACGCAGGCAGCAGGAGCTAAAGAGCCTCAGATGAAGGTTACGCAGATATTTCGATCCTCAAAAGATGAGCGGGTGATCAGTGAACTTACGATTGGTGCAGTTGGCCCCGATTCCCGTCGCAGGAGACAATGTTCGCTGGATGGTCAAGGATAAAGTTTATTCCGGTCGCGTCGAATCCCGACTCGTCTCCTACAGCGCTCCTAACAACATTAGCCTTGAAAGATCGGACGAAGTCGATATCACTGCCGTGATAACAGTGGAGTTGGCCTGAAGCTCCCGATGCTGCCGTGGCCGCGAGGGAAGAGGTTGAAGCGCAAATGAAGAGAAGCCGTATCGATAAAGTGGCTCTTGAAGATGAAGTCAGAAAGACTTCAGGTAAAGCTTATATTCACGGGCGTAGGCATGATTAACTATACCGTTGAGGATCAGCGACAAGCGCCAAGGCCGTTATCGAGCCATAACATCCAAACAGTTACCTTAAGCACGTTTAACCGGCTCGTGCTAGAAGCGGAGGGACCCATCGCGGTTGAGTTCATGTCCTATGGATGCGCGCATTGCCGAACCATCGAGCCGATCCTGGAGCAGGTCGCGGAAATGGTGAAGGCTGACGAGAAAATCTTCAGGGTTAATATTGGAGTCGAAGAGGAACTTGCGGCCAGCTACCAGATTCAGGGCACGCCTACCCTGGTAATGTTTCTCAACCAGAACGAAGTTAGCCGTGTCGAGGGGCCGTCCCCCACAGTATCCAGTGTCCTGACTGCGGTGACGCAGCCGTTTGCGTCAGGAACGGACAATAATTGACGATCACGCCGAAGCAATCCAAGCCAATTCTCTTATTCAATGACGAATGCGCCGTGTGCCGCCACATTGGGCATTGGGTGCAAAGGTCAGCGGAGATTGAATCCGGTGCAACGAGTATCCTGGTGCAGCCGATTGGCGACGACCCGGAGACGCTTCGTAGGTTCAATCCCGATCTCGATATCTGGGATGCTTATGAAACGATCCATGTGCTGATGCCAGATGGCTCGATGCGATTGGGCGGAGAAGCCGTCGCGGAGACTTTAAGGAATTTGCCGAATACCAAATGGTTCGCGTGGAGCTTCGGGATCGGAATATTCGGATTTCGACCGTTTCAGGCCGTACTCAACGCAGCCTACGCTATTTTGGCGGATGTGCGACCGCTGTTCGGCTGTGAGAGTTGCGGGAAGTCAAGAGTGCTGAGACCGATGGAGTCTGCGATCAGATGGGCGAAGACCGTACTTGGCGGTAGGCCTCACCCCAGCACGACCCCGCATTTCAATCCGCTTCCGGCTGCGAGTCGGCGACCGCGGGCGTTCTCTGCCAACCCCTCTCTCTGATTGTGAAATCTGACGTTAGTAAAACAAGCGATTCTCATTGCCAGCGCCGACACGCTGCCAATTCTTAAGAAATGCTAGCTTTTCCGCGATGTAGTCCAAATACAGGTTCTCAAACGCGCTGTCATAGGGGATGTTCAGGAATACGGAGTACCGATCAGCCCTTTTTTGATCTCTTTCGGGCATATTTCAAAGTGGCACGATGTCCGCTCGACCGGCTCGCCTGCGAGGCTCGCGCTCCGACAGCAATTGCTGAACGCGCTCCGCCTCAGCCGGGGAGACTCCAAGAGTATGGGCGGTCTCTGCCAGACTTGGGAAGGGTGTTTCGATTGTGACCTGACGGCTCACCTTGATTTGACTTTAGATGGTTAGAACGGCGATTGCAACCTGGGTACATTTTGTTGTGTACCCATCGTGCGCAACTATTTTTGTTGGGATTTATATGGTGGAGCTAGTCGGGATCGAACCGACGACCTCATCGTTGCGAACGATGCGCTCTCCCAGCTGAGCTATAGCCCCACGCGGTTAGATTTTTGATTTTAACAGCCGCGGCGCTTCTTCGGCCACACACCGCCGCTTCTCTCACAGGCGGTCCGGCGGAATTTGAACCGAACTGACTCGGCTCCGCCAGCTAGCGGAAATCGAAGGCTATAATTTAGAAGTGAGTTCCCTCAGAGTTCAACAGGTCGCCTCGGCTGATTTCCCCACGCGCTGGGGCCACTTCCTGATTCATGGTTTTACCACACGGGCTTATAACGACGGCGCCAAGTCCGAAGAGGCGGTGGCGCTTGTCATGGGGGAAGTGCACTCGGGATCGCCGCTGGTGCGCATTCACTCGCAATGCCTGACCGGCGACGTCTTCGGCTCCCTGCGCTGCGACTGCCGGCAACAGCTTGAAATGTCGCTTTCGCTGATTGCACGGGAAGGCGCGGGCGTCCTGATCTATGAGCAGCAGGAGGGGCGCGGCATCGGGCTGATGGCCAAGCTACAGGCCTATGCGCTGCAGGATAGCGGCCTCGATACGGTGGAAGCCAACGAGCGCCTGGGCTTTAAAGCGGACCAGCGCGAATTTGTCATGCCGGTTGAGATTCTCAAGGCACTGGATATTCGCAGCGTCCGCTTGCTCTCGAACAATCCCGATAAAGTGGGGGCGCTGGAGCGCGCGGGCATAAGGGTCACCGAGCGCGTGCCTTGCGAAGTGCCGCCCACGGCGCACACCGAGGATTACCTCAAGACCAAGCAGGAAAAATTGGGGCACCTCTTCACCCAGCGCCGCGAATAGTCTTCGAGGCGTCAATCGAGCGCGGCGTGCCTTATATTGTGGTTATGGCGAAATCAGGAAGAAAATCAAACATCGCCCGAGTGCTGGCCCGCGTGCTCTCTTCGCGCGTCAGCTATCGTGGCCCGGTGTTCTCCGTGACCACGGACGAAGTGGAAGAGCCGGGAGGGGTGCGCGCCCGTCGCGATGTGATTCGGCATTCGGGATCGATCGTGATTCTGGCGGTGGACGCGGCCGTCTCCGGCAAGAAGTCGAAGGGCAAGCCCGCGCTCGAACCGAACATCTTGCTGGAGCGCCAGTACCGCCACGCGGCGCAATCCATGATGTGGGAACTGCCCGCCGGACGCATCGACGACGGGGAGACCGCGCTCACCGCCGCCAAGCGCGAGTTACTCGAAGAAACCGGCTATACGGCGCGGCAGTGGAAACGCATATTGCATTTCTACGTCAGTCCAGGTTTTCTCGACGAAACCATGACGATTTATCTGGCGCAAGGGCTGCGCGCCGGGCCGGCTCAACCCGAACCGGACGAGAAAATCGCAGTCCAGTTCGTGCCGTTGTCGGAGGCGACTCGGATGGCCCTCAATGGCCGAATTCGGGACGCCAAGACGATCTCCGGCATCCTGTGGCTGGCCCAGACGCTACCCCTTCCACGAGACTAATCAACCCCTGCCGCCAGCGGGGAAACACCCAGCCCAGATCGATGACGATCGCCTACCAGCGATAGTCTTGACAGCATCCCGA
Organism: uncultured Acidobacteriaceae bacterium; assembly: GCA_963746205.1. Taxonomy (GTDB): domain Bacteria; phylum Acidobacteriota; class Terriglobia; order Terriglobales; family Acidobacteriaceae; genus Acidiflorens. The sequence goes on along the minus strand of CAVVAP010000015.1, from coordinate 241,581 downwards.
CAGAGCAGCACAATCCCCTAGACATTTTTTGCGAGCCTTGGGGGAACGCCCAAATTAACAGGGGGGACCTGCGTGGAACGACTGAAAGGCACCGTCAAGTGGTTTAACAATGCCAAGGGATATGGCTTCCTCGGCCGAGAAGATGGACCGGATGTGTTCATACATTACAGCTCGATCGCGACCGAAGGCTACAAAAGCCTGCAGGAAGGCGATAGCGTTGAGTTCGAGATTGTCCAGGGACAGAAGGGTCCGCAAGCGGCGAATGTAACCAAGATCTCCTGACGGGGATCCGCCCCAAGCCCTTTACCTGGGACTAAGTCATCTGCACTGGCGAGTCCCCGCTCGTGGTGTAAGCGCGACTCTTCCTTGGGTGAGAAACGAAGACACAAGGACGGGGCACACACGCGATTTTCCGCAGCCGTTTTCTTGTTTAATTGACCCATGGATAACAAAGCCATCGCCGGCCTTCTCTACGAAACTGCCGATCTGCTGGAGATTGACGGACAAGATTCCTTTCGCGTGCGCTCCTATCGCAACGCGGCCGAAGCCATCGAAGCCCTGCCGCAACAAGTTGCCGACCTGATTGCGGAGCCGAAAAAGCTGCTCGCCGTGCAGGGCATCGGCAAAGGCATGCTGGCGAATCTGCAAATGCTCTTCAAGGATGGACGGATCGAAGTCCACGCCGAGCTGCTGAAGAAGTATCGTCCGTCAATGCTTGAACTGCTGAAAATTCAGGGCCTCGGTCCGAAGACGATTGCCTTGATTTGGAGCGCCTATCAAGTCAGCGATCTGGAAGGCGTCGAAAAGCTGGCGCGGGAAGGCAAGATTCGTGAACTCCCCCGCCTCGGCGAAAAGCACGAGCAGAAGCTGCTCAAGGCAATAGAGGATTACCGCCGGATTGCGGGAAGATTCCTGCTCGATACCGCTGAGCAACTGGCGAAGAAACTGGTGGAGTACCTGATGGCGTTGCCCGGCGTCGAAAAGGTCACCCCCGCAGGATCGCTGCGCCGGGGACGGGAAACGGTGGGCGATCTCGACCTTCTGGTCACCGGCAAAGGCTGCATCGAGCCGGAGCCGAGGCAAGAGTTGATTGAGAGCCTGCTGCGTTTCCCCGGCCTGATGGATGTGATCGCGCGGGGAGAAAACAAAGTCAGCTTCCGTCACCGCACCGGCATGCAGGTGGACGTGCGCCTGCTGGCGCCCGAATCCTACGGGGCGGCCATGCAATATTTCACCGGCTCCAAGGCGCACAACGTCGCGTTGCGCCAGCGCGCGCTCAAGATGGGCTTCACGCTCAACGAATACAGCCTGGCTACGCTCGAGGACAACCGGCCGGTGGCGGGTAAAACCGAGGAAGAAATCTACGGCCGTCTCCAGCTCGACTTCATCCCGCCCGAACTGCGCGAGAACCTGGGCGAGATCGAAGCAGCCGCCAATCACACCCTGCCGGAGCTACTGGAACTCAGCGACATACGCGGCGACGTGCACATGCACACGGTCGAAACCGACGGTCGCAACACCATCGAAGAAATGGCGGAAGCGGCGCTGGCTCGGGGCTACGAGTACATGGCCATCACCGATCACTCGAAGAATCTCGCTTTTGCCAATGGCCTGACGGACGAACGCGCGCTGGCGCATATCGATCGCATTCGCGCCGTCGAAAAGAAGATGAAAAGCATCCGCATATTTGCCGGAATCGAAGTCGATATTCTGGGAGATGGCGCGCTTGATCTGTCCGACGCGGTGCTTGAACAACTCGACATCGTCATCGCCAGCGTGCATTCGTTGTTCAATCAGGATCGCGTCACCATGACGCATCGCTTGCTGAAGGCCATCGCCAATCCGAACACGTCGCTGATCGGCCATCCCACCGGGCGGCAGTTGCTGCGCCGCGACGCCTACGCGTTCGACGTTGACGCGGTGTTCCGGACGGCGGCAAAACACAAGGTCGCGCTAGAACTGAATTCTTATCCCGAGCGCCTGGATCTGAACGACGTTCACCTCCGCATGGCCAAGCAGCATGGCGTTAAAATCGTGATCAATACGGACTCCCACCACACTTCGCACCTGGAAAAGCTGCATTATGGCGTCACCCAGGCGCGCCGCGCCTGGCTCACCAAGGATGACGTGCTGAATACGCTGCCCGCGCAGAAATTTGCTAGGGCGATGAAACACGCCTGGTAGCGAACGGTACACAATCGGCGGTTACCCTGCGTCCCGGTTCGCCCTTGACGCGCCCGGTCAAATGGGAGAAAAACAGAGAGGATGGCCGAAAATCCACTCCGGGTAATCATCTTCACGTCGGTGCCGCCGCGGCAAGTGGCGCGCATCATGGGGCGGATTCGCCGCGACGCTCCGCGGGCCCAGGTGGTGGGCGTCCTCTACGAACGCCGCCCACGGAAAACTTTGCAACAACGGATCAAGACTTGGCGCAAGAAGATGTTGCGCCCCGTCTACTGGCGTTACGTGCTGCATCGTATCGCGTCCGCCCTTCAAGCCCGGGTCAGCCAGTTGTTGGACGCCCTGATTCGCTTTATTCATGCGGCTCCGCGCTGGCCGAACGGCAACCCGGCCTACAGTCTCGACGATCTGCGCGCCACCGCCGAAGCCAGCGGCGCCGAACTTTTCGTCACCGCCGACATTCACGGCGACGAAGCCCTCAGCTTTGCGCGGCGCGTCTCTCCCGACCTGGGTCTGGTATTCGGGACGCGCATCTTAAAACCGGCGCTCTTCGAGATTCCGAAACAGGGATCGATCAACATTCACAAGCGCAAGGTGCCGGACTATCGCGGTGGCGGCGCAGTCGGACTCTGGGAATTGCTGGACGATCAAAAAGAAATCGGGGTCACCGTCCATCGCGTCGAGGCCAAGGTCGATGTGGGCGGGGTAATCCATTCCGCGTTGATTCCGATTGATCCTTTCGACGATCTGGAAAGCCTGGCGCTCAAGGCCGACGTGGTCGGTGCAGACCTGATCGTGGCGGCGATTCGGGATTTTGCCCGGGGCGCGGTGGAGGAAATACCGCAGACTGGTCCGAGCAAGCTCTTCCGCGCTCCAGCAGCGGAAGATTTACTGCAAATGAAAAAAGAGCTTGCGCGGCGGCGCAAAGGTTATGGCAATCCTTTCCGGCGCCCCGCCTGGAAGTTGCTGGCCAAGTCGCTGCTCCATGCCGGACCCGTAACCCTGCGCAACTGGCGCTACCGGCGGCAGGGGAATTATCCTCTGATGATCCTGTTTCACCATCTGATCTCCGACCGGCCGCATCTTCTGGGAACGCCGACCGCGTACTTTCTACGCCAGGTGAATTACCTGCTGCGGCATTATCGCGTGGTCAGCCTGAGCGAAGCGGTTGCGCTGGTCCGGAACGGCGGCATCAAGGTGCCCACCGTGGCCATCACTTTCGACGACGGCTACGCCGATAATTTCGTCAATCTGCGTGCCGTCACCGAGGAAACCGGTTTGCCGGTGGGCTACTTTATCTCCACCGAACACGCGGCGAACGGGCGCGGATTTTCTCACGACCAGGCGCGCGGCGAAACCGGATTTCCCCCCAACACCTGGGAGCAGATTTCGTTTCTCAAGCACAGCGGGTACGAAATCGGCAGCCACACTCGCAATCACGCCGATTGCGGATCGGACGATACGGAATTCTTGCGCCAGGAGATTATCGGCTCCGCCGAGGATCTCCGGCAGAAACTGGGGACGGCGACGCATTTTTCGTTTCCCTTCGGACTGCCCGAGAACATCTCGGCTCCGGCGGCGGAAATGGCTTGCTCCACTTACGCGAACGTCTTTTCGGCCTATCGCGGTGGCAACTTTCATGCCGATGGCAGGAGAATTCTACGGCGCGGGAGTTTCCCCTACACCCTGTGGGAACTGGAGTTGCAGTTGCAGTCCATATTGCTGCGCGAGACGGAAGAGCCAGAGCACCTGAAGGCGAGGGTTGAAACGGCGAGGGTTGAAAATACGGCGCTCGAAACTCCGCGCAATTGGCGATAGCGCTGGCGTCTCCCCGGCGGTCGCGGGACCGTCCGGCTCGTGTTAAACTTCGGATGTTCCTTTATTTCTAATAGCTTACGTCCGCAAGATCGGCCGCGCGTGGGGTTGGCCAGCTTCCTCCCAAGGTTCGCCGGACTCGCAGGCATGGGTTTGGGCCGGATTATTCGCCATGTAACTCCGGGCCTATGCACCGGTGGTCACCTGTCACCCCCGTATATCCCTTGACGAGTCATGGCAAATAAGGCGAGTTTAGATAGAGTCCATAAAACAGGTTTCAATTCCGTATAAATTTTTAGTTGGAGAATACCGGGAGGATCACCGCTTTGAACGCAATGACCAGTCACCTTATTGCCCCCCATGGGGGAGACCTCGTCCAGTTGCAAGTGTCGAACGCGCGCGCCGCCGAAATCAAAGCGCAATCCAAAGACTGGCCTTCGTGGGACCTGACGGCGCGCCAGATTTGCGATCTGGAATTGCTCATGAGCGGCGGCTTTTCGCCCCTGCGCGGCTTCCTGAATCGCGCCGACTATGAGGGCGTCTGCCAGAACATGCGCCTGGCGAATGGCACCCTGTGGCCGATGCCGATCACGCTGGATGTGAGCGAGGATTTCGCCAAGAAGCTGACCCCGGGCAGCAGCAAGGTCGCGCTGCGCGATCCCGAGGGCGTGATGCTTGCCGCCCTGAGCGTGGAAGACGTCTGGCAACCCGATCGCAAGGCGGAGGCTCAGTCCGTGTTTGGCACGACCAGCGCGGCTCATCCCGGCGCCGACTATGCCATCAACAAATCGAATCCCTGGTACGTGGGTGGGACGATCGAGGAATTGCAGCCGCCTTCGCATTATGACTTCCGTTCGCTGCGCCTCACTCCGGCCGACTTGCGCGCCGAGTTCAGCCGCCTGGGCTGGACCACGGTCGTCGCTTTCCAGACACGCAATCCCATGCATCGCGCCCACGTCGAACTGACGATGCGCGCCGCCAAGCAGGTGGAGGCGAATCTCCTCATCCATCCTTCGGTCGGCATGACCAAGCCGGGCGATGTGGATTATTTTGTCCGCACCCGCTGCTACCAGTTGTTGCTCTCGAAATATCCCAAGGGAACGGTGGAACTGGCCATGCTGCCGCTCGCCATGCGCATGGGCGGGCCGCGCGAAGCGGTGTGGCACGGCCTCATCCGGAAGAATCACGGCTGCACTCACTTCATCGTGGGCCGCGACCACGCCGGTCCGGGAAAAGACACCGACGGCAAGAATTTCTACGGTCCCTACGATGCCCAGGAACTGTTCAAGAAGCACGAAGAGGAAATGGGCGTCACCATGGTGCCCTTCCAGATGATGGTTTATCTGCAGAACGAAGACCGTTACGTTCCCGCCGACGAAGTGCCGCCCGGCGCGAAGGTATTGGACGTTTCGGGCACGGAGTTGCGCGAACGTCTCAATGAAGGGCGCGACATTCCGGCGTGGTTCACCTATCCCGAAGTGGTGAAGGAGTTGCGCCGCAGCTATCCGCCGCGCGAGAAACAGGGCGTCACCATTTTCTTCACCGGACTTTCAGGGTCGGGAAAATCCACCATCGCCAACGCCCTGATCACTAAGTTCCTGGAGATGGGCGGACGTCCCGTGACCTTGCTCGATGGCGATCTGGTGCGCAAAAACCTTTCGAGCGAACTGGGATTCTCCAAGGAGCATCGCGACATCAACATACGCCGCATCGGCTATGTGGCTTCGGAAATCACCAAGAACGGCGGCATCGCGGTATGCGCGCCCATCGCCCCGTATGAAGCGACGCGCAAGGCGGTCCGCCAGATGATTGAACCTTTCGGCGGCTTTATTCTGGTGCACGCCGCGACGTCGATTGAAGTCTGCGAACAGCGCGACCGCAAGGGACTGTACGCGAAGGCGCGCGCCGGAATCGTCAAGGAATTTACCGGCATCTCCGATCCTTACGAAGCGCCCACCGACGCCGAAGTGGTGATCGACACCGCCAAACTAAGCCCCGAGGAAGCGGCGCAGACCATCATTCTGCATCTGGAACGCGAGGGCTTCGTCGGCGCCAACGGCAACGGATAGAACCGCCTTCCAGTTCCCGATTCCGCGGGGCGAAATTTTTGCCCGCGCGCGGACCGGGAACTGAGAAGGAATCAGATCGAAAGACCGCATGGAACTTCTCCTCCTCAAAGTTCTGATCGGCTTCATCGTCGGAACCCTGATTGGATTGACCGGTCTGGGCGGCGGCGTTCTGCTGCTGCCCATGCTCATTTTTGGCCTGCACGTGCCCGCCATTACGGCGGTTGGCAGCGACGCTCTGTTCAATTTTTTCACCAAGATTCCGGCCAGCATCATGCATCTGCTCAAAGGCACGGTGCGCAAGAAAATTGTCCTGGCGATGTCCGTCGGCAGCATTCCCGGCTCCTATCTGGGTGTAAGTCTTCTCGTCCACCTGCGCCAGATTTACGGCGTTCACGTCAACGATTTCATCAAATCGGCGGTGGGGCTGTTGCTCGTGCTGATCCCCACCCTGCTGCTGTTTCAGGGGCGGATCGAAGAGCATCTTGCCAAGCGCGAACCGACGTTAAAGTCGTTTGCCGGGATGAGTGCGATTGGCCTGGTCGGCGGATTTCTGGTGGGCATAACCTCGGTCGGGTCGGGCAGCATCATCATGATGTTGCTGCTGCTGTTTTATTCTTTCGCGCCCAAAATCATGGTGGGTACCGACATTGCCCATGCCGTGATCCTGACCGGCGTCACCAGCCTGCTGCACTGGCGGGCGGGCAATGTGGATGGACATCTGGTGGCTTCGCTGCTGATCGGGTCCGTCCCCGGAGGCATGCTGGGCTCGCATTTAAGCAGCCGCGTTCCCGTGCTCTGGCTGCGGCGGATCCTGTGCACCGTCCTGCTGATGACGGGAGCGAGAATGCTCTGGGCATAGGGCTCCCGGGCTCAAACGGAAAACGCCGACACGACAGAGCGCTGAACTCGGGAGTGCGAGGTACGGCGGTCAAACTCTGTGTCTTGCTCTAATCCACTGTCTGAGTCAGCGATGCCGAGCTGTCGTCAAAACTGGTGCTACCGCCGTACGCTGCTTTGATTGTGTGCCCGCCTGCGCTCAGCTTCGAGGTTGTGAACTTAGCCATACCGGCGCTCACGGCCACAGCTTTTAGAATCGTCGAGCCATCGTAGAAGGTTACTTTCCCAGTGGGAGTGCCGCTGAACTGCGGCGTGACGCCAGCGGTAAAGGTCACGGACTGTCCAACGTTGGAGGGATTCAGCGACGAAAGCAACGTGGTCGTAGTGCTGGCTTTGGCGACCACCTGGCTAACAGCTTTCGCCGCACTCGCCGCAAAGCTTTGGTCACCGCCATAGATCGCCTTGACCGAGTTGCTACCCACCTTTAGCGTTGACGCCATCAAAATGGCGGAGCCGCCGCTTAACGTCCCTGTGCCCAGAGTTGTCGCACCTTCTGTAAAGGTGACGGTTTCTCCATCGGGCGGCGCCCCGCTGCTGGAGCTGACGGTGGCAGTTAAGGTCACGGTCTGGCCATAGATGGACGGACTGGGCGAAGAGGAGAGGCCGGTCGTGGTCGGGGTGGGAGGAATCAGGACGAAGCCGTGGAAGACGGAGCTCGAATCGGCATAGGGGCCTGTGATGAGACCGGCCGTGTTAATGCCGGTGGCGATGGTTCCCTGTAACATCCCGGTGCCTCCAGCGGGCACGAGAAAGCCGGTAATTGCACCCTTGGCCGAACGGAGGAAGCCGTGACCCGATCCGGCTGAGTCTGAATAAACACCGGTAATCACTCCCAAGGAGTTGATGCTGAGAGCGTTGGTTCCCTGAACCGAGGGGCCTCCACCTGCCGGCAACACCGCCAGCAGAGACAAGAACACATTTTTCTCGGCAGCGGGAGCAGCGAAGGTTGTGATCGTCCCGCTGGCCGCGCGCACGAAGCCGCCTGCCACCTGGCTCGCGCTGGCGAATTGACCGGCGATCACGCCGGCGGTATTGATACCAATGGCAACGGTTCCCTGATTCGTGCCGCTGCCGGCACCGGGGGCGTCAATGGTAGTGGATGAAGCGCAGCTCCCGCTGCACGTGAAGCCGTGCCGCGCACCGTTCTGGGCGATATAGAATCCCGTGATCACCCCAGCATTGTTGATGCCGAGGGGCAAGGTTCCCACGGCGTAGCCCGTGCCCGCGCCCGCAGCGTCAAAGATTGTGATGCTCTCGCCATTGGCGGAGCGCACGAAGCCGTGGTACTGGCTGCTTGAGTCTTTGTACATTCCGGTTATCACTCCCGCTTTGTTGATGGCCGTGGGGATGGTGCCTTGGTGCTTTCCGATTGCACTGCCGGCATCGAAGAAGGTTACCGTCCCATTGGCGGCCCGCACGAAGCCGTGGTAAGCGATGCCCGAGCCCGCGTAGGCTCCGGCGATCACTCCCCCATCGTTGATGCTGGTGGTGAAGGTTCCCTGGTTACTGCCTGCGCCGGCGCCGCTAACATTAATGGCCGTTATAGAGCCATTAGCTGCGCGCAGGAACCCATGAGCCGCATTGCTCGCGTCTAAAGTTATTCCCACGACAGCGCCAGGAGTGTTGATGCCAAGGGGAATGGTTCCCAGATAGGCTACCGTGCCTGAACTGGGAGCATCGAAGGTTTGGTAGGTTTGCGCCAGCGCCGATGGCGCGGCGAGAATCGCCACTCCGACCAGTAGAATCGTAATACTCAGCGTTTTGCCCGCCGCTCGCGCGCGAATTGTGAAAATTGAGTTCTGATTCCGGGCTGCGCTTCTCATAGGTCTGTTCATAGGCCTCCTTGGTAACAGACTCACTGACCGTGTTGTGCTGGTGACAGGCCCAACTTATCTGCCGATTAGGAGAGAAATTCGTGGCAGGCAAAAAGAACTTGGAATTTTCCTCCGAGGCGGGCGGGGACGTCAACGTGAAAAGAATTGCGCTATTGGGCCGCTTCACGCAAAACCCTTGGTAAGGGTGGACGGATTGTTCCCGCCACCATACCGCCATAAACTTTCGTGTGACCACGCGACAGGCATTCCCTCCCTCAGTTTCTGGAGCGCGATATAATCAGAATTACTCCCCGCTTCGATTTGTCGTTTTTCAGGCGCACAGCTCTCTTTTTGTGAATCATATCGACCATGGTAGTAGACGGTTTCGGCAGCGCCAGGGAACTTCACGCTCTCAAGATCCAGACGAGGGGTAATCTCCCAAGAAAAGCGATATTCGGACTCCAACGATGACTGCATCCCAGGAAACGCTCGAACGCATTCATGCCGCGCTTGAAGCGGCACGGGACGTGCTTAAGCGGTTCACGCCCGGCGCCATCGCGACGGAATATAAAGTCGGGCACGATCCGGTTACCGAAGCGGACCGTGCTGTCGATGAAATTCTGCGCAAGACTCTTCTGCGCCCCGGCGAAGGCTGGCTCTCGGAAGAAACGGTGGACGACTTTACCCGCCTCGACAAACAACGCGTCTGGGTGGTCGATCCGCTTGATGGCACGCGCGAGTTCGTCGAGGGCATTCCGGAGTTTTGCGTCTCCATCGCGATGGTGGAGAATGGCATACCGGTCGCGGGCGGAATCTGCAATCCTGCCACCGACGAACTGATTCTTGGGTCGCGCGACAGCGGCGTCACCTACAACGGACAGCCATCCCAGCCCAGCCAGCGCAAGGACCTGCACGGCGCGCTGGTCCTTGCCAGCCGCAGCGAAGTGAAGCGCGGGGAGTGGAAGCAATTCGAATCCGCGGAGTTCAATATCCGTCCGATGGGATCTGTGGCCTACAAACTCGGACTCGTCGCTGCGGGGCGCGCCGACCTTACGTTCACCCTCGTCCCCAAGAATGAATGGGACGTTGCCGCGGGCGCGGCGCTTGTGGAGAGTGCGGGAGGCTGGACCCTGAAGCTCGACAATTCACCATTGCGCTGTAACCAGAAAAATCCTCTGATATCCGGCCTGCTCGCGGGGAGTCCGTTCTTACGAGAGCCGTTGCTCGCTCTGCTTGACCGCCGCTCGCAGACTGCGGGCAGCGCGAAGAAGGCTTAGCGGAGGAACGTGATGGTGACCTCACTTTTTGTCAGGGAATGGGAGCCGAACGAGATACGCCGTCGAGAAACCTGATGTCCGCGCCGCCCATCGTCTTCCTGATGTACCACGAACTCGAACTTTCCGGCCGCAAACTGCGCCAGTCAGAACCGGGCTATGTGCGTTACATTCTGCCGGTCGAAACCTTCCGCGCCCAGATGTACCACCTGCGCCAATCGCGATGGCGGGGGCTCAGCGTCACGGAAGCGATGCAATATCCGCCTGAGCCAGCCGTCTGCATCACCTTTGACGATGGCTGCGAAACCGACCTCATCGCCGCCGCTCCTGTACTACGCGAGTTCGGTTTCCACGCCACTTTCTACCTTACTGCCGGATACCTGGGGCAACCGGGCTATCTCAACCCTGCCCAGGTACGGCAACTCGACGGGCAGGGCTTTGAAATCGGCTGCCATTCCATGACTCATCCTTACCTTTCCGATCTATCACAGTCCGAATTGCGGCACGAGATCTTGGATGCCAAAGCTCTGATCGAAGATATCGCCGGGCATGCCATACACCATTTCTCCTGCCCCGGCGGCCGCTTCGACGAGCGCACCCTGCAGGTCGCGCGCGATGCCGGATTCGCCACCGTTGCCAATAGTCGTTTTTATGCCAACTCTTCCTCTTCCAATCCCTACGAACTGTGCCGGGTGGCCATGCTGCGCGACCTTAGTCTGGAGCAGTTCAGTTCCATCTGCCGGGGTCGTGGTTTGTGGAAAAGCCGCTGGCAGCAGCAAGCTCGCCGCAGCGCCCAACGAGTGTTTGGGAACGACGCCTATGATCGCCTGCGCGCGGTTTTGCTGGGGAGCCGTCGCGACTGATGCTTCATTTCATCCCGCATGGTTTCGCCGGCGCCCCGGTTCGGCCCCGTGCTATGCTCCGCACAGCGGGCGTGCTGATGTTTGGCAATCAACCGGGATCAAATTGCATCGATAGCGTAAAGGGAGACGCCCACTCATGCCTTCATTTCCTTGGCCACCGAGCCGTCCGCCGGCAAAAGCCGTTCAATTCCTCGGTCTGGTTATTCTCTGTTCCGCTACCGCCCTGGCGGCCGCACCTCCGATCGGTGAAAATGCCTACTGCGACAAGGGCAATGTCGCACATTTCGGCGACAAGGATGGTCCCGCCGAACTGCCTAAGGCCTGCTATTACACCGCGCTCGACGGAACGCCTTCGCCGGGAAAGCAGATTCGCGTCGCCGCCAAATCCGATCTAGCCGACGCCATCAATGACGCGAAGTGCGGCGACACTTTGCTGCTGCCAGCGGGAGCATCTTTCGATGTGAAAGCGCTGCCGGCCAAAAAATGCGACGATCAGCACTACATTACGGTACGCACCGACACGCCGGACTCCCGGCTTCCTTCCGAGGGTTCACGCATCTCTCCCGCGTGGGCGGGTGTAGCCAGCCTGCCCGGTCGGCCGCCCTTTGCCCAACCCGCGGGCGGACCGGCAAAACTGCTCGTGACCCTGGTGGTGCGGCATGCAGAAGGTGTTTCGGTGGGCGATCACATCCGCTTCATAGGGATCGAGTGGACCACGCCTACCGACGCCAATATTGGCCGCATGGTCACCGCCGAGCACTCCGACCACGTCATCTTCGACCGCAACTGGATTCACCCCGCCGAGGGCGCCGAAGTAGGCCACGGCATCGGAGTGAACCACGGCTCGCGCATGATTGCCGTCATCAATTCCTATTTCAGCGGCCTGAACTGCATCGCGCGCAAGGGAAAATGCACCGATGCCCATGCCATTGGCGGCGGCGGCGGCGATGAACCCATCTCGACGCTAAAGTATTACAACAACTTTCTCGAGTCCGGGGGCGAGAACATTCTTTTCGGCGGCAGCCCCAGTACCATTGTTCCCACCGATATCGAAATCCGCCGCAACCATCTTTTCCGGCCCATGCTCTGGAAAGAGGGCGAACCGGGCTACGTTGCGACGGCTGTGGGCCAGCCGTATATCGTGAAAAATAATTTCGAGCTCAAGAGCGCAATCCGCGTCTTGTTTGAGGCCAATCTTCTGGAGAACACCTGGGGCGGCTTCAGCCAGACGGGCTATTCCATCCTGCTCACGCCCTTCAATCAGTCCGACCATTGTCCGGTGTGCCGCGTTAATGACGTCACCATCCGTTTCAACCGGGTGCGAAATGTTGCCGGAGTGTTGCAGTTCAACACTGCCCTCTCCAAAACCGGGGGCCCTGCCGCCGACGGCGGACGTTACAGCGTTCACGACCTGTTCGCAGATGACCTGCACGACAAGGACTACAAGGGCGGCGGCACATTTCTGATCATGGTTTCCGTGCGCCCGCCCATCCACGACGTCCAGATCGATCACGTCACCGCGTTTGTAAGAGGAGTTCTGCTCTCCATCGCCAACTCCGATGCGAAGCTGCAAAACTTCACCGTGACCAACAGCGTGTTTTCCGTCGGAGACCGCCGCCCGCCCATGGCGTCCGCGGGCGGCCCCAATGGTTGCGCGTCGAAAACGCAGTCGATTGGGCCTGAGGCCGTACTGCAAGCCTGCTTCGATCCCTATAAATTCGATAGAAACCTGATCATCAGCGACCGTGCTTCCTTCCCCAAAGGAAACATCACGGTATCCTCCGCCGGCGCGGCAGGCATCCGCGACTTCAACGAGAAAGACGACATCAGCCACGATCCCAGACTTTGTCACGCCAAGGGGCCCGGATGCTCCAAGGTGTCACCCGGCGCGGGCGCGGCCTCCGATGGCCGCGACATGGGCGCCGACATCGACGCTATCGAAGCGGCCATCGCGGGCGTGGAATAAGTACCTGTCGATTTGTAAAGCGCCATTCGCGGTGATACGCTTCCGGCGTCTTTGCGTACGGGCCATTTCCATTGATTGCAAATCTGATTTGGAGGCACCATGAAAAAAGTTCTAGGCATCAGCCTTTTACTTGCCACGCTCTTCGCCGCATTCCCCGCTTTTGCGCAGAATCCAAACTACGACAGCGGGCCCATCTGGCGCGTGGTTTACTACCGCATTAAACCCGGCCAGGGAGAGCCGTTCTGGAAAGACTTTCGAGAAAATATCAAACCATCTTATGACTCGCTGAAGAAGGAAGGGATCCTCAGCGACTATAAAGTGTGGACCAACGTCACCACCGATAGCCCGGGGGACTGGGATGTCGCGGTGGGTCTTATGTTTCCAAACTGGGCGGCGCTCGATGTGTCGGACGCCAAAACTGCAACCATTGTGGCCAAGCACTACGGCTCGCGCGAGGCTATGATCGAGGCCGGGAAGAAGCGCAACGAGTTGCGCGAAGTCGTAGCCAGCAAACTGGCGCACGAAGTAATGCCGAAGTAAGCCATGCCGTGGCGCCGGCTTCTCGCCGGCGATGGCGGGAGCATCCCGAGGTGTCTACCGAGCTTTTTTCGATTTAATCGTGCGCGTTCGGTTGCAACCTCGGGACCTTCCCCTACACTTTTCTCTATTTTGGAATGCGGCATTAACGTTCCAGCTCCTTGGGAACACGCCCGCCCCTGCCAGTAAATTTGAGGATTGTGAGGACATATGAGCTTTTCTCCACTCGGATTGACCCCGCTGATCGGAGTCTTCGACATGCCGACGGCGTTAGCCTTCTACCGGAATTTGCTCGGCTTTACTGTGCAGTTCGCATCACCGGAGGTCGAGACGGCTGAGGGTCGATTTTCTCATTATATGTACCTGAAGTTTGGCGGAGCCGAGGTCATGCTGAACACTCAATATGACTCCAATGAGCGACCCAGCGGGCCTCCAGAGAGGAAACAAAGAAATGTCGTGTTTTACATCCATTGCCAGGATATAGAACTTGCCTATCGGGCACTCACGGAGCGAGGTTTGAAGGCCGATCGCCCGAAGATGGCCGGCTACGGGCTCATGCACTTCAGCGTAGAAGACCCTGACGGCTACACGATCGTCTTTCAGGAAGCGCATTCGTAGACCGCGGGCTTGAGGGGCGCTACGCTTCCGGAGTATGCCAGTCCCCATGCATTGAAACCAAACGCCGGCTCGCGTACACAGTGCCGACGCCCACTAATGGTGACTTCGGTAAGCCCCGGTTGCGCGGAAGGCCCAGCCCCCGCATGCTAAGATTTTTCAGGTGCCCGCACCCACCTCAAGCGATCGCAAGCCGCTCCTGTCCCGGTGAATGGCGATGAATGCCGTCTCCCTAACCTGGCAGCCTGAAGGCGCATTTCATCATGCCGGCTTTGTTGTGGCCTCAATCGCCAATTCCATACGGGGATTCGCCGCCGTGCTGCAATGCGATTGGGACGAGCAGGTTTTTCACGACCCGAATCAGCGCGTGCGCGTGACTTTTCTGAAAAGCCGGCACGGCGGGGATCCGCTCTGGGAACTGGTGGAACCGGCCGATACGGAGTCTCCGGTTCATGCATTCGCCGCCAAAGGCGGCGGCCTGCACCACGTTTGCTATGTCGTGGACAATCTGGCGGAGGCGCTCGCCGGCGCCCGCTCGCTGGGAGCGTTGATCACCAAGCAACCGGCGCCGGCAGTAGCTTTTGGGGGCAGGAACATCGCCTGGGTTTACACCAGGAATAAACTGTTGATCGAGTATCTGGAGCGCTGATCGTCCGAAAAATGGCCGATTCATCCAACCCGAAATCCGCCGAGCGCAACCCCTCCAACCTGCGCTCCGAAGTGGACCGCCTGCTCGCGGAAGGGGCTTCCGCATCGGCGGCGCAGCGCCTTGCCGAACTGTGGCGGGGCGACCCCGCGTCGGGCACGGCCAGCTTTGTGGTCTCGCGTTTTGACCAGTTGCGCGATCGACTTTCTCTCTCAAAATTCAAGCTGGCGATTTTGCGCTCGTTCACGGTCGAGCCCATCGTGCCCCTGCTGCGCGCGGAAGCGTTCGCCTACGGCATCGATCTCGAAGTGCATGTCGGCGATTTCAATACGTATGTGCAGGACATGCTCGATGGGGAGAGTTCACTGTATCGTTTTTCACCGAACGCGGTCGTGCTGGCAGCGCACACCGGCGAGGCGGCGCCGGAGTTGTGGCGCGAGTTCGCGGATCTCGCTCCCGAAGCGGCACAGCAGGCCGCGGAACGCGTGGTGCAAAGTTATCAGCGTTGTATCGCCGCATTTCGCCAACATAGCCAGGCCGCGTTGATCATTCATTCTCTCGAACTTCCATCGCCTCCCAGCCTGGGCATACTCGACAGTCAATCCGAGGCCGGCCAGTCCGCGCTGATCCTGCAGATCAATAGGGAAGCAAGGCGCATCGCGGAAACATTCCGCGGCGTATATACCCTCGACTATGCGGCGCTGGTGGCGCGGCATGGCAGCGAACATTGGCATGACGAGCGCAAATGGCTGATGGCCAGACTGCCCATCGCCGCCGGTCATCTTCTCACTATGGCGCGCGAATGGATGCGCTTTGTCGTGCCCCTCAGCGGCCGCACCGCCAAGGTTTTAGTGGTCGATCTCGATAACACTTTATGGGGCGGGGTAATCGGCGAGGACGGGATGGCGGGCATCAAGATCGGCCCGGAATATCCCGGGGCGGCCTATCAGGCATTGCAGCGCGCGTTGCTCGACCAGTCACGGAAAGGCATTCTTCTCGCGGTCTGCAGTAAGAATAATTTCGACGATGCCTTGGACGCGCTGGAAAATCATCCCGGAATGCTGCTGCGCCCGAAGCACTTCGCCGCCCTGCGCATCAACTGGACTGACAAGCCGCAGAATCTTCGCGAAATCGCGGAAGAGCTGAATGTCGGGGTCGATGCGCTGGCGTTTCTGGATGACAATCCCTTCGAGCGCGAACAGGTTCGCGCCATCCTGCCTGAAGTGACGGTCATCGACCTCCCGAAAAATCCCCTGGACTATGCCGCCATGGTGCGAGACTGCGCCGTATTCGAGCGCCTGGCGCTCTCCGCCGAGGATCGGCAGCGCACGGAAATGTATGCCGCGCAAAAGCAACGGGCCGGAGCCGAGCAGACTTTTCGATCCAAGGAAGACTTTTTCCGGTTCCTGGAGCAGGAAGCGGAACTCGAACCCGTGTCGGAATTGACTCTGGCGCGAGTCGCGCAACTGACGCAGAAGACCAACCAGTTCAACCTGACCACCCGCCGCTACAGTGAATCGCAAATCGCGGAAATGGCGAAGCAGCCGGAATGGGGAATATTCTCCATTCGCGTGCGCGACCGTTTCGGGGATCATGGACTGGTCGGCGTCGCCATCACGCACGATCAGGGCGAGGTCTGCGAGATCGACGCGTTCCTGCTAAGTTGCCGCGTCATCGGCAGAACCGTGGAGACGGCGCTCCTCGCTCACCTCGCCGAAAGCGCTGCTGAGCGCGGGCGGCAGAGGCTTATCGGCTGGTTTTTGCCGACCCGGAAGAATGCTCCGGCGCGCGATTTCTATCGGGAACAGGGCTTCGAACAGCAGGAGAGCAATGACGCAGGCTCGCTATGGGCGCTGAATTTGAACAATTCCCGCCTACGCTGCCCGGATTGGATTAAGCTCAATGTGCCCAAGGAAACCACGCCGAAGGATAAAGATAAGTTGAAGACCGAATCTGCCATCGGGGTGCCGTCTTAACTCAGGGACGCGGTAGCATAAGCCAGCGTAGCCAGAGCGGGCGTCGCGAGGGAAACCGGACTCAGGGCAATCCGATGCCTGGGGGAGGAAAATGAATTGACCGTCAGCACTTTTGACCAAATCCGCAGCATTGCCAGCGACATTCTGGGAACGCCCGCCGGCCAGATCACCGCGGATTCTTCTCCGGAAACGATCGAGAATTGGGATTCCATGCAGCATCTGAACCTGGTCCTCGCGATCGAGGAGAAATTCGGTCTGCAACTCGAACCCGAAGACATTGAGCGCATGAAGAACATTGGCGCCGTGGTCGCCGTAGTAGAGGCGCGGCAGGCCGCCAAGCGCTAGCAACTTCGGGCCCCCTCAGCCTTCCATTCATGGCCATCGTCATTCATCCCTATCGTCCCGAGCACGAGCCCGCGGTCGCGCAATTTAACAAACGCCTACGGCAGGGCGGCGCGGACGAAAACATGGTGTTCTACCGCTGGGCGGAGCCGCGCTGGCTGCCGCGTGCAGCGGGGTCGCGCATGTATAACGAATTCTTCGTCGCAGTCGATGGCGACTGCGTTCGCGGCGGCTACGCCCTGAAGACGCAGGATTTCGTTTTTCCCGACGGGAAGATTCGCTCCATCGGCTACTATCATCATCCGCTTTCCGAAGGCATCGTCACGAAAGCGCACGCCATCGTCGGCACTCTGCTGCTTCGCGATGCCATGCAACGCGCGCCCCTGCTCCATTGCCTCGGCATGGGGGGATACGAGAATCCCTTGCCGAAGATGCTGGTGAGCATGGGATGGACGCATTGTCTTGTGCCGCTTTTTTTTCGCGTGCTCAATCCCTCGCGTTTCCTACGAAATATCAACGCCCTTCGCTCCACACGATCGCGCGGGTTTCTACTCGATCTCGCCGCCTATAGCGGCGCGGGATGGGCAGGTTCCCAATTGTTGCAGACGTTTCGCGCGATGCAAGCGCCGCGTTCGCGCGCCGCCGTATGCAGCCGGCTGGAGAGTTTCGCCACGGAAGCGGAAAGCGTGCAATCACTCTGGGAAGAGACGCGGACCGGGATTTCATTCACGGCGGTGCGTGATGCGGAGGCATTGCAGATTTTGTATCCTCCGTCTCAAACCCACCTCACGCGGCTGCTGGTGAAACGCAACGGAGTCGCCATTGGTTGGGCGGTGGTGGGGGAGCGGCGCAAGGATTCGAAGTATGGTGAAATGCGGGTCGGGTCGATCGTCGATTGCTTCGCTGCCCCGGAAGAAATGTTTGCCGTTGTCCGATGCGCGACGCAAGTTCTGCGAGAGCAGGGGATGGACCTGATTCTCAGCAATCAGAGCCATCAGTCGTGGGGTAAGGCTTTCGCGGCGGCGGGCTATCTGCCGGGCCCGCCAAACTTCATTTTCGCCGCGTCGAAGAAACTGGCGGAGTTGCTGGTTCCCTTCAACCTGGTGCGCGGCAAAATGCATTTAACGCGCGCCGATGGCGACGGGCTGCCGGCAAATTTTTAGGTTTTTCACTGCGACATTTGCGTGGTCGCGGCCGCTTCTTTTTCAGTTTCCGTCGACAGGTCGTAGCCCAGTTCCTTCATGATCGAACCCCAGTGAGCTTCCATATACGTGACGGTTTTCTCCGGAAGAATGGCACGCCATCCGCCGGAGGAAGCCTTGCGGACGAAGGGCTTATCGCTGCGCGTGTGGAATGTGGCCACCCATTTCTTGCCCTGAGTCTCCTCCATCTTGCGCATGTTGGCCGCCGAACTGCGTTCGATGGCCTGCTGGATACGGCCGGGATCGGGCTCCAGGCCCATGAAACGGGCGACACGCGATAATTCTCGTTGCTGATTGGCCTGCAGGTCTTCGTAGCGCATCAGCAGGAAGCTGTCGCTGCCCTGTCGAGTCGCCAGCCAACTCCTGACGTGATCGGCCCAGGAACCGATGCGGCGCCAGAAGTTGCCCTCCATCCATAGCGGCACGAATTCCTCGATGGGACAGCCTTCGGGAATGGAACGCAGTTTCATCTCCCAGTGATAATTGGAAATGGCCACATCGCGCGGGTCACGCACAATATAGAGAACTCGCCGGTAGCGCGCATCGAAACATTCATGGCTCTTAATCACGCGCGGGCGGCGACGGCGACGCAACACCCAATCGGCGGTCTTATACATATCCGGCACCAGGCGTTCGACGTTCAGAAAAGTGATGGGCTCATTGGGATTGACGAAATTGCCCACCAGAAAACGCGTCCAAGTGTTACCGGAACGCGGATAGGAGGTGAGAAAAAGGTCGTCATCGAAAATGGTGATCTCCCGCTCCAGCAGGGTGCGGCGAAACAGCACATCGTGAACCCGCGACAGATGCCGGAATGCTCTGCGCACCAGTAACGCCATCGGATGCTTCCTTTCAGGCCTTAAGAGGCCGTCTTTATTTCTTATTTCGGCAGGGCTGAACTGCCGCCCGCGAGCTCAAGTCGATGCCATCGACTCACTCTTCAACTGGAGCCTGATCGTTGGCGGAGCGACTGCCTTGCAGCCATCCCAGAAACTTCTGCTTGCGCGCAAACATGTTGCGCGCCTCATTGCGCAGCGCGCCCACGATCTGGTAGCGGGACTTGGTAAACCAGGGCACTCGATGCGCCGTGCAGCCATATTTTTCCTTGTATTTGCCCTCGCCGCCCCAGTCAAAAACGGTGATGCCCCGCTGTTTCCAGTAACGCATGGCGTACCAATGGCAGGCCTCGTTCGGGCGCAGCGCCTGGTGCGAACGGAAGCTGGCGTTACCCCAGAATTCCGCAATCCGATTGAACCCGGGATAAATTCCGGTGGCGATGCACTTGCCTTCCGCGTCGCGGGCCCGCAGCAGCAAAATGTGGCCGCTCGGCGCCAGGTTGCGAACCAGCGCACGCACGCGCTCGACGGAATATGTTGGAATCAGAGACTGCTTGGCAAAAACATCCTTGAGTTGTTCGTAATACTCATCGGCAAAGGCGAGGTCGTGGGCTTCCTCGATCTTCAATCCGCTTTTTTCCGCCTTGCGAATACAGCGCCGGCAGGCGCTCTCCATGCCGCTGAATAACTCGGCTTCCGAGCGCGTCAGGTCGGTGCGGTAAGAAGCGTAATTCTCGGTCTTGAATCCGCCCGCTTCACCGTCCGCGAAACTGAAATTCGGATCGGAAACTTCCAGGTGCAGGCACTTCAGTTCTTCCCAGGCAAACTTTTCCAGTACTTTGAGGGCCGCGCTGCGCGGCACACCGGGATTCAGGTTGAAGCCCATATAGGGGGTGGTCCAGCCGGGGAACGAACTGCCCAGAACCTTCATGCCGAATTTCGAGAACGTCAGACCGGTAAAGTATCCGAGGACGCTCGTCTGGTCGCGCAATTCGGCCAGCACGGGCGCGGCGTTCTGCGACTCGGCGATAAATTGCACCCACTCGCGCGTCTGGAACACGGTACGGTCGGAGAAACCGTCCAGGCGCTTCCAGTCCGCGGCTTGCAGATCGATGCGATGGAACTTCATGCTGCTTCCGCCGGCGTTTGGCCGGCTTTTGTGGAGATACGGCTCAGCCCGCACTGAAGATGATGCGGCAAGCTGCGTCTCTACCGCGGGCTTCACCAGCAAATTCCTTCATAGGTCTCGACGCCTTCCGGCCGCCGGGTTTTGTCGAGATGAATCAGGTCGATCACAATCTGCCCCGGCCGCAGGTACTTCGCGAGTTGGTCTTTGCTCGCCGATTTGTTGCCGAGAATCACCACCTCGGCACCGCGCAACACACTTTCCAAATCCGCCGACAAGACCGATCCGATATGCGGAATCACGTCTTCGATGTATTGCCGATTCGAGCCGGCAAGGCGTCCCAGAGAAACATCCTCGTCCCAGATTTTGACCTCCAGACCCTCCCCCATGAGGCGCTTGATCAATTGCACCTGGGGACTCTCGCGCAGGTCGTCAGTGCCCGCCTTGAAGCTGAGGCCCAATTGCGCGATTTTCTTTTTCCCCGTGTTCATCACCATTTCGAAGGCGCGATCCACATGTTCCGCATTGCTGGGCATAAGCGCTTCGAGCAACGGGAGTTTCAGATCGAGTTCTCTCGCCTTGTAGGTGATGGCTCGCAAATCCTTGGGGAGACACGAACCGCCAAAAGCGAACCCCGGGGAAAGATATGCGGCGGAGATATTGAGCTTGCTGTCGGATGTAAAGATGCGGGTTACAGCGTGCGCGTCGACCCCCAGATGCTTGCACATGGTGCCCATTTCGTTGGCAAATCCTACCTTGAGCGCGTGATAGCAATTGGAGAAATACTTGACCATTTCGGCGACCGGGATGGTGGTCTCATAAAAAGTTCCCGGGGTCTCATGGTAGAGCTCGCGCAGCGGCGCAAGGTGGCGGGTATCGCTCGCTCCAAGAATGGTGTAGGGAGGATTCAGGAAGTCGGCCACGGCGCTGCCCTCCCGCATAAACTCCGGGTTATAACAGACGGTGAAGTCCTGGCCACACTTCTTTCCACTGGCCTGCTCGAGGATGGGGAGCACCACAGACTCGGTGGTTCCCGCCAGCACGGTGCTGCGCAAAACGAAAACGTGAGGCGATTGTTTCTGGCGGATGGCCGCGCCAATTTCTCTCGCCACATTCTCGATGTGGCTGAGATCGAGTTTGCCGTTTTTTAAGCTCGGCGTGCCTACACAGACGAAGGAAACGTCGGAATTCAAAACCCCTTCGGCGGCGTCGGTGGTGGCACGGAGCAAACCGGCGCGGTGGCCGTCGGCGACCATTTCGCTCATGCGGGCTTCGACGATCGGAGTGCGTCCCGCGTTCAACATTTCCGCTTTGGCTCGGCTCACATCGACGCCGATCACTTTGTGTCCCCTGGAAGCGAAGCAGGCGGCGGAAACGGAACCCACGTATCCCAAGCCAAAAATGCTCACCGACAAGCCCAAGCGAATTCTCCTTGAGTAATTAACTCTTTAAATCGGCTCTCTGCCGGCCACACCATCGCATTATGAACTATAGCAACCCTTAAGGCCGGGAGTTGGCACCGGCTGGGACGCCGGACTTCGGCCCGCACTTCGAACCGGACTTCGAACCGGACTTTGCCAACCGAACTCTGCGTCGCGCTCTGCTCCCTAATCGTAGCCTGCTCGTCCAAGTCTCGGTCAGGGTCAGTGGTTGCCCAGGTTACAGCGGTAACCTGCGGCCGAAAATCGGGCTTTTCAGCATGTAAGATTAAGCGAAGGCATCTGTGGCTTCACCAAGGCAAAGCAAGTTGGCGCGGATCTCCCGCATGGACTGGGAGGAGGTCCGTGTGCGCGCGGCACAGGAATTTCATAAACATAGCGACCTGCTGCGCTACCGCATTGGCATGCCCAGCGGCGCGCCACGACTCAGAAGTGATGCGACGCCGGGCCGTTTCTTTTTCGACGCTAACGAGGTCAGCCAACGCGCGGAACTCGTGCGTCTGCATCTGCCGGACGAAGCGTCAGGGATTCTGTTGGAAGCCAATGACATTTGCGGTCATCGTTTCCGGTTGCTCGGTTATCAAAACCTGGACTATGGCGGCCACGATTCCGAACCCAAATCGACCACGACGAACAAAGGGATAGACGGGAAGAAAGATATCGACTGGCACCTCGACCTGGTTCACGGCAAGCGCGCGCCGCTCGATCCCTGGTTCAAAATTCCTTTTCTCGACTTCTCGGTGGTGGGCGACCACAAAGTGACCTGGGAATTAAACCGTCACCAGCACTTGGTGACGCTGGCCAAGGCCAGATTGCTGAGCCGTGATGAAAAATACGGGCGCGAACTGGTGGCTCAATGGCGCAGCTGGATGCAAGCCAATCCCTACCCCGTGGGCATCAACTGGGGAAGTAGTCTCGAGGTCTCCTTCCGCAGTTTGTCCTGGATTTGGGTGGATCGCCTGCTGACGGAAGCTCCCGAGTACGCGGAGTTTCGCGCGGACTTGGCGCCGGCGCTGGCCGTTCACGGGCATTATATCTGGCGTTACCTCTCCACCTATTTTTCTCCCAACACGCATTTGCTGGGGGAGGCGACGGCGCTGTTCTTTCTGGGCACGTTGTATCCGCAGATGCCGGACGCGTCGAACTGGCGGGAAGCGGCTTGGAATATTCTGCTGCAGGAAGCGGAGCGGCAGGTCCGGCCGGATGGCGTGTACTTTGAACAATCCCTGCATTACCACGTTTACGCCCTGGACTTTTTTTTATATGCGCGGCTGCTTGCGGCGCGCAATGGCAGGGAGATTCCGGCCGCCCTCGATGGCGTCTTAGAAAAAATGCTCGCAGTCATCGCCGGCCTGGCGCAGGCGGGACCGGCGGAGGGTTTTGGAGATGACGATGGCGGCCGCGTATTCAATCCGCGCCGCAATCGCACCGAGCACATGACCGATCCGCTGGCCCTGGGCGCGATCATGTACACCAGGGAATTTTCCGCAGCTCGTTTGACCGAGGAAGCCC
Source organism: uncultured Acidobacteriaceae bacterium (assembly GCA_963746205.1). Lineage (GTDB taxonomy): Bacteria > Acidobacteriota > Terriglobia > Terriglobales > Acidobacteriaceae > Acidiflorens. The sequence goes on along the minus strand of CAVVAP010000015.1, from coordinate 218,471 downwards.
TCTGGCTGTTTGGCAATCAGGCGGTTGAGAAACTCGCGCCCCCGAACCGCAAACTTGGGTCGAGTCCGGCGCACTCCATCGCGTTTCCCGATGGCGGTATCTACATGTTGGCCGATTCGCAGCCCCATCCGCAAGCCCTGGTGATCGATGCGGGCCCGCAGGGGGTGGGCCGCTCCGGGCACGGGCATGCTGACGCGCTCAGCCTCCGCCTCAGCATGGACGGTCGGCGTTACCTCGTCGATTCCGGAAGCGGGGTCTACATTTCGAAAGATGCCACCGACCGCAACCGGTTTCGCGGCACCGGCGCCCACAATACTCTGCGCGTGGATGGACTGGACCAGGCTGTGCCGGACGAGGCTTTCTCGTGGACACATATTCCGGCGACGCTGGCGGAAAGCTGGGTGCAGGGCAAGAGCTTCACTTATTTTGTGGGAAGTCACAACGGATATGCGCGGCTCGCAGACCCGGTTCTGCATCGACGCCACGTGCTCAAGATCGCGGGCGGCGCTTGCCTGGTGCGCGATGTCGCGCTCGGTCACGCCGAGCATGAATTGGAAATCCGCTGGCACTTCGCGCCCGATCTCCAGCTTCATTCGGGATCGCGGGGACGAGTGACCGTGATAGACCCGGCTTCTCAGCTCGCTGGCGCGGGATGGACTCTGCTCGTGCCCGAGCAAACGGCCTGGCAGTCGGAGATCACTGAAACCCTGGTTTCTCCCACGTACGGAGCCCTCGAAGGCGCACCCTTGTTGCGCTGCCATGCCAGGCTTCAACTGCCTGCGGAGACGGCCACCGCTTTGCTGCTCGGAGAAAGGCTTGCCGAGGCGAACCCAGTCCTGACCCGCGAGGCTGGCGCGGCGGTGCAAGCTTACGAAATTCAAACTAATGACGCCCCCGAGACGTTCTTGTTTGGGTTGGACGATCGTTCGTGGACGTTCAGTCCCTGGACTTCGGATGCGCGAGTACTTTACTGCCGCATGGTGAAGGACAAACCCGCGCACCTCATCGTGATCGGAGGTACGCGAGTGGAGTGGCAAGGGCGGCCGTTGCTGGAGGCGAGTCCGTCATCGAAAGACCCGGCCCGGTTCGAGTGGCGTAACTCTGAGCCGTCGGCGCACCCGGACGGCGGCGGTTTTTCCGCAACCCGTTTGTTCGATGAGTGGATATCCGCAAGCGGTTCTTCTGCCCAGTTCACTGGTGCCGAATCCACTGTCGACGCCTCGAACTACGCGGAGAAAAGTTGAATGTGCGGCATTGCGGGCATTCTGGAATTCGGACGCGACGCGCGGGCAAGCGCGCCGGCTCTGCGCGAAATGTGCGGCATCATACGCCATCGCGGGCCCGATGACGACGGGTTTTATACCGACGGTCCGGCCGGAATCGGCATGCGCCGGCTCAGCATCGTCGATGTCGCGGGCGGCCACCAACCGATTTCGAACGAAGATGGCACGTTGTGGATTGTGTTCAACGGCGAGATTTACAACCATCTCGCGCTGCGCGAACAACTTATCGCCCGCGGCCATCGCTACGCCACCCGCAGCGATACCGAAACCATTGTCCACCTGTTCGAGGAGTACGGCGCGGATTGCGTTCAGCAGCTGCGCGGCATGTTCGCCTTTGCCATCTGGAATCGCAATACGAAAACGCTTTTTATCGCGCGCGACCGCCTCGGGATCAAGCCGCTGTACTACAAACTGACGGCCGAGCGGTTGCTCTTCGGCTCGGAAATCAAGTGCCTGCCGGCCCACGGCGGAGTTCGTCCGGAATTCAACCGGTCAGCTTTGCCGGAATATCTGGCGTTCGGTTATTTATCGGGCGAGCAGAGTTTTTACGACGGCATCGACAAGCTCCTGCCCGGCCATACGATGACCATCGGGCTCGATGGCCAGGCGCAGGTGCGGCAGTACTGGGACCTGGATGTGACGACGCCGCATGCCTCGCGCGATGAGAGTTACTACGTGCAAAGCTATCGCGAGTTGCTGGAGGGCGCGGTCGGCAGCCATTTGATGAGCGACGTTCCGCTTGGCGTATTCCTCAGCGGAGGCGTCGATTCCAGCGCCGTGGCGGCGTTGATGACCAAGATACGCCGCGAGCCGGTGGAGACATTTTCCGTCGGCTACGCGGAGCAGGCTTACAGTGAACTTCCGTTTGCGCGCGCCGTATCCGATCATATTGGTTCGCGTCATCACGAAGTTCTGGTCAGCGAAAGCGATTTTTTCTCCTCCCTGCCCCATCTCATCTGGCACGAAGACGAGCCGCTGGTGTGGCCTTCAAGCGTCTCGCTTTATTTTGTCGCGCGCCTGGCCCGCGAGCGCGTGACTGTGGTTTTGACCGGCGAAGGCGCGGACGAAACGCTCGCCGGATACACCCGTTACGCGTTCACGTTGAAAAATGCCGCGTTGGATCGCGCCTACCGCAGCGTGGTTCCGGGCATTCTGCGGCGCGGATTGCGGAACGCGATGGCAAGCTCACCAATGTTTGGCGCGACCTTGCGCCGGAAACTGGAACACACGTTCCTCGCGCGGGATGGGGATTCCTGGGCGTCTTTCTACTTCGACAATTTTTTTTCCGCCTTCCCGCAGGCGGAGCAGGACGATCTGCTCACCGCCGACTTCGCCCGCGAAGCCGCTGCGGGCTCGGCATACGGGAGTGTGCTTCGGTACTGGGACAATTCGTCGGGCGAGATGCTGCAACGGCTGCTCTACACGGATATCAAGACCTACCTCGTCGAACTGCTCATGAAGCAGGACAATATGAGCATGGCGGCATCGATCGAGAGCCGTGTGCCGTTCCTCGATCACGGGCTGGTGGAATTTGCCACGCGGATTCCGCGCGAGGTGCAAGTCAAAGGGCTGGCCGGCAAAAGGATTCTCAAGCGCGCGGTCGCCGATCTTTTGCCGCATTCGATTTTGTACCGGCCCAAGCTGGGGTTTCCGACGCCATGGAGCGGATGGCTGGCGGGCCCGCGACTGGAATCGATTCGCCAGATGCTGCTCGAACCGCGCAGCATGGAGCGGGGATATTTCCGGCGCGAAGCCGTCGAGCTACTGTTCAATCAACATCGCGCCCGGTATCGCGACAACTACGACCGCATCTGGCGCCTGCTGAATCTCGAACTCTGGCATCGCGTCTGTCTCGAAGGCGAGACGCACGCCGAAATCGAAGAAACTTCGCGCCACCTGGTTTCGCAGCATTAACTTCGCAGCAACGGAAAGGATCCGAGCTTGAAGATCTCGCAAAAAGGGCTTTACGCGTTGCAGGCGATCATGACCCTCGCCCGCCGCTATGGGAACGACACGGTCAAGATTCGCGACATCGCCATTGACAGCGATCTCCCGGAAAAATTTCTGGAGTTGATTCTCCTCGAACTGAAGAACGCGCGCATCGTGGAAAGCGTGCGCGGCGCCAAGGGCGGCTACCGTTTGCGGCGCGCGCCCGACGAAATCAAACTGAGCGAGATCATCCGCCTGGTGGATGGACCGCTGGCGCCTTTCGGCGATGCGGACCAACTGCGGACCCTGATCGTTACCGATCCCGACCATCGCGCGCTCTACGGAGTGTTTCTGGAAGTGCGGGATGCGGCCGCCAGAATACTGGAAAGCACCAGCGTGGCTGACATCATCTCGGCCCCGGCAAAACCGCGTAAGCGCTCCGCCACAAAGAAAAAAGCGAAGAAAGGTCCGGCCTTGATCGTGCCGGATTTCGCGAAGATGAGGTAGGAACTATGCCAGCACCGACTGGTACTCGCCGTAAGCGCCTTTGAAGTCGGTAATTTCGTGAGTGCCTTCGAAGTGCCAGATTCTGGTGGCGACCTCATCGATCAGGTCTTCATCATGGGTGACGAGCAGAACCGTGCCCGGATAACGTTGCAGGGCAATGTTCAGCGCATTGATCGATTCCAGGTCGAGATGGTTGGTCGGCTCGTCGAGCACCAGCAGGTTCGGCTTCTGCAGCATGAGCTTGCAGAAGAGCAGCCGCGCCGCCTCTCCACCCGAGAGCACATCGGTGCGTTTCTCGGCGTCTTCGCGAGGGAACAGCATCTGGCCGAGGATGCCGCGAATTTCCTCCGTCGAAGCGCTCGGGTCCCACTGATGCAGCCACTCCAGCGCTTTCATGCCAGGCTCGATCAGCGCCTTGTGGTCCTGGGCAAAATATCCCACGGCAGCTTCATGACCCCAGATAACCTTTCCCGCGTCGACGAAAGGGCCGTCGTAGCCGCTCGTCTTCCGCAGTTCGGACTCGGAAACGTTCGGCGAATTCGCGAGCAGCGCGTTCACCAGCGTGGTCTTGCCCGAGCCGTTGCGCCCCATTAACGCGATTTTCTCGCCGCGCAAGACGCTGGCCGTGAAGCCGGAGATTACTCTCGCTTCTCCGTAGGATTTCCCCAGCCCCTCGATTTCGAGAATATGTTTGCCGGAGGGCCGCTTCTGGTCGAACTTCAAATACGGGCGCTGAATGTTGGAGCGCGCCAACTCCGTCACCTGCAGGCGCTCCACTTCCTTGCGCCGCGACTGCACCTGGCTGGAACGCGTCCCGGCGGCGAAGCGCGCGATGAACTCGTTCAACTGTGAGATCTTTTTCTCGCGCTGCGCGTTTTGCGACTCGATCTGCGAGCGAATCTGCGTCTTCGCGATCACCATGTCGTCGTAGGTGCCGGTGTAGGTGATGATGGTCTCGTAGTCGATATCGGCGATGTGGGTGCAAATGCCGTTGAGGAAATGCCGGTCGTGAGAAATCACGATGAGCACGCCCTCATACTGATTGAGAAAATTCTTCAGCCAGTGGATGGAGTCGAGATCCAGATGGTTGGTGGGTTCGTCGAGCAGCAGCGCCTGGGGGTGGCCGAAAAGGGCCTGGGCAAGCAGCACGCGCATTTTTTGGCCGCCCGGGATTTCCGCCATTTTGCGCTCGTGCATCTCGTCCGGAATATCGAGACCCTGCAGCAGAATGGCGGCGTCGCTCTCGGCGGTGTAGCCATCCTCCTCGCCGACAATGCCTTCGAGTTCGCCGAGTCTCATACCGTCGGCGTCGGTCATTTCAGGTTTCGCGTAGATAATTTCGCGCTCTTCGAGAGCGGCCCACAAGCGACGGTTGCCCATGATGACCGCGTCGATTACGCGATACTTGTCGAAAGCAAATTGGTCCTGGCTGAGGACGCCGAGCTTGCGCGGACGGACGACGGTTCCCTTCTGGGGATCAAGTTCGCCGGTTAGAAGTTTCATGAACGTCGACTTGCCGGCGCCATTGGGGCCAGTCAGGCCGTAGCGTTTCCCCGGTACAAAACCGGTGGAAACTTCGTCAAATAGAACTTTAGCGCCGTAGCGCATGGACACGTTGCTTACTGAAATCATGATGTTCTGGGAACTGCGGGAATCGATCCAATCGGAAGAAGACGCAGCTGCTGATATAAGAATATCACGCCGCGCCATCCTCTCTGTCGCTGCCGGTTTGGGTGCCGACTCGAGGCATTCAATGGCGCGCGGCACCCATCGGACTCGGGCAAAGGCATCTCCCAACCTGGGCTCGTGCTAGCCTTGCAAACGGTGCTTTGCAAACCAACGTCCTGGAAAAAATTACGATGACGAATGATCCCCGGCCCTCTTCCATCAATCTTCAGGCAATAGCGCGGCAAGTGATGCAGGCGCGCGGTTTTCAGCCGGATTTTCCGCCGGAGACGCAGGCTCAGTTGGCGGAGATCAAGGCGCATCCCCCGCAGCTTGTGCCTTCAGGCGAGGTTCGCGACCTGCGAAATCTGCTTTGGTCTTCGATCGACAACGACACGTCCAAAGACCTGGACCAGATCGAGGTCGCGGAACTTCTGCCGGCCGGCGCCACCGCGGCTGGCCAGATCAAGGTGATGATCGGGATCGCCGACGTGGACGCTTTCGTTGCCAGGGATTCTCCCATCGATCGACACGCCGCGCGCGAGACCACTTCGGTCTATACCGGCGTCAGCATTTTCCCCATGTTGCCGAACGAGCTTTCCACGGGCGCTTCCTCCCTGCTGGAAAACGCAGATCGCCCGGCGGTGGTCACGGAATTTGTGGTCAATGAAGGCGGCGGAATCACTTCGAGCGCCGTCTACCGGGCAATCGTTCGGAATAAAGCACAGCTTACCTACAACGCGGTAGGAGCGTGGCTCGAAGGTACCTCGCCCGCGCCTCCCAAAGTGGCCGCGTCGCCAGACTTGCAGGCGCAGCTCAAATTGCAGGACAGGGCCGCGCAGGCGCTCAAGAAACTTCGCTACCAAAACGGGGCCCTGAACATCGACACTTCCGAGGTCGTTCCTCTGCTGATCAATGATCAGGTCATGGATGTGGTAAAGGCGAACAAAAACCTGGCCACGGATTTGATCGAGGACTTCATGGTCGCGGCCAACGGGGTGGTGGCGCGGCTGCTGGAAAACGTTTCATCCCTGCGTCGAATCGTCAGAACTCCACTGCATTGGGATGGCATTGTCCGGCTGGCGGCGGCGCAGGGCGAGAAGCTGCCGGCGACGCCCGATTCCAGGGCGCTCAATGATTTTCTGGTGAAGCGCAAAGCCGCCGATCCGGACCATTTTGCGGATCTTTCGCTGGCCGTGATCAAGCTGGTGGGACCGGGCGAATATGTTCTGGAGCGTCCGGGCGACAAACCTGAGGGTCACTTTGGACTGGCGGTGCAGGACTACACTCACTCCACCGCGCCCAACCGGCGGTTTCCCGACGTGGTGACGCAAAGGTTGATCAAGGCGTCATTGGAGGGAAAACCGGGACCATACTCCGACAACGATCTCGCCGCCATCGCCTTGAACTGCACGCAAAAAGGCGACGCCGCCCGCAAGGTGGAACGCGATATGTCGAAGCGGGTATCAGCCATGGCTATGAGCCACCGCATTGGGGAGACGTTTGACGCCATGGTAACGGGCGTCACCCCTAAGGGAACGTTTGTCCGCGTTGTGGAGCCGCGCATGGAGGGACTCCTGACGCAGGGAGGACAAGGCTTGCACGTCGGCGATCCGCTGCGCGCCAAGCTCGTCCGTACCGATGTGCAGCACGGATTCATCGATTTTGTTAAGAGCTAGACGAACTGTGGTGCGCGATATCGGGGAATAAGCCCTCGGTTGCGCTCCAGAGAACACCACTGCCGAGAGCCGGAATGCAATCCCTGGAAGCAGGCGCTCGGTAACCGTGGTGCGCTCCGGGGGTGGGTAAATGGCGCTATAATTGGGTCAGTTTCCGCCTCCCTCCAGCGTGTATTCATGGACAAAACCCCCACGGAGAAACCCCCCTCGGTTTGGGTCGCCCGGCAGATAGCTTCGCGGTCGCGGCCCGTCCCGCGTTTGCGACTGCTGATCGAATGGGAATCGCGCCGTCGCGTGTTCGTGAGCAACCTTGCGGACCTGTTGCTGTCGCGGCAGCTCCCACCCATCCGCCTGACCTCCCGGCCAGCGCCCTTCTGGCAGGACGTATTCGTACCTTTGGAAGCGCCATGGTCTTCATTTGTGGAGTCGGTGCTGGTGCAAGCGCTGGTGGTCGTGTTGTTCGTATGGGGTCAATCCAGAGTCTGGGTATCGGTAAAACTGTTTCCGGAAAAGAGTGCGGCGCATCGGTCGCTTACTTACTACCCTCCGACTCCGTCGTTTCGAGCAGCCGATAGCCGGGCGCGCAGCGCTCCGAAACATGAGAAGCGGATCTCGGCGCGCAAGGCGCAACGCCCGCCTGCCATGCCGGTGACGGCGGAGCGAAAGCCCGCCATGATTACGCCGCCTGACCTGAAGCAAGCCATGGCCAAGGCGCCAAATTTGGCGGGCGACCGTTCGATCGCTCCGGCTGTGCCCTTTTCGGCGACCTCGACACCGCGCCGCAACCCGCTGGGTGAAACTGGAGCAGTGGTTGCCCAACCCCAGCCTCAGGTGAACCAGGCAAATGCTCGACGCCTGGCGCTGCCTCAGGCTCCGGCGGTGGCACCGGCTCCGCATCTCGCGGAACCTGCGCTGGCCGAGGCCGAGGCATTAGCCAAGCAAAGAGCAATGAAAGCGGGGAACAACCCCGGCGTCACCGTCGTGCCGCCCGCGCCTTCGGTGCAAAGTGCGGGTAACTCGACGAGAGCTGGAAAGCTGGGATCGATCTCCAATGCGCGGTCCACCGTCGTGCCTCCGCCGCCTACGGTGGCGGGTGGCATTCCATCACGAAATGGGCGGTTGGCGTCAGCGCCCGGCGCGAATTCCGTGGTACCACCACCTCCACCGGTGGAGGGCGCTACCAGTTCCGGCACACGACCCTCTTCACTATCGGGCGCGCCGTCGTCGGTAGTTCCACCGCCTCCAACTGTGCAGGGTGCGGGCGCATCCAGGGGTACAAGGCTGGGATCGCTCTCTGGTTCTGGTTCGCGGATTGTGCCACCCCCTCCATCGGTCGAGGCCGCGCAAGGCACAGGTCGATTAGGATCGCTGGCTGGCAACGGATCGCAGATTGTGCCGCCGCCTCCCACCGTCGAGGGACCGGGTAATTCCGGCGCGGGACGCACGTTAGGTGCGCTACCCGAAAATGGATCCGCTGTGGCCCCGCCGCAGGCTGCCATTGCGAGCGCAGGCAACCCGGCGGCGAGTGGGACGGGCCGGATTCTTGACCCGATGGATCCGCTGCCGGCGGGCGACGCTTCCGGCGCAGCGGGCGGCTCCAATGCGAACGACGACAACGGTACGGTTGAAGAATTGCCTCTCGGCTTGCTGGGAGTGGTGTTCGCTGCGCCGGGAACTTCATTTTTTTCCAACTTCGAAGTGTTCGTAGCCAAGCGCCGGGTCAAAGACCAGCTGCAGCTCATCAAGCTGGTGTATGAATTTCTTCCCTATCAGAAGCGGCTTTCGGAATACGATCTCAACAACCAGCCGCAGCGCGTGATCAAGTTGCGTGTGACGCCAGATCCCAGTTGCGACGAATCACTGGGGCAGATGATCCAGGCCCACACCGACCCGCAGGCTCCGGCCACCGACCACACAAAACTGCCAGCCGTTCTACGCTCCACCGATCTCAACGCCGTGTTGCCCTGTTACCGCACTACGGCAGGAGATTTCCAGCAGGCTATGGCGCGGGCACGCTGAACCCCGCCCGGGCTGAAGGTGTCGAGAAGTAAAGATGCTCACCCCGCCCTCACCCTCTTTTTTTCTCCAGTTCGGCCCAGCGCGCGTAGAGGGCGTCGAGCTCCTCCTGGGCGGCGTCGAGCGCGGCTTGGGCGCTCACCAGATGTTGCGCGTCGGTTTCGCCGGCGGGATCTTCGAGCCGCGCGCGTTTCGCCTGCACCGATCGCTCCGCCTCTTCGACCCGTTGCTCGATGGTGGAGTAATCGCGGGCTTCGAGATAAGAAAGCTTCTTTTTCGCGCTGGCTGACGGCGCCAGCGCGGGCGCCGCGGGCGCGGGATTTGGTTTCGAGCGCTGCCCCTGCCACGCCTCCCATTGCGGATAATCGGCGAAGCTGTCCGCGCCTCCTTTCCCGTTCAGGCCGAGGACGATGCTGGAAACCCGATCGAGCATATAACGGTCGTGGGTTACCAGCACCAGCGAGCCGGGAAAATCGACCAGGCTTTCTTCCAGGATTTCGAGGGTGGGAATGTCGAGGTCGTTGGTGGGCTCATCCAGAAGCAGGATGTCAGCCGGTTGCAGCATAAGCTGCGCGATCAGGACGCGGGCGCGTTCCCCTCCGGAGAGGCGCCCCACAGGCTGGCTGAGCTGCTCGCCGCTGAAAAGAAATCGCGCCGCCCATCCCGCGACGTGAATCACGCGATCGCGATACACCACGGAATCGCCGTCCGGCGCCAGGGCGCGGCGCAGCGTCAGGTTGGGGTCCAGGGTGCGGGTCTGGTCAAAGTAAACGATTCGCAGCCAGTCGGCCCGCCGAATTTCGCCGCCGGTGGGAGCGAGATCACCCTGCAAAAGACGAAGCAGCGTCGTCTTCCCGCTGCCGTTCGGTCCCACCAGCCCCACGCGCATGCCGGCGGTCAGGATGAAGTTCAAACCGGCAAACAACACCCGGTCACCCATGGCGCAGGTGACATCTTGCATTTCGATGAGGCGTTTGGTCTTGCGATCGGTGGCGGAAAAATCAATCTGCGCCGTGGTGCTGCGCGTCCGGGCGTTCAAATCGGCGAGTTCGCCCATCAGTTCTCCGGCTTTGCTGATTCGGGCTTTGGATTTGCGGGTGCGGGCTTTCGCGCCCCGGCGCAGCCATTCGATTTCACCGTGCACCAGATTCTCCAGCGCTTCGTGACGCTTGGACTGGGCGTGCAGGAATTCTTCCTTCTTTTCGAGGAAAGTGCTGTAGTTGCCGTGAACCCTGAGCGAGCCCTCAGGATAAATCCGGTTGAGCTCAACCATGTCGGTGGTAACGTTCTCCAGAAAATAACGATCATGGCTCACGATGACGCTGGCGAAGGAAGCTTGCGCCAGCAGATCCTCAAGCCAGGTGATTCCCGGCAAATCGAGATGATTGGTAGGCTCATCGAGCAACAGAATATCGGGATGCTGTACCAGCGCTTCCACGATAGCCAGCCGCTTCTGCCAGCCTCCGGATAACTCGCTCGCGTGCGCGTCCAGATTGTCAAAACCGGCGCGGCCCAGCGTTTCGGCAAAACGGGCGCCGCGCTCGGTACCGGAAACCACTGCACGGTCGAGCGCGTCTTCGATCACTGACCGTACCGTGGCCGCTTGCGCAAAGCGTGAGTCCTGCTCCACGCAGACCAGGCGCGTGCGCTTACGAAAAGATACTTCCCCTGCGTCGGCGTTCACCTCCCCGGCCAGGATGCGGAGCAATGAGGATTTACCCGACCCGTTGGGGCCGATCAGTCCAATGCGATCACCATCAGAAATGGTGAAGGAAACCTTCTGGAACAGAGGGTTCGCTCCGAAGGCTTTGCTGATTTCCTGCGCGTTAACTATGGGTGGCAAATGACGGCGGTCTCCGGGTTTTCGACTTTTCTATTTTCAATTGTCCTAAGGAAAGAGTATCAGTTGCCACTTAGTCAGGCTCAAACTATGCGGAAATAACGTTACGCACTAAGTCCTGTGCCGCCTGAGCCACACTTTCAGGCGTGCCCAAATCGCGCCAATAATATTCATCGGCCCGGAAGGCTAGTATTTTTTCTCCCTCGGAAGCGAGGCGTAAGTAGGATTGAATAATCGAGAACGCGCCGAGCTCGACCAGCCTCGGCAGCAGCCGCGGAGAAATAACGTGGATACCGGAAAAAGCAAGCGCGTGCAGCGGCGGCGATGGGTCCATTCCCGGGTGCGGCGAATCCGGACCATCTTCGCCGGTGGAGCGGCGTCCGCGCAACTGAAGTTGATCGTCGAACAACAGGTAGCGCGAGGTTCTGCGCTGCTGCACCGCCAGCACCGCAAGCGCCCGATTCTCGACATGAAATTGCATCATGCGCCGCAGATCGATGGCGCTCAACACATCGACGTTGTGCAGTAGAAACGGCTCTCCCTGCCCGGCGGAACCTTCAGAGAAAAAGTGTGCGGCTTTTTTCAGACCCCCACCGGTGTCGAGCAAGACCTCTTCGCGCGAGATTTCGACGCGCATTCCGAAGCCGCTATTCGCTTTCAGATAGCCGGCTATCATGTCAGCGAAATGAAATACGTTGACGATCACTTCGCGAACGCCCGCATCGCGCAGCCGTCCCAGGGTAATTTCGAGTAACGTCCGGCCGTTGATTTCGACCAGCGCTTTTGGGCGATTGTCGGTAAGGGGCCGCAGCCGTGTGCCCAGTCCGGCGGCGAGAACCATGGCTTTCATCGCTTCCAATGCTCCTGATCGCGATGCTGGACGACGGTTGCAATATCATTCCGCGCCCGCAGATGTTTGGCCAATCGCTCCGCCAGAAAGACGGAACGATGCTGGCCTCCGGTGCAGCCAAATGAAACCATCAAATTCCTGAAGCCGCGACTTTGATACGCGTCCACACTGGCATCCACCAGCGCGGTGGCGTGCGCCAGGAACTGATCGACATCCGGTTGCGCCTCGAGATATTCGACCACCGCCGCGTCCTGTCCGCTCAGCGCCTGCAAACGCTCTTCCCGTCCGGGATTCGGCAGGCTGCGGGCATCGAAAACGAAGCCCCCTCCGTTGCCCGATTCATCCTGCGGCAAACCGCGATGAAAGGAGAAACTCAGTACTCGGACGGTTAGTTTCTCCGTTTCCTGCGAGATAGCAGTGAGACTCTGCAACTTTTCCGAGCCCACCATGCTCTTGAACGCTTCCATCAACGCCGGCAGAGCGATGGGTAACTCCACGTTGTGCAGCAGCCAGCGCACATTTTTCAGGGCGTAGGGCACGCTTTGCAGGAAATGCTCTTTGCGTTCGTAAAAACCTCGAAAGCCATACGCCCCGAGCGCCTGCATGATGCGTACGTACACGTAGGCGTAGTAATGCTCAAGAAAGGCGGCGCGATCCAGTGCAAGAAAGCGGCCAAGACTTTCCAGATAATGCTCGAGCAATTGCTGCCGCAATTCCGGGGGCAGGTCGGCTTTGGCATCGTATAAAAGCGAAGCGATGTCATATTGCAGCGCGCCTTTGCGGCCTCCCTGATAGTCGATAAAAAAGGGCCGCTCTTCATCGACGATACGGCGCAGCATGATGTTGCGGGACTGGAAATCGCGATAGAGAAAATAATCGCGGTCTGCGCTAAGCAGGAATTTGGTCAGCCGGCTGAAATCGCGCTCCAGAGCCTGCTCGTTGAAGGGAATGCGCGCCAGCCGCAAGAAATAATATTTGAAATAATTCAGATCCCACGCGATGGACTGTCGATCGAAACTCGCCCGCGGATAACACACTTTGTAGTTCAGATCGCGCCCCGCTTCGACCTGAAATCGAGGCAGGATGGCGACCACTTTCCTATAAGCCTCAACCGTTTCCGGGGAGATGATCGCGCCGCGGCGGTGTTCCGAGAGAAACTCGTACAAAGTTGTATCGCCCAGATCTTCTTCCAGATATGCGCCGTGCCGCAGGTCCTCGGCATAAATTTCCGCCACCGGCAAACCGAGACGGAGAAAGTGCCGCGAAAATTCCAGGAAGGCCACGTTTTCTTCCCGCACGCCGTACAAAATGCCGATGGCCGTGGCGGTGGGGGTGGAAAGGCGTATGATCCTGCGGCCCGAACCGCCGAGTTGGCCTTGCAAGGGCTCGACTCGCTCAGCCGGAGCCTGAAAATGCCGTTCGAAAAGTTTTTCTAGAATTTCCATCCTGCCATGACCGGCGCGCGGTGACGACGCCCGCCGGAAGCGCAACCCGCCCCGTCTCTACAGATCAAGATATCATCGCCGGCAGCCGCCGGAATGTTTGCCCATCTGTTACTCTGCTTTGGAACTTTTTTGTAATGGAGACCCACCGATGCGCTTGCGCAGCTTTTTCAACACCCCGATGGCTTTGTTGTTTTGCATTTCTCTGCCCTTGTCCATCTCCGCCGCCGACAAAAAATCCGAAGGCAGCGAAGCTGAGGCTCCGTCCTACGAAAGGCCGCAGCCCGCAAAAGAAAATCTCGATTACACCATGTACCAGCGCATTCGCGACGAGGGCCTGACCCATTCGCACATCATGGAATTCGCCTCCGCCCTGATGGATGGCATCGGCCCGCGCCTCACCGGCTCGCCCAACCTGCGCCGCGCCAACGAATGGACGCGCGATCAACTGACGGCGATGGGTTGCCGCAACGCGCATCTGGAAGATTGGGGCGAGTTTGGCATGGGATGGCAGCAACTCAACACCTGGGTGCGTATGACCGCGCCCGATACGGCCGTCTTTATCGCGCAGGCCGCTCCCTGGTCGCCTTCGACGAACGGTGCCGTGAGTGGTCCGGCCTTGTGGCTTCACATCGCGGATGAAAAAGACCTCGAGAAATATAAGGGCAAGCTGGCCGGCAAGATCGTGCTGCTGGGCGACATGCGCGACGTCAATCCGGTGGATAAGCCGCTGTTCACCCGCATGGAAGAAAAAGATCTCGCCAAGGTTGCCGGCTTCCCCCTGGATAAACCCAAGCCGTTCTCCGACCGCATGCAGGACTACATCAAGCGACGCGCGCTGCAGGATAAAGAGGCAAGATTTCTCGCCGACGAACACGCTCTGGCGGTAATTCTTCCCAGCCGCGACGGCCGCGACAACGGCGGTTCCGGTGGCACCATTTTTGACGATGGCGGCCTCAGCCGCACCGCCTATCGCAGCGACCATCCCAATCCCCTGCCCATCGTGGTGACCGCCATCGAAAACTATGGGCGCGTGTATCGCCTGTTGAAAGCAAATGTGCCGGTCAGCATTGAGGTGAACGTCGATGTCAAGTTTTTCGGCGATCACGAACACGGCTTCGATACCATCGCCGAGATTCCCGGCAGCGATCCCAAATTGAAAGATGAAGTGGTAATGGTGGGCGGCCATCTTGATTCATGGGCGTCGGCGACCGGCGCCACAGACAACGGCGCCGGCACCGTGGTGGCCATGGAGGTGATGCGAATATTCAACGCTCTGCAGATCAAACCCCGCCGCACCATCCGCATCGGCCTCTGGACGGGCGAGGAGCAGGGACTGTTCGGCTCCATCGGCTACGTGAAGCAGCATTTCGGATATGTTCCGCTTTCGACCGCGCCCGATCAACTAGAACTCCCGGAATGGCTGCGCAAGCCCGCCGGTCCCGTCGTCATTGAGCCGGAGCAGGCCAGGGTTTCCGGCTACTTCAACGTGGACAACGGCACGGGAAAGATATTAGGAATTTATCTTCAGGAAAATGCCGCCGAGGGTCCGATTTTCTCCCAATGGATGGAACCGCTGAAAGATCTGGGGGTCACGACGCATCACCCTGCGCAATACCGGTGGCACCGATCACGAATCGTTCGACGCCGTGGGAATTCCCGGCTTCCAGTTCATTCAGGACGGGCTTGACTACGGCTCCCGCACCCACCACTCCAACATGGATACCTATGAACGCCTGCAGGCTGGCGACCTGGCGCAGGCCGCAACCGTGGAGGCAATTTTCGTCTACAACACCGCCATGCGCGACCAGATGCTGCCTCGCAAACCCTTACCCCATCCTGAACTGGAAGAGCAACGCTTAACGCCCCTGAAAGTGATGCCGGGGGCAACGGCACCCGAGGAGACTAGGTAAGCCGCGTCACTGATCGCCACAGGCGCACGTACGGCCACCTATGACCTGGATTGAAGATGAAGAATCTCCATCAATTCCCCCGGCGTGATGGCCCGCGCTAAACGGCTAGCGACCTGTGGCCCAGGAATCGCCGAGGGCAACATTTCTGGAATACGCTCCAGGTCGTGTGGGAGAATCGAGCATCGTTCCGACTCCGAAGCGAACAAACTGGGCGGCGTATCCAGCGTAGGCGTGACGCAGCCATCCGCAAAGGAATGACGGAATTCCGGCTCGCGCGCATTCGCAGGCCACCGTCGATTCCACCGTCACGGCGCACCAGGTTTTCTGGAGAATCTCCTCGGATAAGGGTGTCTTCATCACGCTTACTATTTTTCGGTCGCCTTCGGACAAAGTCTGGGAGACGAGCCTCCGCCTTTGCGGGGCGCTCTCGAAGGGATGAAGTTTTATAACGACGCTCTTGCCTGATCTTCGGGCAACGGCACAAAGACGCGGCAGAACTTCACGGTAGATCGCTTCGGCGCGCCAGCCGGAAACTTCATACGGCTCGGTAAAAAACGTTAACCACGGGGCTTGCTCCCTCCGCGGCGCAATGCTTTCCCGAGTCAGGGACGCCGGCACTCCCAGCCGGATACTACCGCCATCAACGCCGCACGCGCGCTGCAAATAATCGCTTTCCATATCGCCCTTAGCCAGATAAGTCGAGGAGCGCAGCCTCTTGAATGCCATGCCGAAGTCGAGCGCACCATGATGGCATGGGACCGCCGCGAGTCCCCTCTGCGCGGCCAGCAACAAGGGGATGCGAGTATAGGGATTGGAATCGTCGGCGCTCAGACACGCGGCAATCGTGCGCGTCTCAAAGACTCGAATCCAGGCATCGCGAACCGCGATTCCCCAGCGCAAACGGCGCGCGATTTTCTTGAAGATTCCGGCCTGTGAGGCCAAACGGAATACCGGCACGTTCTGCAGCGACTGCTCCATCTCTTGCCAGGCTCCGCAAAGTCTCTGCAATTCAGCGGGATCGTAATCGCTTGCGGCAAAGCCGGCCAGCGATGCTGTGGCCACATTCGCGGGAACGGGCGATACGGCAGCAGACTCGCGCGCCAGCACCAGCAAAAACTTTTGCCCGGGCAAAACGCGAGCGTAACCGAGGGCGGTGCGGGTGACATTGGAATAGGCGGAGGGCAGCAGCACGATCGGCTCCGATTTTCCCGTAGACAGCGGAGCGTCGGTGTGAGCAAGCTTCCTGCGCCACAAATAGTGGGGGTCGTATTTGTCGAAGAGCACCTGCCGCAGTTGCACCCAGCCGAGGTCGGCCGCCGCAATGCCGAGACGGATTACGCCTCCCGCGATTCCCTGACTTCCTTCAGGCCGCAGAATCTTTGCGGGAATGCCCAGTTCGAGCCGCAGAATTTCCGCTGTCAGCGAGGGGCGGCTTGCGACCAGGGCGCGAGAATCTTTGAGTTCGCCGGCCAAACGCAGCGCGAGTTGCACGTCCTGTAGCTCGGGCTGCAACTGCGGACTGATCACGTCCCACCAGTCAATGCCAAAGCGATCGACCACGCTGCCCATTCCGAGTGCAAATCGTTGCCGCCACGCTAGCAGGTCTTCGACCTCAACCGCCAGGTCGAAAATGCTGGACATAGGGCAGCCCAGCGCGGCGCTTTGCTGCTCGTAAAATGATTGTGGCGCACGGCCCAGGTCGATGACGCGATCCCACCGCTGACGCGTCCAGGAAGCGTTAAAGTCATCGGCGGAATGGAGGAGAAGTGTTGGCATGAAAACCGGGCCGGAGATCAGAAGAGAGGCGTCAGTCGGCTAGTCCGATACCAGCGCCCAGGTGAGCGGCGTTCCCCGTTCGACATCGCAGGCGGCATGTTTTCCCAGAACTTCGTTCAGGTGGCGCGGATGCAATCCGTCCGCGGGACGAATCGAACGCACGTTCCGCATGGTCAGTGATTCGCCTTTCTTGATGTCTTCGACCACAAACAGGGAGCGGCGAAACTTAAGGCTGTTGGCCTCGCGGGGTGAGCAACCGAAGTGCACGGAGCCGAGAGCTTTCTCGGCCAGGCGCACCGCTTCTACCATCGCCTTAAATTCCGCCGGTTCCAGGGAAAAAGCACCGTCCGGTCCGCCATCCGCCCGTCGCAGGCAGAGATGTTTTTCCACGATACACGCGCCCAGCCCTACCGCGGCGATCGGAACCGCAATGCCCATGGTGTGATCCGAGAGTCCCACGGGACAGCCGAAACGCCGCGCTAGCTCAGGGATCGTACGCAGGTTTGCCTCCTCCGGAGCGGCGGGATAGGCGCTGGTACACTTCATCAGCGCGATCTGATTCGCCCCGGCTGCTCGTGCCGCCTCGACCGCCTCCGATATCTCCGGTTCGCTCGCCATGCCCGTGGATAGAATCAGAGGCTTGCCGGTCCGAGCCATCTTCTGAATCAGGCCGACATCCACCAGTTCAAACGACGCCAGCTTATGCGCCGGAACGTTCATCTGTTCCAGAAAATCGACTGCGCTGTCGTCGAATGCGCTGGAAAATAAATCCATCCCCAACTCTTCTGCGATCTTCTTCAGCCGGGGCTGCCAGTCCCAGGGAGTAAACGCCTCCTGGTAAAGATCGTGCAGAATGCGGCCGTCCCACAAAGTTCCGCCGGTGATGCGAAAACATTCCCTGTCGCTGCGCAGCGTGATCGTGTCCGCGGTATAAGTCTGGAGCTTGACCGCGTCCGCCCCGGCGTCTTTGGCGGCGCGCAGGATGCGCACCGCCTGGTCGAAGTCCTGACCATGATTGGCCGACAACTCGGCCACAACATACACCGGGTGTGAGGGTCCGATTCGGCGCTGTCCGATGGTCAATACCGGTTCAAACATGTTGTCAGTCTGCTTGTGAGCTTCATCAACAGGGTTCACGGCTCAGCGGGATCAAGATCGAAATTGTACATCTTCATTTTACGGCGAGGGTTTACGGCGAGCGCCCGGCGCGACCGCGCGGTGTGCTGGGGACAACAGGACACCTGATTGCTTGCTACTCGGTTTGCTGGAGCTGATCCGCCGCCTCGGTCAACATCCGCTGGAATCGCGGCCGCAGCGCTTGCCACTCTTCCCTCAGAATCGCCATGCGGACCACGTCATGAAACCTTCCCTGTTTCCAAACCTGCCGGCGGAAGAATCCTTCCTGCGCGAAGCCGAAGCGGCGATGCATGGCAATGACGCCGCGGTTCAGTGCGAGACTCTCGCAACTGAGCTTTTCAAATTTCATGTCCTCGAACACGTGGTTGAGCACCGCAAACTCAACGCGCGTTCCCACACTGCCGTTCCGCATATTGACTTTGGGTTCTCCGACGTAGAAACCCCAGTAACAGTGCCGGTTTAAGACGTCGATGCCATAGAGATTCGCCACACCCACATCTTCACCGTCGCAGACAATGATCCAATATTTGTAAGTCGGATCCTGAAGAATGCGCGCGAACCAGGCCGCGTGCTCCTGTGCACTGATCACGTGATCGGTGAACATGTAGTCGGCCACTCGGGGCAGGTTGCGCCATGCCAGAATACGATCTCTATCGCCCGGAGCCGCATCTCGCAGCGTGGCCGTGGCGCTCATTCCGCTTGCGCCTGCAACATGTTTTTGCCGAGCATGATCCCCAGCACGCGACTGGCTCCCTTGCCGTCCACCAGGCTGCCGGCGGTCCGCGATAAAGATTCGCGTTCGGACGGGGATTTGACGAGACGCGAAATCAGCTCGGTCATTTCAGAAATCGGAAATCCCGATCCACCCGCTACCAGACGCGCCGCGCCGGCCGCATGCAAGGCCTCAGAATTCGCCCTTTGATTTTCCGCGACCGCGATCAAGATCGCGGGAAGCGCGAGCGCGCAGTATTCCCAGCAGGCGCTGCCCGCGGCCGAAACGGCGAAATCGGCCCATGCAATGATCTCGCGCATGTTCTTCACGTCGCTTAGCACGCGGCAACTGTGTCGCGACTTGGACGCCGCGTCCGTGACGGCCGCCAGGTGCGGATTGCTTCCCCCACGACTAATGCCACCTCCAGCCTTTCCGCCTCAAACCGCTCAATCGCCTCCATCACACGGCATGTGGCATTGTCCGGGTCACTTCCACCCATGCTCACGAGAATCTTCCGGCCGACCGGCGCGATCTGCCTGCTCTCGCCGGCAACCAGAAATTCCCGCCGCAGCAGCGCGTATTTCGTCCCCAAAAGCAGCGTGGTGTAAGTTTCGCGACTTTGATTTCGATAGAGCGCGGGGCCCTGGTTGGCGTGCATGTTTTGGTTCAACACGAGATCCGCCGCGAAAATCCCCTCGCGGCCGTTGTCGTCGATGAGCAACACATCAAACCCTTCGTTCTTAAGAGCCCGCTGATAACCTTCGCCAAACTGGTAACCGTCGATCACAATCCAGCGAGGACGCTGAGCACGAGCCAACGTTAACAGTTGATTGCCATCGTCTGCGCTCCCCGGCGCAGCGGCAATCGGAACGAATGTAAACTTCTCTTTCAGCACGCGTTCCTTGATCGGGAGAGTGGATTGCGCCATGGCGAACGTGACTTTCCCTCCCGCGTCCTGCCAGGCCTGCGCCAGCGCCAGGCAGCGCATGACGTGGCCGGTGCCGATGGCAACCGAAGCATCGGCGCGGAGCAAAAGGATTTCCCCGCGCAGGTTTCCCGCCGTCTTACCAATCATGGGCGTTCCCAGTATCCAACACTTTGCGGAGCACTGCCACCGACGCCGCTTACGGATGCCGGTGTACAATCCATCCGATTCGTCACGGAAGGCGAAGCTCTCGCTCTCGAATCGGTTTCTCCAGTCGCCATGAAAGCACTCCTTATCATGCAGGCGCGCACGGACAGCACCCGCCTGCCGGGAAAAGCTATGTTGCCGATGGGGGGATATCCTAGCGCGGTGCTGGCCGCTTTAAGGGCAAGCAACACCGGGCTCGAGGTGTCCGTGGCCACGTCGACCGCGGCTTCCGATGATGACCTCACAAGTTTCATGGAGCAACATCATCTCCGCGTCGTCCGCGGACCTCTGGAGGATGTGCTGGCCCGCTTCGCCCTGGCCGCGAAGGATTTGCCCGAAGAGAGTATCGTGGTTCGGCTTACCGGCGACAATGTTGTTCCCGATGGCAATTTCGTGCAGGAACTGCTGGCGGCGTTCGCCGCCGCCGGCGTGGACTATCTCTCGCAGCACTCCCCGCAGAGCCGCCTACCCTACGGAATAGGAGCAGAGGCATTTACGGTTGCGGCGCTGCGCCGGGCGCACGTGCGGGCAAACCATCCCGAGGATCGCGAGCACGTCACGCCCTGGATCCGGCGAAATTGCAGGGTCGCGATGCACACTCCCCGGGACTTCGGCGCATCCGACCTGAGCCACTTGCGCTGCACCCTTGACGATGAGGAAGATTATCAGCGACTCCTCCGCTTGTTCCAGGAGGTCGATCAGCCGTTGCGAATCGGTTGGCTCGAACTCGCGATGAGACTGGCGCAGCTTCCGGGAGAGCCCCGGTTTCGTGTTCCGTATCGAGCATCTCCGAGGGGCATCCACAGTGAAATGACACTGGGCACGGCGCAACTGGGGATGGAATATGGAATCGTTAACCATGTCGGCCAGCCGGCGCAACCAACGGCCGTCCGCATGGTGCGTCAGGCAATTTCTCATGGAGTAACGGTTCTGGATACAGCGCGAAGTTACGGCACGGCAGAATCAGTTCTGGGCGATGCGCTGGCCGGAGCCTGGCGATCGAGAGTTGAGGTCGTCACCAAACTGGATTCGCTGGCTTCCCTGGGACACGATGCCGCACCGGCAAGAGTTCGCGCCGCAGTCGATGAATCGGTCAAAACTTCTTGCGAAGAGCTGCGGGTGCCACGGATATCGACCTTGCTATTGCATCGCTTCCAGCACTACCACGCATGGGGAGGAGCGGCGTGGCGACGCCTGTTGGAATTGCAGGCTGAGGGTGAAGGAACGATCGGTACTTTGGGAGCTTCGGTTTATGACCCTATCGAAGCCCTGCAACTCCTGCGGGATCCGGCAGTCGGCCATTTGCAGATTCCCATGAACGTTCTGGATTGGCGCTGGAAAGCTCACGGAGTTGACCGCGCTTTGATGGAGCGTCCCGACGTTGTGGTGCATGCGCGCAGCGCGCTATTGCAAGGACTGCTGATAAGCCCGGCGCAAGTCTGGCCGGGAGTAGCGGAGTTTGACGTGGCCGCGCGTTTGCGCCGACTCCGGGAACTCGCCGACGAATTCGAAAGGGAGAGCCTAGCCGACCTTTGTCTGGCCTATGTGCGCTCGCAACCCTGGATCTCGAGCGTGGTCGTCGGGTGCGAAACGCCGGAGCAGTTGCAGGAGAACCTGAGATTGTTTTGCCTGCCTAAACTAAAGCCGGAGCAGTGCGCTGAACTGGAAAGTCTGAAGCCGATAGCGCCCGAAAGTTTATTGAATCCGTCGCGGTGGAAAATTATCCATGAGCAATCTGCAAAGTAAACCCAGCGACCACGATTCCGATTCGTCGTTGACGTTTCGGCTGGCAGGCACGGTAGCCTTTCTCTCGGGCGCAACCGGACTGCTCGGCCGGCCGATGGCGAGAGCGTTGGCGTCGGCGGGCGCGCACGTAATTTTGAACGCACGCACGGCCGACGCGCTTGAGACCTTCGTCGAGGAGTTGAAGAGTGCGGGTCTGAGCGCCTCCGCCGCCTGCTTTGACGTGACCGACGAAGCCGCGATCCGTCGCCACATGAGCCTGATCGGAGCGCAATACGGCCGGCTGGATGTGTTGGTGAACAACGCCAGCGCGGGGAGTCCCGGCACCATGGAGACCGCCTTGTCTCTCGATTTTGAGAAAGCCTATCGGGTGAACGTGACGGCGGCGTTTCAGCTTCTGCAAACGGCGATCCCCTGGTTGAAAACGGCGGGGTCTTCGAGGCAGGGCGGGGCATCGGTGATCAACATTGCGTCGATGTACGGCAGCGTCAGCCCCGATCCCGCAATTTATGGCACGAGCGGAGCGAACAGTCCCCCCTATTACGGACCAGCCAAGGCGGCGCTGATCCAACTGACGCGATACGCGGCATGCCATCTCGCGCCGCAACGGATTCGGGTGAACTGCATCAGTCCGGGACCATTTCCCAGCGCAAAATACCTGGAGCGGGATACCGACTTTCAGGGTCGCCTGCAGAGCAAAATTCCCATGCAGCGTTGCGGCCGTCCGGCAGAGATGGCAGGACCACTGTTATTCCTGGCGTCCGATGCTTCCTCATACGTAACCGGAGTTAATTTGCCGGTGGATGGCGGGTGGACCGCCTGGTAGGTTCGGTTCGCCGCATCCGCCTGTCACCCTACAGGGACGGGCTCCTTGCCCGCGATTCCGCGCGAATGTCCTTTTTCAGGTAATGCGTCAGAATCTTTCTGAGCGCGCAAGTCACGTCGTCCACATCCTGCGCTGTCATGGCATGAAACATGGGCAGGCTGATCAACCGCTCATAGGCATCTTCCGCCACGGGATAGCTTTCCCCGGCCCTGGAAGCGAAACGTTCGCGATAATAGGGATGCTGATGGACGGGGATATAGTGGACGTTGCAGCCGATGTTCTCCGCCCGCAGCGCGTGGAAAATTTCCGCGCGGCCCACCGTGAGCATTTCCAGCTTAAGCCGGATGGGATAGAGATGCCACGCCGGCATGACTCCGTCGCGCACCACCGGAAGAGCAACTCCCGCCAAATTATGGAAGGCAGAGTGATATTGGGCGGTAATTTCCCGCCGCCGCGCCAGGTTCGCGGGCAGTTTTTCGAGTTGTGAAAGTCCCAGGGCGCAGGCAATATCGGTCAACCGGTAGTTGAATCCGAGGAGCACCATTTCATAAAACCACTTGCCGGCTTGCTGCCGGTCGCGGGCTTCGCTGCTGATGCCGTGATTGCGAAATCGGCGCAAGGTTTCGGCGAGACGTCCGTCGTTCGTGGTCACCATCCCACCTTCGCCGGTTGTCAGGTGTTTGACGGGATGAAAACTGAACACCGTCATATCGGCAATGCCGCCCACTTTTTTGCCCTCGTACTCCGCGCCCAGCGCGTGGCTGGCATCTTCGATCAACACCAGCGGCGGGGATTGAGCCTGGGCCAGATGCCCGAGTTCGGCGAGAGCGGCGGGATGTCCCGCATAATCTACGGCGATAATGGCCCTGGTATGCGGGGTAATTTTTTCGCAGACTTTCTCAGGATCGAGGTTGAGCGTGTCGGCCGACACGTCAGCGAAGACAGGTTGAGCGCCCTGATATAAAACGCAGTTCGCCGTGGCGCAAAAAGTCATGGGCGTGGTGACGGCTTCATCCCCCGCGCCGAGACCGGCGGCGTAAGCCGCGCCGTGTAAGGCTGCCGTGCCCGAACTGAAGCTGACCGCGTGCCGCGTCCCCACGCATGCGGCAAATCGCTCTTCGAACTCGCCAACCTTCGGCCCGGTGGTCAGCCAATCGGACCGCAAAACCTCGACGACCGCTTCGATGTCCGCGTCATCCAGACTTTGCCGGCCGTAGGGCAATAGGTCTGGCGCACCGGGACGCCGCCATTGACCGCCAGTTGCGCGTGCTCCACGTCGGGTTGAGAGTCAGGCATGCTCAGAGCGATGGTTAAGCGATGGTAAATGTTGTCAGGGGCAGCGCCGCCGTTCCGGCGACTTCCTACGCGCGGCTGGGAACGGCTTCTTCCGCGCCCGCCTCGGGTGCGACTAACCCTTGCAACTCACGCCGCGTCAGCCAACGCTCGTTGCTGTCGCTGGAATATCGGAAGCCTTCCGGGAGCGGCTTGCCGTTGATCCAGTTCTCCGACTTCCACCACGGATGCGAAGGTTGAATCACGTACATATCTTCCTCTTGCGCTTCGAGGGTATGGCGCGACTCGTCTTCCGACACCA
This sequence comes from uncultured Acidobacteriaceae bacterium, assembly GCA_963746205.1. GTDB lineage: Bacteria > Acidobacteriota > Terriglobia > Terriglobales > Acidobacteriaceae > Acidiflorens. The sequence goes on along the minus strand of CAVVAP010000015.1, from coordinate 194,427 downwards.
GAACTTCGTGCAACTTTTCGCCCGGACGAATGCCGACGTATTCGATTTCGCATCCCGGGGCAATCGTCTCCGCCAAATCCGCCAGCCGCATGCTGGGGATGCGGGGAACGAAAATCTCGCCGCCGTGCATCTGCTCCAGGCAGCGGATCACAAATTTCACGCCCTGCTCCAGGGTGAGCCAGAACCGTGTCATGCGGGGGTCGGTTATGGTGATGCGGCCGCGGCGGCGCTGCTCCATAAAGATGGGAATCACGCTGCCCCGGCTGCCCACAACGTTGCCGTAGCGGGCGCAACTGAAACGAGTATTCTGGGCGCCGGCATAAGCGTTGGCCTGGACAAAGACTTTTTCCGCGCACAGTTTGGTGGCCCCGTAGAGATTGATCGGATTCACCGCCTTGTCGGTGCTGAGCGCCATAATGCGACGCACACCCTGGTCGATAGCCGCATCGATCACATTGCGGCCGCCGATGATATTGGTCTGGATGGCTTCAAAGGGATTGTATTCACACGCCGGAACCTGCTTGAGCGCGGCCGCGTGCACGACCACTGTTACCCCCGAGAGCGCCCGCTTCAGGCGATCCACATCCCGCACATCTCCGATGAAATATCGCATGCAGGGATCGTCGAAGCCCGCGGTTCTCATCTCATGCTGCTTCAATTCGTCGCGACTGAACACCACCAGGCGTCGGGGATGATAGTCGCGCAACATGATTTCTACGAATTTCCTGCCGAATGATCCCGTGCCGCCGGTGACCAGTATCGATTCCTGCGCCCAATTCACGATTGGCGTTCCTCTTAAAGTTTGTCTCGCCCACAGCCGGGGTCGTCGCGGTGGCGTGCCTGCCCACTCTTACCAACGAAAGGCAATTCGGCCAGCTACACCGGTAACTCTTCCTGCTTCCATCCCTCGGTTGTTTCCACTCTGGGTTCGGTCGCGAGATCCAGAATCAGTTTTTCCAAAACCAGCCGTTTTCCCGGAGGATTCGAGCGCAACGCGAGATCCGCCCTGGCGACCAGACGAATCGCGCGCGTCAGTTCTCTCTTCGATTTGTAGCGCCGAGCCTGCCGGATGATATCGTCGGCGGCGAAAGGAGGCACCCGAAAGCCCTGCCACAGCGCGGCCCACAGCATACGCTGGTCGCGCACATTCCGCTCCAGAATGACCAGCATCTGGCGAAACGTCTTGGCCAGCATGAAAAGATGGCCGATGGCCGCGTCTTCGCCATCACCGGTCGAAAGCAGGCCATCGAGCACCTGCAGCGCGCGCACACGATCTTTCGACGAAATCGCATCCGTCAAGTCATATAACGAACGCTGTTTCGCCGCCAGCACCATGGTCTCGACATCGCCCAGGGTTATCGTTTTCTTTTCCCCAACGTAGAGAATCAGTTTCTCCAATTCGTTGGACACCATCATCATGTCGCCGCCCAGGCAGTCGACCAGTTCGCGGCCGCCATCGGCGTCGATTTTTACCCCGCGCGTGGCGCAATACTCGCCAATCCAGCGGACGGCCTCGCCTTCCTCCACCCGCGACAGCTCCACAATGCCGCAGAACGAGCCCATATCTTCGCGGATTTTCTGGTAGCGATCGCGGTCGTTCATCTCCATGCGGCGGGCGTCGGCGGGAATGCTGATGTGGTCGGCCACGAAAACAATCAGGGCGTCGGGATTCGGATTCTTGCAGTAGGCCGCGATCGCCCCCATCTTCTCCTCGTTCGATCCCCGGCCGAAGAGGGCCTTCACTCCGCGTACAAAGAAGACTTGAAAAGGCGCCATCAGGGATGGCGTGCGGGCGCGATCCAGAATCTCGTTCAGCGAAGTCTCGGCCAGATCGAACTCAAACAATCCGAAGTCGCGCGAGTCCGGCGCCACCAGATGTTCGAGGATGGCATTGCGGCAGCGTTTGCGAAAAAACGCCTCATCGCCGACCAGCACATACGCCGGCCTTAGTTTGCGGGATTCCAGCTCCGAAAAAAATCGGTCCGCCTGGCTGAAGGCGCGCATCAGTACGCCTCCAGAATATTGGCCACCAGCGTCCGCGCGAAGTCGCGCGATAAACGGTCCACGGCCGGAGAGTCTTCCTGAAAGAAACTGGGAAGATCGCGCGAAATCTCGTACTGTTCATGAAAAAGATAGGAGGGATTCTCGAAGAGCACCTTGCCCTGGCGGTCAGTGAGCCGGACTTGCACACTCACCGTCACCAGCGCGCTGGCCGCGCGTCCGGTTTGAGAGTCATACGCCAGCGGGGTGGCGGAAGCGGCTAGCACGGTGGCCGAGAGCAGGGCGTCGGCGTCGCTGTGCGCATCGTGGAGAACACGGTATTGGGTGCGGGCATTGACTTCGCGCACCACTGAGTCGGTGAGAAGTTGTTCGATGCGAAACGTCTGGCTGTGGCTGATGAATCCGGGGATGGCAATCGTGCGTATATTGGGGGGCAGCGCGGCTGATTTTCCGGTGGTGTGATAGCCGCAACCGCTCGCTCCCAGGGCCAGACACAGCTCAATGGCCAGCAACCGCCAGGGGAAGCAAACGATCATTGAATCTGCCCCTTCGGACGCGATGCAGTCAACATCTCGGCGCACTCCACGGCCGTTAAAGCCGCGACGCGCAGATTGTCAGTGGTCGCCCAAAGCCATACGCCGTTCTTGTGAGTCTCGTCCGCACTCATGGCCAGCAGGATATCCGGCTGACCGGCGGCGCTGACATTCGTGGGTGTGTCGGCGGGATCGCCACTCACCAGCAAATGCTCGCCCGCCATGGCTTGGGCGAGGTCGGCGAGGTCCACCGGTTTCTCCATTTCCAGATACACGGAAAAACCATGGCCGTGAAAGACCGGTGCCTGGAGCACTTGCAGGGTGAACTCCGGGGCGGCTGGGGCGATTTGCCGGTAGTGCTTTCGGATTCGTTGTGACACCGCTTCCAGCGCCAGGTTCGACCTTTGTCCATAATGCGCCACCAGATTGAAAGCGACCTGAATATCGAACACATTCTTCGGCAAATCCTGGAAGGAAAGCAGATTCACGGTTTGTTCGTGAAGTTCGTCCATGCCTTTCTGCCCGTTCTCGGAAGCCGGCTCCAACACGGTCGCCACCATGCGATTTACTTTTCCCCGCTTCTGGCTGCGCAAGGCGAGCATGGCCAGTACGGTGGCCGCGGGATGAGCCGCCACCACCGGCCCGGGCTGCAACTCGGGGGCGATGGGTTGACCCGTCTGGCGCTCGATCCAGGGCGAGCGCACGGCCGCTCCCGGCTCCTCTTCCAAGGCGTAGGTAAGGTCGACGATGGTATCGCCAAGGTCGCGCGCGGCTTTCCAATAACTGGTGGTGGAACGGGGGTCGGATGCGAAGAAAGCAAAGTCCACGCGCTCGAACTGTTCCGCGCGGATGCTCTGAATGAAGTTCATCTCGTCGCCCACCGCTTCCAACCGGCCCAGGGTCTCGTCGTCATCGAGGAGACGTATATCGACGGCCGGAAAATTCCGCTCGCGCAGAATCTCGGCCACCTCTTTGCCTTTAAGCGACGCCGCTCCTACCAGGGCCACACGATACAGGTTGACGCCGCGGAACTCGCCTGGCGAACCGGCCGACTTGGAAAGCGAAACCTTGGGGAGGGAAGTCATGAAGTGTGAGATGCCTCCCGATACATCGGAGGTGCAGGAGGAGATCTTCTGTGAAAAATCCACTGCAAGCGCCACAGTACGCCCGAAGCCATGTACAAAATCGCAATGGCGAAAAGAGCCGGCCGGGAAAAGTACCAGATCGAGGCCAGCACCACCGCCATCAGCATGATGAGCCGGAACGGGTGGCGGGAACGAAAATCGATATCCTTGAAGCTGTAAAAACGCCAGGTGCTGACCATCAGGTAACCCACCACGACCACCATCATCAGCCAACTCATGGCCGTAACCCAGGAAGTGACAGGGACGCCGGCGGAGTAATGCACGATGGCTGCGATCACTCCCGCCCCGGCCGGAATCGGCATTCCGACAAAATACTTCTTCCCCGGGCGACCGGGATTCGAGGGTTGCGGGTTCCTGGCAATATTGAAGCGCGCCAGGCGACTGGCGCCCGCCATCAGGAAAGCAAAGCACGCGATCGAGCCGAGATCCTTAATCTTCACGCCCAGGTCGGGTGCGATCACATCGGGCAATAAACGAAAGCCCCACATCCATGCCAGCAGCGCGGGGGCCACGCCGAAGGTGATGACGTCGGCGAGCGAATCCAGTTCCCGGCCAAAATCGCTGGCGGTATTGGTCATGCGGGCAATCCTGCCGTCGAGGCCGTCAAACAGAACCGCAAAGCCGATGGCCTTGGCCGCGAAATCCATGTGCCAGGCTTCACCGGTTGTGCCGTACACGGTCTGGAGGATCGCGTAAAACCCGGCCGCGATATTCGCAGTCGTGAACAACGAGGGCAGAATATACATGCCCTTGCGCAACTTGCCGCGCTGCCGGTCGGATTCGCGACGTTCCTGAATATGCTCATCCATATTTCTGGCAAGACATTTCTGATACGACAATCCTGACACGAGAGTCCAGATTCACGTCTACCAATACCGGTAGCATTCTAGGTCATATTAGGTCATCGCGGACCAGACGCGCTTGGCCCGCTGGAACGCCGCGAAGACCCATCCCGACTCGCGAATCCCCCGCTTGCGCCGTTGATTGCAAAGCCAGCACCGACGCTCCTCCCTGGACGCGGTCGCCGACCTTAACCTGAATGGCGGCGTCCCGATCGACCAGCACATCCACACGGGATCCAAATTTGATCAGGCCCACGCGCTCGCCGCACGCCACCCGGTCTCCCACCTTGAAATTAAAAACGATGCGGCGGGCGATCAGGCCGGCAATCTGCTTGAAAATTACGGTCCGGCCGTCGCCTTCGACGGTGACGATATTCTGCTCGTTATGCTCCGCCGAGTGCGCATTCATGGCGTTGAGGAACTGGCCGCGCTGATATCGAACGTCGCGAATCACTCCGGCAATCGGCGAGCGATTCACATGCACGTTGAACACGCTCAGAAAGATGCTGATGCGCTGGAGCGAGACTCCCTCAACCATAACCACAGAGACATCGGTGACCTTTCCGTCCCCGGGCGACACGATGGCACCGGGGAGTGCCGGAATCCGGCGCTCCGGGTCGCGGAAAAACCAGAGACAGAACGCGCCCAGAAGCAAAACCGGAACGGCATAGGGCCAGGCCGCGAGGCGAGTGATCACCGCAGCGGCGACCAGGCTTCCCACACCGTAAAAGTAGCCGTCTCGAACCATATCGCGACCTATATTGCGAAATATATCCCGAACCCATCTGGAACCATATATCGAAACCTATTTCAGACCTACGCTGAAAAGAACCCCCATTATATGGGCGGAATGTGTCCCTTGGTTCTCCGGCGGCCCATTCACGGATTGCGGGCTCATGCCACGCGGCCGCTCAGCCAGGTTGAATGCTCAATGCCGGTCCGCAGGATGATGCGGTATCAGAGGAAAGCGCGTTTTGATATTTTGGGAGGCTCAAAACCTGGGCGCACCCTTGGATGGAACGAAATCGGAGACACTAAAAAATCGCGTGCCTTGTCGACAGTCCCGCTCGGCACCAATCTTGCCGGCCAAACCGAATGCAGGCTAGGCCGACTGCCGCACGCTATGTTCCATACTTTGCATCTGGTCCTTGAGGCGCAACTTCAATTTCTTCAGTCGCACTTCCTCAAGCTTTTCGTCGTCGGTGAGGTATCGTTTTTGGGTGAGGGATTCGAGGCGTTGGGAATATTGTGAGTGCTCCTGAACCAGCTTTTGGAACTGTTCGTGGCTGGTCGGGAGTTGCTCTCCGGGAGTCAGCATCCGAGCTCGACCTCCTGCTTTTTGTTACCGTGCGGTTACACCGTAGCACAAGAATCGGTAACCGTTCAATGGGGTTGTGCCGGTAGATTTCCACCGCCGAAGGACCGGCGGCGACCGCGCAATTGCACCGGCTGTGGTGCAACTCATAGTTCAGAAAAGTGCAGAAACAGTGCAGGAAACACGAGGTTTTTCATCTCATAAGCCGGAGATTCGCAGGGCGTAAAGCAGGGCGTCCTCGGGAGGATCGCGGTAGTACATAGGCCGTCGGCCCGTGACCTCGAATCCCTGCTTTTCGTACAACTGGCGGGCCGGCAAATTCGATTCGCGGACTTCCAGCAGCAGCGTTGACGCGCCTCGATCCCTTGCGCTTTGAATCAGGGCGTGCACCAGGCGCCGAGCGACACCTTGCCGCCGGAACAACGCGCTCACCACCAGGTTTTCGATCTCCCATTCGCCGGCGACTTGCGCGCATAGGAATCCGCACAGGCGGCCGGACTTCTCAGCCAGCATGACCATTCCGGCCTGCACCCGCTGGACGTAATGCTCGCGCGTCCAATGAGCCGAGGTTGTCATTTCCCGCTCCAGCGCGAGCAGGGCGGGCACATCGCCGAGGGCGGCGGCGCGGATGGCTGCCGAAAGCTCGGGGCGCGGCGCGGAGAAAATTTCAGCGTCCGAGCGGCGGATGTAGTTGGCGTCCAGCTCTTCGGGTTGCACAATGCAGCCGCGCTCCAGTCGCTCCCAACCCAGCCGTGTTATGCACGCGATATTCGGATACTCCACCAGTTCGGCGCGAATTCCGGCAGACCGTGCCATTTCCACAAGCCCAGCCTCGGGTGTGACGACAACCATCCCGGTTGCATAGGCCCTCTTATTCTCGGGCAGAGAGATTTCGGCCAGGAATTCCGCGCGGCTCAACAGGCGTTCACTGTGCATACGGCAATGCGCCTCAGCTTCAACGTAGACTTCGTAATCGCCAAGGTAAACGTCTCCGCGACCGGCATCGAGCGCGGAGAGAACTCGGCCGCGCGCTGAACCGCTGTGGGCAAACGCCTCCAGCAATGACACCGCAACGATGGGCTTCCGCAGGATCTCGGCCAACCCTTTAATGGCCGCCAGGCCTACTCGCAGTCCGGTAAACGATCCGGGACCGGTGACCACGGCGAATGCATCCACGGCGCTTTTCGTGTAGCCATGGTTTTGCAGGAGAGCGGCTATCTGGGGCACAAGCTGCGCCGAAAACGCGCCGCCCGCGAGGGGCACGATTTCCAGCACATCGACCTCATGTTCTCCCGGCGTGGCGCGCGCCAATGCGACACTGCCTTGTCTGCCGGAAGTATCGACTGAGAGAATAAGAGACATCTGTGGCCGCTGATGGTCAGTTGCGATTGAAAAGCTAAGTCCGTTCAACTCACAACCGCAAATTTCTTAGCTCTCTACTAATTCCAGCAGCACGCCCGCCGTGCCTTGCGGATGCACAAAAACGTAGCGATGGCCGCCCGCTCCCGTCTTAATATCGTTCGACACAAGTCGAACCCCATCGTTCTTCAATCTCGTAACCACTGCTTCCAGATCGCGAACGCGCAGGCAAATATGGTGGAGGCCCTCGCCCCGCCGGGCGATGTATTTCGCGATAGGAGAATCGTCCGAGGTCGCTTCCAACAATTCCAGCCGGCTCTCGCCCACCGGCACCATCACCAGCCGTACTTTTTCCTCCTGGACAGTTTCTTCGGGAGAAATAGTCAACCCCAATTTCTCGTAAATAGACTTGGAGGCCGCGAGCGACTTCACCGCAATACCGAGATGATCGATCTCAAACATTTGAACTCTCCGCACCGTCCAGACGGGAATCGGGCAACCGCAGACATATTCGTCCGCTAAGCGTTTCCCCCGAGCCCGGCGACGATTCCTTCAATCAGGGAATAGGGATCGCGTTTGTGTTCCGCGATCTCGGCCGCATAGCGCTCCAGGGTGGCCATATCCCACTGCGCTTGCGCCTTTTCCAGCATCGCATCGCGCAGCATTTCGATTAGCCGTTGCCGCCAGTTTTCGACAGTCCTTTTCCATCGCAAGTTTTCTTTTTGCAAATAGCTTTCGTAGCGGACGATGGCCTCCGCCAAATCGGCGGTTCCCGCTCCGTCACTCGCCACGGTTTTCACAATGGGAGGCGTCCAGCGGTCATGGCGCGGCGCCAGGGATTGCATGGCGCGAATTTCCCGCTCCACCCGCTCGGCTCCTTCGTAATCGCTCTTGTTGATGACGAAGATGTCGGCGATTTCCATGATGCCGGCTTTAATGGTTTGCACATCGTCTCCCATGCCGGGCACCAGAATCACCACCGTAACATCGGCTAGGCGAACAATATCGACCTCGTCCTGCCCCACACCGACGGTTTCGATCATAATCACGTCGCGTCCCGAGGCATCGAGCACGCTGGTGGCATCCGCCGTGGCGCGGGCCAAGCCGCCGAGCGAGCCGCGCGTGGCCATGCTGCGAATGTAAATTCCGGAGTCGCCGTAATGATCCTGCATCCGTATGCGGTCACCGAGAATGGCCCCGCCCGTGTAGGGGCTGGTCGGATCCACCGCGATAATGCCGACCGTCTGATTCTGCTGGCGATAGTGCCTGGCCAACTGATCGACTAAAGTGCTCTTGCCCGCTCCCGGTGCCCCCGTCAGACCCATCACCCGCGCTTTGCCGGTATGCGGAAAAATCGCTTTGAGAAGTTCCGGCCAGCCCGCGCTGCGATTCTCGACCATCGAGATGGCTCTAGCCAGCGCCCGTGCGTCGCCGGAACGAAGACCATCTACCAGACTATCGACCAGAGTTTCGAGCAAAGTATCGACCAAAGTATGGACCAAAGACCAAAGATGGACCAGCGGGAGTCAAACAGAATAAGTGTATGGTATGGAGGCTGGCGATGTCCGGCAAGTATTGCGCGACAAGTCCCTCCCATCCGCTCCTTGAAACCCGAATCAAGACCTGAGAACCTGATGGCATGAAACTTGCCGCCATCGCTTCCGCTTTGAACGCGCAGATCCAGAATGCGCCCTCGGATATCGAAATCACTGGCGTATCGGGCATTGAACACGCAGGCCCCGGCCAGCTCACTTTCGTTTCCAACCCCAAGTACAACGCCGCCGCTCGGACGACGAAGGCTTCGGCTGTGATCGTCGCCCAGGACTTCCCCGCCATCGCGACCGGCATGCTGCGTAGCAGCAATCCCTACCTGGCATGGGCGAAAGCTCTCGAACTGTTCCACCAGTCGCCCCATTACCCGCCCGGAGTTCATCCCACCGCCGTGGTGCATCCTGAGGCGAAGGTGGGCAAGAACGCACACCTGGGTGCCTACGTCGTCATCGATCAGGATGTCGTAGTCGGAGACAACGCCGTCATCCTCTCCCACGTCGTGATCTACCGCGGAGCCAGAATCGGCAAGAACTTCTTCGCCCATTCGCATGCCGTGGTCCGTGAATTCTGCCATTTGGGTGACAATGTGCTGTTGCAAAACGGAGCGGTCGTGGGCTCGGATGGCTTCGGCTTCGCCAAGGACGACGCCGGCCGGTGGCACAAAATCGTGCAATCTGGGAACGTCGTTATTGAGAACGAGGTCGAAATCCAGTCCAACGCGTGCATCGATCGCGCCAGCATCGGCGAAACGCGCATTGGACGAGGCGCAAAAATCGACAACTTGGTCCATGTGGGTCACAGTTGCACCATCGGCCAGGACACTCTTCTTTGCGCCCAAGTGGGACTTGCGGGCACAACCGACGTCGGCAACAACGTGATTCTCGCCGGGCAAGTCGGGGTCAGCGGCCACGTAAGAATCGGCGACGGGGCGATTGCCATCGCGCAGAGCGGCATTCCGCACGACGTGCCCGCGGGAGCCATGGTCAGTGGCGCTCCCGCCATCGATCACCGCCTCTGGCTGAAATGCTGCGCCGCCTACGCCAAACTGCCAGAGATAGCCAAAGCGGTAAGAAAGTTGACGGAGCGCACCTAAACCGCTCCGCCGCGGTATTTTGGGCACAATTTTCATCGCTTCGACAATATTCACGCCCCCTCATCCGTCTACAAGAGTAGAAGAAGATGGACGCGGCTAGCCTGAAGACGATGGCACTCGAACGTGACGAGCGCATCTCCGAGGTGGTGAAGCGGGAGCAAGCCCGCCTTGGCAACTTCATTCGCCGACGTGTGCCCGATCCGCGCGACGCCGAGGACATTCTGCAGGACGTCTTCTATGAACTGGTGGAGGCGAATCAACTGCTGATGCCGATCGAGCACGTCACCGGTTGGCTGTTTCGCGTCGCCCGCAATCGCATCACCGATCTCTTCCGCAAGAAGAAGCCGCAGAGCTTCAGCGATACGGCAGTCGCGTCCCAGGACGAGGATGGGGAAAGCGATTGGGACGATGTCGTGTGGCGCTTTGAAGACTTGCTGCCTTCGCCCGATGCCGGACCGGAGGCGCTCTACCACTACAACCTGCTGCTCGATGAACTCGAACTGGCGCTCGATGAATTGCCGGCCGAACAGCGTGAGGCGTTCGCGGCGCACGAGTTTGAGGGCCAAAGTTTCAAGCAGATCTCGGCCCGCACCGGGGTGAGCGTGAATACGTTGCTCTCCCGCAAACGCCATGCCGTGCTCCATCTGCGGGCGCGGTTGCAAAACATTTACGACGAATTTACGAAAGCGTGAGGGAGCGATTATGGGACGACGATGGATGCGAATGATTTTTGTGGTTCCGCTGGCGATTCTGGGGATGCTGCTCTTCACCTTTATCGGCGGTGAACTCGTGATGCGGCTGTGGAACTGGCTGCTGCCGACGCTCTTCGCCTGGCGACAGATCACTTTCTGGCAAGCGATCGGAATTCTGGCGCTGTGCCGGATCCTCTTTGGCGGATTGGGACGGCACGGTTACGGTCGCCACAATTTTCGCCGCCGCTGGTCGGAGCGCCGGGAACGCATGACGCCTGAGCAGCGCGAACGTTTCCGGCAAAACATCCGCTCGTTTTGGGGAGGCGAACCCGCCACCGGTGATAGCAAACAGCCTTAGAGTGGATCGGCGGCGGTTGGAGGTTTGCGTTCGCCCTCTGCAATATAATTTGGCTGTCTCTTCTAAAACTGGCGAGTGCAAGAGTGAGTAGATGGGCGTGAAAGCTCGACGATTTTACTTTCTTACCACGGTTCAGATTCTTGCCGTGGCCATGCTTTTCTGGTGGCTCGCAGCCTCGCCTGGCCCTTGGAACACGCAGCGTTACATCGGCACGATAATGGCCGTGGCCGGGGTTAGCCTGGTCGGCGTCGCCCGCTATCAACTGGGCAAGTCTTTTTCCGTAATGCCGGAGGCTCGCGAACTGGTGACCCGCGGCCTGTACTCGAAGATTCGCAATCCCATTTATGTTTTCGGATTGGTGATGCTCGCTGGATTAGTTCTAGTGCTGCAGAAACCAATTCTCTGGGCTATGCTGCCGATTCTGGTCGTGGCGCAGCAGATTCGAGCCCGTCGCGAAGCGCGCGTGCTGGAAGCCGCCTTTGGCGATGCTTACCGCGAGTACCTTCGTAAGACCTGGTTTTGAGCCGCCGCGAGCCGCCGGAGAGCCGCCGGAGAGCAAAGCCCGCACCTTTCGACAGCGGCCTCGCAGAAACCCCCGCCGTATAATTGTTCGGTTAAGGCCCACAAAACATCTTGTAACTTGCGCCACGGTCCGAAACGAGGAGAGCCTGGTCATGTCCGCCTTTACCGAACCCGCCGCTTCATCCCAGGGCAACACGCGCACTGAATCCGACAGCATGGGGAAGGTGGAAGTCCCGGCAAATGTTTACTGGGGAGCGCAGACGCAGCGCTCGCTGCTGCATTTCAACATCGGGCGCGACAGCATGCCTCCGGAGCTGATTCACGCCTTCGGCACGCTCAAGAAGGCTTGCGCGCTGGTGAATCTCGACCTGGGCAAACTTCCAGCGGAGCTCTGCAGGCTCATCGTGCAAGCCGCTGACGAGGTGATCGCCGGGAAACTTGACGGCCAGTTCCCGCTGCGCATCTGGCAGACCGGCAGCGGCACCCAGACAAACATGAATGTGAATGAGGTGATCTCGAATCGCGCCATCGAGATGGCCGGCGGCGTAATGGGGTCGAAAAAGCCGGTGCATCCGAACGATCACGTCAACCTGTCGCAATCTTCGAACGATACCTTTCCCACCGCCATGCACATTGCGGCGGCAGAGCGTGTGAAGCACGCGCTCCTTCCCGCGGTAAGGACGGTCCGCGATGCGATCGCAGCCAAGGCAAAAGAATTTGAGGGAGTCGTAAAGATTGGCCGCACCCATTTACAGGATGCCGTCCCCTTGACCATTGGGCAGGAGTTTGGCGGCTGGGCGAGCCTGTTGGACCGTGACCTCACGCGTCTGGAGCTGGTGCTGGATGGCCTGTACGACCTGGCTATCGGGGGCAGTGCAGTGGGGACGGGGCTCAACACGCATCCGGAATTTGCCCAGCGCGCGGCGCGGAAGATCGCCGAACTGACCGGACTTCCCTTCCGCTCGCATCCCAATAAGTTCGCCGCGCTCTCGGCCCATGATGAAATCGTATTCGCCCAGGGCGCTCTCGAAACTCTGGCCGCCTCGTTCCTGAAGATTTCCAACGATATTCGCTGGCTGGCTTCCGGCCCGCGCTGCGGCCTCGGCGAGTTGTCGATTCCCGAGAACGAGCCGGGCTCCTCCATCATGCCGGGCAAAGTCAATCCCACGCAATGCGAAGCCATGACCATGGTTTGCGCCCAGGTGCACGGCGCCACGGCTGCCATCGGATTCGCCGGCTCGCAGGGCAATTTTGAACTCAACGTGTTCAAACCCGTGATCATCTATAACTTCCTGCACTCCGTGACCCTGCTCACCGACGCCTGTCACGGATATGTCGAGTACATGGTCAAGGGCATCGAGGTGGATCGCGACAAAGTGGAGTGGTTCGTGAGGAATTCGTTGATGCTGGTGACGGCCCTGGCCCCGAAGGTGGGCTACGACAAGGCGGCGCAGATTGCACACACCGCCCACGTCGACAAAAGTAGCCTGCTCGATGCGGCGCTGAAGCTGCAATTCCTGACCCGCGAAGAGTTTGACCTACTGATGAAGCCGGACAAGATGACGCATCCCTAGCGGCTGGGTTACTTTCACCTGCGTAATACGCTTGGCGACTTACGAAAGTAACTCGGATTATCCCATTTCGGGTTACTGAGAGACATATCCACCCCTTATCATCGGCCCGAGGGGGATGATGTTCTTGCACCGTTCACATTTACGGCGGATGGCATGGCTTTGTCTTCTTTTCCCCTCTCATTCTCCAGCCGCCGCTGCCTCACAAGTGCCCGCCTCTCCTCAGATTCTTAAACATGCGGGCAATGTGACCTGCCACTATCGCCTCAACGGTCTGGAGCCCGATTCCAGCACAACCAACCTGGGAGAGGTTCACTACTCCTCCCTGCCCGCCGGAAAATACACCTTTCAGGTGACGTGCGATGCTCCGCAGGAGCAGGGATTTCTATCCGGCTCCGACTCCTTTGTCGTGGCCGCGCCCTGGTGGCAGCGGTGGATGACAGAGATTGTCGGCGGAGGGGGACTGATCCTGCTGGTTTGGGGGATGCTCTGGAGCAGACACCGGAAGCAGCGCGAGAACGAGCATCTGGAAATGGCGGTCGCCGAGCGCAGCGCCGCCCTGGCCCAGGCCAATCGGGAATTGCAGGAAGCTTCACTCTGCGATCCGCTGACCGGCATCAACAACCGCCGTTTTTTTCGCAGCATGATTCCGGCCGATGCCAGCCAGGCGGTGCGATCCTATCGCGGATCGGAACCCTACACCCGCGACCATCGCGATCTCATCTTTTTCCTGATCGACATTGACCACTTTAAGGAGGTCAACGACGCATTCGGACACGATGCCGGGGATCGCGTTCTGGTACAAGTTGCGCAACGGCTGAATCGGGTGGTGCGGGCTTCGGATTTCCTGATTCGCTGGGGCGGAGAGGAATTTCTGGTGGTCTTCCGCGCCGCCGATCGCGCGGACGGCGAACTGCTCGCGTCGCGGATTCTGAAGACCATCAACGCCGACAAATTCGATCTCGGAAACGGTCGAAGCCTGGCCAAATCCTGCTCCGTGGGGTGGGCGGCATTTCCCTGGCTTCCGCCCGCATTTTCGAACCTGTCGATAGATGAGGTTCTGCGTCTCGCTGACCGCGGGCTTTACCTCGCAAAACAGCAGGGCCGCAATCAGGCCGTCGGCCTGGTGCCGGCCACCAATACGCCGACGCTGAACGCTCCCGCGAGCGACGGCAACCTGCTCACCCGGCCCGACAAATATACGTGTGTCGAACAACTGCTGGAATCCAATCTGATCCGTGAAGTGCGAGTAGTGGGAGAATTAGCCGAGGCGGCTGCGGGGTAATTGGCGAGCGCTTATTTCTTATTCAGAAATCGCCGCCGGTTCAGGTGCGTGGAAGCGCTGGGCTCGATGTCGTCGTATTTCAACACGCTGATCGAGCCATCCACTTCCAGCACGGCAAGCGCAGCTTCCTTGTACGTTGCGACCCCGTGCTCGCGCAAAGCGCGTTGCAGTTCATCCATGCTGACGTGTTCTTTGGCCATGTGGGATTCGATTATCTGCCCGTCGTGCACCAGCAGACTGGGTTGCCCCTGGATATATTTGCGGAAGCGGCGATTCCCCCCGGAAACCTCCGCCACCAGATAGTTCAAAAGCAATAAAGTCACCGCCGCCACCGCCCCGCCGGCCAGCGACGTATCGGGCCCCGTCATGGCGTTCTGCACGGAATTCGATAGCAGCAACAGCAGAGTGAGATCGAACGGCGTCATCTGGCCCACCTCCCGCTTGCCGCTCAGCCGGATTCCTGCGAGCACGAGGCAGTAGATCACTCCGGTGCGAAGCGCGATCTCGAGCAGCGTGTGCAGGTTCGCAGGGAACATGACTGGTGGGGGCGCGACGCGCGCAAGGCCCGTCCCGGCCTTTATTGCTGCGAAGCGGTGATTGGCACTGGCGCGTTCTTCGGGGTGCTGAGATAGCCGGTGATCTTGTTTTTGTCCACCGACCACACCACCAACTCGTACAACATATGATCGCGTCCGGTGTAGAACTGTACGGGCTCGCTTTGATTCTTGTCCTTCTTTTCGATGGTTTTGTCGTCAGCGGTGACGTTGAGGGTATATTTTCCGCGCTTCGGATCGGTCTTCTTGAGCTGCAAAGCCACCGTCGAAAACGCCTGCGGCTTGG
This sequence comes from uncultured Acidobacteriaceae bacterium, assembly GCA_963746205.1. GTDB lineage: Bacteria > Acidobacteriota > Terriglobia > Terriglobales > Acidobacteriaceae > Acidiflorens. The sequence goes on along the minus strand of CAVVAP010000015.1, from coordinate 179,320 downwards.
CACCCTTCAGTAAAGCGAATTCGTAGTACTGGCGGTCGCCTTTGTGTTTCAGCGCCTCAAGGTCGCTGCGCGTGTTCGCGATCAGACCGCTCTGCACGCCGAGATCGCCGATGGTGCCTTGCAGTTTGGCGATGGTCGCCTCCAGCGAGGCTTTGGTGGAGGCCACGTCCGTCTTGACCCCGCCGACATCGGTTTTCACGGCTCCAACTTCACCGCTGACGGCGCTCACATCCTTTTTCTCCTGCTCCGCCTGCTCCGCAATCCGCGCCGATGCGACCTGCTGCTGGCGCTGCAATTCACCGGCCCGGGTGGCCAATTCTTTCTTGGTCATCCCCAACTGCTGGGCCAGAGTCTCGGAATCGGCTTCCGCCGACTGCATGCGCTTGGCGAGATCGGCATCCTCTTTCTGGTTGGCGGCTTGGTCCTGGGTGAGTTTCTCGAGCTTACCGTGCTGATCGTAAATGAAAAATGACGACGCGCCGACATAAGCGACGGCGAGCACAATGAGAATCCATTTGCCAATGTTGCTCTGCGGCTCGGGTTGATACACGGTGGGTTGATCGCCTTCGGGCATTAGGGGGTCTCCGGTTGAAGTGGATAGCAGAGCCTATTGTTTGTGAGATGGGCAAGGCTGTCAACTCCGATGCCAGCGTCGAGCGGCTAAAATAAGCGGGTGAAGACCTGGGACGCGATTGTAGTGGGCGCCGGCATTATCGGACTTACGCTGGCCCTCGAATTGAACAAGCAGGGCCTGCGCGTCCTGCTGGTAGAGAAAGGCGAACCGGCGCGCGAGGCGTCGTGGGCGGCGGGCGGGATGTTGTGCGACTTTCCCGCTGAAACGCGGCCTGAGTTGCGCGAACTGGCGACGGCGAGCGCGCGCATGTATCCCGAATTCGTGCGTGAACTCCAGGATGAATCGGGTTTGGAGATCGATCTGCGGCGGACGGGTACCATCGTTGTATCTCGACCCGCGACCGAGTTTCGCTCCACGGAGCCAAGCCTTGGCACAGCCCAGGAAGTTTCCCCTCCGCGTCCTCTGGCGGAATTGGAACCGGCATTGCAAACGCATCTGGCGGCGCGATTTATCGAGGAGGCTTGCGTCGATCCGCGGCATCTGGCAACCGCCGCCATTGCCGCCGCCCGCCATCGCGGAGTCGACTTCTCTTCCGGAGACCCGGTCGTGAGCGTGACAGTGGAGCATGGCGAAGATATCCGGCATACGAACCACCAAGACACACTTTGCCGCCGGCACGGTGGTGAATTGCGCGGGAGCGTGGGCTGGCCAGATCGGACCACACTGCTTTCCGGCACGACCGGTCAAGGGCCAAATGCTCTGCGTCGTCATGCCGGAAAAGGAAATGGTCCGTCATGTCGTGCGTTCTCCCGATGTTTACCTGATACCGCGAAGCGATGGTCGTATGTTGATCGGTGCCACCGTGGAAGAAGCCGGCTTCGACACGAAAACGGACCCGGAGGCGATTCTGAAGTTGCGGCGATCGGCGCTTGAACTGGTTCCGCGACTCGCTGAAGCGCGCATTTTGGACGCCTGGGCGGGTCTGCGTCCGGGAACCCCCGACAACTTGCCAATCCTCGGCGCAACCGGAACCCCGGGATATTTTGTAGCCACCGGGCATTTTCGGGATGGCATTCTGCTGGCGCCGGTTACGGCGAAATTGATGGGGCAGGTGATTTCACGGAAAGTTCCCGAGCTTGCCTTAACCAACTTTGCAGCGGCGAGGTTTCAGGAGTCAGCCGCGAAAAAAGCGATTTAGCAGGCAATTGGGTTGGCGGCCACAGGATCCTGAGAGTGATGCGCGGCACGCCGCACGACAAGACTGCGCCACCGAAGCGCGCAACTGCTAAGCCCCGACTCCCGGTATATACTGGGGCGTTTCCTGCACGATACTCACAATATCCGCGCCCCGAACACACAGAAAGGCAGCCCATGGCTTCCCCGGCAGTCGCTTTTGCCCGTGATCACCAACCCCGTTTTCTCGATGAACTGAAGAACTTGCTGCGCATCCCCAGCGTCAGCACCCTCCACGAACATAAGGACGACGTGCGTAAGGCGGCGGAATTTGTGGCAGCCGATCTGCGCCGCATTGGGATGGAGAATGTAGAAATCATCGCCACCAAGGGGCATCCCCTGCTCTATGCCGACTGGTTGCACGCCCCCGGCAAACCCACCGCGCTGATGTACGCACACTATGACGTCCAGCCGCCCGATCCGCTCGACGAATGGCACACGCCGCCTTTTGAGCCCACCGAGCGCAACCGCAATCTTTACGCCCGCGGCGCAGTCGACGATAAAGGCCAGCTCTGGATGGAAGTAAAAGCTCTGGAATCGTTGATGCAGGCGCACGGTGGCAAGCTGCCGATCAACGTAAAAGTGATTTTTGAAGGCGAAGAGGAAGTGGGCGGAGAATCGATTGCGGATTACGTCCGCAAGCAGAAAGCAAAACTGAAAGCGGATTTCGCGCTCGTATGCGACACGGAATTGTTCGCGCCCAATCTTCCCACCCTGTGCGTCGGGCTGCGCGGCCTCGTCTACACCGAGATTGAAGCGGTGGGGGCAAAGACCGATCTCCATTCCGGCATGTACGGCGGCGCCGCCCCGAATCCGCTGTTTGCGCTGATCGAGATCATCAGTAAGTTGAAAGATGCCAAGGGAAAGATTCTCATCCCCGGCTTCTACAAGGGCGTGAAAGTACCAACCCCGGCTGAACTCAAAGCCTGGAAGCGTTTGCCCTTCAACGAAGAGCACTACCGCAAGACCGAAGTCGGCTCCAGGGTGCTGACGGGAGAGCCCGGATATTCGGTGCTCTACCGGACCTGGGCGCGTCCGACGCTCGAAGTGCATGGGATGCCGGGCGGATTTGTGGCGCCGGGAGCCAAGACGGTGATTCCTGCGAGAGCCTCAGCCAAGGTTTCTATGCGGCTCGTACCGAATCAGGATCCGGACGACATCTTCAAGCGCTACGCGGCATTCGTCAAGCGACACACTCCCAAAGGCATCGACATCAAAATCAAGACCTTCAGCAAGGGTCCAGCCTGCGTCGTCGGCACCGACAATCGCTTTATACGCGCGGCCACCGAGGCGCTGCACGACACCTTCAGGAAGGAAACCGTGTTCATCCGCTCCGGGGGATCGATCCCGATCGTCACCGATTTCCAGGACGTGCTGAAGATTCCCTCCGTCATGATGGGTTTCGGGCTTCCCGATGACAACCTGCATGCGCCGAACGAGAAGTTTCACATCCCCAATTTCTACCGCGGGATTGAGACGATATGCCTGTTTTTTGAGAAGCTGGGGTAAGCCGCAAAGGTTCGCTTGGCAACTTCCGCTCGGCGCCCGAAAGGCTTGCATTGAGGTAGAATTAAGTGTTTGAGGTTGAGTGCCATGCGGACCCGGTTTTTGGCAGCCACGGTTTTGTTTCTTGCAGTTTCGGCGGTTTCAGCTCCCTGGCTGGAGTCCGAAGCCGATCCGGGAGTGCCGCAGTTTCACGCCGCTCCGCCCGCGGGCACGGTTCTTCCAGCCATCCTGACCAGGGATCAGCTTTGGGGCGCAAACGCCCAATTCCCCTATCAGACGCACGCCTACGAACTGGCGGCCAAGATTCCCAAGGTTCTTTACCAGCAGCCCTGCTATTGCTATTGCGACCGCAACATGGGGCACAAGAGCTTGCATAGTTGCTTTTCCGGGACTCATGGCGCGGAATGCGGAACCTGCCTCAAAGAGCTTTATTACACTTACTCGATGTACAAACAGGGCAAAACAGCGCAACAGATTCGCGCTGGAATTATCAAGGGTGACTGGCGGCTGATCGATCTAAGCACCGCCGCGGGCATCGATTGAAAAGTTTACTCCGGGCCTCCGTGTGACCCGTGTTTCAAGCTCCCTTGATCCACAGCGTGCACCGGAGGCGTCGCGAAATAGAATCGCAGTCCCAATTCTCGAATTAAAGGCGGTTTGATGGCACTGAAAGTAGCCCCCAAGAAGCGACCGGCGGAAGATCCACGACACACTCAAGCGGTACAGAGTTATGAATCCGGCCTCAAGGCCCTGCAAGAACGGAAGTTCGAGAAAGCCAAGGGTTATCTGGAAAAAGCGCTCAGTGGGCCGAACAAATCGCTGGTGGACCGCGCGCAGGTGCACATTCTGACTTGTGAAAAGCATATCGAATCGCCGGCTTTGCATTTCAAGAGCACCGAGGAGCACTACGATTACGCCGTGTCGCTGATGAATTCCGGCGACTACGTGACCGCGCGCGAGCAATTGGACAAACTCCTCAAGCAGAACCCGAAAGCGGAATTCGTTCTTTATGGCCTGGCGGCGCTATATTGTCTGACCGGCCACCTCGAAGAGTCGCTCTCCACGCTCGCCGAAGCTATTCTCGCCCGGCCTGCGCTGCGCTTCCAGGCGAGGAACGACACCGATTTCCAAAATCTGGCGGAGGACCCGCGCTTCACCGAACTGCTCTATCCAGACCCGGGAGCCGAATCCGAGCCGCAGGAAGAGGAATCGAGCTATTAAGCGCTATTGAGTCTTGGCGGCACTTGCCGGTTGCATACCGAAGCCAGGTGCAGTGCCGCCAGGGCGCCACAGCACTCAATCCCAAGTCCCATGTCTCCCCACTCCCCCAAGTCCCACGATACCGGTCAGCCCGGCCGCGAACTGCGCGTCGTCGCTATCGGCGGTGGTACGGGCTTATCCACCCTGCTCAAGGGGCTGAAACGTTACGTCATGAGTCCCACGCTGGCTCTTCCCGGACAACCCATTATTCGGGAATTGTCCGGCATCGTGACCGTGAGCGACGATGGCGGTTCGAGCGGACGCCTGCGCAAAGAGTTCAACATGCTTCCGCCGGGCGATGTGCGCAATTGCATCGTCGCTCTCTCCGAAGATGAAGCCCTGCTCTCCAAGCTTTTCCAGCACCGCTTTCAGAAAGGCTCGGGACTGGAAGGCCACAGCTTCGGCAATCTTTTTCTGGCCGCGCTGACTTCGATCACAGGCGATTTTGCCGAGGCGGTGCGGCTGTCTTCGGAAATTCTGCTCACTCGCGGCCATATCTATCCCGCGACCATGACGAGCGTGGAACTGGAAGCATGGTTCGAAGATGGGGCGCGGGTGATGGGCGAGACCCAGATTACCGCCAGCAAAGGCAAGATTCGCGAGTTGGTTCTGGTGCCGCCTGATGTGGAACCCCTGCCGCAAACCCTGCAAGCTATCGCCAATGCAGACCTGATCACGATTGGACCGGGATCGCTCTTCACCAGCCTGATTCCAAACCTGCTGGTGCGCGGCATACCGGACGCCATTCTTGAGTCCTCCGCTATTAAAGTTTTTATATGTAATCTAATGACGCAGGCGAATGAAAGCCTTAGCTTGACCGTGGCCGACCATATCCGGGCACTCGACCGCCACGCCGGCGCCCAGCTTTTCGATTATGCCCTGGTAAATCGTGAAACGGCGTCGCCGGAAATGAAAGCGAAGTACGCTCTGGAGGGAGCTTCGCAGATTGTCGTGGACATCGAGGCGATCGAAGCGCTGGGAGTTTCCCCGCTACTGGGAGATTATCTGGACAAAGGCACGGTGGCGCGCCACGCCACTGATCGCGTCGCTCATGACCTGATGGCCCTGATGGCGCAAACTCCGGAGCGGCAGACGATCCGCAGTTAATCCCGGGGATGCGCCTGTAGCGGTATAGTGGCTGAGCATGGCCAAAGCGCCGAAAACCAAATCGAATTCTCCCCCACCGAATTCCCGTTCCCCTAGGGTTGCCATCGCCATTATGGCGGCGGGCAAAGGCACCCGGCTGAAGTCGAAACTTCCCAAGGTGCTGCACGAAATCGGCGGTCAACCGATACTGGCGCACGTGATTGCCACCGCGCGAAAAATTGTTCCGGCGCGTGACATTTTCGTAATCATAGGTCATGAGGCAGAGCGGGTGCGGGAGGCAACCGCCGCGACCGGCGTGAACTTCGTTTTGCAGGCGGAGCAGCGGGGCACCGGGCACGCGCTCATGGCCGCCCGCAAGGCGCTCTCGGACTACGACCAAATCATAGTTCTTTCCGGCGACGCGCCGCTCATTACCGCCGAAACCATCCGCAAGCTCAGTGAGTTCCATGGCGCCCAGAAAGCGGCGATGACCTTGCTCAGCGCCGATCTCGACATTCCCTTCGGCTACGGCAGAGTGCTGCGCAAAGGAACGCGCGTGCAGGCGGTGGTCGAGGAAAAGTCGGCTACGCCCCGGCAGAAGAAAATCCCTGAAATCAATTCCGGGTTCTACGCTTTTTCCGGGACCGAGTTATACCGGAATATCGATCGCCTCTCCACCGCGAATCCCCACGGCGAGTATTACCTCACCGACATGGCGGCAGTGCTGCACGCCGCGGGCAAGAAGGTGGTCGCCATCAAGACTGCGGACCCGGACGAAGTGCGGGGGAGCAACACCCGCGCCGAAATGATGTCGCTGGACGCCCGCCTTCGCCTCGCCAAGTGTCACGAACTGCTGGAGCAGGGAGTGACGATTTTTTATCCCCATTCCTGCGTGATCGACAGCGCTGTCGAAATCGGCGTCGATACCGTGATTGAGCCTTTCGTTCAGCTGCTCGGCAATACGAAGATTGGCGCCGATTGCCGCATCCGTTCGTACAGCGTGATCGAAAATTCCGTGATCGGCGACCGCGTCCTGGTGCGCCCGGGAACCATTATGGAGGACGCGCGAGTCGCCCCGGATGCAGTGCTTGGACCTTATTCTCATCTGCGTCCCGGAAGCGATATCGGCCAAGGCTCGCACGTCGGCAACTTTGTCGAGACCAAGAAAATCAAGCTGGGCAAGGGTTCGAAGGCGAACCATCTCACCTATCTGGGTGACGCGGAAATCGGCGAAGGGGTGAACATTGGCGCCGGTACCATTACCTGCAATTATGACGGCGTGAACAAGCACACTACCGTGATCGAGGATGGCGTATTTGTCGGCAGCGATTCCACTCTGGTCGCGCCGGTAAGAATTGGTAGTGGCGCTTACGTCGCGGCGGCCAGTTGCATCACGGAGAATGTACCATCGGATGCCCTGGCCTTTGGGCGCGCCCGCCAAACCGTTAAGGAAGGCTGGGCCCGGCGGAAGCGCGAAGCACGGCACGCAAAGCGTGATTGAAGCAGGTTGAAGATAAGGTAAGTGTGCAAATGCGGCGGGCTGAGTGACGGGGCTGACAACGCCCCACAGTAACGCCGTCGTTGGACTACACTAGACGCGAAACGCATCCCCATGACGCCGACTCCGCCCACTGAAGAAGTTTCACCCGTCCGCTACGACGTGTCCCTGTTGACCGCCGAGGATTTCTATCTCTTCAACGAAGGCAGCCACTACCGCATTTACGAAAAATTGGGAGCGCACACCATCGAGTCCCAGGGCGTGCCGGGAACCATCTTCGGGGTGTGGGCTCCGAACGCGCGTCATGTATCGGTGGTCGGCGATTTCAATGGTTGGAACCCCCAAACCCACCAACTTCAGGCGCGCGGCGGCTCGGGGATCTGGGAAGGTTTCATCCCCGGCGTGGGCACGGGTACTTTATACAAGTTCCATATCGATTCCCACAATCAGGATCACGAGACAGAAAAGGCCGATCCCGTGGCTCTTTTCACCGAGCAGCCGCCGCGGACCGCCTCCGTGGTCTGGAACCTCGACTACCACTGGAACGATTCCGCTTTTCTGGAAAAGCGCGCCGCCGCCAACTCGCTGCACGCACCCATGTCCATCTATGAAGTTCATCTCGGATCCTGGATGCGCATCCCCGAGGAAGGCAACCGTTCCCTGAGCTACCGCGAGATCGCTCCCCGTCTTGCCGATCACGTGCAACACATGGGCTTTACTCACGTCGAACTGCTGCCCATCATGGAGCATCCTTTCTACGGCTCCTGGGGCTACCAGACCACCGGCTATTTCGCTCCCACCGCGCGTTATGGCACGCCGCAGGATTTCATGTACCTCGTGGATTATCTGCACCAGCGCGGAATCGCCGTCATCCTCGATTGGGTGCCCTCGCACTTCCCCGCCGACGGCCATGGCCTCGCCTTCTTTGACGGCACGCATCTGTTTGAGCACTCCGACGCGCGCCAGGGCTTCCATCCCGACTGGAAGACCATGATCTTCAACTACGGCCGCACCGAGGTGCGGAGTTTCCTGTTATCGAGCGCGATGTTCTGGCTGGACAAATACCATGCCGACGGCCTGCGCGTGGACGCCGTCGCCTCCATGCTGTATCTCGATTACTCGCGCCCGGCGGGCGAGTGGATTCCGAACAAATTCGGCGGCCGCGAGAATCTCGAAGCCATCGACTTTCTGCGCCGCTTCAACCTTGAGGCCTACAAGGAGCATTCCGACATTCAGACTTTCGCGGAAGAATCGACGTCGTATCCCATGGTCTCGCGCCCCACGCACCTGGGCGGTCTCGGCTTCGGTCTGAAGTGGGACATGGGATGGATGCACGACACGCTCGACTACTTTAGCCGCGATCCCATCCATCGCCAGTATCACCACAACAAGTTGACCTTCCGCATGTTGTATTCCTTCCAGGAAAATTTTGTGCTTCCTCTGAGCCACGATGAAGTGGTGCACGGCAAAGGTTCGCTGATCGGGAAAATGCCCGGCGACGAGTGGCAGAAATTCGCCAACCTGCGTTTGCTCTTCGCCTACATGTTCGCTCAGCCCGGCAAGAAACTGCTGTTCATGGGCTGCGAGTTCGGCCAGGTCAGCGAGTGGTCGCACGATCGCAGCCTGGATTGGAACGTGCTGGAGTACCCGCTGCACCGCGGGCTGATGCACTGGGTGGAGCAACTCAACCGCGTCTACCGCAGCGAATCGCCTCTGCACTGGTTCGATAACGAGCCTCAGGGCTTCGAATGGGTGGATTGCAACGACGCGCCCATGAGCGTCATCTCCCTGCTGCGCAAGGGCCGGGATGGCGAAAATCCCGTGCTCGTCGCCTGCAATTTCACGCCAATCCCGCGCCTGGGTTACCTCGTGGGCGTGCCTGACGGCGGTTACTGGAAAGAACTTCTAAACAGTGACGCGCAGGAATACGGCGGAAGCGGCATGGGCAACATGGGAGGCAGCGAAGCAATGCACTTAGAAACGCACGGCCGTCCGTACTCTTTGCGACTGACCCTGCCCCCGCTGGGCGCGGTGTTCCTAAGAAAAGCTTGATAAGGCTAACAGCTAACAGCCAACGACTAACGACTACTCTCTGAGACCTGCCCCGAGCGCTTTTCCACCGAATCCTCCGTCTTCAAGTAACGGTCAAACCACCCCACCATGCGCTCCATGATGTCGCGCTGATGATCGGCCCGGCGAATGGCGTGACCTTCGCCGGGATACACCACGAACTGCGTTTCCACCCCCAGCGTTTTCAGGGCATGCCAGAACTCTCGGGATTGCGGCTCGGGCACTTCACCGTCGCGATCGCCAACCAGAATCAGCGTCGGGGTCTTGACGTTCTTAATGAACGTGATCGGCGAACTGCGAGCGTAAATCGCCGGATCGTCATACACCGATGCGCCGAAGTAAGGAATCATCCACTCGTCGATATCGTTCTCGCCGTAGTAACTCTGCCAGTTGGAGAGACCCGCGCCCGCCACTGCGGCGGCAAAGCGATGCGTCTGGGTCACCGCCCACATCGTCATATATCCACCATAGCTCCAGCCCGTAATGCCGACGCGCCGGTTATCGACGGGCAGGGTTTTCGCCACTTCATCCACTCCCGCCATGATGTCGCGAAAGTCCCCGTAGCCGAAGTCTTTGATATTGCCCTGGGTAAATTTTTCGCCTTGTCCAAAACTGCCGCGCGGATTCGGATACAGCACAAAGTATCCCTGCGCCGAGAGCTGATAGGTGTTGAAACCGCGCCCCGGCCACGCCGGACGAACGCCGGCCGCGGGCCCGCCATGCACTACCACGATCATCGGATACTGCCGTCCAGCTTCGTAATCGCGCGGATAGAGCAGCCATCCCTGAATGCGCATGCCGTCGTTCGTCCAATGCAGACTCTTCATTTCACCCCAGTCGGGACGAACGTCATCGTTATAGTGCGTGAGTTGACGCCACTGACCAACCGGCCCGACCCACACTTCCGAAGGGTGCGCGGGCGAACTTCGCAACGCGGCGGAGGTGGTTCGATCCGCCGAAAATGACATCCTGACAAGCTCCGGCCCCGACCATTGCCGGGAAATCTCGCCGCTGCCCAGTGCAACCGTGGAAATACCCGACTCGCCGTCGATGTTCTCGGTAAATAGAATCTTGTCTTTGGCTTGCCAGAAAATTTCGCTGGGCGAAGCGGCGATGCCGGACGTCACATCGTGCGCGACGCCTCCCTCTTCCGGCACGACAAAAATGTCGCCGCCGGTGGAACCCTCGTCGCTCATCAGACCTTCAATGAAGGCAATACTCTTGCCGTCCGGCGACCATCGCGGGCCCGCGATTTGCCATCTCGGCTTGTAGACCGGCGCCAGCTTCCCATCATCGAGGCCCAGAGTGTAAATCTGCGCGACGTACCAATTGGAGTCGCCCGCGCCGTGGGCCGCGGTCAGGGCGAAGCTCTTGCTGTCTGGGGCCCAATCGTATTCGTAGACATACAGATCGGGTGGCGAGCACTGTCTCATTTTGCCCGATGCGACGTCCACCACTGCAATGCGCTGTTCATAGACCTCGTTCTCGATCAGCCCCTGCTCGGGTGTCATCGGTTCTAAAGGTCCGGCCGCTCGAGGAGCATTCTCGGTAAACAAAATCGCCACCGACTTTCCATCCGGTGCCCAGACTGGATCGGCCAAAAAGCCCTTGATATCCGTCAATTTGCGCACGTGTCCGCCGTCCGCATCCGCCACGTAGAGTTGGCTTTGCCCCGTGCTCTCGGCGTCCGAAAGAAATGCCAGCCGCTTGCTATCGGGAGCCCACGCCACGTGCTGCTCTGTCGCGTCGTTTTCAGTGGCGGCGGAAATGCGCTTCGCTTTCCCCGCGGGCGGCTGCAACTCTCGCACATAGATCGCCGTCCCCTCCGTGGCCATGCCTTCGCCGACGATCGGCTCCGCCCAGGCCACCCGGCTTCCATCGGGAGAAATCGCCGCTTCGCGGAAGGAGCGGGCAACGTGTTGCGCGAAAGAAGCCGCCGGCCAACCGCCGACGACAGAAACTGAAATGAGCAGGAGAAGACTCCGCATTGCTTTCATATCCTTGACAAGATTCTAGCCCAGGGTGATGGTACGCAATACGATTCCGCGATCGACCTGTGCTCCCATGACAGGAATATTGCCCGAGGCTGGATCGGGGCAGCGCAATATTCGCCAACAGAACCAGCACGAGCCAACGGCATTAAGTCCGGCGAAGCACACCGTTCTCATGCTAGACTCGCAACGAGTACCCACCTTTGCGGATGCGCATCCTCACCCGCTACATTCTGCGAGAAGTTGTCTCGCACGCTTTAATCGGCGCCGCCGTTTTCACTTTTGTTCTTTTCACGCGTGACTTGGGACGCATCCTCGAACTGGTGGTGCGGAACAGCGCGCCGCTGCCCAGCGTCGCCGAAATTTTCTTTTTTACCGTACCCGTCGCCCTCACCTACACCATTCCCATGGGAGTGCTCGTGGGCATCCTTATCGGCCTCAGCCGCCTCTCTGCCGACAGCGAAATCACCGCCATGCGGGCCAGCGGCCTGGGCGTCTGGACCTTCCTCCGGGTAATCTCGATCTTTGTCTTCGTCGCCTGGCTGCTCGCCCTCGGCAACAGCGTTTATCTCGCCCCCCGCTCCCTGGCTGCTCTCGGCGATCTCGAAAACAACCTCAAGTCCTCCCAGGTTTCGTTCGAAGTGCAGCCGCGCGTTTTTTATGAAGGATTCCCCAAGATCGTCCTTTATGTACAGGACATCAAAGCGATGTCCGGAGGCACCGTATGGAAGGGCGTGTTCCTCGCCGACCTCACCGATCCCTCGGCGCCCCGCATCAGCCTGGCGCGCGGCGGCCTGCTGGCCAGCCAGGGAGCTGACACACTGGTGCTTCACCTCACCAACGGATCGACCCACGAAACCGATCCCAAAAACCCCGACCAGTACCAGATTTCCACCTTCCAGACGACCGACATCCCCATCCAGCTTCCCTCGACGCAAGGCAGCCAGGAGCATGAATCGAAGTCGCTGGCCGAACTCAAATTTAACGAACTGCTGAGTACCGCCGGCGCACCTGACCCGCTGACCCAGCGCTGGCACCTGATCGAATACCATCGCCGCCTCGCCCTGCCGACGGCCTGCATTGTTCTCGCCCTGGTCGGCATTCCACTCGGCTTGTCGTCGAAAAAAGGAGGCAAGTCCAGCGGCTTCGTGATCACCATTCTGCTGGTCTTTGTCTACTATTCGATCTCCCTGATCGGAGTGTCCTTCGCGCGCCAGGGACGCATCCCTCCGGCCGCCGGTGTTTGGCTGGCCGATTTCGTATTCCTGCTGGGCGGCGTTTTCCTGCTCTGGCAATCGGAACGACGCCCCATCGAACTGATGGCGCTGCGTTCCTGGTTAACGGCCTCACTCGCCAAATCCTGGCTACCCGCAGTCCGCTCCGCCGCTGCGCAACTTCGCGCCGCGTGGCGGAAAATTCCCGTGCCCTGGCTGCAACCTTCGCCCGCATCCGCCGAGCCCGGTAGCCGCCAATCGCGCCACCTGCCTTGGCGCCGGAACCTCTTCAATCTGCGTTTCCCCACCATCCTCGACGATTACGTGCTGCGCGGATTCAGTCTCTACTTTGCCCTCATCGTCGCCGCGTTCCTCATGCTCCTCCTGGTGTTTACGCTGTTCGAGTTGTTGAGCGATATTTTGAGAAACCAAATCTCGCCGCTCACCGTCGGCGAATACCTGCTCAGCGTGGTGCCCTATTTTCTCTACAGCACCATGCCTCTCAGTATGCTGCTGGCGGTTTTGGTGACCTTCGGATTACTCCAGCGCTCGAATGAGATCACCGCCATTAAAGCCACCGGCATCAGCCTCTATCGCGTCGTGGTGCCGGTTCTGATCGCCTCCACCATGGTAGCGGGCGTGCTTTTCCTGTCCGATCAGCTCTACCTTCCCTACACCAATAAACGACAGGACGCGCTGCGCAATGAGATCAAGGGCAAGCCCGCGCAAACCTACCTCCGGCCGGACCGCAAGTGGATTTTCGGGCAGCACTCCGATATTTACTACTACCAGTTCTTCGATCCCGATCGCGATGTCTTCGCCGGCGTCTCGGTTTTTCAATTCGATCCGCACACCTTTCAGATCACCCACCGCATCACCGCCGACCGCGCCCACTGGTCGAACTCCATGGGGCGTTGGGTGTATGAAGAAGGATGGGAACGCAGCCTGAGCGGATCAGCCATTGAGAGCTACCGCAAATTCGATGCCGCGACCTATCCCGAACTGGCGGAGTCTCCCGCCTATTTCAAGAAGGAAATCAAGCAATCTTCGGAGATGAGCTACGACGAACTGCGGCGCTACATTCACGATCTGGAGCAAAGTGGATTCGACGTGGTCCGCCTGCGCGTCCAGTTGCAGAAGAAGATTGCCTACCCGCTGATCACCTTTGTGATGGCCGTGCTGGCGATTCCCTTCGCACTCTCGGCGGGCAAGCGTTCGGCCGTGACCGGTGTCGCCATCGCCATCGGAATCGGCGTGGTCTATTGGACAATTTCCGGATTATTCGAAGCCATGGGCAACCTGAGCCAGCTTCCACCCGCGGTGGCAGCCTGGTCGCCGGACTTGGTCTTCGGTTTCATCGGAGGCTATCTAATCCTGCGCATGCCCACCTGACGAAACCGAAGGTCCGATGTGCAAGCTCAGAGCTGTGCAGCCTCAGATCAGAAGTTCAGATCAGAAGTTCAGGTCAGAAGTTCAGATCAGAAGCTCAGATCAGTGCACGGCCAGGCCGCTCGGCGCGGCCGGTGCCACCAAGGTGGTCGGACTGCCCATCGCTCCGCTCGTCGTGCTCAACGTGAAGCCTGAGATGCTGTCGCCCCCGTTATTCGACGTAAACAGAAATTGGCCCGTGTTGTTGACGCTGGGATGAAGCGCCATCGAAACCGGGCGCAAGCCGGTCGACTGGTTGGCGGGAATTGTCGCCGCCAGCGTGCCCGCAGTCGGGTTGATCTTGTACCCGAAAACCTGGTTGGACCCCTCGCTCAACACGTACAGAAAATTGTTGGTCGGGTCGACCACCATTTGCACTGGCTCCTTACCCACGGCGGAGGGCGCCACATTGTTGCAGGGTGGCTGGGTGCAAGCTTCCACCAGGGGCACCAGCAGGGTGTTTTGCACCTGCTGCGCGGTGCAGCCCGCGTTTCCGATGGCGGTGCACAACTGGAACGGATTTACATCGCCGCCATTCTGGGCGCTGTTGCCCACGTACACGAACACGGCTCCCGAATTGCTGTTGCTGGAGTTGGTATTGACCGCCAGCACCGAGACCGGATCCGGGACGGAAATAATATAGGGCGACGTCGATTGCTCGCTCAGCACCCCGGACGAACTCACGTTATACACGCTCACCGTATTGTCGCTGTGTTGGGGAAGAACGCAGTTGGTAGTGCAGATATCGAGATTATTGGTAACGAAAAGCATTTCCTGCGTCGTACTGGTGCCCGCCGGAGTAAATACCACGGGCGCCAGTCCGGTGGGAATCTTGCTCAGCGGAATGGGTCCGCTCGCTAGCGTCAAACTCGTCGAACCGGGCTGCATGGCGAACACCATGATTGAGGGACAAATATCGGTTGGCCCGGTCGAGGCATGGGGACAACTGGGATTGCCCATCGAGGGCGTCGGATAGCCCGGCGAAGGGGACGATCCCTGATCGATCACGAACAGGAACTGCCCGGCAGCATCCCTCACCATAGCCACAGGTGTATCGCCGGTCGCCAACGTCGCCGCCAGGCTGGGCGAACCCAGACTGCCATCGGAGCCCACAGTATAAGCAACAATGGTTGGCGCCACCGACGCGGACACCAGGCCCTGGTTCAGCAGGAAGGCAGTCGCGCCCGTCGGGTCGAGGACCATTTGCAGGCCAAGCCCACATGGGCTGGGATTGCTGGTCGTCGCCGCCGTGGTGCAGGTACTGATGTCAGAATTGAGAAGCGTCAGGCTGCCATTATTCAAGTCCATGGCGAAGGAACTGATATTGTTCCCATCGCCACTGCTGCCCTGCGTGACCGCATACAGAACACCCGACGGCCGGGATGACGAACTGCCGCAACTCAAGAGGAAAAAACTCATGGCGCACATGCCCGCGAGCGCCAACACTCCAACTATTTTCTTCGACATCTATTCTCCATGGGAACCTGGTCGCGGTTGGGCGCTGGTGTCGAACTATGCCAACCTCAACTGTTTAACGACGTCGTTTCGTCAGGCGATCACAGTCAGGCGATGCCGCCGCAGCTAAGCCTATCGCCGCTGAAATCATTTTTTGTATCAGGAAAAAGCGGGAAGAGCAAACCCCGGAACCGACGCCAGCGCCGGAATCCGGATTTCGACCTCTAACCCACCCTCTTTGCGGTTGGATGCTCGAAGTTGCCCGCCATGCAGCCTGACGGCGCGATCCGCGATTGAAAGTCCCAGTCCGGCCCCGCCCGTCTGCCGGTTACGGGCATCGTCGAGTCGGTAAAAAGGCTCTAATATCTTCGGCAATTCCTCGTGCGGAACACCCGGGCCCGAATCCAGAACGCGCACCACAATCTCCTGCCCGCGCGGCGCTTCCTGACGTTCCAACCGCACCTCCACCCAGGTACCCTCAGCAGTATACCGCGTGGCGTTCCTCACCACATTTTCCACCGCGCTGCGCAGCAAGTCAGGATCGCCTTCCACCAGGTAGTCATCGCCATCGGCCGCAGTCACCCGGCACGGCCGGGCCGGCGATTCGTATTCCGCGTCGTGCGCCACCAGTTCGACCAGTTCCCGCAAAGACAAAGTGGTTTTTCGCAAACCGTCGCTGCCTGACTCCAAACGCGAAATCGTCAGCAACCGCTGGATCAACTGGTTCAGACGATCTGTTTCCAGCTCGATCCGGTTCAGCGAGAGTTCCAGTTCCCGCCCCACCTCGGGATCCACTTTTGAAGCCGCCCGCTGCCGCGCCAGACCAAGCGCCACACTCAGCCGTGCCAGTGGCGAGCGCAACTCGTGGGAAACATCTTTCAGCAGCCGCGATTGAGAATCCACCAGCCCTTCCAGACGTTCCGCCATACGGTCGAAATCCCGCATCAACTCGGTCATTTCGTCGCCCCGTCCCCCCGCCGGTGCACCCGCCCGGGCGCTCAGGTCGCCCGCGGCCAGACTCTGCGCCGCCTTCCGCAAACGCGTCACCGGGCTCGTCATCGACCACGCCAGTAGGTAGCACATCAATCCGGAGGTGGCGATGGCGATGGCAATCCCTAGAGATGGAATTTCGTGCGGGCCAAAGAAAACTCTCGGACCCGGCGGCAACTCCAGCACCATCGTGTAGCGTTTGCCATCCAGCGTCAACGCCTGGCGCAGAATGCGGTCGGGCAGCACATGGTCCATCCATCCATGGCGGCTGAACGGTCCCTCTCGCGGAGTCACGCCCTGACGTACATCCTCGATCCAGGGCGGCACCATGCGCCGTCCAGCCAGTTCGTGTCCCGCCGGATCAAAAACAAAAGCGCGCACATGCTGCGCATGAAATAACTCATCCAGGTAGTCGTGGGCGCCGCGCTCTCCGCCGCTCTGGTATGCGTTCACCGCCTCTGCCAGAATCTGTGGCGTCTGGCTGTCGAAGCCATGGCGCGCCGGGCGCAAGGCAATCGTCACCAGGATCGCCAGCACCAGAAACAGTGCCTGGGCCGCCCAGAACGAGAGAAAAATCTTGAGAAAGAGACTCTTCATGGAGTGAACGCCTGGTGCCCTGCATTTCTAAAACGCTGCCATCCTGACCCGATGCATTGCGCCGCGGCATCCTTCACAACGCGCCATCGCATGCCCGACTGCCTCAACCCTTTCTCCCTTTTGCCGCCGGGCGCGCGAACATGTAGCCCACGCCACGAATCGTTTTGATGTGGTCTCCATCTTCTTCGGAGTCACCCAGTTTGCGCCGTACTTTACTGACGTGCATATCGATACTTCGATCGAAAGGCATGAACTTGCGGCTGAGCACGGCGTTCACCAGGCGTTCCCGGGTGACAACTCGCCCGGCCTCGCGGAGAAGAACTTCCAGTAGATTAAATTCCACCGAGGTCAGGTCCACAGGCTGCCCCGCGCGCTGCACACTTCGCGTCGCAGGATCCAGTTCCACGTCGCCCACGCTGAGCACTTCCGGCACTTCGTCCGACGGCTTCACAGGCCGGGTGCGGCGCAGGATGGCGCGGATTCGTGCCACCAGTTCGCGGGGATTAAAAGGTTTCGGAAGATAATCGTCCGCCCCAATCTCCAAACCTACGATGCGGTCTACGTCCTCGCCCCGCGCCGTCAATAACAACACCGGAATCTTGGACACGCTGCGAATCCGGCGCAACACCTCGAAGCCATTGATGCCCGGCAACATGACGTCGAGCACCACCAGGGCATACTCATTGCTGAGCGCCTGTTGCAGTCCCTGTTCGCCGTCATGTACCGCCTTCAGGCTGAACCCTTCCGCGGTGAGATACTCCTGCACCAGGCTGCACAACTCGACGTCGTCATCCACCACCAGAACGTGATCCATTCTTTTCATCATCACACCTCGACCGCCTTCATGTGGTAAAGATTTGTGATTGCTGGGTAGGCGCCGGAGACTACTGCGGCCTCGGTTTCGCTCGTCGCCAACCGGGCATCGAATCGTCATTCCATATTCCTCCTTCGCACTAATGGCGCAGTCATTGCTCATCCCGGCTCGTCTCGTATCGCTTTACAAAACTTTACCTCGTTTGACCGACTCTTTACCTCATATTCGTTGGAATGGTGTTCTTATCACGAATAGATGTTCGGCCCGGCCGAACCCTTTAACCCAAGCTGAAAGTCAGTTCCAACGCCCTACGAAGGAGCTTCAATGAAATCAATCAGCACGCGTTTTCTTGCCATTTCCGCCGCCCTGATGCTGGCCGCGACCGTTGCCCTGGCGCAAGGCCCGCACGGTCATGGCGGACCTGACGGAGAGTTCGGCCACATGCTCGGATTCTTCTCCCACGAACTCGATCTGACCAGCGATCAGCAGGCCCAACTCAAAGCTATCTGGACAAAAGAGAAAGCCACGCTCCAGCCTCTCATGAACCTGGAGCGTCAAAACCACGCCAGCATGCGCGCCCTCGAAGCGAGCGGTCCCTTCGATGAAGCCAAGACTCGCGCCCTGGTCACCCAAAATGCCCAGACCATGATCGAACTTCAGGTCCAGCATGCCCGCATCAAGGCGGAAATGATGACGGTCCTGACCGCGGATCAAAAAACCAAACTGGCCGAGATTGAGGCTCAGCACGAAGCTCGCATGAAGGACCACGCCCCGCCACCTCCGGAAGACTAGGAGACTGGAAGAGCGCCCTTTTCGCGCGGATTTCTCTCCCGCGCGGGCGAGTTACAGAACCCCAACCTCTGTTTCTCGCCCGCGCCTTTTTCAGAACGAAGAACCCGTGGCCAGGAACCAGTCAGGAACCCGCCAGGAACCATGGAACACGTCGACTTCCTCTACTCCGGTGTGATGGTTGCCGCCGTTCTACTGTCGCTATGGACGGCCATGCTGGTCACCGTGGCCTGGGTGGTTCTGGCGCCCCCGCAGCGAAAATCCGCACCCCGCGCTGCTACAATTCCATCTAAGAGCTACCCTGAGCCGTCGCGCTGGGCCTCATCGCGATCGCTGTCATTAACACTGCATGCTGCCGAAGAAACTACGTCCCCTCGGTCCCTATCTGAAGCGCTACCGCAGCGGTCTGGGTTGGGGCGCCCTGTGCGTCTTATTCAATAACGGAATCTGGATCCTGTTTCCGCAAGTCCTGCGCCGCGCCATCAACGATCTACAGGCTGGAGTTACTCCCCACAAACTCCTTATCTATGCCTTGCTCGTTCTCGCCATAGCGGCGATCAAGGGACTCTTCCACTTTTCTGACGCGCTGGGTCCTCATCGGCATTTCTCGCGAAATCGAATTCGACTTGCGCAACGACCTCTTCGCCCACCTCGAGCGCCTCTCCTATTCCTACTACCAGCGCAACCGCACCGGCGACATCATGGCCCGCGCCACCAACGACCTCAACGCGGTCCGCATGCTGCTCGGCCCGGCGATCATGTATTCGGCCAACACCATCGTGTTCACCGCCGGCGCGCTGGCTTTTATGATGTCCATCAGCCCGCAGCTGACGCTCTATCGCTTCCTGCCCCTGCCCATCGCCAGCATCGTCATCCAATACTTCGGACGCCGCATTCACGAGCGCTTCGAGAGCATTCAGGCGATGTTCTCCGACATCTCGGCGCGGGCGCAGGAAAATTTCTCCGGCGCGCGCGTGATCCGCGCCTATGTGCAGGAAGAAGCCGAAATCGCCGCGTTCGAGAACGCCAACCAGGAATACATTCGCCGCAGCCTCGGACTGGTCCGCATCATGGGCATGCTGTGGCCAACGCTCGAACTCATGCTCGGCGCCGCCGTCGTGATTGTCCTGTGGGTGGGCGGGAACCAGGTGCTCGCGGGCAAAGCGATGTCCATCTCGTTTCTTATCTGAAAACCACGACGACTTTATCGCTCTACGGCTCCATGGACGTTGGCGCTTTTGTCGCCTTCAACACCTACATGGTGCAACTGACCTGGCCGGTCATCGCCCTGGGATGGGTCATCAACATCTTCCAGCGCGGCACCGCCTCGCTGGGGCGCATCAACGAGATCCTCACCCAGCAGCCGAAATAGCCGACCATGTTGCGGCATCCGGAAGCGGACGTTGAGCCGCCGCTCAGGAAAACCACGCAAGCTTCCGAGATTCGCGGCGAGATCGAATTCCGCAATCTGAACTTCGCCTACAACGGCGGCACCGTTCTGCAGGACGTCAACCTGCGTATCCCGCCGGAACCAGCCTGGCCATCGTCGGACCCACCGGCTCCGGCAAGACCACGCTGGTCAGCCTGATTCCGCGCATCTATGATGCAACCTCGGGATGCAAACTCAGTGATGCCGGCGCCGTCGTGCTCATCGACGGCCGCCCCATTCGCGATTTCCCGCTCGCCGCCTGCGTCGCCAGCATCGGCTTCGTTCCCCAGGAAACGTTTCTGTTCAGCGACACCATCCGCGACAATATCGCCTTCGGCGTGGCGGAGGAAACCACGCTCGATAACATCAAAGCCGCTGCCGAAGCCGCCAACATTGCCGAGCGATATCGAGAGTTTCCCGGAGGCTACAACACCATAGTCGGCGAACGCGGCATCACTCTCTCCGGCGGGCAAAAGCAGCGCACCGCTATCGCTCGCGCCCTGATCCGCACCCCGCGCATCCTCATCCTCGACGACGCGCTCTCCAGCGTCGATACCCAGACGGAAGATAAAATTCTCAACCACCTCCGCGAAATCATGCGCGGACGCACCACCATCTTCATTTCCCACCGCGTCTCCACCGTGCGCAACGCCGACCGCATCGCCGTGCTGCACCAGGGACGCATCGTCGAACTCGGCACCCACGACGAACTCATCGCCCGCAACGGCTATTACACCGACCTGTACAACAAGCAGTTGCTGGAAGAAGAACTGGCCGAAGTCTAGCTGGGATTATTGGCGCGTACGGTTTTCGATCCTCTCGCAGCCCGCATTCCTGGTTGCATAGCCACTGAACTTGCTCAGACTACTAGGAGCGGTCATAATAACTGCAAGTTCGCGACAATCTGCTCGTCTCACGGAGTAACTATGGCACTTTTGCCCCCGGCCCTGGCCCTGCCGCCCTCCAGCAGTTCTCCAGCGCACAAGAAGTCGTGCGGACGACTGGCGCTGTTCTTAGTGCTGGCACTCGCCTCCTTGTCCTTTCCCGCTGGCGCGTTCGGGCAGGTCGCCGGCAGAAAGTTGCTTCCCAAACCTGCCGTGGGAAGTGAGTCGGAGTACGAGAAGGATCAGCCGCAGAAGCGGGCGCAGTGGAACATGCGGGGCCGCGTCGCGCCCAAGGGAGAGTCGGCGGCGGCCTTACGACTTCGGGCACATCAGCAGAAGATGGCCATGCGCGCGCAACGCGTCACCGCCAAACCCGCGCGCGCTCAGTCGCAGCCTCAGGGCATTCCCCCCGGATGGGTCAGCCTCGGTCCTTCCCCGCTGGCCTCGGACGCCACCGGCGATGGCGGCCAGAACTACAACTGGGTTTCCGGCCGAGCCACATCCGTGCTCATCGACCCGGCAGATACTACCGGCAACACCGTCCTCTTAGGCGGCGCGTATGGCGGTCTTTGGAAATCCACCAACGCCGGCAGCGCAAGTTCGAGTCCCAGCTCCGTAACCTGGCAGTCTCTGATCGACGACCAACCTTCGCTCGCGGTCGGCGCCATCGCCCTGCAACCGGGCAACAGTAACGTCATCCTCGCCGGAACCGGCGAAACCAATTCATCGGGTGATTCTTATTACGGGATGGGCATTTTGCGCTCGAGCGATGGAGGCGCAACCTGGACTCAAATTACGTCCGCCGCCAGCGGTCAATCTTTCCTCGGCGTAGGATTCAGCAAGATCGCGTTCAGCACTTCCAATACCAGCCTGGTCGTCGCCTCCACCGCCGCCGACATCGGCTTTGACTACGGTCTGGAACAGGACGCCGTTTCGACCGCGCGCGGACTTTATTACTCGACCGATGCCGGCGTCACCTGGAACCGGGTTACGTTGGCGGACGGGGCCATCGCCGCTTCCGTAACCGGCGTAGCCTACAACCCCAGCGCGGGCACCGGCGGGACTTTCTTCGCCGCCATCCGTCGGCACGGAATTTACTCCTCCACCGATGGCCAGCACTTCAGTCGCCTGTCTACCCAGCCGACGACCGGCCTGACCTCATCAAATTGCCCGGCCAATTCCAATTCCACGAACTGTCCCCTCTATCGCGCCGAGTTCGCCGTCACTCCCGGCCGTAACGAGACTTACGTCTGGATTGTGGACTCCCAATCGACCGAGGTTGACGAGGGCGTCTGGAAATCGAGCAATGGCGGCACTTCCTGGACCCAGATACCCGACACGGGCATTACCGATTGCGGCAATGGAGGCGGCGGCGAGACCAGCGGAGACGGCTGCGGCGTCCAACAGGGCACCTACAATTTGGAAATAGCCGCGGTGCCGAACGGCACCGGAACCGACCTCTACGCCGGAACCATCAACCTTTATAAGTGCAACCTCGCCAGCGGCGCCAGTTCCTGCTCCACCATCGACTCCAATGTCCCGACTGACTGGATCAACCTTACGCACGTCTACGGATGCACCCCACTGGGCGAATTGGCCCACGTCCATCCCGATCAGCATGGCTTGTCTTTTCTCGTCGCCAGCGGCAAGGCTGTCGGATACTTCGCACACGACGGCGGCGTCAGTCGCACTCTGGATGGGTTTACCGGCCTGAACAGCGGCAGTTGCACCGGAGCCAACCAGTTCGACAGTCTGAGTCAGACCCTCGGCTCCATGACTGAGTTTGTTTCCTTCTCCGTGCACCCCAGCAGCGCCGACATCCTGCTCGGCGGAACCCAGGACAACGGCTCTCCTAAAACCGCCACCGCCACCAGCAGCACCAGTTGGCAGAATGCGCTGGGCGGCGATGGCGGATACAACGCCATCAATCCCAATCCCGGCCCCGCCGGGGTGGGCGACGGCGTCGCCGGCGACGAATGGTTTGTCTCCCAACCTGACACCAGCATCGGCGTCTGCGAGGACGGCACCGCCTGCAACGATAACGACGCCTACCTTGAAGCCGATTCCAGCAATCTCGACGGCGACATCGGCGCTTTCTACACCCCCTTCATCCTCGACCCGCAAAACACCAGCGAAATGCTGATAGGCACCTGCCGCGTGTGGCGCGGGGACACCGCCAGCAGCACCTTCACCACCCTCAGCACTAATTTCGACACCGGTAGAGCCTCGGTTTGCAATGGCAGCGAAGTCAACCAGGTCGCCGGACTTGCCGCCGGCGGACCCCAGGACAACAACGGATTCTCCAACGTCGTCTATGCCACCACCTGGGGCTACGGACCCTTGGCCAACGTGGGTGGCGGCGAAGTCTGGGTCACCACGAACGCGGCCACCACTTTGCCTACAAACGTGACCGGCAGCATCAACCCCAGTCACTACGCCATTGCGGCCGTCGCGCTCGACACCTCCGACGGCAGCGGACAAACCGCCTACGTCGGCATCATGGGCTTCCATGCGTCCCACGTTTTCAAAACGACGAATGCCGGCGCCGCGTGGACTAATTGGACGGGAAGCGGCAGCACGTCTCTGCCGGACGCGCCGGTCAGTTCCATCGTGGTGGATTCGGTCAGCGGCACAGTGTACGCCGGCACCGATGTTGGAGTCTTTTCCAGTCCGACCTCGGGATCTACTGGTGTGTGGACTGAAGTCGGCCCCGCCGCCATGTCCGGCCCCGGCTTCCTGCCCAGCGCACCCGTCACCGCGCTGCAACTCTTCAACAACGGGCTTGTCAAGGAACTGCGCGTTTCCACCTACGGACGCGGCATCTGGCAATTCAACATCCCACTCGCCCCCGACTTCACCGATGTCATCTCCAACTCGCCGCAAACCGTATTGCCGTCGCAGACCGCCACCTTCAATGGCACGGTCACGGCCGTGGGCGGATACAGCAGCCGCGTCGATCTCAGCTGCACGGGCACGCCTCCATCTACGTGCACCCTCAATCCCACCCATTTGATTCCCGCCGCTCCCACCGGCGTGAGCTACACCGTGACCGCCTCCGATGCGACCGCCGGCGACTACGCCTTCAACGTTCATGCTGTGGGCACGGACTCGAGCACCGTCACCCACGACACGCCCGTAGTTTTGCACGTGGTGGACTTCGCCGTTGGCGCCACCAATCCCACCACCATTACCGTGCCCCAGGGACTATCCGCCAGCGCCGCTTTCCAGGTGAGTGCATTGGGATCCTTCTCCTCCAGCGTGACGCTCAGTTGCTCCAGCGGATTGCCCAGCGGTGCGGCTTGCACTTTCCAGCCCAACCCGGTAAGCCCCACGAGCGCCAGTCCCGCCAACCCAACCATCACGGTGAGCGCCACCGGCAGCACACCGATAGGCACGTACACGATCACCCTCCAGGGAGTGAGCACGACGCCCGCCGCCACCCGAACCACGACGTTCACTTTGAGCGTGGTCGCGGCGCCGGACTTCAGCATTGCTACCAGCGGCTCCACTTCACACACGGTGCTGGCCGGGCAGACGACGCCCACCTATAGCTTCGTGGTCACCGCCGTCGGCGGCGCACCTACGTTCCTGGGCCCGGTTACTTTCTCCCCCTCTGGAGCCCCGGTACGCACCGCTTTCAATCTTCCAACCATCGCGGCCGGCACGAGTTCACCGCAAACCGTGACCCTGACCATCAGCACCACCGGACCCAACACCGGCACCGGATCCGCGGTACACGCTCGCCGCCAGCCCACAGGGAAACGGACGCCCTGGCTGCCCCTGTCGCTGCCCTTGGCAGGCATCGTTGTCTTGGGGATTTCGCGGCGAAAATTGTCCCGTCATTTCGCCATCTCGGGCCTGGCGGTTTGCCTTGCCCTGCTGGTGCTGCTCGTCGCCTGCGGTGGTGGAGGTGGCAGTAACACGCCGCCGCCCGTATCCATCACTATCTCGCCGAACGTTGCTCTCAGTCTTTACGCCAACGAGGCGGGCAACCAGTGGCCGGCCTCTTTGACCGAGCAGCAATTCAACGCCGAAGTTAGCAATACGAACAACACCACAGTGACCTGGGAAGTAAACGGCATGGCTGGCGGGAATGCCACTTACGGCACCATCACTTCCGGCGGCCTTTACACCGCTCCGGCCACGGCTCCGGGAGGCAGTTTCAGCGTGACCGCCGTGGCGGCCGCCGACACTACGAAAACCGCGTCGGACGTGGTGACGATACAGAACGCCACCCCAACCGGAACCTCCACCATCACCATAACCGCGACCGAGGGCGCCATTACGCACAACCAGACGATCACGCTGACCGTGCAATAACCCGCTTGGAACGCGGCGGTCAGAATTTTCGCAAGCCCGTTTTCACAGATTTGCAGCCCGATTGGGAGGACGCCGGATATCGGGCTATAGTCGAAGCTCAAGAATGGGTTTTAGCAGGCTGCGGGAAAACTCGATTTTGCCTTTGCTGTTGGGTGGCGCAGCGCTTCAGCGCAGCGATAACTCCTTGTTTAACAACACGGCTTTAGCCGCTGAGGGCCAAGGAACTCTCCCCGAAACGACTTTTTCAGCAGACCTCGAATGTCACAATTTCCCGGTAACGGCCATCACAGACCAGCGCCAGAATCAATGCAATGATGGTGTGTACCAACCCCGTTCGAGCACTCGGGCGAGACGAATTCTTTGACAAAAGAGCGCACCTTCCCGAACTGAGAAAATCCAGATTTCACCCGTAACTCCATTGTTGTCAATATTTTGGAAGTAAATCATTTATTTTCAATACTTTAGCCCGAAATGGGGGGGGGGGGGGGGGGGGGGGGGGGGACAAAACCGCTGCGCCATTACATAATTGTACATACACACGGCCCTTCAGCTAACCGACTTGCGATGAAATTGCCGCAAACCAGCGGCCAGAAACAACAAATCGAAGAACGTCAAAGCCCCCAGCACGAGCCGAACGGAAAGGTGCGGGAACTGTGGAACCAGCGTGCCGCGCAGTCCTTCAGCGGCGTACACCAGCGGGTTGATCAAAACGACTTTCTGCAAAATCGGAAAGTGCCCCAGAGCGCTCCAGGGATAGTAAGTGCAGCCAAAGAAAATCATCGGCGTCAAAACCATACTGAACATAAGCCCGATGTGAGTCTGGCTGACGCTGCACCCGAGCGCAAGTCCTCCGCACGCGGAAAACAAGGCAACGAGCAAAGTCACCGCGGCGAAGGTCAGCGGCGAACGCAGGTTCAACTCCACGCCCGGACGAAGCAGAAGCCATCCCGCCGGAATCACCACCAATCCCGCCAACAGTGCCTGGAGCGTGCCAAAGAATACTTTTTCGATCGCCAGCCACGAGATTTTTATGGGCGCGAGCAGGCGGTCTTCAATCTCACGCGTGAACTGGAACTCCGCGATCAGAGGCATCGCCACCGCCCATACGCCGGTGAATATCATGCTGATGGCCATGATTCCCGGCAATAACAGACTCTTGTAAGCCGCGGGCATATAGCCGCTGCTCACCATCACACGTCCGAAAATGAATACGAACATCATGGGCTGCAGAAAAGTCTGCAACACCAAGGGTACGAAGTTGCGGCGAGCGACATGCGCGTCGCGGCCGAGCAGCGCAAAAAAGGTCTTCCAGTTCAATCGCGCAAACTCCTTCCGGTGTGGTGCAGGAAAAGATTCTCCAGGCTCGGCTCCAGAATGTGTACGTCGCACAACTCAACCGACTCACTGGACGCCGCATTCGCAATCTCAGACACCAGCGAGCCCCCGCGGTCGGCATACACGTCGGCGGAGCTCCCGTCGCCGGCGGCGGGGCTGAGGCGCACTTCCGTCACACCTCCCAGGTTTTCCAGGCGCTTCACCAACTCCGGCGAGTTTCGCCCGAAACGCAAGCGCAGCAGATAACCCCCTGGAACAGCAGCCTTCAAGTCCCGCGGCGTGCCTACAGCGATCTTTCGTCCATGATCGATGATGGCGACGCGATGGCAAAGCGCGTCAGCTTCCTCCATATTATGGGTCGTCAGAAGAATGGTTTTGCCGCGCTGGTTGTATTCGCGGATAATTTCCCACAACAGCAATCGAGTCTGCGGATCGAGTCCGGCGCTCGGTTCATCGAGAAAAAGCACCTGGGGATCGTGCATCATGGCGCGGGCGATGGAAAGCCGCTGCATCATGCCGCCAGAGAATCCACGCACCATTTGGTCGGCGCGGTCGGTCAGCTTGAAGCGCTCCAGCAAGGTGTTGGCGCGCTCGCCGCGCTCCCGTGAATCGATGCCGAAGTAGGCGCCATGAAAGAGCAGGATCTCGCGGGCGGTAAGCGAAAAATCCAGGTTCGGCCTTTGCTGCACCACGCCGATCAAGCGCTTGACCGTCACTTGTTCCGCCCACACGTCGTGCTCGCCAATCCACGCCTGGCCGCTCGTCGGCTTGACGCGGGTGGTGAGAATGCCCGCTGTCGTCGACTTGCCCGCGCCGTTCGGCCCGAGCAACCCGAAAATCTCTCCGTGCGAAATCTCGAGCGACAGACCGTCGAGAGCTACGATCTCCGTTTTCGGCTGCTTGTTCCCCTTGCCGCGCGCCGGGGTGAAGCCAAATCCGCCGCCGGACGCGAGAGGCGGGGCTGAGTGATAGACCTTGCGCAAATCCTGAGTTCGAATTCCGGCCAGCAAGCCAATGTCTCCTGTGCGTCAAGAAGATTCCCGAACAGCATACCAAACCGGCGGCCATCGGGAGCGGTGGACTTGCCGTCGAACTGCGCCGTTAAACTACGCCATTGAACTACGCTATTGAACTACAAGGTTCGCTGGATTTGCAGGCGTCGCCGGAAACGTCCATAATCCGGCCATGACACTGAAAAGCGCTTCCCTATGGGCTCTGGTCGGAACCGTAATGATTACGGCGCTCCTGGTATGGAGGCTGGTTTTCGACGTTCTGAATGTTTTGCGTGACTTGCTTCCGGCGGTCCGCCTGTTCTCGTCCTTCATCGAGGCGTTTGCCTGGTTCACCGTTGCGCTATTTTTCTTCGTGTTCTATCGAGAACAGTCGTAGCCCGCAACTGGACACGCGCCCTTGTTACTATTCATTGCGGACAATAACCTCGCGCCGCTCGGAAATTCGCGCGGGATCCAGCGTGACTTCGCGCTGAATCTCCATCTCAATCGAGGTTCCCGGTTCAAGTCTTATATCCGCGCCTCGCGACAACATCCCGACGGCCAATCCCGCGACGCCCCCCACTCCCGCTCCAATGCCCGCTCCCTTGCCGCCGTTGGTCACGGCACCGATCACCGCTCCAGTGGTGGCGCCTTCGGCGGCGCTTTTGACTTTTCGTCCGGTTTCGCTGTCCTGGCGAATGGTGCCTTCTGAATCCTTCATCGTGGTATTTTCAGAGCCCGGCGTGTTCTCGACCGATCCTCCCAGCATCACGGTATATCCGCTCGGATAGATCATCGAAGTGAAGTGGATAAGCAATTCCGCGCGGCCCTTGACGTGTCCGCCGCGCTGCGCCCGCTCGATCTTGCCCTGTATATAGGTGCCTGCCGGAACCACCACCCGCTCATTGAGCACGTAGGGGAACGCGGTCTCGGCATAAACGGGATCGCCATCTCTGGCGTTCTTGGTGGAAATCGCCTGCTTCAGCCGCAGTGGAATCCTGGTTCCCACCGGGATGGTGAGCGCGGGCTTCTCGGGCGCCGCCGAAGTCGGCGCGGGCGGCGTCTGCGCGGCTGCCATCCCACAAAGTAGAGGCCCAATATAAAGATAACGACAAAGCGGTCGGAGTTTCATTGGACGCTGCCTCCTTGAAAGTTAAAGAAGTACCGCGATTACGACAATTACGATAATAACGCTTGCAGTTTGAGATGCGACCCTGGCATTCCCGGTTAGCTGGAGTTTCTGAGCCCATCGCAGGCGTTCACATACAGGTACAGTTGCGGGAGTTTGGTCAAAGCGGGGATTAGCAATGCCGCATTCAAGGCGACACACGGCTACTTGTAGAGCAGATACTTTTCTCGCAGCTCGATAAATTCACCGAGGCGCTGCTGCCAGTCTTGCTCAATCCGCCGCGGATCTTCGCCTGCCTTGATAGCCTCAAAAACCGACTGATTGACCAGCAGGTCTGCCATCTTTTCCAATTCGAAGTCCGCAGGGTAAAGATGATGCAGAGCCGAGGCTAACTCGACGCCCAGTTCCGGCGAGTCCAGCGTGTTGCGATCGGTGACCAGGAGGTTCACGCCGTTGCACTTTTCCCCGGCGAAATTACTCGCGGAGGGAGTGAAACTTACGGGTACGAAGCGCACACTCTGAATCGCGCGCGCATTCAAATAAGACGCCAACTCCCCGCTCTTGATCCATGGCGCGCCGACGACTTCAAACGGAGTGTCCGTGCCCCGGCCCACGGAAACGTTTGTCCCTTCGATCATCGCCACGCCGGGGTAGAGCGTAGCCTCGGTCAAACTTCGCAAGTTGGGGGAGGTGTTAATCCATTGCAGGCCCGTGGAATCAAACCAGTCGCCCCGCTGCCAACCTTGCATTTTCAACACTGCGAGCTTCGCGCCAATGCGCAGTTCGGCATTTACCATGGTCGCCACTTCGCCCAAAGTCATGCCATGGCGGATCGCCTCGGGAAAATAATTGGTGAACATGGCGTGACCTTCGTCGGCCACCGGGCCTTGCACAAACGAACCGGTGATGGGATTAGGCCGGTCGAGGATCAACACTTGCGTTCCGGTTTTGGCGCTGGCTTCGAGGAAATATCCGATGGTCGCCTCATAGGTATAAAAACGCGCGCCGACATCGGCCACATCGACGACCACGGTGTCCAACCGCTTTAGCACGTCAAGCGGCGGACGACGGGCGGAATCCCTCGCGCCGTAAACGCTGTATACCGAAATTCCGGTCACCGCGTCCTTATCGTTCTTGACCTCGGTTGTGTCCAGGGTGCCTGTAACGCCGTGCTCGGGGCTGAAGATCGCATCGAGCGAGATTCCCGGCACCTTGGCAAGCACGTCGATGGTGCGCCGTCCTGTCGAATCGATGCCGGTTTGATTGGTCAGCAATCCCACGCTGCGGGGTGCTCCGCCTTTCGACGGATTTAGAGCCGCAAACTGCGTTTCTTCGAGGACGTCAATACCAGTGCCTACCGTGCCGTTGCGGACCGCCAATTTGCGCGCCGCGCTTTGCATTTCGTTGTAGCCGGTAATCGTAGCTATCCGCATCTTCTCGGCTTCAGCGGGATCGAGCGCCAGGGCTGCTGCCACGGCGGTTGCGACCTTGGTGCGAAGAGAGACGGCGCTGCCCTTATCTTTATTAGTATTAGTATTACTATCTCTATCTTTATCTCTATTCTTGCGCGGCGGAATGACGTTCATGTGCACCGCATTCGTCAGCAGCACGATATAGGTTCTGGTTGAAGGATCGATCCACAACGAAGTGCCGGTAAATCCGGTGTGTCCGTAGCCACCCACCGGCAAGAGTTCTCCACGATTGGTCGAAAGCGGAGAATCGATGTCCCACCCAAACCCTCGCAGCGTGGTTGCATTCACCGGTTGCTGGGGCGCGGTCATTTTCGCAATGGCCGGTGGCGTCAGCACACCGCGGCCGCCGTCCAGCAAGGCCTGCGCAAGAATGGCCAGATCGTCCGCGGTGGAGAACACTCCCGCATGCCCCGCCACTCCGCCCATGCGGCGGGCGGTCGGATCATGCACCACTCCGCGCAGCAGTTGATGATTTTCATCCTCATCGGTGGGAGCAATGCGAGCGTTCCAGGAGGTTGGCGGAAGGAACGCCGTTTCCTTCATACCCAGCGGAGCAAAAACATGGGCCGCCGAATATTCGTCGAGCGATTCCCCGGACAACCGCTCCACCAGCGCTCCCAGAACGATGAAATTGATGTCACTGTACACAAATGCCGAGCCGGGAGCGCGCTCCGGCGCGACGTCAAACGCCAGGCGGTACGCCGTCTGCTTACCTTCCCATTTCTTTTGTAAGTCCAGGTCGTCCGCCAGGCCCGAGTAATGCACTAACAACTGCCGTACCGTAATGTCTTGTTTCCCGTTCTGCGCAAACTCGGGAAGATACTTCGCGACCGGGTCATTCATACGAACTTTTCCCTGCTCCCAAAGCTGCATGATCGCAGTCGTGGTGGCGACGACCTTGGTCAGGGAAGCGCAGTCGAACACCGTGTCGAGCGTCATCGCCTCGCGGCGAGGCTCAAGCGCCCGGCTGCCATAGGCTTTGCGATACACCACCTGCCCATCGTGCCCGACAATCAGTACCGCCCCCGGAATCTGCTGCTGAGCGACGGCGGCATTCACGATGGAGTCGAGGACGGCGAAGCGGGCATCCGGAGAGGCCTGGGAAGAGGCGGCCGCGGAAAACAGAGTTGCGAACAGAAGCAGAGTTGCCGGTGAGAGTCTCACGTCTCTAGAGACTCTACATGACCATCGTGACCCGGCTCAAGGCTTACATGACCAACCCTGTCCAACGGTAATCGTGGCGTGGCAAGGCATGCCAAGCGGCCAGGGCGCTGCTCACCGCGGCTACACTTTGCCTGGTTCTGAAGTCCTAGAATATGACGCGCAGGCTCATTTGAATCTGGCGCGGTCCGCTGATGGTCTTGTTCACCGAACCCAGACCTGAAGGAGGGTTATAAAGCGGCTGCCCTTCCACCGGGAAATTGTTGTAGTACTCGTTCTGAGAAACATCGTCGATCGGAATGTCGAAGCTGCTGGTGTTGGTCAGGTTGAAGACGTCAAACGTGTATTTCAGCACGAACCGCTCCGTGAGCTGGGTCGTCTTCAGAAGGGAAAGCTGGGCTTCCCGCTGCCATGACTGGCGGAAAATGTTGCGCTGGCCATTGGTGAAGTTGGTTTCGAAAGTGTCCCCCGCCGGGATGGCGCCGTTCAGATCCCCGGGATTCAGCAGCGGCAGTGTGAAACACGAGGCTTTGAGCGCGGTGTCGCCGTTGCCAAACGCGCCCGAGCCCCCGGTGAGCGCACTCTTTGCGGTACAGCCGGGGGCAAGCGGGACAACCGGGTTGGTGATGCCGTCATAAACGCTGTAGTAAATGCTGCCGATGGCGCCGGTATAGTCGATCACGCTGTAGGGCTGTCCGCTCTGGATAACCGTACTGCCTTCGAGGGCCCAACCATTCGTGACCTTGCCTTTCAGTGAGGATCCCGGGAAGAACTTGGGCAGCTCATAGTAGTAACTGAAATTGAAAACGTGAGTGCGGTCAAAATCGGAGGACCCATAACCCGAGCGAAGGTTCAGCGGATTGTTGCCATTGTAAAAAAGACCCATGCCGCTCTGCTCATCGGTGGCGTGGGAGTAAGTGTAAGAGAAGCCGAACTGTAATCCGTGGCCCATGCGTTTCTCTACATGCGTTTGCAGGGCGTTGTAAGCTGAGATGCCGGCAGCCGTGTAACTCTCCGACTCGGCTGAGTATCCGATGTAAGGGACGCGTAAATCCACGTTGCCGCCTTCGAAGGTGGCAAGAAACGGGCCCTGGCCGTTCGGCAAATTGATGGGTGTGCCGCTGCCGCTTGGATCGGTCACGGTGTAACCATAGGTGTATTGCTGCGGGTGTTGCGAGTTCGGGTGGCTGGGATTGCTGGGCGAAGCAATCACGGCCTGGTTGAACGGAATGGGAATCACCTCATGACGGCCCAGATTGCCGACGTATCCCACTTCAATCGCCAGATCATGACGCGGCTGCCATTGAATGTCGAGAGTTTCATTGATGGTATAGGGGAGTTTATTGGCTCGGTTATAAGTCGCAAAGGAGAAAAGCTGCGCGCCGTTGATAATAGCCGCTTCGTTGGGCAGGTATTGATCGATGTCCGCGGGATTGCCGGTCGGAGCGGGACCCAAAGCCGGACCCCAGGGGCTGGCAAGCGTATAGGGCGCAGGGCATGTAGGTATGTAGTTCAGATAAAGGTTCGAGCCCGAGCCGGGGCAAGACGTTGCGTTGACGAAGGGAGGCGTCTGGTTAACTCCGAAGGGTCCGCCATTCACCACGCCTTCCGCGTAACCCGGCGACAGGTAGGAGAACAATTCGCCCCGGTCGTAGTAAATACCCGTGCCAGCCCGGACCACGACCTTATCGTTGAAATACTTCGGACTCCAGGCCACGCCCAGGCGCGGAGCAAAGCCCCATTGCCGGCCCGTCAGCGTGGTGTTACTGACACCTTTGGTGGGGAACAGCTTATTGTTGCCCGCGATGATAATGCCGTTCATACCCGTGCCCGAGGGATCGATGGTATCGGTAGCGTCGTCGTAGGAATATCGCGCCGGATCGAAATTAAAAATGCGACCGTATTTTTCCGTGAGGCCGCCGTCCCAATCCCAACGCAAACCCGCGGTCAAAGTCAGATTCGAGCGAAACTGAAACTTATCCTGCACATAAACACCGGCCTGGCCGGCGCGATAATAGCGGTTGGCATCGCCCTGGAGAAACTTGGTGGTGGTAAAGTCGTCGTTCGTGTTCACGATCCCTTGAAGGAACTGGGAAAAATCGGCGCTCGAAATAATTCCCTGCCCGGTTCTGCGGTCGCGGGCATTGAGTTGCGTGTAGGCATAACTCCCGCCGAAAGTTAAGCTGTGCTTGCCGCGAATCCAGATGGCGTTGGCCGAGGGCATGATGCGATTCTGAAACACGCCGGTGAACGCGCCCTGCGAAGCCGAGCCTCCGCCAATCACCAGCGGCTGCTGGTTGGTGATCGGGCAGGGATTGGCTTCATTACAGGTGGGGCCGATTCCCGTGTTTGCCGCGCCATCCAAACCGAACGGATCGACAATGCTGATGCCGGGAAAGTAAGAAGATCCGAAAGTGTTGATCGGCGTTGTGCCAGTTTGCGCCGCGAATTCCTGCGGCGTGAAGGGTTGACCGATGGTGCTGTAAACTTTCTCCCGCAAAATGCCAAGAACTTCCGTGATGCTCAGGTTCGAGCGCAGGGTCTCGGTGTTGGTCAGGGACGCAACCTGGCTGCCGGCATCGAGGTGCTGAGTGAAACCGGGAATGCTGGAGTACGCGTAAGGAGCGACCGTCGGATCGTGCTGGTAATAATACTTGGCCGAGAGCGTGTCCCGCGTGCTCTTGTTCCAATCGAGGTTGACCACCGCCTGGTCCGAGATGAAATACGCAGTGCCCGGGCTGATCGCATTTTCCGGAAACGTGGCGGTGGCGGTCTGCCCATCCCACGACGGAATCAGAAATTGCCCGTTGGGTAACTTGTACTGCAACAGCGCGACCGCTATGGGATCGACGTCGCCGTTGCCCGTGAGGTTCGTGCCCCAGTAGGTGTTGGAGAGTGCGGCAAGTCCCTGCGGCGTGCGGTTGGTGTCAGTAAGTCCCTGCGGCACAATTAATCGCGACAGTCCGATATCCTGATCTGAACTGTGGATATGCTGGTAACTGACAAAACCGAAGACTTTGTCCTTGAAGATCGGTCCGCCGAGCGTGCCGCCGGCAGTGTAGCGATGCAACTGCGGCACTTTGTCGTTCTCGGGGACATTCGGGTCCTGCTTGTTGAAGAAGGGCGCGGCATTCAGCCAATCCGTGCCGCGATGCAGGTAGGCCTGGCCATGGAGCACGTTTGTTCCCGACGTCGTGCTCATGTCGATGTGCGCCCCACTGGTCGATCCCTGCTGGGCGTCGTACATCGAAGTGTTGACCCGAACCTCCTGAATGGTTTCGGGCGCCGGAGTCGGCAGCGCCTGACCGACGGCCAGATACACCGATGCCGAACTCTGTACCGGAGCGGCCGCTGTGCTGTTGGGATTGGCGACGCCGGTGTTGTTGACGATACGGGCCGAAGCCACCTGGCTGGTGCTCTTGCCGTTGAACAGGTTGCTGGCATCCACGCCGTTGAGCAGAAAACTATTGCTGGTGTCGCGCTGCCCATTCGCCCAGATCGGCTGATTGCCCAGGCCGCTGTTCGCTCCGGTGCCGCCCGGCAACTCGGCATTCACTCCCGGAGAAAGAATGGCGAGGCCGGTGAAGCTTCCCGTGGGCAACGGAACGGACTCGATTTGCTAGTTGTCGAGAACGTACCCGTTCGTAGTATCCACGGCATTCATCAGCGGCGTCGGCCTGCACCTCGACCACCGTACCCACTTTGCCGACCGGCAGGGTTGCATTCACGGTCGCGGTACGATCCGCCTGCACCGTGATGGAAGGAATTTTTTGCGTCTCGAAGCCATCGTGGGTGAAGGTAAGCGTATAAGTGCCGATGGGCAGATTCACGAAGTCATAGATCCCATTCGCGTTGGTCTTCTGGGTGCGCGTGAGTTTTGTCTGGTCGCCGACGATGGTCACATCGGTTTCCGGCAAAACACCCCCAGTTTTGTCTGCGACTGCGCCGGTGATGCCGCCGAGTGTCTGCTGCGCCCGAGCGTTGGGGGCGAAAGTAACGAGCATCCACAGAGAAGACACTGAGAGCGAGAAAAACGAATGCAATTCTCTTTTTATGAGCACGGGATTGAGCATCGGTTATCACTGACCTCGTACGAATTCTGAATGCATACTGTGCAGGACCGCGGCCGCGGCCGCACCACTATGAGTCTTTGCAACTAAGCTCGCGGCAAAGCTGGTTTGCCCCGTCATCTGCACGCCAGTAAAATTGATGCACCGAATCTACGCGAGTTGGGTGTGGAATGAAAGCATTCGGCTTCAGTGAAAATTTCTTTGCCACGGATTAGATATTTCTATCGCGGCAGAGCGGGCTTTATTCCGGATTTCATCTGGCCCAGTCGAGCGCCAGACGCTTGCTCAGCGCTTTGCTCCTCGTCTCGCGCTCGGAACACAAACCACAGCTATCCCGCGCTCAAATAGGCGAGATAAACGAAAGGCAGCTTGCCATAAGGCCCTTCGGGCACGGGATATAAATTTCCGACCAGCGCCAGCAGCATGGCCGCGCCGGCCAGCCAAGGGACGATCTCCGCGCTCCGCGACGATAAACACCGTGGCTCCGCAAATAGCGCGGCAGGGCGATGCATACCAATCGCATAGGCGACGATAAAACCATAAGTCGCCAGCGATCCCAGCCATCCATAAACATCCAAACCGCTGGCGCCGCGGGCTGCCAATACCACGGTAGGCAACGCCGCGGCCACGCCAGTGATCACGACTGCTCGACTGGGCGTCTGATTCTTGGCGTGCGTGTTGCGCAGAGATCCGTGCGCCAGCCCGTTGTGCGCCATCAGCAATAACACACGCGCCGCCGCCGTGATGCAGGCCAAAGGTACAGGCAAACAGACTCACGAGCGCGCCCATATCGATCAGCAAGCCCAGCACCGGCACGCCGCTGACCTGGGCCACAACGTGCATTGGATCCTGACTCGCACCCAAATCCTGGCCCGTCGTGTGGAAGCCCAAGACTTCCGCGTACGCACAGACGGTGAAGAAAACTCCGGCCAGAATGGCGCTATGGATGACCGCACGGGGAATCGTCTTCAGCGGATTGCGCGCTTCGGACCCTAGCGTGGTCGCGCTCTCGAAACCGACGAAACTGAAAAGCGCGAGCACCAGCCCCAGCCGCAATCCACTGCCCGTCATGCCGCGAAGATGGAGTTGCTCCGTATCCATGCCAGCCATGTCGGACGAGCAGCAGCGCGACCACGATCACAATCACGGAGACCGAAGCTGCCTCAATCCACAGCATCAGCCGTGCGGATATTTCCACATCGCGGTAGGCGATCCAGATCGAAACGCCCGTGACCAGCATCGCCAACAGCACGGCGGAATAAGCCGTGGCCGGTGGCATCGCGCAGCAACAAATTTGCGTAGTGGTAGAAGCCGCCAATCACGCTCGATCCTGTCGCCACATAAGCCAGCAAGCAGACTCCATGCCACGGTCGCGCCCAGCCACGGCGGCAGAGTCATCGCAGCATAGGTGTAAAGTGATCCTGGCGATGCCGAAATGGCGAGCATAACGGCCGATGCACAAGCGCGACCAGCAGTACCGCCGCGGTCGCCAGCGCATACGCCAGCCATGTGCCGTTGCCGGCAAGCGCACAGACCAGTGGAATCGTAGCCGCGGGCGTCGTGGTCGGCGCGATCGTGGAAACCGACTGGGCCAGCGTCTCCATCGGCGAAAGAATCTCGCGACGCAAACCATATTCGGCGGACGGCGTGCTGTCCACGATCGCTTGCTTCATTCGCGATCCCTATTCCCCAACCACACCGATCCGCTGGATTGAGGTGGGATTGTACAATACCGCCGCAACTCCACCTTTCGGTCGGATTCAGCGGCGCGGTCCTCAACGACTCCGCGCGAATGGAACGCCGGTGTATGATCTTGCAACGTTTCTCATTGCTGGAGAGCGTTCATGCAACGAGGAAAAGAGCATTCGATGAAGTTGATCCAGAATTGTTGCGCACCCTCCCCAAAGTTCTTTTGCACGAGCATCTGGATGGCGTGCTGCGTCCGCAAACCATTATTGAGTTGGCAAAAGACACGGGATACCACGAGCTTCCGACCGCCGATCCGCAGGCATTGGCGCAATGGTTTTATCGCGGCGCAAATCAGGGCAGCCTGGCGAAATATCTGGAGGGCTTTGTTCATACCATTGCGGTCATGCAAACCGAGGAAGCTTTGGAGCGCGTCGCTTACGAGCAGGCGGAAGACCTGAGCCAGGACGGTGTCGTCTATTTCGAGACCCGCTTTGCTCCCTTGTTTCACACCCAGAAAAGGATTGACCCACCAGCAAGTGGTTTCGTCGCGTATTGAAGGGACTGGAACGCGGGCGCAGGGATTTTGGAATCGCATCGGGATTGATTATCTGCGCCATGCGCAACATGGATGTTTCGCTGGAAATGGCGGAACTCGCCGTCGATTTTCGCGAGCGCGGCGTAGTTGGATTCGATCTGGCCGGAGAAGAAGGCGGTTATCCTCCGAAGAAACATGTCGCCGCTTTTCATTACATTCAGCGCGAGAATTTCAACATTACGGTGCATGCTGGTGAAGGTTACGGCAAGGAATCCATTTGGCAGGCGATTCAATACTGCGGCGCTCATCGCATTGGGCACGGCACACGCCTGATCGACGACATCGCCGTGGTGGATGGCCGGGCCGTAAAATTGGGCGACCTTGCCCAGTACGTGCTCGACAAGCGAATCCCGCTGGAGATTTGTCTGCTCAGCAACGTCCATACCGGCGCGACGCCAAGTTTAGCCGAGCACCCATTCAAGATT
This sequence comes from uncultured Acidobacteriaceae bacterium, assembly GCA_963746205.1. Lineage (GTDB taxonomy): Bacteria > Acidobacteriota > Terriglobia > Terriglobales > Acidobacteriaceae > Acidiflorens. Next base: position 141,314 of record CAVVAP010000015.1, on the reverse strand, counting down.
CTGTTTCAGGAAAAATTTCGCGTTACTCTCAATACCGATAACCGGTTAATGAGCAAAACCAGCATGACGCGGGAGTTCGAAGCGGCAGCGCATACATTTGGACTGTCGCTGAGCGATTTCGAGATCATCACCGTCAATGCGATGAAAAGCGCGTTTCTGCCTTATAAAGACCGTTGTAACTTCATCTATTCCATAATCAGGCCGGGTTACGCCAAACTTTATAAGTCTCTGAGTCCAATCGCCGAGTAAGTCTGGGGAGAGGCCATTGCTCAATCGCTACTTTAAGTTAACCGAGAACCGAACTTCTGTAAGACAGGAGATGCTCGGCGGACTTACCACCTTTGTCACCATGGCGTACATCATCGTGGTGAATCCGCAGATCCTGTCTTTGACCGGGATGCCGGCCGATGGCGTGGTCTTTGCCACCTGCGTGTCTGCCGCTGTCGCCACTCTGGTAATGGGACTTTATGCCAACTATCCCATCGCACTCGCGCCCGGCATGTCGCTCAATGCCTACTTCACCTACTCCGTTTGCATGGCCATGCACATTCCGTGGCGGACGGCGCTCGCCGTGGTCTTCTGCTCCGGCGTTCTCTTCCTGGTCCTGACCGTGACCCGGGTTCGCGAGCAGATCGTGAATGGCATGCCCGATTGCCTGAAGCACGCCACCGCCGGCGGAATCGGAATGTTCATCGCCTTTGTCGGGCTGCGAAATGCCAAACTGGTCGTCGCCAATCCCGCCACGTTTGTCGGCCTCGGCAGCTTTTCTGACAAAGAGGTGCAGACGGCATGTTTCGGCTTACTGCTGGTCTTTGTCCTGATGGCGCGCAAGATCCCGGGCGCAATTCTGCTGGGAATTCTGGGCACTGCTCTGCTGGGAATTCTTCGTGGCATCACGAAATGGCCGGCCGCAATCGTCTCTCTGCCGCATCCCTCCTCCACATTTCTGCAGTTGGATTTCCGCGGTGCCAGCCACCTGAGCCTGCTCGAAGTTCTGTTCGCCCTGCTCTTTGTCGACTTGTTCGACAATGTAGGGACGCTGGTTGCGGTCTGCGAGCAAGGCGGCTTCATCAAGGACGGTAAAATTCCACGCGTCGGGCGCGTGCTGGTGGCGGACGCCGTCGGAACTATATTTGGTTCCCTGACCGGAACCTCGACGGTCACCAGTTACGTCGAAAGCGCCGCCGGCGTCGCGGCGGGAGCCCGAACCGGCTTAAGCAATATCGCCGTCGCAGGCTTGTTTTTGCTCGCCACATTTTGCTCCCCGCTGGCCACCGCGATTCCCGGTTATGCGACTGCCCCCGCTCTGATTCTGGTGGGGGTATTGATGTCGCAATCGATTGCCCAGATTGCGTGGCAGGAGTTCAGCGAAGCGGTGCCGGCTTTCATTACTATCCTGGCCACACCGCTCACTTTCAGTATTGCAACCGGGCTCAGCTTGGGATTGATTTCCTATACCGTAGTGAAAATTGCGGCAGGGAAAATTCGCGACATCAATACCCTGGTCTGGATCCTGACCGCGCTCTTCATCGTGCGCTACATCTACCTGGCCGTGGCTTAGTTCGTTTCAGGCAATCAGGTAAGAGGCTGCGGAGGATCAAACATCTACGCCATTCACCCACGGCCCTCAAAATGCGCTTCTATCTCTTCCAGCGTTTTGCCCTTTGTTTCCGGCAAAAACACCGCCGCTGTCACCAAATAGATGACGGTGCAACCGGCGAAGGCAAAGAACATGGTCGAGTACCCATGTTTGCCGACCGTTGGCAGGAATATCGCCGCGATGGTCGTCGATACCGCCTGGTTGATTAAAAGTGCAATGCTCATGCCGTTGGAACGAATCCGCATCGGCATCAGCTCGGAAAGTGCAAGCCACACACAGACCCCGGGACCTATGGCGAAAAATGCCATGAAAACGAACAAGCTGATGGCCACCAGCCATCCGGTATGACTGCCGGGAAGCGGAGTAATGAGCGCATTTTCAATCCGCAAGTTCGCCGTGCGCGACGTCGCAAGATCGCTGAATGGATTGGAAAAGAAAGCAATTACTTTATTGGCGGGAATGCAGCCCTCCCGCGTGATGCCGATGGTATCGAATGTACCGTCGTCGGAACGCACCGCTCTGCTCGCGGCACGGAAGTCGCCGTAGGAATAGATGACGACGAGAGATGTGGGACGCTTGCCGATCGATGGATCGGCTCCGCTTGCCGCGAGGAGCGAATCCGCAAACCGGCGGTCGTAATGCAACGTGATTTTCTGATCGGCCCCCACCATGGACTGCAGCGCATCCCGAGCATCGACCCGCAATTTTTCCGTGCGCCGGAACAGCGTAGCGGTACAAAGTAAAGACACGATGATGCCGGCGCTGCCCACGGAAAGCAGGAATTTTCGCCCCTTGCGATCCACCAGCAATATTCCGCCGATGGTCATGAGGAAATTCACGATCGTGAAAAGAACGTAGCCCCAATGAGCCTGCACGTCGGAAAGCCCGCTCTGCAAGAGAATATTCGTGTTATAGCCGATGATGGAGTTGACGCCCGTTGCTTGGTTGCAGGCAAGAATCACGCAGGCCAGGACAAAAGGGATGACGTATTTCCGCCGCCATAGCGACTCCCTGGCCGCGCCGGATGCGCTTTTTGCCCGCTCGGCGGCGACGGTTTGTTCCATTTCCACCAGTTCGATGTCGGCCTGCGGCAAGGTGCGCGAGCGCAGCAGCGCGGCATAGGCGGCGTCGCGTTTTCCTGTTCGAAACAGCCAGCGTGGAGACTCCGACACCAGCAGGCTGCCGATCACAAACAACATGCCCGGGGGCAGCGAGACCCAGAAGATACTTCGCCAAGCCGCGTCTTTGAAAGCGAAAAGCTTCGCCGCGTCCCCCAACTTTGCAACCTGTTCGACGCGGAAGCTGAAGTACATGCCCACCACCGCCGCCGCCACGATCCCCAACGTGAGCAGCCATTGGAAGATACCCGTGCCCTTGCCCCGAGTGGACGCGGACAGGCACTCCGCCAGATAGAGCGGAACGACGACACCGATCAAGCCCGCGCTGATTCCCTGCAACAGGCGCCCCAACACCAGGGACTCGTAGCCACGCGAGAGTGAAATAATGGGAATGCTGAAGACAAAAAGCAGGCCGCTCAGCATCATCAGTGGCTTGCGCCCGATCCAGTCGGCCAGCGCTCCAGCGAACAATGTGGAGATCACGCTGCCGAGCAGCACGGCTGCGACGACCACGGAAAGCTGCCCCGGATTCAACCCGGAAGTGGCCTCCAGATAAGGCAAAGCGCCGGCAATGATGCCGACGTCGACGCCATACAATAATCCGCCGAGCCCGGCCACCAGAAGGAGAAGACGATTGTAGCCGGCCTTTTCGTCGCTCAGCACGGTGGCCGACGCTTGAATATCCGGAAGATGAGAATCTCGCACCGAGCCAGTTTAATTCGCTTTTACGTCGCGCACCGTTTGTCCCTGAAATTCGCGGGTAACGAAAAGGTGACCGTCAGGCCGCGTCGCTAGGCGTCCGCCAGCGGGGCAGGCACTGGTTCGATGAGGTGCAGGCCGCACTCGGTTTTCTCCGAACCGGACCAGCGCCCCGCCCTGATATCTTCGCCAGGCTGGATCGCCCGTGTGCAATGGGTGCACCCGATGCTCGGATAATTCCGATCATGCAGCGGGTTGTAGGGCACGCCGTGATCGATTAAGTAACGCCACACCTGGGGCGAAGTCCAGTCCGCAATCGGGTTCAGTTTCACCAAACCGAATTTCTCGTCCCACTCGATCTTGCCGGCTTGCTGGCGAAATGAAGTCTGGTCGCGGCGAATGCTGGTGATCCACGCCTGCAATTCACCCAGTTTACGGCGCAGCGGCTCCACTTTGCGCAAATTGCAGCATTGGTCGGGATCCCTCGCCCAGAGCGCCTTGCCGTGCGTCCGCTCCTGCTCTTCGGGCGATTGCAGCGAGAAAATCCGTTCCACTTTGATTTCGTATCTTTGCTCGAGTCGATCGATCAGCGCGTAAGTCTCGGGAAATAGAAATTCGGTATCCAGGGTGAAGGCGCGAAAATTCTTGCGCAATCGCGAAGCCATATCGATCAGTACCATGCCTTCGGCTCCGAACGCCGACGCTATTGCCACCTCACTGCCGAACTTCTCAAATGCCCAGCCGAGTACCTGTTGCGGGCTCCAGCTTTCCGCGACGGACTGAATCTCGCCGACTTCTTCTTTCACGCAATCGTCTCCTCATCCCTACTCTTATCGGTTAACGGACGGGAAAACTTCCCGTACGGAGCAGCCGCGGACACGCTACTCGCCCGCGACCAGGCAGGCAGCACAAATCCTTCCACCACCGCCGCGGGGTCGGACCAGCCCACCACCTCGCCGACTACCAGCAGCGTGGGCGAGGGCAGTTGCGGCGCGCGAGACAATTCGAGAACGGTGGTGCGATGCGTCCGTTGATAGGGCGTAGTGGCCCGCGAGATTACGGCGCAAGGCATATCGCCCGACACACCGGCCCTTCGCAGACGCTGTGCCATCTCCGGATAGTTCTGTCCCGGCATATAAATCACCAGCGTCGCACCGGAAACCACAAACTTGCTCCAGTCCGACCCATCGCCTTCTAAAGGGGGCTCTACACTTTCTTGCGAACTTTCTTGCGAACTTTCTTGCGAACTTTGTTGCGAACTTTCTTGCGAACTTTGTTCCGCATTTCGCTCCGAACTCCGTTCCAACGACCGGTGCGCGGTGATAAAGACGAGCGCATCCGAGCCTCGCCGATGGGTCAAGGGAATCTGCGCCGCCGCAGCCGCACCCAACGCAGTCGTGACGCCTGGGACGATCTCGAAGGCAATATCGTTGCTGCGTAGATAATCAATCTCTTCACCGGCTCGTCCGAAGATGAGCGGATCGCCGCCCTTCAGTCGAATCACCCGCAGCCCGGCCGCCGCCAGGGCAACCATCAGGCAGTTAATCTCCCCTTGCAGAATTTTCTTAATGCCGCAGCGCTTGCCCACGTTGTGCATCTGCGCCGTGGCGGGGATCAGCTTCAATATCTCGGGCGACACCAGATCGTCGTGCAACACGGCTTCCGCGCCTTGCAGCAGTCGGAGAGCCTTCAGCGTCAGCAATTCCGGATCGCCCGGACCCGCCCCCACCAAATAAACTTTTCCCTTCATGCCGACTCACTTCCGGAGGTCGTCGAAGTCAACGCCGGCAATCGCTGCAGCGCCGCCTCGAACGCTTCCCTGCTGGCCAGCGAGTGCAGCAAATCCCACTTCGTCTGTTTGTCGAGGTCGCTCGCCCGAATCAGGTCTCTCGTGTGACCCAATTGTTCCAGCCATTCGGCATATCCCGAACCAAACTGCTTTTCCAACTGCAGGCGAAGCTTCTGAGCCAGCGACGGACTCTTTCCGTTGGTTGAAATCGCAATCTGCAAGTCGCCGCGCTGCACCACCGCGCCATAGTAGAAATCGCAAAGCTCGGGAACATCGACCACGTTGCACAACACTCCCCGGCGCTGCGCCTCGCGATACAACAATCGATTTAAATTGCCGGACTCCGTCGCCACCACGGCCAGAAATTTGCCCTCGAGATCGTCCACCGAAACCGCCCGCAACTCGAGGTCGATTTTTCCCGCCTCCGCCCACTCCCGTGTTTGGGCGCCGGCTTGCAGCGCGATCACATGGATGTGAGCGCCGGTATCGATCAGACCGCCAATCTTGGGCTCGCCGACTTTGCCCGCGCCGACTACGAGGCAGGGTTTTCCGGTGAGCTTCAAAAACATCGGAAATAAACTAGTCACCTTCGCCTCCCGCCACCTGAGCAGCCACTCCTTTGGCCCTTACGGGTGGCAAATCACGGGCGACCGCCGCGACCGCTTCACCCGCCAGAAACCCGCGCAATTCGGTGTCGCTATGCCGCGCGAAAAACTGGCGCAAATTTTCTTCAGCTTCGCGCTGGTTAAGGTATTGCCGCAGCAATCTCTCGATCGCCACCGGAACATCGGTCGCCAGGCAGCGATAGCCCACCGGACGCGCCGTCGCCTGATGCAGCCCCAAAGCGCCCCCGATGCAGAAGTAATACGCATCCACCATGCGGCCATCGACCTTCATCTTCTTGCCGTCGATCCCGATATCCGCGATCCAATGCTGTCCGCAACTGTTGGGGCATCCCGTGACGTGAAGTTTAAGGTGCTGATCGAAGCCCGGCAGTCGCTCTTCCAGATCTTCCACCAGCCAGCGGGCAAAACTCTTCGTCTCCGTAATTGCCAGCTTGCAAAATTCCGTGCCGCTGCAGGCCACCGTGCCCCGGTGGAAGGATGAACCCCCAACTTTTAATCCAATCGCGTCCAACTCTTTCGCCAGCTCTTCGGCGTGCAGAAGGGGAACATTCACGATGACCAGGTTCTGCATGTTGGTGGCGCGCAACTCGCCGGAAGCAAAGCGCTCCGACAAATCCGCGGCGGCCTGCATCTGCTCCGCTGTGATTCGTCCGCGCAACACCGCGGCTCCCACATACCCCAGACCCGGCTGCTTTTGGGGATGAATGCCAACGTGGTCGCGGTAAACATCATCCGGCGGATTTTCTTCCACCGCGGGATCGAATCGAAATCCCACCCGCCGCTGCAGTTCGTCGAGAAAACTTTCTGCTGTCCAGCCATGCCGCATAAAAAGAAATTTCAGCCGCGCCCGCTCGCGATGCTCGCGCAAAACTTCGGAATCGCGAAACAATTCGGCTATGCCTTTGATCGCCGGCAGGGCCTGATCCCAGCGCACAAACGCGTTCAAACGCGTTCCGAGATACGGGTCGCTGGAAAGTCCTCCTGCGACGCGCAGCGAGAAGCCGACTTCGGGCGCTCCGCCGACGGTCCGTGTAATCGCCGTGAGCCCAATGTCGTTGATCTCCGGATACGGGCACCACACCTTGCATCCTGTGATCGAAATCTTGAACTTGCGGGGGAGGTTGTAGAAGTCATTATTCCCCGCCAGCATTCGCGACGCTTCCAGCGCCAGCGGCGAAGCATCGCAAATCTCGTCCGCATCCACGCCCGCCACCGGACAGCCCGTGACATTCCGGGTCACGTCGCCGCAGGCGCTGGTTGTGTTCAAGCCCACTCGTCCCAGTGCTTCCAGTACATCAGGAAGCGCCTCGATGGTGACCCAGTGCAGTTGAATGTTCTGGCGTACCGTGATGTCTGCGATGCCGCGCGCGTAACGGCGCGTAAGATCGGCGACGGTGCGGAGTTGCGTGGCACTGAGCAGCCCGTTCGGGATGCGGATTCGAACCATGAAGCATTGGAGCGCCCGGCCTTCCCCATTCTTACCGCCGGTGACGCCCGCTCCGTCGCCCTGTGTGTAGACGCCCCACCAGCGGAAATAAGTCCCAATCCACTCGGGAGGAATGGAAGTAAACCCCTCGCGGGAGAAGCGCCGGATTTCTTCCAGGCCCTCCCACGGGTTCTTGGCGCGCTTGAGGCGTTCCACTCTTTGCGCCTTGGTTTCCTTCACTGCCACGACTTGGGTCGTTATTTCGGTCATAGTTGCCGCCTGGGCTTTCGCCTGGTTGATCGCGGGATTCGCCAAAAAACAAAAGCCCACCGCCAGTCATACTGGCGGTGGGCTATAAGTGCCGTTTTATATAATCACTTGCTTAAGTCGGCAACCTCCCCGCGCCAGCCCGAACCAATGCACGACAACAACAACACATCGTGTTCTTGGACATCGCGAGAAGAGTTGCGTTTGACATTGTTGACATAAGCCTAGCTGAAGCTACCCTTACGGTCAATCGGTTACGGGCGCGCCTGAATCAATTATTTCCATGTCGCGAATCGAAATTTCCGCGATATCGAGCGTCTACTTCTCTGCTGGGAACGTTTCCAGATAATGCTCATCCGGTAGCTCGCGGAGTTGTCTCGCCGCAGTTTCCGGCGTGATATCGCGCTGCGGCGTGGCCAGCATCTCGTAACCGACCATGAATTTCCTGACGTTCGCGGAACGCAGCAGTGGCGGATAAAAGTGCGCGTGCAAGTGAAATTCGGGATACTCGCCGCCATCCGTCGGGCGCTGATGAAAGCCCATAGTGTAAGGAAACGGAGTACGAAACAAATTGTCGTAGCGAATCGTCGTCTGACGCAGGATTTCAGCCAGAGCGGCGCGCTCGTCATCCGTCAGATCGGCCATCGCCGATACCGGGCGACGGCTGACCAGCAATGTCTCAAACGGCCATACCGCCCAGAAGGGTACGACGACCACGAAGTGCTCGTTCGCGCACACCAACCGGTCGCTGTCGTTTAATTGCAGATCGTTCATTTGCGGATTGGGCAATTGCCGGTTGTTCAATTCCGCCTTATTCAATTCCAAGGCCAGATAATGGTGCAGGAGGGTCGTGCCATGCGCGTTGTGGTAATTCCGGAACGCCGCCAGCTCCCTGGCCAACTCATTCGGCAGAGTTTCATTGGCCCAGATCTGTCCATGCGGATGGGGATTGCTGCAGCCCATCATGGCTCCGCGATTTTCAAAAATCTGCACCGAACGGATGCGAGGTTCGCTAGCGAGACTTACGAATTCAGCCACCCAGGTATCGACCATACGCCGCACCTCGGCTACGGTCATGCGGGAAATCGTCAGGTCGTGACGGGGCGAGAAACACACGACGCGGCATCGTCCCGCTTCGCTGCGCGCCACGAGCAATCCCGCCTCGTCGACTTCGCCGGCGGGTGTGTCCGGCCGCATCGCGGCAAAATCATTATCGAAAACAAATGTTTCCGCATATACGGGATTTCTCGCGCCTCCCGCGCGGGCGTTGCCGGGACACAAATAGCAAGCCGGGTCATAAGCAGGAGGCTGCTCCGTCGCGGGGCGTTCAAGTTGCCCCTGCCAGGGCCGCTCGGTGCGCTGCGGCGAGACCAGCACCCATTCACGATTGAGAGGATTGAAACGGCGATGCGGCCCGGCGATGAGTTCGGTCAAGTTCATGAGGAGTTGTGAATCGTCGCGTCGGTGAAGCGTCGAACTCAATGCTTTCCGTATCCGTCCGGATGCCGCCGATGCCAGTGCCACGCGCTCTCGACGATACTCTTCAAATCGGCGAAGCGCGGCTGCCATCCCAGTTCGCGGCGGATTTTCTCCGAGCTGGCAATCAACACAGCGGGATCGCCGGAACGGCGCGGCGACTCGATCACGGGAATCGGATGTCCGGTAACCGTGCGTGCGACTTCGACGACTTCCCGCACACTGAAACCCCGGCCATTGCCCAGGTTGTAGACGAGCGGAGAAACATTCCCAGCGCTTTTTTCCTGCGCCAATGCTTCCAGCGCCAGCAGGTGCGCCCGCGCCAGGTCGCTGACATGGATGTAATCGCGAATGCAGGTGCCATCCGCAGTGGGGTAATCCGTGCCGAAGATGTTGACATGTTGGGCGCGGCGCAGCGCGACGCCGAGAATTCGCGGAATCAGATGCGTCTCCGGATGGTGCGCTTCGCCTTTGTCCGGCGAATACGCGCCCGCGGCATTGAAATAACGCAGGCTGGCGTATCCCAGACCATGAATGCGGTGAAACCAGTCGAGCATCCGCTCCACCAGCAACTTCGATTCTCCATAAGCGTTCGTGGGATGAAGCGGATCGTCTTCCTCGATTGGAGTGCGCTCGGGATTGCCGAAAAGAGCCGCGGTGGAGGAAAAAACAAAGCGCTTGATGCCGGCCGCGATGGTCGCTTCCAGAAGAGTCAGGGCGTTGGCCGTGTTGTTCCGGAAGAACTGTTCCGGAACCTTCATCGACTCGCCCGCTTCAATCAACGCCGCGAAATGCATGACGGCGTCCACCGCCCCCGGCCGGAGCAGCACGTCAAGGCGATCGCGATCCGCCATTTCGCCGACGACCAGCTCCGCCTTTTGCGGCACCGCCTCGCGATGTCCGTGGCTGAGGTTATCGAAAACTACGACTTCGTGGCCCGCCAACAAGAGTTCTTCGGCGACCACGCTGCCGATATAACCCGCCCCGCCTGTAACCAGGACCCTCATTGCAGATTAGTGATTTTTTGAATCGAGTACTTTGACCCGAGGAAGCGACTATCGCGCCTTCGAAGCGCCGCGGCGCGCCAGCAAAAGCATTGCCGCTCCGAAGCCCAGCATGACGATTCCCCACCACAGGTTGACGTTGATGCCGAGGGAATGCTGCGCGTAAATCTCGCTGCCGGCGGTCGTCGCCCCGTACCCACCAATCAGCAGACCAAAAACGCTAAACATCATTCCAATCGGCAATCTGATGTCGAAGCCCATGTGATTTCCTCTTCTGCTTTGCTTCTACGCTTCTACCCGCGTCTTCTACCAGAACGCCCAATTGAGAACCACCAGCACCACCAGCACCACCACAGCCAGCACCGCCGGTTTCTGGTACCAGACCAGCCCGACATCCTTTGGTCGATCCGTGAGCGCGTAGACCAATCCGTGCAATTCGCCGTCCGGCCGCGGCCGGGTCAGCAGCGAGATCACGATGGTGATGGTGAAGCAGGTGGTCCAGGCAAAAATCGCGGTCCAGAAATTCTGCGCCATCTCGCTCGGATAATGATGAACCACCACGCCCAAAAATCCGCCCTTCACCCCCGGCACGGAACCGGCGGGAAGGGTGAGGCCATGATGCACGGCCGCCGCCGCCGTGCCTCCCAGCAGACCGCAGAATGCGCCGTTGCCCGTGGCGCGCTTCCAGAACATGCCGAGCAAAAAGGTCGCGAATAGCGGCGCGTTGACGAAGGCAAATACCAACTGCAACACGTCCATGATGTTATTGAACTGCCGCGCGATGTAAGCCGCCGCCACTGAGATCGCCAGTCCGAAAACCGTGGCCGCCCTTCCCATCCACAGATAATGCTGGTCAGACGCCGTCTTATTGATATAGCTCTGATAAATGTCGTAGGTCCAAACCGAATTGAAGGCGGTCGTATTACCCGCCATCCCGGACATAAAGGACGCCATGAGGGCGCACAGCCCGAGACCGAGCAAACCAGAAGGAAAATAGTGCACGAGCATCATCGGAGTTGCGAGATCGAAATCCAACACCACTTTGCCGTCTTTGACCAGGGGATGCCCACTCTCATCCATCTTTGCCGGAATGATCCCTCTGGCCCCTTCCAAACTGATGCCATCGCCGGTCGCATGCTCCATCACCGCCGCGTGTGCCGGCGCGCCGCTCAGGCTGCGTGCGGCAACCACTCCCGCAATCATTCCCGGAAGAATCACCAGGAAAGGAAAAAGCATCTTAGGAAACGCGGCGATCAGCGGCGTGCGCCGCGCCGACGTCATGGAATCTGCCGCCATGGCGCGTTGCACGACGAGAAAATCCGTGCACCAATACCCGAAAGACAACACGAAGCCCAGCCCCATCAACATGCCGAACCATTCCACGCCCATCGGATTCGAGTTTGGGCTGCCCAGATATTTCCAGGAATGCACCATGGTGTCGTCCGCTAACCGCGCCTTCAAGCCGGTCCAACCGCCAACGTCCCTCAGTCCCAGATAGGTCAGCGGGATAAATCCGATCACGATCAGAAAAAATTGCAGCACCTCGTTATAGATTGCCGAGGTTAATCCGCCGAGAAATGTGTAGGCCAGCACGATCAAGGCGGAAACGATGATCGCGGCGTTGAAATTCCAGCCCAGCAGCAGTTGCAGCAACTTGCCCATGGCGTACATCGAGACGCCTGAGGAAAACACGGTCATCACGGCAAAGGAAATCGCATTCAGACCGCGCGTTTTCTCGTCGAACCGCAGCTTCAGGTATTCCGGCACCGAACGCGCCCGCGAGCCGTAGTAAAAAGGCATCATGAAGAGCCCGACGAAAATCATTGCGGGTATCGCGCCCACCCAGTAAAAATGCGAGGTCATGATGCCGTATTTCGCTCCGCTTGCGCCCATGCCAATCACTTCCTGGGCGCCCAGGTTCGCGGAAAGAAATGCCAGCCCCGTGATCCAGGCCGGAATCGACCGCCCCGACAGGAAAAAATCGGTGCTGGTCTTCATGTATTTTTTCAGGAAAAAGCCGATGCCGAGAACAAAGCTGAAGTAGACACCGATGACGGCGTAGTCAATCCAATGGGGATGTGGGCGCATTCTGGCAACCGCCTCCGCTCAGCGCCGGACAACGAGCGTTTGCATACGACAGGCTCCGGCCGAAACCAGTCACTCACAAGAGGAACGCTTATATTGTGAACGCCCTCGTGTTTGTACAGGGAGCACAAAACCTTGTCAAGGATGGATCGATGCTTTCGCACGCGCGGACCCAACCGGAGCAAGAAAAAGACGCCCCGGAAAATGCTCCGGGACGTCCTCTTCGCTCAGAATTACAGAAGCTCGCGAATCTTAATGGGAAACCGCCGCGAACAGCGGCGCATGCAACAACGACTGGAACTTCTGATCGTCACTCTTGAAGTGCAAGCGCAGGTTCGAACTGTCGGAATCGACCGTGGTCGCGTCAATGGCGGTTTTTTCGATGGCGCTGGCATTCAGCTTCTTATACAGCATTACGCCCTTAAACAAGGTGGACAGCGTGGCCGCAGTCATCGAATCCGACGTCGCCACATTCAACTCGAAGTTCACCCCACTGGCGAAATTCAAGGTATAGCGCGAGGCCAGAATGCGCTTCTTGATACTGTCGTAGTCGCCCATCTTGGCCGCCGCATCGCCCATCACCGAGAACATCATGGCCTGCGTGCCCTGCTGGTCGAGAATGCTCCACAAGGGCGCTCCGTCGACTGCCGCCATCTGCTCCGTCATGGTGGGATTGGCATCGAGCGACAGGCGCTTGCCGTCGCGGGTGTCGAGGGCGCTATGCAGCGCGGCTTGCGTGCCAAAAGCCAGCGTGTTGTCATCCAGGAAGGTCATCACCATTCCCTCATCCATTGGATAAATGATGGCCGTGCCGTATTTCACGCCTGCGATCTTCTTCGCCTTGAACTTCTTGAGCACCGCCTTGGCGGAAAACGATCCGCCAGCGATGCCGATGGTCTGAATTCCCTTTTTGTCGGTGCGGAACGAGGCGAAATTAAGCTGGTCCAGGTCGTGATCGGAATCGATCCCGATGCCCTTCAACGCGGTTTCCAGTTCCTTAAGATTATCCGGCAGTACCTGCTGCTTGAGCGCCTGCGCCGTGGGAGAATCCTTCAGCGCCCGGTAATCGACGCCGATCAGTTGTTGCAATTCGGAAGGCACCATGGAGCGCGCCGAGGACGCAATCGGAATGGCGAAACCAGCCGTCGCCCACAGCAGCAATACCGCAAGACACGATTTCTTCATAAAGATCCTCAAGCAGACTCCTCAAATAAATGGGTCTGGTTAATTGAGATGCAAGCCGTAAACCACACGTTGGCAATTGATGGGTTGTTATGAACCAATTGTATCCTCTTCTTAGATCAACCGGACGATAACTAAAGTGCGTCTTCTCCGCACCCTGCTAGAACCACAATCCTAGAACGATGTGCTCTACCGTATTTGCGCGGAAAACGCGGGCCCACGTGGACGCCTAGTGGCTGGGCTGACGGGAAGGAGCGGGAGGCTCGGCGGCATCATCCGCCCGAAACGTAGCTTTTTGAACAGGGTCACGCCTTCAGAGCGAGCGCTCTCCTCCTGGTCTCGGCCACGAAGTTTTCATCCTTCAGTGAATTAAGATTGATCTCGACATTCGCGAGCGCGCCTTCCAGAGCGGCCTTCGACAAAGCGAGCGCCGTCGTCAAATCGGACTTCATATTCGGATTAGTAATGGGCTGAAGATCCACGGCAATCTTTGCCACCTCGACCACTCTTTCAGCCGACCTCCAAACGGGACGCTGGTCGCTTGCTTCAGCGCGGCGTCGATTGTCGCCGTCTGCCATTGGCGGATTCCTTCGCCGACTTGTAGGCCTTCATCACCAGGTTGTAAGACTCGGCGTCGGCATCGATCGCCGACTTCAATTCTTCGCGAAGTTGTCCCAGGCGCGCCAGCGCCGCGCTCAGTTGCCCCTCATGTTGCAGGTAAGCCTTCTTCCCCCGCGACAACGCAGCAACCATGCTCGCCAACCCGGCCGCCATGGCGCCCGCCGCCGCCGCAGCGCTGCCGCCGCCCGGAGTGGCAGTCGGAGCAGCCAGCTGTTCGATAAAAGGCTCAACTCCGGCGCGCAGCCCGCCCACCGCTACTTTGCCGCCCATCACCGCCGCCAGGCGATTTTCCAGAATGAGCGACGAATCAAAATTTTCCACCTGCAGAAACCACTCCGCCGCCTGCTCCAGCGCCTTCTTCGGAATCAGTCCCACAATTTCGCTGGACACCGGAATCACGCCATGGCGCGCCGCCTCCCGTTTCACGAATTCAAATACACGGTGGATCGGAGTCTGCTCGAAGTCGGTCAGGTTCATCGAAACCTGAGCCAAACCGCGCACCAGGAACCCCGCCCCCTTGACAAAGCGCAGACCGCCGCTCGAAAAACGCACCGCCTTGGCAATTTTCTTCGCGATTTCGACGTCGGCAGAATTCAGAAAAACGTTATAAGCCACCAGAGCCTTGCGCGCCCCGACGACCGTTGCCCCCGCCGTCGGATGCAAGCGGCACTCGCCAAAATCCGGCTTGCGCGCGGGATTGGTCGCAATGTCAGCGCGAAGGCCTTCAAACTGCCCGCGACGAATGTTCTCCAGGTTTTGCCGCTCCGGCGTGGCCGCCGCCGCTTCATAAAGATAGACCGGAATCTGAAAGCGCCGCGCAATCTCTGCTCCCACCTGCCGCGCCATGGCCACACAGTCTTCAATTGTCACGCCCTCAATCGGAATAAAAGGCACCACGTCCGCCGCCCCCATCCGCGGGTGCGCCCCCTGATGCTGCGTCAGATCGATCACCTCTGAAGCCTTGCCGACGCCGCGAATCGCCGCCTCCTGAATCGCCTCCCGCTCGCCGGCCAGAGTGATAACGCACCGATTGTGGTCGGAATCCATCTCGCGATCAAGGAGATAGACGCCGGGAATCTTCATGGCCTCGACGATGGCATCGACTTTCGCCGCGTCGCGCCCTTCCGAAAAATTAGGCACGCATTCGACCAGACTGCCGGAAACAGGGGTGGGCATGGCGAGAGGATAACGGCCAGCGGTCAACCGAAGCAACTGTGTGCCCTTTGAAGGCAGCTCGATGTGAACGCCGATCCACTCGCGGCGCGATGATAGAATCGAAATTTATCCCGCCCACCGTGCCCGATTCCCGCCAGCCCGTTATCGGTGTCTTCGACTCCGGCGTCGGCGGGCTCACCGTACTTCGCGCCCTACTCGAGCGCCTGCCCGATTGCTCTTACCTCTACTTCGGCGACACTGCTCGCCTTCCCTACGGCTCAAAATCCGCCGCCACCGTAGCCCACTACGCCGTGGGAGCGGCTCGCTACCTGCAGGACAAAGGGGCGGATTTACTGGTCATCGCCTGCAATACGGCGACCGCGCTCGCGCTCGACGAAATCAAAGCCGCCGCCGAAGTGGAGGCCATCGGTGTCATCGAACCGGGAGCCGAAGCCGCAGCCGCAGCCAGCCGATTGAAAAAGGTGGTCGTCGTGGGGACGGAAGCGACCGTCAGCAGTCAAGCCTACCGTCGCGCTCTCGAATCGCGAAACATCGCGGCGCGCGAGAAGGCCTGTCCCCTGTTTGTACCGCTGGTCGAAGAAGGATGGATTGAACATCCCGTAACGGAGCAGGTTGCGAAAATTTATTTGTCCGAGGCTTTTGCGGGAGACGCGAGCAATTCGGATGTCCTGCTCCTCGGGTGCACGCATTATCCACTCATCAAACCTGCGCTGCGGCGGGCGGCGCCCGAGCACGTGACCATTGTCGACTCCGCCGATTCCACCGCGGACGCGGTGGCGCGTCTTCTCGGACGAACGAGTGCTAAGTCAGCGCCCCACCGTGCTCCCGCTCTCCAATTCTTTGCCACCGATTCAGCGGAAAAATTCAGCCGCGCGGGAAGCAAATTCCTCGGCCTCCCGGTGGAGGGCGTCCTGCATGTGGATTTGAAGGAGTGAGAACTGAAGGATTAGTACAGCGACTAATACAGCCGGAAATCCACTTCGATGTTGACGGCCACGGCTACCGCCTTACCATCTTTCTTGGCCGGATCGAAGCGCCACTTCTTTACCGCTTCAATCGCTTTTTCGTCCAGACCCAAGCCCAACGTTCGTACCACCTGAATCTCTCTCGGAGTGCCATCCGCGCCTACCACCAACCGCAGCACCACCGTGCCCATCTGCTTGACCTTGCGGGCTTCCTCGGAATATTCAGGCTCGGCCTCGTAGATCACCTTGGGGGCTGAAACTCCGCCGCCAACGTGAAAAACGCCCCCGCCAGTGCCGCCGCCGTAACCGGGACCTAATCCTCCGCCTTCGCCCGACCCGACCCCGCCATGCGATCCACTGCCGATTCCGCCGGCGCTGCCGGTCCCATTCGATGCCACCGATGGCAAATGCGCCATGGGGTCACCGAGGTCGGGAAGATTCGGCTGCGGCACTTTGATGTCCGGCATCACAATGGTTGGCGCGACCGCCAGTTTCGGATCGGGATTGCGCACCACCGCCATCGGAGGCGTGATCTGCCGCAACGACTGCTTCGGCAATCTTCCTTGATTCGCCTGCAACTTGTCGCGATCCCCGCCACCCCCGCCGCCACCGCTCACCGTCTTCGATACCGGCAAAACCGGCAGGTCATCGGGAGCGATCAACACCACAGTCTGCGGCGGCTTGGTTACGGCAATGCTGTGACCCCAGTACGCGCCCGCAATAATCAGGAGCAGCGCCACCACGTGCACGGCGGTCGAACCAAAGGCTCCCCGTCCCTTGTAGTCGTAAAAACCCCAGATATCCCTCACCGGAACCGGTTTCGACGTCAGCACCAGCGGCGGCAACTTCTTGGGGAAGAAAAATTCGTCAATATTGCGGAACAGGGATTTCCACAGCGACTCGTTCAGGGTCTGGTTCTGCAGGAGTAATTGCAGCTCTGGTTCCGGACTCAGCGTCGGCGGATTTGGCGGTGTTTCGAGTTCTGGCATATTTTCCCGAGCTGTAACCCCAAGTTCACATTCAGGGAGCCGCTGGTTTAGATGCGCGGGCGATCCCCAAAGGTCGCATGCCACCAACCAACTCTCACTGACCAACTCTGCAACGGTCAACCTTGATCACTATACCGTCCAGGCCAGTTAGATGCGTTCAGACTGTCAATCTACCGAAAATTGTACACGCTTTCCTGCCGCGCCATGCAGTACTTTTTGCATTCGGGGCGCGAGCCGCAGTTCTGACGGACGTGTCCTTAGGCCGTCCCTATATAATGAAAAGATTCAATCAGTTGGGAGAACCTAGCGCGTGCCGATGGATTTGAAGTCCACCATCAATTTGCCCAAGACCGCCTTTCCCATGAAGGCCGGCCTGCCCCAGAATGAGCCCAAACTATTGGCCCGCTGGGCGGAACAGCGCATCTACGACCGCATCCGCCAGGTTCGCCAGGGCGCGCCTACCTATGTGCTGCACGACGGACCTCCCTACGCCAATGGACCCATCCACCTCGGCACCGCCATGAACAAATGCCTCAAGGATTTCATCGTCAAGTCCAAGACCATGGCGGGCTTCGATTCCCCCTACGTCCCGGGGTGGGACTGCCACGGCCTGCCCATCGAAATCAAGGTCGATCAAATGCTCGGCGGCAAAAAGCTGCAAATGGCCGCCGTCGACGTCCGCGCCGAATGCCGCAAATACGCAGAAAAATTTCTCGACCTGCAGCGCTCGCAGTTCAAGCGCATCGGCGTGTTTGGCCGCTTCGGACCAGCCCTATTCGACCATGACTCCGCAATATGAGGCCGCCGTGCTCGAAATTCTCTTTCGTTTTCTGGAAAACGACTTCGTCTATAAGGGGCTACGCTCAGTGTATTGGTGCGTATTCGACGAAACCGCGCTGGCCGAAGCTGAAGTGGAGTACGAAAATCACACCAGCCCCACCGTTTGGGTGAAATACGCGCTGGCCAGCGATCCGCTTGCAATCGATCCCGCGCTCGGCGGCAAGAAAGTCTCGACCATCATCTGGACCACCACTCCCTGGACTCTCCCAGCGTCCATGGCTGTGGCTTTTCATCCCGACGAAGAATACATCGCGCTCGAAACTGGCAACGACGTATACATCGTGGGCGCGCGGCTAGCCGAAGTGGCCAAAGAAAAAACCGGATTGCAATCCGCCCGCGAGATCGCGCGCTTTCCCGGTCGAAAACTCGAGTATGCCGAGTTCCAGCACCCCTTTCTGGATCGCAAAATCATCGGCGTGCTCGCCGACTACGTCACCATGGATCAAGGCACCGGCGTTGTCCACACCGCGCCCGCCCATGGCGCCGAAGACTTCATTACCGGCCAGAAATATGAAATCGACCTCACCTGCAACGTGGATAAGTCGGGCGTCTTTCGCAACGGCCTGCCCGAGTACGACGGCTTGCGCGTTTTCGACGCCAATGCGCCCATTGTAGAGTTGCTCAAAGCGCGTGGGGTGCTGCTGCACTCGGAAAAATTGGAGCATTCGTATCCTCACTGCTGGCGCTGCCACAATCCCGTTATCTTCCGCGCGACCGAGCAGTGGTTCATCGGCATGGAGACTCCCATGAAGCGCGATGGCGGGGAAACCATGCGCAGCCGCACGCTGCACGAGATCGCAAAAGTAAAGTGGGACCCGCCCTGGGGCGAAGAGCGCATTTCGAACATGATCGCCACCCGCCCCGATTGGTGCATCTCGCGGCAACGTATTTGGGGCGTGCCGATCGCCGTGTTCCTCTGCGAACACTGCGGCCAGCCTGTCAAAGATCCGCATATCAACCGCAAAGTGGTGCAGTTCGTTGCGCAGCACGGCGCCGATGCCTGGTACACGACGGAAGCCGACGCCATTCTTGCCGCCGGCCATAAGTGTGCCCGCTGCGGCGGAACGAGTTTCAAGAAGGAAACCGACATTCTCGATGTCTGGTTCGAATCGGGATCGAGCCACGCCGCCGTCCTCGGCCACGAACCCAATCTGCCCTGGCCCGCCGATCTTTATCTGGAAGGCGGCGACCAGCATCGCGGATGGTTCCACTCTTCCCTGCTTTGCGCCATTGGCTATGAGGGCAGCGCTCCCTATCGCATGGTCGCCACCAGCGGCTGGACGCTCGACGAGCAGGGTCGCGCCATGTCGAAATCGCTCGGCAACACCGTCGACCCGGTCGAAATCGCCGACACCCTGGGCGGTGAGATCGTGCGCATGTGGGTGGCCTCCGTCGACTTCCGCGAGGACGTCGCCTGCTCGCCACAGCTCATGCAGCGCGTGGCCGGCATCTACCGCGACATTCGCAACACTTTCCGCTTACATTCTCGGCAATCTCGAAGGTTTCGATCCGGCAACGGATGCCGTCGCCTTTGCCGGTATGAACGCCATCGATCAATACATGTTGCGGCAGGCGGCGGAGGTCTGCGACGGATGTGCAACGGCTCCTATGAAGAATTTGCTTTTCACAGGATTTATCAACGGATCAACAATTTTTGCGGTGTGGATCTGAGCGCGTTCTACTTCGACATTTTGAAGGATCGTCTCTACACCTCGGGGCGGAATTCGCGTTTCCCGTCGCGCCGCGCAAACCGCCATCTGGCGTATCGGCGAAGCCCTGGTGCGGTTGCTCGCGCCCATCATGAGCTTCACCTGCGAGGAAGTCTGGCAGTATTTGCCGCCGCTGGCGGGGCGCCTCGAGAGCGTCCACCTGACCACCTTCCCGGAAGCGGCGGATTTGCTCGGCGGGAACGAAGTCGAAACCGCTTCGCGGCAGGACGAAAATGCGGACGAAGACTGGAATGAAGACTGGAAGACCATCCGCGCCGTCCGCGAAACCGTCCTGAAGGCGCTCGAAGAAGCGCGCAATCAGAAAATGATCGGTGCCAACCTGCAAGCCCAGGTAACGCTGACCGCCTCCGACCCGGTATTCTCCGTGCTGGAGCGCTTCCGGAGTGACCTGCGCTATTTCTTCATCGTGTCCGCCGTCGAGCTCAAAAAAGGAGCCGCTAACGGAGACGCGCCCGTGGCCATACAGGTCAGCAAAGCGGCCGGAGAAAAATGCGAGCGCTGTTGGAATTTTTCTACCCGCGTAGGCGAGGATGCCGAGTATCCCACGGTGTGCGAGCGTTGCAGCCCGGTTCTCAAGGAATTGGCCCCGGTGTAACTGTCGCTTTCACAAACACGATAAGCTGTATCGTGCCTCTGAAGAAATTTGTCATCCTAAGGATTCTTAACGGGTTTGTAATCCCGAGCGCAACGAGGGATCCCGCAAAAAGACGGCCCTTCGCTCCGCACGGCATGAAGAAATAATTACGGGCGTCGATCTATTAGGTTCGACTTTAAAACCATTGGCCTTATGCGTAAATATCATTTCCTGATCGCACTTTTCATCATCGCCCTCGACCGTGTCACCAAGTGGTACATCGCGCGCCGTCTCTCCTTGCATGACAGCATCACCGTGATCCCCGGCTTCTTTCGCATCATCCACGCGGAAAACCCCGGTGCCGCCTTTGGCATCTTCGCCGATTCGCCGGCACCCTGGAAGGTGAGCCTGCTCATTGCCTTCTCCGTAATCGCGCTGCTTATCGTCGCCACCCTGCTCTGGAAAAGCAGCCCCGCCCTGACTTCGACCGGGATCGGCCTGTCGCTGATCCTCGGCGGCGCCGTCGGCAACCTGTGGGACCGTCTCGTCAGCCACCATGTTGTCGACTTCCTGCTCTTTTACATCGGCTCACATCAATGGCCCGCCTTCAACGTCGCCGACAGCGCGATTGTGGTGGGAGCGGGCTTACTGGTTTTCGAAATCGTATTCACCAAGTCTCCCGCCGAGCAATCGGCGTAAACGGTCGTAATAAAACCCCGACAGAAACGTAGCCACGCCGCTGGTTTATAATCCCGCCCAGCAATGAATCTCCCTACCGGCACCAAACTCGGTCCCTACGAAATCGTTTCTCTGTTAGGCGCCGGCGGCATGGGCGAAGTGTACCGGGCCCGCGACTCGCGGCTCCGGCGCGAGGTTGCCATCAAGGTTTTGCCGCGGGCGCTTTCCCTCGACGCCGATCGCATGCGCCGTTTTGAGCAGGAGGCGCTGGCCACTGCGGCGCTCAATCATCCCAACATTCTGGCCGTTTTCGACATCGGCACCAGCGAAGGCTCGCCCTACGTCGTCTCGGAATTGCTGGAGGGAGAAACTTTACGCGACCGCCTCCGCAGCGGCGCCATCGTGCCGCGCAAGGCCCTCGACTTCGCGCTGCAAATTGCCCACGGATTGGCGGCGGCGCACGAAAAAGGAATCATTCACCGCGATCTGAAGCCGGAAAATCTCTTCGTCACCAAAGATGGACGCCTCAAAATTCTCGACTTCGGCCTCGCCAAGCTCACCCAGGTCGATCCCAGCTCCCACACTTCCATGGCGACCGCCACGCATGGCACCGAGGCGGGGGTGGTCATGGGAACGGCGGGATACATGTCGCCCGAGCAGGTGCGCGGCATGGCGCTCGATCCGCGCTCCGATATTTTTAGCTTTGGCGCGATTCTTTACGAAATGCTCGCCGGGAAGCGCGCGTTCCATGGCGAAACTCAGGCCGACACGATGAGCTCGATTCTGAAAGAAGAGCCGGCGGACTTGAGCGAGACCAATCGCAATGTTTCGCCGGCGCTGGAAAGGATTGTGCAGCATTGCCTGGAAAAGAATCCCGAGGGCCGGTTTCACTCGGCCAGCGATATTGCCTTCGATCTGGAGCATCTCTCGGGGCTTTCGGGCAGCGCCGCCAGAATCGCAACCGGCAGCGGCAGCGCGGCAAAAATCCCGTCGGGCAACAAGCTTTTAATCGGCGTTGCCGCCGGTGTGGCGCTGGCAGCGCTGGCCTTCGGCGCCGGATGGTGGACCGGCCGGTCCACAGCCCACCCCATGCAGCCCGAGTACCAGCAGATTACATTTCGCACCGGGTCGATCGGCAACGTGCGCTTCACGCCGGACGGCAGCATCGTCTACAGTGCGTCGTGGGAGGGTGGCGAGCGCCAGCTTTATCTCTCGCGCACGGACGATCCCGGCTCGCGAGAACTGGGTATTAAGAACGCGGAATTGCTGGGGATTTCGAAGGGTGGGGAACTCGCGCTCCGTCTGCACACGGTATTTCATGGCGGCTATGCCCGCAGCGGAACTCTGGCGCGGGTTCCGCTCAGCGGCGGAACCCCGCGCGAAGTGCTGGATAACGTCCAGGACGTGGACTGGTCGCCGAGCGGCGACACCATGGCGGTGGTGCGCTTCGTCCCCCAGTCGAGCCACTGGCGTCTGGAATATCCCGTGGGCAAGGTGCTGTATGACAGTATCGACTGGATCAGCCATCCTAGGATTTCCCCGGACGGCAAGCGGATTGCTTTTGCCGACCATGAAAATCCGGGAGGCGACGATGAAGGGTCGGTGGCGGTAATTGCCGCCGACGGCTCCGACAATGGAAAAGACAAGAAGCTGGCTTCCGGCTTCGAGTCTTTGGAAGGGCTAGTCTGGTCCCCGGCGGGCGACGAGATCTGGTTTACGTGCAGTCCGCGAGGCAGCGCCTTGAACATGCGGGGTGTCACGCTAGCCGGTAAGCAGCGCGCCATCACCAACGTCCCCGGCGGCATGTGGCTGGAAGACCTGCGCAATGGAACGGTGCTGATGGAGACGCACCAGGAGCGGATCGGCATCCGCGGGCTTGCGCCGGGGGCAAAAGAAGAGAAGGAATTGGGCTGGTTCGGATGGTCGATCGTGCGCGACATCAGTCGCGACGGGCATAAAATTCTGTTCGAGGAAGAAGGCGACGGCGGCGGCCCGAATTACACCGTCTATCTCCGCGACACCGATGGCTCCCCGCCGGTGAAAATCGGCGAAGGGCTGGCCGGGACGCTCTCTCCTGACGCAAACTTTGCGGTCACGCGCTCCGCCAAAGGCGGACCGCTCAATCTCATCCCGACCGGGGCCGGCGAAGCACGGGTGCTCACCCACGACGATGTGAGCTATGGCCGAGTGCGCTTTTTGCCCGACGGCAAACACTTGCTGGCCTCAGGCATTGAAAAAGGCCACGGCGCGCGCGATTACTTGATCGACGTGAGCAGTGGTGATTCCAAGCCGGTCACTCCCGAGGGCTACGCGGGCGTGGACCTTTCGCCGGACGGCAAAAGCACCGTCTTGCTCGGCCCCGATCGTACTTGGGGAATCTTCCCGCTCGATGGCGGCGGTTTCCGGCCGATTCCGGGGCTGGACATAAAGTATTATGTCGCCGGCTGGTCACCCGATGGCGGCTCCCTCTACGTGGCCTCAAGCCATGGCGACGAAGAGAAAATCGCGCACGTGCTGAAGGTTAATATCGCAACCGGCAAGCTGGAACCCTGGAAAAATTTCGGGGCCGAAGCGGGCACCGGAGTGGGGGAAGTGGGCGCCCCTTTGTTTTCGCATGACGGAACGGCATACGCCTACGTCTACATCCGCGAACTCTCTGAGGCCTACGTAGTCCAGGGTTTGAAATAGAGCCGGGGTTGACCCTCGCAAACGTCAAACCTCAATTCACCTTTTCCCGGAGGACGGTTTTTCATGTTCGATGATCTGAAAGGTCGCACCGCGGTCGTGTTCGGCGTGGCCAATAAGCGTTCCATCGCCTGGTCCATTGCGCAGGGGTTGCACGCCGCGGGCGCGAATCTCGCCGTCACTTATCAGAATGAACGCATGGAGTTGGAAGCGAAAGACCTGATTCTATCCCTGCCCGGCGCGGAAGCTTATATGTGCGATGTTTCCCGGGACGATGCAATCACCCAGCTCTTCGAGAAACTTAAAGCGCGCTACGGCCGCCTGCATGTGCTCGTGCACAGCGTGGCTTACGCCCCAGCCGAGGAGTTAAAAGGCGATTTCGTCGATACCAGCCGCGAGGGCTTTCGGGTGGCGCACGACGTCAGCGTGTATTCCCTGATCGCCGTGTGCCGCGCCGCCGCGCCGCTGATGGACGACGGGGGCAGCGTCATCACCATGACCTACTACGGCGCGGAAAAAGTGGTGCCTCATTACAACGTGATGGGCGTGGCCAAGGCGGCGCTGGAATGCAGCGTCCGCTACCTGGCGCACGACCTGGGCCGCCGGAAAATACGAGTCAACGCCATCTCCGCCGGGCCCATAAAGACCCTGGCAGCACGCGGCATTTCCGGCCTCGGAGATATGTTGCGTTCGCACGCCGAACGCGCCCCCCTGCAGCGCAACGTGGAGGTCGGCGAGGTCGGCAGCACGGGCGTCTTTCTTGCCTCCGACGCGAGTTCTGGGATTACGGGCGAGATCATCCACGTGGACTGTGGATACAACATCATGGGATTCTGAAGAGGTAATCGCGAAAAGGTGCGTGTGACAACCAGAGTTACCCCGGTTACTTTGGGGAATACTTTCACCGCCGTTGCCGAGCCCCAGGAGATAACCTTAAGCCTGTATGAAGCTCCAACGGCTGCTCCTCCCCTGCGCATCGATTTTCTTCCTTCTGACCCCCTGTTTTGCCCACCACATGGCGGTGGTCGTCAACAAGGACAACGCGGTGCAGAACGTCACCTCCGCTCATCTTGCCAGGATTTTCAAAGGCGAGGTCAAGAAGTGGCCCGACGGAAGAAACGTGGTCTTGATCCTGCACGGCTCTTCCGCAGAGGAGTTGGTCACCCTCGAACATCTCAACAAGACGAACGAGGCAGAGGTAAAAGCGCTGCTAGCGCTGCACAAAGATTCCATCCGCCTTGTAGGGTCGGATGCGGACGTCATCGACGCCGTGGCGTCCACACCCGGCGCCATCGGCTTCGTCGAAGGCAGATCGATCACCGATCGCGTGGCCGTGGTCAAAGTGGATGGTAAGTTGCCCCTCGAGGCAGGATACCTACCCCATTAGCCACTTGTGCCGGTTTTCCTTGTCAAGCCCCCATTTCACGAGTTTCCCCGCAAGTCCATGACTACCATAGGAAAATAAAATCCGAAAACGTGGCGGTATCCCCCCACGTGATTTGATATACTAAACTTAAGGGCTAAATAATAATTGGAATAAATCAGGAATCGATCCAGCCCCGCCGCCCCACCTGCGGACTGTGGAAAATTTATCTCTAACTCATTATTTATCAATATTTTGCAAATTGGCCCTTGTAACTCAAAGATTTAGCGGGAATTTCTTTCTAAACTGTTGATTACAAAGAACGGGAACACAAATTTTTTCGGCCCATCCATCACCGACTACAACGATTTTCCCGTAGCCGCCGTGTACCACCCCTCCGCCAGAAACTGCTCAATGGATGGCTCCTGAATTCCTTCCTGCACGCGCAGTTCGTCATTGAGAAAATGGTAGCGCAGGGTTCCGGCGCTGTGATCGACCGAATCGATGCGGATGCGGTTGCCATCGCGGTCAGCGCAAATCAGGCCCACCAGCAGATCCGGCTCTGACGTCCTCCTCACGGTCGATTCCGGCTTGGGCGGCGTCATCGACGAGAACCAAATCTACTTCTTAATCTTCCGGCGGATATCGGGCCAGAATTCCTTGAGCACAATGGTGATTGCGTCGTAGCCCATCTGCGACACCCAGACGCTGGCCGTGTTTCCCACCGTGCGATCGGCGCGCGGGTGATAGCTATAAGTGGAGATGCTCGCCGATATCGCGGCTCCAAGAGTCTCGGAGATATTAAATTCGCGGCGGCCGGAGTCGCCCCGGGTCACGACAATGCGGCTTACGGCATAAGTCGCTCGATGCACGAAGCCCCCGTCATGTGTGGGGAAGAAGCGCGGATCCTGGCGAAAGATCGAGGGCAGAATCGCGCCCACAAAAAAATTCTCGATGGTGCCATCGGCAGCGTAGGAACCCCATCGCTTGCCATAGCCTTCCCAGCCTTGTCCGTAGCCGGGTTCGCTGTTTTCCGCCTGGGCGATGCCGGAAAGAATCGCATACCACGGGATCTGCACGGGATCGAACGCGCCACGCGCCACCACTTTGAATTTTTGTGCCGGCGTCAGCGGAATGATGTTGCCGTTCTTGTCCACCGTTAGAAAGTTGGGCAGCGCAAAAAAGAGCCGGTCGTTGGAAGTGCCCGAGGTGGCCGGGGCGGCCGCGGACATGTCGGGCGTTGTCCCGGGTTTTGGCTTGTCCTGATTCTGCGGATCGGCCGGCTCAGCAGGCGCTGGCGCGGCAGGCGCTGGCGCGGCAGGCGCCGCTGGCGCTGGAGGCGGACTCGGCTCCGGTGGTTGCTCCGCCGAGGCAGCTAAGGCTGGGCCGGAATCGATCGTCGCGGCGACTTCTGCCGGCGCTGCCGTCTGCGCGGCGCAAACGGCCGTCGCGAACCACATCGCGAAAAATATACGGACTACGGGGATAAGTTTCAAATTGATTCCGGCTCCAGATTCTCCTGCTCACCGCGCGTTGCCTGGTTCGGAAGCCGCCACCGCAGTCGCTTAACGGATCCCAACGCCGGACACTTGAATTCGGCGCTCTGACTCCCCGATTGGCTCCAGCGAAATTTCCACGCTGCGTCCGCGCTGCAAGCCCGGGAACTTCTCTCCCCACTCTATCAGCAAGATGCAGTTGGGCGCGAGCAAGTCGTCGAGGCCCAGTGTTTCCAGTTCGCGCGCCGTGTCGATGCGATAGAGGTCTATGTGATAGAGGGTGACGCGAGGCCCGCGATATTCGTGGATCAAGGTAAAAGTCGGGCTCGTCACATCATCACCGCGAGCCGCTTCAAAACCCTCGGCAATGCCTTTCACCAGCGTCGTCTTCCCCGCTCCCAGGTCGCCGCGCAGCAGCGCAATCAGGGGAGGGGAAAGTTCCCGTCGCGAGCTGCCGCCCGAAGGCGATGGTCTCCTCTTCGGAGTGGGTGATGACGTCGCTCGGCATTTTCAGAATCGATGGGTGAGTGCGAACCCAAGTCTGGGGATGCCCGACCAGTATAGCGGCGGCGAGATGAGGATTTTTGGCAGCCTTAAAATCCGGCCGTCTCCTGGACTTCCGCGGGAACGAGGTTCAGAGCGGCCCGCTCGAGAACATTGTCGAGCGCCATTCGCAGCTTGCGATGGTCATCATCCGCCAGGGCAATGAAGCGGAAGGGCTGGAGGCACGACGAAGGCGCCTTGCCGGTCGGATCGAGCATCTCGGCCATGCCATGGATAGCGCCGGATCGTGCGTGGAAGGTAATCTCCACGAAATCGCCAACCGAGAGTTGGTTCTGCAACAGCAGCAATCCGCCGTTGATGGAGATGGATTGTAGTTTCGCGCGCGCCCGCTGACCGCCCTCGGCCATGACCGCGGCCGCGACCGATCCGTGAAGTTGTACTCTGGGTGAACGCCGGTGGGCAGTGTTCTGGGGGAAGTGTGTCATATTCGAGATCGAACTATGCCACGCCCCCGCTTTTTGGGACCAGATTACGAAAGCACCAGTCTTGGGGCACGCGCATACTGCGTAAAAGTTCACGTCCGCCAACGAACTGATCTGGCGGCCTGTTCATAACAGGGCACTTAGCCTTTGTCCTCACAAATTCGCTAATCCCGAATCAGGCGCCACACAGCCCGGATGGCCCGAGGTTCGGGCTAACCATGTCGGGTTAATATGTGAGGTTGGGGCGGAAGCTTCAGGTGACCGGTGAATCGGTCTGGCTCGAACGCGGATTCCCCTCTCCTCAAAACGGCGGTAACTTTTGCGGGTTACGCGCAAAGGAGTACCCTATGGCTAGCGCCAGAGTAGGGAACACTATAAAAAGTCTGCGTGCTGTGAGGCGTTTACAGATATGCCGGTTCCGAACGGATCAAGATTTCGATATGCAGTGCTGGCCGTATGCTTGCTCGCGGTTTTCCTAACCAGCTGTTCGCGGGATCCGAATGTTCGCAAGCAGAAGTATTTGGAGAGCGGCCAGCGTTATTTCGACAAGGGGCAGTATCGCGAAGCCGCGCTTCAGTTTCAGAACGCCATTCAGGTCGACGCGCGCTTTACCGACGCCCATTACAAGCTTGCGCTCACGGCGATGAAGTTGCAGCAGTGGCCCTCCGCCTACCAGGAACTGGCGACCACTATCCAGCTCAATCCGGAACAATATGCCGCCCGCCTCGACCTCGCGAACCTCCTCATCCTCGGCCGCCAGTTGAGTGACGCCAAGGAGCACCTGGACCTGCTTCTGCAAAAACAACCGGATAATCCGGATGTTTATATCGCGCAATCCAACTACGACGCCGCCAGCAACAACATTACGGCAGCGCTGGCGGACATGCGCAAGGCGCTGCAACTCGATCCCGCGCGCTCCGAGTCGTACTTGAATCTCGCCATGCTCCAGATGCATGGGGCGGAGTGGGACGCCGCCGAGACAAGTTTCAAAAAGGCGGTCGAACTCAGTCCCAAATCCGCCAACGCGCTGATCTCGCTCGGCAACTTCTATCAGGCCCGGGGAAGGTATCCCGAAGCGGAGCAGAATTTCCGGCGGGCTATCGAAGCGGCGGGGGACGATCCCGCTCCCCGGCTTTCTCTTGCCAGTTTGTACATCGCCGAAAACAAGCTGGGAGAAGCGGAAGAATTTCTCCGCCAGGCTAAGAAGGATTTCCCCAACGATTCCGTGGGCTATCGCATGCTGGGGGACTTCTACTTCGCCAACAACCAGCTCGATAAAGCGACGGCGGAGTACGCTTCGATTTATCACGACCATCCCAAGGACATGCTGGTCAAGAAGAATTACATTCAGCTACTGATTCTGAAGGACCGGCTCGACGAAGCGCGTAAATTGAATGACGAGTTGCTCAAAGCCCGGCCCGACGATCCCGATGTCCAGGTTTACAAGGGTGAAATCGAGATTCGCAGCGGCAAAGCCTCCGACGCCGTCAACACCCTGCAAGCGGTTTTGAAGACCGATCCGGAAAATGCGGTGGCGCATTACCAGCAGGGGTTGGCCTTCGATCAACTGGGCAATAGCAATCGGGCGGAAGCGGAGTGGCGGGAGGCGGTCCGCCTGCGTCCCGAAATTGTGGAAGCGCACCGCGCCCTGGCCGGTGTTGCCATCCATCGCGGCGATGCCGGAGCCCTGGCCCAGGAAGCGGACGCGATCATCGCACTGCAGCCCGCCGCTCCCGACGGATACTTGCTGCGCGCCGTCGCCGAAATCGACCGCAACCAGTACGCCACGGCCGACGACTACATCCACCGCTCGCTGCAGAGGGAACCGAATAACCCCGCGGCGTATGTGCAGTTGGGCAATCTGCGGATGCAGCAAAAACAATTTGCCGAAGCGCAGAAAGCCTACCAGCAGGCGCTCGATCAGGATCCGAATTCCACCGACGCTCTCGGCGGTGTGCTCAACGTGTACATCGAGGCGAAGGAATATGACAAGGCCCTGGCCACCGCCCGGTCGCAATTGGCCAGGAATCCCAATAATGTCGGCTTTCACATTATGCTGGGACAAATGTTGATGGAACAGCAAAAAGATTTACCAGCCGCGGAACAGGAATTCAGGCAGGCCGCTACCCTGGATAAGAAGAGCAGCGAAGCGATGGTGAAGCTGGGGCTTGTTCAGGACGCGCGCGGAAACACCGACCAGGCCCTGCAAACCTATCTGGATGGTTCCACCAGCAATCCGCGAGAAGTAGCGTTCTACCTGCTCGCGGGCAGCATTTACGAAAACAAGAAGGATTGGGACAACGCCAAGCATCAATACCAGAAAGCGCTGGAACTTCAGCCAGAGAATCCTCTGGCCTCGAACAATCTGGCGTATGTCATGCTCCAACAGGGCGGCAACGTGGACGTCGCATTTGCCATGGCGCAAACCGCCAGGCGTCAACTTCCCGATAACCCCAATTCCGCTGACACACTGGGCTGGGCTTTCTACCACAAGCACGTTTACACCTCCGCCATTAACCTGTTTAAGGAAGCGGTTAAGAAAGAACCGGAGAATCCCCTCTTCAACTACCACCTGGGGTTGGCCTACGCTGCCAGCGGTCAAGCTGCCCTCGCCAAACAGCAGCTCGACCGCGTGACGCGCCTTAAGCCAACGTACGACACCGACGAACTGCGCCGCGTCCTGGCTGAGGCCAAGGGCTAAATTTGCAGTGGGTAATCGGCTGCGTCCCCTGCGCATCCCACCGACCGCGCGCTTGCCGGACGGCGTAATCGCAAGCTGTATACTTGCCCGCGACAATGCCTTCCGACTCCCAGGGCAAGCCTTGCTCTCCGCTTTCTCCATTGCACGTTAGCCAGTTGCTGCAATCGGTGTGCGCCCTCGTTACCCCGATTCCTCTGCTAATGCTGGTCACGGTTCTCGTGTTGCGCCAGGGTTTCCCCACGCCCACACACCCTTTGATCAAAATGGCTGGGCTGTCGCTCTTCGTACTGAACGTCGCCGCCTTCGGATCGAAAAGGCGCTGGATGTTTGCCGGTCCCGTGTTGCTGCTGGCCGCTTTGCTGGTCCTCTGCCTGGCTGGGCTCTCGCCCCTGGCGTTCGTCCCGCAAACAGTCTGGCTAATTGCGCATGCCGGTCTGCTCCTGAGTCTGCTCAATCTCGGGTCGGTCGCCAAGCGCCTCGGCTTGCTTCGAACATCGTCGCTGCTGGTTCTCGGACTCGTTCTCGGGATTTATGCCGAGAGCATGTACTGGCGCTCGGGCGGAGAGCACCTGATTGCCTATCCCGAAGCCATGCTGACGGGGCAGGTTCACGCCGACGTGTTGCAGCAAGCCGCCATCGTGCAGATGATCGACACCTACGGATTGGCGTCCACCGGCGTCGACGGATTAGTGCCGCTGAAATACCACAACGGATCCTTGTGGATGGCCCAAGCTTTGCGAAGGTGGTGCCGGTTCCCGGCACTCGATTTCATCGCTTTCGGATATGGCCTGTTGCTGGTGCCCCTTTACGTCGGTGGCATTTTCGCCGGCGCCGCTGTAATTAGAGCCTGGTTCCAGAACACCTTGATCGATTGCGAAAAGGAAAACCATCCGCCACTCGTTTTTTGGTTGGCCGGAGTGGTCGCGGTGGTGGGATTGTTTCCTTTCATCGACGACCCCAATCACTGGAATTTTAACGAAACCATCCTTAACAGCGACTCGCTGCTCCTGGCTTTTGCACTCTCCGCCTGGCTCATCGCTGTCGTCGTCATTTTCTATGTCTCGCTGCCGGATCACGCTGCGGCGCTGCCCACGGCACACAAACTCGGCTTCATACTGGCATTGCCCGTGGCGCTGGCCTTGGTGGGCCTGGTAAAAATCTCGCAGGTGTATCTGCTCCTTGCCCTGCTGCTTTACTTGTTCTGCCGGTTGAAGTGGTTGCGAGTCTGGCCGGCGGTGGCGGGGATCGTGCTCTCCCTGTTGGTCGTGGCCTGGCAGTTGCACGCGGAGGTGGGTGCGAATGTGGCGCGTTTTGCGCCCTTGCGCTTTGACCGAATTGCTCCCGAATGGGTTCCTTATTTCTTCATCTTCTATTTTTACTGGGCGTGGCTCTTCCTGTTTCTCTGGGCGCGCATACGCAAGGTGCGAAACCTGGCCGATTTCTCCTCCGCCGTGCGCAGCCGAGAAAGTCTTCCCGTCGAATTGGTGTTCGCCGCCGTAATCGCGGGCTTGCTTCCCTACTTGCTGATCGATTTTTATTCTCCCGCCTGGAAATATTTCACCGAGTTTCATGCCGTGCTCGCCTCGATGCTGGTGGCGGCATGCCTCCCCCGGATCAGATTCTCCAGCCTGGCGGCTCGCACCCGCTCGGGTGAGTTCTCCCTGGCGGAATCGTTTGGCCTGATTCTGGCGCTGGCGGTGTGCGGCCATGTCGTCATGACCACCGGGGGTTCGGCATACCGTATGGTGAAGTCGATCGGAGAGGCCCGAGTAGGACTCGCCGGACTTCCACCGCAGGCATGGCGCACGCAATGGCGAAGTAGCACGAACCGGACACGACCGACATCGACTCCGCTGGTCACAGCCCGCATGGATGCGCTGCGATGCCTGCAAGACTTAAGCCATCAGGCGCAGGCACAGACAAAAGACCAGAGGAAGACGGCGGCGTTATACGTTCCCAAGACCAACCGGATTTATTGGGATATGCGTCAAGTCGGGCCCGGCGCAACGCCTTTTATCGCCGTCGCGGAATCCGGCCTCGCCATGGTAAACGGGCTGCCGGAGTTTGAAGACATCGGTTGGGCGGCAATCGCCTGGGGCTACCCGCAGTACCAACTGCCGAATGCGCCGGAAGTTCCTGCCAACAATCTTGACCAGTCCGTGAGCAAAGCCCGCCAGTACGGCTTCCAACGGTTGTGGGTGTTCGAAGGCCTGAATCCGTCGGGGTGCGATCTCAAAGAGATAACATTAAATTGAACGCGCGGCGTAAACACTCTCGACGCGGCGTATGAATCGGCAACCCTCCTTCCCGAGCAGGTTCGCCGGACGCAAATCTTGCCGGGCGCCTCGCGCAAGATGCTAGAATCTCCGAAGTTCTAAACCAAAGGCGCGCTCTTGTCCCACGCAAAAATGTAGCCGCTTTCTGTGGACCGAGAGGACGCCAAGGTTGACGTGGAAACCGCCGCGAAAAACTCGTGGCTACTGGTGGCTAAGGAGTAAAGATGTCATTGGGACCCCTGGTTCCACGAATTGACGTTCCACGAATTGACGTTCCACGCCGTGACGCTGTGGGAAACGGCGATGGGACGCGCGAATTGCAGCCCGCCGGTCCGGCGGAATTCCTGAGGCCGATTCACTCTCCGCTTTACGACGCAATGCCTTCGCAGGATTCGGCCTTGCGCGAATACCTGCGCGTCCTGATCAAGCATAAATGGCTGGTGATCTCGGTGATCGCCGGCATATTTATCATCGTGGCCGTGGCCAGTTTGCGCCAGACTCCCATTTACGAAGCGGTAGGCCAGATCGCGGTAAATAAGTCGGATTCCAACGTCATCTCGTTCAAGGATTCACAACCCGTCCTCGACTATTACGACCAGAGCGACCTCGATACCGAAGTTCACATTCTGCAAAGCGATTTGATGGCGCTGCAAGTCATTCGGCAATTGAATCTGGACAAGCGCCCGGAGTTTGGCGGTCATGCCGATCAAAAGCCGGCCAACCTGGTCGCCGACCCGCTGCAGACCGATTCCAATCGTGTCTCCGCCCTGCTGGGAGGTTTTCGCGGCAACCTCCACGTCAATCTCGTTCCCAATACAAGGATCATCGAGATTCATTACCGGAGCACCGATCCGCAACTCGCCGCCAGCGCGGTGAATACCCTGGCCGCCAGCTACGTCGAACAGAACTTCAAAACCAAGTTTGAATCCACCATGCAGGCCTCCGACTGGCTTTCGAAACAACTGGTGGACTTGCAGATGAAAGTGGAAACCTCGCAGGAAAAGCTGGTTCGTTATCAGAAAGAACACGAAATTCTAGGGACCGACGAGAAGCAGAACATCATCACTGAAAAGCTCGCCGAAGTGAACCGCGAGATGACGGTCGCGGAATCCGACCGCATGCAAAAAGAAGCCGTCTATCGCCAGACCCAGACCAACGATCCGGACGCTATAGCGGCCGCCATCATCTCCGAGAACCCGACCGGCGGCGGTGCAGGCGCGTCCAATCTTCTGGATAAGTTGCGCGAACAGCAGGCCGGTCTTCGGGTGCAGATTGCCGAACTCAGCTCCCAGTTGGGTCCGTCGTACCCGAAGGTTGTGCAACTCAACAATCAATTGAAGGAAATCGACCGCCAAATGCAATCCGAAACCAACAAGGCGGTCGATCACCTGAAGGAGCAATACCTCGCCGCCTTGCAACGCGAAAACATGTTGCGCGACTCCTTCGAGAAGCAAAAACAAGAGGCTAACAAACTCAACGAGAGCGCCATTGAATACAGCATCCTCAAGCGCGATTTGGACAGCAATCGCACGCTCTACGAAGGCCTGCTGGAGAAACTGAAGGAAGCCGGCGTGACCGCCGGATTGCGCTCCAACAACTTCCGCATCATAGAAGCCGCCCGCGTGCCGACCCGTCCCAGCGAACCTAACATTCCGCGAAACCTGCTGTTCGCCACGGTGTTGGGGGTCGTCTCCGGTGTGGGACTGGCGTTTGTGCTCGAGAACATGGATAACAGCGTTCGCACCCCCGAGCAGGCGCAGGCCATATCCGGCCTTCCCTCCCTGGGCATGATCCCGATGGGTTCGAAGGCCGCCAACGCCGGCGCTTACGGCAAACGTCTGGCGTTAACTAGTTCCAAGGACGTGATCGAGACGGTGACTCAGATTCGGCCGCAATCGCAAATGGCGGAATCCTACCGAGCGCTGCGTACGTCGCTGCTGCTCTCGAACCTCGGAGCGCCGCCGAAGGTCATCATGGTCACCAGCGCCCGTCCCCAGGAAGGCAAAACCACCACCAGCCTGAACACCGCAATCGTACTGGCGCAAAAAGGCGTGCGCGTTCTTCTGATCGATGCCGATTTGCGGCGTCCCAGTATTCATAAGACTCTGGGCATGGGCCCGCGCAGCGGTCTGAGCAATTTGCTCACGGGAAGCGCCACCCTGCAACAGACAATAACCACATCACCGATCCTGCCCAATCTGTTCATCATGCCGGCGGGAACGCCTCCGCCGAATCCGGCGGAGTTGCTGGCGTCCTTCAACATGCGGGACCTGATTGTGGAATTGCGCGAGCAGTACGATCACATCGTGATCGACACGCCGCCCACTCTTTCCGTAACCGACGCGGTCGTGCTTTCGCCACGCGCCGACGCTACGATTCTCGTCATCCGTTCCGGACAGACCACCAAGCAGGCTCTGCGCCGGGCTCGCGACATCCTGGTGCAGGTCAATGCGCACGTGGCCGGGGTTCTGCTCAACGCCGTTGATCTGACTTCACCCGACTACTATTACTACTACGAATATCAGGGCAAGTACGGACAATACTATAAGGACGATCTCGCGGAGACGGTGCAGGGCGAGGGAGAACCGAAAGCGGTTTAGAGCTTTGGAATCGCCCGCCTCCCCGCAGTTGCGATAGACTCTTCGAGCCTTTTTCATCGCTGCCCGAAATCATGGCTATCCCACTTTCAAAACGGAGACGCTGGCCGTTCGTTGCCGGAGTTGCCCTGTTCGCCTCCGTCTACCTGCTGTTGGCGGGAAAGGAATTTGCCGCCAGTTTTTTTGCCGCGCGCCCTGAACTGGCATCCCTGCAGCGGGCAGTACGGCTCTCGCCCGGCAACGCGGATTATCGCCATCGCCTCGGGCGTTATCTGGCTTTTGTAGCTGGCGATCCTCTTTCCTCCATCGAGAATTTTCGCGCCGCCGTCGCGCTCAATCCTCATGACGCCCATTACTGGCTCGATCTGGCCGCCGCCTATCAAGTCACTGGATATGTCGCCGGCCGCCGCGCCGCCCTCGATCGCGCCCTGCAAGCCGAACCTACCGCTCCGGATGTCGCTTGGGAAGCGGCCAATTTCTTTCTCATCGACGGGAACATCGATGGCGCGCTCCGCGAATTCCGGGTGGTCATGGAAAACGACACGGAATTGCTGGAGGCATCGCTTCGCGCCTGCTGGCGCGTGCGTCCCGACGTGAACGCCTTGCTCCGCGACGCGGTGCCCGCTCGCCCGGACGCGCTTATCGCGTTCATCGGTCTGCTCAGCGCCAGAAACGAAATCGACGGCGCCATCGAGACGTGGGCCCGGCTCACCCAGCTACATCAAGCCTTCGAGAAGCGCTATTTATACAGTTATGTTGATTATCTCCTCGCAGCGCGCCGTCCCGATGCCGCTCTCGCGGCTTGGCAGCAAAGCGCCGATACCCTGGGACTTTCCGACTATCTGCCTGCGGACAATAATCTCGTCGTCAATGGCGACTTCAGCCTGGAAATTCTCAACGCCGGGTTTGACTGGACCTACGTTCCTCGAACCGGCGTGCGTCCCGTGCTTGATGCCAGCGACTTTCGCGGAGGTGAGCGCTCCCTTTTCCTCTCCTTTGACGGTCCCGGCATCAGCGACGCTGGAGTCCAACAACTTATTCCCGTGCATGGCGCCACAAATTACGAATTCTCCGCCTACTTCAAGGCGGCGGAGTTGCAGGGAGCGGGTGGACCTGAGATCGTGCTGCGAGACGCGTACACGGGCGCGAGGTTGTACGCCAGCGATCCGCTCACGGATTCCGGCTTCTGGAAGCAGGTGCACGCCCAGG
Source organism: uncultured Acidobacteriaceae bacterium (assembly GCA_963746205.1). Lineage (GTDB taxonomy): Bacteria > Acidobacteriota > Terriglobia > Terriglobales > Acidobacteriaceae > Acidiflorens. The sequence goes on along the minus strand of CAVVAP010000015.1, from coordinate 105,156 downwards.
TAACGACGCCGCCGTCGACCACGCTTTTGCGCTTGACCATTGAACGATTTCCCGCGGGTTCACCGATTCGCGGAAAGCTCTGGCTCGATGGTTTCCAGCTCTCGCCTGAAAGTTCCCGAGGTAGCGCCGCCGCCCCAGCGGCAGTCGTGGGAACGGTAACGGTTTCACCACAACGCCCAAAGGACAAAGCGTGAGTTCCGCCCTGGCCATTCCGCCTGAAGCCGCGCCCGTAGCCAAGGTTTCGCTATCGCGGCTCACCAACAATTTCCTGCTCCTGGCCGCTTGCGGCGTACTGTTGCTGGCCCCGCTGGCTTTTGGAGCGGTCGAGCCCTGGTCGATTTTTGCGCTGGAAGCGTGCGCCACACTGCTGCTCGCGTTGTGGGCCTGGCGCCAGTGGCGGAACCGTGAAATTCAGTACCGTGACAATCCGATCTACTGGCCCATAGCCGCATTTGCCGCCCTGGTTCTGGTCCAAATGTTGGCGGGAACGACCACTTACCGCCACGCTACCTATGGACACCTGCTCCTCTACATCGCCTACGGGATGCTGGTGCTGGTGGTAACCCAGACGCTGTTCCGCTCTTCGCAATTTGAAATCGTGGCCAACCTGTTTACGGTGTACGGCGCCGCTGTGGCTGCGTTCGCGGTCTGCCAGGGATTATCCCCAAACGGGAAACTTTACTGGCTTCTGCGCTCGGAGCAGGGTGGCGCGTTTTATGGTCCCTACGTCAATCACAACCACTATGCCGGACTGATGGAGATGCTGACCCCGTTTCCACTGGTGCTGGCCGCCACCCGCTTCAGCGAGGGCAAGCGCCGCCTGGCCTGCGCCGGAGCTGCCGCCCTGATGGCCGGAAGCATCTTTCTTTCCGGCTCCCGCGGAGGCATGGTGGCGTTTCTCGCGGAACTGGTCGTGCTGGCTGTTCTTCTGCTGCGCCAGCGGGAGGCGGGCTGGAAAAAGCCGCTCATGATCGGCGGATTTCTCGCCATGTTGACGATATTTCTAGTCTGGTTGGGGAGCACCGAACTTACTCAGCGAGTGCTCAGCATTCACTCCGAAGCGCGCGAAGAAATCAGCGGCGGGGTGCGCTTTGCCATCGACCGTGATGGCTTGCGTATGTTGCTCAAGCGGCCATTGCTGGGCTGGGGCTTGGGCACATTTCCATTTATTTACCCTCAGTTTCGCAGCTTCTACACCACGTTCTTCGTAAACCAGGCACACGACGATTACCTGCAATTACTGGTGGAGACGGGCGTGGCCGGCTTTGCCATCGCGGTCTGGTTTGTCATGGCGGTCTTCCGCTCGGCGGGCCGCAAACTTTCCCATTGGACGGAGACGGCAACCGGCGCGTTGACAGTAGCAGCTTTGCTCGGGTGCGTGGGGATTCTGGTGCACAGTTTCTTGGATTTCAATCTGCAAATCCCGGCCAACGCGGCACTCTTTTATGTTCTCTGCGGCATGGCGGCCGCGCCTCCGCTGCAGGAATCGAAAGCGCCGGCGCGTGCTACGGCGGCGCAACCTCATCCTCGAACCTCGGCCGGAAACCGGAGCTTCCGGAGGTAGAGAGCACCCATGAGATGCTGGCTTTTCCGCGGCTTTTGCGGCCGGGCAGGGGCTGCTTCCGGCCACTGGCTTGGGGAGTACCTAGTTCCTAAGCGGATTACTTAGGTAATCTGGGCTTCTTTTGCGCTATTTTCCGTGATATAACGCCGATAGCTACTCATCGGGCTTTGGGCTGTGATTTCCGTGATTTTCCGGTTTCCTCGGAAGCGGAGCGAGGGATATTTAAGGAGGAGTCGTGACTGAAGCGCGCACCGGTAAAAGGTTCCCGTTGCATTTGCCGATCAAGATCCACAGCGAAGATACCACGGTTGACACGAGCGGTACGACCGGCAATCTCAGTGCCGCGGGAGTGTACATACGCGCCGACGCCGCGCTCGAGGTGGGCTCGCCGGTAGAGTTTGAAATCACTCTTCCGCCCGAAGTCACCGGCGGCAAGGAAGATGTTGTGATTCAGTGCCGCGGCCGCGTGGTGCGCACCGATGAGCCCGAGGCCAGCGCCGCATCCGGAGACCACCGGGGCGTCGCTTGCGTGATCGATTCCTACGAATTCGTTCGCAACAGTTAACGCAATCGTTCAACCCTGGAGCGTTCCATGCTGAAACTTATTTTGGCCGACAATCAGGCAATCTTCCGAGCGGGTATAGCCAAAGTGCTGGCCGTGGAAGACGAGATGCGTATTGTGGCCCAGGCGCAAACGGCGGAGCAGATGTTCATGGCTCTCGACAAGTTTCGCGCCGCTGTGCTCATCATTGCCGGGGGCTTTCACTCCGACTTCAACTCCGTGCTGACGGCCGCCAACAAGAGCAAGACTCGCGTCGTGGTTCTCGCCGACACCGGCGAAAGCGCGCAGCGCTACATGGCGGCGGGCGCTCACGGCGTCGTCTATCGCAACGTCACCAGCCCCGCCCTGGTGGACTGCGTGCGCAAGATCGCGCGCGGCGAAAACTGGGTGCAGGATATGGCCGTGCCCAGCGAGTTGACCGAGAACGATATGGTGGGCTTACGCGTCCGTGACCGGCTCACCGCCAAGGAACTTCGCATCGTCGCGCTCATCGTTCAGGGTTACAAGAACAAGGAAATCGCCACTCAACTGGGCACAACCGAGCAGGTCATCAAGAACTATCTTCGTAACGTCTATGACAAGATCGGCGTCTCCGACCGTCTGGAACTGGCGCTATTCACCATTCACCACCGCATTCTGAACGAAGCCGCCGCCGCGACCGCCGCCGCCGCAGTGCCGCAGGCCTCGCAGAGCGCAGGCATCGGCAACTAAGATCCCGGCTCGGTCCGGTTAGGAAAGGCCGCCCTCGGGCGGCCTTTTTGATTTCGAGCGCCACACCCTCCTGCAATATCGTGCAACCCAAAGGAGCCATTTCAGCTATTCTGGCAACCATGAAAATCTCTTCTCGAACGTGCCTTTGGGCATTCTTCGTTTCGACTCTTCTCCGCTCCGTCTGCCTGGCATCGGCCACCGATCAAACGGACGCTGTCGAGGAATACATCCGCGCGGAAATGTCGAAACAACACATTCCCGGTGTCGCGGTTTTGGTTGCACGAGCAGGCCAACCTGTCCTCTCCCGCGGATACGGACTGGCAAACGTGGAGTTGCAGGTCCCGGTCAAGCCCGAAACCATTTTTCAATCGGGATCGGTAGGTAAGCAGTTCACGGCCACCGCGATCATGATGTTGGTGGAGGAGGGAAAGATCGGGCTGGACGACCCGCTCACAAAATTTTTCCCCGATGCGCCCGCAACCTGGAAGCAAGTCACCATCCGCGAACTGCTCAGCCACACCGCCGGCTTCACCGACTATCCCAAGGACTTCGACATGCGCAGAGATTACACCGAGGCGCAGTTGCTCAAGATCGTGGAGAAGGTGCCGCTGGCGTTTCCTCCCGGCACCAACTGGAGCTACAGCAACCTGGGATTTCTGACGCTGGGACTCGTGATCCACAAAGTCACCGGCGAATTCTACGGAGACTTCCTGCAACAGCGCATTTTCCAGCCCCTGGGCATGAACGCGACGCGCATCATCAGCGAAGCGGATATCGTGCCGAACCGATCCGCGGGCTACCGTCTGGTAAAGGGCGAACTCAAGAATCAGGAGTGGGTTTCGCCCACCGTGAACACCACCGCGGACGGCAGCTTGTACTTCTCCATCGTCGACCTGGCCAAATGGGACGCGGCGCTCTATACCGACAAGCTCTTGCGACCTTCCAGCCTGCAACAGATGTGGACCGTCACCCCGCTGAGCAATGGCAAGCCGAATTCGGGAAGCTATGGGTTCGGGTGGGACGTGGGCAGCAAGCACGGGCATCGTGTGGTGGAGCACGGTGGCTCATGGCAAGGCTTCCGAACGCAAATCTCGCGCTACGTGGATGACAAACTCACCGTGGTGGTGCTGGCCAATCTGGAAGAAGCTAAGCCCGAGGTGATCGCGGATCACGTGGCGGAGATGTATCTGTCAGGCGCGGTCAAGTAATCCGCGACACCGCGGTTCCGCTGGGGTGTGAAAAAGTTCTAGCGGAAGTTTTCCAGCAGCATGATGTGGCTGTCCATCTGCTCCGGTTGATCGAAGATCAGCGACTTGCCGTCGCGACTGGCGGTGACCGTAAAAGGCGGATTGTCCAGTTCGCCCAGTTGCGTGACGGTTTGGGTGGAGAAATCGTAGAGGCTTACCAGGGGAAAACCCTCGATGCCAGCGTGCACGAAAATGATGCCGCGATCGACGATCGTCCACGCCTCCCAGTCCAGGGGACGAAGGGACGGCGACACCGGCATCTCCTCACCGCCCGCCACTGGCACCCGCCAGATCTCAGGGTTTTCCAGGTTGTGTTTCGAATAATAGATGTACTTTCCATCCGGGGACTCCAGGGCGGTGAAGCCGCCATGCCGTGTAATCTGCATGAGCGGACCGCCCGACTCGCTGATTTTCCATACCTGCCATTCTCCAGTTCGATTTGAAGCGAAGTAGATCCATTTGCCGTTCCGCGACCATCGCGGAATATTGTTGCTGAAGCGGTCCTGCAGCAACGGTCTGGGCGCTCCACCCTCGGCTTTCACCACAAACAGCGACCTCGGCTCCCGCCAGTCTCGGCCCACGCCCACGTCAAAGGTAATTTCTTCTCCGTCGGGCGACCAGCGTGGCGAGCCTGCTGTGCCGATCGCGGTCAACTGAATCGAATTTTGCCCGTTGGAGTCGCTTACCCAGATGTCCATGCCTCCGGTGCGGTCAGATTGGAAGGCCAGTTTCCTGCCGTCCGGGGAAAGGCTCTGATCGTCGTTCTCGCTGTTGACGGAGGCGATCAAAAGACGCGCCCGCTGGCCCGGTGGCTGTAAATCGATCTGGTGGATGCTGCGGGAATAACTAAAGCGCTCGAAGGCCAGGCGAAATCCTCGTTTGGATACGGCAGGATTCCAAACCAGGTTTCCGGCCTCGCGAATCGGTGTCGGAGGGCCCCCGGTTGCGGGAATTCTCCACAACGAAATATCGCCCCCGCTGCTGGCGGCGGCGAAAATCAGAGACTGGCCATCCGCTGCCCACCCCGGCGCACTGCATAACCGCATCGGCGTCGGCGTGAGCCGACGCAGTTCCCCACCCTCGGCCGGCATGAGCATGATGTCGTGCATGCGGACGAAGGCGATTTCATTACCGTCGGGCGAAAATACCGGTCCCCAGTCGCCCTCGGTCACATCCGGGGCCGTAATCTGACGGGCCTTGGCGCTTTCCAGGTCCAATAAGAAGATCGCGGGGAACCCTCTCTTGCCCTTCGCGGAAAATACGATCGATTTCCCGTCGGGTGACCAGTCAATCTGCTCGTGATTCCTGGGGTGGTCCGTCTCGCTATTTTCGCGATCGGGAACCAGATCGTTTTGAAACAATACACGACTGTGACCGCCGGTGACAGCGTAGAGGCCCCCGGCGGCGGACACCTCACGGATGGCGCGCCGGCCTCCGGCGACTCGGGAAAAAGCTATCATTCGGCCATCGGGCGACCAGACCGGGTTCTGATCGTCGCGATCATACGTAACCTGGATCAGTCTTTCCCCGCCAACCTGCTGAATCCAGATTCCAGAATTCCCCGGTATGAAACTCGCGCGACGGAAAGCGACCCGGGTCCCGTCCGGTGAGAATGCCGGATCACTATTCAGGTCGGAGAGTTTGGTGAGTGGCGACAGCGTGTCTGGCTTGGCCGTTTCTGCCACCATGTCCCCCTTGGTCGCAATGATCTTCGTCAGAATCGCCAAACGCCACAGGCCGAATGCCAGGGCGATGGTCAAGACGGCATAGACCGGCCGCGTGAAATATGGACGCCGCGGCGCAGGCGATATTTTCGCCGGGGCGACGATAGATACGCTCGCGGACCCGTCGGACGGGCCGTCCTCCTGCGCGACCGAAGCGGCTACGCGGTTCACCCCTTGCCCTTCGCGTTCCTGCCCCGGGGCAACACTTATCCCGGGAGCGGCCAAGCTTTCGACTCCGGCAATAAACCGGTAACCGCGCCGCGTCAATGTCTCGATGTACCGGGGGTCGGCGGCGGAGTCGCACAGAGCATCGCGCAGCTTATTCACCGCCGCGTTCAGGCCGTGATTGAAATCCACGAAGGTATCATCCGGCCATAACTCGGCTCGTAGTTCCTCCCGCGTCACGAGTTGACCGGGGCGACTTACCAGGAGCGCCAGGATGTCGAAAGGCTGGCCTACCAGTTTGAGCCGGGTTCCACCTTTCCATAACTCGTGCGTGCGCAGGTCGGCCTCGAAGGGCCCGAACTTTACCCGGGTTGAGTAACTGATCTCCATCATTTGTGCACTTATGGACCGCCAGCTAAGCGCCTATACGCGGAAAGGTTCGAGTATGTTCCTAACAACCCTTTTAGCGCGAGTATTTTAACCGATGACCCCAAATATCGAAAGGAATGATTCCCCTTGTATTGCGGTATCCGGGCAGCGCAGGCAATCTCCGCACAAATCCGGCAAGGCCAGGAGCCCTCCGGATTGGAGGCCAACATGAAAATTTGTCCAATATCCGCGACGCCTGACCACTCGAGCTTCGCCAATGAAATCGCCGTATGGGTCAGGTTGGTGCTCGCAGTTAGTATCGGGCTCGGTTGCGCCCATCCCCTCCTGGCCGGCGCGCATCAACATCAAGCCGAGCCCGCCGGGGAACAATGCAACATCGCCATCTTCTCCCATCCCTCCACCGGTTCGGTTCGAATCTGCGATGCCAACGAGGTCCGCAAACTGGCCGCTCAAGGCCATGTTTATGAACAGAACCAAATGGGGATGGTGGCCATGCTGGCGATTGGTCCCGGATACGATCCCTCCGCCGCGCTGCGGTGGTTCGAGCGGTCGGCGCGAAACGGCTACGCTGCGGCGCAGGTAAACCTGGCCGTCATGTACCTCAACGGGTGGGGAACGCCGGCCAACTACGGAACCGCTTTGTACTGGCTCCTGGAAGCGGCGAGGCAGGGATATCCTCGCGCCAATTACAACCTGGGAATTCTCTATCAGCAGGGAAAAGGTGTAGCCAAAGACCCCGGCGAGGCCCTGCGTTACTTCCGCAAAGCGGCCGAAGCTGGAGATGCGAACGCGCAGACCAACCTCGGCTATATGTATGACAGCGGCAGCGGTGTGACCCGAGACCTGCAAATCGCCGCAAACTGGTATCGCAAAGCGGCGGATGCCGGGAACGCGCTGGCCGAGAACAACCTCGCCGACCTCTACCTGCGAGGCGAAGGTGTGCCGCAGGACGATAGCATTGCTTTTCGCCTGTTCCAGCAGGCCGCTTCCCAGGGCGAAACCGGAGCCCGCATCAAGCTTGGCTATATGTATGCCAATGGGCGCGGTACGGAGAAGAACCTGTTGACCGCGGATAGTTGGATTTCCGCAGCGGCGGACGCGGGTGACTCACGTGGACTCGACCTGATGCAGGCTATCGAGCGAAAACTGTCGGCGGGCCAGATTGCGCAAGCAAAAGAACAGGCGCGCAAGCTGAACGGCGACAAGCCACCACTACTTTCCGCCACTGTGCTGCAACCGTAAGCGGCGGTTCTCGGAGGTTTTTCGGCGGGTGCGCCCGGAGGGGAGACCGGCAAAAACCGCCGGTCTCCCCTCCTGTCAAGGACGCGAATTAACCGATCTTTTCGCCCACGCTTTTCGCTTGCGTGAACAGGTAGAGATAATCCGGGCCGCCGGACTTAGAATCGGTACCGGACATGTTGAAGCCGCCGAAAGGATGCGCGCCGACCATGGCGCCGGTACATTTGCGATTCAAATACAGGTTGCCGACGTGGAATTCGCGGACGGCGCGATCCAACTTCTCTCGCGAGTTGGAATATACCGCCCCGGTCAGACCAAACTCGGTGTCGTTCGCGATTTCCAGGGCTTGATCGTAGTTTCGCGACCGGATCAAGACCAGCACCGGACCAAAAATCTCCTCCTGCTCCAGGGTCGACTTTGGCGCGATGTCGGCAAACACCGTCGGTTGAATGAAGTAGCCGTCACCGGCCTTGGTATCGCGCCCGCCACCGGTGATCAGGCGGCCCTCTTTCTTCCCGATCTCGATGTAACGCAGAATGTCATTCATCGAGCCTTCGTTAATGACCGCAGCCATATTTGGATTGAGCGCGGGATCGCCGATGGTGATGCGTTCCACCCGCGCCTTCAGTTGCTCGATGAACTTGTCATAAATGCGCTCGTTAATGATGGCGCGCGAGCACGCCGAACACTTCTGCCCCTGGAAGCCAAACGCGGCCTGAGCTACGCCTTCCACGGCGGCGTCGAAATCGGCATCGGCCTCGACGATAATGGCGTCCTTGCCCCCCATTTCGAGGATCGTCCGCTTGATCCAGAGCTGTCCGGGCTGCTGTGTGGCGGCGCTTTGGTGGATGTGCAATCCCACTTCGCGCGATCCGGTGAAGGCCACGTAGCGCACCTTGGCGTGCGACACCAGCGCATCGCCGAAGCTTTCGCCGCCACCGGGGCAGAGGTTCACGACGCCTTCGGGCATGCCGCATTCTTCCAGCAATTCGACGAACTTCGCGGCGATCGTCGGAGAATCGCTGGAGGGTTTGAGCACCACAGTATTACCGCTGACGATCGAGGCCAGCGTCATGCCCGCCATAATGGCGCAGGCAAAATTCCACGGCGGAATCACCGCTCCCACGCCGAGTGGAATATAGGTCAGCGTGTCGTGCTCTCCGGGCAGTTGCAAGCTGGGTTCGGCTTTCGCCAGACGCAGCGCCTCGCGCGCGTAGTACTCACAAAAATCGATGGTCTCGGAAATGTCGGCATCGGCCTCGAACCAGTTCTTGGAAACCTCAAACACCAGCCACGCCATGTATTCGAGCTTGCGTTCCCGCATCGCATCGGCAACGCGGAATAATAACGATGCGCGTTCCTCCACCGGGGTTCGGCTCCAGTGGGTGAAGGCTTGCAGTGCGGCGTTGACCGCGGGTTCAACGTGCTCCCGGCCCGCTTTCTGGTGAATGCCCACCACTTCCGCGGGCCTGGCGGGATTGATGGAACGAATTTTTCCCGTCGTCTTCGAACGCTTGCCACCGATGATCAGGTCGTACTCGCGACCGAGGTGTCCCCTCACCTTCTCGATTGCGGAGCGCATCTTGCGCACGTTTTCTTCTTTGCTGAAATCGACGAATGCCTCATTCCTGAAACTACCGGGATGCAGACGAACCTGCATGCGTGGAGGCGCTTCCATGGTTGCCATCCGGGATTCCTTTCCGCTGCGAAAATTAGCGCTGCTGTTCGCGAGCTCTGATTTTACACCTTGAGCTCAGGCGACTGGCTTAGCGGCGATTCGATTTGGGGCTGTGAGCGCGAGACTCGCCAAAGGCCGACGCTGATTAATTCTTGAACAGATTTTCAAAAGCTTGCCGCGCGTCTTGCGGACGCTGGCTGCCTTTGCTCGAAGTTTCCTTCTCCACCATCACTCGTATGGAATACAGAGGGCAATCGTTGCGCTTGTCTTTGGGTGAGATTCTCGCCGGAATCGGCTGATTGCATTCGAAGCGGCTGGAGGGATCGAAATGCTCACATTGTTTGCAGGCATGCAGAGAGAACTTGCACTTGGGGCACTCGCCCACCGGGTCGGTTAGATTCTGGAGGAGCGCTCCACACTCGGAACAGCGCGAAACCGTGCGCGTTCCAGGCATATTGAGCGGGCGAGGTCCGAACGTGTTTTCTTTTTTCGGTGCTCCGGTCGGCTTCTCGTACAATTTTTTCGGGCCGCCGCCCGAATCCTGATATCCGCGTTGGCGATACTTGCGGTCGGACAAAGCTCCTCCTGCTATAAATCTCCGGGGAAAGCTAATTGTCCGCCTTTGAGGAGCCCCGCACAAGTCCTTCTTTCTTCCCAGCCGCCCCATGATCGGCAACCCCCGCGGGCAAAACATTCTCTAACGGTTCTGTCAAAGGGTGGCTACTGTGAATTGTGTTTCAGATATCAGGGTGCTACCATCCCTCTACGGAGAAAGCAATTTGGAGGTAGTTATGGCGGAACGTGAAGGCAACAGCTTTCTGTGGTTTTTGGCTGGACTCGGTGTCGGTGCATTGGTGGGTGTTCTGTACGCCCCCCGCTCTGGCGATGAGATTCGCGACGTAATTCGTTCCAAGGCAGAAGAGGGCAGCGACCGGGCGCGGGATGCCGCACGCCGGGCCCGCGAACAAGCGAGCGAATGGGTCGATCGCGGAAGCGACGTGATCAACCAGCAGAAGGATCGTTTCCGCTCCGCCTACGAGGCTGGGCGCCAGGCCTACAATGAGAGCACCACAGCCCCGGTCGAAGTGCCCAAAGGTGGCTAGTCGGGCGGCCGCGAGCCGGCATTTGGAATGGCGGTCAGGACTTGCATCGGGATATCGCTTTAGCGATACCATAGTTTTCGCGATTTAGTTGCGGCTATGGCGGGTGAAACTCCGCCAGCAACTGCGACCGGGAGCACGCATGGATGAGAATCTCCTAAGAATCTTCATTGCGGTCACGACCTTGGCGGTCGCGGTGCAGGCGGGAGTGTTGATCGCGATCTATGTGGCGGTTCGTAAGAGCACTACGAAGATGGAGGCCTTGGCCACCGAAGTAACGGGCAAAACTCTGCCTACCATTGAAACTGTGCAGGCTATGCTTGTCGAACTTCGTCCGAAGATCGAAGTTTTAACCACCAATGTCTCCGATTCCAGCACTATCGTCCGCAATCAATTAGGGCGCATTGACGCCACCCTCACCGACGCTCTCGACCGCGGCCGTTTGCAGGTGATCAGAGCGGATGAACTATTGAATCGCACCTTGGACAAAGTGGAGGAAACCACCGAAGTCGTCCACAAAACCGTGCTCTCGCCGCTGCGGCAGGTGAATGGACTGATGACGGCAATCAGCACCGGGGTCGACGTTTTTCTAGGTCGCAAGAGGCGGACGCCAAAGAACGGCGCGGGCGTCCCGCAGGACGAAATGTTCATCTAAAGTTAGTCTAGGGTACTCCCGCAAGGGCTGCCTATCCCACCCGGAAAAATCGCCACGCCCAGCTATTCTTCTTTGCTGCCCGACTCCTCCACCTCGCCCAACACTCGCTCGCTCTTAACGTCCGGGACGAGAATCGACTGCACATTCTTCCCGCCTGCCAGCTTTTGAAAGCTCGGAATATCCCCGTCGCGAACCTGTTCCCAGCGCGCCAAGAGTTCGTCCGTTTGTTTTTTCAATCTGTCGAATTCCTGGTTCTCCGCCTCGGTTGGAGCGGAATCGGCGAACCCCGCCACCGCCTGGGAAAGAAAGGCCAGCTTGGCGTCGATTCCCGGCAGGTAGGCGAGGGAATCCTCACTGGCGCTGATTTTGAAGTTAATCAGCGGCTCGCGAACCGCTATCAATTTTGCATCCAGCGCGGAGGCGCCATCGAGCACCGCCTTGGTTGCATCCCCCGGCGCCAGTCGCACGCGCAACCCAACCAGTTGCTCATGCACGTCCTGTATCTGGTTCACTGCCGCGTACACCCGATTCAACAGATCGTGGATTTCCATTTGCAGTTTGAACTGCTTCTCCAGATCATCCTGCGAGGTGGTGACGCGCGGATCGATCTTCAGCGCAAACGGAGCCGTCACACTCTTACCGTTGGCGGTCACGCGTACCTGGTACTTGCCGGGGAGGGCCAGCGGTCCCTTGGCTCCCTCGTTATATTCCCAGAGAAAATATCCGGGAACACGATTCGCTTCTTCATATCTCAAATCCCACACAAAACGATTCAGCCCCTCTTCCAGTTTGAGCTGCTTCTCCGGTTTTTTGTCATCGGGATCCAGCGGTTCATCGAGGGGATCGGTCTTGGTGCTGGAGTAGCTTCGAATTACCGAGCCCGCCGCGTCCAGAATTTCAATCTTCACTTCTTTTTTCGGCGCCTGCTTGAAATAGAGATAGATCACCGCGCCGTTCGGCGGGTTCTTCCCGTCAAATGGCAGATGGGCGGGAGCCTCTCCGCTGTGGATGCGGTACGCCGTAGCAGGCTGGTAGAGATGCATATCCTCCGTCGTTACCGATTCGGCGAACTGGCGCAGCGGCGAAATGTCATCCAATATCCAAAACGACCGCCCGTGGGTGGCCAGCACCAGATCGTCATCTTTGATTACCAGGTCGTGCACCGGGGTGATCGGCAAATTGATTTGCAGAGAGCGCCAGTGCGCTCCGTCGTCAAAAGAAACGAACACTCCGCGCTCCGTCCCCGCGTACAACAAGCCCTTCTTCTTCGGATCTTCGCGAACGGCGCGGACAAAAGCTCCCTCGGGTATTCCGCTTGAAATCCGCGTCCAGGTTGCCCCGTAATCGCTGGTCTTATAAATGTAGGGCGCCAGGTCGTCGTTCTGGTGACGGTCAACCGCGACATACGCTGTTCCGGCATCATGCGGAGATGCTTCAATCAAGCTGACGCGGCTAAAGGGCGTCAGAGCTTTGGGCGTCACGTTGGACCAATTTTTGCCTTCGTCACGCGTGAGTTGGATCAAGCCATCGTCAGTTCCGGCCCAAATCAACCCTTTCGCCAGATACGAGGGCGCAATCGAAAACACCGTGTCGTAATACTCCGTGCCGGTGTCGTCGATCGTAACCGGACCGCCCGAAGGCTGCTGTTTCGACTTGTCGTTGCGCGTAAGATCGCCGCTGATGGCTTCCCAATGGGTTCCGCCATCGCTGGTTTTGAAGATGCGTTCGCCCCCGTAGTAAATCGTGTTCGGGTCCTGCGGCGAAGTCACGATAGGAGCCGTCCACTGAAATCTGTGTTCGAGCGGAGCTGCGCCCCGCGCGTCCGAGAGGTCGACGGTCACGGCAACGCTTTGGACCTGGTTGGTGCGCCGGTCGAAGCGGGTGATGTTGCCCTCATAGTCGCCGGCATACACAATGTTCGGGTCCGTGGGCTTGGGCGCAATGTAGCCCGCTTCCCCACCCCCGACCGGATACCAGCTATCGCGTCCAATCGCGCCATCGTCGCTGCGGCTGGCGATAGCCACGGTGGAATTGTCCTGCTGCGCTCCGTAGACGTAATACGGGGTGCGGGTGTCGGTAATCACGTGATAAAACTGGGCCGTGGGTTGGTTATCCTCCCGCGTCCACGACTTACCTCCATCCAGGCTGACGGTGGCGCCGCCGTCGTTGGATGCGATCATGCGTTTCGTATTCTTAGGATCGATCCACAGACCGTGATTGTCGCCGTGCGGAACCTTAATCTTGTTGAAATTGCGCCCGCCGTCGGTCGATTTGAAGAATTCCACATCGGCCACGTACACCGTATTCGGATCCTGCGGATCGGCAATCACGTGCATGTAATACCACGGCCGCTGAAACAGCGAATGACTTCCATTCACCAGATCCCAAGTTTCGCCGCCGTCGTCGGAGCGGTATAGTCCCCCCGCTTCCTTGGCCTCGATGATCGCGAACACACGTTCTGAGTTGGCGGCAACCGCCAGCCCTATGCGACCGTATGGCCCCTTCGGAAGTCCGTGCTCCTCGATTTTTTTCCAGGTGACGCCGGCATCGTCCGAACGATAAAGGCCGCTGCCCGGCCCGCCGCTGGAGAGCGACCACGGACTTCGCCGAGTCTCCCAGAGCGAGGCAAACAGAATGTTGGGATTCTGCGGATCGAAGGCGACGTCTATCGCGCCAGTATTTTCGTCCTTGTACAGGACCTTGTCCCAGGTCTTGCCGCCATCGGTGGTGCGGAAAACGCCGCGCTCAACGTTCGGGCCATAAGGATGGCCGAGGGCGGCCACAAAAGCCACATCGGAATTACGCGGATTGACGATCACTTTGCCGATCGAGCGCGTATCCTTAAGCCCTACGCTCTTCCAGGATTTGCCCGCATCGACCGACTTCCAGACGCCATCTCCCTGCGATATATTTCCCCTGATGCAAGCTTCGCCGGTTCCCACATAAATCACGTTGGGATCTGAAACCGCAACCGCCAGGCTGCCGATGGCAGGCGCGCCGTCCTTGTCGAAGATCGGCGACCATGTGTTCGCGCCGTCCGTGGATTTCCACACTCCTCCGCCGGTGGCACCGAAATAGTAGGTAGTTGGGTCGCCGGGAATTCCTGATGCGGTGAGCGAGCGGCCGCCGCGAAACGGGCCGATGGACCGGTACTTCATCCCCTTGAATAGAGGGTCTCCCTCGTCTTTGTCCTTGTCTTTGTCACCCTTATCGTCTTTGGCCTGCGCTTCAGAGGAAGCTGGCGCGTCTTTTTGAACCGCGTCGCCGGCGTGGGTCCGGTCTTTTTGTTGCGCGAAAACAAGCGGCGAGAAAAGCGTCGCTGCGGCGAAGACGAGCATGCCGAGCGCAACTTTGCGCGGCTGCATTTTAGCAAGCATGAGATGAATCATGAATTCCATGGCCCCGGACGAGAAATTTGCTGCCCGCCCATGTTAATGCCAGTGCTTCGAAACACACAAATGGACTCGCCTCCGAAAGACGCGGGAATCTCTAGGAACAGGCAAACGCCCCGCCGTGAAGAACCCACGGGGCGTTGATTCAGGGCTGTAATTCCTGGGCTTGGCTCCCGCCCTGTACCCGCATAGTCAATACAAAGAAAACTAAAGGCTGCCGGATTTCTCCGCCTGCCGCCTAGAATGTTTTAAACATTTCCTAAAATATTTGTTTGCAGGAATGCGCTCAGTGCAGGCACAGTTCACATCCAACGACGTGATCTCTCTGACTGGAATCACCGCCCGTCAGTTGCAATGGTGGGACGAGCGGGGAATCGTGTCTCCGAGCCGGCAGGGGCGTCGGCGGGTTTACGACTGGGACGAACTGGTGACCGTGGCCGTCATTTGTCAGCTTCGGCGACGGGGCTTCTCGCTGCAGCGCATGCGTAAGGCGATTCGCTTTCTGCGGCAGGAATTCGGCGCCAGCCTCGCGGCCACGGTGGGCGCTTCAGCGCAGTGTCATCTGCTGACTGATGGCACCCATCTTTACCTGCGCACTTCGGCGCAACAGGTGGTCGATCTCCTGAAAAATTCGAGGCAGCCGATGTTCGATATCTGCCTCAGCGACGAAGTCCGGCGGGTTCGGACGGAGATTCAATCGCGCAGGAAGACGGCAACCTCAGAAAGGCTTCGCGAAGTCGCGGAGCGGCGGGCGTCGCGTCCGTCGAACCGCGTTCGAAGAGCGTAAGCGGAAAGCGGGGGAAAGCATGATGATCGGCGAATTGAGCATTATCAGCGAGTGGATTCCCGAACAAATGGAACCCGGCACCGTTTTTGTACTGGAAAACGCCGGAGAGGTGGGCGAAAAAGAAGACCCCTACTGGGCCGTCTTGTCCTGCCCATCGTGCGGAACTTTGGGTCTGATCACCCGCAAGCAGATGGCGGGATTGCTGCCGACAATCTGTGGCTCTACCGACTGCCCCGCCCAGTTCTTCATCAAAGACGAAGAAATTACCCCGCGAAAACCGTTCTGAGCGCATAGTGCCAATTTTCGTGGCGGGCCTGGCCACGAACTTTCAGATATGCGTCACGCCTGCCGAAAGTTTCACCGGAACCTGCTCGACAATCTCGATATCGAATCCCTCCAGCCCAGCCACCCGGCGTGGGTGATTCGTCAGGAGCCGAATGCGCTTCAGATTCAGGTCGGAGAGAATCTGCGCTCCGAGCCCGATCTCGCGATGAATCTTGCGCTCGCTTTCCGGCAATGAAGGCAACCGCCGCTCGCGATGAAACGTGAGAAATGACTGCTCGCCAATTTTCTCCGCCGAGAAGCCCCGGGAAGTCTGGTGGAGGTAGATCAATGCGCCCCGTCCTTCCGCGGCGATGATTTTCAGCGCGGCGTCGAGCGTGGGATGGCAATCGCAACCGGTGGCGCCGAAAACGTCCCCCAGCAGGCAATGGGCGTGCATCCGGACCAGCACCGCCTGGGACGGATCGCCGATATCGCCTCGAATCAACGCTATGTGCGAGCCGCCGCCGTCCACTTCGCTTTCATAGGCGATCAGGCGGAACTCTCCATGTTTGGTCTCGATCATCGCTTCGCCCACACGATGCACGTAGCGCTCGTGGCGCATGCGGTAGCGGATCAGTTCCGCAACCGTCAGCATCTTCATTTCATGAAGGCGGCAGAATTCGATGAGATCGGGGACGCGCGCCATGGTTCCGTCGTCCTTCATGATTTCGCAGATAATTCCCGCCGGCACCATGCCTGCCAGGCGGGCCAGGTCTACGGAGGCTTCGGTTTGGCCGGCGCGCACCAAGACGCCACCTTTACGCGCACGCAACGGGAAAACATGCCCCGGCCTCGCCAGGTCCGACGGACGGGCAGCCGGATCAATCGCCACCTGGATGGTTCGGGCGCGATCGTGCGCCGAGATTCCCGTGGTCACCCCGTCGCGCGCGTCAATCGCCTCGCAAAACGCGGTGCCATACTGCGAGGTGTTCTCACTGCTCATGGGACCGATGCGCAAGTGGTCCAAGCGCTCTTCGGTCATCGCCAGACAGACCAATCCACGCCCATACCTGGCCATGAAGTTGATCGCTTCGGGAGTTACCTTTTCGGCGGCCAGCGTGAGATCGCCTTCGTTTTCCCGATCCTCATCGTCAACCACGACGATCATGCGCCCGGCCTGGATCTCCTTGATCGCGGTCTCGACATCGGTGAAGGGAGGCTTGGGAGTCATAGGGAGACGTATACCGATCCATCGTAAGAAAATATCGTACGAAAAGATCGTACTACGAAGAAACGGCTAGGAGAAAACGGTCTACAACCAAGGGCCGCAGAAACGACAAAGGGCCGCAGGTGGCGACCCTTTTTGAAAGACTAGCCAGCAATTACAAGGTGGATTCGATCTCAAAACCCCAAGCTTCGAGCAATGGCTCGGGAATATACTTCGAATTCTTGTTTCGCCGTGCCCACTCCCGCAGCCGGGTTGAACGCAAATACTGGTCCGGGGAGAGCTTGTATTCGTGCACAACCTGCTCGAACTCCGTGATGGTGGGGACAACTGGCCCGATCGGTTCGGGTTTGCCCCAGTTAGGATTTCCGCGTCGTTTTGCCATGAAAATATGACCTCGGGGAAGTAAAAGCCCAATAAACCTTAGATTCCCGGGAGGCCGTCAGGGATTCACCGCTAAATTAAACATCCCAGCGGAGATATTTTGCCCCATCAGGCATCACGGAAGCTACTGATAATAATAGATTTTCTATGGAAGTCAATAGAAAACTCTGATTCCCGCATGCCTTTTGCGCATCCCCTTTGCAAGCATAAAGTTGCAAGTACCGGGGTTACGCTGGCGGGAGCCCTGCTTCAACCCCAGTAGAAGTAACGGTGTGACCGCAGTAACCGGGAAACCGAGCCGTGGCGTTGACCCCCGAAGCTCACCGCCCTACAGTCTAAGAGGGACATTAATGTCCCATGAGTTGAAAACTGGGTCTGCCTCAGTGAGCGCCGCACAAGCGTATCCACGCGACTATGAATCTGAAGGCTCTGCTGCTAAGTTCCGATGAAAAGACGGTGCGGGTACTGCGCCGGGTTCTCAGCGACCTCGAGATCGACGTCGAGCATTTCGCCACCGCCAACGAGGCCATACGGCAAATCACGCGCCAGCGTTTCGAGGCGGTGATCGTCGACGCGGTGGAAGGCGAAGAAGCGAGTGGCGTATTCCGGAGCGCGAAAGCCGCTCCCGCCAATAAGAGGGCTCTCGGCATCGTGTTGGTCGAGTCTTCGGTGGGGCTAAAGGGCGGCTTCGAAATGGGAGCCCACTTCGTACTCCATAAGCCGCTGGCGGTGGAGCGCGCCAAATCCAGCTTTCGCGCAGTTCGCGCCATGATGAAGCGGGAGCGGCGGCAGCAGCTCAGAATCGGGGTCCAGGTTCCTCTCGAATGCTTTGGCTCTTCGGGGCGCAGCAAGGCAGTTTCCGTCGATATCAGCGAAGGTGGGATGGCCATTCAGTTTTCCGGCCGTGTCCCGAAGGAGGGTCCACTCCGCTTCTCGCTCGACTTGCCGGGGTTGACCGAAAAGCTCGAACTCATGGGCGAGTTGGCGTGGGAAGGCAAGAACGATCAAGCCGGCATTCGCTTCGTGGACATAAGCGCGGAACAAGTTAAGACCATCCGCGACTGGATGAACAGTCAAATTGCAGAACCCGAGCAGGATGACGATCCGCCGCTGAAGGCGACCCTCTCCGAAGTCAGCGCCGGTGGGTGCTATCTCGAAACTCCCTCGCCCTTCCCGCGCGGGACGCGTGTCATTCTCTCCATCAAGACCGCCGACTTTGCCGGACGCGCCAGCGGCATCGTATTGGTAGCGCATTCGGAATTTGGCATGGGAGTCGAGTTTCTCCCCAGCACGCCGGAGCAGCAATCGCAAATACAGCGCTTCATCGCCAAGCTGCGTGGCAGCCCCGACCAGCGCCCCGAGGTTCAGGTCGAACCCGACGGATTGGAGACGCCGGCGGCGGACGGCAGCTTAGCGATGTTCCAGGCTTTCACGGCGAGCCCGGCTGCAACCCGGACCGCAACCGGTACTCCAGCAAAAGCCGATGCGCTGGTCGATCTGTTCCGCAAGGACTTTCAAGTGCCGGTCGAGAGCTTCCTGGAGCACATGCGCGAACGACGGTCCGCTGTCGCACATTCGCGCTGAAACATATCTCAACAGAGACGCAGATTGCGCGATCTTCCACAGCGGATCAACTCTAGACTTCGTCCTGCTCTTTCAGCTTAGCGATCACTCCGAAATCCTCCAGCGTCGTGGTATCTCCCCTTACTTCCCCGCTGCTGGCCAACTCGCGCAGCAAACGCCGCATGATCTTCCCGCTCCGCGTCTTTGGAAGCATGTCGGTAAAGCGGATGTCATCCGGCCTGGCGAGCGCACCGATCTCTTTCACCACCCACTTTTTCAGCTCTTCCTTCAAAGCATCGGTCGGGGTAATTCCGTGCTCCAGACTGACAAATGCCGAAATAGCCTGCCCCTTGATCTCGTCCGGGCGGCCGACAACCGCGGCTTCGGCAACCTTTTCGTGCGCCACCAGCGCCGATTCCACTTCCATCGTGCTCAGCCGGTGACCGGAAACATTCAGCACGTCGTCGACGCGCCCCATAATCCAGAAATATCCGTCCTTGTCTTTGCGGGCGCCATCGCCGGTAAAGTATGTGCCTGGAATTTGCGACCAGTACTGTTGCACGTAACGATCGGGGTCGCCGTGGATGGTGCGCAACATCGAAGGCCAGGGCTTGCGGATGACCAGATAACCGCCCGACCCAAGCGGCACTTCCCTGCCATCCATCGAGACGATCTCGGGCACGACTCCGAAGAAGGGCCGCGTTGCCGAGCCCGGTTTGGTCGCAATCGCGCCGGGCAGCGGGGTGATCATGATCGAGCCGGTTTCGGTCTGCCACCAGGTATCCACGATGGGGCAGCGGTTGTGGCCTATGAATTCGCGATACCACATCCACGCCTCGGGATTGATCGGCTCGCCCACGGTTCCGAGCAGGCGCAGGCTTTCCATTTTGTGCTTCCTCGGCCAGACATCGCCCCACTTGGCGAAGGTGCGAATGGCCGTGGGCGCGGTGTAAAAGATGTTCACCTGGTGCCGCTCGATAATCGACCAGAAACGGTCCTGCTCGGGAAAATTCGGGGCGCCTTCATACATCAGGCTGGTGGCGCCATTTTGCAGCGGTCCGTACACGATGTAGCTGTGCCCCGTGACCCACCCGATATCCGCCGTACACCAGTAAGTGTCTTCTTCGCGCAGGTCGAAGACGTATTTCGTCGTCAGATACGTGCCCACCGAGTAGCCGCCCGTAGTGTGCACAATGCCTTTCGGCTTCCCGGTGGTTCCCGACGTATAGAGGATGTAGAGCGGATGCTCGGCATCGAGCGGTTCTGCCGGACACTCATCGGAGGCGGTGGCCATCAGATCATGCCACCAGTGATCGCGCCCCGCAGTGGTGTTGATGGCAGTTCCGGTGCGCTTATAGATCACGACATTCTTCACCGAGGGACACGACTTCAACGCTTCTTCCACCGCCGGAAACAGTTTGACTTCAACTCCGCGGCGATACGATCCATCCTGCGTGATGACCGCCACGGCATGACAATCGTGAATGCGGTCGACCAGCGCATTGGAGGAGAACCCGCCGAACACGATCGAATGCGGTGCGCCAATACGGGCGCAAGCCAGCATGGCGATCGGCAACTCCGGCGTCATGCCCATATAAATGGCTACCCGGTCGCCTTTACCGACGCCGAGACTCTTCAGCACGTTGGCGAACTTCTGCACTTCCTTCCAGAGTTGCTGATAGGTGTAGGTTCTAACTTCGCCCGGCTCGCTTTCCCAGATCAGCGCCGCTTTGTTCTTGCGCGCCGTAAGCACGTGACGGTCGAGGCAATTGTAGGAAAGGTTAATTTGCCCTCCCACGAACCACTTGGCCCAGGGGGCGGTCCATTCCAGAACTTTGTCCCACTTCTTGAACCAGTGCAGGTCTTCGGCAACCCGGGCCCAGAATTTTTCGGGATTTTCCACCGATTCCTTATAGAGAGCTTCGTATTCGGCCAGGCTCTTGATCTGCGCCTTGGCGGAAAACTCGGCGGATGGCGCAAAACTGCGCTGCTCGTCCAGCGTGGAATCGATGTTCACCTGCGTTGCTGTCAGATCAGACATGGATCTTCCTCAGGGGATATGGGTGTTGAGTCCTGCCGCCGGCCTTAGACCGGAATGGGCCATTTTACTCCGGCCTCTGCCGCGCGACTACACGCAATTGAAGGGATTGCGCGACGCGTTGGTATGCCCCGAAATGCGACAGATTTTCTTTTATTTTTCTCACTGGGCCCTGTTTAAGTCTGCCACCGTACCGCGCTGCAGCAGATAAACTCCGGGCCCCTGGCGTCCGCGAACCGAAGCGCAGAATTCGGCCACCACGAAACCGGCTTTCAGAGCTTCGCCGAATGCCCACCGCGTGCTCGCGCGCCATTCCCTCGCCAACGCCATATCGGCGCGCTCGACTGCGAGAATGTCGCCCGGGATCTCGATGCTCAGGCGCTGTCGGCCGAGCGATTCAGCCAGATCTCCGCGCTCCGGCTTTCCGCTGGGATTGAAGCGCAGGAGAGGCGCCAGCAACCGCAGGCCATCGAGCATCTCCAGTCGGGTTTTCGTGGCCCCGTCGGTTGTACTCCGGTCGGTTAGCCGATCGTTTAGTCGATCACGCACCCGCGCCGAATGCAGCATCCAGCGCACCCAAAGGCGGTCGGTGCCGTTCTGGTGCAGCATGCTCGAAGTCTCCGGGCCATAGAAATCGACTTTATAACTGTCGGAGACCACGCCCAGCTTGCAGAAGTTAAAATGCGCATTCCGGCTCTGCAACGGGTCGTAAGTCCAGGTCATCTCCGGGATTCCCATGGCTATCGCGCGATCGCGCTGCGCCTGTTTGAGCCGCCAGCCCAGGTCCAATTCTCGGTACGCTTCCAGCACCGCCAGCATGTGGGAGTGAACAGTGATCACTCCGTGCTCCCGCCCGATAAATCCGAAGGCAAACCCCACCAGCTTGTCCCTATCGAAGGCACCGACAAACAGATTGCCCGCAGCCTTGCTGGCAATGGCGAAGGTGAGAGGCAGGGTATCCTCATCGGCCATGCCCCAGACTTCCTTCTCTACCGCTTTCAATTGTGTTAGTTCTTCGATGCCGGCGAGATCGCGAATCGCAATTTGCCGCGGGCCGCTGCCGGAGGTCATGGGCGGACCCTGACGACTTTCGAGTTCTTGGCCCATGGCATGGCAATCTCCGCAAAAAAACGCGCGCTGGGAGAAGACCAACGGTGTACAGCACCCGCCAGAGACTTGTCAATCTCGGCTGGTTTTATAAAGGAAGCGCACGCCTTTCGCGTCCGTTTTGCCGCAGCCTGCGATCTCGGGGGCTCGACCACGCATCTAAATCTACGTGTTACCCTCGAACCGGACGAAAGCAACGATGAGATTCCCTGCCAGATTGTCTTTGATCCTGCTTCTCGCGTTGGCCCCTTCTCTCCTGTTAGGTGCCGATCGCGGCACGCTGGTCCGTGAAGCCGTGATTTACATTTCGCCCGACACCAACTCCAACAAACTGGGCCAGGTCGAGCGCGGGCGCGAGTTAATCCTGCTCGATCGCAGCCAAAATTGGATCCATGTCGAAGCTCTTCTTGGATCGCAAGCCCGCGACCCTGCATTCGTTCTCGAGGAAGAAGACCAGGGCAAGACGATCAGCGGCTGGGTGCTCGATTTAGGGACGGTTTGGGCTTCGACGCCCAATGGCGACCGTATCCTCTTCGGCGAAGCGGTCGATTGCGAAGATGTGGCCAGCAGCCGCCAGGGACGCCGCGGCGCGGCGCAAGACGCTCTCCGCCTTTATCGACGGGTCTACGATATCTTCCCCACCTCTCCGATCGCCGCCGAAGCACTCTATCGCGCCGCCGATATTCAATGGCAAATCGACCGGTCGGACGTGCAGTCCCGGCCCTCGGCCCGCGAAAAAGAAGCTTACCTTCGTCCCAGCATCGAAGAGGAGCCGATGAAGCTGGTGATGAAGAAGTTCCCCGATTCAAAATGGGCGCAACTCGCGGCCTTTCACCTGATCGAAAACAAACTTTGTGGCGACTGGATGGGCTCTTCCAAGTGCCCCGAAAAAGAAGCCGACATCTACGAAAAATACGTCAAGGAACACCCGGAATCTCCCGCCGCTCCCGAAGCGCTCTTCCACGCCGCTACCCGCCGCGCCGCTCTGATTGAAATTTACAGGACAGAAGAGCAGTCGAAGAAGTCCGATCAAGCCAGAAACCAGGCTATCGCGCTGGCCCAGCAACTTCTATCCCGCTATCCGCAAAGCGACTGGTCGGCGCGCGGACAAACGCTTCTTTTCCTGGTGCAGCAAGGCGTGCCGACCTACGGAAACGCGATTCAGTAGCTTCGCCCGCACCGGCTACTTTTCCATCAACAAAACTTTCTCCGCTCCATCAATCTCGCTCAGCTTTACTTCGATGACTTCCCTCTCCGTCGTCTGCACCGTTCGGCCGATAAACGTGGCTTCAACCGGCAACTCGCGGTGGCCGCGATCGATCAAAACCAGCAATTGCACAAGGCTAGGACGCCCGTGCGAAAAAAGGGCGTCCAGAGCGGCGCGAGTGGTGCGACCGGTGTACAGCACGTCATCCACCAGCACAATTTTCTTCCCTTCGATTGAGAACCCGATTTCTGTTTCCTGCACCACCGGCTTCGGACCCAGGGTGGAAAGATCGTCCCGATAAAAGGTGATATCGAGCGTACCCACCGGAATCTTCTTTTTTTCTACCTGGTGGATCATTTTGCCCAGCCGTTCTGCAATCGGAACACCCCGGCGCCGGATTCCCACCAGACCCAGGCCCTCGATTCCGCCATTTTTCTCGAGTATTTCGTGGGCGAGGCGCACCAGCGTGCGCTCGATCTCCGAGCCCGACATCAACTGCGCCTTTTGCCGCAACCCCGTCTTCTGGACGGCATTCTTCTTCGTCGTCATGAAAGAGATTCCTCGTCAACCCTCAACCGCGGTGCGAAAAACAGATTGCAAACCGGTATCAACACCTTCGAATCTATGCAGTCTCCCCGACGACGTCAAGGCTAGGAAACACGCTGGCAGATCAGTCTGAATCCGCCTCAGCCGCGGGCTCAGCCCACTCTCATCGGGATTGCGGGTCAGGCACTGCAACAGGGGCCAGACTCCGCCGATCTTTCTTTTTGCGCTGAACGGAAAACAAGAATTGCATCCCGAGATAGCCAAACAATTGCGGCTCACTCGGCGGCGATCCGCGGAAGCTTCGACCGGCCATGAACAAGAGTACGAAATGCTCTGCCAACTTGTAACGGCCCCCTGCATCGTAGCTGTTCCAGCGATTTGAACCGTTGGTGTTGGCCGTATTGTAGATTTCTCCGGCCAATTCGAGGCGCGGGTTGACCTCGCGCAGCACAACGATTCCGGTCGCCCAAGCCGCGCCGCGGCCGCTGGCGAACCAGTAGCCTGCTCCCGGATTAACCTGAAAAGGTCCGATCTTTTTGCTGACCTCGAGCGGCAGATAAAACCTGGTGCTGTAGTCAACCAACCCGCGGTCCACTGATGAGGTGGGATTGTTGAATTCGAGTTGCGGATATGTGGAAATCTTCAGGCCGTTCTCGGCGCCGCTATCATAGAAACGCCACTTCACTCCGGCCAGCGACTTTCCTAGTCCGCTGCGGGTCGGGTCGCCGCTGCTGCGCTCCACCAGGTAAGGCACCTGGTATTTGAGTTGAATTCGATCACCCCACCCATAGTTCAGGTCGAGGATCGGGTCATTGTCGATGCGCTCGTTGGAATGGCGCTCGCTGGCCGCCGCGATGTTAATTTCCCATTTGCCGTCGCCCGGAGTGCCGGGGTCATCGCCGATAAATGGCGGCCCGCCCTGCGCGCATGCGGGGAGCGTAAATGCAAGCCACAGCACCAGCACAAGAGCGGCCAACACGCCGGTTGAGACTATCGAGAAGGGCCGAACGTCACCACAACGCATGAGGAAAACTGGCTTGGCGATCAAAGCGCTAACAGAGCGACTTTAACCTACATCCTCACCGCGATGCAGGTACTCCTCCGGCACGTCGTCTTCCGGCACCTGGCGAGTTCTAACCTCCGAGACGTCAGGATCCTGGGCGTTCTCCACGCCAGCCACGATGCCCGCCTCAAACGAGTTCCCCTCTTCCAGTAATTCCTCGACGCTCTCGGAATCGGCTCCCGCCGAATGAGGCACGCCTTGAGTGTCGCCGGACTGGCCGGCAGAATCCGTTGCACGTTCACTTTCATCGTAGCGATGTTTAGCGCTCATAGTTTCACCTCTGTAAAATTAGACGCCGAAATTAGACGCCGCGACAACCGGACTTCGATCGCTCACGGTCGGCCAACAGAGCGCAACCACTCCCCACGAAATTTCTTCGCTGTAGTCATTGTACTGCGTGGGGGTGTCGCATCCGGCGGATTGGAGTAAAACAAGCAACTTTGTCAGAGTCCGGTCATCTTTTCCAGGCGTTCCGTGTACCGGTCACCGTACACCGTGATTTTCGAGGCGGCGCTTTCGATTTCGCGCAAGTCGTCCGCCGTCAGTTCTACCGCAACCGAACCGATGTTTTCGTCCAAACGATCCAGTTTGGTCGTGCCCGGGATCGGAGCAATCCACGGTTTCTGCGCCAGCAGCCAGGCGAGCGCGATCTGGGCCGGCGTAGCGTCTTTCTGCCGGGCGATATTGCTGAGGAGATCGACCATGGCCTGGTTCGCCTTGATTGCCTCCGGCGCAAAACGAGGAAGTGTGCTGCGAAAATCAGAACTGCCGAAAGTGGTCTTTTCGGCGATCTTCCCGGTCAGGAATCCTTTGCCCAGAGGGCTGTAGGGAACCAGCCCGATTCCCAGCTCTTCGAGCGCAGGAAGCACTTCCTTCTCCGGCTTTCTCCACCACAGCGAGTACTCGCTTTGCAGCGCCGTCACGGGCTGCACGGCGTGGGCGCGACGGATGGTCTTCACGCCCGCTTCCGATAACCCGAAATGCTTCACCTTGCCGGCCTGAATCAGTTCTTTCACGGTGCCGGCGACGTCTTCGATGGGCACGTTCGGGTCGACCCGATGCTGATAGAGCAGATCGATCACCTCCACCTGCAGGCGTTTCAGCGAACCTTCCACGGCTTGCCGGATGTGGCCAGGGTGGCTATTCAAACCAGCCGCGCCCGGCCGATTGTCCGGTCCGCTTAAATCGAAACCAAACTTGGTGGCGATGACGACTTTGCCGCGCAAATGCCCCAGCGCCTCGCCCACGAGTTCTTCATTGGTAAAGGGACCATATACTTCGGCCGTATCGAAGAAAGTGATGCCGCGGTCCACGGCGCTGTGGAGAAGATCGGTCATCTCCTTTTTGTCCTTGGGCGGACCGTAGGAGAAACTCATGCCCATGCAGCCGAGGCCGAGGGCCGAAACTTCCAGATTGCCGGCTCCGAGCGTACGTGTTTGGATCGCTTGTGTTTGCATAGTGTCTCCTCAAAGTTTCTCTAAAATTTGTCGTTGGTGAACTAAGGCCCCAGCCTGATATTGCTCGTCGCTCACGGGTTCCATCCAGTCGACGACCTTGCCGTCCAGTTTTTCCTGAATGGCGATGTGGGTCATCGCAGTGGTGGGCGCCGCGCCGTGCCAATGCTTTTCGCCGGGCGGGATCCACACAACATCGCCGGGCCGAATTTCCTCGATCGGACCACCCCAACGCTGCACCCGCCCGCAGCCCGACATGACCAGCAGCGTCTGGCCCAGGGGATGGGTGTGCCAAACGGTGCGTGCCCCGGGCTCGAAAGTGACACTCGCGCCTTGCACCAGGGCTGGATCGGGAGCTTGAAACAGGGTATCGATCCGCACCGTTCCCGTGAACCAGTCGGACGGCCCTTGGCCCGAGGGCTGGGAGCCAACTCGCTTGATCTCCATGGGTCTGATTTCCTTTCCTGCGTATTTGTTGGGATTAAATTAACTGCGCTGCGTCCTACTCCGACTTCAGCGAAGCCATATCGATGGAGAAGCGGTACTTCACATCGGACCGGAGCAACCGCTCATACGCTTCGTTGACCTTTTGGATGGGAATCACCTCCACATCGGCGGTCAGGTTGTGCTGTCCGCAGAAATCAAGCATGGCCTGGGTTTCGGGAATGCCTCCGATCATCGAGCCGGAAAAATTCCGGTTGCCGGTAATCAGGCTGAACGCGCTGACCGCCAGGGGCTTGGGAGGCGCGCCCACGATTGTGAGATTGCCTTCGCGGCGCAGCAGCTTGATAAATGCGTCAACGTCGTGGTCGGCGGAAACTGTATCGAGGATGAAATCGAAGCTGTTCTCATGTTTTTGCATCTCTCGCGCTATTGCGGGAAACAACAACTTCGTGGGCACCGAGGCGGAGCGCATCTTCGCGCTTATTTGGGGAGGTCGTGAAGACAACCACGTGGGCCCCGAAGGCGCGGGCGAACTTTACGCCCATGTGACCGAGTCCGCCAAGACCGGCGACGCCAACTTTCTTGCCCTTGGTTACACCCCACCTTCGCATTGGTGAATACGTGGTAATGCCGGCGCAAAGCAGAGGAGCAACGCCAGGAAGGCTCAGGTTCGAGGGCACGCGCAAGGCGAAGCGCTCGTCCACCACGATGCTGTCGGAGTAACCGCCGTAAGTGACCCCGCCCAAGTGCTTGTCCGGCGCGTTGAAGGTCAGCGTCAAATTCGTACAGAACTGCTCAACCCGGCTTTGCAATCCGCGCAGGTGCCGTCGGAATCGACCATGCAACCGACGGCGGCAAGGTCCCCGGGCTTGAACCGGGTGCTGGAGGATCCGATGGCGGTGACCCGCCCGACGATTTCATGCCCCGGCACTATGGGATAGACGGTGGGCATGAACTCGCTCCACTCGTCGCGCACGGCATGCAGATCGGAGTGGCAAATCCCGGAAAACAGGATTTCAATCTGCACGTCGGTATCGGCGGGATCGCGGCGCGTGATTTTTGTGGAAGAAAGCGGCGACTTCGCGCTAACAGCAGAATAGGCTCTGGCGGTGTACATGCAATTCCCTCTTCTGAGTACGGCCGATTATTGCTCGACCGCCCCTGACTGAGAGATTAGCGGCTAGCGGCGGCAGACGGGTAGCCCGATCCTTCCGATTTATTGCCTATTTCTCTTGATGGTAAAGTAAATCCTTGGCGCGACCGGGTGCGGGACGGTATTCTTGGGCAGCTAGAAAGTTGGGTCCCGGTATGATAAAAACTCGCCTAAATCAAGCAGCGCCAGCGGACCGCAGGCTTGAATTGCGGGCTCAGTTGGCCCGCAAGATTGCCTTGTTCATCGGGAAATCAGAGAAAATGATAACGCCGGTTCCGGGCTTAATCCTGAGCCGGCGGACCGCGCCGACAGCGCCCACGCTGGCCACGTATGAGCCCAGCCTGGCGGTGGTGGCGCAGGGGCGGAAACAAGCCACGCTGGGGGGCACCACTTTTATTTTCGACGAGTCTCGATACCTGCTCACCGCGCTCGATTTGCCGGTCATTTGTAACGTGATCGATGCCAGCGAGAGCGTTCCCTATCTTTGTTTCGTGCTTCAACTGGAGATGTCGACGGTTCGGGAGTTGCTGGCGCAGGAAGAGATCCCAGCCACGGCCGCGCCCTCCGAGAATCCCGCCATGGCGACCGGCCAGAGCACCGCCGAACTGCTCGACGCCTGTTGCCGCCTGGTCAGTTTACTGGAAACCCCCTGCGACATTCCTTTTCTGAGCGGCCTGCTCCAGCGCGAGATCATCTACCGGATTTTGCGTGAGTCCGGCGGAACGCGCCTGCGGGCGATTGCGACCCTGGGAGACCAGAGCCATCGCACTGCGAAGGCCATCGCCTGGATCAAGGCCAACTACGCCCGGCAGCTCCGCGTGGAAGAGCTGGCGCAACTCGCAGGTATGGGCCTCTCCACCTTGCACCATCATTTCCGCGCGCTGACCTCGATGAGTCCGTTACAGTATCAGAAGCAACTACGTTTGCAGGCGGCCCGAGGACGCATGCTTGTCGACGGCATGGACGCGGCCAGCGCGGCCTTTGAGGTGGGATACGAGAGCGCCACCCAGTTCAATCGCGAATACAGCCGCTTCTTCGGCCAGCCCCCTCGACGGGACATTCAGATGCTACGCCAGCCCGGCGCGCCGCATCTGGAGTCACACGAAGATCGGCCAAGCGCGAGCGCCGATTAGCAGCGTTTGCATCACGAAAATCTCCTCGAAGGGCAAGCGGGCCTTGGCTCACGGCCGGGCATCTTCGCGCGTGGCAAATACAGACGCCGCACGCGAAGGCAACCGACTTCGTGTTTCCGTCGATGAGAGCCGAGGGAAGGAAACCGCTCTGCTCCTCCGTATTCGTCGCCGACCATCTGCGACCGGCCGCAAAGAAAGGCGGAGTCACTATCCAGGACGGTCAACGATTCGGGCTTCACAATCTTCGCCATAGCTTAAGCAATTGGCTGGTGAACAAGGCGAAGGTCGAACCGAAAACCGTACAGGGAATCCTGCGTCACATCAAAATCCAGACGACGCTCGATCTGTACACGCAGGAAGACAGCGACGAAACGCGGGCCGCGCTGGGCGGATTTCTCTCAGCCGTGGGGATGAGCACTACGGTGAATTAGAAGCTGTGGGTTGGATTGTGGGTTGGAGCCTCCGGTGTCACGTCCGGTAACTCCTTGAAAAGAATGGCGGGGACGACGGGACTCGAACCCGCGACCTCTGCCGTGACAGGGCAGCGTTCTAACCAACTGAACTACGTCCCCACTTTGTTTTCACCGGGTTAGTGGAAACCCTTGATTTTCCTGTCTTTTCTTACTGTCAACCGTTTCGCCTGTTTCAACCGTTCCACCCCATATAACCGAATTCCGGGGGTTTATCGACAGGAAACTGTAAGGAAGTACATCCCGACAAGTCCTGACCGGAAGCCCTGCGACCCGGAGCATCTGTCCATGCCCGTCAATGAATTGTAGCAGAGGGTGGATTGATCCGTCAGGCATGTGACCCCGTGCGAGCGAGGTTCTCTGCGGTTTCCGCTGTTCGAGCAGAGTTGGTTTCAGCTTCTCGGTTGATAACCGATCGCTTCGTACGGATTTCAGGACCTCGAATCACTTAAAACTCCGTCCATCCCGATTTCCATTCAAAAACTGAAGAGATAGGTTCACCGGATGTCATGCATGAGAGACAAATCTATTGAGGCTGTGACTCTGCCGTGTGAAGGCCGTGTGCGATTGTGAGCGGTCGCGGTGATTCTGCACCAAAGCTAGGCTAATCGGCGAGTTGCTGGCTGAATAGCTTGGAAGCAAAATGCTCGCAGGCGGTCGCCAGCCCAACGGTTACGCGAGGCCCGGAGGAACAGGCGAAAGAACTGCTTCCTTTGAACGGAAAATTCCCATCTTCCGCATCTTTCCGATGAGAGTCGTGCGTTTGAGTCCGAGTCTTCTCGCCGCACCCATCGGGCCTCCCACTACCCACCCGCATTCCTTCAGAGCTTTGAGAATGTGCCCAAACTCGGCCCTCGCCAGCGTCTCGGGCTGGGTATGAGTGATCTGTTTCGACCAATCAAGATCCTCCAGAGGCGCGCGAAGTTCGGAGCCTGGCGACAGGATGACTGCGCGCTCGATGAAATTCTGGAGTTCGCGGACATTGCCGGGCCAGTCATACTCCATGAGGACCCTCATCGTCTCGGCTGGAACAGTCTCGACTTGTCGATTCATACGGCGAACGCAATTGTCAGCGAATACGGTGACCAAGGACGGTATGTCCTCGCGCCGTTCGCGCAGCGGAGGAACTGCGATAGGAAAGACGTTCAACCGAAAGTAGAGATCGCTGCGAAATTGCTTTTCCTGCACCATCTGTTTCAGGTCGCAATGAGTTGCCGCCACCACGCGAACGTTGACCTGTTGTATTCGATTGCTGCCCAGCCGTTCAAACTCCCGTTCCTGCAGTACTCGAAGAAGCTTAGCCTGGAGTTCGAGAGGGATATCACCGATTTCATCCAAAAAGAGTGTGCCTTTGTCTGCCAGTTCGAAGCGACCCATTTTTCGGGCAACGGCCCCGGTGAACGCTCCTTTCTCATGACCGAAGAGTTCGCTCTCCAGGAGGCCAAGCGGAATTGCGGCGCAGTTGAATCTTACGAAAGGGCGGTCACGCCGTGGACTGAGATTGTGAATCGCGCGCGCGATCAGTTCCTTTCCGGTCCCTGTCTCTCCTTGTATCAGGACGGTTGAGTCGATGGGAGCGACGGTCCGGACCAGATCCAATAGTTCCTGGAGTCTGACGCTTGTACCGACGATCCCGCAAGAACGATCGGTCGCGCCGACGCGCTTTTCGGTGGGCGTATCGCTGTGCAACCGCGGGGGCGCCTCTGATGTCTCCTTTGGCAGCTGACTCTGAAGGTGATCCCTACCGAGATAGCGGAACCGTGCCACACTCGAATCTTCCGGAAAGGAAATTGCCTGTCCAATCATGAGCCGTCCTCCACAATGCAGCCAGTATGGGTTCAGGTTGGATCGACCACATCGCCAGATCGTCCACTTGTCCACTGGTCATTTAGTGAAACCGGCCGCTACAACTTTTGGCGCAGCCTAGCACTTCTAGTATTGCCGGCCCTCGATGTGCTTCCTCCCGAAAAGTCGGGCGTCGACGGACCAGGCGCCGGGTCCGATCATCGCCAATGCTGCCCCAATCGTTGCTAGCATGAGGGGAACTGAAGAGTTGCCTGCGACCGCGAAAACGATCCAAACCTCGACTATGGCAACGAGTATTCCCACCACAGGAGTCCACAAGCCAACGAGAAGAAATATTCCCGCGGCAACCGCAATCATTCGGGGGATGATGACTCCAGAAACGGACCTGTCGATAATTTGCGGGATCTCGTCGTGAAGTAGAGCCGCGCTAACCAGTGCGCGCAGGAGTAGAAGGCCGGCTCCGGGCCAACCGCTCGCGAACGTGGAAAATAGGCGTTGCACAAATAATCCACGGTAAGAGTAAGCGAATTGCTAAAGGGGCCGAATCGCCTAATGGTAGATGGCTATAATGCGCCGAAAGTAGTAGTGCCTGCGCGTTCATTTGCTATGCAAGTCGATAATTCCACGCCTTAGACCGATCGTTACAGCGTGCGTTCGATCGTTCGCGCCAAGCTTGGAAAGAATATTCGTAATGTGGCGCTTGACGGTCGCTTCCCCAATCGAGAGCTGATCAGCGATCAGTTTGTTGGCATTCCCAGCCGCAATCAGCCGCAGTACGTCCACTTCGCGTGGACTCAGGTCGTCATCCGCCGCATGTTCCGCCAATTCGGCGGCGATCTCGGGAGGAATCTGTTTTTGTCCGGAGTGCACGGCACGGATGGCACCCAGGAGTTCCCGATGCACGTTGCCCTTTAAAATGTATCCTCGCGCACCTGCCTTGAGCGCGCGCAACACTTGAACGTCTCCGGTATATGTAGTCAGGACTATGATTCGTGCACCAGAGAATTCCGCCTGAATTCGGGTGATTGCTTCGATGCCATTCATACCAGGCATCTGTAGATCCATTAACGTAATGTCGGGGCGGTGCAATCGGAACCCTTCGATGGCTTCCTCTCCGTTCGACGCTTCCGCGACCAGCTTCATGTCGGGTTCAGCGTCAATGAGAGCGGCGATCCCCTCGCGGAGAAGAGCGTGGTCGTCAACCGTAAAAATTCGAATCAGTCCCGGATCGAGGCTCACGGTTTTCTCACTCTGCTAAACAGTCCGAATCGAGCGCCTTGGCGCGATGCTTGGTAAGCCGTAACTGCGGGAATGGTCAACTGAATTTCAGTGCCCGCTCCGACTTCGCTCCAAAAGTCCAAGCGGGCGCGGATGCGTTGCGCGCGTTCACGAATGCCAGGCAAACCCCAGTGTCCTGGGCGGCCACCTTCTTTCAGAATCTTCGAATCAATGCCGGCGCCGTCGTCACGAAAACGCAAGCGTAACACGCGACGATCATAACGAACCTCCACTTCAATCTGATGTGCCTTTGCGTGCCGAACGGCATTTCGGAGCGCCTCTCGAGCAATCTGGCACACCTCTTCTTGTACCATCGGGGATATGGTTCGCCGCTCGCCCTCAACCGTCACGCTGAACGTCGGCGAATCGCCATTCGCGTCGCGGGAAGCCGTTAGTTCCGTACCAATTTCCGTTAATAACTCGCCAAGATCGGTCTGAGCGGACGACTCAGAACGCAAATCCTTAATGGCATCCCGGCTTTCTGCGATTGCCTGTTCCGTCCTTGTAATCGCGCCGTCGAGAGCACCCATCGCCTCTTCGGGACGCTGGGGGAGCATATTTCGAGCCGCCTGAAATCGAAACATTAGCCCATGCAGACTTTGCAGTAGCGTATCGTGCAGGTCGCGCGCGATGCGGGTCCTCTCGGCAACACGGGTCTCCATTGTCGCATCGAATTGTCTCGCGAGTTGATAGATACGTAAGCGAAAGAGCGCGCACAGAAGCAGGAGAAAAGAAGCCGCGCAGGCGATGCGAAACCAATCGGTCTGATACCAGGCGGATGCGACGCTGAAGTCTAGCTTTGCTCCATCCTCATTCCAGACGCCATCGTTGTTGCAGGCAATAACCCGGAACGTGTATCTCCCGGGACGAAGATCGGTGTAAAAGGCCTGTCGACGGATCCCCGGATCCTGCCAGCCCGTATCGCGCCCTTCCAGTCTGTAGCGGAAGCGCACTTTCTGGGGCGCCATAAAACTAAGCGCCGTGTAGTCAACTTCAACATCCCGTGTAAGGGGGGGAAGGCGAAGCCCGTCTTGCAGCGGGTAATTCCGATGGTCGGCTGTAATTGCCTCAACATGCACGGGCGGTGGGATGGAATTCAAAGCCAGATGATCAGAATCGATCATCTGCAGCACCACGCCGCTAGCGAACCACAAGTTTCCGTCGGGAGACCTCGTCACTCCGTTAAACGGAGCACGGCCTGGCTGCGCCCCATCAAGTGCGTCAAACAATCTGGGCTGGAGCTTAGTATCCGGATGCTCCCACCAGTTCTGAAGTTCCTCGTTCTTGATCTCGACTAACCCGCATTGCATATAAATCCAGAGGTTTCCTTGATCATCCAAAATGGAGGCGTACGTTATATCGCAAGGAAGCCCGTTTTGTGTGGTCAGAGTGACCTGCTTTCCGCCTCGCCATCCGACGAGTCCATACGCTGTGGCTCCTAGCACCGAACCGTCGGGGTTCACCGCGAGTTGCTCCACCCTGGTCTTTGAGGTGTGTTGAAAACGAAAAGTTTCGGTTCGGCCATCTTGATAGCGAGCAAGATCCCCGTTCACCAAGCCAAGCCAAATGCCCTTTCGAGGATCGGCAACAACCCTGAAAGCAGCGGGCATCTCCGGCGAGGGGTACTCCTCGTCTACTTTGAAGTCCCGAATGCGAGTGAGCGGACCCGGGCTCTCGACCCAGATGTTGTTCTCTGTATCTTCGGTGATCGAGTAGACCATGCCAATCGGACTGCCATTCTTTCTGGTAATCTGCCGGAATTTTCCACTCTCATAAACCGACAAAGTGTCATCGATACCAACCCAGAGGCGGTTGGCGTGATCTTCGAAGAAGGACGTAGCACCTCCCGACAGCCTTTGTTCCGCCAGGATAGAAGAGACGTGGCCATTCCGCAGGAGGTCCATTGAACTGGGACCTCCAACCCACACGCCTCCGTCTCGGGAAGCGAAGACCGAATCAACCTCCTCCGCGCTAAGGCCTTCAAGTGTCGAGAAGCTGACAACTCGTAAGCCGCGGAAGTTATCGATACCTTTGCTTGTAGCGACCCATACGTTTCCTTCCCGATCTTCGAGTATTCTGTATACGAAATCGCTCGACAGCCCATCCGTGCTGCCGAAGTGCTCCACTTTGTCACGATAAATCCGGTAGACTCCGTTCTTAGTAGTCCCAACCCAAAGCGCGCTCTCACGGTCCAGGAGCAATGCGTTCACTGTCACCGTACTTCCATCAAATCCAGGAGCAATAAAGGACTTCCAAACGCCTTGGACAAATCTTTGCAGTCCCAAACCAGGACCTCGTACAGTCGTCCCAATCCACAAAGAACCGTCTGTTTGAACAGCGATGGAGCTTACCGCCACGCTACTATTTTTCGGTCCTTTCAGGGTGTAGATGTCATGGGAGTCCGCTTTCCATCGTACGAGGTTTGGCTCACCACCGATCCAGAAATTCCCTTGGTTATCTTTCGCTAATGGCCAGTATCCTCCATGTGGAATTCCATCGGCGACCCCAAAACATTGCATTCCGGTCGTATTGATGTGACAGAGTGGGGTATCGGCAGCCGATTGTGAAACGTTGATCCAGATGGTTGAGTCGGTATCTTCAAAAATCGCGGTCACCACTCCCAGCTGATCTTGATAATTCGTAAGGTGGTTGTGCTGCCAGCGACTCAGCCCAGCCGCGGTGCCGATCCAAAGACTGCCGTCAGTTGCGCCGAGCAGCGAATTGATCCGCTGCGAAGGAAGTTTCTCGCCACTCGGCGGGGCCCACGGAACAAAGCGAATGCCATCGAAGCGAACCAGCCCAGAGGTTGTTCCAATCCAGAGATAGCCATCCGCTGTCTGAGCTAATACTCGCGGGGTACCCCCGAAGATTCCATCCTGCACGCGCCACGCAGTGTGCGCGTATTGCGAGATGTGATTGTTTGGGTCGACGGCGCGAGCTCGGTTCGGTGCGAGGAAGGCGAATAAAGCACAGAGCAAGATCTGCTCCAGGCGCGCCGGATGCTTTTGGTTCCCGAGATTCATTGGGGCCCGTGGTTAATACACACCATCGCAAGTGAATTGGCAGGCCAATTTTGGACGGTACTCTAATCGTGGAGGCTCTTCCGCGCTGGAGAATCGAATCCTGTTATGGGGATCGATCGCCAAACTGCCACCTGTCGACGACACCCATTACAGCACGTATTCAGACGGCGCGCATATAGAGGCGTTCAATCTGCTTCAGTTTGTTTAGCCGGCGGAGGAAGCGCTCCTCGGAAGACTGAAAACGGGCGTTCAGGTAGGCGATCGTTAGGTCGAAGGCGAGCGCGGAACCAACAATGCGGGATCCCATAACTAGCACATTCATATCGTCGTGTTCAACGCCCTGGTGGGCCGAATACGTATCGTGGCAAATAGCCGCGCGAATTCCAGGCATTTTATTGGCGGTCACACAGACCCCGACGCCGGAGCCGCAGATAAGGATCCCCCGCTGTGCCGCCCCGGCCATGATCGCCTTACCGACGACCGCTGCAAAATCCGGATAGTCCGACGGTTCGCTGTTGTAGGCACCAAGGTCTTGGACCTCGTGGCCGAGGTGTGAAACGCGTTCAACTATTTCCTGTTTCAGGGCGAAACCTGCGTGATCGGACCCGACAACAATTTTCATCGCTGTGTCTTCCTTCAAGGTCTCGCTGCTTGCGAAACTGCAAAGCTGTCCTCCAACATCTTGAAGCGGGTGATCTTGCCAGCCGAAATCTGCAGGATGAGCGCAAACGGTGAGTCGACAATCTTTCCAGTTGCGTTGACCTTTGAGATGAGGTGACCGAAGATGGCCGCACGATCGTCTTTGGCCATGATTCCTTCTACGTCGAAGCGAATGCGCTCAAGCAGCGAACGCGTGCCACGAATAAAGTCCGAAATAGCTGCGCACCCAGTTCGGCGTCCGATCCAGGGTAATGCGCCAATGTCGCCTGGAACTTCGAATTGAACGTCGGCGCTAAAAAGCGCGGCGATCTCATCGGCGTCGACGCCACCGCCAATGTCAGCTAGAAGTCGCTGCGCGATGCGGACAGCTTGTTCCTGGCTCATGCTCTTTCTTCTCACGGAATGTAGGTTGAAAATGTGTAGTCCTGTTCTTTTTGTGGTGTGTGGCAGGTGAAACACGCCGTGATAGCATGAGCGGCGTCAGGGACGAGCGGCTTCGACGGGTCGCCGCCGCCCCACACCTGGAATCCCCATCCGCCGGTCGTAGGATACGTCTTCGCATCCTTTACCATCACTGCTATCGCCTTCTTGCTGCCTTGGACGTAAGAACCGTCTTTGACCGAGAATTCGTGAACTTCATCCGCGAAGACGGTTCCGTCGGGATAGGGGAGCGGACCGCCGTTCTTGAGCGTCTCCAATCCCTTCGTATTCACGTGGATCAGGTGCATGCCGCCGAGTTGTCCGAAAATCGGGCTGTCCTTTGTCACGATCATCGAATTCACCTCGAACCAATCCCGCAACCCAGTCGGGAACTGAACGTCGTAGCTCGTTGTTTGCGCCGAAGTGAAGCCCATTGCTAGGAAGAGTCCAGCGAAGCCCAGAATACTCACGATTTTGTGTCGCATAGCCATCCTCCGAATTAAGATTTTTCAGCTACAAGTCGATCACCACGTCGCCATCAGGCCGCGAACAACAGATCAACAGGTTCCCCACAGCGGGTGGCTCAAGCGGTTCGGGTTGGTAGGCGACATCACCCGAGATCAGCCCGCTCTCGCAGTTGTGGCAGACTCCCGTACGGCAGGACCAGCGCACGGGCACATCGCAAGCTTCCGCAAGATCGAGCAGGCTCGGATACTTGGCGTCCCAGGGGACGCTCAGCCCGCTCCGCGCAAAGGACACGCGAGGGCCGGAGCCCGCAATACCCTCGGGCGGATGAGGTTGTCTCGCCGTGGCGTCGGCGATGCCCGGCGTCATCGCTTTGCCGGGGCCAAAGAGTTCGGAATGCACTTGTGCGGATGGAATTCCAAGCGCTGCGATGCCGGCGCTCCATTCCTGCATGAACGCCGCAGGTCCGCAGATGTAGAAATTGGCGTCCAGCGGTATGTCGAGCTTTCCGAGAACGCTGATCTCCAAATGCCCGGGGGCATCGAAGTCAACTCCCGCACGGTCCCGCACGCCGGGGCGACTGTAGGCGATAAAACTCTTGCACCGCGGCAATGCCTGAATCAGAGCTCGCGATTCCGCGGCAAATGGATGCTCGTCCTGGTTCCGAGCGCCGAAAAGCCACCAAACCTGCCGCGGCGAACTCTCTTGGGCCAGCGCATGCAGCATGGCCAAGACAGGGGTCGCGCCAACGCCTGCGCTGATAAGCACCACCGGACCGTTGCCCGATCTCAGGGTGAAGCCTCCTCGCGGCGCGGCTGCGTCG
The DNA here is from genome assembly GCA_963746205.1 of uncultured Acidobacteriaceae bacterium. Classification (GTDB taxonomy): domain Bacteria; phylum Acidobacteriota; class Terriglobia; order Terriglobales; family Acidobacteriaceae; genus Acidiflorens. The sequence goes on along the minus strand of CAVVAP010000015.1, from coordinate 67,416 downwards.
ACCAAATCGCCCACTTGGATTCGGTCATGCAGATATGCGCTGGCGACGCCTTTCTCCTCGCGCTTCACACTCACGCGATAGCGATCGGTTGCCGGGGGACCGGACAGCGAATAATTGCGTAATAGCGATGGACCTGTACCCTCCGGTTGGATTTTCAACACAATGAATTGTCCCGGCAACCCCGCAACCAGCGGTTCATCATCCGCAGCTACTAGCTCCAGAGAAATGATGTTGGCGCTCTCCCGCTGTTTTCGCGAGGCCCGCAATTGACGAAATCCTGGCCATGCTGGGGGTGGGCCGTCCTGTGGAACCAGCCCGGCATTTCCGGTGGTCGGCGCGCCGTTGGTTCCCTCGGCTAATAGCGCCTGGAATGAGCCTTGCCAGCCCTGGCTCAGCGCCGGGATGCGCAGCGCTCGATCCAATTGTTCCCGATTACGCGCACCGAGATAAAGCATCGCATCCACCTCTGCGACGCTCATGCGTTCCGCTTCATCGGCTATTTTTACGATTTCATCACCGGCACCGACTTCGCCCTCTTCGAGCACGCGAAAGTAAAAGCCCGGACGATGCCGGGCGACCAGCTTCATCGCCATCTGTGAATCGTTCATGCGCATGCCGACCCGGTAACAGGTCACGCGCGGTTGCGAAATCTTCGAAGAGGGCGCTGCCGATGCGGAAGCGGTCACCAATAAAGACTTCGGAATCGGCCAACCCTTCGACGGTAAAGTTTTCGCTGAACTGTCCGTAAGAAAAATCATGGCGCCCAAGTTCGCGCTCCCAGAAACGGTAAGAATCCATCTGGTAGACCATTACTGGGCGGTTCAAACCTCCGTGGCCGCCTAAGTCTCCCTGGCCATCCCCATCGAGATTAAGCCGGCGCGCCATGACACGCCCCTGCACGGGACTCTTCCAGATGCCCGTGCGTACAATCTTTCCGCGCCATGCGATATCGCGCGGTAATCCGACGTTGATCGAAATCAACTTGCCTGGCAAGACTTCCTCCCGCTCTGACTAATTTTTCATAAGCGATCTGCCGGTGCGCAAAGGCTTTGAGGAAACGTACCGGCAGATCTGAATTAGGCCGCCTTTTCTTTCGAAAGTGTTTTGATGAACGCCAGCAGATCGGCATTGATCGTGTCCGCGTTGGTCGTGGGCATTCCGTGTGGAAACCCTGGATACACCTTAAGCGTTGCACCCTTCACAAGCTTTGCAGACTGCAAGGCGGCCGCGCCGATGGGCACAATCTGGTCGTCGTCTCCGTGAAGAATGAGGGTGGGCACGTCGAATCTTCTTCAGGTCCTCCGTGAAGTCCGTCTCGGAGAACGCCTTGATGCAGTCGTAGCCCGCTTTCATCCCGCCCATCATCCCCTGGAGCCACCACTTTTCCCGGATGCCTTCTGAAATCTTGGCGCCGGGCCGGTTGTAGCCGTAAAACGGCAGGGTGATGTCCTTGTAAAACTGCGGCCGATTCTTAACATATTCGGCACGCAGGCCATCGAACACCTCGATCGGCGCGCCCGCAGGATTCTTTTCAGTCTTCACCATCAGCGGCGGTACGGCGCTGATTAGAACGGCCCCCGCGACACGCTTGCTGCCATGCCGGCCGATGTAACGGGCAACTTCTCCGCCGCCGGTGGAGTGGCCGACATGGATCGCGTTCTTCAGGTCAAGCTTGGCAGTGAGGGCCGCGAGATCGTCGGCATAGGTGTCCATATCGTTGCCGTCCCAGGTCTGGTCGGAACGGCCGTGTCCTCGCCGGTCGGCTGCGATCACTCGATAGCCATGCTGGCCGAAGAACAACATCTGTCCGTCCCAGTCGTCCGCGGTGAGCGGCCAACCGTGGCTGAACACGATGGGCTGGCCCTTTCCCCAGTCCTTGTAATAAATCTGCGTTCCGTCTTTTGTGGTGATTGTAGGCATGCCATCTTCTCCTTTGGTGCGATTTGAGTTAAGGATTTCCGTTCTTCTTGGCTAGCTCGCGACAAGCTCCTTCCGGAGTTTCTCGTTTTCCTGCTCTAGTTCGCGCATCCTGTTTTCTGCGGGCGCAACCGCCTCTCGAATTTCTTCCTCCGTGTAGCGAGGAACAATGTGTTGCTGGCAATTCCAGTCGAAGGCTTCGATTCGGATTACATAGACTCTTTCGATAACTGCCTTGTAGTCCGGGTCGCGCAACCTTCTCAATCCACCCGCTCGCCTTCTCCCCTTCGAAAATCTCGGCGCGGCCTAGAATCTTAAGACGCAGCTGTCTGGGATAGTCCATCAGAATCAGCGCCACCCGGTTGTCCGTCACCAGGTTCCCGGTGCTGATGTATTGCTTGTTCCCGCGAAAGTCGGCGAAAGCCAGGGTTCTTTCGTCGATCACTTTCAGAAAGCCCTTCGGGCCGCCTCGGTGTTGAACGTAAGGCCAACCCGTCGAGCCTAGAGTCGCCATATAGAAGGTGTCGCGTTCACCGATAAACTCCGACTCCTCCGGGCCCAGTCGAGCGGGCGCAGACCCAGATCCCTCAAGCCGCGCGTACTGCCGACGGCTGCCGTAGCGCTCCTGCAAAGCCTTAACGGCCGGCGTGAACACCAACGATCCAAAGCTGGGCGACATAGCTCAACGCTCCGGTAGTGAGAGCTTCACTCAGGCCGCGCGGTTCGAGTGCTCGAGTGAACCCTCGCGCAGCGTGTTTGAGCTTTCAAGGGCAAAACGCGCAATTTGGTCCTTGCGCAGAAAAGCAACGCCAGGCTGCTTCTGTGCATAGACAATGAACTCTTCCAAGGCTTTGGTACGGGCAGGACGGCCAGTTATACGGTCGTGCGCACTGACCGACATCATGCGGCGACGTGTCGCAGCCTCGGCATATAACTGATCGAACTCGTATTTCAATTCGCTGGCAAATTGCGCCGTCGTCCAGTGACGCGCTTCGTAGTTCACGATGTCATTCATGTGGATTGTGTAGGGCACCACTGCAAAAGGCTTATTGCGAACCGGAACCAGAAATGGTTCGTCCCGGCTGATATCGTCGATGTGATAAATAAACCCCAGGTCCTGCAATATCTCAAGCGTGCGAGGCGTACCGCGCAACCAGAAGGCGTTGAAGCCCAAGGGGCGAGTGCCGGTCGCGTTTTCAATCGTCCTGATGCTCGCTTCGTAAGAGGCGCGTTCTTCCGCTTCTGTCATTGCGTACTGCGGCGTCCACGTCTGCCCATGACCGGCGGCTTCATGCCCGCGCTCGACGATCTCTTTCGCCAGTTGCGGATTTCTCTCCACCGCCGCCCCGACCATGTGGGAGGTCATCTTTACCCCAACCCGGTCAAACATGTCCAGCATCCGCGGGATGCCTTCCTTGAATCCGTAGTCGTACCACTTTGTGACAGGCAGATCTGGGTATTTGGTGTCAATGACGGGGAACGGGCTCTCGGCGCCCCGCTCAGGCTGCGCGCCTGCTTCAAACTGCATCGATACAGAAACAACGAGCCGTGCTTCATTTGGCCAAAACGTGCCTGAGTTAATCACTTCAATCTCCTTGGATTGAACTTGTCTTGACTGGGAGGTCCCGATAGCGATGGTCGTAACCGCTACCGCAGCCAGGATGCTCTTGCTGCATGAATGCTCGGCGATCCATAAACTGCTCCTACTTCTTTAAGGAAACGACTCCTAGTTGTTCTAAGAGAGCTAAGTTGTCTTCGAGATGCCAATCCTCAACAATCCTTCCCCCTCGAATTCGCAGTATGTCGATGGCGAAGAACTTCACGGGCCCGCCCGTTGCGGCGTGCCCCATGAACTCTCCCTTGCCGGTACCGGTGAAGGTAAGGCGCGCCGTTACTTTATCGCCACTCAACAGCAGATCTTCGATCTTGCAGTGGAGGTCGGGTACGGCGCTTCGAAAAGTCTGCGAAGCGAAGAGCAGTCCCGTCCGACCCTGAGGTCGGCCCTCCGGCAGCGTGTTGTCCCGAAAATCATTCTCGATTGCGGCGGAAAGGTACTCCGAATTCCCGGTGTCCCAGAATGCATAGAACAAACGCGCGGCTCTAATCATTTGCGCGGCGTCTGTATCTGAAAGTGACCGATCCAACGTCATCGACTCCGGTTGGGGGAGCGAGCCTTGTAATTGAGCCGGCATTTCAGTAGACACCATTGCCAGAAGGCAGCAAATTATTGACCAGGGCCACGCAGAACTCAGTTTCATCGGTTCCTCTCTAGAGCTTTGCGCCGGCTCTCGTGAGCTCATGCTTCCTTGCGTTGTTGTTTCGCGAAAAAGTCCTCGATGTTGGGGGACATATGTTCTTGCCTGGTCTTCGGGCCGGTCCAGCGCCGGCCCGAAGCGTACCCGGCTTTCTACGCCGCTTTGGATTGCCGCTTGAGGAAGAAAGATTCGATATGACTTGCCACTTCTTCCCCGTGCGTTTCGAGCGCAAAGTGGCCCGTGTCTAGCATGTGGATCTCGATGTCCTTCAGATCGCGAGCGTAGGGAGTCGCCCCCTCCGGCGGAAAGACGAAATCGTTCTTGCCCCAGACGACCAACGTGGGCGGTTGATACTCACGGAAGAAAGCCTGGAACTTCGGGTATAGCGCGAGATTCGTACCGTAGTCCAACATCAAATCCGCCTGAATCTCCCCGTTTCCGGGACGATCGAGCAGAAACTGGTCGAGAGTCCACGCGTTCGGATCGACCAGCGTCTTGTCCTCCACACCGTTCTCATATTGCCAGCGCGTCTTCGCCGCATCGACCATATAGAAGATCTGTTCGCGATTCTCTGGGGTGGCCCAATACTTCTTGATCGGATCCCAGAATTCACGCAACCCCTCCGCGTAGGCGTTTCCGTTCTGCACAATGAGTCCGGTTACACGTTCCGGATGCAACAGAGCGAGGCGATAACCAACCGGGGCCCCGTAGTCGAAGGTGTAAATCGTGTACTTGCTAATGCCGAGTTGTCCGAGCAACTGGTCGACGATGGCGGCAAAGTTGTCGAACGTGTAGGAGAACTTCGAACGATCGGGCATACTACTCTGCCCATAACCGGGATAGTCAGGCGCAATCAGGCGGAACGATTTGGCCAGGCGCGGAATGAGATTGCGGAACTGGCTGGAAGAGGTGGGAAAGCCGTGGAGAAGCAGGATCACAGGAGCATCTTTTGCGCCCGCCTCCCGATAGAAAATATCGAGACCATCGATACGCGCCGTTTTGTAATGCACAACGCACTTGTCTGCGGAACTGCTGCTGCTTGTCATGTTTGTTTCCTCCATAGGTTTGGAATGCTTCCCAACGTTGAAAAATGCCGGCTCGCGCATCAGACGCTCATGCGTGACGCGCTCGTGTCACCTCGAATCAGGAGATTTGGGGCCGGGTAAAGTGAACCTCACGGTCTCGCTGGTGATTACTCGGTGCGTCGGATCAGCCAGCTCGACCAAGACTTTATGTGGGCCAGGTTTCAACCCCACCACGATTAACGTTTCGCCGCTGGCATCAACAAAGTGCCAGCCTGAGTCGTCGACAGTGACGTGAACGTGGCCGATGCGCGGCGAAACTTCGAGAGCGCCTTTGCCAAACACTGGAACCACGCGCAAGTTCTCCGTCCGGTACTGGATAAAGACGAGGCCTCGCGTCAGCGGTTCGGGAAGCGGGGGATCAACGATGAGCTTGGGCGGTGCTTCGTTCTCGATCGCGATTAGCGGCGATGGACCGCGCACGTCCCTCGCACTCTGTGTTACCGCGCCGGACGCGCATAGCACCATCGAGGCTGCGATCAAGGTGACAAGTGAATGACTCATAACACTCCTCTGATTTGCTTTCTCTCGCGACTCCCAGCCAGGATTCAGAAAATCCACGAACGCTTCCCATGTGGCACTTGTGCTGCCAAAGCTCACAACGCAATAGACCGTTCTGAACGAGTGGCGAAAAGAGCCTGTATCCTCTGCCCGAATCTCGGCCCTTCCACCACGCCAGTATGCGGGGTTGTTATCCGCCGGAAGCTTTGCGCTGACGCATTCACGACTCCTGCACAGCCACGTGTCATCCTCATGACACTTCCCCGCGGCACGAAAAATCTCCAAAGTCACGAAACGTGTGCCGAATCCTGCGAATTTGCGAAAGCAGAGATCCGACGTTCCTTTTGGCAGCACTCATGCATATCCACTAAGCAAGGAGCGGCCAATGATCACTCAAGCGCATACCGACATATCGCGGCGTAAATTTCTGGTTGTGGGAGGATTTGCGATTGCCACGGCTTGTTTCGCTCCAAGAAGGCTCTTCGCCCAGCAAGGAGACGAACTCGTCCCAGGGGCGATGAGAGCATCCGCAACGGCGAACATCACCGTCCAAACTCTTCGCCGCAACATCAGCGTCCTTTTGGGCCCCGGTGGAAACATTGCTGTCCTCACCGGCCCTGACGGAAAGCTGATTGTGGATGCAGAAATCGTCACCGCGCGTCCGAATGTCTCGGCAGCTCTAACGAGCATCAACGCGGACCCCATCAAGCAGCTCATCAACACGCACTGGCACTTCGACCATACCGGCGGCAACCAGTGGCTGCACGAGGCCGGAGCCAGCATCCTGGCGCAGGAGAACACACGCAAACATCTCTTGGTAAACACGCGGGTGGAAGGGTGGCACCACACTTTCCCAGCCTCGCCGGCAGGTGCGATTCCCTCCACCGTATTCAAGGAAGACTACAAGTTGCGCGCCAACGACACGACTCTTGTTCTCAAGCACTACTCGCCAGCGCACACGGATTCCGATATCTCCGTACTGTTTGAAGAGGCCAACATCCTCCATGTGGGCGACACCTTCTGGAACCGCGATTACCCATTCATCGACTACTCCACCGGAGGCAGTATCGACGGCCAGATACATGCGGCAGAGGCAAACCTGGCGAAAATCGACGAGAAGACGATCGTTATTGGAGGGCACGGGGCTGTTGGCGGCAAAGCTGACCTGATTCTGTTTCGCGACGTCTTGGTCGAACTGCGAGACAAAGTTGCGGCCCTGAAAAAACAGGGTAGGACTCTCGTGGAAGTTGTAGCCGCCAAACCCAGCGCTCGTTATGACGTCGAGTGGGGCAGGTCCTTTATGACGCCTAGCGCGTTTCTTGAGTTGGTGTACCAGGGAGTCTAAAAATTCAAACCTTTTGGAGGGGACAAGTGATCAAAATACTCGCCGGATTGGTCTTGGGTTTACTCATCGGCTCGGCTTGCAGATGGTTTGATATTCCACTACCGGGCCCACCCAAACTCGTAGGGGCGCTTTTGATTGTTTCCATAACTGTCGGTTATCTAGCAACCGATAAACTGATTGCCACGAAGTTTTCATCCAAAGCCCCCTCTGTGACGAGGGAGATGTGCGGCGGGCCGACCGGCGACGTGGTTTCCCATCGCGCTTCCTGAGATGATGAAAATTCGGCCGAGTTTGACGGCGGCGTGGGGGTAAGACATGAGAGGAAACTGGCACGGCCTGTTGGTTCTGTTGATTCTGGTCTGTTCAATCGCATCGCCGGCTCGGCGGGGTCTTGCTTCCTCTAAGAAGGACCAGACCGAGGGAACGGCCGGGCTCGAAATGGAACAAGCGATGGAAAAGATGCACGCGGGGATGGCATCCATCAAGCCAACCGGGGACAACGACGCCGATTTTGTCAGGTTGATGCTTCCGCACCATCAGGCAGCACTGGATATGGCGAAGGCCGAATTAAAGTATGGCAAGGATCCCCAAATGCGCAGACTGGCGCAGGAGATCGTTACGGACCAAGAATCGGAAATTGAGTTGATGCAGCTCTGGCTGAAGGGGCACGAGTCTGGTTCGCAGAAATAGGACAGAGGCGGCTTTACATTCGACGCTGGGGAGATAAACATGAGGATCATTCGATGGTTGTCGATTTTGTGTTTGGTATCGTTTGGATTTGCCCAACAAGCGCCTTGGGGACGAGCCGACATCCCTGTTTCGGCGCACGATCGGGTTTACGCTGCTGATCAGACGTCGAACACTGTTTCTGTCATTGATCCTTCCAGAAATACGCTCTTGGGGGTGATCAAGCTCGGCGATCCGGTGCCTGGCGCCTTGAGTCCTCTCTATAGAGGAGAGTTGCTGGTGCACGGACTCGGATACTCGCCGGATTCGAAGACGCTCGCGGTCGTCTCCGTCGGCTCGAACTCCGTCACGCTGATTGACACCGCGACCAATGCGATCAAAGGCAAGGTCTACGTAGGACGCTCGCCCCACGAACCATTTTTCACTCCGGACGGCCGCGAACTTTGGGTTACGGTGCGAGGCGAAAACTACGTCTCGGTGATCGACCCAGCGCAGATGAAAGAGATCCGCCGCATCGAACTGGCCAACGGTCCGGGCATGACCATGTTCGGCCCGGATGGCAAGTACGCGTTCGTCTGTTCGAGCTTCACTCCAGAGCTAGCCGTAATCGACGTGGCATCGCATCAGGTGATCAAGCGCCTTGCCGCAGGTAAGTCCTTTTGCCCGAACATTTCCGTGAGTCCGGAGAACGATGAAGTATGGATCACACTAAAAGACGTTGGCAAGGTGCAGGTTTTCAGCGCCCAGCCGCCGTTCGACCAAAAGGCTGTGTTGGAAACGGGGCCGATCACGAACCACGTGAACTTCGTGAATAACCGAAACGGCAAATTCGCCTATATCACTATCGGCGGACGAACGAAGTGAAAGTGTTTCGCCGCGAGGGCGAACCGGAACTGGTCGCCACTATCCCGGTTGGAAATCTTCCGCACGGTATCTGGCCGTCGGGCGACGGCTCCAAAGTGTATGTCGCGCTGGAGAATGGCGAACACGCCATGGCGATTGACACCCTCACGAACAAAGTCATCGCCGAAATCCCGATCGGGCAGACAACGCAGGCCCTGGTGTATGTTCCGGGCGCCGTTCCAAATGGCGCCGGCACAGACAACCTCGTGCCCCTTGGGCAGGCCGGCAATACAGCGCGCCTGCATTTGGAAGCAGGCGGAACTGCCCTACCCAACGCGCAAGCGTCGGTGGCAGTGAACTCGCTCGGCCTTCTGGATCTCGTACAAATCGCGGCGGAAGGACTCGCTCCAAAATCGCAATATCAGGTCTACCTCGCGGAGTCTAACCATGCACCCTTCGGGAAACTGGAAGCTCTGGCCGTACTGAAGACCAATCCTGATGGAGCGGGAATCGTCCAAGCTATCGGTCCTCTGAAAACACTTACTCGTGGCGGCGCTGGTGGCACCGTCAGTCAGTCGGAAAGATACCTTGTCGTAACCGATATGAACGACGCATCGCAGGTGGTACTGCGACAAAGTACCGCGTCAAGCGTTCATTAACTCCATTCGTTGACAGGAGAAGCCATGACAACCAGACCTCCGCTACCCCCATTTACCCGCGAGACCGCAATCCAAAAGGTGCGCCTCGCTGAAGATGGCTGGAATACGCGCGACGCCGAAAAAGTCGCCCTCGCATACTCTCTCGATTCGCGGTGGAGAAACCGCTCGGAGTTTGTGAATGGAAGACAAGACATCGTCGCCTTTCTCGCTCGCAAATGGGTCAAAGAGCTCGACTACCGCCTGATCAAAGAACTGTGGGCATTCACGGATAACCGCATCGCCGTGCGCTTCGCCTACGAATGGCACGATGATTCGGGAAACTGGTATCGCTCGTATGGCAACGAGAATTGGGAGTTCAACGATGATGGCCTGATGCGGCTGCGATTCGCGTGCATCAATGATCTTCCAATCAAGGAATCGGATCGCAAATATCATTGGCCGCTTGGCCGCCGCCCCGATGATCATCCTGGGTTGAGCGACCTTGGTCTCTAAGGCGGCAGAATCATGAAGATAGTTTCCGAACACATTCCGGGATACTCATACGGGGCGGCGGAGGTAGCCGAGTCACCCGTCTCGACACTGGACTTGGAGAAGTTGAAAACCAGCGCGGGATTCACCGAGGAAGATCAGCGCTATCTGCAGCTCGCCGGCGAAGTGCTCACGGGCCAGACGAAGCAGATCGTCGATCATTGGCGCAGTGGCATCATCGCCAGCATTCCGAACCTTGCCCGACACTCTCGTTCTCCCGAGGGGGCCTCAATCCCCGAGTATCTGGCAAGGAGTAATCTGCGTTTTGAGCAATGGATCCTGGACACTTGCCTGCGACCCTACGATCAGGACTGGATCAACTATCAGCAAGAGATTGCTCTGCGACACACGAGCGCCAAAAAGAACAAGGTTGACGGAGTTCAATCAACACCGTTTGTGCCGCTTCGGTAAGCGTCCGGTTGACACCGTCTGGACATCCCCATAATGGAGAGTCATTCTCCGGAAGCGGACACTTCGGATAGGTGTCCACTTGGAGCGGAGATGGACACTTCCCGGCAAGTTACAGATGGGATCACGAATAAGAGTGAGTTGTTGGGAGCGGCCCCGCGGCAGCGGCGCAGTATCGCGGAGAAGCGGCGGATTGTCGAAGAGACGTTGGTGGAAGGCGCGTCGGTCGCGCGAGTGGCGCGGGCGCAAGGCATCAACGCGAACCAGGTATTTGGCTGGCGTCGGCTCTACCTGGCAGGAAGACTTGGGGATCGCAAGCCGGCCATGAAGTTGCTTCCGGTTCGGGTGAGCGAGAGTTTGCCGGCGCCTCTGCCGGTGCGTGGGTCCGGCGACTTCCCGAAACCACAGCCGGGTACGATTCACATCGAACTGCGGCAGGCGCAGGTGCGAATCGAAGGCAATGCCGATGCGGCGTTGGTGCGCGTGTTGCTGGAGTGCCTGCGGGGATGATCGGGCCGCCGACGAACACGCGAGTTTGGATCGCAGCCGGGGTGACGGACTTGCGTCGCGGCTTCACCGGGCTAAGCGCGCTGGTCGAGAGCAAGCTGGAGCAGAAACCGTTCTCCGGGCACGTGTTTGTGTTTCGCGGGCGGAGAGGCGACCTGATCAAGGTTCTGTGGTACGACGGCGACGGGTTGTGCAATCCCTCTACAGAAAACCCACAATATTGCCTTTGAACCGAGGCAAGTCTGTTATCCCTGGCACCGCTGGTATGGCCGTAGTGTTTTGACGCGCAGGGCTGGCGGCGCGCACTCCGATGTAGCGTACTTCTGCAAGCTTCCGGAGGCACCGCTCGATGCGATGCTCGTCGAAATCCCCAAGTGGATGTTCGATGCGGCTCATTGCTCGACACTGCGGCTTACGGATCAGCCTCATGTTGATTGCGCGACGCTGCGCACTTTGAAAATCTCGATTACCGAGCAACGTGTCTCCGTGAAGGCGGCGGTGTTACAACCGCAGCTATCCCGGCAAGCCGGTCACGGAGACACGGATGTCAGCTCATTCAAAAAGGCCTCGAATAACACAACTGGCGTTGTTCGGCGAACGACTCGCCGTACCGCGTTGGCACGATCTGACTCAACCCTCACGCGTCGAGGTGGTAAGACTTCTAGCTCAACTCCTCGTCAGTGTACGGACGAGCGATCCGGTTCGCGTCCCCCAAGACCAAGGAGGACGCGATGAGTGACAAGATCAAGCCACAGCATCTTTCGCGCAAGGCGATTCTCTACGTGCGGCAGTCCTCGCCGTATCAGGTGATGAACAACCTGGAAAGCCAGAAGCTGCAGTACGCCATGGAAGCTCATCTGCGATCGTTGGGCTGGAGCGAGGTGGAGATCATCGATGAAGATCTCGGCCGTTCGGCGGGTGGCAGCGTCACGCGCACCGGGTTTGAGCGCATGGTAGCACAGGTCTGTCTTGGGGAAGTGGGTGCGGTGTGTGCGCGTGAGGTTTCTCGCTTCGCGCGGAACAGCCGCGACTGGCAGCAGTTGGTCGAGGTATGCCGCATCGTCGACACGTTGCTTGTCGATCAGGAAACGGTGTATTCGCCGCGCCTGGGCAATGATCGCTTGCTGCTGGGGCTGAAGGGAACGCTCAACGAGTACGAACTCGACCTGCTTCGGCAGCGGGCCAGCGAGGCCCGAGTCGAGAAGGCGCGACGAGGCGAACTCGTCTCGCACTGTCCGGTCGGCTTCGTCAAGGACGAGGACGTGTCAAGGGCGGAGCAAAAATAGACCAGTGGGGCGGAGTAAAAGTAGACCAGGGGAGTATGTAGAAGACCGGGGATTGTCGGGGAGTAGGGCGTCTGGAGCGGAGGCCTGCGCCGCCTGAAAGGCGGCGCGTTTAGGCCGGAGCGGAAGACGTCCTACTCCCCGAGGCGTGTTCGCCGTCGAGGGTAGCGGGCGGGCGATGGATTAGGAGTTCGGCGATGAGCCTCGCTTGCGTTTGCTCTGCTTCAGTCGGTAGCTTTCACCGTTCATCTCCAGGATGTGGACGTGGTGGGTAAGCCGGTCCAACAGCGCTCCAGTCAGTCGTTCCGAACCGAGGACTTCGGTCCACTCCTGGAACGGCAAGTTGCTGGTGACGAGCGTCGAACCACGTTCGTAGCGCTGGCTGAAGACCTCGAACAGTAGTTCAGCTCCGGATTTGGACAGCGGTACGAATCCCAGCTCGTCGACAATCAGCAGTTCGTAACTGGCCATCTGCTTTTGATAACGCAGCAAGCGCTTCTCATCCTTGGCTTCCAGTAACTCATGCACCATCGCCGCCGCCGTCGTGAAGCGCACACGGTGGCCGCGTTGGCAGGCGGCCAAGCCGAGGGCGAGCGCGAGGTGAGTTTTTCCCGTGCCACTGTTGCCCAACAGCAGCGCGTTCTCCCGACGCAGCAGAAACTCACACCGCGCCAACTCCAGCACCATGGCCTTGTTCAACGATGGAATGGCCAGGAACTCGAAGGTGTCCAGGCTTTTGACCACCGGGAAGCGCGCCTGGTGGATACGGCGTTCGCAGGCCCGCCGCTCGCGGTCGAGCAACTCCAGTTCCGTCAGGCGCAGCAGGTAACGTGGGTAATCCACGCTCTCGGCGGCACACTGCCGCGACACTTTGTCGTACTCGCGCAGGAACGTCGGCAGCCGCAAGTGCTTCAGGTGATGTTCCAGCAACACCTGTGGCGTGTCGTTCCCAGAAGGTAGGGCGAGGCCGCTTGTTGTCATTGCGCCACCTCGGGAACGGGAGTCTCCGCAGGCGCAAGGGCTTGGGGCGAGAGCAGTGCCATGTAATCGGCGGCTTGCGTAGTCTGCACCGCAGCGAGGGGCAGATGCGGATAGTTCTCCAGGTCCAGCCGCGGCGGTCGCTGGTCGATGCGGCACAGCAGCAGGTGTTTGACGGCATCGAAGCCGATCGTGCCCAGATGCAACGCATCGTCGATGGCCTGCTCGACTTCCTGGATGGAAAATGTTTCTAACAGGCGCAGCACTTGGATAAACTCGCGCTTGCCGCCCCTTGTTCAGCCGCGCTTCCAACAACCGCCGCAGACGGACAAAACATTCCGGCAACTCCCAGCCGGCCAGCGGTGCCGCTTGATCCAGTGCCCGTGGCTTCCGCTCCAGTAACGCGAGATAGTGTCGCGGTTCGAAAACCACATCCGCGCGTTCGTAACTTCTCGGATGCCGCGCAATCACCTCGCTGCCGCAGATTACTACCACCTCATGCACGTAACCCTTCACCAGCACGTCGCGGTACCCGTACTCGGTCGGCGCCGAGTAATCGTTCGTGCGATAACGCACCAGCGACATCGAACTGACTCGCGTCGTTTCTTTCTCGCAGGCTTCATACGCGCTGGCCGGCAATGGAAGAAACGCCGCCCGGTCGCGCTCAAAACGCTCTCCAATCATCTCTTCGTGCCCGCGCAACCGTCGTGTTCGGCGTTCCCGACACTGTTCCAGTAAGCGCTCGTTCAACTCCTCCCAACTGTTTACGCGCGGGACCGGCACCATAAAGTTTCGCCGCGCATACCCCACCAGCCCTTCTACCTTTCCCTTGTCATTCCCCTTCCCCGGCCGTCCAAACTTCTCGGCAAACAGATAGTGACTTTGCAACTCGGAAAACGCCCGCGTCTTCTGCCGGCTGCCGTCGCCCAGTATCTTCGCCACTGCCAGTCGAGTGTTGTCGTACAGAATGCAGCTGGGAACGCCGCCGAAATAGGCGAAGGCCTGAACATGCCCCTCCAGAAAGGCCTCCGTCGTCTCCGCCGGAAACGCCATCACGAAGCAGTCGTCGGAGTGCGGCAGGTCCATCGCCAGGTAATGCGCCTTCTGTTCGACTCCGCCCACCACTACCAGCGCCTCGCCAAAATCCGCCTGCGCTTGACCCGGAGCATGCGTCAGCGGCACGAACATCTCCTGGTGGCGCAGCGTGTACTGGCGCACGTAGTCTTTCACGATCGTGTAGCCCCCCGTGTAGGCGTGCTCCGATCGTAAACGCTCAAAAATCCGCTTCGCCGTGTGCCGTTGTTTCTTGGGTTGCTGCTGGTCGTCTTCCAGAATGGCGTCGATCACGCCCAGCCACGGCCCCAACTTGGGCCGCTTCGGGGACTGCTGCCGCCGGTAGCCCGGCGGCACTGCGTAGCGCAGCATCTTGCGCACCGTTTCGCGTGCCAGCCCAAACTCCAGCGCTACTGCACGCTCGCTCTTGCCTTCGACACGAACTGCCCGTCGCACCCGCCCATAGAGTTCCACCTTGTACATCCCTCCGGTGTTCCACGTTCTCCCCCTCTTCGGCAAGAGCCCGCGAAACTAAGATCCGGCGGTCTAGTTTTACCCCGCCGCCTCACGCCGCTTCCGCGGCGTAATGCGGTCTATTTTTGCTCCGGCGCTTATACGAGGGTCCCCTTGAGTGACCGAATCCCTGGATGCACAGGAACCGTAGTTCGGTATTCCTCCACCTCGTATTGCAGTTTGTCACCCGCTTGACTCGCAAACCCTTTCGACCTTTCTCAGGAATAGTCATCTGACCCTTTCTGGCCACTGGAGAATGCCAGCACCGTCCGATCCATCTTGCCAAGTCACTCTTTATGATTTTGCGCGTTTCGGATTCTGTTTCAGGTCCTTCAAGTCGCTGCTCCGTCCTAAGGCCTGTTTGTTCGCCACTAGGTCATCTAGGGAAATGAAGTGCACCGGAACACCGAAGAAAGTGCTTGCGACCCTCTTTCCCCACGCATCCGGGAACTCGACGCCTGTGATTTCGGTCAAAACGTCAATCCTGACCGGCGCAATTCCGATCTGATAGACCACTTGCTTCCCGGCGAATGTCTCCGTAGTGATCCCATCATGCTCGAGGGGAGCACCAAACTTCCTGAGCGCTCCAACGACACGGGCGGAATTTTGCGGTGAGTTGTGGACCCACACGTCGAGATCTTTCGTATACCGCGGCTCGCCGTACTTCATGACTGCGAACCCGCCCACGATTAAATACTCAACTTCAAATTCGTTTAAGAGTTGTAGCAGTTCTCTGTAGTGTGGGTTTTCTGCCATGGCTGATTTCCTCAGCTAATTCCACCAATTCCCATGCCGCAGCAAAGATGGCTTCATCTCCCTGCTCCTGCCAAAACTCGATGTCGAACGAACGGTCCGGGAACCCGCGCTCCACCAGTCGTGTTTTCCACGTTGAATTCTGAGGAATACTCATTTCCACTCTCCGAATCGGCCCTTAACATTATCAGGATATCAGGCTGAAGCGCCCGATTTTCGCCTCCTGCAAAGAAGATGATCCAGAAGAAACGGCCGCCTCCTGGGAACTGGTAGATTTTATCGCGGACCGGATCATTTGCATGGTTGACCTTTTGCCGAGGTTTACGAGCGACTTTCCCTGAAAAGCACTTCGGCAGCGCCAAGCTTGCGTCGAGCAAGCCGACAGGCCGATCATGGTCACTGCCGAGTTCCGAGGCAGTCCTCCGCTTGCGGAGCGCTGGAGACAATCGGGCGAGGCCTTCTCTGCCAATGATCGTCGCATCCACGTCGTGCAAGCCTGCCGGTTACGGCTTCACGGTCGCCATTACAACGGAATGGGGCGTCACCGTGGCGGAGAACCTGCCCTTCCGTTCTCCCAGGTCGTTGCCCTGCCAGAGGTCACGAACTTGCGCACTCAAGAGCGCTGGATATCCCAATTCCTCCCAGGTAACACCGATCTGTCCTTCCTCAGTTCCGCGGTTGAGTAGAACCAGGGCGCGGCCTCCATCGTGCAGCGGCTTGGACCAGACCTCCAAATTCTCATTCTTACGGACCCGGCGGCCTTGGATACCGGTTGGATCCTGATCGACTGCAATCACTTCACGGTGCGTGAGGATCTCGCGAATCTCCGGCCTGATGTCCCGGAGATCATTGCCGGCTATCAGTGGAGCGGCCAGAATCGCCCTAAGGCTCGGGAACAATGAATCGTGAGCGAACGTGAGCCGACTACATTTACGACGAGGGCTCTCAGAGTGACCTGACCCTTTTTCCGCAAACGGATCATAAGACGTCTTGGGCATGCTTGGTTTGTGAAATACCCGTAGCTGGAACTGTGGGAAGCGGGAGTTGAGAAGATGGAGCCAATGGGAAGCGAGTTGCAACTAACTCGCAGCACGCTGAACCTGACTCAAATGACTGATGTGACCGTGGTGGCGATCCTCGTATTAATTTCGTGTAATCGATCTAAAGACCAATGGGTTCTACAGTCGTACGATGTAACCAACGGCTATACCTTCGTCCGAAACGGTATCGAATACCGAGCTAAATGCTTCGCTACAGGACGACCTTTTCTTGGAACGCCGCCAAACGAAATACCTGATTTAAATCCAGATGCTATGCCGCCAGATATTGTATCAAGCCAGAGTTCATGCGAGGACATTCTGCCCTATCTAAGCAAGCCAGTGCCGAAATTAAGACAAGTTGGAGTTTTGCTGGTTTTTACGGAGGAGAAGAACTACAAGCTAGAATTCGAAATCATCCACGCGAAATGAGTTTCACCGATGAAGTTAAACGGACCTCAGGCAGTCTCGATTCGAGGATTCAATTCACGCGAATCGGATATCGGCGCCACTCCGGCCCAAGTTGGCGCAGACCAATAAAGTAGATTCCAGGGCTAAGATTGCGAATGTCAATCTCGGCACTTTCCGCACCGTGTTCACTGCAGGGTTTCGGATGGTTTCGTGCGGCGCGGGTGGGCTCACACGTAGGGTCAGCATCGCATTGGTGACGGCAGCAATCTGTTTGGTTTTGCTCAGTGGCAAACTCATGATTCGGTTGCTGAAGCCACACGGTGGAGGGGAAATCATTTGTGCAAATCTGTACTTTCACCGAAAACCCCGATTCGCTGATGTATTCACTGCCCTCTGTGAAAGTACCCCGCGCTCAAAGGTGTTTAAACCTAAGCATTTCAAGACTTCTGGAAGGTTAACATTTGTCAGCAGCAGAGTAATGAAGTCTATTTCTGGGACTTGACTAAAGGGGAACGGGGCCGCTTCCAACTCGCGCAGCCCCAGCATTAACAGGAATTTACTCGCATCTGCCACACTGCGCAGAATTTACATTTCACAGAGGATTTGGTTGTCGCCGAAAACGATGCCATCGCAACCGAGGTATCCGCCGCTACGTGACGGCTGTCGGCAAAAAGTTCCGGACAGCTCTTCCCCTCGCATATTCATGTCCCCGTCGCCCTTGATCAAACAAGCCGTCGTTCCTTGCGCTTGCCAGTCACGGGGCTGATGCTGAGCAATATTGCTCATATCGTTGTCCGCACCAACCGGCGTTCGCGGAGTTGATCCCCATTTCGCCGATTCCAGCGACTTCTTCGGTGGGGACCGGCCACCCGATTTTTTGCTCGGGCCCCTTGCCGCAGCTAATCACGGTTCGAGATATCGTTCCAGATATGGTGTGAAATAGAGCTTCCCGCATAGGTGGTATACTCAATCCGTTTAGGGGTCGCTCGCCGCGATCTTCGCTCGAAAGTTGGAGGAATATGTCTAGCACGAAGCCGCTGGCTGACGAAAAAACTATTACCCGCGAAGAACTTGCCGACTTGCTCAACGAGGATCTTTCTCGCGAATATCAAGCCATCATTGCTTATGTAGTCTATTCTCAGGTTCTCAAGGGCGCGGCTTTCATGAACATCGCCGACCAGCTCGAAATCCATGCCCGGCAAGAATTGGATCACGCTCTCAAGCTCTCACGGCAGATTGATTATCTGGGCAAAATGCCCACCGTGACTCCGAAGCCGGTTAAAACGTCGGATGACGCCAAGGCTATGCTTCGGTTCGACCTCGACAACGAGAACGAAACCATCAGAAATTACCGCATTAGAGTGCGGCAGTGCGAGAGTCTTGGCGAATTCGCTCTGGCGGAACAGATCCGTCAGATATTAGTCGAGGAACAGGACCACCAAATCGACCTGGCAACCGCCCTCGGCGAAGATGTACCCGATCTGACTCCCACGAAAAAATAAATCCCCGCAGGCGATCCCGGTCCTTGCAGTTAGAACCATACTGTCCCAGGGGACATGGGCCTTTGTCGCTCTATGGCTAATCTTTAATTCTTATCCTTACTTATTTTTGGCGACGCAAATCGGTTAGCGTATCATCGTATTCTCAGTTCGAAATCCAGACCCGATTTAGCGTTTGGGGAGAACCTCCGTGCCCGGTCCTGCCGCCACTTTGTCTGCCGGAGACCTCGTCGGTAACTACAAAATCCTCGGCCTCGCCGGGGCAGGAGGGATGGGCGTTGTTTATCGCGCTCTCGATCTCAAACTGGAGCGCACCGTCGCGCTTAAATTCCTTCCCGATTACGTGGTCTCCAGCGGCGATGAGAGAGAACGCTTTTTGCGGGAGGCACGCACCGCCTCTTCTCTCGACCATCCCAACATTGCCGCAATTTATGGCATGGAGGAAACCGGCGACGGCCGCACCTTCATCGTCATGGCGTATTACGCAGGCGAAACGCTCTCCCACAGAATTCTGCGCGGACCTTTGCGCGTGACGGAAGCAGTGGAGATCGCCATCCAGATGGGCGAGGGTCTGATCGCGGCGCACACCGGAACCGTGGTACATCGTGATATCAAGCCTTCCAACGTCATCCTGACGCAGACCGGGGTCGCGAAGATTGTGGACTTCGGACTGGCGCGCCTGACGTCGGTCACGGGCAGCACGCAAAGCATCAGCACGGCCGGAACCGTCGGTTACATGTCACCCGAACAGACGGTGGGGAAATACGTGGATCAGCGCACTGACATCTGGTCGCTGGGCATCGTGGTGGCGGAGATGGTGACGGGAAAGAATCCCTTCACGCGGGAGACGCCCGCAGCCACCATCTTTGCCATTTTAAACGAGCCGCCGCGATTACTGGATGAGGTGCCCCTCGATCTGCTGCGCGTGATCTATCGCGCCCTCTCAAAGGAACAGGAAACGCGCTACCAGAGTTGCCGCGAGATGGTCGCCGACCTGAAAGAAGTACGCAGCCGCCTTGATCCGGAAGCGACGTCCGCAGCCACCGCGAGCGGCACGACTTCGCGGGGAGCGGCACTGACCGACTCGAAATTATTACGCAAGCAAATCGAGCAGGCCTCGCGTCCCATGTGGGCAGCCGCGGTTGCCCCGGCAAAAAATTTGAACCTGTGGCTGGCCGGGATTGGGATGGCCGCTCTGGTCACTGCCCTGCTTTCACTGACCCCCGCCGTGCGCGAGCGCGTTTCAGGATGGTTCGGCCGCGAGGTGGAGCACGTCGCGGTGCTGCCTTTTGAAAATGCTGCTATAGACACGGCGAATAAGAATTCGGCGGCTTCCGATCCGGCAAGTGAAGAGATTTCCGCCGGTCTCATGGACAATCTCTCCGGGCGCCTGACCAATCTGGAGTCTGGCAAGCAGTCGCTCTGGGTCGTACCCGCGAGCGAAGTGCGACGGCAAAAGGTTGCCGACCCGGCTTCCGCGCGGCGGCAACTGGGAGCGACCATCGTGGTGGAGGGAAGCCTGCGGCGGGAAGGCCAAATCATTTACATGACGGTGAATCTGGTAAATACGAAAAACCTGCGCCAGATCGGGTCCATTGCGCTGGAAGATCGTACAGGAGACTTTTCCACCCTGGAAGACGAAGCGGTCGCACGCATCGCCAGGTTGATGCACGTCGAGGTAACGCCGGAGATGCTGCGCACGGGCGGCGGCGCCGCCACCGCGGGCGCCTACGAGCTGTACCTAAAAGCGCTCGGTTACACGCAGCGCTACGACAAGGCGGGCAATCTCGACCTCGCCATCGCGGCGCTCAACGATGCGGTCAGGCAAGACCCGCGTTTCGCTCTTGGATTCGCCCAACTCGGCGACGCCTATCGGCTGAAATACCGCCTCGATAAAGATAAGAAATGGCTCGACGAAGCTCTGGCCAATTGCCAGAAGGCGCAGCAACTGGACGATCGTCTGCCGCTCGTCTACGTGACATTGGGCAAGATCCATGGCTATGCGGGAAAGTACGAATTGGCCTTGCAGGAATACGAGCGCGCACTGCAACTTGACCCGCGCAATGCAGACGGCTTGATCGGCCTCGCCTCATCCTACGACAGCGCCGGCCGTACTGCCGATGCGGAAGCCACTTTCAGAAAAGCCATCGCCCTCCGTCCCGATTCCTGGGATGGCTACAACTCCTTTGGCGCTTTCTTGAACGACCACCAGCGCTACGACGAAGCGGTTAAGCAGTATCGCCATGCCATTGAACTCACGCCCGACAATGCCGCGCTCTATTTGAATCTGGGCGGAATTTACAGCGACATGGGAGTACAACACTATCCCGATGCCGAGCAAATGCTGAAAATGTCGCTGGCCCTCGATCCCAGTTATGCGGCCTACGCCAACTTGGGATATCTCTACAATGAACAGCGACGCTTCGGCGAAGCCGCCAATGCGACGGAAAAGGCGCTGCAACTGAACGACCGGGACTATGTGGTCTGGGGCAACCTGGCGATCGCTTATGAGGGATTGAATGACAAGTCCAGGGAAGGCAAAGCCTGGGACCATGAAATTGTCCTGCTCGAACAGGCGGTGCGCGACACTCCCCGGGACGCGCTGGCACAGTCCATCCTGGGTCTGATCTACGCCAAGAAAAAGATGCGCGAGAAGTCCATTCCTCACATACAATCGGCTCTCGCGCTGTCGCCCGATGACCCGGACGTTCTGGAGGGCGCAGGCCAGGCTTACGAAGATCTGGGTGAGCATGCCCAGGCGCTGCAGTACATCGAAAAGAGCCTGCAAAAAGGCTATTCCCTTGCGGCCGTTAGGAACACCCCCGACCTGCAAGGCGTGATCTCGGACCCCAATTTTCGGCCCATCGGCAAGTAAGCAAATTCAATCGAAAAGGAGCCAGTCATGTGCGCAGCCCGCAACTTTCCTCCCGCGAACGATACGGTGCAGCAGATCAGCATCAGCTATGTGAATGCGACGTTGACCCTCACGCCGCAAGGCGTCATCATCGCCGCCGGAGAACAGGTCAGCTTCGTGAACTCCGCAGGTTCGCAAGGCGCGATCAGCATCACATTTAACCCCAACCCTCCCAGTCCGCCCACCAGTCCGACGATGTTCAATAACATTAGTAATCTGCAGCCGGGATCGAGCCAGACCCAGACGGCTCCGAACACCAACGGCAGCGTGAACTATACGGTGACAGCCGGAGGAAACAGCTTCGGGCCCTATGCCATTCAGGTGGGGATCGGACCTCTGTATATACAGATCAGCAACAATGACTGCGAGCCTGGCATCGCGGCCATTCCGCCGCGCGGCATGCTGCTGATGTATTCCACCGACTCAGGATCCAAAGCCTCCTACAACGTGTTGTGGCCCGGAAGCGGCGCTGGTCCGTTCACTCCGCCGATTCAGACCGCCGCGGGAGGCATGCAGAACAATGTTGCCTCGGCCGGGAGCGCGACGGTCGGTCAATATAGCTACACGGTCTCGAAACCTCCACTCGAAAGCCCGGGAGGCGGTAAGGTGATCATTCGGGGAACGTAGGCTGAACCGTCGCGGCCCAACGAATAGATAAAACTAAATACCCGGCTTGGGAGTGGCTGGCACCAACCAGTTGCTCCCTCGTCGTTTCGCTCTGAGATTTTTCCTAACCCCCCTAAGCCGCTGATTCTACGAGGCCAGGAGTTGTAGCGCCAGGAGTAACTTCAAAGAGTCGCGGGTGAGTTCAGGGCGGGAACTCCACGGCCCATCCCGGGGTCTAACCTATCAAGCGGGTCTGGCGCGAAAAATCCAGCCAGGCTGTATCAGAACGGGAATGCGATAAGATTCCCGCTGCCGGGGCTGGAAGTGACTCTATAATCGAGGTGACGCCGCCATGGCGGGAGCTATCACATTGGGCGATCTTGCCAGCGCTATCGGAGCCCGCACCGCTGAATCCGCAGTCATCGCCGAACTCAAGGCGGGGTCGGAAGAAGCGTATTCCTGGCTGATTGGCGAATTTCATCAGCCCATTTACGGACTTATCTATCGCATCGTGAATGATCCGTCGGACGCCGCCGACACCACCCAGGATGTGTTTCTCAAAGTCTTTCGCGGAATGAAACACTTTCACGGCGAATCCACCCTCAAGACCTGGATTTACCGGATCGCGCTGCATGAGGCCGCCAATCGACGACGCTGGTGGTTCCGCCACAAGGCGCAGGAAACGCCGATTGATCCCGTCAGCACGGGGGAATATGAGGACTCCGGCGAGGACAGGCTGGTCGATCCGGGAGAGTCGCCTTTCGAGCGGTTTGCCCATGCGGAAGTCCGGGCAGCGGTCGAGAAGGCTTTGCTGCAAGTGCCGGAACCGTACCGCACGGCCTTGATTCTTCGCGACCTGGAAGAAATGTCGTATGAAGAGATTGCCGAGGTGTTGCAGATTTCGCTCGGCACGGTTAAGTCGCGCATTACGCGCGGGCGAGATGCGTTGCGCAAGAAATTGACCGGCTACGTCCGCGAAGTGGGTCCTGAGCTGGGCTTGCTTCCCCCGCGGGATGAGCGCAAGAAGTTGGCGGCTGAGGGTTCATGTGGGGGCAGGGGCGTCGAGGTGACACCATGAAGTGCACTGCGATCAGGAAGTTATTTTCGCCGTATATCGATGGACGCGTGAGTAGCGCCGACATGCGCTCGCTGACCCTCCATCTTCAGCATTGCAGCGGTTGCGAACACGAGTTCAGTGCGATGCACCGCACGCAGCAGTTGCTGGCCGGTATAGGCCCCGGCAAGGCTCCCGCCGACCTGGGCTTGAAGTTGCGCCTGGCGATTTCGCGAGAAGCGGCGCAGACGCGCCGTCCGCGCTATGAAGGCGTCATGGTCAGGCTGGAAAATCGGCTCAACGCGTTCATGGTTCCGGCTACGGCTGGACTGGTGAGCGCGATCTTGATTTTTGGTCTGCTGCTCGGCTTCTTCGCCTTGCCCGCCGAGTTGCAGGCCAGCAGCACCGACGTTCCATTGATGTTGTACACGGAGCCCGAACTGCAGCAGTCGGCGTTTGGCACTTCGCTCGGCAACATGGGTGACGACGCGGTGGTGGTGGAAGCCTACGTCGACGCCAACGGCCGGGTCGAGGATTACCGCATCCTCTCCCAGCCGGACGAGGCGCGCGCCCTGCTGCCGCAGCTAAAAAATCTGCTGATTTTTACCACGTTCCGTCCCGCGCTTTCCATGGGTAGACCCACAGCCGGCAGGGCGGTGCTTTCCTTCTCCAAGATCAGCGTTAAAGGGTAAAGCCGCGCATAATCGAGCAGGGATGATTAGTGTCACTGGCACTATTCGGTTTGACCGCGAATTCACCAGTTCGTACACTATTTTCTAGCTCATCCTTACAATATGCCTGATCTTCAAAGTGGGTCCCCGGGCCGACGCCTTCTCCGCACGACCCTTGCCAGCCTGGCGCTTTTCAGTGCTGTCGCCTGCGCGCAAGTCCGGCCCCAGGTCTCGCTCGAAACCAGCGAGACGCTTTTCACCGTCCTCACCGCGATCAACACGTGCGGCTATGACCAGGAATTAAGCGCCTCCGATCCCATGCGCACGCAGATTCGACTGGAAGTTGCCAAAGCCGTGGAAGATATCGACGGGGCAAGGGACGTGGTCAATCCCATGTGCCTGTTCTACCGGCAACATCAGTCCCCCGAACCGGCACACGACCTCTCGCAATATATTTCCCTGGCCCTCTATCTGGAGGGACCGCCGGATTTCGAGCCGAAGGTGAAAGCGGCGGAACTGCCGCCGGATGCGGCGGTGGTGGCCGGTATCGTGCCATTGATGAAGGCGTTCTATGAAAAAGTCGGCCTGCATGCCATCTGGGAGAGCCATCGCGCTCGCTATACCGAACTGACCGAGGCCTATCACAATTCGCTGGCGAAGATGACCCTGGACACGGAGATTTATCTGAAAATTCCCTCCGCCGGATACCTGGGACGGCAGTTCACCGTCTATCTGGACGTGATGGGGGCGCCCGGGCAAACCAACGCCCGCAACTATGTGTCCGACTACTACGTCGTGATTTCGCCCAGTACCAGCCCGGTGATCAAGATGCAGCAGATCCAGCACACCTATCTGCATTATCTTCTGGATCCGATGGCAATGAAGAACAGCCCATCTTTCAAGCGTCTCGAACCCCTGCTGGAAGAAGTCAGGAATTCGCCCATGGATGAGGCGTTCAAAAGCAGCATTTCGCTGCTCGCGACAGAGTGTCTGGTGCGCGCTATCGAAGAGAGACTGGCGAAGATTCCAGAAGCGGAACGGGCGAAGGACATCGAAGCCGCCGACAAAGAGGGCTACGTTTTGACCCGCTACTTCTACGACGCATTGGCCGGTTTCGAGAAGGATCCCTCGGGAATGCGCAATGCCTATCCCAACCTCATCGGCTCCATTGATATCGGGAAAGAACGAAAGCGGGTAGCGTCGATGCAGTTTTCCACCGAAGCGGCTCCCGAACTATTGCATCTCGCCGGGCGCCGGGATGAGCATCTGCTATTGAATGCCGAGCGCCGTCTGGCGGCGGGCGATCCGGAAACGGCGCAGAAACTTGCGCAGAAAGCGCTCGATGATCAGGATGAAGATTCGGGACGCGCTCTCTTCATCCTGGCGGAAGTCGCGACCGCAAATCGCGACATTGAGGGAGCGCGAAAATACTTCGAACAGGCGCTGCAGACGGCCCGCGAACCGAAGGTCATCGCTTGGTCGCACATTTATCTGGGCCGTATTTTTGATTTGCGCGAGGATCGGTTCGCCGCCGTGGATCAATATCGGGCGGCGCTGGCAGCGGCCGGCGGTACGCTTCCAGAAGCCAAACTGGCGGCGCAAAAGGGCCTGGAGCAGCCCTACGAACCTCCCGTGGCGAAACAACCGGAATAGAACAGCTTTGCAAGGTAACTTCCGAGTAATCGAGCGCGGATAAACCGTGAGATATGATTGGGTGTTTCAAAAGTTGTGTACTGCGGGTTCCGGATCCGACCGGACGCTCAACTGGTCGCCACGGGCGGACGTGCAAATTTAGAAGTAGGGGAGACAGCATGAAGCGAGCAGCGGTAGTGCTAGGGATACTCAGTGTAGCGGCCTGGGCGGGGGCGCAGACCGCCGGGCAGCCGGCGGCGCAGAATCCTCCGGCGGGCGCGCCGGCTGCCACGGCGCCGGTCAAACGCCCTCCGCAAGCCAAAACCCAGCCTGAGTTCGATGCCTGGAAGGCGGCGTCGGCCAATACCGATCCGGCCGCTTTGGAGAAAGCCGCCGACGATTTTGCCACCAAGTTTCCCGATAGCGAGTTGCGCGTGCTGCTCTACAAGAACGCGATGCGCAACTACCAGAATGCCAACAACGCCGAAAAGACCGATTTGATGGGCCGCAAAGTCCTCAGTTTTGATGCCGACGATCCGGAAGCTCTGGTCATCGTCGCCGAGGTGATTGCGGAGCGCACCCGCGATACCGACATTGACCGGGATCAGCGTTTTGCCGAAGCCACCGGGATGGCGCAAAAAGCTACCCAAACCGTTGAAACCGACCTTCAGGTGCCGGCCGGCACTCCGCAGGAAAAAATCGACGGGTACAAAGCGCTGTTGCGGTCCCAGGCGTATTCGATTATCGGGACCATCGATTTCAAGAAAGAGAACTTCTCGGCAGCCGAAGAAAATCTGCAGAAATCCATCGACGAGTACCCCAGTGACCCGGATAAGGTCGTGGTTCTCCGTCTCGCGCTGGCCCTCGATAAGGAGCAGAAATATCCCGAGGCTCTCAAGGTGGTCAACCGTGTCGTGGATATGACGCAGGACAACACTCCGATTGGAACTCCGGCGCGTCACGAGCGCGATCGCTTGCTGCAACTCACGGGAGGCGTTGCCCCCGCACCGCAGACTCCTCCGAAGAACTGATTGCGACGATTGCATCATCCAATCGATTGCATGCGGTGAGGCATTTCCGCTCGCGATTTTCCGCGATTTCGATGTTTCACTATTTCGATACCCCGTTGCACCAGTATTTTCGGTGCGCAAGCGCCCGTATTAATGGTGATCGCACCGATAGTAATCGCAGTAAAGTAATGAAGACTGGCGAAATCACGGCGCTCGAAGAAAGCCTCGGTTACCGTTTCGAGCGCTCCGAACTGTTGGAGCAGGCGCTCACCCACAGCTCGCAGGCCCGGGAACTCGAGGGCCTGAGCCCGGCTGGCGGCATGGCCACGGCCGGTCACAACGAAATGCTGGAGTTTCTGGGCGACGCGGTGCTCGGGCTGGCCACCAGCGAGGCACTCTTCCACCGCTTCCCCGCTTTCCAGGAAGGGCAACTCTCCAAGCTGAAGGCTCATCTCGTGGGGCAACACCATCTCCTGAGCGTCGCAGAGCGCCTGCAGATCGGTCAATACATCCGCCTCGGTCGCGGCGAGGAAAAAAGCGGTGGCCGCCACAAGGGCAGCTTGCTGGTGGACGCTCTGGAAGCTGTCCTGGCAGCGCTTTACCTGGATGGTGGCTGGACCGTGGCGCGAGATTTTGTCATTCGCGTGATCGTCGAGCCTGAACTGGCGCGGATGAAACTGGACACCAGTGTTATGCCGGTGATGGATTTCAAGTCCGCCTTGCAGGAAGCTCTACAAGCCCGAGGCGGCCCGCAACCGGTCTATGAACTGGTGAAGGCGGAAGGCCCCGAGCATAAGAAGACTTTCACTGTGGAAGTAAGATTGTCACAACCGGAAATGGAGCAGTTCGTCGGCCGCGCGCAGGGCGCGACCAAAAAGCGTGCGGAGCAGGAAGCGGCCAGGCAGGTTTTGGAGCACCTGCAGACAACGCCCTCACCCCGTCATTCCATGGCCGGGAAGGACGGCGCCGGCTTGTGAATTCACACCTCCTGTAGACACCGGGCTTGCCCCTCATCGCGGGGCGGAACAGACCCCGTTGCCACGGAACAATCATGTCGTGGAGCGAGAAAATTTTCGCCGGAGATTGGCCTTCGACTGTGCAATCGGTCGCGGGCACGGTTGTGATCGTCATCTTTATCGTCACCTTTCTCTTGCAGGCCTTCACCATCCCTTCCGAATCCATGGAGAAGACGCTGCTGATCGGCGACTATGTACTCGTGGATAAGTTCTGCTACGGCGGCGCCAGAGGATGGAATCGATTGCTGCCCTATCGCAGCGTCCGGCGCGGCGACGTAATCGTGTTCCACTACCCGCTGAATCCGGCGCAGGATTTTGTCAAGCGGGTGGTGGCCTTGCCGGGCGATCGGCTGCGGCTCATCAACAAGCGCGTTTACATCAATGGCGCGCCCCTCCAGGATAACTACGCACAATACGTATCCACACTGCGTAATTACTATCGTGACGACTTCCCCCGCACCGATTCTCCCGACTCGGACGTCGATGCGAGATGGTGGAAAGAGATGCGCAAACTGGTCGAGGATCGTCAATTGATCGTTCCCGAGGGTGACTACTTTGTTCTGGGCGACAATCGCGATGACAGCCGGGATAGCCGCTATTGGGGATTTGTGCCGCGCGAGAACATCATTGGCCGCCCCCTTTTGATTTATTGGTCCTCCAGCGGTTCGAACAATGATCTGTCCGGATCTCCAACCGTGGGTGATAGACTTTTTCATCTTGCCTACGCGGTCACTCACGTATGGCAAATAACCCGTTGGGAACGCACTTTGAGGCTGGTGCGATGATCCCGGCGCCGACTAAACTGAAGCCAGCGCTTCTGAAAAGGATGGCGAATGTGCCGACAAAAGTGAAAGAAGAAGTTACACGTGCCGCCGAACCGGTCGAGCCAAAGCCGCGTGAAACCACGGTGGAATTCCTCTCTTCGCTGGCGGGCGTGCTGGTCACCGGGCTCTTCATCATCACCTTTATATTCCAGGCATTTGAAATCCCCTCCAGTTCCATGGAGGATACGCTGCTCATCGGCGACCACGTTTTCGTGAACCGCGAGCAATTCGCGCGGCCGACCCGCTGGATCGGCGGCCTGCTGCCCTATCGCAACGTCAGGTTCAGAGATACTGTGGTGTTCCTCTCACCGGAGGAGCAAGGGCTGTTCGTGGTAAAGCGCGTGATCGGGGTTCCCGGCGATCGCATTCACCTGCGCGATGGCGTAGTGTATCGCAATGGAGAAAAGCTGGTGGAACCCTATGTGACGAACAAGGATGTGGAAGGCTCAGAAATAACTCGCGCTTATCGCGAAAATTTTCCCGCCGTAACTCCGTCCGATCGCTATCAGGTCACTCCGGAGTGGCAGGCTGCATTGCCGCAGTATATTCAGGGTGAAGATCTGGTCGTGCCGCCGGATAGTTATTTCGCCATGGGAGACAACCGGAATGCCAGTTGGGATAGCCGGTTTTGGGGACTGATTCCCCGGCAAAACCTGATTGGGCGGCCTATGCTGATCTATTGGTCCTTTGTAACTCCCGAGGGCCAGTACCGAATGCGGGAGTGGAGCGACCGTATGGCATTCGTGGCCCACATCGTCTTTCACTTCTTCGGCGAAACTCGCTGGTCGCGAACTTTCAAGCTGGTGCGCTGAAATCGCTGAAACGGATTTCACAATTGTCTCGAAAAGAGTTGGCCAAGAAGGAAAAACACGCCATGGCAAACGAGATGCCGCGCGAGACAACTGTGGAATTCCTGGCGTCTTTGGCTGAATTGTTCGTCCTTGTGCTCTTTCTCATGACATTTGTCCTGCAGAATTTTGAAATTCCATCGGGTTCCATGGAGGACACCCTCCTCATCGGCGACCATGTTTTCGTCAACCGCGAACAATTCTCCCAACCCGCTCGCTGGATGGGACCGCTGCTGCCCTATCGAAATCCGCATCGCGGCGACGTGGCTGTGTTCCTTTCGCCCGAGCAGCCCGGCCTGTTCCTTGTCAAACGCATCGTAGGTCTGCCGGGAGACAGACTGCATCTGCGCAACGGCGACCTATACCGCAATGGCGAAAAACTGAACGAGCCTTATGTTCAGCACAAAGGCGGCGACTATAACCCCTATCGCGATAACTTCCCCACCGTTCCACCATCGCAAGACTATGGCGTTACCAGCGAGGATTGGGAGCTTAGCGAGCCCTCGCACATCCAGGGCGGGGACATTGTCGTGCCCGCGAATAGTTATTTTGGCATGGGCGACAATCGCGATTTGAGCAAAGACAGTCGTTACTGGGGATTCATTCCCCGGGAAAATCTGATTGGCCGGCCCATGTTTATTTACTGGTCGTTCGTCACGCCGCGGGACCAGTACTTGCGCCGCAGCGCGAGCGATCGGTTCGGATTTCTGGCGCACACCATCCTTCACTTTTTTGATGAAACGCGCTGGTCACGAACCTTTAAGGCCGTGCGGTGAGCGCCTCCCGGGCCGGATTTCTGCGATCGCGCCGTGGGTTGGCCGCGCTTGCGGCGTGCCTCCTGATTCTGTTCTTTTTCCGGCCTGGCGTTTACCGATTCCGCAATCGGATTTCAACTACCATCGGCAACGCTTTAGGCAGGAGGGTCGCGCTCGACGATGTGCACTTGCGCCTCCTGCCGCGTCCCGGCTTCGATCTTGAAGGCCTCGTCATCTACGACGATCCCGGCTTTAGCGAGGAGCCGATGATTCGCGCGCCAGAGGTTTCCGCCGCCATCCGCTTCCGGTCCCTACTGCGCGGGCGCCTTGAAATCGCGACTCTGAGCGCCAGTGAACCCAGCATCAATCTGGTAAGAAACAAGGAAGGCCGCTGGAACCTGGCCAGCCTGCTCGAACGCAATGCGCAAATTCCCGCGGCCCCGACCGCCAAGTCCGCGTACGAACACCGCCCCGCATTTCCCTACCTCGAAGCCAGCAACGCCCGCATCAATTTCAAACTGGGGCAGACGAAGAAGTCTTACGCCCTGGTCGACGCCGAGGTGGCGCTTTGGCAGGATTCGGAAAACTCCTGGGGCGCTCGCATGCAGGCGCAGCCGGTGCGCACCGACTTTAATCTGACCGACACAGGTGTGCTGCAAATCGCCGCCATATGGCAACGTGCGTCGAGTTTGCCCTCGACTCCCCTTCAGATCAACCTGCGCTGGAAGAATGGTCAGCTCGGGCAAATGACGAAGCTCCTCAGCGGAAAAGATCGTGGATGGCGCGGCGCCGTGGATTTTTCGGCGAACCTTTCGGGGACACCAGAAGCTTTGCGCATCCGGAACGCAATCGCCGTCGACGGTTTCCATCGCTACGATATTGCCGCCAGCGAAAGTGTTCGTCTGGCGGCTGAATGCTCGGCGCAATCTCACGCAATGTCTCTGGCGCTCGAGACCGTACTCTGCGAATCTCCGGTGAACGGGGGAACGCTGCGCCTGCGCGGAAACTGGGCCTGGACTTCGGAGCCGGTCTACGATCTGACGCTCAACGCAGAAGATTTGCCGCTGAGTTCGTTCGTCCGCCTGCTGCGGCAGTCGAAGAAGCAAGTTCCCGCCGACCTCAACGCCGCTGGCGCGTTGAATGCCGAATTCCACCTGACCCGCGGCGGGAATCGATCTCAGGCAAAGTCCGCGCCGGACAGGTTGCGGAATTGGCCGCGAACGTGGGCGGGGAACGGCGCTTTAACCAACGTTCGCCTCGTCTTCAGCGCCGGCAATTCCAACCCGCAGGAGATTGTCATTCGCTCCATTCCACTGTCGCTGGGAGTGGCCGACTTTGTCGAGGTATCGCCCAAGGACAAACCGCGGCAGCCGCGAACAATTGCTGCACGGGCCGCAAGGAATGACGAAGAACTTCGCTTGCGGGTTGGGCCATTCCCGCTGGCGATCGACGCGTCGCCGCCGGTAGAAGCGGGTGGCTGGCTGTCGGCTAGGGGCTACCGACTCTTTCTCCGCGGCGACATGACGCTGAAGGATTTGTTTCGGATGGAGGGCTTTTTAGGCCTGACCGTATTGCAACCGGCTGCCGAAGGCACCGCCAAACTCGATGTGAGCATGTCTGGACCATGGCAGGGCTTCGCCCCCGCCGTGACTTCCGGCACCGCTAAACTGAGAGATGTCCACGCCGAGATACGAGGCCTTAACCCGACGCTGAAGATTGACTCCGCCAATCTCACTCTCACTCCTGACACGGTCTTGCTGGAGAAAATCTCCGCCCGCACCGGAAACACGCGTTGGAGCGGATGGGTGGAGGCGCTGCGCCATTGCTCCCTCCCGGGCACTTCGCCCGCAGTCAGGTCAGCAGGTCTGCCCAATTGCGAATTTCGCTTCGACCTCGCGGCCGACGAATTTTCCAGCCGAGACCTCGCCGATTGGCTGGCGCCTCATTCGCAGGAACGGCCGTGGTATCGCATTCTGAATTCCACTTCCACGGAAGACTCCAGGCTCGCCGATCCGCCCACGCACGCCATACGGGCTTATGGCACCTTGCGCGTGGGGCGCTTCTTGTTCAAGAAGCTGCCCGTCACCCAGATCGTCACTCGACTGGAGATCGATCGAGGCAAGATCACGCTCAACGATCTCCGCGCCCAACTGCTCGGCGGGACGCATCAGGGAGACTGGACGCTCGACTTCTCGAACCACGCTGGCGCGAGCCAAAGCATTGCTTATCACGGTGCCGGCATTCTGCGGAACGCTTCGCTGTCCCAATCGAGCGCTTTGATGAACGATGAATGGATTACGGGAGAGGCCGACGGCAAGTTTGAAATCGAAGGCGCGGCAAACGATCTGCACGAGCTATGGGCGCACAGCAACGGCAGCCTGCGAGTTGTGATGCGCAATGGCTCTCTGCCCCATGTTGAGATTCCAGGCTCGCGCGCGCCTCTGTCCGTATACCGGTTCGCTGCGCAGCTACGGCTGCAAAAAAATGTCTGGCAATTATTGCCAGGCAGACTCGAATCCCACGATGGTATTTACCGGGTGAGTGGAACGGTTTCCTCCACCGGCAATCTTGATGTGGTTCTTCAGCGAGGCGATGAGCAATCATGGACGCTTGCCGGAACGCTGGCCAAACCCCACTTCCTGGCGCCTCCCGAAACTGAAGCTCAGCGCACGGAAGCGGACACCAATACTGTTAAACCCTAGTGCGCTTCGTAATTCGCGCGCATGCCGGCCCTCGATCGTGGCTCACAGTCAGATCCGCAAACTTAAAAACTTCACGGAACGCTTGCCAGCAACCTGCCCGTAGTTTATACCTCTTGTTTCTTGAAAGGCCGCCGAGAACTCTATGCTGCGATCACCCATTTCTTTTCTTCTCTGTGCTGTTTCATTCCTTCGTTTATCATCCTCGGGAGCACTTTGCCTTTTTCTCTTAGCCCTGTCCCCGTTGGCTCCCAGCCAGAATGCAAACCCCACGAAAGCCAAGATCACGCTCGACGAGTTTTTCAATTCTGTGAGTTTCCCGGGAGTGAAACTTTCCCCGGACGGCAACTCGGTGGTCATTGAAGCCGAGCGCGCCGACTGGGATCAGCAGATTTTTCGCGAGGAACTGTGGCTGTACCGTGTGGCGAACGGAAGCTTGATCCAGTTGACGCAATCTGGTCAGGACAGTTCACCGCAATGGTCGCCCAACGGTCAGTGGATCGCCTTTCTCTCCGAACGCAAAACCGCCGAGCCTAAGGAATCGGGGTCCGGAGACGGCAAACGCGATGCTAGAAACCAGGAACGCGAAAAAAAACGCGATTCGACCAAAGACAAGGGAGACGTCGCGCAACTGTTTCTGATTTCGCCAAATGGCGGCGAGGCGTTTCCCCTCACCTCGGGAGAGGAAGAAGTCCACACCTTCGCCTGGTCTTCCGACTCCAAAGCAATTTATTTTGCCACCCGCCAACCGTGGTCTAAACAACAGAACGACGATCACAAGAAGGATTGGAAGGATGTGGTCCGCTACCGGGGCGACGAGCGCGGCGATGCGATCTTCCGCTTGACTCTCGATGACGCCATGGCGCGCCACGCCGCGCTCGGATCCAAAGAGACTGCGGAGGACGAAAAAGATTCTGGCGCCACGCCCGGAGCGGTCGTCATCGCGCACACTCCGTTGCGGGTCGATCAAATCACCGTCGCGCGCGACGGCAGCCGTTTGGCTTTCTTGACGGCATCGGTGTCGCAACGCCAGGAGAAGGTCGAGGATGTCGAACTCTTTCTCGTCAACCTCAACGGTGGCTCCGCCGAATCCGCGCCCATTCGCCTCACTCGCAATGCGGGAGTGGAGCAGAATCCGGAATGGGCGTCCGATAATCGCCACTTGTTTTTTCAGGTCAACCTGGGTTCGGTCGAAGGCAAGTACGAAGATCCGCAGCCTCGCCTGTACTGGCTGGATGCCACCGGCGAATCCGACAACAAAAACATTCAGCGCTGGTTCGCGGATTATCCCGGCGAAATCGTTCATTACTCTTTATTACCGGATGGCTCGGTATTATGCGCGTGCCGCCTCGGCACCGAGGTGCAACTGGCAACGCAAGCGAATCCCAAAGCGCCGACCGTAAAGCGTGAGGGATGGGCGGGGACTTACGAAACTCCGGCCTCGGCCTTGAAGAGTCCTCGCCTCGCCTTCGCCTATTCCGCCATCGAGCGCCCCACAGAGATCTATATTGCCGAAGGTCCGGACAAACTTACGACAGCCAAGCCCCTTACCTCTTTCAATAAACTCTTCACCGAGCGCCAGTTGCCGCAGGCGAAGCCCTATCGCTGGACTTCGGATGACGGCACGCCGGTCGAAGGCATGCTCATGTATCCGCCAGGAAAATTCGAGGCGAAGAACCTGCCCATGTTTGTGCTCATCCACGGCGGTCCGCAGGATGCCGATGGCAACCACTTTGAGGCCGATTGGTATGTCTGGGACCGGCTCGCGGCCACTGCGGGCTGGCTGGTATTCGAGCCGAACTATCGGGGCTCGACCGGCTACGGCGACAAGTTCGCGCTGCAGATCGTGCCGGAGATCGTGTCCCGCCCCGGCAAAGATATTTTGACCGGCGTCGACGCCCTGGTGAAGGACGCTATCGCCGACCCCAACCAGCTGGCGGTCGGAGGCTACAGCTATGGCGGTTACATGACCAACTGGCTGATCACCCAAACCGCGCGCTTCAAAGCCGCAGTTACTGGCGCCGGCGCAGTGGAACACGTGGCCAACTGGGGTAACGATGACACCACCTTCGATGACGCCTACTTCCTCGGCGGCCTGCCCTGGGAAACGCCGGACCGCTATCGTAGCGAGGGCGCGATCTATCAGCTCGACAAAGTCCGCACCCCCACGCACATGGTTGCGGGCGCTGACGACATCCGGGTCGCCGTGCTTGAGGACTATCTGCTGGATCGCGCGCTGCACGAACTGAATGTTCCCAGCGAACTGCTGATTTTCCCCGGCGAGGGACACTCACTCGCGAAGAATCCCTGGCACGGAAAGATCAAAGTTCGTCAGGAGTTGGAATGGCTCAAGAAGTACGGCGGGTTGAAGGAAACAAACTAGACGCAAACTAAAGGCTGGACCGCGTCGCGGGACTACCTTCCCGTCGAGCGGGTCTGCAGTTGGGCAATTTTCGTGCGCGGCGAAGATTGCTCGTACCGGGCAATACCCTGGTAAAGCGCCTCCGCGATTCGTTGCCGGTAGGCCGGATCTTGCAGGTTGCGCTCGTCCGCGGGACTGCTTACAAAAGAGATTTCTGTAAGTATGGCCGGCATCGTGGTGCCCGTCAGAACCAGGAAGGCGGCGTCCTTGATGCCGCGATTGCGAATCTCCGGATTGTTCGAGGCCAGCGTGTCGTGCAGAGAACGCTGGACACTAGCCGCCAGTCGGCGCGATTCCTCGATCTTTTCGTGCAAGCCGCCGAGCGAAAGCGAGACCGGCGCAAGCTTGCTGATGGTTCCGTCCTCGTGTTTCTCCAGTTCGCGCGATCCCGGAGCCGCAAACAGATTGGTGTAGTAGGTCTCTACTCCGCGGGCCGCGGCTGAACTGCTGTAGTTGGCGTGCACGGAAACGAACAGATCGGCCTGCGCCTGATTGGCAATATCGGCGCGCTGATCGAGCGCCAGATAGGTGTCGTCGGAGCGCGTGAACATTACCTCGGAGCCCAACCGCGCCGCCAGCAACTTGCCCAGGCGTTGAGTAACGTCGAGCACCAGATTCTTTTCCAGCAAACCTCGCCGTCCCACCGTACCCAGGTCCCAGCCCCCGTGTCCCGCATCCAGCACGATTCGAAATCTGCCGTTTTTCTCCAGCAATGGCTGGTCCGAGGTTCGCAGCGGCAACGCCGCCCCATGCGCGGGTGCCGGCGAGACTGCTGATCCGGCCGATCGGTCAGCGAGTGTGGGCGTTGCGTTCAAAGGAAGAGAGTTTGCCGCAGAGTGGCTGGCCGCCAGCGTTTTCTCCGCACCGCTCAACTCGACCACCAGACGATAGGGGCTCGACTCCATACTGACGGAAAAATTCGAGCCTTCTTTGGTGTCGAGCACAACTCGCGTCACGCCGGCGGCGGGCTGGCCAATCCGCACCCGGGTCAGCGATTCATCGCCGATGTCCATCGTCTTTTCCTTCAACTCCGGGGCCAAGACGGTGCCGTGGAGATCGAAATAAATCCGCTCTGGCGAGGCCAGGCGATGTACCTCATAGGGAACCTCATCTCCCATGTCAATCACCACCGTGCTGCGGGCAGTCGAAGACCAGTGGCGCACGCCTGTGATTTTCGCCGCCGTTTTGTTTTCTGCAGCGCCGTCAGCCGTTTCCCCGCCATTCCCCGCCTCGTTCGAAAGCACGATGTCGAAGTTTGTAGCCATGGAAGACGGAGCGTTCGTTGGAGGCGAGGCGGCTGACGGTTGCTTTGCCGGTGCGGCGGCGGAATGGGCGAGCTCTTTCTTTTCCGTCGTGAACCTGTCGCGATGTTGTATGCCCAACCAACCCGCGCCCGCAAGCAGAGCGGCAACGACTACCAAGCTCAGCGCTACGCCCAACCCCGGCCGCGAACCGCCGGGAACGTCGAGGCCGCCCAAAGTGGGCAGGGAGTGCGCCGCGGCGACCGAAGGCTCGTCGAGTTCGATCACCGGCGCCCAATCATTTTCGATCTCGGGGCGCGGAAGCACGGTGGTTGATACTGCGGAAACAGTCTCCCCCGCAGTTCCCGACTCGCTAGACGCTGCGTCGAGCGCCAGGCCCGAGGCCGGTCTTGCCTGTAGAATTTCTCCCGCCACATCCGACAACCAGCCGATGCGACGGTCCTGATCTTCCGGTTTCAAAGCGGAAAGCACCAGCTCCGCGAACAGATCGAGACAGCGGACGTCCTGATCGGTAAAGGCTCGCGGCGCATTCGAAAACGCCTGTAGCACGCCCAATTGTTCGCGCCGGCCACGCAAGGGAACCACCACTGTCGAGCCCGCCTGCATCGCGTGTGTAAAGTCGAGGCGGACGCGAGGGTCGGTCTCGCAATCGTCGCAACGAAGAATGTGTCCGGACTGCAGGCACTCCTGCAAAAACTCCGACTCGCCGGGCAAGTTCACTCCGCGCGCCAGAGTCCGGGGTCCGGACGCCGCGCGGCAAACGATATCGGGTCCTTCCGCCAGGGCCACCAGGATGCCGTCGACCGGCATGATCGTCTGGGCGCGATCGCAGATCAATTGCAAAACTTCGTCGAGAATGAAGCGCTCGGTCTCGAACAGATCGCGATCAAAGCCGCGCCCCCCTGCCAATCGCCGGTTGCGTATTTGTTCGTGGAGGTCGGAGAAAGCGAGCAGGGCGCGCATCGCTTCCTGCCGCGCGATCGACTCGAGAACGCGGTTGCCCTCCTGCAACGGAGAGGTAAACTCCGCGTGGGGCGGAGCGTCCCACTCGACGCGGGTTGGATTGGCACTCATCCTATAGCCTTGTCACAAATCACTTGACCCACTGTCGATCGCAACCCGCCTAAACCGCGAACTTGGTCCGGGCTGCCAAGTTAGTTTCAGCCGCCAAGTTCGATCTCGTTTTCCACCGGCCGCACATCACCCAACAGTAGGGAATACTGCAATTTTCAGCCTAATCGCCTTTTCCAGGCCCCGCAATCGCCATAAGTACACGTCCCAAAGCCCGTTGTGGCTCACCAGCAAGGCGGTACGTGAGATTCGCTGCACAACTACGACCATTCAGATTTTGCGCTCCATCCCGATTCGTCCTATCTTCAAAATACAGATCGTAAAAAGCACCCCACAAAAATGCCATCCACAAAAGCGTTCTCGGAGATACCATGACAGACCTGTCCGAACCGGAACCGCAAAAATCTGAGCCAGCAAGAAAATCCAATTGGCGCTGGGCCGCCGAGGTCGTGGCGAGCGGCCTAGTGGGAGCGGTCGGAGTGGCCTTTCGAGGCTGCTGGCACGGCCGCATGAGTTGGCCGGTCGGGGTTCAGGGCTATTCCTATCAAGTCTGTCTCAACTGCGGCGCGAAACGTCTGTTCGACGAGGAAAATTTCAGCGCCTATGGGCCCTTCCGCTATGACCTGAGCGAACTCATTGCTCTCGAACGACCGACAAAGCCTAAGTCTCATGCGGGCCGGAATCTGGAGCGCCACCGCCCGTTATAAACGAGTAACAACGCTGCGGGCGAGGGGCGCATTGCGGAACTGTGCACGTCACCGACTCCACCCTTTTTGACCGCTTACGCGCCGACGGGTTGGCGCTCGCTCTTCTTGTACCATTCGACGGTGCGGCGCAAGCCGTCTTCAAAATTCACCAGAACTTTGTATTTCAAATGCTTCTGCGCCTTCGTGATATCCGCCACCGAATGTTTGATGTCCCCTTTGCGCTCAGGAGCGTAGCGCGCGCTGCCGCGATAGCCCGTCAGCTGTTGCAGCGCTTTAAACGTGTCATTCAGCGTGACCCGCTGCCCCGTGGCACAGTTGAAAATCTGCCCGGCGCAGTCCTCCGCCGGGCACATGCAGGCCAGCAGATTTGCCGACACGGCGTTGTCGATGTAAGTGAAATCACGGCTGCTCTCGCCATCGCCAAAAATAGTGGGTTGTTCGCCGCGCATCATCTGCCGGCTGAATTTTGCCAAGACGCCGGAGTATTCCGAGGAAGGATCCTGGCGCGGTCCGAACACGTTAAAGTAACGCAGGCACACCGTCTCCAGACCATAACAGCGGTAGAACGACACCATGTATAACTCGCTCGCCCGCTTGGCCACGGCGTAGGGCGAAATGGGATCAGGCGACATGCCCTCATGCTTCGGCAGCGTAGGCGTATCGCCGTAGGCCGAGGAGGAGGCGGCATACACCACCCGCTTCACCCTGGCGTCGCGCGCCGCCACCAAAACATTCACGGTGCCGTCAACATTGGCCCGATTGTTGCCCAAGGGGTCCAGCACGGACTTTGGAACCGAGGGAATCGCCGCCTCGTGGAGCACGTAATCGATCCCTTCGGACGCCCGCCGCATGGCGTCCAAATCGAGCATGTCGGCTTCATGGAAGTCGATCTGGCCTATCACCTCGGCCAGATTCTCGCGTTTGCCGGTGGCAAAATTGTCCATACCGCGCACTTCGTCGCCGCGCTCCAGCAGAGCGCGGACCAACGCCGAGCCGATGAATCCAGCCGCTCCGGTCACGAGATATTTAGCCATGATTCAATGATAAAGGATCGCCTGCTGGTCGGCGCGGGAAGCCGGTGACCACGGTAACGCTTCTCCGGGCTCCCTCCCAGAAGAGGTTCTTCAATCTCAGGCAGGGAGACGGAATACTCATCCCGCAGGGATTAACAAACACGCGGCGCGGATTTGCTGCCAAAGTTCGTCCTTCCCAGTTCCCGTTTTCGACGAAAAAGCCACGATGGGCACGCCGCCGTACGCTTTCCCGAGCGCGTCCATCGCCTGCCGCAAACCATTGCCCGACAGCCGGTCGCATTTGGTCGCCACGATCGCGTGCGGCCGCCCTTTGGCGGTCAGGAATTCGATTAACTGGCCATCGCTTTCCTGCGGCGGAATGTTGGAATCGACCAACGCCAGGCAGAGCGCCAAACTGGAGCGCTGGTGCAGGTAGGGATCGACAAAACGGGACCAGTCGGCCGAGATTTCCCGCGACACTTTGGCATAGCCATATCCCGGCAGGTCGGCAAAAAGCATTTCCGGGCCGGGCTGCCCCGCCCGGCGGACTTCATAAAAGTTAATACTCCGGGTGCGTCCCGGAGTATTGCTGGTGCGCGCCAGTTTGGTTCCCAACAAGGTGTTGATGACACTGGATTTTCCCACATTCGACCGGCCGAGAAACGCGATCTCGGGCACGCCGGGAGTGGGAAAATGCGCCAGATCGCTCGCCGACAGCATGAATCGCGCCAGAATCCGCATAGCACAGTGTCCGCGTTCAGGCCGCGCGTTGGCAAGCGCCGCGGGCAAACAAGTTTTCAATGTGTGTGAGAAGAACTAGGAATGGAAAAACTTTGCCGGCACGGCATAACTAAGGAGCGCCGCACGTGCCGGGCTCGCAAGCTACTGTCGCGCTGCGGGAATCTCCACCGCGGACGGGGTCGCAATCGGAGCCATGGTCTCGGCCTCCGACGGCATCTGCGGCAGCGGGCCTTCAAGGGCGATGGCCAGTACCTGGTCCATGTTATCGACGAAGTGGAGCTTCATCGCGGTGCGCAGGTTTTCCGGAACTTCGGCTACATCCTTTTCGTTTTCCTGCGGCAAAATCACTTCGAACAACCCGGCGCGATGGGCGGCCAAAAGCTTTTCCTTCAGTCCCCCTATAGGCAGTACCTTGCCGCGCAGAGTGATTTCACCGGTCATGGCAATATCGCGCCGTACCGGAATACGGCTGAGGGAACTGGCCAGGGCGGTGGCAATGGTAATACCCGCGGAGGGACCATCTTTAGGAATCGCCCCTTCGGGCACATGGACGTGAATATCCAGAGCGCGGTAGAAATCGCGCGCCAAACCGAGCCGGGCCGCTCGCGATCGAATGTAGGACATGGCAGCCTGC
Organism: uncultured Acidobacteriaceae bacterium; assembly: GCA_963746205.1. GTDB lineage: Bacteria > Acidobacteriota > Terriglobia > Terriglobales > Acidobacteriaceae > Acidiflorens. The sequence continues at coordinate 27,278 of CAVVAP010000015.1, read as the reverse complement.
GCCGATTCCTGCATCACGTCGCCGAGTTGTCCGGTTAAAGTCAGCTTGCCTTTGCCGTCCACTGCCATGGCTTCTGTGCTGAGAATCGAACCTCCGACCTCGGTCCAGGCCAAGCCCGTGACCAGGCCAACTTCACTTTTCTCGTGAGCGAGTGTGTCGCGGAACTTGAGAACGCCGAGATAGTCGCCAATTTTTTCGGGCTGAATCGCCGCCGAAAATCCCGCGCCTTCCTTCACAACTTTGCGCGCCACTTTCCGGCAGACGTTGCCGATCTCGCGCTCCAGATTGCGGACTCCAGCCTCGCGCGTAAAGCCACGAATCATCTGCCGGATCGACTCGTCGGAGAACTGCACATTTTTCTCCGTTAATCCGGCTTGCGCCATCTGCTTCTTGACCAGGAATTGTTTGGCGATTTCGACTTTTTCAGGCTCGGTGTAACCGTGCAGTCGAAGCACTTCCATACGGTCCTGCAACGCCGGTGGAATGGTATGCATTACGTTCGCCGTGGCCACGAAGAAGACTTGCGAAAGATCGTACTCGACGTCGAGATAGTGGTCGACAAACATGAAATTCTGTTCCGGATCCAGCACTTCGAGTAGCGCCGCAGAGGGGTCGCCACGGAAGTCCATCGACATCTTGTCCACTTCATCGAGCATGAAGACCGGGTTCTTGGTCCCGGCTTTTTTCATCATCTGGATGATCTGCCCCGGCAAAGCACCAATATAGGTGCGGCGATGGCCTCGGATTTCCGCCTCATCGCGCACTCCGCCGAGCGACATGCGGACAAATTTTCGGCCCGTGGCCTTGGCGATCGACATTCCGAGCGAAGTCTTGCCCACGCCCGGAGGACCGACGAAACACAAAATCGAGCCTTTGGGATTTTTCACCAATTGGCGGACGGCGAGAAATTCCAGGATGCGCTCCTTGATCTTCTCCAGCCCATAGTGATCCTCGTTCAAGGTTTTTTCGGCGCGCGTGATGTTGCGGATTTCCTTCGAACGTTTCTTCCACGGCACCGCCAGCAACCAGTCGAGGTAATTGCGGGATACGGTGGATTCCGCCGACATGGGTGGCATGGCTTCCAGCTTTTTCAGTTCCTGGATCGCCTTGTCGCGCACTTCCTTGGGCATCCCCGCGGCTTCGACTTTCTTCTTCAGTTCGTCGAACTCGCTTTTCTCGCCCCGCCCCAATTCCTTCTGGATGGCCTTGATCTTCTCGTTAAGGTAATACTCTTTTTGCGCCTTCTCCATCTGCCGCTTCACACGCGACTGGATGGTGCGATCCATGTTCAGCTTTTCAATTTCCACATCGAGGACGTCGCCGATCCGGTTCAGCCTCTCGGCCGGATCGAAGATCTCGAGCAATCCCTGCTTTTCTTCGATGGAGAGTTGCAGGTTGGCGGCGATGGTGTCCGTCAGCTTGGCCGGATCTTCCATGCGCACGGCCGCGATCATGGTCTCGTAGTTCAGGGACTGGCAAAGCTTCACATACTGCTCGAACATGCCAGTGACGCGCTGCATGCCCGCTTCAATCTGCGCCGTCGTTTCGGTGGCATAGCGCGCCACTCGCACCGTGGCCTGCAGGTAGCCGTCGGTTTCGGTCACCTGCAGAATCTTGCCGCGCTCAATGCCTTCCACCAATACCTTGATATTGCCGTCGGGAAGTTTCAGGCTCTGCACGATGTTGACGATAGTGCCCACCTGAAAAATGTCGTTGGCCTTGGGTTCGTCGATGGAGGCGTCGTGCTGGGTGGCAAGAAATATCTTTTTGTCGCTGGCCAGGGCTTCCTCGAGCGCATGCACGCTCGATTCCCGGCCCACCACGAACGGAGTCATCATGTACGGAAAGATGACCACATCCCGTATGGGCATCATGGGCAGCTTCTTGCTTTCGAACTTTTCTTTGGAGTGGGGTTCGACAACTCGTTCTCCCGTCTGTCGCCGTTGAATGGTGGCTGCGCGGTTCTCTACGATTGTAACGTTACCGAACGCAAGTGTCGCGTTTTTGCGATCTCGGGATGGACCCCGGCCTAGCTGGCCGCTTTTTCCGTCATCGCCAGCGAGACGTTCCGTTTTTCCACCATCTCGCGGGTTACTTCAAACTCCTTCACCTTCTTCTGGCTGGGCAGACTGTACATCAACTCCAGCATCAACTCCTCTAGAATCATGCGCAAGCCGCGGGCCCCAACCTTGCGCGCCATCGCCTGCCGCGCGATCGCGCGGTTGGCCTCGTCGCTGAACTTGAGCCGGACGTTCTCGAACTCGAACAGCCGCTGGTATTGTTTCACAATCGCGTTCTTCGGACGAGTCAGAATCTCCACCAGCGCATTTTCGTCCAGTTGCTGCAATACTCCCATCACCGGTAGTCGTCCGACAAACTCCGGGATCAGGCCAAACTTGATTAGATCCTCGGGTTGCGCCTCCGAAACCAGCTCGAAGTTACGCTTAGATGACGCCATCGTCTGTTCGGTTTCCTCTTCGGCTCCGGTTCGGAAGCCGAGAGCTTTTTTGCCGATCCGTCTCCCGATAATCTTCTCCAAACCGACGAATGCGCCGCCGCAGATAAACAGGATGTTCGTGGTGTCGACCGGCGTGAATTCCTGGTGAGGATGTTTGCGTCCACCCTGCGGTGGGACATTGGCGATGGTGCCTTCGAGAATCTTGAGCAGCGCCTGTTGCACCCCCTCGCCGGAAACGTCGCGCGTAATCGAGGGGTTTTCGTCCTTCCGCCCGATCTTGTCGATTTCGTCAATATAGATGATTCCCGTCTGGGTACGGCTGACGTCGCCTTCCGCCGCCTGCAACAGCTTCAGGATAATGTTCTCCACATCTTCGCCAACATACCCCGCTTCGGTCAGCGTGGTTGCGTCCACAATGGCGAAGGGCACGTCCAGCATGCGAGCCAGGGTTTGCGCCAGCAATGTCTTGCCCGTCCCGGTCGGACCGATGAGGAGGATATTCGACTTGGTCAGTTCCACGCCGTCGCCCCGCTGCCGGTTCATGTAAATGCGCTTGTAGTGGTTGTAGACCGCGACGGCAAGCTTCTTCTTCGTCTGTTCCTGCCCGATGACGTACTCATCGAGAAAGGTCTTGACTTCCAGGGGCTTGGGCAACTGGTTGGGTACCGCCGCGGCGGGAGTCGCGGTGCGGTCGTCTTCCAGAATCGAGTTGCAGACCGCGACGCACTCGTCACAGATGTACGCCCGCGGATAGTCGCTTGGCGAGGAGATCAATTTTGCGACTGCGTCCTGCGACTTATGGCAGAACGAACAACGCAACATTTCATCCGTGCCCGATCTGGTTTTCACTGCGCTTGCTCCTTCTTCTCTTCTCGCAGATGCGCCACTGCACTATTCGTGGCCATCAGACGCCCCGGCGCTTCACGTTCGTCACGCAGGAAAGCGGACTCGCCCATGACTCGCTCCACAGCCTTCTATCTCGTCTTGTAGATGATATCGTCAATGATTCCGTATTCCTTCGCCTGCTGCGAGTTCATGATGAAGTCGCGTTCCACGTCCTTCTCCACTTTATCGAGCTTCTGGCCACTGTGCTTGGCCAGTAACTGATTAGTAATCTCCCGCATGCGCAGAATTTCGCGCGCGTGGATGTCAATATCCGTCGCCTGACCCGAAAGACCGCCCATCGAGGGCTGGTGAATCAGAATGCGCGAGTTCGGCAATGCCAGCCGCTTTTTGGCCTGCCCGGCCGACAACAGCAGGGCCGCCATCGATGCCGCCTGGCCGATGCAGATGGTGGTCACATCGTTTTTTACGTATTGCATGGTGTCGTAGATCGCCATGCCCGCGGTGATCGATCCCCCCGGCGAGTTGATATAAAGCTGTATGTCCTTCTCCGGATCCTCCTGCGCCAGGAACAGCATCTGCGCGATCACCAGATTGGCGATGTTGTCGTCGATCGGCGTTCCGATGAAGATGATGTTGTCGCGCAGCAGCCGGGAATAAATGTCGTAGGCGCGCTCGCCTCGTCCGGTTTGCTCGATTACCATCGGCACCAGCATCATGTGTGCGTCCTTATTATTGCCACTGGAACTGGAATTGGAGTTCACGTTCACCCTTTCCACACTCCTGCCCTCGGGTCGATGTCGGCACTCAGGGGAGGATCGAAATGGTCCGCATCTATCAGGCGGACTGGTGATACAGAAAATCGAGGGTCTTCTCGTTGCGGATTCGTGTTCGTATCCTATCGAGCCCCCCATCCCGTGTCAAACGCGCGCGCACTGCCTCGGATGTCTGTTTCGATTGCCGCGCCAGCGCTTCGATTTCATGCAGCAGTTCTTCCTCGCTGACCTGAATATTTTCTTCCTCCGCCACTCGTTCCAGCAGTAACGCCGCCTTTACGTCGTGGATCGCTTGCTCGCGCTGGCCGGTTCGCAGCCGCGGCAGATCCATTTTCTTCATCTGTTCGGCAGTCAGACCCTGCGCCGCCAGCGCCCGCAGACCGCGCTCCAGCCGTATATCGATTTGCTGCTCGATCAGAGATTCGGGGACTTCAAAATCGTTACGCTGGATAAGTTCCCCGACCAGTTTGTCTTTCGCTTCGTGCTGCGCCTGGTGCTTACGTTCCGCTTCCATCTGCTCGCGAATCGCCTGGCGCACTTCCGCCACCGTCTGGAACTCGCCCAGTTTTTTGGCAAACTCGTCGTCCAACTCCGGAACGCTTTTCTGCTTGATCGCCTGCACCTTCACCACGTAGGTGAAGGTCTTCCCCGCCAGTCGCTTATCCTGCGTGTCTTCCGGATACTTCACATCGAACGTGCGCTCATCTCCCGCGCCGGCGCCGCGCAGGTTTTCCGTGAACTCGGGCATCGTATCCTTGCCGGCAATCTCCACCAACACTTCATCCATGTGCACGGGTTGACCTTCGTCCACCTTTGCTTCGGCACCTTCGCTCGCTTTCGGCTTGCCATCGAGCGAAACCTGGGCAAAATCGCCGTCCGCGAGGACGCGCCCTTCGACCCCGTTAAAAGTGGCATGGCGCTCCCGCACCTCGGCCAGCGCCTGCTCGACATCCGACTCGGAAACCGCGATCTCCGGTTTATCGGCGCGCAATTCCTTATAGCCTTCCAGCTTGATTTCCGGGAGCACCTCGAACGCCGCCTTGAAGCGCAGCGGTTCGCCCTCGTGCAGATGCATATCCGTCACCCGCGGCTGCGATACCGGATGCAGACTCAGCCTCTCCGCCTCCTGGCGGAAGAAGCGTGGGATGAGCGCCTCGACCATGTCGGTTTTAATTTCTTCCGAAAAGCGCTGCCGGATGATCGACGCCGGCACATGCCCGCGACGGAAGCCGGGGATCCGGGCCATCTTCTGATATTTTTGGATTAGTGACTCGGTCTGCCGGTTGACATCCGCAACTGGAATTTCAACCTCGATCTCGCGCTTGGTCGCACTTTCCGGGGTTGCCGGTTCCTTGGTTTCAGTGGGGCTCACGGTTACCTTTCCGGTGCGGCTGCGGCAGCCCAGTCAGAGGAAAAGTGCTCGGCTGCGATCAACTGCACCGCAACCTTGAGTGTAAAGAGTATCGAAGAGCAACGTCAAACGGCGGGGCGGGATTCGGTACCCACTAAAGTAACCGGCCCGGAGAATGTGTAATTTTGGTACTTGTGGTTTTGAATCTTGACGGCTACCCGTTTCCAATGACGAAATTGCTCGCTTCTAAAATCAGCAAATGTCGATTCCCAATTGGCTTAGAGTTCTGAACTCAGAGGTGATTGCCTGTGCTCTGTGCCCGCGACTGGTGGAGTATCGCGAGCGCATCGCCCGCGAGAAGCGCCGCGCTTACCGCGACCATGACTATTGGGGCAAACCCGTGCCCGGCTTCGGCGATCCCGAGGCGCGTGTGCTCGTGCTTGGACTCGCGCCCGGGGCTCACGGTTCTAACCGCACCGGGCGGCCTTTCACCGGGGATGCCTCAGGAAATTTCATGTATCCGGTTCTACATGAAACGGGCTTTGCCCTGCTGCCTACGGCCGTCTCCCGCGACGATGGCCAGCTTCTTACCGGACTCTACATCACCGCCGCCGCGCGCTGCGCTCCCCCCGACAACAAGCCGTTGCCCGGAGAACTTGCCAACTGTGCGTCATATCTGGAGCGCGAAATCGAGGGACTCAAGCAGTTGCGCGTTATTGTCGCCCTGGGAAGGATTGCCTTTGAGGCTTATCTCAACTATCTGCTGCGGAAAAAGAAGATTGCCGGCAAACGGGCTTACGAATTCCGCCACGGCGCTCGTTATGATCTGCCCGACGGGCGCGCGCTGCTCGCCTCCTACCATCCCTCCAACCAGAACACGAACACCGGCAGACTGACGCGGCCGATGTTCGTGCAGATCTTTCTGGAAGCGCGGCGCTTGTCGGATCATGGTCGCGAATCCGGCCAGGTTTCGATACTACTTTAGCTTGGTGACGGTTACCTCGACCTGAAATTGCCGCTTCGAGTTCGGATCGTCGACGCTCCCGATAACCATAGGCTTGCCCAGCACCGCCAGAGTGCTGCCGCCAATCTTAAGTTGCCGGATCACGGGGTGGGCCTCATGGCCGGTCGCCTGTTCGGGTATCGCAAAGTTACTCATTTCCGCACGCACGTACAGCTCGAGTTGGCCGTTCCGCGTTTGCAATCGGCCGGAGATATTCGTGCCGACGTCCATGTACTGCATCTCTCCCGCTTTCGTTTCGACCGGAACACGCGATCCAATCTTAATATCATTGGAATCGTTGCCATTGAGATTGATGGTATACTGTCGGGTATTAATTTTCTTGCCATCCTCCAGTTCGTTAATGGAAAAATCGAGACGGTAGGCTTCGACCGGCTCAGCCACCTTCGCGCTGGCGGCGCTTGGCTCCTCCGCCCATGCGTGGCTCAAACAACCGCAAAACACCAGCACCATCATTACTATGCCGGCTGCGGCCGTACGCTTCATGGCTGTCGTTCTTGTTGTTTTTTCGATCATTGGTCTCTCCTTAAAGGATTTGCCTCAAAAAGTCTCTCGTTAAAGCTTGTCTTCAGAATTTGTGGCAATTTGTGGTGCTCCCGCGTGCTGCGTAATTCTTCATTTTTCATTCGTTAGCGGTTTGCTCAGCGTCTGTCCCGCTCGCTTTCCGACCCATGGCTTTCGCTTCATCTTCAAGATCCTGCCGTCGCGCCTCCGCTCTCGCTTCCGCCACCAGGGCTGCGGTTTCGGGATCCCGGGTTACGTAACTCAGCAGCATTCGCTCCTGCTCATCCAAAGGTCTCGCCGAGGGAAATTCCGCCTGTCTCAGCGTCCCCGTCTCATGCTGCTCATGCCGCCTTGGCTGCGGACGGTTGTTCAGCGCGCTGTTGCTCGCCGCTTGCACCGCCGTCGCATCGAACCGGGGCTTCGCCGCTTCTGCCGTCTCGCGATGCACCGTCGCTGAGCTCGCGACGTGGGTTGCCGGCGTTCGGTCACGGCCGCTGTCACCCACCCAGACCACTGCCACGACGGCGGCGGCGGCAGCGCCGACGCCGATCATCCACCACCACCGGAGCCTGAAGGCCCTGCGATTGCGCTCGGCGTCGAGGCTTGCCAGCACCCGGCTTTCGAGACCCCCGCGGGGATTGGCCTGACTGTAACCGCGGAGCGCCGCATCCAGCCACTGGTCGATATTCGTCTCATTGCCCATATCCTCCGTCGCTTTGCCAATATCCATCGGATCCATAGCTACCTCCCTGGACTTCCACCTGACAACAGCTTGTCCCGCAAAATGCCCCGCGCGCGAAAACAGCGGGAACGAACCGCCGCCTCACTGATCCCCAGCATCACGGCAACTTCCCGGGGCGCAATCTCTTCGATCGTCGAGAGCACCAGCGCGTCGCGCAGCGGGCCCGGTAAAGCCGAGATCAGCCGCTCCAGTGCCGCACTGCGTTCGTTCTCGAGCAGGACTCGATCCGCCGCCGGAGCGTGTGCGACCAGCGATTCACCCGCCTCTTCGTTCCGGCCCGCCAACCTATCCGTCTGTTTGCGACGCTCGATGGCCACCCGCCAGGCAATTCTCGCCAACCATGCTTTGCGGTCAACGATGCCGGATATTTTCTTCCCGTAGCGCAGCGCTCGCAGAAAGATTTCCTGGGTCGCATCTTCCGCGTCGGCTGGATTCCGCAACACCGAGAACGCGATCCGGAACACCAGGCGCGAATGTTCGCGCACCGCCGCCTCCAGCAGATCCTCTTTTTGTTCTTGCCGCGCCAAGACTATGGTCTCGCCCACCATGGCAGATTCTGCGTTCACGCTTGCACCTATTCATGAAGAACGTCAAGGGGCCCGTTTCGTTCGGAATAATTTTGCCCATGTTCCCGAAGATTCAGATTAAAGGCCTCGCGCCGGATGGCCGATAAAAGAAAAGGGCGGATTCCGAGCCAGCCGTCACCGCAGGGCCGGCATGGGGGCGATCGTGGTTTCGGGATGCGCCGCCCTTACTTCTCGTTCGAGATGGGGCTTGCCTGTTTTCGGAAGGAAATAGCCAAGTTGGGTCTCGGCGTGGAGCTTACTGCACCTCCTGAAAACCCACAAAAACCGGTTCGGGCTCCAAAAGAATCCCCCACGTGTTCCGCACACCTTGTTGAATAGCGTCTTTTAGCCTGAGAATATCGGTGGCCGTGGCATTACCCCGATTGATGAGGGCGAGGGCATGTTTTCGCGATATGCCGGCCGGACCTTCCGAATATCCCCGGGAGAATCCCGCGTGCTCCACCAACCAGGCGGCCGAAACCTTGCGCTGCGCCTCAAGAGCGGGATAGCTCGTAATTTCCATCCCTTGGGCCGCCGCCCGCGCGCTCAACTCCTGAAACTCCGCTTCGCTTAAAGCGGGATTCTTGAAGAAAGATCCCGCGCTGCGGCAATCCTCGTCACCCGGAACGATCAGCATGCCTTTGCTGCGCCGGATGGCGCGCACCGCGTCGCGCGTTTCAACTAGGGACGGCTTGCGACCGGCGAAGTGGTTTTGCAGATCGCTATATTTCAAGGCAGGGGCGCCACCCCGCTTGAGCCTGTAGTTCACCCGCAGAATGATGTATCGCCCCCGCTCAGCGCCATTAAAAATGCTGGAGCGGTATCGAAATCCGCATGCTGGATTGGGCAAAATCGCGATCCGGTCTTCTTTCAGATCCAAAGCGCGCACCGACTCGATGGTCTCGGAAACCTCCTGCCCGTAGGCACCTACATTCTGCACCGGCGTCCCTCCAGCGCTGCCCGGAATCCCGCTGAGGCATTCCACGCCGGCACAATTCTGCGCCACTGCCTGCGCCACGAAGTCATCCCAGTTCACTCCCGCGCCTACACTAAAGAGTACGGCCGTGCCGGCAGCGTTTTTCGTGTTAGGAGAGCCGATCCCTCCGAGCGAGATCTTCAACGCCAGGCCCGGCCATCCGGAATCCGCAACCACTAGATTGCTGCCCCCGCCGAGCACAAACAGCGGCAGGTCGCGGGTTTTAGCGAAGTCTACCGCCTCCCGAATTTCATCCTCCCTTTTCGCTTCCGCAAAATAGCGGGCCCACCCGCCCACTTGCAAAGTGGTTAACGGAGCCAGGGGCATGTTTTCCTGAATCGTCATGCGGATGGGTTGAGGTTCCGGGTCTCGGTAACATAAGAGACCGTCCTGCGGAGATCTGGCCATCGGCCACTCAACGAAGTCCCATCTTAACTGTTATCCTGTAGGGCAAGAGCGGTAACTGCAATTTTTCCGTTAACGATCAAAATCGCCCTTTAAAAAATTCCCAGGAGATTCCATGTATCCCGAAATTATGGTGGTCCCGATGCGCGAGGAACTGACGCGGCTGGGCATCGAAGAATTGCGTAGCGCCGCGGATGTCGACCGATTTGTGCAGAACGAATCCGGCACAACTATGGTGGTGGTGAATTCCATTTGCGGATGCGCTGCCGGCCGCATGCGTCCCGCCGTGCGGCTCGCTTTGCAAAACTCTACCAAGCCCGGCAAAGTGGCGACTGTATTTGCCGGACAGGATCTCGAAGCGACCGCGCGGGCCCGGTCGTATTTTTCGCCATACCCGCCATCCTCGCCTTCGATCGCCATTTTGCGCGAGGGAAAGGTCATCTACATGATGCATCGCCACCAGATCGAGACTCGTGACGCCGCTGCCATTGCGGCCGACCTGAAGGCGGCCTTCGATCAGCATTGCGCTCAGGCGGTGCATTAGCACGGTCTGGCGCTAATCGTTCCGGCCGCCGATTTGCCGCGCGGCTCATGATTGAGTAATCTCTAGCGATGGCATCTCCTCGTGAAATCAGCACCCATTTGGACAAGGTGGCCACGTCGTCCAACCCGTTTTACTGGCAACATCCCCTATGCGCGCTGATCGCTGTTGGAGCGCTCGTGCTCGGCGTGGCCGCGTCTGGGTTCGCGCAAACGACACCCGCGCCTGCCAACCAGACTCCGGCGTCTGCCCCTTCGACTCCCCCTCCCGCCGAACCCTCCAAAGTGCCGGGAGTGGCCTTGTACAACCTGCTGCAGGAGAAATCCGTGGTTTTCCCGGACATCGCGCTGAGCACGACCCCGCTTTCGCCAGGAGAAAAATTCCAGCTGTTCGTGGACAACAGCATCTCCGTGCACACGATCACCTGGGCCATGCTGGGATCGGCGGTCGGCCAGGCAGACGACTCTCCCACCGGCTTCGGGCAGGGTTGGGACGCCTACGCCAAGCGCTTTGGCGCCTCGATGGGCAGGCAGGCTTCCACGGAATTTTTCGGGACCTTCCTCCTGTCCTCCGCTTTGCATGAGGACCCGCGATTTTATCCCGAGATTCGTCCAACCTTTACCCATGCGATGAAATATTCGATACAGAGGATATTCGTTACCCGCAACGACGACGGGCGCGACGTGGCTAATATTGCCGGCCTGCTGGGCCCAGCCATGGCCGAAGGATTGGCCACGGTGTACTATCCAGATCGGAACCGCACGGTTGGAGACACGCTTTTACGCTACGGCTTGGATTTAGCTACCAAGGCGGGAGGCAACATGCTCCGCGAGTATTGGCCGGTGTTTTACGGCAAAGTCCACCACGCGTCCCGGCCCAGTCCGGGGCACTGATTATCTCGGTATGATTGTCTGGGTACGATGACCCGGGAATGATTACGCCGGCGTGATTCTCAAGGATGATTTCAGGCGCTATTTTCACTCACGATCACCCATGGCAAAAAGGGCTGGTTTGCTCTTCCCGGCGCATCTAAATTGCATGCCACTGTTGTGAAACGGCGATCACAGGCAGATTTGTGGCTTTTTGCGGGTACTGGTAGGGCCGAACCGCCCCCACAGGAGATTACGATTGAAGCATCGGATACTGTTTCTGCTAGTCGGCTTTGGACTCATGGCGTCAGCGTCGGCGCAATCCAGTTTTGAGCGCTTCACCTACAGCGCCGGCGGCGGATTCGGCATAGGCCGCGGCGATGTGGGCAGCTTTGTCGGAAACTCCTTCCAGGGCACCGTAGGAGGAGGCCTGAACATAAGCCGCCTCTTTGCCGTCGACGCCGAGTACATGTACTACGACCTGAACTTCCGCTCGAACGTGAAGCAGGAGCAGGCCCTCTCCAAACAAAGCGGACGGATGCAGTCGGTCAGTCTGGATGGTATCGTCAACGTTCCCCGCCACATCGGCAAACTGGGAGCTTATGGAATCTTTGGCGTCGGGTTTTATGTCCGCAGCGTTTCCGTGCCCCGACAATTCCTCGGCCCGGGCACGGTAAATGAACCCGCGTACCGCTGGTTCGATCTCCAATACGATATTTTCGGCAGACTTCTGCCGCAGTACATCGGCCCCAACACGAAAGATGCGGGCGGCTTCAACTATGGCGGTGGACTGACGTACCGCCTCAATCACCTGCATAATGCCAAACTCTACGCGGAATACCGCTACCATCGTGCGTACCACAGTGACGAGCAAACCATCGTTTGGCCGATTACGATTGGTCTGCGCTGGTAAGGTGACGCCGCCGTACCGATGTTTTTTCCACAGGCAACTGCGCCTGCACTCCCAGTCCCGCGATTTGGGTTGCTCACCCTCGCGCTTTGGCCCCGTCTAAGCTTGCGGTAGAGTCTGTCGTCTTTTGGGCCCGTTTCATCGAATCCCATCGACAAAGGATGAATCCCATGTTTCGCAAAACCTCACGTGCCGTGTTCTACCTGCTCTTCGGAGCCAGCACCAGCTTAGCCCTGGCCCAATCTTTCGTCCTCGACCTCCCGCTTCAAAGCCAGCGAGCGCAGGTTTCCCAACGCATCGGCATCACCGACATCACCATCGCCTACCATCGTCCCCTGGTAAACGATCGCAAAGTTTGGGGAGATCTCGTTCCCTATGGCAAGGTATGGCGCGCGGGCGCCAATCTCAACACCACCATCAGCTTCAGCGATCCCGTCCTCATCGAGGGCAAGCCCCTCGACCGCGGGACCTATGGCTTGCACATGATCCCGAACGTCGACCAGTGGACCATAATCTTCTCCAAGAACTCGACCTCCTGGGGCGCATTCACGTACGACGAAGCGGAAGATGCTCTGCGCGTTACCGTCAAGCCCAAAGCCACCGAGATGCACAATGCTCTCACCTACAGTTTCGACGACCTTCAGCCCGATTCCGCCGTGGTGGAGATGGAGTGGGAGAAACTCGCCGTCCCTTTCAAAGTCGCGGTCGATGTTCACACCGCGGTCCAGGCCAGCTTAAAAAAACAACTTCGCAACCTTTCGCAATACAGCTGGATGAGCTGGGACGACGCCGCTAATTATCTGCTCAGCGAAAAAATCGCCACCCAAGAAGCCTTGAAGTACGCCGATAAGTCGATCGAAACGGAGGATCGGTTTGAAAATGAGCTGACGAAATCAAAGATCTTGACGGCGCTCAATCGCAAGGACGAAGCCGCCACCGCCCAGAAAAAAGCTCTCGATCTCGCCAGCCCGCTACAAATCCACTTCTACGCCCGCCAGTTGCAGGCGGAAAAGCGTAGCGACGAAGCGTTCGTCATTTTCCGCGACAATGCGAGGAAACATCCCGACCAGTGGTTCGTCCATTCCGGCCTGGCTCGCATTTACTGTTCCCAGGGAAAGTTCGACGACGCAGCAAAAGAGATGAAGCTGGCTCTGGCGAGCGCGCCAGAAAACCAGAAAAGCTATGTCGATGGGTTGGTGAAGAAACTGGAATCGAAGCAGGATATCAATCAGTAAGTGGCCCAAAACAATTCGGCGGCTTATGAAACTCGCGTGACGCCGGGGAAGCCATCGAACCGTTTAAATGACTCAGGGCGATAATTCACGATGCGCCGATGGCCGTGTCCCCCGCTGCTTGCGGCTTTCCCGGCATCTTACGTTTTCTGCAATTCCGGATACTCGAACACCCCCCGCCCCGACTTCCGGCCCAGTCGCCCCGCTCTTACATACTCCGCCAGCAGCGGGCAGGGTCTGAATTTTTCGCCCAGCGACTGGTGGAGATACTCGAGAATGTGCAACCGGGTATCGAGCCCGACCAGATCCACCAGTTCGAACGGTCCCATGGGATGATTCAGGCCCAGCTTTAGCGCCTTGTCAATGTCCTCCGCGCTGGCTAAGCCTTCCTGGAGCATGTAGAAGGCCTCGTTGCCGATCATGGCGTTGATACGGCTGGTGATGAAGCCCGGCGACTCCTGAATCACAACCACTTCCTTGCCCATGCGTTTGCCGACTTCGACGACTGCGGCCAGCGTGTCTCTATCCGTCTCGCGAGCGCGCACCACTTCCAGCAGCTTCATCTTGTGCACGGGATTAAAAAAATGCATACCCACGCATTTGCCGGCGCGATAGGTAACGCTGGCGATCTCCGTCAGGCTGAGTGAAGAAGTATTCGAAGCCAGAATGGTCGACGGGCGGCAGATCTTGTCGAGCATGGTGAAGATTTCGATCTTGGATTCCAGTTCCTCGGGAACGGCTTCGATTACAAGATCGGCTTCGCGCGCGGCTTGATCCACGGAATCGGCATATTCCACCCGGGAGAATGCGGCTTCGGCTTCGCTGGCCGCAACCTTGCCCCGTTCGACGGCTTGATCGAGGGTGGCGCGGATTTCCGTTTCGGCCTTGCGCAAGGCGTTCGGCAGAAGGTCTTCCAGGATGGTGCGGTAGCCGCCAAGAGCGGCAGCGTGAGCGATTCCTCGGCCCATGATGCCGGCGCCGATCACGGCCACGGTACGGACTTCAGTCACTCTTTGTCCTCTTTATTTTCCTTACCCGCCTTTTCCAGTCGCTGCACCACGCTTTCGTAGCTGGGCTCGGACTTGCGGATATAGTCGGCCAGGCGGGCGCTCTCCTCCTTCGTCATGGCCGGGATGCTGGCGCTGATGCGGCGTAGAGTGGTCGCGATGTCGTCAATGTAATTCATGTGACGAATAAGTTCTCCAGTTGCGGGCATGAGGGCTCCTTGCGTTTCTCTGGCGCGCCGGCCCGGTAAAAGGCGGCATCGCCAGTGGACGATTCACTATTCATTGTTCAACATGCGGGCGGATTTAGCAAAGGAGATCAGGGTCCGAGGGAAACCATTGAAACATGGCAGTCACACCGGGCGGCAAATGGAGAATCGAGAACCCGAGAGCGTAGACCCGAGAACCGGCAACACTCTGCCCCGACCCTCAGCCCTCGAGTTTGTATCGCGTCTCCGCCAGACGATAAAGCCGGCGCCATAGCAGCCGATTCGTGGTGACCACGACCGCCGCCAGGGCGATGGTACCGGCCAACAATAGATCGAAGTTCTTGGCGTCGGTGGCCGCGGAAATCATGGCGCCCACACCCACCGTCGAATAGGTCTGCCCTTTAAAGTGGAAGTACTCCGCAACAATGCTGGCGTTCCATGCGCCGCCGGAAGCCGTAACCATGCCGGTGACGAGAAAGGGAAAAATGCCCGGCAGAATCAATTTGCGCCAGCGCTCCCAGCCCCGAATCCCAAACACGTCCGCCGCTTCCTTCAAGTCAGTCGGAATCGCCATGGCACCTGCGATAACGTTGAACAGGATGTACCACTGCGTGCCCAGCAGAAGCAGCACAATTGAACCTACGCCCAGTCCCCCGCCGAGACGAATCAGAACCAGCAGCACCACCGGAAACAACGCCGTCGCCGGAACTGAGGCGGCAATCTGCGCCAGCGGCTGCGCGATGCGCGCCAACCGTGGATTGAATCCGATGGCAACGCCGACGGGTATGGTCCACAGTGCGCCCAGCAGTAGCGTGACATTCACCCGAAGAAACGTGGCAGCCAGCCCCAAGCCGAGTTGATGGACGTCGGCGCCCCGCAGCCCGGTCAGAATCATCACAACCCGCACGACGGAGTAGCCGATGGCGCAGAGCAATCCCACCCCCACCAGTCGCCACAGCCACAAGGACGCGTTGCTATCTGCGGAATCTGGGGCGCGGGCTTCTTGCCGCTGCGCAAAATAGTGAACCATTCGTTCTCGCAGAGGTCGCATTGCGCGCTCGCGAAACAGGGCCACGCCCCGGGATCGCTGGAGGAAATCGAGAACCCATGAGGTGGGCGCGCTGCTGCTTTCGACTTGCTCCATTTTGAATTTTTCCGCCCACGCAATCACCGGACGCCACACAAACTGGTCGATGAGCACAATCACAGCGACCATCGTAATGATGCCCAAAATGATCGATTGCGTGTCGCCATGATCCGCCGCGGCCTGCAGGTAGGATCCCAGTCCCGGCAGTCGAAATTCCCCGAATTGCTCGCAGGCCATCAGGAAAAACCAGGCCCCGGCAACCGACATCATGGAGTTCCAGACCAGCCCGATCGTGGCAAACGGCAACTCGATCTGAATGAAACGTTGCCACCAGTTGAAGCGGTAAATCGAGGCCGCCTCCCGCATTTCGCGCGGAATGCTTTTCAGCGAAGCGTAAAAACTGAAAGCCATGTTCCAGACCTGGCCGGTAAAAATGAGCAGCACAGCGCCCATCTCGACCCCAAGCTGTCGTCCGGGAAATAGCGCGGCCATCGCCAGCATCACGCCCGGAAGAAAGCTCAAAACAGGAATGGATTGCAGCACGTCGAGCAGAGGAATCATGAAGCGCTCCGCCCCCGGCCGATAGGCGGCCGTGTAGCCGTAGGTGATCGCGAACAGCAGGCTCAGCACATAGGCCAGGGCAATGCGCAGGAGGGAGTATCCGGCATAGACCGGAAGTGCGCTCAAGCTGCGGCTGATCTCGACGTGCGGCGTAAAGGGTCCCAGCCAGTTGCGTCCCACCTGCACCACGCCATAAAAAAGCGCCAGGCCGCCGGAAAACATAATCAGGTCCGGCAGGCTCGCCCCCGGACGAGGCAAGACCGACCAGATTCTGACCAGGGGACGGAAAACATTTTCCTGCGGACGATTCACGAGGGCACCGGGGTGGTCGTTGGGGCATGCGGTTCCGAAACCGGTTCGGCCAGAACCAGGCGGTGCCCGGCCCGATCGAAGTCAAAAATCTCGGCGTATCTTCCCCAGTTCATCGCAGTTTCGAATTGCCGTTCCACCTCATCCTGGCTGAAATGCTCGTCGAGAATGTCGTAAAAAAACTCCTCCGATATAGAGTGATCGTTCTTGACGTGCAGAATGCTGTCGATCTGCTGCAAAATCACGACGTGCTTCAATGCGGCCTGGCGGAACAGAATTTTCCGGGTGAGGATGTCGGCTTCCGCGAAACGCGCTCCCTCCTCCGTAATTTGGACGTCGCCCTCTGTTAGCGTGGCAAAGCCGAGCAGCACCGAAGCCTCGATAATCGGCAGAAGATCTTCGGCATCCATAATCAGGACTTCCGCCAGACGATGAAGATATTCTTTCCCCTCGCGATCCTGCAGCAGTTCGAGCAACCCCGCGATACCTCCGACCCGCGCGTGCGGAATCATCTGGTATTTCTGTCGAGCCGGTCGTTCAGCCGGAGCGCCTGCGCCCGGCAAGGCGACGGCGAGTTGCGGCTGGGTCATGATCTTGTAGATATAGTCGACCAGCTCGACGAAGCGCTGCGATTTGCGGTCACGCGGTTGTGGCAACTCAATGGAAAAGTCGGCGCGCACCCAGGCTGGATTTCTTCCCAGCACAATCACTCGGTCCGCCAGCAACACCGCTTCTTCGATGTTGTGGGTAACTATGAAAATGGCTTTAGTCGGCATTTTCCTGCTCAACCAGAGCTCCAGCAATTCATTGCGCAGGCTTTCCGCGGTGAGCACATCGAGCGCCGAAAAAGGCTCATCCATGAATAGGACTTCTGGCTCAACCACCAGGGCGCGCGCGAATCCGACGCGTTGTTTCATCCCGCCGGAAAGCTCCTTGGGATAAGCGCTCTCAAAACCATCCAACCCGACCGTGTCCAGGATGCGCAAAGCGCGTTTGCGGCGCTCCACGGCGGCCACGCCGCGAGCTTCCAGTGGAGCTTCGACGTTATCCAGCACCGTGAGCCACGGGAACAGCGCGAAACTCTGAAACACGATGGCGACGCCGGCATTCTGCGAGGTTATTGGACTGCCATGCCACAACACGTCGCCCGACGACGGTTTGCTGAGTCCGGTCAGAATCCGAAGCAGGGTTGACTTGCCGCATCCCGAAGGGCCGAGCAGTGTGATGATCTTTCCCGCCTCCACATCGAGGTCGACCGGGGCAATCACTTCAATGCGGTCGCCATCCGGCTGCAGGTAAAATTTTTCGACGGCTCGCGCGCGAATGATGGGCTCGGTCATGGTTCGTACTCAACGGCGTGGATCGCTCTTCTTCGCCAGCGAGAATACACTACAGCGCGTTGGAGGGCGCGCCTCAAATCCGCCTCATGCCGCCCAATCTTCATCGGCGATTCCCCGCAAAGGCTGCGGAAGCCGGTCGCAGACCCCGGCCAGCGCCGCTAACTTCTGCGCCAGCTCCGGACGCAGTACGTCGGCCGAGAAACGCCATCGCCAATTCCCTTCTCCGCGGCTCGGTACATTCATGCGCGCCTCGCTACCCAGCCCCAGCGCATCCTGCATCGGCACCACGCACAGACTGGCGACGGAACGGCAAGCAGCGCGAATCATCCCCCAGTTGACGCCATCGTCGCAACGTCCCAAATACGCCGCCACTTGCTGGCGTTCATACTCCGTCGCGCCTGATTCCCACCAGCCGAGCAGAGTGTCATTGTCGTGGGTTCCGGTATACACCACCTTTTCGGCGGTAAACGTGTGCGGCAGATGGGCGTGAGCGCCGACATCGCCGAAGCCAAACTGGAGCACCGCCATGCCGGGAATTTTCAGGCGTTCGCGGAGTTCATGCACGTCGGGCGTGATGTATCCCAGGTCCTCCGCAAAAAACGGCAGTCCCCCCAGAGCCTCGCGTAGCTTGAGAAATAAGTCGTCTTTCGGACCATCTACCCAGCGGCCATGAATGGCGGTCGGTTCACTCGCGGGAATCTCCCAGAACTGCGAGAAGCCCCGGAAATGATCGAGCCGAACGTAATCACAATTGTGCGTGGCCCAGCGCATACGGTCGATCCACCAGGCATAGCCCCGCTCCTTCATCACGTCCCAGCGATATAGGGGATTACCCCAGCGCTGCCCGTCCTTACTGAAAAAATCGGGGGGCACGCCGGCAATGACGTCCGGATCCAGTTCCGAATTCAGACGAAAAAGCTCGGGATGGGTCCAGACATCGGCGCTGTCAAAGTTGACAAAGATGGCGATGTCGCCCACGATGCGCACAGACTGCCGTGCGCAGTACGCGCGCAGCGCCTGCCACTGTTCGAAAAAGAAAAACTGGACGGCGCGCCGGACCGCGAGATCCTCGAGCATCTCCGAGTTCGCCTTATCCAAGGCCGCCGGCTCTCGATGCGCCAGTTCGCGGGGCCAGGAGTTCCAGCTGGCCAACTTGAAGCGCGCCCGCAGTCCGTCAAACAGAACGAAATCATCGAGCCACCACTGATTTTCGCGACAAAACCTCTCATAGCGCGCCCGCGCGTCGCCCGTGCCGGAGCGCACAAAATTTCTCGCGGCCTTAAACACCAGAGGCAATTTCTGGTGGAAGACACGCGGATAATCCACGAAGTCGCTGGTTCCCGTCAGGGATTCAGACTTGGCGCGATCGATCCAGCCGCGCTCGGCCAGCCGCTCCAGGCTGATGAGCAGCGGGTTTCCTGCGAACGCCGACGTCGAAGAATATGGTGAATTGCCGTAACCGAGCGGACCGAAAGGTAAGACCTGCCAAAGCCCCTGGCGGGCGGTAGCTAGAAAATCCGCGAAAGCATACGCGGACGGACCGAAATCGCCGACTCCGCCGCGCGATGGCAGGGAGGTCGGGTGCAGCAGAATTCCGCTGGCGCGCGGGAAGGGCATTCAAACTCGGTTCTCGGTTGTCGCTTCCCGGTTCTCAGTTCCCTTCCGGCTGCGAAGATACCACAGCCGTATCCGAAAACTAAGAACCAGGACCTTCATTACCCTACGAGCCTTCCTGCCCGCTCGGCCGGGTCAGGTTCTTCATCTCTTCCTGGTTGATCTTCAGCCGATTGGACTTTTCTCTCTCTTTGCGCAGATTGGACATAAATAGGCCGAACAAATCGTTCTGCTTCGCCTCCAGTAGCGACTGGCGAATCCCGTCCCTCTTTTCGGCGAATTCCTGTTCCGTGGGAGCCTGCTTTTCCAGAAGTTGCGCCACTACTCCGTTACTTCCCGCGGTGATTGGACCGCTGATATCACCCGGGTTCAGAGAAAAAATTGCGCTCGCGCTGGACATGGAACCGATGTCGGGAACCTGGCCGTCGGGTGCAACCAGATCGCTCGTCTTGAGTGTCGCCCCCAATTCCTTTGCTGCCTTCTTCAAATCGTGTTCCGCTTTCGCGCGGTCTGCCAATTCCTGGGTCTTCTTTTGCAGCAGGAAACCGGCGCGCTCGTTCTTGAACTCGGTTTCGACCTTGGCCCTAATCTCTTCAAACGTGGGAGTGGAGGGAGGCTTGGTGGCAAGCAATTGGAAGACCACGTATCCCTGCGGCACCTGCGTCATATCGGGCGGAGCTTTGGCGGCTTCGTTGAAGACAGCCTCCATGAACTGCGGACTCGCGCCCAGCCCCGGCAAACTATCGGTCCGGCTGAAGAATTCGGTAGTCACCGCGGTCTGACCCTTGGCAGCGGCGGCTTTGTCGATGCCGTCGCTACGCGCCAGGCTGAGCAACGCATCCGCCGCCGCTTCCGTGGCGCGCGCCGTCTTTTGCTGCTTCACTTTCTCCTCGATCTCGCCCTTCACCTCGGCGAGAGTCTTTAGATGAGCCTCTTGTTTGTCTTCAACTCGAATAATGTGGAAACCATAACTGCTCTTCACCAGATCACTCGTCTGCCCTTTGCTCATGGAAAAGGCGGCCTTTTCGAACTCCGGAACAGTTCGCCCGCGGCCGATCCAGCCCAGTTCGCCTCCGCTCTTGGCGCTCCCGGGATCGTCAGAATACTTTTCCGCCAACTGGGCGAAGTCTCCACCGGCCTTGACTTCTTTTAACACTCCTTCGGCCTTGGCGCGTGCCTCTTCCACCGCTTTTTCATCTTCTTTGGCGCCGGGCGCAGGGAGAGGTGTCTTAATCAGAATATGGCTCACCTTCACCTGCTCGGGAGCCCGATACTCGTCGCGGTGCTGGTCGTAGTAAGCCTGCAAATCCGACTGGCTGACCGTCGCCGACATCTTAGCGCTTTCCACCACGACATACTTAATTTGCCGCTTCTCCGGAATGGAGTTGGCGTAACTCGCCTTGTTGCGGTCGTAATAAGCCTTAAGCTCTTCGTCCGTCGGGTGCAATCCCTTCAGGATGTCGGCCTGCGTAATCACCGCGTAATCAAACTTTACTTTCGTGTTGCGATGATCGAATTCGTCGCGAACCTCCGCCTCGCTCACGAACGCCCCGCTGGAAATCAAGGCATAGAGCTTGCGCTTGAGGATGTCCTCTTTGACCTTGCCTTCGAACTGCGGCACCGTCATGTCGCTCGCTTGGATGCGATTTTCGTATTCTTCCTGCCCGATGAATTTGCCGTCGGGAAACAACGCCGCCCCCAACTGGCCATGCTGGAGTTCATCGCGGAGTTCCTCATCGCTCACCCGCAAGCCCATGCGGCGCGCTTCATCCACAAGCAGGGTTTCGTTGATTAACCGCTCCGCAGCCTGCCCGGTGAAATAGGGCAGAAGCATGCTGGCCTGCGGGCCGCCGCGCGGAAATTGTTGGCGAATCATTCCTTTGGCTTCGCGCTGCACCTCCAGCACGGTCACGGTCTGGTCGCCAATCGTGGCCAACGCGCCCGCCGGAGGCGCACCCATGCCCAGGCTGGCGCCTATTCCTCCGGGAATAAGCGTGATCGCCATGGAGGCGCAAATCAGGACCAGCAACGCGCCCAGAATAATCTTTACCAGAGGCCCCGCATTTTGCAGCTGTCGAATCATAAGTTGAAAAACTCCGTCCCGCCGGCAAACAAAGACAGAAACTCACGCAGGGATAACGCTTGCCGCGTCTCCACGGTAATCCATGGTCTTCGAAGCGAGAACTAACGATTATAAACCAGCCCGGTAACGGCCGTCCGACACACTGTCATCGACGCGGATTGTTGATGCCTGCGATCGCCCCATCACTTCTCCCCTGTCTTCATATCGAGGCTTTTCCAAAGATACCAACAGGCGATCGAGCGATAAGGGGCCCAGGGTTTTGCAATCTTCAGCATGACGGCGGGCTTTGGCCATTTTCTCTTGTTGTAGTGCTTCTTTATGGCCGCTTGCACCCCGTAATCACCGACGGGCATGATGTCCGGACGCCGCAAGGTGAACATCAGGAACATGTGTGCCGTCCAGACGCCAATGCCCTTGACCTGCGTCAAATGCGCAATGACTTCCTCTTCGGACATCTCGGGCATCCTCTCGAACTCCAACCGGCCGTCCTTGGTCTTCTCGGAAAGGTCGCGCAGGTAAGCGGTCTTTTGCCGGGAAAGCCCCACCCCGCGCATCTGCGCATCGGTAAGCTTGAGTATGCCTTTGGGCGTCAACGGATCGCCGGCCAGAGCGGTAAAGCGATCAAAAATCACCGCCGCCGCCTTTCCATTCAGTTGCTGGTAGAGGATCGATTCCGCAAGGGCGTGGAACGTCGGCTCGCCAAACTGCATAACGCAGGGGCCGACCCGCTTAATGATGGCCGCAATTACGGGATCGCATTTCTTCAAATGTCTGGTGGCTGCCTTGTGGCTCGCCCTGTGTGTCCTCGCCTTGTGCATGGGCACGCGCTCCTGAATGGATCGCGCAAGAGTTTAGCACATGGGCGAATGAATGGCGAATCAAAAGCCTTTACGATGGGAAATGAAAATAGACGTCGTGCCTGGAGGCTACAGGCGTGCCGTCGAGCGTTGCCGGTTGGTAGTGCCAATGCCGCAGCGTGGCCACGATCTTCTCGTCAATGCCATGACCAATGGCCTGAACCACTTTCGTTTCGACCACCGCTCCTTGCGAGTCGATCGTGACTTCGATGATGACGTCGCCGACCAAATCTCGCGGCAGTCCGGCACGGTCCACTGGCGGGTCCGGATAGATTGTCGGATAGGCCACGTGGACTTCATGGCCGGTAATGGGGCCGTCAATCAGCGTGCCCAGGGGCGATCCCGCATGAGAGGCATGGTCGCCGGAGTCGGCTTCAGCCAGCGCCTGTTGTGGCTCGTCCGGGTGCTTCCGCTCGGACTCCGGAAGCGGACGGGGCTTGCTCACTCGCATTGGATACAGCAGTTTGGCGGATTCGGGCGGCGCGGAGTCAACTTTCTGGTCGCCCGAAGGAAGATAAATCAGCTTGTAGTTGCGAATTCCCTCCCCGTGGGCGAGCCCTGCCGGGCTGATCTCAATTACCTGCGAGGATTGCCATACCAGCGCAGCCAAAAGCGTAAGGTGCGCAGCACTGGATACCGCTGCGCCGCGATAGCGGCGGAATTGGAGAGTCGCGGGTTGTAACCCTGTGAACACGACCCTTCTAGCTTACCGGATGGACGGGCCAACCGTGAAAAGGTTCTTTCCCGGACAAACTACGACGTTTATTCGATCACTGTCACGGGCGTTTGCTAAACGCCCGGGCCAAAACGGCAACGGCGTCCGACTGCTCAAGGGAGGTCGCCCCTGACCCCGGTCGAGCTTAAGCAATCGGACGCCCCACCGCCGCCCAGCGTCACCAAATGGCGAACGCCCCTCATGGCGCCGGGCAAGACTCGCTGCCCCGGCGCAGCAGCCGGAGCAGTGCTGAAATCGTCAACTTTCGGGCATGTAAACGCCGATCGTCTCCAGGACAGTGGCAATCGCGCAACGCGCTTCCAAGGGATCCACAAAACCGCAAGAGGCGATCGCACTGGAGACGAGGTCACTGAGTTCGCCCTTCGGCAATTCCTCCAAGGCTCCGAGCGATTGATCCAGTTGTCGCAGAACGAGCAGTAATTGGGCCACTCTCTTGTCGGTGATGCGCGAACGCTGCCCGTCGTCCCACCGGTTCTTACGCGGCGGTTCGGCGCAGGGCTCTGAAACCGGCCTGTTTCTTTGGTCCATCGGCGACCTCCTTTTTCGCGCCCTCGAAGGTGCGCGTGCTGTTCAATTCGTTGCTGTGGCCCGGCTGCCAGCCTGGGTTGAAAACACAACCCCTGGAAGTCCGGAGAATTCCTGCAAGTAGCGATGGCGCGTTCACAAACCTGCGCAACCGTCGTCTGGATAGGGAAGGAACAGCCACGCCGGATCTCAGGCGAGACAATCCCCTAAAAAGAAGATTTCAGATGAGCAACGTGCAGAAGAGGTTCTGGATGGAATGAGGATCGCGCGGCGCGGGTACGCCGGCTATATTGCGCCTGATCGGACTGGAATTCACACTCGCGGCGTTCCCGAAGTTCTTCGGCAAAATCACCGGAGCGACGGCGGGACGTACCAATCGCAGGGCCGGAACCACTGGCGGAGCCTGATTTACGGGCGTGTCGATTTCGTTGTAAGAAGTTTCCGGCGAATCGGTTCGCGGAATTACGGAGGCACATAAAACCGCTCCCAGCAAGAGCAGCAGGACGACCGCCCAGGTTCCTGGCCTCACAGCTCACCTCCGCGACAGCAAAGATAATCTGGCCGCCAAGTGCTTGTCAAAGAATTGTCGTCATCCAACTACGATGATGGATAGTTTATGCGGCACGAACCACGAGCCCCGAGCTAAGGAGAGAACGTCTTTTCGGCGTCGGCGATGGCCGACCAACTCGATCCCCGGGGACATGCGGAAAGGCAAATCACAACGATCGCATGATACCGAATCGCTTCATGCAATACAGATTTGCTCGGCCGTCCCCATTGCCTCTATCATTCACGCCCGGGGGCAACTTTTCATTCATGATTACCATCGTTTCGGGACTGCCGCGCTCCGGCACTTCATTGATGATGCAGATGCTGAGCGCGGGTGGGCTTCCGGTTCTTTCCGATGGCCAACGCGAAGCCGACACCGACAATCCGAAAGGCTACCTGGAGTGGGAACTTATCAAGCGGCTGCCAGAGGATCCCAATTTGATTGCGGAAGCCGAAGGCAAAGCTGTCAAGGTCATCTCACAACTCCTTACGGCGTTGCCCCCCGGGCGCGACTATCGCGTCATTTTCATGCAGCGTCCCTTGCCCGAAGTGCTGAGATCGCAGGACGAAATGCTGCAACGCCGCGGTAATTCGGACGCGATTAGCGATACCTCGGACCTCGAAACCGCGTTTCAGCGGCACTTGATTGAAGTGAATCATTGGTTGGTGGTTCAATCGAATATGCGCGTGCTGCGCGCGCATTATCATCGGGTGCTCCGCGAACCTCAGTCCGTAGCCGGCGAGATCGCTGCCTTCCTGGGCATCGAGCTCGACCCCGAGGCGATGGCTCGACAGGTAGACAATGGCCTTTACCGCAATCGCATGAAGTAGTCTCCCTCGAAGAGACCGTATGCCCGTATGTCCCGTTGCCTAACTGGATTCAAACGCAGACCTACCCGATCTTCGCGGCTGCAGCGCGAATCCGATCTTGCTTGGCTGCGCAGCGACGGATTCATCAACCTCTTTATGACTCTGATGATTTCCTGGATTGCGCCGTCGTGGGTTCCGAGTTGCTTTTCCAACTCTCCTAAACGAGCGGCTAGTTCTTCATTCGTGGCCAGCATGGCCCGCAAGCGGACAAACGCGCGCACCACGAAAACGCTGGTTTCCACTGCCCTTTCTGAATTCAGCACCGTCGCCGCAATGATGGCCCCATGCTCCGTAAAAGCGTAGGGCAGAGAAGGCCGGCCGCCCCGCCCATTCTTTGGGGTCGCAATTTGCGAACTCAAACAGGAATCACGTGATACTTACCTCGGTATAGCTTCCATAAACCTGCCGCAAAGCCTCGCAAATTTCGCCCACCGTCGCGTACGCGCGTACAGCGTCCACGATATAGGGCATGGTATTGGCCTCGGAAATATTGCCGTTGCTGCCCGCGTCCGGCGTTCTAGAGGCGGCATACTTTAAGGCATCGAGACGGCGCTGCACTTCTCCATTGGACCGTCGGGCGCGCAGTTCACGAAGCTTACTTTCCTGGGCACGCGCCACCGATTCTCCAATATGAAGAATGCGTGGCGACTCCTCTTGGATAACGAATTCGTTCACGCCAACCGTGATCTTTTCGTTCGCCTCCAACGCACGCTGATACTGGTAGCTGGCTTCGGCGATTTCCTTTTGCGGATACCCGCGCTCAATGGCTTTGACCATCCCGCCCATGCCATCCAGTTTCTCGAAATAGTCTAAGGGCTCCGTTTTCCATATCGAGGGTTTGCTTTTCGACGAAATAGCTGCCGCCGAGTGGATCGACGGTTTGCGACACGCCCGATTCGAAGGCGATAATCTGCTGCGTGCGCAGGGCAATGCGGGCCGCCTCTTCCGTTGGTAAGGCGAGCGCCTCGTCGTAGGCGTCAGTGTGCAGTGACTGCGTGCCCCCAAGCACCGCCGCCAGCGCTTGCAAGGCTACGCGCGCGATATTATTCATCGGTTGCTGCGCCGGCGACGACACGCCCGCAGTTTGCGTGTGGAACCGCAGCAGTATGAGTCCGCTCGTTTTTTGCCCCGAAGCGATCTCTCATTAGACGATGCCAGATTTTCCGCGCAGCGCGGAACTTGGCGATCTCCTCGAAAAAATCATTGTGCGAGTTGAAGAAGAAGCTAAGCCGTGGACCAAATTCGTCAACATTGAGTCCCCGGCGGCCGGGCCCATTCGACATACTCCACACCGTCATAAATGGTGAACGCCAGTTCCTGCAGCGCGGTCGACCCAGCTTCGCGAATGTGATATCCGCTGATCGAGATCGGGTTGAAACGCGGAGTAAACTTTGAGCGCGCCGAATTCGAAGGTGTCGATGACCAGCCGCATCGAAGGCGCAGGCGGATAAATGTATTCCTTCTGCGCGATGTATTCCTTGAGGATGTCATTTTGCAAGCGTGCCGGAAATTTTCCGCCAGTCCGCGCCCTGCTTCTCCGCCACCACGAGTACATCGCCCAGAGCACGCTGGCCGGGGAATTGATGGTCATCGAAACCGTCGTCGATTCGAGCGGATGCCGTCGAACAGAGTCTCCATGTCCTCGAGCGAATCGATGGCCACGCCGCACTTGCCGACCTCGCCCTCGCTCTGCGGATCGTCCGAGTCGTAGCCCATCAGCGTCGGCAGGTCGAAGGCGATCGACAGGCCGCCGCCGCCGTGCGCAAGCAGATATTTGTAGCGCGCGTTGGTCTCTTCCGGCGACGCGAAGCCGGAAAACTGGCGCATCGTCCACAGCTTGCCGCGATAACCGGTGGCATGAATGCCGCGCGTATATGGAGCTTGGCCGGGATAGCCGAGATAGCGATCGTAATCCCAGTCGCCGGGAAGATCGGCCGGGGTGTAGAGTCGGCGGATCGGCGTATTGGAAATGGTGCTGAAACGCGCCTCGTTGTTTTCCCCGAGGTTGGTGCCGGTTGCAGCACCGATAGGTTTCTCCGGGGCCTTTGCGAGCGCGGGCGCCAGCGTCTTCTCCGCCCACTCTTTTTCGGACGGCGCGGGATGGCGTCCCGCAAAAACATCGGAAACCGGGCTTTCCGCGATCGCTTTTGGCGGGCTCAGGTGGTTTGCAGGCTTATTCTTGGGCATTTTCAGCTCCCTCCTCTAGTGTAATGCGTGCCCTGCCTGTCAAAGCCTGATCGTTAATTGGAGTCGGAGCAAACTATGATTCAGCTTGCCTCGCTTTTTCCCACGCCTTCCCATATTTCCAGGAGACGTATCCCGCGTGGTAGAGATGGAAAA